>NZ_KB889568.1 GCF_000372745.1 Embleya scabrispora DSM 41855 | reverse complement strand
TGAGCGGCTTCGCGCGGCGGGCGTGTGGACTCCGGTGTTGATGCTGACCGCGAAGGACGGCGAGTACGACCAGGCGGACGCGTTCGATCTGGGCGCGGACGACTACCTCACCAAGCCGTTCAGCTTCGTGGTCCTGATCGCGCGTCTGCGCGCGCTGGTGCGTCGGGGGGCGCCGGTACGGCCCGCGGTGCTCGANGTGGGCGGCCTCACCCTGGACCCCGCGCGCCGCCGCGTCGAGATCGACGGCGAGGAAACACGGCTGACCCCACGCGAGTTCGCGTTGCTGGAGTTCCTGATGCGGCGTGCGGGCGACGCGGTGTCGAAGACCGAGATCCTGGCGAACGTGTGGGACGCGCACTACGAAGGGCCCGCGAACGTGGTCGAGGTGTACGTGGGCTACCTCAGGCGCAAGATCGGCCGCGAGGGTCGCGACACGGGTACGGGTACGGCCGGGCCGTCGGGCGCGGCGGGCCGTAGGCCCGTGATCGAGACCGTGCGCGGCGTCGGATACCGGCTGGTCGAATACGACTGAGCTTGCTCTGTGTGGCCCGGAACGCTGTGCGTCCCGGGCGCCATGTGCGGGGGCGGCCGTGCGGCTCCCGGGGGTCAACGGACCGGGAACGGTACTCCGCCCCTGCGACAAGCGGTACGGCTCAGGCGGTGCTCACTTCGAACAGGACTCCTCGGCACCATCCCGGGTTCCCGCGCGGACGTGCGATGAGAGCCTGCCCACCAACGGCCACGTCGCCACGTCGTGGTACTGGGCCGGGCCGTTGCCGATGACGCTCCGCACCAGGTGCAGCCGGGCGGCGGTCCATTCCACCCCGTCGAATCCGGCGAGATCGGCCGCCGGGGCGGTGAGCGCACTGCCCCGAGGGCGCCGCCCGCCCGCCCCGCGTGGTTGGGCGGCGCGGGCCAGAGTCACGTGACCGTGCCACGGCCGGTCCTCGATCGGGATATGGCATTTGCCGGCCGCGCGCCGTACGGCCACGGCCAGGGCGGCCATCGCCCGCCGATCGCCCCGGATCCCGATCCACAGGGTGCGATCGCCGAAACGGCCGCTGCCGGTGAGCGCGAGGTTCCGCGGCGGATGGCGCGCGGCGACGCGGGCGAGCCGGGTCTCCAACTCGATCCGGGTCTTCGGCTCCACCGTGCCGAGAAAGGCGAGAGTGAGGTGCCAACCTTGGGGCCCGGTCCAGCGCAGCCCGTCGTACCGGGAGCGGATCGGGTCGACGGCACGACGCAATTCCGCCACCGCTTCGGGGGGCGGCACGAGCGCCACGAACAAGCGCATGGAGCCGTTTTCGCTCACCCATCCATCAGAACACGGCTGCGGCACGACCGCGAACAACCCCATCCCGCCCGGTACACCTGTCCTTGTCAGTGGCGCGAGAGCACCCGGGCAGCCGCGGGGGGATCCGGTGTCGTCGGGGATGTTGGCAACTCCGGTCAGGGCGGGGCTGTCGGCGCCGGTGACGCCCGGGATCTCGGCGACCTCCCGGCCCTGCTCTCCACCGCCGCCCGCATCGAGACGGACCTTCACACAGCAGCCCGCCTCACCCATCTCTCCCTGACCTGACCCCAACCCCGACCCGGATCTCGTACGTTGCCGCCTGTGACCCACACGGCCGTGTCTCCAGCTCGTCCACCGTGCCCAACGCCGCCGGGCGCGGGCCCGCGCCGGCCGGCCGGCAGCGCTTCGCCCCGCCGGGTGACACCCGGCGGGGCGAGGCGAGGAACCCGCGTTCGCCAACGTCATCCCGTATGCGGGGCCGAGCCTCCGGCGGAGGACGACAACGAGCCTCCTCCGAAAGCCGCTTCCCGCGTGTGCGGGTGCGGTCCGGGGCCGGCTCTACCCGGAACGCGACCGCCCACGTACGAGTACCGCCATGACCCCGTTCAACTCGTCGTGGTGCGTTCGCCGTGCGGTTCCCTACACGAAGTACGGGTCCGGCGGCACGGCGTAGGTCGGCGGATTGTGCGTCGCCGAGCCGCCCGACACGACATACGGATCCGGCGGCACGGCATACATCGGCGGATTGTGTGTCGCCGACCTGGCCGTGGTGTTGTCGTCGCTTCCGGCCGCGTGTGCTGCCGGGGCTCCGAGCACGGTGAGGGCCAGGACGCCCCACAGGGCGGCGGTGATCGTGCGTATTCGCATGACTCTCCCAGAGGTAGGTCCGCGAGCGTCCAGGCGTGCCCGGTCGCTCGAGGCGCGGTTGCGTGAGGGGTGGGCGAAATGCTCTCCGGCGCCGGTGCACACGGTCCCTCGCCGCTCGTCACCAAAGTTCCGGCACACGCCTTGCATCGTTCTTGCGTGGCCCGTGCGTCGCGCGCTCCCGCCCCGCGCAGCCTCGGGCGGACACGGCGGCGCGAAGGCGGTTGCGGATTCCGCCGGGATCCCGTTCGTCGGCGACAGCGGAAGTCCGGGCCGGCGGGAGGTTCCTGGCCTCCGGCGGGCCGGCCGAGGTGCTAGTCGGTCGCAAGTCCACCGCAAGGGGGGCGGAGGAGTGTTGGCTCGGCCGGGGATTCGTCCACCGGAACGGGGCCCGGCCGAAGCCCGGAACGACGCAGGCGACATCCGCGTCTTCCGTTTTTCGCGCTTCCACCGGCCCGAACCCATCAGCGCCGAAGGGGCTGTTCGTGACACTACGGTTGGGGCTCGCGGTCGTCGTCGGCGGCAGCATCGGCGGCATGCTCGCCGCCCGCGTGCCGAGCGAGTTCCGCGAGAAGGTCACCCTTGTGACCGATGGGCGGTTACGCTCACAGGTGTCGGCGAAGAAGCCCCTCCGACGGACGCCGACGCATTTCCGCGGTTCGCCAAGTCGCTTGCGAGCAACGAGATCTACGACCTGGTCAGCAAGGCCGGATCGATCACCGCACCCCTCGGGATGCGCCTGCCCGCCGGCTTACGCGTTCCCCAGTGTCGCCAATTTGGTGGCGCCGTCGACGAAGCCCTTCTCTCCCGGTGTCGTCTCCCGTGTTCCGTGGACGGGACGCCGGCGTCCTTCGCCGGCCCGCAAGCTACGCTGTTCAGGGGGTCTGGGATCATGAAATCCTTTCTGCGCGCCGGTGTCGGTGGCTTTTTGCTCCTCACGTCGCTGGCAGTCGCCGCATACAGTTTCTATCAACTGGCACGCACCGGTAGTTGTTCGTCGGGTGGGGTTTACGTGTCGAAGCGCGAATGCCCTGCGGGAACCGCTCAATGGGCGTTCGCGCTGCCGATATCTTTGATCACGGGAATGCTGAGCGTCTTTCTGCTCAGGGCATGCCTCCGGGGTGGCACCCCCGAGCCGTTCGCGCCGGACGGCGAGATCGCCGGACCTCGCCCGGCCCACCCGTACACCGGGCGGGGAGGGGACATGATCCGCCTCCTATTGCGCCACCAGGCGTCCGCGGGCGGGTCTCCGGCACCGGCCGGCGATCCACTCGTGCGACTCGAACGGCTGCGGGCGCTGCTGGCCTCGGGTGCCCTGACGCCCGCGGAATTCGAGCAGGCCAAGGCAAGGATCCTGGGCGAACTCTGACGTCTCGGGCGGGCCGTACATCTCCGAGGTGAACGTACCCGACTGCCCCGCGGGCGCCTCGGCATGGAGTGGATCATACAGGGCGCGGTTTTCACCGGCGCCCGCGCCCTGTGGTGGTTCCTGCTGATCGGCCGACGGTCGGCCTCGCGGCCCGCCGGACCGCCTGGTCCGGTTCTCCGGCACAACCACGGCACCGGGCCGTACCCGTCCGGAGTTCCGGACGCTCCGGAGCGGATGCAAGTGAGCCGCAAGACCGAGAGCGAACCATGCGCATGTAGGGCGACTCACGCACATCCGACAGAACGAGGACGGAAGAAATGCTGAATCCGACGGTCGTCGGTGCCCACCGTGGCGGCGTGCTCCAGGGGGCGCCTGTTCACGGCCCGCGCGCGTGGGGCTCCCAGGTGTGCGAGGGGCTCCTTGCCGGCCTCGCCGCGGACAGACGTGTCGCATGAGCGGGCCGCAGGACTTCCCCGCGGCCGACGGACCCGACGCGGACCCGTGGATGGTTCCCGGATACACGCCGTCGAGGGGGCTGGGTTCGGGCGCGAGTGGCCGGGTGATTCTCGCCCGGCATGACGGGACCGGGTCGCCGGTGGCGATCAAGTTCCTCTCGGAACGGCTGCGTGGCGACGGCACGTTCCTCGCCGGGTTCCGCGCCGAGGCCAAGCTGCTGGGCGCCCTTCGGTCCCCCTATGTGGTCGAGTTCTACGAGTACGTGGAGACGTCCTTCGGTGCGGCGATCGTCATGGAGCTGGTGGACGGTATTCCGCTCCGCGCACTGCTCAGGCAGGAGGGCGCCACCGAGCCCGAGGCGGCACTCGCCGTGCTCAAGGGATCGCTGCTCGGCCTTGCCGCCGCCCATGCGGCGGGGGTGGTACACCGGGACTACAAGCCCGACAACGTCCTGATCGCCGCTGACGGGACGTCCAAGCTGGTCGACTTCGGCATCGCGGTGCCCAGTGGGGAAGCCGGGGAATCGGCCGGTACCCCCATGTACATGGCGCCCGAGCAGTGGACCGGCCGGCCGGCGAGTCCCGCGACGGATGTGTACGCGGCGACCGCCACGTTCTTCGAGTGCCTCACCGGCGCCAAGCCGTACGCCGGCGAGACCGTCAGGGAACTGGCGATGCAGCACATGGCGGCGCCCGTCCCGGACGCACTCGCCCCCGAGCGGGTGCGCCCGTTGATCCGCAGCGGTCTCGCCAAGACGCCCGGGCAACGTCCGGCAAGCGCTGCGGACTTCGTAGCCGAGCTCGAAGCCGTGGCGGCAGCCGCTTACGGCGAGGACTGGGAGGAACGGGGGCAGCGCAAACTCGCCGCACTGGCGGCCCTGCTGCCCCTGCTGTTCCCCTGGGCGAACCCCGGCGGCGCCTCGGGCACCACGGCGCTGGCCACCACCGACCTCGGCCCCGACCCCGGCCCCGGCCCCGGCCCCGGCCTCAGCTCAAGCGCCACCCCCAGCCTCGGGCCCGGCCCCGGCCCGGAACGGGGCAAATACAGTCGTCCGCCGCTGAACCGCAAGGGAAAGGCCCTGGCCGGGATGGCCGCCGGCGCGCTGCTGCTCGGTGGGATCACGGTGACCGCGGTGGCCGTGGGCAGCGGCCACCCGGTGAACGAACCGGTGGCGGCGTCCGGCCCTTCGACGTCCGGTTCCCCATCCGGCAGTGCTTCCGCGAGCGCAGCCGCGAGCGAGGAGCCGTCGACGACCGGAGCACCCAGTGTGTCCGCTTCGGCGCCGGAGGCGACTGACGAGCCGTCAGCCGGGGGCGTGGCGGCGCCGGGCACGGACAGCCCCGCGGGCCGGAACGACCTCCCCGGTGGTTCGTCGAGTGGCGGGGGAGGCAGCGGCTCGTCCGGTTCCGGCTCCACCGGGGGTGGCGCCTCGGGAGGGTCGTCGGGCGGGTCGGGCGGATCGCCCGGCGGGGGCACCGGCACCTCGGGGGGAACGGGCAGCGGCAGTACCTCCGGCGGGGGCACCACCGTGCCGCCCGCCACCCCGGCGCCGGAACTCCATGTCGTCTCCGTGAAGATCGACGCGAGCGGTCCACTGGGCTCCGGGTGCGCCCTGGTGGCTTCCGTGACCGTACTGACCGACGGGGCCGCCGACGGAACGCTCAACCTGACCTGGTTCACCGGTTCCTCCGCCAGGGCGGTCGGGACGGTGGTCGCCACCGACGCGGTCGCCCTTCCCGAGGGGCGGACACAGGTCTCCGGCAGGTACACCCACACGTTCATCACCCCGGAACGCTCGCCCTACCTCGGCGTCAAGGTCTCGACCAGCCCGGCCGCCGATTCCGGCAGCGGTGCCTTCGTGACCGTCTCAGCGCCCTCCGGCTGCAACCCGCCCCGCTGAGAGTCCGGGGATCCACGCCGTACGAAGGAGAGGATGCCGGATGACGACACCTCAGGAAACGCCTCAGGACAGCCCCGAGGAGAGCACCGTACGCCTTCCCACCGCGAACGAGGTCGGCACCGTACGACTGACGCCCGCTGCCCTCGCCGCCACGCTCCACGCTCCGGAACCCGTCACACCGGGGGCAACCGTGCGTCGTCCGCACGCGGACGAAATCGGCACCGTACGACTGACGCCCGCTGCCCTCGCCGCCACACTGCACGCTCCGGAACCCGTCGCACCGGGGTCGGAGGAGGCGCCCCGCTTCGGCCCCGGAGTGCCCGCCCTGACAAACACCACCGACGGCCGGGTGGCGAGCGTCTGGCACGGCACCGTATCCCCGGGCCCGAGGCCGCAGGACGTCCCACGCCGACGTAGACCGCGCAGGGGCGTCCTCGGCGGCTGGCTGTTGCCGGCGGTCGTACTGATCGCGGTGGCGGCCTACCTCGCCTGGCAGCGGTACGCACCCGCGCTGGCCGTGACCGGAGCCACCGTCCACACCGATGCCGCGGGTCCGGCCTGCGACGGCACCGCCACGGTCATCGGCACCCTGCACACCAACGGCCGTGAAGGCACGGTGACCTACCGCTGGAAGCGCAGCGACGGCACGGTTTCCGACATTTTCCGGCAGCGGGTCGCCCAGGACGCGCACCGGACGGACGTCGTCCTGCGCTGGACCTTCGACGGCCACGGGACCGTGCGGGCGACCGCCACCCTGGAGATCCTGTCGCCCGACCCGGCAGACGCGTCGGCCACCTTCACCTACGCCTGCCCATGAGGTCGCCGATCGACCGGAGGAGGCCGGCGGCCCCACAGCGCTCAGCGATGGGGTACGCCTGGCGCAAGGCGGACTCGGCCTCCTGGGAAGCGCCGTGGACCGCCAGGGAGTACAGGGCGCGGGCATGTTCGAGACGGGCGGGGCCAGGCGCGAGCAGCGTCACCGCCTCCCGGAGTTCGGGCACCCCGTGGGCGCCGCGCAGCTCGCCCAGCATCCGCAAGGACCGACCCACCATGCTCGGCGCGCCCCATCGGCGGGCCAGCGCGAGTTGCTCCCTGGCGAGGGTCTCCGCCTCGGCCCGTTCGCCGACACCCGCCAGCGCCCGGACGCGCAGCGGCGCCCAAGGCCGCCAGGCGTGGTTGACCACGGACGGCCGCAGCTGCCGGGCGGCGTCCAAGCTGGTGAGCGCCTCGTCATGACGCCCTTCCGCGATGAGCACCCTGGCCTGCGTCTCCCTGGCGAGGAGGGCGCCCTCGGTATCCCTGGCCAAGGCGCGCATGCGATCCAGGCACGCGCGGGCACCGGCGGTATCGCCCAGATCCAGCAGGACTCCCGTCAAGAAGTCCCAGCCTCGTGAGGCACCGGGTGCGAGGCCCCAGGTCTGGTGCTGCTCCACGGAGATCGTGAGGGACTTCAGCGCCCCTCGGAGATCTCCCTGGTCCCACTGTGTGAAACCCCGCCACATGTGGGTCGAGAGGACGGAGAACAGCGAGCCGCGCTCGTCGGCGCGGGCCAGTGCCGCGCCCCACAGCTCTCCGACCTCCTCGTCCGCCAGGTGCAGGACGATGGCGGCGGCGTACCAGAGCAGCTCTTCCCCGGCGTCCAGCAGTACCCGGTCGGCGACGGCGGAGCGGGCGAGCGCGACGGCCCCGCTGCGTTCACTCCCGTCCTGGGCCGCTTCCCAGGACAGGTAGGCGGCGAGCATCCGGGCGCCGGACCCGTCGCCGTCGATGACGGGGTCCTGCGGACTGCGCCACGGCTGCCGGTCCAGGCCGTGCATGTAGGCGCTCATCCGCTCCAGCGCCAGCAGGCCCTGCCGTTCGTCCTTCAGTTCGGCGGGCAGCCGGGCCGCGGCGCGCCGGGCGAACTCGGTCGCCTGACCCTGCCTGCCGGCGAAGACCAGGATCCGGGAGAGGAGAAGCGCCGCGGCGGCCCGGCGCGGCGGGTCGGTCAGCGTCTCGTAGGCCTGACGCAGGTGTTCCACCGCGGCGGGACCGTTGCCGAGGGTCTCGGCGCGGCCGAGTTCGAGGAGCACCTCGGGCTGTCGGGCGGGGCTGGGCGGCTCCCGCAGAGCGCGGGTGAGGTAGGTGGCCGAGGCGTCGGCGGCACCGCGGCCCGCGGCTTCCCGGGCAGCTGTGCACAGCATGTCGACGACCCAGGGGTCGCCGCGGTGCGGGGTGAGCAGCAGGTGGGCCGCCGTCTGCTCGGGGGGTGAGGCCGAGGCGTGCAGGATGCGGGCGGCCCGCTCGTGACGCAGTTGTCTTTCGCCGGGCGGCAGGTCCCGGTAGACGGCGTCTCCCACGAGGGGGTGAACGAAGCCGAACGGGTAGTGGTCGCGGATGATTTCGGCGCGGACCAGGGGCGCGATGGCGTCCGCCGCCTCGTTCTCGGACACTTCCATGACGGCGGCGACATCGGGCAGTGTCGCGCCGTCGCCGAGGACGGCGACCGTCTGGGCCGCGGCTGTCGCGTCGGCGGGCAGCCGGGCGAGGCGGCTGAGGACCAGCTGGGAGACGGCCCTGGATCCTACCGAGGTGACGGTGCCGGCCTGGGCGGCCTCGGGCCGGATGCCGCGTGACTGGAGCGCCCGCACCAACTGGCGCAGGAGCAGGGGGTTGCCGGACGTGGCCCGGTGGCAGGCGTCGGCGAACGTCGCGTCGGGAGACTCGCCCAGCGCGTCGCGGACCACATCTGCGACGCCCGCCGGCGTGAGCGGAGTGGGATGGATCCGCAGGGCGGCGGCGTTGTCGGCGAGTTCGGCCAGCAGCTCCCCGTCATGGTGCGGTTCGCCTGTACGCAGGGTGACGGCGATGAGGATGGGGAGTCCTTCGAGGCGGCCCGCGAGATGGGCCAGAAAGCGGAGCGAGCCGGTGTCGCACCACTGCAGGTCGTCGATGGCCAGGAGGAGGGGGCGTTCGGCGGCGAGCCTGAGGGTCAGCTGGTAGAGGCCGTTCAGGACCGCGTAGCTGTCGGGCTGGTGGCCGTGGTCGGCTGCGTCGGGGTCGAAGACCGCGGTGGACGCGGCGGCGGCTCCGGTCATCAGTTCGCCGCCGCGTCTGACGACCAGGCGTTCGAGGAGTTGGCGCACGGCGCCGTATCCGTAGTCCTTCTCACGCTGGCTGCCGCGTGCGGTCAGCGTCAGCACCTCGTGTTCGGCGGCCAGCCGGCGAACCTCGGCGAGCAGGCGGCTCTTGCCGATACCGGCGGGGCCCTCCACGAGGACTATGCCGGCCCTGCCCTTCAGCGCACCGGCCAGACAGTCGCCCAGTTCGGTCAGCTGCCGGTCCCGGTCCACCAGGACGTCCGCGCCCCGGGAAGCCGATCGGGCTGCACCGGCCGGCCGTATTCGCGTCCCCTCCGGGGCCGCGGCCGGTGCCTCTTGGCGCGCGAATCCGGCAGGTGCAGGCCGGTCGAGCGCCGGTGACTGTGCGAGAACGTCCGCTTCGAGGGTGCGCAGAGCGAAGCCGGGATCGGTCCCGAGTTCCTCGGCGAGGACCTGTCTGGCGCGCCGCAACGCGCTCAGCGCGTCGCCCTGCCGGTGCGAACGATAGAGGGCGAGGGCGAGCAGACGCCAGCGTTCCTCACGCAGCGGGTCCTGTCCGATCAGTGCCTCGATCTCCGGCACGAGGACCGCGTCCTCACCACGCTGGAGACGTGCGGCGAGCAGCCGCTCACGAGCCACCTCACGCAACTCCGCCAGCCGTGCGGTCTCCCCCCGGGCCCACAGCTCTGCCGAGTACTCGGCGAACGCCGGTCCTCGCCACAGCGCCAGTCCGCCCTCGAGAACCGGCACCACCTCGGCCGGGTCGGTGATCGTGGCGGCATGCCGCAGTGACTGTTCGAAGCGCCACGCGTCGACTGCTTCGTCCGGTATCCGCAAGACGTAGCCGGAGCCCTCACTGACGATGAAGCCGCTGCGGGACCTGGCCTCCCGTCCGGGTTCGAGCCGGCGTCGCAGGTGCGAGACGTACGCGTGCAGCGCGCCTTGCGCCCTTGGCGGCGGCGACCCGCCCCACACCCCGTCGACCAGCTGGTCACTGGTGATGATCCCGCCCCGTGCCACCAGCAGGAGGGCCAGCACAGCGCGCTGCCGAAGCCCTCCCAGATCCACGACCTGGTCCTGGAACGTGGCTCTCACCTCGCCCAACACGCTGATATGCAGCCCGTCGCGCATCATCGCCCCCTGTCGTGATCCACACATGGTGGCACGCCACAGGAGCCAACGGCTGCGCCCGCTTCAAGCACGGGGGCAGCGAGCTGCCAGAGGTCGTTCTCTTCCGGTGTCCGCTGCCGGAACGCGCAGTTCGGCATGAGGTGTCGGATCGCGCCGGGATGCGGTGTTCTCGCTGGTGAGGCGGCGGACCGTGCGGCCGGGCGCGGTGCCGGCAACTGCGGCCGGCCGGCCGCCCCGTCGACAGCGCCCTACGCCGGTGGACGGCAGGACGGCCTCTGCGGCTAATCGAGGTTGACGACGTCTTCGACCGACTGGACCGCCGAGGTGGTGGCGTCGCCGGCGAACGCGAACCGGTAGGAGCCGTTGGCGGACACCTTGACCGTGGTGTTGAGGACTCCCCCTGAACCGGTCATCACCGTCTTGAGAGTGACGAAGCCGGTGCTCCCCGTCTTGTGGAACTGGAGCTTCACGGGCTGGTTCGCATAGCCCGCGTCCGCGCCGGTCTCCCAGTCCGCGCGGACGAGCTTGCCGGAGACGTTGATCGTCTGGCCCGCGTGCGCCGGCTCGGGAGCGGCGTCGGCCGAGAGCTTCGCCTGCCTCAGCACCTGGACGGTGGAGTACTGGTACGAGTAGCCCAACTGATGGTTGTTGCCCCACACGAAGGTCGCGACCTTCCACGTTCCGGCGAGGGAGTTGCTGTACAGAGCCTTGTCGGTGTCCCCGGCCGGGGTGATGCCGATCGTCGATGTGCAGTGCCCCAAGGTGCCGGGGGAGAAGCACACGCCCGGGTTCGAATCCGAGAGTGTGGCGTCCCGGTGCGCGTAGTCGGTGGCGCCATGCCAGAGGAAGACGATCCCGGCGCCGATCCCGGAGTCGTTGGTGCCGAGCACGGCGGCGCTGATGGTCTTCGTGGCGGTGCCGACCGCGATGGGCTGACCACCGTTGACCGTGACGGCCATGATCGTCGTGGGGCTGACGGGACCGGCCTGCGCTGGTGCGGCGCCAAAGGCGCAAAAGGTCAGAGCTCCCGACAGAGCAGCGGTGAAAGCGCGGACGCGCATGATTCCCCCAAAGATGATCGACCCGCTCCGTGTGCCGAGCAGGACCCAGTGGATCTGGGACGGATGCTGCCAAGGACGGACGCCGCGTATCTCACCCACCAGCGCGTTCGCAGACGGTGGAGCGCGGCCCTTGGCTCACGCAACAAACATCCGCTGCCCGTCTTGTGGCTCGATTGCGCCGGCCCCGCAGGCCGGCGGTCGTGGTCCGGGCGGCTACGAGTCGGACCGGAGGCCGGTCACCGGTCCGAAACGGTCGCCCTGCCGCCGTGGATCCGGAACGCACCGCGGTGCAACGGACGCTTCAAGCCGGCTCAAGCGGCCCACAAGTTGCCCGTCGCTCTCGGAGGACCGAACGCCGGCCCCTCGGGCCTGCGCCCGCACCAGATCGCCGATCTGCTGGAGGATGGCGCCGACACCAACGCCCGACGTGGCGACGGGCCGAGCGCGGTGGCGGCGCTGCTGCGCGCCGCCGAGCTGAGCCCGGCGGGGTCCGAACGGGCCCGGCGGCTGGCCAAGGCGGCGTACGTCGGCGCGAACCTCACCGGCGACGTCCGCGATGTCCCGCGCCTGCTGGAGGATGCCCGCCGTACCGCGCCCGGAACGGGATCACTGGCCGCCGCAGCCGCCGGGGCTACGTACCTGCTCAACAGCTCCGGCGACATCGACACCGCGCACCGCCTGCTGTGCGGCGCCATCGCCGCACAGCCCGCACCGTACGATCCGGGCGACGCTACCCTCGACGAGGCACTGCACACCCTGCTGCTGGTGTGCTTCTTCGGCGGCCGGCCCGACCTGTGGGCCCCCTTCGACACCGCGACCGCCAAGTACCCGGCCGCCCCCGACCTGTTGGCGATCGCCCGCAGCACTTTCGTCGATCCGGCCCGCACCGACCCGGCCGACCTGGCACGGTTGGACGCGGCCATCGCCACACTGCCCCATACGGCGGATCCCCTGCGTATCGTCCGAGTGGCCATCGCCGGCGCGTATGTGGACCGGCTCGACGGGTGTGCGGAAGCTCTGCACCGCGTCGCGGCCGCGGGACGCTGCGGCGAGAACGTCACCACCGCGATCGACGCCCTGTTCCTGCCGGCCAACCGCGCCTGGCTGACCGGCCAGTGGCCGGACCTGCGCCAAGCCGTCGGCGAAGGCTTGGAGCTGTGCGAGCAGTACCACTACCCCATGCCGGCGTTCGCCGGGAACTTCCTCCTGGCCTGCACCGCCGCAGCCTGCGGCGACCACGCCCGGACCCGCTGCCTGACCGACCGGATGCAGCAGTGGGCCGGCCCCCGACGCGCCGACGCCGTGCACGCCTACATCGCCCATGCCAAAGCGTTGTTCGCCCTCGGACAAGGCGACTTCGATGAGGCGTACCGCCAAGTGACGCTCTTCGCTCCCGCGGGCACCCTGCCCCCGTTCGCGCCGCACGCGCTCTGGGCAGTCATGGACCTGGTCGAGGCGGCGGTACGAACCGGACGCCGTGAAGCAGCGGTTCGCCACGTCGCCGCCGCCCGCAGCGCCCGGCTGGACGTGCTGTCCCCGCGCCTGCGGATGCTGCAGCACGCGTCCGCCGCCCTGGCGGCCGGCGACGACCCGCACCCCGGCTTCGCCGACGCCCTCGCCATCGCAGGAGCCGAACGCTGGCCCTTCGACCATGCCCGCATCCACCTGTACTACGGAGAGCGGCTACGCCGCGGCAAGGCACCGGCCCAGGCCCGACGGCACCTGGCTGCGGCCTTGGAGACCTTCCAGCGGCTCGGCGCGCACCCTTGGTCCCACCGCGCCAACCAGGAACTACGCGCCTGCGGCGGCGCGATGGCCCCCGCTGCCGGGAGCGACGCGGCGATGCTGACACCGCAGCAGCGAAAGATCGCCGGCCTGGCTGCGGCCGGCTTGTCGAACAAGCAGATCGCCGAGAAGCTGTTCCTGTCCCCCCGTACCGTCTCCACCCACCTGTACCAGGTGTTCCCCAAGCTGGGCGTGACCTCCCGGGCCGGGTTGCGGGACGCATTGGAGCACCTCAACCGGCAGTGACACCGGTCCCCGGAGCTACGTCATTTGACGGGGCGACACGATCGCCGACATTCCTACAGTTCGGACCATGGGCCGCGTTCGGGCTCGATGAACCCTGGAGGAACGCGCACCGCGCGGGAGTGTCGTGCTGGTCCACGAAGGCTTCGTGACCGGCTCCGGCCGGCAGGGCGTGTACGCGGCTCTCAAGGCCGACGGCTACACCGTGGCCGTCGTACGGAACCCCACGATCTCGCTGGATGGCGACGTGGGCACCACCCGGCAGGTGATCGACGCCCAGCCGGGTCCGGTGACTCTGGTCGGCCACTCCTACGGCGGTGCGGTGATCACCGACCACGACAAGGTGGCGTCGCTCGTGGCAATCGCACGAACCCACGGGGAAGTTCGCCGAGCGAGCCCGCCGACACCACGCCCTGGTCCACGAACTTCTCGCCGAAGGCCACGGCCTGCGATCCGTCGCCCGCCAACTCGGCTGGGGCCGCCACACCGTCCAGCGACACGCACGCGCCGCCGCCCAGGGCAGCCGCGCCCGGACCACATGGGCACCGAGAACCGCCGCGATAGGCGTGCCGGACTCCACCGCGCAGGCCCACCACGGCGACTCCGTGCGCCGCATCGACGCGGCCGAGGGTGCGCTTGCGGGCCGGTGCCGGGCACCCCCGCTACTGCTCGGCGCGGGCGAGCTGCCGGCACCGGCGGGCGTACGGCCGAGGCTGCGGGAGTACCGCTAACGCGGTCCCGAAACCGATGACGATGGCAATGGCACGGGCGCGGGCGCGGGCGCGGGTGCCCGCGCGGCAGTGTCCCGGTCGCGGCCCAGGTCGGCCAAGCGGCGCAGTGCGTGCTCGGACGCCGAGCCCGGCTCGGCCGCGAAGAGGTCGAGGCCGCTGTATTCGAGGTCGCCGGGCAGCGTCACGAGTTCGCCGTACAGCTCCAGCTCGCCGACGACGGCGTGGTGCAGCCGGTAGAACCGGTGACCCGCGCGCGCCACGGGATGGGACGACCACATCCGTGCGAACTCGGGACTGGTCGCGCGCAGCCGCTCGATGTGTGCGATGAGGCGTCGGTCGCCGCGGTAGCAGGCGGACAACACCCGTAGGTGCGCGACGTGTTCGACCGCCGTGCGCTCCCAGCCGTCGCCGTGCAGGTCGCGGGTGTCCGGCCGGCGGAAGATCAGGTCGGAGATGCTGCGCTCGCCCTCGGGCATCGTCGCGAAGTCGCCGAAGAGTTCGGTCGCGACCGAGTTCCACGCCACGATCTCGGTGTGCCGCCCGACCAGGATCGCCGGGGTCGCGTCGAAGGACGCCACCAGGTGCCGAAGGCCCGGGCGCGGCGGGATTGCGGTCGCGGGACACGTGCGGGTGTCGGGCCTGGCGAGTTGGTTCAGGTACGTCCGCTCGTCCTCGTCCAGGCGCAACGCCTTCCCGATCGCGGCCAGGACCTCCGCCGAGACGCTGTCGGACCTGCCCTGTTCGAGGCGCGTGTAGTGCGCGACGCTGACGCCGGCGAGACCCGCCAGTTCCTCGCGGCGCAGGCCCGCGACGCGGCGGCGACCGCCGTACGCCCGCAGTCCGACGTCCTCCGGACTCAGGCGGGCGCGGCGGGACTTCAGGAACTCGCTCAGTTCGATACGTGCGTCCACACCGCGACCATAACCGGGGACGGCGCGAGGGTGATCACGCGGTGCGTACGCAAAGCCGGGACCTGGGTAGGGCGCGGCGGCCCGCCCAGGCTGGGAAGCGACCCATCCGCGCGCCTCACTCCCGAGGCCCTTTCCGGAGGTCGGCCTGCATGCCGTCGCCTGCCCACCTCGCACGCCCCACCAACCTCGCACGCCCCGCCTGGACACTCGCCCTCCTCGCCCTCGCGGGCCTGATCACCGCACTCGACTTCACGATCGTGTACGTCGCGCTGCCCGAGATCGCCGCCGACGTCGGCTTCTCCGACCACGGGCTGCAGTGGGTCGTCAGCTCGTACGCCGTCGTGTACGGCGGACTCCTGCTGCTCGGCGGCCGCCTCGCGGACCTGCTCGGCAGACGCCGCATGTTCGTGCTCGGCATGGCGCTGTACGGCGCCGGCTCGCTCCTGGGCGGCCTCGCCACCGCGCCGGGCCCGCTGATCGGCGCGCGGGCCCTGCAGGGTGTGGGCGGCGCAATCCTGTTCCCCGCGACGCTGTCGCTCGTCAACACGCTCTTCACGGAAGGGCGTTCGCGGACCCGGGCGCTGACCGTGTGGGCGGTGTCGGGAGCAGGCGGGCTGAGCCTGGGGGCGCTGCTCGGCGGCGTACTGACCAGTGCGTTCGGCTGGCAGGCGGTGTTCTACGTCAATGTGCCGCTGGTCGTGGTCGCCGGGCCGGCCGCGTTCGCGCTGCTGCCCGCCGATGCGGCGTGGCGCGGCGAGCGTGAAGAGCATGAGGGAGGTAAGGGACGTAAGGGTCGCGAGAGGTGCGAGGGACAGGACGGACGCAAGGAGCACGACGGGCGCGACAGCGCGGGCGCGGCGCGGCCCGGCTTCGACTTCCCGGGGGCGCTGACCGGCACGGTCGGGCTCACGCTGCTGGTGTTCGCGATCGCGCAGGGACCGGAGTGGGGGTGGACGGATCCCCAGGTGCTGGGCGCGGCGGGAGTGGCGCTGCTGCTGCTCGCGGGATTCGTCGCGGTGGAGTCGCGGACGGCTGATCCGCTGTTGCCGCCGCGCCTGTTCACGCACCGCGGTCTGACGGCGGCGACCGGGGTGATCCTGGTGTTCGGACTGACCCTGCAGGCGGTGCCGTTCTTCCTGACGTTGTGGTTCCAGGGGGAGATGGGCTTTTCGGCGCTGCGCACGGGGGTCGCGTTCCTTGGTCCGACGTTGTCGATCACGGTGGGCAATCTCGCGGGTGAGCGCCTCGCGGGGCGGCTGGGCGTGCGTCGGACACTGATGGTCGGGTTCGCGGTCGCCGCGTTGGGAGCCGCGGTGTTGGCGACGGGGATGACGAACGACTCGTCGTACGTCGGGCTGCTGCCCGGGATCGTCGCCTTCGGGCTGGGCACCGGCATCGTGTTCACCACGATGTGGGTCGCCGCGGCGTCGGGCGTCGCGGACGCCGAGCAGGGGGCAGCGTCCGGACTGGCGTCCACCGCACTCCAGTTCGGCTCCGGTGCCGGCCTGGCGGTGCTGGTCTCGGTGGGCGGGATCCGGACCGCCGTGGCGGTGGTCGCGGTGGGTGCCCTCATCGGTCTCCCGGCCGCGCTGGCGCTCCCGAAGGCCGTGCGGCCTCCTGCCGATCCGGCCGGGGCCGGGCCTGTCGATCCGATCGGTCAGCCGTCTTCGTCCTCGTCCTCGGTGCGGTCACCCTCGGCCTGCGACGTCTCGTAGGCGTGGGCGGTCTGCTCCGATGTGGCGTCTTCGTCGGACAGGCGCATGTCGCTTCCCCGCACCACCACGCGCGGGGGCGAGTGCATTCCGTGGTGGTCGTCGTGAATCCGGTGCTCGCCGCGCACCTCGGTGTCAGGCATGGTGACCTCCTGCGGCCCACCGGCACCCGGCGGCGCCGGGTGCGGTGCCGCTGCATCTCCAGTGTCCCTCTTCCGCAGGTCGCCCGACGCGTGCGCGGTGCGTCGCCGGCTGCGACGCCCTGCGGAATACCGGCTTGCGCTTCGGGGCGGACGCGGTGGGCCTTCGACGGGCGGTGCGGCGTCCGTCTTTCCGGGCGCGAAGGCGTGCTTTTCGCCGGCGCCTCCAACAAGAGCGCCCCGGCCGAATCCTTGGGTTCTAGTGGTCGTCGCAACACCCCAGCTCAGGGGATGCGATGGACTTCGAGATCCGTGGGACTCGGGAACCTCAGGGTCCCGTGAAACCGGCCCGGGAGCGGGAGGAATACTTCCGGCTCGTGGATCAAGGACTGGGGTTCGCGGAGGCATGCCGGGTCGTCGGCATCAACGTCCGCACGGGGAAGCGATGGCGCAACGGGTACAGCCCGACCGCAGGCAGGAAGGGGGCGCCGCCGATCACCGCGGCGCCCTCGTCCGGCCCGTCGAGACACCTGCGCGAAGCCGACCGCATCCACATTGCCGACCGGCTGCGGGACAAGGCCGGCGTCCGCACGATCGCCGCCGAGCTGGGCCGCAGCCCCTCC
>NZ_KB889567.1 GCF_000372745.1 Embleya scabrispora DSM 41855 | reverse complement strand
GGACGTGGTGTGCGGGGACGGCGAACTCGGCCACCGCGAACACGCCCCGTTCGAACGGGTGATCGCCACCGCGGCCGTGGGCCGCGTCCCGCACGCGTAGATCGAACAGAGCGCGCGGGAAGGCGTGATCGTCGCCCCCCGCATCGTCCCGTTCCACCAGGGCGGCCTGCTGCGACTGGTCGCCGCGGATGACGGGACCGCGTCGGGGTCCTACGACGGCGGGGTGATGTTCATGCCCACCCGCGGCCGACGCCACCCCCGCTTCGACCCCGCGACGATGGCGTCCGGGGCCGCCATCGCCGTTCCTCGTCTCTTCCCGCAGTGCTGGCGTCGCCTCCTCGAAGGCGGCTCGATGTCCTCAAGCGGGCCCGGTGTCGAAACGCAGACGCCTGATCGGGTCCAGGGTCAGAAACCGAATCTCCGACCAGCCCGTGTCGATCGGGGCGTCGTCGCGTTGCTCGATCTCCGAGCACCGCATCGCTTGACCCAGTGCGTATCGCAGGGCGCCGGATCGGTCCTGCCGCGCGTCCACCACGTAGTAGTGGAGGACGAACCCTCCGTTGGCGCCGCGAAATCGCAGCCCGATCATCCAGCGGGACCGGGTACCAGTCGTGATGCCGCGCCGTTCGGGAGTACTCGTGGACACGGTCGGGGTCATCGCCACTCACCTCGTCTTAACGGGATCGTTCCGAACGTTCGGCCTCCTTCTTGCCGACGCGATGCGCTCAAGTAACCCTGCCGACGGGTGACACCCGACCGCGCCCATCATTCCGATGGGTGGCACACCAGACTGCTACGAGCCGCCACCTACCTATTCGCCAACAGCGTCCGTCCCGGCCGGGCCCGTGCCTGAAAGCGCCGGTGGACGACGGTCTGCCAAGGCCCGTGCTCTCGGGCACGTCCCGCCACGGACCGGCGGTCCGAAAACGCCACATCACCCCGTCGAGACAGTTCCGCAACCGCACCGGATACGGGCCGGTACTCCCCGATCGGAGGAGCGGATCGATCAACTCCCGCTCGCCATCGGCCAGATCACCACGCGTCATCGACCTTCTACCGAGCCCCGGCTCCTCGCGCAGCCGGACCCCGCATCCCAATGACTGGAACTCAAAGCAGGTTTCAGGCGTCGGCCGCCGCTTGGCCGTTCTGCCCCGGCACGTGGCCGATCCGCTTGTTGCGCATGATCGAGGAGATCAACGCGACGCCGATGAAGCCGACCCCGATCACACCGGTGATCACCTCGTGGATCTCCCACTTGATGGACAGGAGCAGGATGCTCGCCAGGGCGCCGATCGCGTACATCGCGCCGTGCTCCAGGTAGACGTAGTCGTCCAGCGTGCCCTGCCGCACCAGGTAGACCGTGAGCGACCGGATGTACATCGCGCCGATGCCCAGACCCAGCGTGATCATCAGCAGGTCCTGGGTGATCGCGAACGCACCGACCACACCGTCGAAGGAGAACGACGCGTCCAGCACCTCGAGGTAGAGGAACATGAAGAACGCGGCCTTGCCGGCGGCGAGCTGCACGGGCTTGGGCCCGCCGCGTCCCTCGGCCTTGGCCGGCTCCGCGGCCGCCGCGGCCTCGGCTTCTTCCTCTTCCTCGTTCATGTGCGCCAGCGTGCCGTGCGTCTCGAAGTAGTCCGAGAGCCCGCCGACGCCCAAGTAGGCGATCAGGCCGAGCACGCCGGCCACCATCACCGTGCCCTCCTTGTGCGCGGGCGAGAGCGTCTGGGCCACGACCACGAGGGTGATCAGCGCGATCAGCGTGGAGAGCACATCGAAGTTGCCGAGCTTGCCGGTGAACCGCTCCAGCGGGCCGATCCAGCGGTGCTCGCGCTCGTCGTCGAACATGAAGTCGAGGAAGATCATCAACAGGAACATGCCACCGAAGGCGGCGATCGCCGGATGCGCCTCGTCCAGGTGCTGCGCGTAGGTAATCCAGTCGATCATCTTGTCGTCGTGGAACGCGAGGTCGACCACGTCCACCGGACCGATTCCGGCGGTCAGGCTGACGATGAGCAGCGGGAAGACGAGCCGCATACCGAAGACGGCGATCAAAATGCCGACCGTCAAGAACATCTTCTGCCAGAAGGCATTCATCTTCTTGAGGACGGTGGCATTTACTACAGCGTTGTCGAAAGATAGCGAGATCTCGAGGATCGACAGGATCAGCACGATGCCGAATCCGGTCGCCCCCCAGAAATAGGCGGCGACGGCGAGACCGGCCACCGTCACGCCGAACGACCAGCCGAACGTACGGATTACCACGGATGAGGTCCTTATCTACCTGGGGATTGCATCTCCGGGTGGGTCATCAGGAAGACCGACCCTCACTCCCCCACCCGAGAAACCTCGGGAATGGCGTCAGGGCCGGCCCCACCGGGTGACCGACCCTGACACACACCGTCAGCACGTACTCATTGCACGCTGACGCCGGAATCGAGTGCGATCCCCCGCAGGCCCGGGGCTGATTGTCCGCCGATGGTGGGATCGAATGTTCCGTCGGTGGGGGAAGGCATCGCGTTGCGGTCGCGAACGCGGCGCGCAGGTTCGTCTCATGTCGCCTCGACTTGTCCGTGCTGCCCCACTCGGACGAGTAATGTCAGACCACAACTACCGTATACACCCGCGGAGTTACGACATGCCCACCGGAGTGCAAAGCCCATCCGAGTGATCTGTCCGACGTCCGCGGGCCACCGGTGAGCCGGGTCCGGCCGCATGGCGGGCCGAACGGCAGAAAACCTCGCCGGCCCCAGGGCGGCAGGGTTCCCGACCCACCGGAGGTAGCGACGACGAGGGTTCACGAACTCGCGGAAGCAGTCGTGCACACTTGTCCGGTGATGATTCGCCTCACCACCGAGTTCGCCGAGGTGGGACAGCGTGGACGAACGCCCAGACCCGTCGCCGGAACATCGGGTTCCCGCGCTCGGCCGCGGACGCGAGGACAGGCGGGCATGAAGTGTCTTCAGGGCGTCGGCGAAGCTACTTCGCGATCTGTTCGGTGACGTGAAGGAAGTGCTCAGCCTCCTGCAGGGTGTGGCAGTGCAGAGGAGAGACCCGCACCACTCCTTCGAGGCCGAGCGAGCGGAGGATACGGGCAGAGTAGTGGTTGTTTGCGACGCGCTCGTAGACGATTACCCCGTTGTCCTCGTAGGCGCGGACGGCGTTGGCACAAGAGAGCGCGTCGAAGGTCAAGGGCACAATGAGATCCCGCGGATGGTCGGATGACGCATCGGCGAAGTGCACTTGGACGCCTGCCATGTCGCGCAGGCCGGTCTGTCCCTCCGTGCCGTCAAGCAAGGTGCGCAGGATCGCCTGCTCGTGTCGTTGCACGGCGCGGATCCCGGCGACGATGGACTGACGGCGCTCGGTCCCGGGTGCCGTTCCGCCAACAGCGGCAAGGTAGTCCATGATCGCGGTGAACCCAGCGAAGGCCGCCGGCGCGGAGCTGCCCAGGCTCCAGCTGTCCGGGTTCGCACCGGTGAGCTTGTCGTGGGTGAGTTCCGCGAGTCGGGGTGAGAGATAGGTGAATGCGTTGCCTCGGTCGCCGAACATCTTGTATGGCGCGATGTTGACGCCATCGATCTCCCAGGCTTGGGCGTCGATGATGCCGTGCGGTGCGTATTGCACCGCGTCCACGACGATGTAGACGTCGGGGTTCTTCGCCCGAACCGCCTCGACCACGGCGGGGACGTCGATGACGGCGCCGGTGATGTTCGACGTGGCGATGACCGAGACCAGGGAGGTGCCGGTGTCGACGAGTTCGGCTATCGCCGAGGCGTCGACCCCGCCGGTCGTGCGATTGGGCTGGGCGACTCGGAGTTGCTCTTCGGTCCGTCGCGCGTACTGCTCGCAGGCGTCATAGGACGACGGGTGCTCGATCGCGGTGGTCACGATGTTGGTGCCGGGAACGTTTTCGGCGACCGTCCGGATGAGGTCGAACATCGCCCGCGACGCGGTCGCCGTCGGCAGGATGGCGCCGGACGCGCCGGCTCCGAAGAAGGCCAGGAGATCGGCCTGGCCCTGCTTCTCGACCTGGTCGAGCGCTTGGGCGACTTTGCTGGGTCGTGAGGGGGCTTCCGGATAGAGGGAGACCTCCATGGAGCGCTTGGCGACCTGTCGCAGCCGCAGCGAGCCGCCGGAGTTTTCGAAGAAGAGCCGGCGTGCGCCGTGCGCGTCTTGTTCGAGGTGGGCGAACTGCTGCCGCACGTACTGCATCGTCTCCGGGCCGAAGGGCTCGGAGTCTTGGGGGGTGAGAGTCACGTTCTTCTCCAGGGCGAAGGGAAGCGCGGCCGGCGACGCGGTTGTTCGCTGCCGACTCCCAGGTCAGGGCCTGGGGCCGGCCATGAGGAGCGCGGCGCGGTGTGGGCTTGGGCGAGAGATAATGACATTGAATGATACGACTATATCAGTTTAGGGGATGTCAATGCGGCCCTTGCATCGAAAGCCGGGAGGGTGCATTGGTCGGACACCCGGTCGGGTTCGACCCAAAACCCTCCGTATTATGGGCCTTTCCATCCAGGGCCCACCACCTCATGGCCTGCGATGCAGGACCAGCGGCACGAGCAAGAAATGAGACTTCTTCCCTAAATAAGAAGCTCTACTCGATTCGCAGGTATAGCTCGGCTCGGTCCCCTCGATCCGTCGAGGTCGGCCGTGTCCACCGCCACATCCGCCGGCGACTGCGCGGCGTTTACCGACCTGGGTGCTTCGATGCCGAGGCCGGGGTCGGATGGGTGCCGCCCCTAGAACGTGACGGTGGGGTTCCCGGCCACCCTTGTGACGTGACCGGGAACCCCCACCGTCGCCGGCGCCGGGTCCCGGACCACCGGCCGCTGGTGGCGCCCTTCATCGGCACGCGTAACCGGCTCACGTCATCGGCACGAATTCGGGCAGGGTGAGGGCCGAGTGGGCCGGTCGTCCCTCCGCGGAGGGTATGGCGCTGAGTTTGCGCAGCCTGTCGTTGCGCTCTTCCAGGGCCTCGGTGGTGGTCGGGAAGAGGGTGGCACCGCCCTTGCCGACCAGATTCTGATTCACGGTCACGAACTCACGGGTGTTGTGTTCGTAGGCGCCGAAGCCCGCGGCGTGGTGCCGGTCGGCCACGGAACCGGCGAGCATGTACGCGCCGACGAGCGCGAGGCTGGAGCCCTGTCCGGTAAGGAACGAAGGCGCCCACGCGGCGTCGCCCACCAGCGCGACCCTGCCGTCGGACCAGCGAGGCATCCGGATCTGGCTGACCGCGTCGAAGAACAGGTCGTCCGACTTGCGCATGGCGGCCACCATGCCCGGGACCTCCCACCCGACGTCGGCGAAGACCTTGGCGACCAGGTCCCGTTGGGCATCCGGGTTCGGGAACGCGTCGAACGGCGGTTCCGGGTGGGTGAAGTTCAGGAAGGCGTGCACTTCGTCTTCGTCCCCCACGGCGTAGAGTGCCGCGGCCTTGCCCGGGGCGTTCCACATCACGGTCTCGTGGGAGAGCCCGAAGGTGTTGGGCATGGTGAAAACGGCGAAACAATAGCCGAGGAAGTGGTGGAACTGCCCTTCGGGGCCGAACAGCAACTCGCGGGTGTGCGAGTGCAGACCGTCCGCACCGAACACCATGTCGAATGTACGCGTGCCGCCCCCGCGGAAGGTGACGTCGACCCCGTGGCGGGACTGATCGAGGGTCTCGATGGAGTCGTCGAACAAGAACTCCACGTCGTCACGGACCGCCGCGTAGAGAGCGTCGGACAGATCCCCGCGCCGTACCTCCAGGTCCCGTCCCTCGACACCGCCGGTGACGCTGTGCGGGTGGACCGAGACCACCTCGCTGCCGTTCCCGTCGAGGAAGGTCAGCCGGCGCAGGTCGATGTGCGCCTCCCGCAACCGCGGCATGATCCCCATCCGCCGGACCACCTCGAGTGCGGTGCCGCGCACGTCGATGGGATAACCACCGCCACGAAGTGTGCTCGCCTTCTCGACCACCGTGACCGCGAATCCGTGGCGGTTCAGCCAGAACGCCAGGGCGGGCCCCGCGATACTGGCGCCGGAAATCAGAACCTTGCGCTTCGGCGTGGTACGGATGTCCGTCGACTGGTCAGTGCGGGTCATTTTCTTTGGCTCCTTTACCCAGGGTACGAACGAAAAGCAGGGCCAGCGCCGTGACGGCGGCGGCGATGAGGAAGCCGGTGACGAAGGCCGATTCGGCCGGCACGTCCGACCCGGAAGGGGTCCCGGCGGTGAGGTAGGCGCCGCTGACCTGCACACCCACGGCGAAGCCGATCACGCGAGTCACCAGAAGCAGGCTGGTGGCGGTGCCGGTGGTGTCACGATCGACAGAGGTGGCGGTCGTGACGACCATCGCCGTGACACAGGCACCACTGCCCAGGGCGATCAGCGCCTTGGCGACGATGAGGTGCCAGATCTCGCTGTGTACGACCGCCAAGGCGACAAACGTGGTCGTCATGACACCGATTCCGGTGGCGACCGCGACACTCGCGCCGAAACGCCGCGCCGCGATCCCGCCGAGCGGCCCGCTGAGCCCCGCCGTGAGGGCGCCGGGCAGCAGGTACCACCCGATGTCGGTGGCGCTGGCGCCGAACCCGTATCCGTCGCCGGAGAGCGCGAAGAGTTGCGGAACGAGATACAGCGATGCCGAGGTGCCCAGACAGACGGCGAAGGTGATCACATAGGAACTCCAGATCGCAGGCTGCACGAGCATGCGCAGATCGACCATCGGCGAGGTCACCCGGCGCTCGACGGCTATCCATCCGATCACGCAGGCGGCCATGAGCACGGCCATGGCGCTGGGCAGGAGTGGCCGCGAGTCGAAGTCGGGCGACCATCTGAGCAGGAGCATGAGCGTGACCAGCATCCCGCTCAAGAGAACCAGGCCGGGCCAGTCGAGCCCGATGTCGTTCGACTCGCCCGGCAGATCGTCCGGCATCAGCATGCCCAACGCGATCGTGGACACGATGACCACGATCGTCGGCAGCGCGAACATCCAGTGCCGGGACAGCTTTTCCGCCACGGGCCCGGCCGCCAGAATCCCGACCATCCCGCCCCCGACGAACAAGCCGCTGACCACCCCGATGGCCACCTTGGACTCTTCCGCCGGAAGGTGTTTTCGTACCAGGATGAACGCCAGGGGCAACGCGCCCACCATCGCTCCCTGCAGGAGCTGGCCCAGCAGCAACACCGGCACGTTCGGCGCCAGGGAGGACACCAGGCCGCCGATACAGACCATCGACATCAGCCGGATCATGATCCGTTTCCCGCCGTAGCGGTCACCGAGGTTGCCCGCGATGGGCGCGACTATGGCACCGGTGAGAAGCAATGTGATGCTGAGTAGTGCCCCTTCGGAAGGGGTCATCGACAATTCGCGTTGCAGGAGCGGGAGCGTCGGCGTCACCACCGACTCCAGGGCACCGGTAGCGAGTGCCAGGATGCCGAGGGCCCAGATGCCGGCCTTCCCGATGCGGACCGGGGGAGCCAGACTTGCGGTGGTCATGGACGTCCTTTCCGTCATTGCCGGCGAGTAAGGGGTCGGACACACGCGTAGCGCTGCCGCCTTACCCGGAAATACGCACGCTGCCGCCCGTCGAAGGCACGGTCGCGGAACTGCTCGTGGGGGACGTGGTCGATCCGGTCGTGGCTGTCGCCGCGTGGTCGGCGATGCGCGCGGACGCGTGGCCGAGGCCGGCCACGGCGAGCACGACGAACGCTGCCGCCGCCACCGCGAGACCTTCGTGTACTTGGCACAGCGCCGCGCCGGCGACCGCTCCGAGGGTGATCAGCGCCACGGCCGCGACTCGACGCAGGGCCCCTTGGCCGCGGTTCGCTCCCAGCCGGGAGTCCGCCGCGAGGCCGGTCAGGGTGGAGGTGACGACCACGGTGGTGACGTCCTTCACCCCCAGGTGGCGGGCCGTCGCCGCCTGCACCCCCATGGCCAGGGCAAGTGACGACGCCATCGACGCGCGGCCGGCGTGGGTGCCCACCCCGGCTACGGCCATGCCGAGCGCAGTGGCGGCCAGGACCAGTCCGACACCGCCCAGCAAACCCGTGCACCGGCGGCACCAGCCCGGGGCGGCGGTGCGCAGCACCCGCCCGGCCGCCGCCGCGCCGACGAGAAAGCACGCCAGCGCCAGGAGCGGACCGAGGACGGGCAGCCCCGTCCCGCCTGTGGCCGCCATGCCGAGGATGACGACGTTGCCCGTCATGTTGCCCGCGAACACCTGGTCCAGGCGCAGGTATCCGACAGCGTCGACGACGCCCGTCGCGAAGGTGAGGGCGAGCATCAGACCCAGCGGCGTGACCCGCCGCTGCACAAGCCGGCGAGTGCCGGACGCAAAGCCGCTCATCGCCCCGCCGCATACCCCTGGGCACCGCGCGGGTTCGCCGCCGCCCGGAGGACACCGTTGTCCGGATCACGCGTGACCACCGACAGCCGGCCCTGACTCCATGGCCCGGAGACGGTCACGTCGTGGCCACGTTCGCGCAGCTCGTCGACGACTGCCCCGCCCGCTCGTTCCTCGATCACCAATCCCCCCGGCGTCCAGGTCCGGGGCCAGAACGAGCTCGGCACCGCGGTGGTGTGGAACGCGGGCGCGTCGATCGCCTCTTGCGGATCCAGCCCGAAAGCGAGCGTGCGGATCAGGTAGATCAGTTGCCACTGGTCCTGCTGGTCACCCCCCGGTGTGCCCAGCGCGGCCACCGGGCTGCCGTCGCGCAGCAGGAGGGTGGGAGTCAGGGTCGTACGGGGTCGCCGCCCCGGCGCCAGACGCGATGGGGCAGCCGGGTCCAGCCAGGTCATCTGGAGCCGGGTGCCCAGCGCGAAACCGAGATCCGGCACGGCGGGAGAGGACTGGAGCCACCCTCCCGACGGTGTGGCCGAGATGATGTTTCCCCAGCGGTCGACGACGTCGATGTGGCAGGTGTCGCCGCGGGTCTCCCCGGTCTGCTGCACGGTGGGTTCGCCCACGCCGT
The DNA here is from genome assembly GCF_000372745.1 of Embleya scabrispora DSM 41855. Classification (GTDB taxonomy): domain Bacteria; phylum Actinomycetota; class Actinomycetes; order Streptomycetales; family Streptomycetaceae; genus Embleya; species Embleya scabrispora. Next base: position 8,364 of record NZ_KB889567.1, on the reverse strand, counting down.
CGACCCGAGCGGGGTGCCGATCGGTGACGAGCGGTGGTGTGTACGGGGTGACGCCGATGTCACCGGGCCTGAATTCGGTGGACGCGACCGGGCCGATCAGGCCGGCTCGCTCCCTGCTGTACCGAGGGGACAACAGCCGGCGCACCACGGCCTCCGCGTCCGCCGGATCCAGATGCCCGTAGAACGCCTCCCGGTCGGCCATGGCCAGCTTCAGTGCCTCGGTGATGGTGTGGATTCCCCCGGCGGTCGAGGGATCGATCCGTTCGTCGTCGAAGTGGTCGAGCATGGTGAGGGCCTGGAGCAGCACGGGACCCTGGGACCACAAGCCCGCCTTCGCCACCGTGGTCCCCCGGAACTCCGCGGTGACCGCGGGTTCGAGGGAGGGAACGAAGTCGGTGAAGTCGGCGGCGGTGATCACTCCGGCGTGGTCCGTGCCCGAGGAATGCCGGTGCGGCGTGGCCGCGAACTCCGCCACGGCGGTTGCCACGAACCCGGTTCGCCAGGCGCGCCGTGCGGCGTCGATCCGTGCGGTTCTCGTCTCGCCGGCAGCCGCCTCACTCAGCCGGCGCAGAGTCCGGCCGTAGGCGGGGTTGACGAGAGTCTCATCCCGTTGCGGGACTCGTCCTCCGGGCATCCACAGCGCGTACGACGTCGGCCAGTGCGTGCGGAAGAGATCCTCGACCGTGGCCAGGACGCGCGCCAATTGGGGTACGACCGGAACTCCGTGCTCCGCGTAGTGGATTGCGTAGGCCAGGACGTCGACGAGTTCCCAGGTGCCCAACTCGGCGAGCAGCCAGAGCCAGGAGTCGACGGCGCCCGGGACGGCGGCGGCCAGGGCACCCGCACCCGGGACGTGGTCCAGCCCTTCGGCCCGGAAGTGCTCGATCGTGGCTCCCCGCGGAGCGTGGCCCTGTCCCGCCAGCACGAGCGGAGACGGGCTTTCCGCGATTGCGAGCACGGCGACGAGATCACCGCCCGGCCCGTTGAGATGGGGTTCGGCGACGTGCAGCACGAAGGCGCCGGCCGTCGCCGCGTCGAACGCGTTGCCGCCCTGCTCCAGTACGGACTGGGCGGTTGCGGAAGCCAGCCAGTGCGTGGAAGCGCACATGCCGAAGGATCCGCGCAGCGTGGGGCGCGTCGGTTGGGGAGGAGCGTCGCTCGGTGACGGCTGTCGACCGGCCATGTCTGTCACATCCCGTCGTTATGGCACGTGGTGGGCGGCGTGGTGGGCGGCGAGGACGTCGCCGCCGAAGTCGGTCTCGGGGTCCCGCCACACGGCGTGGGCGTGGTTGACGCCGCGGTGGATGTTGGTCCACTCGACGAGCAGCCGCGGGCCCTGCAGGCGGTAGTAGTGCGGCTCGCCCGCCGTGGTGGAGCCGGCCCAGGCGAGGTGCACGGCATCGAGCGCCGTCGGGTCGTCGTAGCGGGGCAGCGGGGACACCCCGTTCGGGACGCGGTCGAGGTAGGTGCCGAGCAGGGCCCGCAGCAGCTCTCGCTGCGCGGCGTCGAGTTCGGCGCCCGGGACGCCCCTGGGTGTCGGGGTGAGGGCCAGCGCCTGCCGGTTCGCGCCGTCGAGGCCGGTGACCGGGTGCTCGGCCCGGTCCGGGGTGTGTCGGCCGGGGCGCCAGAGGTCGCTGCGCTTGACCACGCGGTCGTCGATCCGATTGCTGTTGCCCGCCACGATGTCGTTCGGGGCGCGCCCGAGCAGCACCGCGCGGGCGGCGGATTCGGGGCGCAGCGAGCGGACCAGCTCGCGGGCCAGGTCCTCGGCCGTCCCCAGCGGGCGCAGCTTCTCGCGGCCCAGCAGCGGCGACACGGCCGGGTCGGCGCCCAGGAAGCAGGGGGTGGTGGCGACGACGCGTCCGTCCACCACGAGGTTGTTGAGGGAGACGTGGTGGCCGCCGAACCGCCATCCCCACGGCTGCGGCCCGCCGGGCTCGCCGAAGACCCGCAGGTAGTACATGGCCGGGTCGCGGGTGCGTTCGCGCCCCCAGTTCACCGAGAAGCCTTCGACGTGGTCGAGCACGTTCTCCAGGCCGAGCACGGTGGCGACGGTGTTGTACCCGGCTTCGGACAGTCCGCTCGCGACCAGTTGCATCACCAGTCGGTGCTGGGCGGGGCGCTGCTGGTGGAAGGTAAGGCCGCCGTGATCGGTGGGCGTGTAGTACCAGCGGGTGCGTTCGGCCTCGCCGTCGGCGCCCGGCTGGGGTCCGATCGCCGTCCGGCGCTGGTCGGCGTCCAGGGAGTTCAGCCACGCCTGGGCTGCTTCGGCCATCCGGGTCGCGACCTCGCGGGCGCCGGTGTCAATCATTGCCGTACCGGACGTCGTGCCGGGTCGGTCCGGCAGGATGCGGATGGGGTCGCCGCGAGCCGGCCGTGACGTCCCGAGCCGGGCGGACGATGCTCGCGCCCGAGCCCGGGGCCGACCGGATGCGGGCCTGCGTCGCGCCGCTCACGCTGTGGTCACTCCAAGGAACTCGCGTACCCAGGGGGCGATCGTGTCCGCGAACTCCATCGCGATCGCGTGTCGCCCACCCTCGATCGAACGCAGTTCGGCGTTCGGAATTAGCTGTCCCATCAGGACGGCGCCGTCCCAGGGCGCCAGCCGGTCCTCCGTACCGTGCACGATCAGCGTGGGTGCGGATATCTCCCCCAGCCGGTCCCGGACCTCGTGCTGTCGGGCGACATCGTGGCGGCGGGCGCTCTGCTCGGGATCGCGGACGGTGAGTGTCCGGGCGGCCCGGTTCTGTAGCTTGGGCCGGCCTTCGGGGGTGACGAAGTAGTCCGCGACCGCGTTCTGCCGATCCTCGTGGGACATGTTCAGCAGCCTGTCGATTGACTTGCCACCCATCGCGAAGCTCGGCGTGGTGGCAACCAGGATCAGGGACGCGACCCGCTCGGGATGCCGGAGCGAGACGTGCTGGGCGACGGCGCCGCCGAAGGAGGTGCCCAACAGGTGCGCACTCTGCAGCCCCAGGGCATCCAGCAGATCGACGAGGTCATCGGCGAGGTCGGCCAGCGTGAACGGAACGGGTGGGTTTACGGTGATCCCCGAATCGCGTTGATCATAGGAGATCGCCCGGATTCCTCCGCCGAGGTGCGCGCGGAGGGTTGCGAACTGGGTGCGGTCGCTCTCGCCGCCATGAACGAGCACGAGCGGCACACCGCTACCACCGTCGATGTACCCGACTTCGAGCTCACCGGCCCGAATGGTGGAACCGGCCGAATCGGCGGGCTCGGCGGGCTCGCGCTCTGCCTGGTGCGTTGCCACTGTTGACCTCCTTGTTCGACAAGCGTTCTTAGATGCTTCTCCGATTTGAGATGACCGTATCAGATAATGCTGTGGTGGCTAGTGTCGTGGAGGGACGTATTCCCCGGTGCGGCGCCTTGGCGCGTTCTCGTACCGGAGTACTCGGACGTCTCGGCGGGGCGGCGAGGGGCGGGGCGTATGGTCCAGGCCACGGCACTGGTCGGGAGAGGTCTGCGTCCCGCGACCGGAGGTGCGAGGTGTGTGGCGATCCGCAGGGCCTCGCGGCCTTCGCGCGGGGAGGTACCGGGTCCGCCGCTCGGCCTCGAACCGCCCGAGCACGCCGGGTCGAACGCCGCAGCACGTGCAATCTCACCGAGCCGTGCGGTGATCAGCGGACCCTGGGCGATATATGACGCCGCAGCGTCGGCTCCCCGGGTGACCAGCCTGTCTGCGGGCGCGGGACTCGGCGTACCCGGTCCGGCGCCGTGAGCGGCGCCGGTGATCCGGTGGCGGACGCAAGCGAGGGAGCCATCGACGCCGAACCGGCGCCACGTCGGCGCCTTCGGTGGCGGCCAGGCGGTACCCGGCGATCCGGCCGCCGAATTCGTCGGATCCGGTCCGGCGACCCGTCGGCGCCCGGGGGCGATCAGCCCGCCCGCGCCCACCCACGCAACGCGCCGCCGTACGCCTCGGTGAGCCGGGTGGTGACCTCCCGGCGGGAGAGGTCCGTCTCCTGCAACAGGTCCTGGATCTCGCGCGGATCGAACATCATGTTGCTGAGGAACAAGGCGTACTTGATCATCTCGTCCGGGAGACCGATGTCGTCGAGCAGCCCGCGCACCGGCTCAGTCCAGGCATCTCGCACGGTGGCTATGATCTCGTTTTCGGCGTGCAGCCGCTCCAGGTAACCCCGTCGGGATCGGAGTTGCACCAACACCGGGCCGTGCTCGGCGAGCAGGTCCACCCATTTGTCCACGACGGAATCGAACAGCGGTCGCCCTGCCGCGGTCGACGTCTCGCTGAAATCGCGCAACTCCCCGACGACGCTGAGCACATAGGCCGCGAGCACGTCTTCGATCGAGGAGTAGTAGCGGTAGGCGGTGGCCGGGCCGATCTCCGCGCGGGACGCGACGGCCTGCATGGTGAGCTGGTCGGGCGTCTCCCGGGCAAGCTCGCCGACGGCCTTGAGAAGGCGCCGATGATTGCGGCGGGTGTCACTACGCAACTTGCGCCCCCCACGTGGGGCGACCTCCTGCTCGGTCACAGGTCTCCTCCACCCTCATCGATGCGCGGGCAAACAATACCCGCCCCCGAGTGACTCGCGTCCGACCGCTCCGACATGGTCGATACGAAGTGCGCTCGCCCGACCACGTCAGGGCCTCGCATGCCTGGATGATGGACGACGCGGACGGGACCGATCCGCAGGTCGTCCTGCGTCGCCCACGAGCACGCCACCCACCGCCCCCACGTCGCCGACTGCCACAGGGCACCCGCGCCGGCCCGTATTCGGCGCGTCCGGCGGGAGTGCCCACCCACGCGCAGAGGGCCGTGGCGGTCTCGGACAACTCCTGGACGTCCCGGACAGCACGGTCGACTTCGGCATACGCGATCCCAACTCGGAGCGAACGTTGTTTGTCATTTACACCAATGACGGTGGAGTTCACTTCTTAAATAAGATTCATCTCCCAGATAAGGGGAGTATACCCTCAGGGCCTCTGGCTGACGACTCGGGCCGCCGGGATCGACACCAGGAGTGGGCAGGCGCAGAGCACGAGCAAGCTGCACGGCGGACCGTCAGAATCGGCGCAGCGCCCGCACTGCACGGCGCGATCACCACGCACCACTGGGTTCTGGACGAGTTCGACCCGCTGCATGGGGCCGCCCGCCTCGGAACCGTCGACGCGGCGAACCCCAGCAGCCCGGCGCGACCTTCGAGACCCGGTCCGCAGCGGCCCGCGCTGGCATCGAGCGTGCCATCGCCCACGCGCTCAAACGTGGTGGAGGCTCGGCGCGAGAGCATGTCCGATGCCCAGCGCCGGACGCCGGCCGCCGCCCAGATCTTCGCGAACTCTCCAGGGATTCCGACGGCACTGGACAGCACGGATCCGACCGCGGTCCTGCAGCCGCGCGTCGAGGTGGCGCGGACGGTCGCCAAGGTCGATGACCTCGTCGTGTACGGGCGGAACGGGATCGTTCTCGCCCACAGCGACCCGCGCCAGATCGGGAATCGTTTCATCGACACCTATCAGGAGGCGGTTGCTGGCAGGGCCTTCACGAGGACCTTCGAGGGACCCAGGGGGCCGTCCGTGGCCTCGGCCATCACCGTCAAAGACGCCGACGGCTCCGTGGTTGTTGTCGCCGCCGCCTCGGCTGCCCGGCGGTGTTCTGCCGCCGCATCGCCGCGCGACGAGGCGGCAGACGCGCGCCGGTCGCGGTCTGCACAAACTCACCATCGCCGTCCGGCACGTCCTGCACGACAAGGTCCCCTACCGCGACCTCGGCACCGACCACTACATGTTGACGCCTCCTTTGTTGGCGGGGGTGCTGCGCGGGTTGTTGTCAGCGGCTGGGGGGTTCGGGGTGTACCAGGCCGTTCTGGTAGGCGATGACGACGAGTTGGGCGCGGTCGCGGGCGCCGAGTTTGGTCATGGCGCGTTGGATGTGGGTGCGCACGGTCAGCACGCTGAGGACGAGTTTTTCCGCGATCCGGTCATTGGACTCGCCGTGGGCGGCCAGGATGGTGACCTGCTGTTCGCGGGGCGTAAGGTCGGCGAGGCGTTCGACGGGGGCCAGCGGCGGTCCGGAGGCCGGGGTGGTGAGGAAGCGGGTGATCAGGGCTTGGGTGGCTCCCGGCGACAGGAGGGCTTCGCCGGCGGCGACGGTGCGGATTCCCTCGAGCAGCGCGTTGGTGGTGACGTACTTGCCGAGGAAGCCGCTGGCACCCACACGCAGTGCCTGGGCGACGTACTCCTCGGTCTCGAACATGGTCAGGATGAGGACGCGGGTGCCGGCGAGGCCGGGGTCCGCGCAGATGGCGGCGGTGGCGGCAAGGCCGTCACCGTTGGGCATCCGGATGTCCATCAGGACGACGTCGGGCCTGTGGGCGCGGGCGAGGTCCACCGCTTCCCGACCGTCGGCGGCCTCGCCGACCACCGCCATGTCCTCGCAGGAGTCGATCAGGAGCCGGAAGGTGCCGCGCAGCAGGGCCTGGTCGTCGGCGAGCAGGACGCGGATGGTCAACGGGTTTCCTCGGGTCGTCGTCCGGTCGGGTCGTCCGCCGGGGTGCGGGGCTGGAATGGGAGTGTCGCGGCGACTTCGAAGCCGCCTTCGGGTCGGGGGCCGGCGCGCAGGTCGCCGCCGACGGATTGGGCGCGTTCGCGCATGCCCATTAGCCCGTAACCACCGCCAGGCATCGGCGGGGCGGCCCCGCCGTGCATTGTGCCGTCGTTGGTGACGGTGATGAGCAGCCGCGAGCCGTCGTAGCGGAGCCGGACTCGGGCCGCGTGGTCGGGCGCGTGCTTCGTGGCGTTGGTCAGGGCTTCCTGGATGATCCGATAGGCGGTCAGGTCCACCCCCGGGGACAGCGGCCGGGTCTCGCCCTCGGTGTCGACGGTGACGGTCAGGCCGGTCGATACGCACGCCGCGACCAGTTCGGGCAGACGGTCCAGGCCCGGGGTGGGTTCCAGCGGGGAGGCGTGAGGGTCGGCCGTCTGGCGCAATACGCCCACGGTGGCGCGTAGTTCCAGGAGCGCGGAGGTGGTGGTGCCGACCAGGTCGGCGAGGATCTTGCGGGTCTGTTCGGGGTGGGTGTCGGCGAGGTGGGCGGCGGTGCCGGCCTGGGCGTGGGCGACGGCCATGTGGTGGGCGACGGCGTCGTGGAGTTCGCGGGCGATGTGCATGCGTTCCTCGGCGACGCGGAGCCGGGCCTCCTCCTCGCGGGTGCGTTCGGCGTGCGCGGCGCGGGCCTTGACGGATTCGAGGTAGGCGCGCCGGAAGCGGCTCCTGCTGCCCAGGGACACCGGCAGCAGCAACCACAGGACGGTGCCTACGGTCCGCAGGATGAAGTCGTCGCCGAGCGGCGCGCCGGCCAGCGAGGTGGCCACCAGCACGGCCAGGGTCACCGAGCCGTAGACGCCGGTGGTCCGCGAGTCGGTGAGCGCGGCAAGCCAGTACAGGGCGGTCATGACCGGGGCCAGCAGCAGGGGACTGGGCAGGTAGCCGAGCGCGGTCAGCAGTGCGGCCGCGCCGGTGGTGACCGCGAGGGTGGCGCGCGGGTGGGTGCGGGCGGCGAGCACGGCTGCACCCGAGACGACGAGGATCCAGGCGGGCCACAGGGCGTGTGGCGGCGAGGAATCCGACGTGCTGATCTGCGCCCCGAAGAGCGTACAGACGCACAACGCCACCGCCGTCACCACATCCGCGGACCGGACACGGCCTTCCGCGGCCCGGGCATGGCGCCCCATGCTCCGGGCATGGCTTTCCGCGTACCGTTCAAAGCTACTGGACATTGTGCTCTCCGCAGGGGGCGTGCTGAGGCCATGGTCGCCGATTATGACGAGGATGGGTGCGCGGACCGCCCGAGAAGTGCTCGGGCGGTCCTGTGGGCGGAGCCGGTCACACGCGCGCCTCGACCGGCCCGTCCGGATCACGGCCCGGGCCCGCGGGCCGCGCGTGGTCGAGTGCCTGGCCTTCCACGTCGACCCGGGGCAGGATCCGGCCCAGCCAGGTCGGCAGCCACCAGGCCCGGTCGCCGAGCAGGGCCAGGACGGCGGGCACGATCGCCATCCGGACCACGAAGGCGTCGAAGAGCACCGCGGCGGCCAGGCCGAACCCGAGCATCTTGATCAGCCCACCCTGCTCCCCGATGAATCCGGAGAAGACCGCGATCATGATCAGCGCGGCGGCCGTCACCACCCGGGCGCTGTGCCGGAANCCGGACACGACCGCCTGATCGGCAGTCTCCCCGTGGGTGTACGCCTCCCGCATCCGGGAGACCAGGAAGACCTCGTAGTCCATGGCCAGCCCGAAGACGATGCCCATCATGAAGATCGGCATCAGGCTCATGATCGGCCCGGTCTGCTCCACCCCGAACAGGTCCGCGGCGTATCCCTCCT
>NZ_KB889566.1 GCF_000372745.1 Embleya scabrispora DSM 41855 | reverse complement strand
CTCGCCTCCTCTCTCCCGATCGGGGTGGCGCGGATGGTCGAGCTGGCTCGTGCGATCGCCGAGCCGCCGCGGCTGCTGCTCCTCGACGAGCCCGCCTCCGGCCTGGACGAGAGCGAGGCCGCGGTCCTGGCCGCGCTCGTCGAGGACCTGCGCACCACGACCGGATGCTCCGTGCTGCTGGTCGAGCACGACACCGGCTTCGTGATGCGGCACAGCGACCGGATCGTCGTGCTCAGCCAGGGCGCAGTCCTGGCGCAGGGCACTCCGAAGGAGGTCCAGGCCGACCCGGCGGTGCGGGCGGCGTACCTGGGCGGGGCGCCGGCGAAGGACGCGAAGAAGGACGGAGCACAATCGGCATGAGAGAGTTCCTCAACCTGACCTTCTCCGGACTGGTCACCGGCTCGATCTACTCGATCATGGCCGCCGGTCTGATCCTCACCTACACCACCTCCGGCATCTTCAACCTCGCCCACGGCGCGATCGCGTTCGCCACGGCGTACGTCTATTACCAGCTCCACACCGGCCTCGGGATGGACCCGATCCCGGCCGCGATGATCAGCGTCTTCGTCTTCGCGCCGCTGCTCGGGCTGCTGCTCGACCGGATCATGCTGCGCCGACTCGCCGGCGCGCCTCTCTACGCCCGTCTGGTCGGCACGATCGGGCTGCTGATCGCGCTGCCGAACCTGGTGATGTGGCTCGGCGAGACGGTCGGGCGCAACGTGCTCGGACTCGGACTCGCCGACAACTCCGCGGTCCGCGAGGGCACCCCGGTCCCAGGGATCGGTCCGTTCCCGGCCACGCTCTTCGAGCCGTTCCCCGGGATCGTGCTCGGCTCCGGCCAACTCGCCGTCTTCGTCGCCGCCGCGGTCTGCGCGCTGGCCCTGTGGGTGGTCATCCGGCGTACTCGGCTGGGCCTGCAGATGCGGGCCGTCGTGGACCGGGAGAGCCTCGCCGGTCTCCGCGGCGTGAACGCCGGCCGCGCTTCCGCGATCGCCTGGATCCTGACGATGGTGCTCGCCGGTCTCGGCGGGGTGCTGCTGGCCCCGCTCTTCTCGCTGCAGGAGAGCGTCTTCACGCTGGTCGTGCTCGGCTCGCTCGCCGCGGTCGTGCTCGGAGGGTTCCGCTCGATCCCGATCGGGTTCGTCGGCGGCCTGGTGATGGGCGTGCTGCAGAACTGGATCGCCGGCTACAGCGACCGGCTGCTTCCCGAGGCGATCAGCAGCCTCAGCGGGCTGAAGGCGGCCGTCCCCTTCCTCCTCACCTTGATCCTGCTGCTCTTCTTCGGCCGGGACCGCTCCCGGCGCGGCGGCACCGTCGCGGAGGAGGCGCCGCCGGCCGACCATCGCGCCGGGATCCCCCCGCTGCGGCGCCGGCTCCCGTGGGCGATCTGGACGCTGATCCTGCTCGCCTACACGATGCACTGGATCCCATTCGGGGCGCTCCAGGCGAGCGTCTACACCCAGACGTGGATCGCGCAGGGCCTGGCGATGGCGGTCATCTTCCTCTCGTTCGTCGTCGTCACCGGCCTCGGTGGCATGGTCAGCCTGGCGCAGGCGTCCTTCGTGACACTCGGCGGCTTCGCGGCCGGCTGGGCACTCTCCCAGGGGTGGGGCTTCCTCGGCGCGGCGGCGCTGGCGGTCGTCGTCTCGGTCGTGGTCGGCATGGTGGTGGCGCTCCCGCTCACGCGGCTCGGCGGGATCAGCCTGGCCCTGGGCACACTGGCGATCGCGCTGGTCGCCTCGCTGGTGGTCTTCCCCCTGCCGCGGATCGGCAACGGTGATGGGGGCTGGGCGATCGCCCAGCCCATCTGGGACGTCCCCGTTCTCAACCAGATCAACGACCTGATGGCGCCCGGGGCGCAGCCGTTCTTCGACGGCTCCCGGCCGGTCGAGCAGATCCTCCTCTTCCTCGGGCTCTTCGGCCTGATCACGGCCGGCCTGCACGGGTTCCGGCGTTCGGCGTCCGGCCGCGCGGTGCTGGCCGTGCGCAGCTCGGAGGTCGCCGCCGCTGCCGCGGGTGTCCGGGTCAACCGGACCAAGGTGCTCGTCTTCGGCCTGGCGGCGGCGATCGCCGGCCTGGGCGGCGTGCTGCTCGGGCTGTTCAGCTTCGAGGTGAGCAACGCGACCGCACCGCCGATGGCGAGCCTCTTCTGGCTCGCGCTGGTGGTGCTGTTCGGCGTGCGCCGGCCCGGCGGCGCGTTGCTCGCCGGACTGGCATGCGCCGGAGGCGGCGCGCTCTTCCACGCCGTCGCGGGGATCGGCTCGCCGGGGAGCGCGGTCAACCAACTGCTGGACTCGCCGCACCTGCTGCCCATCCTGGCCGGCCTAGGCGCGGTCCAGCTGGCCCAGGAGCCGGACGGCATCCTCTCCCTGGTCGGCAAGGACAGGCTCGCCAGGCGACGTGCCAAGGCGGCCGCGGTCACGCCACCGGCGCCGTCGCGGGCCGGGCACCGAGCGGCGGGAATGCTCACCGTGATGGCCGGCGACGTCCTGCGCCCGGCGGCACTGAGCCTGGAGGGGGTCCGAGCCGGGTACGGCGACATCGAGGTGCTGCACGGCGTCGGGCTCCGGCTCGACGCCGGTACCATCACCGCGCTGCTCGGGCCGAACGGCGCCGGCAAGTCGACACTCTGCGCGGTCGCGGCCGGTCTGGTGGCGCCGACCGAGGGCCGGGTGCTGCTGGACGGTGTCGCGGTCTCCGAACGGCCGACCTATCTGCGCGCCAGGGACGGGCTGATGCTGGTGCCGGAGGCGCGGGGCATCTTCCCGGGCCTCTCCGTCGAGGAGAACCTCCGGGTGATGCTCGCCGATCCGGCCGGGGTCGAGGCGGCGTACGAGCGATTCCCGATCCTGGGAGAACGCCGCAACCAGGTGGCCGGCCTCCTCTCCGGGGGAGAGCAGCAGATGCTCAGCCTCGCGCCGGCGCTGGTCGAACCGCCGCGGGTCCTCATCGCCGACGAGCCGACGCTCGGGCTCTCCCCGCTGGTCGGTGAGCCGGTCCTGGAGGCCATCGTGGAACTCAGCGGCAAAGGCACCGCGGTGCTCCTGGTCGAGGAGCACGCGCACAACGCGCTCCGGGTGGCGGACAGGATCGCGTGCATGACGAGGGGCAGGGTGGTCTGGTTCGGCGACTCCACCGAGACCGACGTCGACCACCTCGCCGGCGTCTACCTGGCGGCCGCGACCTGACGATCCGAGACTTGCTCACACCGACGACGGAGAGAAGAACCGTGTCCGAACTGCTCAGCACCCCCCTCACCGCCGACCTGGTTCGCGGTGCCCCGGGTCTCGAACCGCGCGCGGGCGGCGGCGTGACGCCGCACCGGCTACCGCCGTCCGCACGGGCGCTCGCCGACGACCGGCTCACGATGGCCGAGGGCCAGACCTCCGGAGTCCGGGTGGCGTTCTCCACGAGCGCGACCGTGGTGGAGTTGGAGACGCTGGCGACCCGGCTGGCCTACGTCGGTGCGCCGCCGCAGCCGGCGGGTGTCTACGACCTGCTCGTCGACCGCCGGCCGGTTGCGTCCGGGACCGTCGAGGGCGGGCGGACGGTGACGATGGACATGACCACCGGGGCGGCCACCCTCACCGAGGGGCCCGCCGGGACGGTGCGCTTCGAGGGTCTGGCGCCCGGGGCGAAGGAGGTCGAGATCTGGCTGCCCTGGAACGAGGCGGTCGAGCCGGTCGCGCTCCGCACCGACGCGCCGGTGGCCCCGTTGACCGGGTCCGGCCGTCGGGTCTGGCTGCATCACGGCAGCTCGCTCAGCCACGGGTCGGTCTCCGCGAGTCCGACGCAGACGTGGGTCGCGACGGCCGCGATCCGCGCCGGTGTCGATCCGGTCAACCTCGGGTTCAGCGGAAGTGCGCTGCTCGACCCGTTCACGGCCCGCACGATGCGGGACACCCCGGCCGACGTGATCAGCGTGAAGCTCGGGATCAACCTGGTGAACACGGACCTGATGCGTCTGCGCGCGTTCACGCCCGCCGTGCACGGGTTCCTCGACCTGATCCGGGACGGCCATCCGTCCACCCCGCTGCTGGTGGTCTCCCCGGTGCTCTGCCCGATCCACGAGGAGACACCCGGACCGTGCGTGCCGGACATGGCCGGTCTCGCCGAGGGGCGGATCAGCTTCCTCGCCGCCGGCGATCCGGCGGAGGTCGCCGCGGGCAAGCTGACTCTGGCTGTGATCCGCGACGAACTGGCCCGGATCGTGGACAGCCGCGCCGCCACCGATCCGCTGATCGGCTACCTCGACGGTCGCGAGTTGTACGGCGAGGCGGACGCCGAGGAACGCCCGCTGCCGGACGCGATCCACCCGGACGCCGAGACCCAGCGGTCGATGGGGGAGCGCTTCGCCGACCGGGTCTTCGGTCCCGGCGGGCTTTTCGCGACCGGCTGAGCCGCCGTCGCCGGAATCCCGGGGAGCCGCATTGTTCGACTTTCAATACGGAAATACCGTATCGTTAATCTGGAGAGGACCAAAGAAATGCCCGGTGAGCTGATCAAGTCGTCGCACGCGATGACGCCCGCGGACGTCGCGGAGTACGAGGGGCGCATCGCCGCCGTCCGCGCGAGAATGCGCGAGCGCGGTCTCGACGCGGTCGTCGTCGGCGACCATCCCTACGGCCTCGAGGACGGCTTCCGCTACAGCGCCTACCTCAGCGGGTTCGGCCTCAAGTGGCCGCTGTACCACAGCATCGTCATCGTCCCCGCCGAGGGACAGGTGACCCTGGTGGTTTCACCCGGTCCCGGCGGCGGCGTCGCGGCCAAGGCCGCCGACCGCACCTGGATCACCAACATCGTCAGCACGGTCGCGACGACCGCCGAGGAGAAGGCGCGGACGTTCTTCGGCCTTCTCGGCGCCTCGTACGACGAGGATGTCGTCGCCGCGCTCAAGCAGTCCGGCCTCGAGCGTGGCCGGATCGGCACCGTCGGCACCTGGCCGGGCATCGACGCCACCCGCACCGCGCTGCCGCAGGCGAGCTTCGAGCCGGCCGACGCGGTACTCAAGGACGTGGCGCTCACGATCAACTCGGCGTACGAGGAGGTCCAGCTGACCTACTGCCAGCGAGCCGCCGAGGCGACGATGCGGACGCTGATGGAGACCGCCCAGCCGGGCGCCCTCTACTCCGAGGTGTTCACGGCGATGTGGCACCGGCTGATCGATCTGGAGTGCAACGCCTACCCGCTCTTCTCCGTGATGTCCGGCGAGGGCACTCCGTGGTGGCCCTTCGACGACCGTTACACGCTGCCGGATGCCCGGATCCAGGAGGGCGACCTGATCGGTGGCGAACTGCCGGTCTCGCACCGCGGCTGGCACGTGCAGTTCTGTCGCACCTGGGTCGTCGGCGACCGGCCGACACCGTCCCAGCGGCACCTGCTCGACGGGCTGCGGGCGGTGCAGGAGGTGATGCGCGAGCGCCTGCGCGAGGGGATCACCGGCGACGCGATGTGGAGGATCACCCTGGACGCCTGCGAGCGTTTCGACTTCGAACCGATCGCCCGGTCCGGGCACTGGATCGGCTACTGGTCCGCCGGCGACCTCGGCAAGGACCCGGGCGACCGGCGCGACGGCCAGTTCCAGGAGACGACGCTCCAGTTCATGCCGAACAACCCCAAGACCGTGGAGGACGGGATGGCCGTGGTCATTCATCCGACGCTGGTGCACCGGCCGACGAACCGGTTCGGCATCCTGGGCGACACGGGCATCTTCCGCAACGGCCGCCTGGAGTATCTGACGGCTCCGCGCGAGGACTGGTGAACCCAGCCGTCGGCCGGCCCCGGCGCTCCGGCGCCGACGACGCGATCCTGCGCGCCGGGCGCGAGCTCATGACCGAGCACGGACATGCGGGCTTCTCGATGGACGAGGTGGCCCGCCGCGCCGGGGTCGGCCGGCAGAGCGTCTACCGGCGGTGGCCGTCGAAGTCGGCGCTCGTCGTCGCGGCGATGACCTCGGCCGGAACCGACGCGGAGGTCTTCGCCGACACGGGCTCGTTCGCGGGTGACCTCCGCTGCGGCCTGGAGGCGATGCGTGCGCTCTACCACGCGTCGAGCGCCGAGCTCTTCGCCGACGTCTACTTCGCGATGGCCGGCGACCCGATCGCACGAGACATGTTCAACGAGCATCACGTACAGCCGCGGCGACGCTCCCTGGCACGTGCGATCTCGCGGGCGATCGAGCGCGGCGAGCTGGTGCCGGACACCGACGTCTCGACGGTGATCGATCTCGCCTCGGGCCCGTTCCTCTACCGGCGGCTGATCGCCGCCGACGACCTCCGCGACTCGCTCATCGAGGCGATCGTGGACGCGGTCATGCTGTTGTACGGCGCCCACCGGACGTCCGGGGTCGTCAACTGACCGGCGGCTTCGGCGCGGGCGGGTCGTCGCCCGCGCCGAAGCCGCAGCAGTCCAGCGCGACCATCGACTGCTGCAGCCCTGCGTAGGTCGCCGGATCCCAGCCGGTGAGTCGACGCCAGCGCTCCAGCCGGTATTTGGCGCTGTTCGGGTGGATCTGCAGTCTCCGCGCGCAGCCACTGATCGCGAAGCCCGATGCCGCGAACGCCCGGACCGTCTCGGCGATGTGCGGGCTCCGCGCGACCACCTCTGCGGCCGTCGCGGCAAAAGGCTCCAGCCGCGGCCGGGCGCCTTCCAGTGCGCAGCCGGCCCAGTCCTCGTCGAATCCGGTGACCCGGCCGGTCAGGGCGGAGCGGCCGAGCGCGTCGCGGGCGTCGAGCAGACTCGCGGCCGCGCCGACGAGGCCGTCCCGGCAACGGCCGACGCCGGCGGCGCCGGTCCGGTCGCCGGAGCCGGCGACCAGGGCGTCGGTGATCGCGGCGGCCGGCCGGCCCTGGGCGACTACCACCGCGTACTCGTCCTGGTGGACGCCGTGGACGAGCCGGCCCGGTCCTGCGAGGGCGGCCTCGAGCGCCTCGGTCTCGGTCACCGACAGACCCGCGACGCAGGCCACGACGAACCTGCCCGCAGGGTCGAACCCGAGCCGGCCGAGGAGCCGGGTTCCCGCCGAGGCCTCCAGCGGACTGCGCTCGAGGACCTCGACGAGCCGGCGCATCAAGGCGGCGCGGGCGGTCGCGCGGTTGGTGGTCTCCGCGACGTGCGCCTCCGCCACCGCGGTACTGAGCAGATGCAGCCAGCGCCAGACGAACTCGACCTCCGCCAGCAGGGCACGCTGCTGAGTGGGCGTGCCGGCGCGGGCTTCGAGTTCGCGCCAGATGGCCGGGTAGGCGACGTGGTATGCGTTCACGACGTCCTGCAGCGGGATTCCCAGTTCGGCCCGGCGGGCGCCGAGTGCGCGGGCCCGGGCGACGTCGGTGTCCGCCGGCAGCCGGTGTGAGACCAGCCCGTCCAGGATCGCGGCGAGCTGGCCCTCGACGCCGCTCAGGTGCTCGGCGGGCGTCATCCCGGCGTACCCCGGAACCTCCCGGCGGATCTGCGCGGCCACCTCCCCGGCGAACGGCTCCAGGGCGTCCCGCAGGTCGGCCAGGACCGGCGCGAGCACGGATCGATCCTGCACGGCGACTCCTCGGGAACTCGTGAAAATCACGAACAAGTGGTCAGATCTTCTCGGATCTGTTCCTAGTCTACGGGGCGGCGCGGGCGAGACTCTGGTGAAAATCCCCAGAAGGGCAGAATCCGTGACCCAAGCCGTCGTGCCGTCGCTGAGTGACCGCTACCTCCACCTGTCCGGAACGGTCGAGCTGACCGGCGTACAGGCGCTCGCCCGGATGCCGATGGACGTCCGCCGCGCCGACCGGGTCCGCGGCCGGTCGACCGCGGTCTACATCTCCGGATACGAAGGGTCGCCCCTGGGTGGCTACGACCTGGAGCTGGCCCGGCAACGGCCGCTCCTTGAGGAGCTGGGCATCGTCTTCCGGCCCGGGGTCAACGAGGAGCTCGCGGCGACCGCCGTCCAGGGCACCCAGCTGGCGTCGTCCCGCCCGGAGAAGCGCGTCGAGGGCGTCGTCGGCATCTGGTACGGCAAGTCACCGGGACTCGACCGGGCGGCGGATGCGCTCCGGCACGGCAACCTCGGTGGCACCCATCCGCTCGGGGGCGCGGTCGCCCTCGTCGGCGACGACCCGTCCGCGAAGTCGTCGACGGTCCCCGGCGCGTCCGAACAGCTCCTCGCCGACCTCGGCCTGCCGATCCTCTACCCGGCCGACCCGGCCAACGCACTGCTGCTCGGCATGCACGCGGTCGAGCTCTCCCGGGCGAGCGGCCTCTGGGTCGCTCTCAAGATCGTCACCAACGTCGCCGACGGCAGCGGCCAAGTGCCGATTTTGCTCGACGACTTCGACCCGGTCCGGCCGGAGGTCGAGCTCGACGGCAAGCCCTATCGGCACGAGGTGACCGCCAGGCTCCTCCAGCCCGCGCTCACTCCGCTGGAGGAGAGCCGCAACGGTGTGCGCCTGGAGATCGCCCGGCAGTACGCGGCCACGAACGACCTCAACCGGCTCATCCGCCATCCCGGCGACCGCATCGGGATCGTCGCCGGCGGCAAGACCTTCCTGGATCTGCGCCAGGCGCTCGGCGCCCTCGGCCTCGACGAGGAGGAGCTGGCCCGGCGCGGGGTCCGGCTGCTGGAGCTGCGGATGATCCACCCCCTGGAACCGCGGATCGTCGCCGCCTTCGCGACCGGGCTCCGCGAGATCATCGTGGTGGAGGAGAAACGGGCCTTCCTGGAGAGCGCGATCAAGGACCTCCTCTACGGCCGGACCGAGGCTCCCGTGATCACCGGGAAGACCGGGCCCGACGGCAGGGCGGCGTTCGGCAGCGCCGGCGAACTCGACCCCGACCGGATCGCCGAGGTGCTCGCCGCCCGGCTCCTGGAGCACGGCGACTTCCCGAGCGTCGAGCGCTGGGCCGCCGAGCGCCGGCCGCGCCCGCAACTGAAGTTGCTGCCGCTCGCGCAGCGGACGCCGTACTTCTGCTCCGGCTGCCCGCACAACAGCTCGGTGAAGACGCCCGAAGGCGCGCTGGTCGGCGGCGGGATCGGCTGCCACGGTCTGGTGCTCGGGATGGCGCCCGAGCAGGTCGGTGAGGTCACCGGCCTGACCCAGATGGGTGGCGAAGGCGCCCAGTGGCTCGGCATGGCTCCGTTCCTCGATCGCGCCCATCTCTTCCAGAACCTCGGCGACGGCACCTTCCACCACTCCGGCAGCCTCGCGATCAGGGCGGCGGTGGCCGGCGGCGCGAACATCACCTACAAGCTGCTCTACAACGCCGCGGTCGCGATGACCGGCGGGCAGCAGGCCCAAGGCGCGATGAGCGTGCCCGCGATCACCCACAGCCTGACCGCCGAGGGCGTCGCCCGGATCATCGTGACGACGGAGAACCCGAAGGCCTACCGCCGTACCAAGCTCGCGCCGGGCGTCGGGGTATGGAGTCGCGACCGGCTCGTGGAGGCGCAGGAGACGCTCGCGGCGACGCCCGGGGTCACCGTCCTCATTCACGACCAGGAGTGCGCCACCGAACTGCGCCGCAGGCGCAAGCGGGGACTGGCCGCCGACCCGCGGGAACGGGTACTCATCAACGAGCGGATCTGTGAGGGCTGCGGCGACTGCGGGCGGGTGTCGAACTGCCTCTCGGTGCACCCGGTCGAGACGGCGTACGGGCGGAAGACCCGGATCGACCAGTCCTCGTGCAACAAGGACTACTCCTGCCTCGACGGCGACTGCCCGGCGTTCCTCACGGTGACCCCGCGCGCGCCGAAGGCGCGCCGCCGGCCGGCGCCGCCGGCGGCCACCGACCTGCCGGACCCCGACCGGCGCCCGCTGACCGGGCACCACACCACCCGGATCCTCGGCATCGGTGGATCCGGAGTGGTGACCCTCTCTCAGATCCTCGCCACCGCCGCGAGCCTGGCCGGCCGCACCGTCGCCACCCTCGACCAGACCGGCCTGGCGCAGAAGGGCGGCGCCGTCGTCTCCGACGTCAAGATCGGGCAGCCGGCCGGATCGGTCGCGTCCAAGGCGGCCGCCGAGGAGGTCGATCTCTACCTGGGTGCGGACCTGCTGGTGGCCGCCGACCCGCGGAACCTGACCGCGGCGCACGTCACCCGCACCCGCGCCGTGGTCTCCACGACCCGGATCCCGACCGGGCGAATGGCCACCGACGTAACCGCCTCCTACCCCGACCCCGAGCCGCTGATCGCCGACATCCGGCGCTCCACCCGGGCGGCCGACGCAATCTTCACCGACGCACGCGCGGTCAGCCGAGCCCTCTTCGGCGACGACCAGTTCGCGAACCTGTTCCTGACCGGGATCGCCTACCAGCTGGGCGAACTCCCGATCCCGGCGTCGGCGATCGAGCAGGCCGTCGAACTCAACGGGGCCCGGGTGGAGGAGAACACCCAGGCGTTCCGATGGGGGCGCCAGTACATCGCCGACCCGACCGCGTTCCAGAGGACGCTGCCCTCCTCGGTGGACCCCGCGCCCGTCGTGCCGTCGGCCGCGGTCCGGCGGATCGCCGGCCGGGTCGGCCCGGACGACGACTCGGAGGTCGCCGCGCTGGTCGTGGATCGTGTCGCCGAGCTGATCGCCTACCAGGGCGAGCGGTACGCCGAACACTACGCCGACCTGGTCCGCCGGGTCCGGGAGCTGGAACAGGTGGTCCACCCCGGATCGACCGCGCTTACCGCGTCGGTGGCCCGAAACCTGCACAAGCTGATGGCCTACAAGGACGAGTACGAGGTTGCCCGCCTGGCACTGTTGCCCGAGCTGAACGCGGCCGTGGAGGCCGAGTTCGGACCCGGCGCCCGCTACCAGTACCGGCTGCACCCGCCGACGCTGCGTGCGCTCGGCATGAAACGCAAGATCCGACTCGGCCGCTGGTTCCGGCCCGCCTTCGCCGTCCTGGCATCGCTCCGGTTCCTGCGCGGCACCCGCCTGGACCCGTTCGGCTACGCCGAGGTCCGACGGGTCGAGCGCCGCCTGGTCGAGGAGTACGTCACCTTGGTGGAGCTGGTGCTCGCCGGTCTCGACGGGAGCAATCTGGAATCGGCGCTGGCGCTGACCGAGGCACCCGACATGATCCGCGGCTACGAACGCGTGAAACTCGCCAACGTCGAGCGCCATCGGAAACGGACCGCCGAACTGCTGGCGACATACACCCGGGGAGAGGTGACCGCATGACACAGCCCGGCCGGCCCGCCCTCGCCGGCAAGACGGTGGTCATGTCCGGCGGCAGCCGCGGCATCGGACTGGCGATCGCACTGCGCGCGGCCGCCGACGGAGCGAACGTGGTCCTGATCGCGAAGACCGACACCCCGCATCCCCGCCTGCGGGGCACCATCCACACAGCCGCAGAGGCGATCCGGGCCGCGGGCGGAACCGCGCTCCCGGTCGTCGGCGACATCCGGTCCGACGCGACCATCGAGGCGGCCGTCGAGGCCGCGGTAGAGGCCTTCGGCGGCATCGACATCTGCATCAACAACGCCAGCGTGCTCGACCTGAGCCCGACCACCGAGATCCGGCCGAAGGCCTACGACCTGATGCAGGACGTCAACGTGCGCGGCACCTTCATGCTGAGCCGAGCCTGCCTGCCGCACCTCAAGCGGGCGGCCAACCCGCACATCCTCTCACTCAGCCCACCGCTGAACCTGAGCCGGCGCTGGCTGGGCGCACATCCGGCGTACACGGTCGCGAAGTACGCGATGACCCTGACCACGCTGACCCTGGCCGCCGAGAACGCCACCGACGGCATAGCCGCCAACTGCCTGTGGCCACAGACGCTGATCGCGACCGACGCAGTCGCGAACGTGATCGGCGGACAGGAGGCGGTCCGGCGCTCCCGGCAGCCGCGGATCATGGCCGACGCGGCGTACGACGTGATCACCGGCCCGAGCATCCGGCGAACCGGCCAGACGCTGCTGGACGAGGGCGTGCTCCGTGAGGCCGGGGTCACCGACTTCACGACGTACGCGGTCTCCGGCGACGAGCCCGAGACGGACCTGTTCCTCGACTGAGACGCACGCGACGAGCCCGCCGGGCCGCCACGAGGCACGCGACCGGGTCGTCACCCTCACCCCGGACGTCCCCACAACCGGAACGCACTCTCTCGGCGGCTCGTCGACGAGCCGGAACAGCGGCTCGACGAGGCCTCTGCCGACGACCGCGTCGCCGTCGTGGTGCTCGCTTCGGCCGCCGGTGTCTGCTGCTCCGCAGCCGACCTGACCGAGGCGGCCGACGGCGGGATGACCGAGGGCACCGGGCACCTGGTCGACCTGCGGCAACAGCTCCTGCTCCTCCCGAACCCGGCGGTGACCCGGCCGGCCGGCCCGATGCACGCCAGAGGCCTCGGGATCGTCGCGGCGAACGACCCGGTGCGCTGCGCCGACGACGTCACGATCGCCCCACCGAGGCCACCTCCCTCACCACGCGCACCTTCGGCGCCGAGGAGGCGGCGCGGATCGAACCGGCCACCCGGGCGGGGCCAGTTCGGCAAACCGGACGAGGCCGCCGCCGGCGTGTGTGGAGCTGCTCCGGGCGCACCCGCAGCGGCTCGCGGAGACCAAGGCGGTGCTCACCCGGACCACGCTGCGGCATCCGGAGGAGCACGCCGACGCGATGATCGCGCTCAGCGCCCGGCTCCTCGGGTCGGACCGAGCGCGGGCCGCGATGACCGCGTTCCTGGGGCGGTAATGTCTGCGAGGACCGGAAGCCGCGACGGAAGTAGGACCCGATGGGGCAGACCTCATGGGAGGAGCCGCCCGAGCGCGGCCGGCCCCGGCGGTTCGGTGCGGACGAGGCGATCCTCGAGGCCGGCCGGGAGCTGATGTTCGAGCACGGCTATGCCGGCTTCTCGATGGACGAGGTGGCCCGCCGGGCCGGCGTCGGCCGGCAGAGCGTCTATCGCCGCTGGCCCTCGAAGGCGGCGCTCGTCGTCGCCGCGATGACCTGGACGTCGGAGTCGCCGGACGTCTTCCCCGACAGCGGGTCCATCGCGGGGGACCTCCGCGCCGGACTCGAGTCGATGCGCGGGATGTACAACCGCTCCGAGCGGGACCTGTTCGCCGACGTCTACTTCGCGATGGCCAGCGACCCGGCGGCCCGCGAGCTGTTCAACCGCAACTACGTCGAGCCGCGCCGCCAATCCCTGGAGCGCGCGATCGAGCGCGCCATCGAGCGAGGCGAACTGCGCGCCGACACCGATGTCGCGATCGTCGGGGACTTCGTCTCCGGGCCGTTCCTCTACCACCGCCTGATCGGCTCCGACGAACTCCGCGACGAACTGATCGACGCGATCGTCACCTCGGTGACTGCGCTGTACGGGGCACCCGCACGCCGCTCGCGCAGGTGAACTCGGCGCCCGGCGGCCACACGTCGCTGTGTGAGTGGTTGTTGTTGGTGGGTTTTGGTGAGGTGTGTGGGTTGGAGTTCGGGGTGTGGGGGGTGGGGTGTTCGTGCGGGCCCGGTGCATGAGCGGTGTGAGTGTTTGTCTGGGTGGCGGTGGTTGGCCGTCAGTCGGGTTGATGTGTCGTGTGGGTGTTTCCGTGCTGGTCGGGGTGTGGACGACTGTGATCGTTTCGACTGTCACGGGGGTGACCGTCGACGGACGTCGGGTGCCTGACACGAGCGGGTTGTTCTGTCATGGAGTTGCCGATTCCTGTGTTCGGGGTCCGGGGCGCGGTATGTGCTGACGGTCATGGCGAAGAGTCGGTCTGCGTCGTCGATCGATCCTGTCGGCGGCGTCGGCGCCCGCGCTCTTCGCGGCACGATTCTCCTGGGTCAAGCTCACCACGTCGACCCGCGCTGTGTACGGCCCCGGGCTGCGTACCGGCGGACTTCCCGACCATCGCCGACTCCCACCCAACGACGTTGCTCTCGCCCACCGTCCCCGAACCGACTCCCTCCGTGCCCGAGCGGAGCCGCCGCGTGTCGACGGGATGAGAAGCGCGAGTACCGGCGTCGGTGTACGGGTACGTACCCGTACACTGGTGTTCATGAGTGAGAGGAGTTCCACGATGTCGGATGCGAATGTCCGTATTCCTGCTGAAACCCGTGATCGGCTCGCCGAGGTGGCGGCTGCGGAGGGCATGTCGCTGCGTGCGTATCTCGCGCACCTCGCCGAAACCCTCCTCACGCCGCAGGAGCGCGAGGAGCGCGCCGAACAGGCCCGCCGGGTGTTGCGGGAGTGGAGCGGCTACGACCCCAGCGAGGCCGAACAGGCGAGCCTGGACACGGAGTTGGATCGGCGTATCGCGGCGGCGGGCCCGCGGTGAGCGACGCGTTGCACGTCGTGCTGGACGAGAGCGCCATGGTCGCCGCAGGGCGTGGGAACGCCATGGCCTCCAGGCTCATCCACCGTGCGCACGCTCAACCGGGCTGGTTCCTGTACGCCCCGGCCTGTGCCCTGGTCGAGGCCGACCGGATCCGCCCCGGCACCGCCGAGCACATCGCCGCGCTGCCCGGCGTCGGCGTCCTCGAACTGGACCTGTCCGCCGCACTCGCGATCGCCCCCGACGACACCTGGGGCGCGGCACACGCCCGACACGCGGCCCAGGCCACCCCCGAACGCCCGGACGGCGCGTTCGTGGCCACCACCATCCCCGATCGATGGGCCGGACAAGCAGTACGCGTCCTCGACCTCAGCCTCTGACCCCCGCGGCCGAGCCACACCAGCCGTGGCGAGTTGCGGGGTGCAGGGTTCCGACCCGCGGCGCGGCACCGTTCGAGAGCGTTGCTCCCGGGCGAAAGCACCATGTGATGGTGGATGCTTCACCCATGCTGCCACCGGCCGCCCCACCAACCCGCCGCTGCGCCGTCCGTGTCGTCTCGACGGGACTGCGGGACGAAGCGTTCGGAACGTCCGGCTCTGTTTACCCTTCGAACTGGCCCTGTGAGGTTCGGTGGGGGTGTCGGTGGGTTGTTCGGTTGCGTGTGTCATCGGGTATTGGGGTGTTCTCCGCTGGTCGGAGAGGTTTTTCGTGGCTGATCGTGGTGATGGTTTCCCGGATGTGCGGTGACAGGAAGCCGTATCGGTCGGTGTCGCCTTCGTCGTGTCTCCTTTGTCTTTGTCGTCTCGTTCTCGGCCGTGATCGGCGTGGCGGAGTTGCGCAGCAGCCGTGACGGCACCGGCCACGGCCGCCTGACCGTTCCCACAGGTCGGGTCTCGCCACGCGCGGTTCGTGGTGGGCACCGCCGTCACCTGGTGCGAGTCGATGATCGACACCCTCGCCGACCCCCCGATGCCCCGTGGCGACGCGCGAATACCGCCGCCGCACCCGTCGACGGTGCGACTTCGACCCGCGGGAAGGCGGCCTCGCTCCAGGCATCGGCAGCACCACCCGGCGGATCGGCGCGGTACTCGGCGTCGCGGTCGGAGCCATCGTCCACACCCGGCATCCGGTGGCGTCTCGTTCGAGGCCGGCCTCAACAGTGCCTTCCTCATCGCCGGCGCCGTCACTTTGGCCACCGCCGTGTTCATCGGCCTGTGGCCGGGGAGTTCCAAGCCCGCCGCCTCCCTCACCGGCGCCTGCATTCGGGACCGTCACCCCAACCGGTG
This sequence comes from Embleya scabrispora DSM 41855, assembly GCF_000372745.1. Classification (GTDB taxonomy): domain Bacteria; phylum Actinomycetota; class Actinomycetes; order Streptomycetales; family Streptomycetaceae; genus Embleya; species Embleya scabrispora. The sequence goes on along the minus strand of NZ_KB889566.1, from coordinate 2,296 downwards.
GACTTCGGTCGCCGCACTGCGCCCGGCCCCATGGTGCGCGCTACGCTCACGACCATCCCGACGACGCCGAGGAAGCCCGTGCCGTTCTCCGAACTCGCCCGGGCTTCAGGATCCCGAGGTGGTGGAGGCGAGCGCCCAGGGTGGTGAGGGAGTGGCGTGAGGTGGTCAGGAGCCGGTGGCGCCCGCGTCCGGGAAGCAGGGGGTGGACCTGGTCGGCGGCGGAGGCGTTGTCCGCGAGGATCAGCATGGCCCGCCCTTCGCGGTCCAACGTGTCCAGGACCGAGCGGTACAGCGCCGACTTGCCCGCTCGGTCGGGCGGGATGTGTGCCGGTTCGACGCCCAGCGAACGCAGGAGCGCGTCGAGGGCCTGGTCCGCGGTGACGGGATCGACGTCGTAGCCCCGCAGATTGATGAACAGCGCCCCATGAAACCGACCACGATCGAGTGCGGCATGTGCAAGGGCGAGAGCGAGGGCGGTCTTGCCGACACCGCCCATACCGGCGAGAGCCGCGGTGACGACCACGGACCGCGTCGGGACATCCCATCCCGTCTCGGAACTCTCGCTCTCTCGAGCGGCGTCGGTGGGCGCGGCCTCCAGAAGGGTGAGCAGACCTCGCAGGTCGGCGTCGCGTCCGACGAATCCGGCGGGGACCGGGGGCAGGGTAGTCAAGGCCGTGGGCGCGGGGCCGTGATGATATTCGATCTTCCCCACGACGAGACCGTGGAAAACGCCGCCTCGTGCGTCGATGTGGTCGCCGTACGCGGCCCCGGCCGTCCGATCCCGGGCGTGATCGGCGGGCGAGGCGTCGTCGATCTCGCCGGGTCCGGTGCCTTCAGGAGGAGAGCGTCGAGTCGCACGACGTTCGTCCTCGGCCTCGGCGGGCCACCGTCGCCATCGTTCCGGCGCGGTGGCGTCTCTGCCATCGTTCCTGGCGTTGGCGGTCGTCTCCAAATAATGCAGGAGGAAAGCGAGTTCGCGGGAGGCGGCGATGGGCGTGGAGCGGCCTGCGATCGCTATCCGGCGGGCGGTACGGCCGGGCAGTGGGTGTTCGGCGGCGGGGGTGCCAGGTCGATCAGGTAACGGTCGGTCAGGGCAGCCGCGCACGGGCTGTGGTCGTAGCCGCCGTGCCCCCAGCCGTCGTACGTCAGCAGCGTGGCTCCCGGGATCCGGCGGCCCGCTTCGACCGCCCACGGATACGGCGTGGCGGCGTCGTGTGCGCCGTTGACCAGCAGGATCGGCTTCGTGCTCGAAATGCGGTACGGGTGAGGTGGGTTGGTCAGGCGGACCGGCTGTCCCAGGCATGGGGTCATCAGGTACCAGGCGCTGAAGGAGCGGCGCATGTGCGGTGCCAGGGCGGCCGATCGGCGGTCCACAGCGGCGAGTTCGTTCGCGTCCGCGAAGTTCAACGCCCAGTCGGAACACACGACCGCCTGCCGGGCCCGGGGGTCGATGTCGACCGGCGGCCGAATTCCCGGTTGGGTGGGATGGGGAGTGGTGGCGTCCAACGTGCGAAGGCCGGCCGCGAGTTGCCGCCAACCAGGATTCTTGAAAGTGCCCTGGACCTGTCCCAGGAAGGTCATCGGAGTGATGCCGACGTCCGGTGCGGCCGGGTCGTACAGCGTGCCCGCCTCGGCCCGGGCGTAGAGCCGGTCCACGACCGCCCCGACATCCCGGCCGTGCAGTACGCAGTCCGTATTGGTGTCGCACCATGTGGTGAACTCCCGGAAGGAGTCCTCGACGGCGGCGGCCGAGGTCTCCAGCCACCGTGCGCCGGACGAGCTGTGGTCGAGGTTGCCGTCGGCTACCAGGGCCCGGAAACGACGCGGGAACACCTCGGCGTACTGCTGCGCCATCAACGAACCGTAGGACAGTCCCCAGAAGTTGAGCCGACGGTCACCGAGGGCCGCTCGGAGGGCGTCGATGTCGCGGACCACGCTCAGCGTGTCGAGATGGTCGTACAGGGAACCGGTCCGCGGCCGGCACCCCGCGACGGACGCACGATTCCAGGTGACGAACTCGGCGAACGCGGTCGGCGTGATCGGATCCGCGTCCGGTCGTGGACCGAGCGGATCGCACTGCAGCGGGTTGCTCGCGCCCCAGCCGCGCGGATCGAAGCCGACGATGTCGAAGCGGGCCCGTACCTCCGCCGAGAAGGCGTCCTTCTTTTTGCCGACCACGTCACTGGCACCGGGTGAGCCGGGGCCGCCGAAATCCACGACGAGGGAGCCGATCCGGTGGGTGGGATCGGTGGCCCTGCGCCGGGCGACGGCGAGGTCGAGGGTCGCGCCGCGGGGG
>NZ_KB889565.1 GCF_000372745.1 Embleya scabrispora DSM 41855 | reverse complement strand
GAGGCGTTCCACGGCTTCGCTACGCATCTGATGATCGGCGGACGGCTGATCGGCCACAACGACCCGGACTACCAGGAGAGTCGTCAAATTCAACGAGCTGATCGCCAACTGTGCGATCTACTCCATCGCGCTGGACATTATCGATGCCGCCAACGCCTTCGCCGCCGAGGGCCATCCCGTGGACCCCGACGACCCGGCCACCGTCAGCCCGCTGATCACGCGCACCATACGCCGCTTCGGCGACTGGCACTTGGACCTCACCCCGCCCAAGGACGTCGTCGCCACCAGGTTGGATCCGGCCCCCGGAACGCTGTTTCCCACCGCGCCGGTATAACGCCCGGCGGCCTGGCTAGGCTGAACGGATGACTAATGCGGCAGGACGGGTCGAGCCGTCCGGGGTGTGGGCCACAGCCGTGGGCGTGGCCCGGGTGAGGGCAATGGAGACGGCACGCGAGCAGCCACTGTTCCAGGACCCGCTGGCGCTGGCCTTCGCCACGGCCGGCGGGAGAGGCCCCGGGACGCCGTCGCCCCCGCTCGCGGACGAGGCGGCGCGGCGCCGCCGGCTCGGTGTGGCCTTCTCGATCGTCATCCGGACGAAGTTCCTGGACGACCTGCTGGACCGGGCGGTCGCGTCCGGCGTCCGGCAGGTCGTGCTGCTCGGAGCCGGGCTGGACAGCAGGGCCTTCCGGATGGACTGGCCTGCGGAGACCCGGCTGTTCGAGGTCGACACGGCCGAACCGCTGGGCTTCAAGGCCTCGGTGCTGCGTCAGGAGCGGGCCGTTCCGCGCTGCGAGCGGATCACCGTCCCGGTCGACCTGCGCGAGGACTGGCCCGGCGCCCTGGCCGCGGCAGGGCACGATCCGGCGCGGCCGACGGTGTGGATCGCCGAGGGACTGCTGATCTATCTGCCCGAGGACGCGGTCCAGTCGCTGCTCGAACGGATCGGCGCGCTGTCCGCCGCAGGCAGCAGGATGGGCCTGACACTGGGCGCGCGCGGTGTGATCGAACGCTTCCGCGAGGACGCCGCTCCGGGATCGCCGGCGTCGATGTGGGTCTGGGAGACGCCGGAGGACCCGGTCGGCTGGCTGGACGGCCTCGGCTGGGAGGCGGAGACCTTCACCCTGCGTGAGCGCGCCCAGGCCTACGGGCGTCCGGTGCTCACCCCGTCGCCGCAGGACGAGGGCACCGGCGGACTGGTCTCGGCGGTGCGCGCCGCGCACTGAGCACGACAAAGGCCGGCCCCCGCGTGTGGCGGGGCCGGCCTTCGACCGTCCGTCCCTTGGCGGATCGGGTCCTCGAAGCCCGCGTCACGGGAGGTCAGCGTCGTCACAGTCGTCGTGGCATCGCCCGGGAACCCGTCGGGCAAGCACGCGGACTGGTCAGGCGTTCGGGGCGTTGGGAGCGAATCTTCATGAACTCCACCGGGGTCGTGAACCGGCCCGACGCGCTCCGGCCGTCGTCGGCCACCACCAGACGCGGGCCGGTGTCGGGGGCGGCGCGACCCTCGCGTGTCGGCAGACACCAGGTCCACAGGGTGGTCCTGGGGCGCCAGGGCAGCGCGGTCCACACCCCCTCGCCAACACGCCCGCAGACGCCGGAAACCGGGTACAGGCCCTGGGCATGCAGGAGGTCGACGACGCGCACCTCGTGCAGGAGTCTCGCGGCCGGGACGGGTTCGGTGGTGGCTTTGATCTTCCAGTCGCCGACGCGCCAGGCAACGGCGTGGTGCTCGGTCAGCGGCTGGGGGTGTCCGCGAGGTCGAGGGTTTCGATCGCGGCGGCGAGCAGCGGGTCCATGGCTCCATCCTGGCGCGCGGCGGCGGGGTGTCAATGTCGTTTCGCCCGGCGCGGCCGTGGATCAGCAGGTCGGCAACCGCCTGCGCAATGGGCTGGTCGGCGAGGGCCTGGACGAACCCGAACTCGCCGTACGGGTTCGTCTCAAAGTACGACCAGCCCGCCGCAGTAACGATGAAGTCGAGTGCGGCGTAGACGAGTTCGAGGCCCGTCGCGAGCAACTTTTCGGCGTGGTCATGGACGGCCTGGCGGGCGAGCAGCGTGGCGGGATCGACCCGGAGGACGGGGCGGTCGGGGGCGAAAGCCGGTAGCCGTGGATTTCCGGGGCGGCTTGGTAATCCGCTCTGCCGGCGTGTGGTGCTCGGGCGCTCGCGAGTCCGGTTCTTCGGGGGCAACGGATAGCCCGGTCTCCGTCGTTCTCCTAATCGGCAACATCGACCGAAGTGGCTTCAGTCCCCGGCGAGTTCGGTCGAGGCGCGGCGTCCCGCCTCGGCGGTTCGGCGCAGGAAGTCCGCGAGTACCTCAAGGTCCGCAGGCTGGTAACCGGCGCAGATTTCCTCCACGGATGCGGTCATTCCCGCGAACAACTCCAACAGCTCCGCGGTCCGGTCGCGTAGTGGGCGTACGAGTGTGCCGCGTCGATCGGCCGGATCCCGCTCGCGGGCCACCCAGCCGGCGTTCTCGAGGCGGTCCAGGATGCCGGTCAGGGTTGCCGGATGCACACCGGCCAGTCGCGCCAACGCGCTCGGTCCCAGTGGGCCGTGGGCATTGATCAGGTCGAGGCAGTCCAGGTCCACGTCCCTGAGCCCGAGACGCGTACCCGCCTGCCGATTGAGGAGGGACAAACGAAGGCTGACGTCGCGCAGACCCAGTTTGATCGCGGCGGTGGACTGCCCGCGCGTGGCCGGTTTCTTCGGGCCGTCGGGTGCTGCGGCTTTCATCACACCTGCCTGGCAGAGTAGTCGGTTCTACGACACCCGTAGCGTACGACACCCGAACAGTCCCCGCCGGGAACGTCGGCCTTCCGGTGCCCACCCATCGCGCGGCCGACGAAGCGGGCGGCCGGGACCATCGGCGTTCGACCGGCGAGGAGCTGTGTCAGGTCCATCGGTTGTCGATCCCGTTGTCGAGTCGGGTCTCGATTGCTGCCCGCCGGCTGCGCCACCGGCGGTCCCGACCGGGCTCGATCGGGGTCAGCCGGTGCCCGCACCGTGGACAAGCGGGTCCGGAACCTTGCCGGCACGCTGCGTCGAACGGGCCACGACGAGCGTGCCGAACGCCAGCACGCCGGCCACCGTCCGGATCGCGTGCGCGATCTGCCAGCGGTCGCGCACATCGGCCCAGTCGTCGGGCGGGCTCTGCGGATGCCAGTCGAGCTGGTCCGCGTTGATGGGCATGTTCACGGTGAGGGTGAGTACGAAGACCCCCACCAGCAGGGCGAGTGCGATGCTCGTCAGCCAGAAGTCCCGGCCCCGTGTCCGGGCACCGAGCACGACGAGCAGCGCGGCGGTGACCAGCGCGGGGACCAGGGTGACGACGGCGAGCTTGTCCAGGGAGTCCAACTCCACCTGGCGAACCTGGGTGTAGACCTCTCCCCCGCTGTCCCGCAGGGACATTTCGAGGACGAGGACTGCGACGAGGAAGCCGGCGAACAGCCCGGCGAACAGCAGGCCGACGGCGCGAACCCACACGGCCGTGCCTTCGTTGCGGAATCGGGAAGCGGTCGTCGGCCGGTTCATGACGTCTCCGCCGGGGTGAACGCCGCAGCGTTGTCGGCGGCCCAGACGGCGAACGGCGTGGCCGGACGCCCCAATACACGTTCGACGACATCGGTCGTCGGTCCGGGCAGCGCCGAGTAGTCGGCCAGGGATCCGAGGAGCCTGTCGGGGACCTCGGCGGAAAGGCCCTGTGCGAGCATGCCCGAGCGCACTACGTCGGGCGGGACCTCCGCGAATGACAGCTCCCGTGCGAGGGCCTCGCCGATCAGGCGCACCTTGTCCCGCTGGTCGAGCGACTCGGGCCCGGTGAGCAGGTGGATGCTGCTGCCCTCGTGTTCACCGCCGACGAGACCTCGTACCGCCACCTCGGCGACATCGCGCTCGTGGATCGGTGAGGTCGCGGCGGCGGCATAGGCGCCTCGGACGGTGTCGCCCGCGTGCACCTGGGGTACCCAGGCGAGGGCGTTGGCGGCGAAATCGGCGCACCGAAGGATGGTGGACGGCATGGACGACGCCCGGACGACGGCCTCGGCCACCTCGAACTGTTCGATGAAGCGTCGCTCGCCGACGGGATACTCGACGGTCGCCGCGGAGATCAGTACCACCCGCTGTGCGCCCCGGTTCGCGACCGATTGCAACAGTGCGGCGGCGGCGGAACCCACCGCCCGAGGGCTGAGCAGGACCGAGGTGACCTTCTCGGGCAACGCCAGGGTCCCCGGTCGGGACACATCCCCCACGAGGACCGAGACGTCGTCGGGAAACGTCGCCGCGGGGTTCCGGGTGACGGCGACCACTTCTTCACCCGCCTCCGACAGGAGTCGGATCGTTTCGCGACCGATGGTGCCCGTTGCTCCGACTACTACGTGCATGACGCGTGCCTCCGTGCCATCGACAGCAGAAATTCGACTGCCGTAAATTACGAAAACCGTAGCATAATAAGCGAGAACAGGCCGCATGAGGTTCGCCGGGCACGTGGCACCGTGCGGCACTCGTTGCCACCGACGGTTGCGATCGGTCGGGGTCTCAGCGGCAGGGGCGGGTCCAGGAGGCGAGGCCCCAGAGTTCGTCGATTCGTCCGGCCCGGACTCGGAATATCTCCATCATCTCCGGCGGAGCGCCTTGTTGCCCCACGTCTGCGGGGATTCCGTGCAGGGTGGTGCGGACGGCTATTTTCTCGCCTTGGACGATCATGTCCTCGACGGTCACACGGGCGTCGGGGAACGCCGTGTGCATCGCCGTCCAGGACTTCACGACCGCCTCGACGCCGGTGGTTCCGAGCGGGTGGCTCACGAAGTCGACCGAAAAAATGCTGTGCGCAGCCTCGAAGTCCCGAGTGTTGAACGCCTTGTACATACGCTGTGCGACTGACCTGGTGTCGTCGTTCATCTGCGTTCTCCCATGTGCGAAGGGGTCCTGTGGAAGCGGGAGTTCAGCCCGCCGGGTCGGCCGCGACGCGTGTCGCGTTGGCGCTCATCCGCGCCGGCACGCCCAAAGCGGTCTGCCTCTCCTGCGGAGTGACGCCGTGGAGCAACCGCTCCATGTAGACCCGATGCGCGCGGGCGAGTTCGGCGGCCGTCGATTCGCCCGCCGGGGTCGGCCGGGCCAAGGTGTAGTGGTTGTTCCGGGGGTCCACGCGACAGCCGACCGCACCCCGGGCCTCGAACTGCTCGACCAGTCGCGTGACGGTCGCCCCATCGAGCGAGAGGGACTGCCGCAGGTCGCTGTGGCTGGTTTCACCATTGTTCCGGAGCCACATGAGCAGTCGCAGACGGGATTCGCTCATTCCCACGTGCCGCGCGAACGCCTGCCGAGCTTCGGCGTGGGCGTCGGCCAACACACGGAAGAATCCGTCCTCGGGAGTTTCCAAAGGATCCCCCCTCCAAGACGAACGGTCGTGGGGCCGGACACCGCAGACTCTTTCCATCATCCACTCTTGATGACCTCAAGAGAGAAAGCAGTCGCTGTCGCCTCCCCCGCCGCCTCGAGGAATCGTCTCCGGCGGCATCGGACGACGTTCTGTGCGGCTGCGCCCAGGTCCGGCGAACCGAGACGGGTTCCGACCGCGTGTGCGGCCGGAACCCGTCCTCGTGTCACCGGAACCCCGCCCTGCTCTGTGTCGCCGTCGTCGCCACACCCGTGCGCGTTCGGGGGTACGGGCGGTCGCAGGGACGAGGAACGGTTCGCTATCCCTTCAGGCGCCCGCGCCGATCGTGCCCCCGACGGGCAGCACGCCGGTGCCCCGGTCGCCCTCGGCCGTGTCGGCACCGATGCCGACGCCCGCCGCGTTCTCGTCCGGGTCGGGCAGGACTCCGGGGGCCGCGCCCACCGCGCTGGGGTGCAGGTCCTTGCCCCGGATCAGCGCGAAGGCAAGTACCGCCCCCACAGCGGCGATCACGGCGGCAATGCTCAGGACGTCGCCGAGACTGTCCACGAAGGCCACCCGCCCCGCGTGTGCAACCTGGTCCGAGAAACCGGCCGGTGCCGCGTCGGCGACCTGCCGGGCACCGCCGGCCGCGACTGCCTCCCCCTTCGCGTGTGCGGACGCTCCGATCTGCCGGCCCACGTCGGAATGCGCGAACCGGTCGGCGACCCGGGACCGGAAAAGAGCGCCGAACGCCGCGATCCCGATCGCCATGCCGACCTGCTGGAACGTCTCGTTCATCCCGGAGGCCATCCCGGCCTTGCGGGGTTCGACCACACCGATCGACAGGAACGCACGCGCGGGATTGAACAGCCCCAGCCCGAATCCGAGCACCATCATTCCCGGAAGTGCGGCGGTCCAGGCGCTCCCCGGGTCCACCAGTGGCCTGATCAGCCCGAGGCCGACCGCCACCAGGGTCAACGCCAGGCCGACGACCAGCCGCTGGGGAACCTTCGTACTGAGCGCGCCGCCGACCGCCGCCGTGAGGAACAACATGAGCGTCATCGGCAGGAACCGCACCCCGGTCTGCCACGGGGAGTACTCGAAGGTGTTCTGGATGTAGGAGACGAGCAGGAAGATCGACGACATCGCGGTCGCGCTGACGAACACCGCCGCGACGCCGATGCCGTTGAAGCTGACGACGCGGAAGAGTGAGAGGTCGAGCATGGCGTTCGCACCGCGGGCGCGCTGGATCACCATGAATACTGCGAGCGCCAGCGCACTCACCACGAACATGGTCAGGATCCGCGCACTGCCCCAGCCGTCCTGGGCGCCCCGGACCAACCCGAGCACCAGCAGGCTCATCGCGACGGAGAAGGTGACCAGGCCGGCCCAGTCGATGTCCTTGACGCGCCTGGCTCCCCGAGCGTGCGACTCGTGCATCCGCCGAGCCCCCAGAGCCATCGCCAGGACGCCGATCGGCACGTTGACCAGGAAGATCCACCGCCAGCTGAGGCCGTCGGTCAGTGCGCCCCCGATGATCGGCCCGAAGGCGATCGCCAGTCCCGCGCCGCCACCGAACACCCCGAAGGCAGTGCCACGTTCCTTGCCGCGGAACTCCTGACCGATCAGCGCGGGGCCCACGGCGAAGAGGACTGCCGCGCCCGCGCCCTGGACACCGCGTGCGATGTTCAGGACGAGGATGTCTCCCGCCAGGCCGCAGGCCAGCGAGGCGGCCGTGAACACGGCGAACCCGAAAAGGAACACCCGCTTGCGGCCCAGCCGGTCGGCCAACGTGCCGCTGGTGAGCAGGAACACCGCCAACGACAGCGCATAGGCGTCGATCACCCACTGCAGATCGGAGAAGCCGCCGTGCAGGGACGTGCGCAGGCTGGGCAGCGCGACGTTCACCACCGTGAGGTCGAGCATCAGCATGAACGTCGAAAGCGTCACGATGCCGAGCGTCCACCAGCGATCCGCAGGTGACGGGGACGCGGCCGACGCGGCTTTGCCCTGCGCGGCGTGGTGTCCGGGCTTCGGTGTGGACATGGTGCGGGAATGACCAGCAGCGAGACCGGGGCGCGCCACACGACGCTCACAGACCGGACCGCCTACCTGACCCACAAGCTGGACTGCGTCCTGCTCCCCGTCATCGAATCGGACCTTGCGCGGCTCGACCTCGCCGCACGCAGCTACTTCGTGCTGGCCGGAATCGACCAGGACACCCCGCCCTCGCAGCAGGATCTGGCGCGTTCGCTGCGCCTGGACCCCACCACCGTCGTGGGCGTGGTCGACGAACTGGAACAGATCGGCTACGTCACCAGGATGCGCAACCCGGCCGACCGCCGCCGCTACAACCTCCACCTCACCCCTGCGGGCGCCGAAGCCCTCGCCCGCGCCGAGCACGAGATGGACGCACTGGAACGCGAGTTCTTCTCCCCGCTCTCCGCAGACGAGCGGCACACCCTCCACGTCCTCCTGGAGCGCGTACTCGAGGGCAGGTAGCGCACCCACCGGCGCAATCGCGGCGACGCAGCGTCGCATGGGGCGTGACCGTGGCCGAGGAAGCCCCGAGAGAACCCTTCTTCCGGGGCAAGTAGCTACCTACGTAGGCCGTTTCGTTTGGATCAGTGTGCGGACCAGAGGAAGATGCCAAGGGCCCGCATCGAACCGCACGGAACCACCAGTCATGCCGCCACCCGCCCTTCGGCCACAGCCGGCCCATGGGATCAACTCTGCACCAGGATTCCCGAGTCTGCGCCCCGCTGACAGGATCTTCAGATTCAACGGAGAGCCGCACTCTCGCGCGGTCGTCCGTCGGGGAGAACCGCTGGGGCGAGTGGCCGTGGCCGGGTGCTTCAAACGAGAGTGGTGGTTCAGTCGGATTCGGGGTCGATCCATGTGGAGGGCACGAGTGCCTGGTCGTTGGCGTGGCGCCAGCGCTGGACGACGTGGCGACTGAATACCGGAGCGTCGATGTCCGCGTGTTCCATGACGATGACCTGCATGTTGCCGTCAAGCTCCTGCAGGGTGCGGTGGATGGCTTCGAAGACGTCCAGCAGGTGAGCGCGGTCGTTGGTCTGCAGGTTCTCCTCGCCGGTGTGTTCTGCGGGGAAGTAGACCTGGGAGGGTTGGTCGAGGATCAGAATGCGGGGCACCGGTCCTTGATGCTTGGCGAACCACTCGTGGAGACTGAGCAGGGTGGAGATGTGGTAGCCGAGGTGGTTCTCGGCGCTGCCCATGTCCTTGAGGTAGACGGGGCCGTCCGCGGTGTCGACGACGACGGACAGGCGGTTGACGTCCAGGCGGATCGGCGAGTCGGAGTCTTCGAGGTTGAGTTCCTTGGCCTTCTTGCGGATTTCCACGTTGATCAACGACAGGTAACTGGTCAGGCGGTCGTCCTGGGTGTCCGCGCTGAGGAGGAGCTCCAGTTCGGCTATCTGCTCTCGGAGTTCGTCTCCGCGGTCCTCGACGCGGGGACGGACCGTGTGCTGGGCGATGGTGTCCAGGTAGAGGCTGATGCGTCCCTGAACCATGGCGGATCGGCGCACGTCTTCGGGTTCCTGCTGGAGCAGGCGGAGGCTTGCCGAGAGTTCGTTGGTCGCTTCCTGGTTCCTGGCGAGCTCGGAGCGGATTTCCTGCAGTCGAGCCTCGTGTTGGCTGATCAGCCGTCGGATGGCGGGAGTGTCGCTGCCGATGACCTGCAGATCGCCGTCGAGGTGGGCGAGGTCTCGGGTGAGGGCGGCGATGGTTTCGTTGGCGGAGGGGACCGGGCTGTCGCAGACCGGACATTGGGTGAGGGCGGAGATGCGGTCGTCCCGCTTGAGGAGGCCGAGCGACGCGAGGCGGGCATGTTGCTCGTTGGCTTGGTCAGCGAAGTCGTCGTTCTCGGCCAGGGTTGCCTTGAGATCGTCGATCGCCGCCCGGGTCTGTCCGTGAAGGCTGCGCAGCCGGGCGCGGCGGGCCCGGAGCGCGGTGAGGGGATCTTCGTCGCTCTCCGGTCCGGGGCTCGTGCTCGTCCGGGTCAGTGCCTGGCGCAGGAGGTCGTGGACTTCGTCGGCCGAGTGCTCTCGTGGGGGCGGTGGGGGGGAGCAGGTCGACCTCGATGGCCTCGGCCAGCAGGGCGTGCGCCTGGCCGGTGGCGGGGGCGAGGTCGCGGGCTGCCGCGAGCTTGGCCGTGTTGTCGGCCAGGTCGCGGCGCAGGAAGGTCAGTCGGTTCCGGAGCAGGGCCTGTTCGCGGTCGACCGCGCCCAGGAAGTAGGGCAGGACTCCGCGGATGGTGCTGGACTTCCAGTCTTCGCCTTGTGAGTGGAAGAGGACGGCGGGGTTGGCGATTTCATTCTGGGCCTGGAAGCAGAAGAAGAGAGCGTGACGAACGGACGGCGGGATGAGGACGGCTTTGCCGACCGCAGGTAGCCGGACGGTGCGGTCGATGCCGCAGAAGTCGCTCAGGAGGTCCTTGGCGGCGTCCAGGGGTGTGACGAAACGAAGCTCGTCCAAGGGCGGCGGCGGGGTGCCGGGGGCTTGGGTGAGGACGCACAGTGTCGTGCTGGTGGAGCTGTTGCCTTGCGGGGCGCGGCGTGCGACGAGGAGTTGCCGGCCGGGTTTGACGAGGGTGATGGCGAAGGTGCTCACGTACCGGCGGATCTTGCCGGCCTTGACCGGGTAGTCGGAGCTGGCGAGGCAGTAGTCGATGATCGTCAGCAGGGCGCTTTTGCCTCGGCGGGAGTCGCCCGTGACGATGTTGAGGGTGCCGGTGCGGAAGGGCACGGTTCGCATCTGGCCGGGCTGTTTGCCGTAGATGGTGACCGCTTGGATCTGGAACGTCACGGCTTGACTCCGAGGAGGGTCAGGACGGTGCCGAGGCTGCCGGTGCTCGGTAGCCAGCGCCCGAGCAGAACGGTGGCTTTTTGGATGGCCACGATCTGGGGCGTGGCTCCTTTGACGGCTTTGGGTAGGGCGTTCTGAACGAGGGTCAGGCCGTTGGCGGTGCAGTGCAGGACGTTGGTCTGCAGGGCGAACAGGAGGCCCGGTCGTACAACCGCCGCCAAGAGCGCGGCGTTGCGTGTCATCGCGACGCGTACCGACTCGTTCGTGCGAGCCAACCCATCAGACCGGATCCCGTTGTCCGCGGCAACGCGGCGCGAATGGACGGCTGGAGGGCCATCACCGCGGCGGTCACCGCCACCGGCAGCGGGCAGGGCGCGGCGTACTCCTTGTCGTGGCCCTGGACGGCGCGCGTGCACAACACCGCCGTGAACGCGGGGTTGTAGAGGGCGCGTTCTTCTCGGCTCAGGTCCATCAACGGGCACCGGCGGGTTCGAGCAGTTCCACGAGACGGGCGGTGAAGTCGGGGTGCCAGCCGACTCGGCGAACGTCGGAGAGCATGTGGTAGGAGCCCTTGGTGACGAAAACCTCTTCGCAGCCGGTCCGGATCTGGAATCGGGCCTGGCGGTCGACCCAGCGGTAGATCGCCCGGGCCTCCCGCTTTTTCTCCTCCTCGGATGCCTCGGGGCCGAGTTCTTCCGCCATCTCGGCGAAACGCGACTGCCATTCCTCTACGAGCCTGCGCTCGTATGCACCGATCTCACCCACGCGCAGGAGGTTCTCGTCGGACCCTCGGGAGCGCTGTGCGAAGGCTCGGATGTAGTCGCGGACCGCGTAGGCGATGCGGTCGGCGCCGGCGCCGATCAGTCCGAGTTGATGGACGAACATCTTGTCTTCGGCGTTGGAGACGTCGGGTTCCAGGTCGGCGATGTCCCGGTCGATGGGCAGGCTGTTGGGCCCGAACTGGTGGCGCAGATTGTTGAAGACCTCATCGAACTCGGTCCCGGTCACCGGATTCCCGCCGGGGGTGCGCATCTGCTCGATCACTCGGTCGTAGAACCAGCCTTCCAGCCTGGTCAGGAAGGACTTGGCGGCGTCATGGCCCGCGGCGACGGCCGCGTGGCCGAGCATCGCTGTGCGGACCTCGGCGATATCGGCTGTGCCTCCGATGACCCCGATACGCGAAAGCAGGGCGCGCTGCAGCGAGGTCCCGTCCTCCTCCAGCGCGTCGAAGGCCTCGAACGAGTTCACGAAGTCCTTGCTCGTGTTTTTGGATGCGCGGCGGGCGACGCGGAGCAGGATCAGGGCTCGGTCCTCGTCGCGGTGCCCGCTGTCTCGATGCTGGAGATGGAAACCCGCGCTCCCCTTCGGGAGTTCCGCGGTCGTCAACAGGAAAAGGTTCGTCTGCGCGAGATCGATACGCCCTGCGGCCGCGGCCTCGGACCAGATTCTCAGTGTCTTCCACAGGTCCTTCGACGTGTCGGTCAGACGCACGCCTTCGGCCCGCTGCTTGAGCTGGAGGAGCTCGGTGACCGACCCGGTGTGCATCTCGATGTCATCCGCGGCCTCGACCGCGACGTTCCACTCGAGACCATTGCTCATCCACTGCTCGATGCACATGTGCAGAGCCTTGGCGAACTGGAACAGATATCCGAGTGCCGAAGCCGACGCCTCGTACTGTTCGCCACCATCTGCCATCGTCCCCACCTCTCCCCCGGACCGGCCCAGCGATCATTCCACGACGGCGACGAACCGCATATGGCCGCGAACGGTGAACCACACACGAACAGGTGGGTGGGGCGATCCGGACCGACGTTAGCGCGAACCGCCCCCGTGCAGAGGGAAGATGACCAACGTGACGGCGCCGCCGGGCGGCGTGGCTTCCTCAGCCAGGGGACGCGTGCCGGAGTCGGTCGATTATGCGGGCCGTCACCGGGCCCACCCTGCCGACACGCGCCACCCGGCCTCGGCCGCCTTTTCGAAGTCGACCTCGGTCCACATTGCGCGGTGTGCGCTCAGGCTCGCCGTGGGGACGGATTCGGCGCAGCGTCTTGACGCTTACGTTCCGGGGTTTCTAGGGTGCGTTCAGTAGCGGCTTGGAAGGTGGTTCACGATGCCCGGTGATCACGGCGGTCCGCCCGCTCCGATTCAGCCTCCGCAGCCGGACCCCAATCCGACTCCGGGTGACCCGTCCAAGGACGGCAGTACACCTCCCGGGCCCGGTCAACGGCGCAAGCCGTGACGGTGGGCGGATCCGATTCCCTGGCGGCGCTGCTGGCGGACAAGGGCGTGTTGCCGGCCGGGTGGCGGCCGGTGTTCGAGTGGGTCGCGCGGGGGGAGTTCGTCCCCGACCGGGTCTGGCCCGAGGACGGCGACGTCGTGGACCGCCGCCGTGATCCGGAGGCGTGGCGGGCGGCGGTGTATTCGGATCGTGCGTTGGTGACGCAGTGGGACGACGGCCGGCACGCGGGCGAGGGGGCGGGGCGGTTGGCGACGTCGTCGGCGTCGGCGCCCTCGACCGTCGCCGAGATGCTCTTCGACCTCGACGCCCACCCGGGCATGCGGGTGTTGGAGATCGGGACCGGGACCGGGTACAGCGCCGCGTTGCTGGCCGCGCGCGGCTGCGACGTCGTCTCGGTCGAGATCGACCCCGACCTCGCCGATCAGGCTCGGGCGAATCTGGCCCGGGCCGGGTACGGCGACGCCGTCCGGGTCGTCACCGGCGACGGTGTTCTCGGAGACCCCGACGCGGGCTCTTACGACCGGGTCCAGGTCACCGCCGGCGTGCGCCGCATCCCCGCGGCGTGGATCGAGCAGGCGAGGCCGGGCACGGTGATCGTCATGCCCTGGGGCACCGACTTCACAACCGGGGACTGCGCCCTGCGCCTGGTCGTCGACGAGGACGGGCGCGGTGCGAGCGGGCCGTTCACGATGGCCACCGCGTTCATGAAACTCCGCCGGCAACGCCCCGATCGCCACCACTACGGGGCCGCGTCGATGCCCGGCGACTGGGCCGAGACCGCCGCCGTGTCCACGACCGCGCTCGGCTGGGACGACGTGGTCGCCGGGCCGTTCGACCCCGTGGGCTTCGTCCTGGGGCTACGCGTTCCCGACTGCCTCGCCCAACCCGTCCCGGACGGACACGGCGGGGGAACCCTGTGGCTGCACGCCGCGGACACCGGCCACGGACACTCCACCGCCGCCGCCGGATTCGCCCACGGACACACCCCCAATGTTCTGCAGAGCGGGCCGCGACACCTATGGGACGAGGTCGAGGCGGCGTGGTACTGGTGGGACGGGCAAGGACGACCCACCGTCCACGACTTCGGCCTCACCGCCACCATCACCACAACCGCCGACACGGCCCTCGTCGAACAACTCGCGTGGTACCGCGACCGGAACCACCCACTCGCCCCGGCGGTACACGACGAACATCCCGCCGGCGCGGCACACTGAGCACCGGGACGCGTGAACGCATACGCCGGCCGCGCATCGGACCGGGCTCGAAGCAGGCGCCGAATCCGCCCGCCAATCGCATCGCCACGCGCACGGTGGTCTTTGTCGGGTGGAATCCATGTCGTGGGGGCGCAGCGGCGTGGTGTGGGCTACGCCGATGCGGGGATGAGCGTGGGTGGCGAGTGTCGGCGTGCCCGTGTCGGCGGGTTCACGTCCGGCTGTCGTGCTTCCGCCGGCGGTCCAGGTCCTCGACACGCGCCGCGCCTTCGGGCGACCAGCGGAACTCGGTGTCGCCGGTGCCTCGCGCTGCTCCACGGCTTCGATGTCGGCCAGTTGCAGCCGGATGTGGGGTTGAGCCGCGCGCCTCCCCGAGGTCCTGGTGCGTCCGGGCCGCTGAAGGGGGTGCCCGTCTCCGGGAATTCGGTGCGCTGGCGGCGGTGCTTCTTCGTAGGATCCGGCCATGGTCTTCACCGCTTTGCATCGCGTTCTCGGTCTTCCCCCGGGCCCTTTGACGGACGACATGCTGGACGCGGCAGTCGCGGCAGGGGTGGCGGAGACCGACGATCTGGATTGGAAGTCGGAGCTGCCACCGATGAAGGGGCTGACGCAGACGGACTTCCCCAAGGACGTCGCGGCCATGGCCAACAGCGGCGGAGGATTGATCGTGTTCGGTGTCCGTGAGACGCAGAAGGCGGCGACCGGGCGCGCCGATGTGGGCGAGCTCGACGAGGCGTACGAGCGGGCGCTGCGCTCGGCGGCGATCACCGCGGTCTCTCCCCCGGTCTTCGGTTTGGTCGTGCACCGGCTGGGCGGCGACGGCCGGCACGCGGTGGTCGTGGAGGTTCCGGCCGGTGTCGATGGTCCGCATCTGATTTACAGGAACGAGTATTTCGGGGCGCCGGTCCGCAACGATTCCGACACCGTGTGGATGAAGGAGCGGCAGATCGAGGTGATGTACCGGGCGCGGTTCGACGAGCGCCGCCACGCCACCGAGGCCTTGGACGGCCTGTTCGGCGAAGCCGCGGCGGGTCGGGACACCGCTCGACGGGCGTGGTTCATCGCGGTCGCCCGGCCGCGCGTTCCTCGTGTCGGCGCGGAGCGTCCCACCCGCCGGGAGGCGGCTGTTGTCTTCGAGGAGGCCGGGAGGCTGGCGCTCGTGTTCGTCGGCCGCAACGGCATCCATCCGTTGGAGAGCGTCGACCGGCTCAACCCGCGGCCGGGACTGCGCCGGTGGGTCGCGGTGAACACCGCCGTCAAGGAGTCGTCGGCGTGGAGGGAGGCGTGGGCGAGCACGCACCATGACGGGTCCGTAACGCTGGCGGCGGTGGTCGGCGGTCACCGCTCCGGCAGCGACCAGTACCTCGAGGGCCGACAGGTGCGGTCATCGGCGGTGGAAAGTGCCGTCGCCGACTTCATGGCGCTAATCCGGGTCTCGGCCCGCACCTTGGCGACGCCCGAGTACGACGTCGGCATCGGCCTCGCCTGGTCGGGCCAAGCGCCCTTGATGCTCCTGACCACCGACGCCCACGGGTACGACGACGACAGCACCTCGACTCCGCTGCACCACTACACACCGGTGACCAGTACGGTCGCCGCGGACTCCGGCGACGTCGACTTCTATTGGCAGGTCCACGACCTCGCCCAGGACTGCGTCAACCAAGGCGGCATCACCCACCCCGTGATGATCCACCCACCCGCACGCGAGGACTGACCCCGTGCCGCCGAGCATCGGTCCCGACGACAGGACCATCTGTTGCCCCTCGCCACACGGCCGCCCTGGCCATGTCTGCGGTTGGCGAAGACGGGCAACCGGGCAGCTGTGATCCGCCGGTGAAGACGTCGTAGCCGAGAAGGACTCCGGCTCCCTTGATGTCGCCCGTGTCCCCGGTCCAGGTCAGGGCAGCGGCATGCTCAATGGCAGCCGCCCGTTTGGCGTCCAGGTTCTTGGTGGCGGAGCGGGGCGTCTCTGTCGCCTTGACCAGCCGGTGTTCGCCCGGCGCGCTGAAGGGGAAGGCCCGGGTCACGTCCTCGGTGAAAGCGGCATCCATGATCGCCTCGATGTGCCGGATCGGCCGGCGGCCTGCAGCGCCAACGCCCGCCACCCCGAAGTCCTGGCCGCCCAGCGCCGTGAGCGCACCCGGATCCGAAGCGAGAAGGGCGTCCGTTGGGGAGGCCGGCCGCTCCAAACCGCAGCCTGACCCGGCGTGAAGTCCGTGCGGTCAGAGCGCCAATGATGCGAGCAACGCATCGAACATGTCACGGAGTTCGGCGGCGTCTATGGGATTGATCTCCATCTGCAGGTGACACACGTCGTCGTCACCGTTGGGAGTCAGATATACGAAGAAGGCGAACCTGTCCTCGACGGGTTCAGCGCTCAGCCTCAGCGGTTTGTTGCGGCCGGGAGTCACCGCCGCCGAGAATCGAGAGCCCGACGGGGCGCGCAAATGGGAGAGCACCGTGCGGCGAAGTCCGCAACCTCCTCCCTGGTGAGGTAGGCGGTGAAGTCGGCTGACAGTGACGAGCACCAGTCGACAGTAACCCGCCAGTTGTCCTCGCCGGTCTGAACCAGCTCCAGCCACGAACCGTCGCCACCGAGGCGTACCTGCGGCATTTCCATCGTCACACACTCCGACCTTCGCACCCTGGGCCCGTGATCCTACAGAGGCGACCTCCCTGCTATATCAAGCCGCCACGCCCCAACACGGCGAACGTTCTCGGTCACGGCACCAGCGACGAGGCTTGACGGCCAGCCGATGTCGGCCCGTCTCGCGGAGGAGAGGACGGAGGCCCCACGCGTGGTGGACGCCTCTCGGCACGAGCGGCCCGGCGGCCGGGCCGCTCTCCGAAAACCTCGCACGGGTGCACGGCATCCCGATACCACTGCTTTTAAGGGCATGCTCCTTGGGATCAAAATCGAAAGCCGTCGCGCATCCAGGGCACTTCCGGATTTTCGTCGAGGTCGGCAGAAATAAGTCTACCGCTTCTCAATGAACCAATTATTACCATTAGACCCTTGATATCCTTCATAGCTGTAGACGTTCAAATATCCTCCCGAGTCATACTTGTTATCCGCAAGGAGGCGACTCGCCTGGCCGCCTACTATTCTTTCGTTCCTGAGGGAGATTTTATCCCCTTCTCGGATCGCCGAGGCGTTGTTGATGGTGACGCTCTCCACGACATTGAGAGATTTGAACGGACTGAGTGTCTGGATGGAGGGGTTTTCGTTTCCGGCAGCGAGGTACGGCGCGTACAGGACGCCCGTGTAAGGGCCGTTGTCCTTGACGTATAGATTGTTGTTGGCGGTGATCAGGCCACTTGCCGTAATGGTGCCGGTGGAGAGTTTCCCGTTCACGACGACTTCGCTGGCGTCGATGACCAGTGGCTCGTCCTGGGGGGTCCGGTGTGGGCCGTAGAGGGTCCGGATCCTGACGGCCTTTCCTGTTCCGGTGGCCGTGACGTGTCCCTTCGCGTCGAGGTCCCCGGTGATGTTGACGGGGCCGCCTGCGGTCAGGGTTTGTGCTGCGGCGATGGTGACGGGGCCGCCTGCGGTCAGGGTCTTTCCCTCGGCAACGGTGACGTTGCCGTTGGCCTGGAGCGCGTTGCTGACGGTGACGGCATCGAGAGTGGGGTCGCCGACGCAGACGGTGACGTGGTCCCAGCGGACGACGTAGCCCGACGTCGGGGTGGGGGTGCTGGTCTTGAGGGCGAACGTCGTGTCGCGTCGGAGGCCCGCCTTGACCTCCCAGCGGGAGCCGCCGGCGATCTCTTCGAGTTCGGCCTGGGAGGACCCGACGCGTTTGCCGTCGGCGTACAGCTCGTGGTTGTCGCCGCGTTGGTGGTGCCATTCCAGGACAAGGGGGGCACCGGCGGCGACGTTGGTGGCCGGGGGTCCACCCGTGGCGGTGAGAGCGACCAGGGCGCGGCCGATGCCGGGGTGGGGGTCGGATCCGCTGCGGAAGGGGAACTTCGCGACGTCGAGCTTCATGGTGTTGGGAACGTCGGGGAGGGGACCCTCGGTGTCGGTGGCCCATTCCTCGATGCCGATCCGGGCGGTTCCGCTCTTGGTGCTGACCTTGATGCCGGAGAGGTGGATGTAGAGGCCGTCGACGTTGACCTCGCGGCCGGAGCGCGGGACCACCTCGAAGCGCGCTGTGGACGGCTCGGCGGCATAGTCCGTCGGGGGGAACACGGCGGTCTCGGTTGTGGGTATCGCGAGCAGAACGTCGGACTGGATGTCGACGATGGTCCATTCCGTCTCGGGGCTGACGTAGGCGTCGATGCCCTCGCCGGTGACGGCCAGGTCGCGGGCATAGGAGCCCACGGGCAGCACGATGGCGATCCTGGAGCACCGCACGGGCGTGTTGCCGGTGTTCGAGATGACGATGTCGATGTCGGCGAAGGCGTGTTCGTCCTCGGTGCCGGGGATGATGTTCGGCGGGCTGGCGGTCAGCGGGTTGGGGGTCGTCGTCAGCGCGTAGGTCAGCTTGCAGTCCTGGGCGGTGCGCACGGCGGTGGTCATCGGCGGGTTCCTTCGGTCTCGTCGGTGGGGGTGGGACGCAGTTGCAGGCGCCCGGTGCGCAGGGTCGGGGCGGCGCGGGGGTGTTGGGCTCGGTCGTCTGCGGCGTCGGTGGGGGTGGTGGTCCAGGTGTCGCCGTCGCGTTGGGCCCAGGTCCAGGTGCCGTGGCGGTCGGAGGGTCGGGGCAGGGTGAGCGCGGGGGCCTCGCCGGT
>NZ_KB889564.1 GCF_000372745.1 Embleya scabrispora DSM 41855 | reverse complement strand
CCTCGCCGCGATTCGCCTCGAGAAAGGACCACACCGAACTCGTCGCCGCCCTCAAGGCGATCCACACGGCCCCGACCGAGCAGGCCGCCGAAGGGGCGATGGACGAGTTCGCCGTCTCGGACCCGGGAGTTCGCTACCCGGCGATCGTTCAGACCTGGCACCGGGCGTGGCCGGAGTTCGTCCCCTACCTCGCTTTCCCGCCCGACATAAGGAAGGTCGTCCACAGCACCAACATGATCGAGTCGATGAACGCCGGACTGCGGAAGGCCACCCGCAACCGCGGTCATTTCCCGACGGAACAGGCCGCGCTCAAGGTGCTCTACCCGGCGGTTCGCGAACAGATCGAGCCGCGGGCACGCGATGTGAACCTGGTCGCGCCACACTGGAAGAACGCCCTCAACGCCTTCGCGCTCTTCTTCGAAGACCGCATCAGCGTTCAGTAGCCACCTCAGGGCTTACACAAAGAGGCGGACACGCCCGCGGCGAGGCGCGTCAAGGTGAGGCGCGGGAGACGGCTCGACAAATGTGACGCGCCCCATGCGGATCGCCCGGCGAGGCGTGGGAGCGGCTGCCGGCCGAACTCGGCACGCGCCGGCGAAAAGCGGGGGCCGGGGTCGTTGTGGAATGCGGAGGGGGTTCGTGGTGGAGTGGGTCGACCGCGACGGCTCGTGGTGGATGTCGACGCGCAACCTGGGGACGTGATGCTCGCGTTCACCACCTTCGCGGAGGCCCACCACGACGCGTACGGTATCGCCGGCGACCTTGAATCGACCGACCCGAACGTGCGCCGGGTCCGGGAACTGCTCGTGGGGTGTGGTTGGGACCCCGACTCCGACGAATAGGCACGGACGAGCATGCGAGTGGGCCCGGTCGGGGCGAGTGCCCTTCGTAGGGTTCACCCGTCCATGGACCTTCGACGGGCCACTCCCGGAAGAACCAGCCGTGCTCGGCCATGCCTTCCCGCATCCATGCGGCCGGCAACCGGGCGCCTTCGTCGACGCGCCACAGGTCTCACCCGCCGTCTTCGTCGAACCACCGCAACAACGCGCCCGCAGCGGCCTCGGCCGGGTCGCAGGCCGCGCACAACTCCAGCCAGAGCGTCGCCGGCGACACCATCGGCGCCGTTCCCGGCTCGTCCTCGGCGAGGGCCGCAGCCCGATCGCTCCATCCAGCGACACAGGGCGCGGTTGGACGAGTCAGGCGACGCCGGCTGAACACGAGGCTGCCGCCTCGAGAGCCGGCACCGTCTTCGCGCTCCGTTCGTGGTGCCTGCGGAGAGTGGCCCGGAACGTCCAGGAGAAACGCGACGCCGGCGGCGGCAGCGGCGCGCGGTCGCCGACCGACGCAACACCGCAGCGGCGGTGCCCCCGGCGCCGGTCTCAGACATCTCATGTCGTTGAGGGTCAAGTCCGTGATCAGGCGGCGAAGTCCAGAACGGGTGCGAAGGCCCGGTCGGCGTCGTACGTGGTCCTGCTCTGGAGGCAGTGGTAGAGACAGCCGAGGAACTTGTTGAACAGGTTCCTCAGCGCCGCCGTGTGGCGTTCTCCACCGGCTCGGCGCCGGTCGTAGTGAGCTCGTGGGGCATCGGTGCGGAGTGCGGCGAAGGCCCACATGTAGCCAGCCGAAGCCAGTCGGTGGTTCTTGACGGCACGGGCCACGACGACGTGGCTGCGGCCTGATGCCCGTGTCACGGGTGCCGCGCCGGCGTATGCCTTGACCGCTCTGGCGTCCGCGAATCGTTCGCGGTCGTCGCCGATCTCGGCCAGGACCCGGGCCCCGGACAGTACAGACAGGCCCGGGAAGCTGGTGATGATGTCGGCGTCCGGGTGCGCGAGGAACGCCTCCTCCGTCGCCGCTGCGAGGTCGGCGACGCTACTGCAGGCAGCGTTGAGCTGCTGGAGAAGGGCTGCGGTCTGGTGTCCCATGGCCTGCTCGACCAAGGGCCGGTGGTGGAGGTAGTCCGCGCGGAAGATATCCCGGAGCCGCTCCACTTCCGCGTCGATGCCGCGGCGCAGGCGGCCTGCCCGTGTCAGGAGCGCGCGCAACTGGCTTCGGGTGAGTTTGGCCGCGGCGGCCGGGGTGGGGGCCACGGCGAGGACCGCGCGGGCGTGAGCGGAGTCGAGTCCCAGGTTGCCGGATCCGTGGAAGGCCGTGAGGGCAGCCGGGTAGTACTCGCGCAGGTGGGAGCGGAGGCGGTTGACCATCTGCTGCCGGTCCCAGACGGCGTCCTGTTGGGCGCGGGCGAGGACGGCGACGGCCTGTCCGCCTTCGCTGTCCGCGGGTAGCGGCCGATGGGCATGCCGGTCGGTGCGAAGGATGTTGGCCAGCACTCGGGCATCGGCGGCGTCGGACTTGGCCCGGGAGACGCTGCTGCGGTCGCGGTAGCGAGCGGCGGCCAACGGGTTGATCGCGTAGACCTTGCGGCCGGTGGTCCGCAGGGCTGCGACCAGCAGCCCACGCGGGGTCTCGATGGCGACCGGGATCGGGTCCTCGGCGGAGTCGCCGTGCCGGATCAGCAGTTCCATCAGCGCATGAAATCCCGCGCTGTCGTCGCTGATTCGCAGTTTGGCCAGTTGACTGCCGTCCTGGTCGACCAGGGCTATGTCGTGGTGTCCTTCGGCCCAGTCGATGCCGCAGAAGATCGCGCTCAACCTCTTCCTCCATCACGCCGTCGTGCAGCAGAGCTGCTGGTCAGTTCCCGGGCGGAGCACGCGGCGCTCTAATAGAAGTGCTCGGGGCACGCCATCTCATGAGCCGTTCGTGTCTCCAGCGACCGGCAGGGACCTCGGTCTGCTGGAGAGCTCTGGGCTCGCGAACTGCTGAGAGGTCAGCCCCTGCTGGCGGGCTGAGGACATGAAACCTGGTGCCGATGCTCCTGCCGGACGGGACCCGTCTTGGATGAGGGATCTGTGCTCCCGGAACTACCGAAGGTCTCCGCTCGGCAGGGCTGGGCGAGGTGGAGCCGGTCTGACACGGGGGATCGAAGTCCCGGAAGGGCGGCAGGCTTCCACCTCGCTCGGCAGGCCCTTGCGCTCATGCGTTCAGGCTCGCCGATGAGCTATTAGAAGGGTGGGTCGTCGGCGAACCCCTCGGGCTCTCCCCAGGTATCGGGGAACGCGGGGCGTTGGACGGGGTCGAACATGTGGTTCAGGGTGTGTGTCAGTCCGGCGCCGAAGTAGTGATCGACCTGCCGTATCCAGGGCACCTCGGCCATCAGGAGGCCGAGTTCGTGCGTGACCAGCTCGTCCAGGACGGCGCGCAGGTCCTCGGGGGCCGGGTCGTCGACCAGGCACAGCCATCCCAGCGCGGCGGCGACCCTGACCTCGGGCGAGCGTGCGGGGTCGGACCAGCACGCGCGCGTGAACGCGGCGGCGTCCTCGTGGCGGTGTTCCCTCGCCGGTTGCGCGATCGCCAGGACCAGGCCGGCCCGCAGGCGGGGAACCTCCTCGACGCGGAACCGCTCGTGCAGCGCGGCGGAGATCTCCCGGGCGCGGCCGGACGACGCGGCCAGGACGCACGCCGCCTGCTCCCGCACCCGCGGATCGGGGTCGTGCAGGAGGGCGATCGGGATGTGCGCGTCCGCGGCGATCGCGTCCCGCGCTGCCCGCACCGACCAGTTCTGCGGATAACCGCCCACGTCGAAGTGCATATCGTCGTCGGCATCGGCGACCCGCAACAAGGCGGCGCGCGACCCGTCGCCCCAGTGGTTGCGACACGCCACCGCGGCGACCAGGGCAAGTGCGTTCGCCCGCTCGTGCGCAATCCGGTCCGCGGCGATCCGAAGCAGGAACGGCACCATCAGCGGCGCCACCGAACCCGTCGTGCCCTGATGGCAGACGGAGTTGCCCAACGACGAGCGTGCTTCCCGCGCCTCGGCCGCGTCGGCGGAACGCGTCCGCTCCAAGTAGTCGGGCACGTCCTCGCCCGAGCCGTACGCGTGGGAGAACCGACCCCACGGCACCTCCTCGAGGAGAAACCCGTCCCTGACGTCCCTCGGCAGGCCCGCGATCACTGTCCGCACATCCAGCGCGGTTCCCTCGTACACCTCGAATCCATGTGCACACACCCGCTCGAAATCGAACACGAGATCCTCGGACGTCACGGTCGCCTCCCCCGGCTGTCGCCGGCCGAAAGACCCCTGCCTACCACGACGCGCCGACATCACTCGAACGAACAACCGAACACGGGATTGTCGTCCGGCGCCCGCAGCCTCCCCGAAGGCGTGCGCGGATCGGCAGCGCGGCCGGGGATCGTCGTACGGGCAGCGGAGATCGGCGTGGGAGTGGGCGTGTGGGGCGTGGTGGAGGAGTCACAGCGCGCGGTGTGGTCGTTCAGGCCGTTCGAGCACGGCCGGTCATCCTCTTCTCCCTGGGTGTTGTTGTCTCGGCCTGGGGTCGGGGCGTTCGTTGCTGTCGGGAGTAGATCCATGTAGCGAAAAGACCCATGGAATGGTTCATTCAGTGAGCTGACGGCTGATCCCCTCGATCACGCTTCCGCGATGATGGGCTCGGTTGTGGTCGGTGGGGCCCAGCCGGGGGGATGGGGAGTCCTGTGTCGAAACGAACGCGATCGGTTTCGAGGCGGTCCGTCCGCAAGAGCGCGACACTCGCGGCGGTGCCGGCGCGGTCTCCGCGAGGCGGGGACGCCGACGAAACGCCGGGCCCGTACCGGAGTTCGGGCGTCGAGACGACGACGGCCGTGTCCGGTCAGGGCTCGGTGTCGCACGACCGCCCGCCGTCCGCAGTGCACGGGTATCACCGTCGGACGGTGAGGGATGTACCGGTCGACGGCCGCCAGGTCGTGGTCCGGGTGAGGATACGGCGGCTGGTCTGTCCCGTCCCGGGCTGCCCTCGGCAGACCTTCCGTGAGCAGGTTCCCGGGCTGCTGGAGCGCCATCAGCGCCGCGCCACGCGGCTGACCGGCCAACTCTCCGGGGTGGTTCGGGAGTTATGCGGCCGGGCGTCCGCCCGGCTCACCCGGTCGCCGGCCGTACCCGTCTCGTTCGCCACCGCACTGCGGCTGCTGCGACGCATCCGCGTTCCGAAGGGCCCTGCCCGATGATCCAGGTCGGTGACCGCCGGCACCTCCGGCGCGCTTCGGACGGGGCGGGAGGGGCGCCGCGGATCAGGCCCTAACCTGTGCCTCGTGTCTGCCCGAAACCGCCGGCGTGGCCACCTCGGGACCGTTTCGGCGGCCTGGGGCGCGCTGCTGCGGGGGTTTCGGGGTGGGGCCGGATTCCGAGGGGAAACGTGGTTCGTTCGAAGTCGCCGCGCGCATGGGGCCTGAGGTATCTGTGTATCTGGCTCGGGTCGTTGTTGGTTCTCGAAGTGTTCGTCTGGCTTTGGTACGCCGTGGCCGTCGGCATCGACCGTGTCGGGCTCGACTCGAACGCCATGCCTCCATTGACGGGACCGTTCATGGGGCCCTCCACGGTTCACGGCTACGGTGTCGCGTCCGAGGGCCGCGACTTCTCGACGCTGGTAGCCCTGATCATGGCCGGGATCGACTTCTACGCCGTGTTCGGCCTCGTCGTCCGCTCGGCCGCCCTGCGATCGCGCGCGTTCACGGCGACGGCGGTGGGTCACGCGTTGCTTCTGCTCTGGGCGCTCTTCCTCGTCGGCATCGGCGCCTGGCACTGGGCGACGACCCTCTGGTACGCGCTCATCGTCGCCTTCTGCTTCGCGATTCGACGGGTCGGTCCGGTGACGAGCCGGAGCCGGGTCAGGTTTCCGGGAGGGTCAGGTCGGCGGCGGTTCGGGTGAGGTGTGTGGTCAGGACCTCGGCCGCGGTGTCGGCGTCGCGAGCCAGGGCCGCCTCCTCCAGTCGGCGGTGTTCGTCGATGCCGTCGCGGTCGGGGTTGCGGTGGGCCGACCAGCGGCGGGCCAACTCGCTTGCGGTCCACATGCGATCGAACGTCTCCAGCAGGACCGGATTGCCGCAGCCCTCCAGCAGCGTGCGGTGAAAGGCCCGGTGTGCCTCGGCCCAGGCGCTGCTGTAGTACTCGCCCTCCTCGGTGTCGTACGGCACCGTGCGGGCCAGCCGGTGGTGCGCCGCCCGTACGCGTGCCTCCCAGTCGACGTCGCCGCGCTCGACGGACATGCGCAGCACGACCGGCTCCACGACCCGGCGCGCCTCGGCGATCTCCTGCCAGCGCCGATCGGAGAAGGTCGGCACGGCGAACCCTCGATTGGGCAGCCGGTCGGCCAGTCCCTCACCGACCAGCCGCACCAGCGCCTCGCGGACGACGGCCAGGCTCACGCCCTGCGCCCGCGCGAGGTCCTGCGGCTTGAGCGCGTCACCGGGGGCATGTACGCCACGCATGATCGCGTCCCGCAAGCGGGCGTGCACCTGCTCGGAAAGCATCTGCTTCGCCGGTGCGGACGAGGCGGGGAACGTCTGAGTCACGCCGCTCACTATAGACGATCCTCCAGATAATCGATTATCCGTGTTATCGTCGATCCATGAACACCGACAACCCCTTCACCCGCCTCCCCGCCGAGGCTGCCCCGTTCACCGTGACCAGCACCTCCGTCGCCGACGGCGCTCCCTGGGCGCCCGCGCAGCTCTCCGGCATGTTCGGCATCCCGGGCGGCAGGGACCTCTCCCCGCACCTCTCCTGGAGCGGAGCGCCGGAAGGCACCAGGAGCTACGCCGTCACGATCCACGACCCCGACGCCCCCACCGGATCCGGTTTCTGGCACTGGGCGGTCGCCGACATCCCCGCCGCCGTCACCGAACTCCCCGAGGGCGCGGGCGACGACACCGGCTCGGGCCTGCCCGAAGGCGCCTTCCAGCTGCCCAACGACGCCCGTGCGGCCCGCTTCATCGGCGCCGCCCCGCCGGTCGGGCACGGTCGGCACCGCTACCTCGTGGTCGTACACGCCCTCGACGTCGAGTCCATCGGCGTCCCCGTCGACGGCACCCCCGCCCAGCTCGGCTTCACCATGTCCACCCGCACCCTCGGCCGGGCGACCCTGACCGCCACGGCGCGAACTCCGGGTGAGGGCGAGGAGATCGACCCGGTCGAGGTCGTCGAACGCGTCGAGGTCTCCCGCCTCGTCCCCGCCTCCGCCGAAGCCGTCTTCGCGGTCCTGACCGACCCGCAGGGCCACGTGGACATCGACGCTTCGGGGATGCTCCTCGACGCCGAGGGCGGACCGGTGGAACGCCCCGGCGACCGCTTCCTGGTCCACATGGACCGGGAAGCCCTCGGGGACTTCCCCCTGGGCAAGTACGACGTCGAGGTCGTGATCACCAAGCTCGTCCCGAACGAGGAGATCGCCTGGACCGTCGAGGGCCGCATCCGACCGCACGTCCGCCACGTGTACGGCTACCGGTTGGAGCCGGCCGAGGACGGCACCCTCGTGACGTCCTACTACGACTGGTCGGGGCTCGCCGAGGAGTGGAAGCGGCGCCTCACCTTCCCGGTGGTCCCAGAGTCGGCGCTCAAGGCCACCCTCGGAATCCTCGAACGTACCGTCCGCCGGCGAGCCGCGGCCTGACCGTTCGACCGCCCGACCGCCCGACCCACCACCCCGGCGCGCCCGAGGCGTCCGACGGGTCGCACGTCCGCCGCCGACCCGTTCCGTCGGACGAACCCGGGAGGCCCCTCTCAGCGGCGGCAGAGGGCCGCGGTCACGATGTCGTCGACACGCTGCCTGGCAGCCTCGTCACCGAGCTGGACGGTGACCGCCACGTTGGCGGCGCGGCCCTTGTCGGTGGCGCCGCCCCGGGTCTCGTAGCCCGGGAAGCTGCCGCCGTGGCCCCGGTACAGCTCGTCGCCGCCGGCGCAGGACAGCGGCTTGCCGACCAGGCCCGGGCCGTAGCGGGCGCCGGGCCCGAAAGTCTCGTCCGCCGGGCGGGTGTTGCCGCGCATCTCGGCGAGTTGGGCCGATTCGAGGAGGTCGCCCTTCAGGAGCTTGCCGTGGAAGCGGTTCAGGTCGGAGTCGGTGGAGACCATCTGGCCGGCCGACCACGCCCACGACGGGTCCGTCTCGGTGATGTCGATCAGCGGCGCCCCGGCAACTCCCGGTCGTAGCCCCTGGGGTGCGGGCCCCGGATGGTGCTGCCGTGCTGGGCGGGGAAGTAGGTGTCGCGCAGGCCGATGCGCTTGATGATGCGCCGGTCGAGTTCTCGGGCGATGGGGTGCCTGGTCACCTTCTCGACGAGCATGCCGGCGAGTACGTAGTTCGTGTTGCTGTACTTCCAGCGCTCGCCGGGCGCGAAGTCGGCCGGGTGTTGCAGCGCGATGTCGACCAGCTCGCGCGGCTCGTAGTACCGGAGTTGCAGGTTGAACTCGGTGTAGTTGGGCAGCCCGCTGGTCTGCTGGAGCAGGTGTCGGACGGTGATGACATTCCCGTCCCCGTGGACCACGCCCGGCAGGTAGGTCTCGATCGGCTCGTCAAGTCGGATCCCGCCCTCGCCGACCAGTTGCAGTACGACCACCGCGGTGAACGCCTTGGTGTTGCCGCCGACCCGGACCCGGCCGTCCCGGGGCACCTTCGCGCCGGTGGCGATGTCGCCCACGCCCGCGGTGTACGTACGGGTGTGCCCGTCCCGGTCCTTGACGCTCGCGAGCGCGCCCGGCGCGCCCAGCGAGCCGTCGGGCCCGACCAGCGCGTTCAGGCCCCGCTGTACGCCGTCCGGCCGGCCGGACGGCGTACGACGCGGCGGGCGGTGCCATCACCCCCTCCACGATCAGGCCGGCGGCCGGCGCCGCCACGGCCGAGACCGTGCCGCGCCGGCCGATCCGGGGTCGTCGGGAAGGGTGGTGCCTGTGCCGTGCCGATGAACGCACGAGTCAACTCCTGGGGGGAGATGCCGGTCGGTTGCCTGATCCAGGATCCGCGCCCACACCCACCCGGCACGATCCGGCCGGCCGCCCGACTTCGGGTGGCGCCAACCCCCCGGCTGTCTCTTGCCGTTACATATCGCTGCACGATATATAACAGTCATGAAGCCACTGAGAGAGCAGAGCTACCTCATCCTGCTCGCACTGGCCCCCGAGCCGCTGTACGGCTACGGGATCATTACCGCAGTCCGCGAACTCTCCGACGAGAGAGTCAAGTTGGGCGCGGGAACCCTGTACGGCGCGCTGGACCGGCTCGCCGGCGACGGCCTGGTCGCACCCGACCGCGAAGAGGTCGTCGGCGGCCGATTCCGCCGCTACTACACGTTGACCGGCGAGGGCCGCCAAGCCCTCACCACCGAAACCGCACGACTGGCACAGCTCGCCCAGCGAGCCGCGCGCCGGCTCGGCACCCCTCCCTTCGCACTCAACCCGGCGGGATGATGAACGACACGTACGAGAGACACAGTCGCCTGCTGCTGCGCGCCTACCCGCCCCGCTACCGGGACGCCCGGGAGGCCGAACTCATCGGCACCCTGCTCGACGCCGCCCCGCCCGGCGCGACCCGGCCGTCGATGGGCGAGGCGTGGGACATCGTGCGTGGCGGGCTGCTGACCCGGCTGCGGGACCGCCCTCCGCTGCACCACTGGCTCGCCTACCGCCTGTTCGCCAAACGTGTCCCGGATCGGTACCGCATGTGGGTCCGGGACGATGCCCTCGGCCGTTTCCACTTCCTCCGCAGAAACCTCTGTGGTCATCTGGAGGGCATCGGCCTCTTCGTACTCATGATGGTCTTGAGCGGACCCGGCTTCACCGCTCTCCTGGAGCCCGGACTCCTGCTTCCACCCCAACCCGGGCCGTGGGTCCTGCTCGCCGTACTCGTACTGGGGATCTTCAACCCCCTGTACTCCAGGCGTTATCGCACTCGCACGCTGCACAAGCATCGGTTCGCCGCGGACGGAACCGAGCTGCCGCAGCCGGCACTGCCCGGCGCCCCGAGCGGGGCCTGACCCCCGAGGGCGCACCGTCGGGCTCGGCCGAGGGCGTCGGTCAGGTCGCGGAGGTGACCCGCCACGGGGCCGCGGTCGACAGGCCGCTCGTGGCGCCGGCCTCCTCGGCCGCCTCGATGGTCGCCGAGCGGTGCCGGCGGGCCGTCGCCAGGCCGCCGGCACCGACGGCGAGGTCGCGCGCCAGGCCCACCGACGACGCCAACCGGGCCGTATGTCAAGGCCACGGTCACTAGCTTGACGGTACGGACATGAACTCCAAGTTCCGCGGCCTTCGCCACGTACTTGGACTCCACCGGCCCCGCCGGGCGCATAGTCACGCTGCGGTTCGCCCTCACGCACCAGCTCCGGGCTTCCGGAGACATATCCGGTCAACAACTCGCGGACATGTTCAGCCCGTTCGAGAACCTTGCGCCGCTCGGCTTCCTGCAGTTGGTCCAGCACCACGGAGGCGATCTCCTCGGCGTCATCAGCCGCCGGTCCGAGCTGCTCGGGAATCACAACCGCCCGGTCGGAGAACAACAGCTCCTTCAGGGACAACCGCAAAAGCCGTCCCCGGCCGTCCTTGAGGACCACCTCGTTGCCCGACGTGGTCGCAGTCGCCTTTGTCACGCAGGTGGTCGATCACCTGCTCGGCCTCGTCCGGGGACCGTCGATCTCCTGCGCAAAAAACACCGAGGCGGTCTTGAGGATCTCGTTGGCCCGCCGCAACTCGGCGTTCTCCCTGCGGAGTTGCCTCAGTTCCTCCGACTCGGCGGTGGTCGGGCGGTCGGTCCGCTCGCCGGCGTCGGCCTCGGCCTGGCGGACCCAGTTCCGCAGGGCCTCCTTGTGGATGCCCAGGTCCCGGGCGACATGGGCGACCGGACGCCCGGAGGTACGTACCTCACGGACCGCCCGTTCCCGCAGTTCATCGAGGTATTTACGTGGTGCCGGCATAGCTTGTGGTGCCCCTTTACGCCGGGCACCATAGCCCGGCTTCCGGGACTCCACCAAACTCAGAGCAGCTCACGGCGTACCGGCGAGCCGGGGCGGATGGTTCCGGTCGTCGCGGGTCCGGGTGTGGGGTTCGGGTGGGTGGACGACCCGTGGCGGGTGCGGGAGGAGGATCGGCTGGCGACCACGGCCGATCCGTTGCGGTCTTGGGGCAGGGAGCGGAGGGCGGGCGGCTCGGGGACGCTGTGGCGCTCGACGGTGCCGGCGGAGGAACGCATGCTGATCACCGCGCTCATGGGTGACGCGGAGGAGCAGCTGGTGGGGTTGCGCGGGGCGCAGACCGACAGCACTGCGGACGCGGCCCGGCCGTACGCACGAGGCAACCCGGGTGGGGCGGGTATTCCTATGGCCCGTCGGACCCGCCGATGACATAGGACCGTCCGACCCACCGGCTCCGGCAGCCGGTGTCGGCCGGCCGGTGCCATCCCTGGCTGCACAAGTCCCCCTGCGCGTCACTCGGTGTACGGGTTGACGATGCGGTGGGGTCGCTTGGCGATCTCCAGCACGTTCTGCGGGAAGCGGGGGCCGGCGACGTAGTGGCGGCCCTTGGTCTGTCCCACGGCGGTCAGTACCCCTGCCTTCGTCAGCGCTTGAAGGTCGCGTGTCGCCTGTTGGGTGTTGATCGCTTCGGCTCGTTCGTGACGGGAGCGCCGCACTCTGCCGACCATGGCGACCTCGTGGAGGGCTGTGACCTGCCGTTCGGTGATGCCGTCGGCTTCGGCGGCCTCCATGAGTTGCACCCAGCATTCGTTGGAGCGTCCGACACGGTGCCGCACTCGCTGGGCCTGCTGGTGGTAGGCGAGGAGGTTGAACTTGATCCACGGCAGTGTGTCGCGCTCGGGCGACCAGACGGGGCCGCCGACCTCGCGGAGCACCTTGTAGTAGTCCCAGGTGTTGCCGGGCATCCCCAGCCACTCCTCGATCGAGGAGAACTCGGGGGCCAGGACGCCGCCGCGGGCGATCAGCAGGGTCTGCAGCGAGCGGGACATCCGTCCGTTGCCGTCCGACCACGGGTGGATCTTCACCAGGTTCAGGTGCGCCATCGCGGCCCGGATGAGCACGTGGTCGTCGAGGTCGCCCTCGTTCAGCCAGTCGACGAGCTCGCCCATCAGGCCGGGGACCAGTTCCTGATCCGGCCCCTGGTAATCCGTCGCCAGCTCGTCGCCGGGGGCCGTGATCCGAATGGAGGTCTTTCGCCACTGGCCCGCCGTCTTCAGCGGATGATGATGCCCCTGCAGCATCCAGTGGAGCGCGTTCAGCAGTTCCTTGCCGTACCGGAAGTCGGCGACGTCGTGCAGCGACTGGATGTACGTCATGGCCTGCTGATAGGCCAGCGTCTCCGCCTTGTTCTCGTCACTGGCCTCGACCTCGCGCTCTCCGTCCATCAGGTCCGCGACGTCCCTGGCGTCGACCCGGTAGCCCTCGATCGTGTTCGACGCCGCGATGGCGCTGGCCGTCAGGGCCTTGCGTAGGTCGAGGGTCCATTTCATGGGGGCCTGCTGCACCGCGTGGCGCAGCTGATCACGCATCGCGTCGACCTGTTCCAGGACCTGCAGATCGACGGGCTCGAGATGGGGAGTCGCATACAGCATGCGGCAATGATACCAAGCTCCTATCATTCCGTGCTTGCGGCTTTCGGCCACGTGGACTGGCGTGGGCGCCGATGAGTCGTACGGCGCAGCGGCGGGTGGGCGTGGGGTGTCACACGGCGGCGGTGCGCGAGGGCGGGGTCGAAGGTGCGGCGGCGGGTGGTGGCCGGGCCGGGTGTCGCGAGGCCGGGCCGTGGGACGGCGACGTCCGGGAACGCAGCGACTGGTGGGCACGGATCGGGCGGTGAGGTGGGTGTGGCCGGGCCGCGCGGCGCAGCGGTGGGTGTCGGGGCGGGTTCTGCGTTCGTCGCGGCCGTCAGGTGCCCGGCGTTCGAATCAGCCGGGTACGCACCTTCTCACGGGTGGTGTAGCCGTGGGCGCGGAGGAGAAGGCTGATGTCCTTCCCGCAGATCAGGGTCGGCGGATACCCGCTTTCGCGAACTTGGCGATGGATCGAGGGCTCGAAGAACGATGTGGTGACGAAGACGCCGAACGCTCGCCGGTCGCGCACGGTCACGAGCAGAGGTAGCACGTCGCTCGCTCGAATCGGGTCGTCGGCGCGGTGACACCGGGCTGCGAGGCCGAACTCGAGGGCCATGGGGTCGTCGACGGGGCCGAGGAGATACCGTCCTGTCCAGTCGCCGGTCGTGGTGGGTTCCCCGGCGGGTGGCACGAGGTCGTGCGTCGCGGGTGCGGTCATGCGCCAGAGCGCGGCGGCGCAGCGTTCGAAGGCCGAGGAATCGTCGGCGCAGAACGCGACGATCTCCTCGACGAGGTCGTGCCCCGCCGAATCCGGGTGCTGCTCGTCGGAGGTGCGCGCTTTCGCAACGGATCGGGGGACGTAGGTGTTCGTCTCGACCCATCGGCGCCATGCCGGCGGGGCGGCGGGGCCGTGGAAGTCACCGGTGACGAACTCTCGGATCCATCGGCGTTCGACCACGGGCACGTCGAGAATGGGGAAAGGTCTTCGTGTCGGGGGCGTTCACCGCCGCGTGCGAGACGCTGGGGATCGGCGTGCAGCCGGCCCCGCCGTTCGCGCCGACGGCGAAGGGCTTCGTCGAGCGCACCTTCGGATCGATCAACACCCTGTTCTGCCAACACCTTCCCGGATACACCGGCTCCGACGCCGGCCGGCGTGACAGGGATGTCGAACGCGGGGCGTGCTTCAGCGTCGCCCAGTTGCAGGACCTGCTCGACGAATGGCTCGTGCACTGGCATCAGCGCCCGCACGAGGGGCTGCGGCATCCGGTGATGCCGAGGGTCGCGTTGACGCCGAATCAGATGTGGGTGGGCCGCGCTGGTCGCGGTGGCCGGGTACGTGTCGGTACCGCTGACCGGCAGCGACTACCTCGAACCGCTGCCGGTGCGATGGCAGGCCGTCACCGACCGGGGGATCCACATCGGCCACCGCACCTACGATCATCCGGTCCTTGGCCCGGGGATGGTCCGCGGGAGTGGTGGCACGAGGCGGGAAGTGGGAGGTCCACCAGAACCCCCACGACGGCCGCCAGGTGTGGGTCCGGTTGCCGGACGGGGAGTTCGTCGAAGTGCCATGGATCCACCGCGACCACGTCCACCGCCTGTTCGACGAACGCATCTGGCAATACCTGCGTGCCACCGCCGGCCGCCATATCGATGCCGACATCCACGAAGCGAACCTCGCACAAGCCCTCGACCAGCTCATGCGCCGCGCCCGCACCGGCCAGGCCACCCGCACCGAACAACGCCTCCTCGCCTGCGGCACACCCGCCCGGATTCCCCCGCCGGCGCGTTCCGTGCGAGAAGGGCGGGAGCAGGACCTCTGCGACAGCGTCCCGGGGAAAGGCGGGGAGAGCCTCGACGAACTCGACGGCGGCCTCTAATCCCGGCACGGGCCGTCGGTAACAGAGCCGCTGCCGTTCGCCATGTCCGGAACGGTGGCGCAGACTTGCTTGCCGTTGTTCACGTCAGTCACCGTCACGTGCCCGTTCGTGGAGAAGGAATCTCCCTCCTCCGCCTTGTAGTACCCGATCGGGGCGGTCAATGTCGTCGAGTTCGACCGCAGTACGTCACGCGGGGAGGTGCTGCACGGCGACGGGACGTACGTGGCAGCCCCGCCGGGCACCGATCCGCTCGGATAGACGAAGGTGGGTTCAGGGGACGAGGGGTCGCAGTGCCGGGCCTTCTCCACCGCGTTGTCGATGATCCGGCGACCGGCGGCGTGCAGTCCGTCGCTCGTCCGCTGGTTCTCGAAGTAGTGGTCAACCAAACCAGCTCCGCCCAGCACGCACAACGCCATGCCGAGTCCGAGCAGCCAGCTCCTCAGGGACTTGCCATCGCCCTTCGGCTCGGATCCCCCGGCCGAGAGCGCGGTAGAGGCGGCGACCGCCCCACCGACCACGAGCATGACTACCGCAGCCCCGATCGGGAAGGGATCCGTGTGTATCCCCTGAACCGGCACCATCTACGAGCCCCCATTCGAATAGCCCGGTCGTCAGCCTAAGAAAGTGTTGGGCAACCGGAGCTATTGGCCTTTGGTGTCCTCGGCGAGGCGTCGTGCGGCTTCGGTCTCGATGGGGCCGTTGGGTGTGATCTCCTCGCCGGCGAGGCGGGCGGCCATGAGCCGGATCATGGCGACCTTGATCATGGCCTCGGCGTGCGCCGTCNTGCGTTCGTAGTCCCTTGCCAACCTTCTGCACCGCCCCAACCNGGAGAACGTCCGCTCCACCACCCACCTGCGCGGCAGGACGTGGAAGCCCTTCGGATCCGCGTTCCGAGGAACGACCTCCGGTCTGACCCGCTCGTTCTCCTCCGCCCACCCGATCAGGCCGTCGTCGACCGAATTGACGTATCCGCCGTCCACCCACACCAGCCCCACCAGCGGAAACGCCGTCGACAGACCCGCAAGAACGAGCTTGGCCCCCGCTCGATCCNGCACGTTCGCCGCGTGCACGACCGCCTTCAACAGCAGCCCGCACGTGTCCACGAGGATGTGCCGCTTGCGGCCGCGGGTGCGCTTGCCCATGTCGAAACCGATCGCCTCACCGCCCCGATGGCTGTGCGCGGTCTGCGCGTCGAGCACGGCTGCGGACGGCTGCGGATCACGCCCGTCGGCGATCCGCACCCGGTCCCGCAACGCATCGTGGACCCGCTCCCACGTCCCGTCCGCAGCCCACGCCCGAAACCATCGATACGCCGCATCCCACGGCACCAGGTCGCGCGGCATCATCCGCCACGCACACCCCGACACCAGGACGTACAGAATGCCGTCGACGACCAGCCGACGCGGGAACCTCAACCGCCGACCACCCCGCGCCGGGTCCCGAACCGGCAACAACGGCTCGATCAAAGCCCATTGCCGATCCGTCAACGACGAGTCGTACGGCGGCTTGCAGACACACACGCACATGCCCGCGATCGTGAGCCGCCGCCGACAAACCACACCAACGATCTACACAACAGACCGAAAATGATCAGTTGCCCAACACTTTCTCAGGCGACAGTCGCGGAGGATCTTCCAGGTCTTCATGTGGGCGAAGACGTGCTCGATGCGGGCGCGGACACGGCGGTGGGAGGCGTTGTGTTCGTGTTTCCAGTCGGGGAGTTCGTCTTGTCCGCGTTCGCGGCGGTGGGGGACGAGGACGCCGGTGCCGCGGTAGCCGCCGTCGCCGATGACGCGGGCGGTGCCGACGGCGCCTTTGGTGCCGGACAACTCCCAGGCATTGCAGTCGTTGCGGTTCCCGGTGACCGGTCGCCCGACCACGACGACCAGGCGGGTGTCGGCGGCGTCGATGACGACCTGGTGGTTCGTGGAGTACCGGTGGTTCTTCGACTTCTCGGCGACGGTGTGGTCGCGGGTGGGCACGAGCGTGCCGTCGACGATCGGCACGGTGTCCTTGCGGAACCGCTTGCGGGGCCTGGAGCGCGAGCAGCGGGCCGAGGTGGTCCACGACGCGGTCCGCAGCGGACTTCGATACGCCGAACAGCGGGGCGAGTTGGTGCAGTGCCAGGTTCGTGCGCCGGTACGCGGCGACAAGCAGGACGCGGTCCTCAAGCGGCAGGGCCCACGGCCGGCCCTTGCCCGGCCGGTCGGCGCCTTCGCGGCGCAGCACGGTCATCAGTCTGCCGAACCGGCGCGGGCTCAGCCCGGTGAACGGGGCTGTCCAGGACGGCTCCGACGCCGTGATCACACCAGCCACACCAAGATCATCCCACCCACGGCGAACAACCCGACCGACGCGCCACCTCCGCCTGCGACAAGAAGCGCCCGCTCGGAGGGAACGCACGCGAAAGCGCAAGCACCCCCAGGCAGACGGGAGATTCGCCGTCTCGCTCGCTGCCAGACAGAAGGGGCTCTGACGCGCGCCGTGTCCCACGGTGGGTGGAACTCGGCGGCCCGAGGAGCGCGCAGACGGTA
Organism: Embleya scabrispora DSM 41855; assembly: GCF_000372745.1. GTDB lineage: Bacteria > Actinomycetota > Actinomycetes > Streptomycetales > Streptomycetaceae > Embleya > Embleya scabrispora. The sequence continues at coordinate 3,966 of NZ_KB889564.1, read as the reverse complement.
TCCAGCCTCACCGCAGTCACCGAAGACCCAGGGGGCTTCCCCCCGATGTGAGGACACTTATGCGGCGTTTGCGAGTGTAGGCGAGATCGTCCGAAGCTCGGCTTCGTAGGTGGTGGGGCCGAGTTGGCCGATATGGGAGTGGCGGCGTCGGGTGTTGTAGCGGTTGGCCCAGCGGAAGGTATCGAGTCGGGCCTGTCGGGCGGTGGGCCAGTGTTTGGCGCTTTGAACGCGGCGTCGAGTTCGTCGATGGAGGGGAACGCTCGCGCGGACGATCAGCACTTGCCGCTCGGCCCGGTTCTTGCCCCGAGGCCGGTAGATGGCCGGCACGTCGATGTCGAAGGCGTGGTGCCCGGCGAACGCGACCGCTCCCGGGGGGCGCTCGCCCCGACTACGCGGCTCCGGTCAGGATCCGGTCGAGGCGGGCGATCGAGGCGGGCGACTCGCGGTACAGCCCGGCGATGTCCAACCCCTCGTCGCCGACGATCGCCAGCAGAGCGTGGTTGCCGATCGCCAGGATCACCACATGTCCGCCGTTGCAGCGGGCGACCACGTCGCGCAGGCCGCCCAGACCCGCCTCCCCGGCGGTCCGGCTGCCCAGCGCGAGCGCGGCGGCGGCGAGGGCGGCGAGCGATTCCCCGTGCACCGCAACGGTGTCGCCGGCGACGAGCAGCCCGTCGCCGGTGGAGACCACGCTCTCGGTGATGCCCATGACGCGTTCGCGGAGCGTCTTGAGTTCGAGGATCACGGCGTCGTTGGGTGCCTGGTTGTTCATGGCGTGATTTCTCCTTGGGCCGGGTGATCTCGAAGGTCGTGCTCGACGCATGGCGGAGCGGACGGCGGGGTGTCGCCCGAGGGGGCGGCGGGACGGGCCCCGATGTCCACCGGTGGGGTCGGGATCCGGCCGGCGCTGCCGGGTACCTCGGCCGGCGGGGCACCCGGCACCGAATCGGGCGCGTGCGTACCGGGGTTGCGCCGGGGCAGCGGGGCCTGCGGAGGCGGGGCGCTCGCGCCGGTCGTGAAGTCGCGCGGGGCGACGATGGGTGTCGGTCCGGCGCCGGCCGGCGCATCGCGCTGCACGAGTCGTCGAGCGCTCATCCGGGCGAGGTCGAGCATCACCGGATACAGGCCGCGGCCGAGCGCGAACGCCAGATCGCGCGGAGCCCGGCGGCCGTTGGCGCCGAGCAGGATGTCCCGATAGCGCACCGGCAACGTGCCGACGGCCGGTTGCGCCGCGGGGTTGATCCGGGTCGCGGCGAAGTCCACCAGCGGACCCCAGAGTTGCGACAACACCAGCATCCGGCGCGCGGTCTCGTCGGTGAGCCGCCGCGGCTCCACCCCGGGCTCGGCGATCAGGTCGGGTGCGGGCACGGAGTCGTCCACCTGCCAACCGGCGGAGGTACCCAGGGACATCGCGAAGGCGCCGTCGAAGACCGTGGCCAGGCACAGCGCGCTCAGTTCCGGGGCGCGGACGAGGCCGAGCGCCACCAGCGTGTCCGCGAGTGGGCCGTCGGTGCGACTCGCCTCGCCGGCCGCGATCCAGTCCGGCTCGGCGATCCGCCGCGAGCGCAACAGCAGCACGTCGGGCGCGGGGGAGGCCGGAGTTCGGACCGCGACGACCAGTCCGTCCCGCAGGTGCAGGGTGCCGCCGGGGGTGCCCGACACCACGACCGCTCCGGTGAACCGCTCGCGGTGCAGCGTCATCAGCAGGGCCGGGACGTTGCGCGGACCGTGCGCCACGGCGGGGCTGTTCATGCCAGTACGTTCCTCGCGTGCTCGGCGGTCGCCCGAATCGCCAGGGCCAGATTGGTCTCGGCCCGATCCACCACGGTCGCCAGCAGGAAGTCGTCGCCCCGACGCGGCAGTACCTGGGTGATCTGGTGGTATCGCCGGCTGTTCACGACCACGCTCTCCACCTCTCCGGCGGCGCCCGCCTCGGTCAACCGGTCGGTGACCAGGTTCGTCAGGTCGGCGAGTTCGGTGCCGTTGCCCAGGGCGCGACAATCACCGACCTCGGCGTAGACGAGACCGGTGACCGCGTCGATCAGGGCGGCGCCGATTACTCCGGGATAGTCGAGAACTCCGGAGAGCGATGCCTCCAGGGGATGCGACTGTCCCCCTTCACTTTGTGACAGCATGCAGAGTACTTTATGGCAGATCTCTGGAATAGGGAACGAAGACTGACGTTTAGTAGTCGCCTTGGTTCCGTGCGTAGGAATCTCCGAGGAAAGCCAGGAAAAGGAAACGCGATGAACATTGAGGCCGCGCTCAAGGAAGCGATGACCATCGACGGCGCCATCGGCGCCGCCCTCGTCGACTACGACAGCGGGATGACGCTCGGCACGCTGGGTGGCGGCAAGGACTTCGACCTGGAGGTCGCCGCCGCCGGGAACACCGAGGTGGTCAAGGCCAAGGCGCGGACGCTGACCTCGTTGGGGCTCGACGACGTGGTCGAGGACATCCTGATCACCCTCGGCACCCAATACCACCTGCTGCGCCCGCTGACCCGCGCGCACGGCTCGCTTTTCCTCTACCTCGCGCTCGTCCGTTCGCGGAGCAATCTGGCATTGGCCCGCCACACGCTCAAGCGCATCGAAGGGATTCTCGAGGTGTAGGCTGATATCGACTGCCGGCGCCATCGCAATCGGGCCGGCATGTCGCTTTCCCGTCCCCTTTTCTCCGGGAAAGGGGACGATCACTGCGCCCGAATTCTTCGAATTCTCCCTGATGTAACCGAAATCCGGGATATGCTGGCAACCGACGATCGTCGCCAACAACTCGCCGTCGAACCGGGCCACCACGTCCTCGGACTCGGCGCCGGAACCGGCTACAACGCCGCTCTCCTTGCCGCGATCGCCAGCCCCGACGGGCACGTGACGATCGCCCTCCCGTCACAGGGGATCGGGAGCGCACAACCGGCAATTCCGGCGGCGCCGAGTGTGGCGTCGGAGTTCGTCCGCGGTGAACAGGCGCGGCATTCGCGGAACCCGGATCATGCCGAGTTCGGCCCCGGGCCGGCACGGGCGGCCGTGACCGCGCGATCGTCGTCGAGTATCCCCAAGGCCGTGCGCACCGCTTCCTCCGAGGGCAGGGAAGGGCAGTTCCATCGGTGGAGAAGACCGCCGGTGGAACCGTGCGCGTAGGTGCGGCCGCTGTCCAACTCCCCTGCCAACGCGCGAGATTCTCCTCCGCTTCCCGCCGCCTCCCCGCGTGGCGCGCGCACCCGCGACACAGGGCGTGATCCTCGTGACACACACAATCGCCACAACGCGAGCACCGCTCACAGCCCAGGGACTCGTCGACCACATGCTCGTAAACGGTGAGGACATCCTCGGCGTCGTTGCCGTGCCGCCCGATCCCGATCGCACCGACCGCCGCCAACTCCTTCAGGAACAGCTCGGCGGCGTCCTTGTCGATTCCCAACATGTCATGCGCCTCCGGCAGACCACTCTCGTGGGCACTCGCCATCAACAACACATACAGCAACCGCGGGCGTGTCCGCCTCTTTGTGTAAGCCCTGAGGTGGCTACTGAACGCTGATGCGGTCTTCGAAGAAGAGCGCGAAGGCGTTGAGGGCGTTCTTCCAGTGTGGCGCGACCAGGTTCACATCGCGTGCCCGCGGCTCGATCTGTTCGCGAACCGCCGGGTAGAGCACCTTGAGCGCGGCCTGTTCCGTCGGGAAATGACCGCGGTTGCGGGTGGCCTTCCGCAGTCCGGCGTTCATCGACTCGATCATGTTGGTGCTGTGGACGACCTTCCTTATGTCGGGCGGGAAAGCGAGGTAGGGGACGAACTCCGGCCACGCCCGGTGCCAGGTCTGAACGATCGCCGGGTAGCGAACTCCCGGGTCCGAGACGGCGAACTCGTCCATCGCCCCTTCGGCGGCCTGCTCGGTCGGGGCCGTGTGGATCGCCTTGAGGGCGGCGACGAGTTCGGTGTGGTCCTTTCTCGAGGCGAATCGCGGCGAGG
>NZ_KB889563.1 GCF_000372745.1 Embleya scabrispora DSM 41855 | reverse complement strand
CCTGCTCGGCGGTGAACCCGACATCGAGATCGTCGGGGAGTCGGGTTCGGCCGCCGAGGCCGCGCGGCGCATCCCGGCGTTGCGTCCGGACGTCGCGATCCTGGACGGGCGCCTGCCCGACGGCAGCGGTATCGACGTGTGCCGGGAGGTGCGCTCGCGCTTTCCCGAGATCAACGCGNTGATCCTGACCTCGTACGACGACGAGGACGCGTTGTTCGCGGCGATCATGGCCGGGGCGGCGGGATACGTGCTCAAGCAGGTCCGCGGGCAGGACCTGATCGCGGCGGTGCGCGCGGTGGCCGGCGGGCAATCCCTGCTGGATCCGGCGGTGACCACGCGTGTCCTGGAACGGGTCCGCAAGGGACCGGCGGCCGAGCCGGGTCCGACCGGGCTCAGCGAGCGCGAGAAGCAGGTCCTGGAACACATCGCGCAGGGCCAGACCAACCGGGAGATCGCCGAGAGCCTGGGCCTGGCGGAGAAGACCGTCAAGAACTACGTCTCGGCGGTGCTGAACAAGCTCGGCCTGGAGCGCCGGGTCCAGGCGGCGGTGTACGCGACCGAGTTGCATCAGGGCAACGAGCGGCACCGGACCTGAGGCCGGCGGCGGTCCGGGCCGATCTCGACGCACACCGCTGTCCCCCGGATCGCCTCCCGGAGTCGGTGCGCCCGCGCCGAGCGCGTCGGTGATGGTGTCGGCCCACGGTCGTCATGTCGCACCGGCACAGGCCCCGGATGCCGTTGGGCGCGTCCGGGGCTGGTCTCAGCCCTCCTGCTCAGCGGCCGGGTACGCGGCGGGTGAAGTGCGCCGGGCCGGGCCTGATGTGACGACCGCTCCGGACAAGCGCACCACCGCTTCGCGTACGTCCACCTCGATCGTGCCGGGCTCCAGCCACAGCGCGGTGCGCAGCACGTCGTGCTCGATCTCGGTGCGGATGTCCGCGTCCGGACGCAGGAACGTGCGCAGCAGGTCGCAGCGGCTGACGATGCCCACCAGGCGACCGTCGGCGTCCACCACCGGGAGGCGCTTGACGCGGTGGTGGTCCATCAGACGCGCGCCGCGCAGCGTGCTCGACGAGGGGTCCACGCGCACCACGGGTGAGGCCATCAGGTCGCGCGCGGTGTGGCCCTCGCCCCTGGTGTGCCGGTTCGCGAGCCGGCGCAGGCCGGGCCGGAGGTGGGCGTCCTCGGCCTTCTCCACTTGGGCGCAGCACGTCGTGGTTCCGCATTCGCCCCGGCCGGATGACCGGCCGCCGGTTGCGCCCACGCTCGGGTGCTCGGGCCTGCGGTGAGCCGGGGGAGCCGAATGATCGGGCAACAGCCGGTCGACGCAGGATGCTTCGTTTGTGAAAGGGGCCCGCATACACGACCAGGGGACCCGCGTACTCGACCGCCCGAGCCTGGTGATCAGGCTCGGGCGGCTTCGGTGGTGCGCGGGTCAGGCGTCCGGCGCGGGGACGAAGACCACCGGGGCGGTGCTGTGGCGCAGGCAGTACACGCCGGTGGATCCCGGGATCGTGGGGCATTCGATGCCGCTGGTGCCCAGGACGAGCAACCGGGCGTTCCGGGCGCGGGCGACCAGGACCTCGCCGGCCGTGCCGTGCAACGGGGTGGCCACGATCCGCTCCGGTGGGATCGGAGCCCGTACGAGGCTTGCCAAGGCGTGCTCCAGACGCTCGCGGGCCACCGACAGCGGCGCGTCGGGCCGCCGGTCCAGGGTCGGGCGCTCGGGGTCGGCCTCCGTCCACACCGCGACCACGTCCAGGGTCACGCCGAGTTCGGCGGCCTCACGAGCCGCCCAGCGCAGGGCGAGCGCGGATCCGAAGGAGCCGTCCAGGCCCACCACGATCCGGTCTTCCGGCCGGTTCCCGGCGCTGTCGTCGGCGGGGACGGTGCCCTGCCGAGGGGACACGCCGATCGATTCCCGGTCGAAGTGGGTACCGAGCGATTCCATGTCGAAACTCCTTCACGGTCGTGGTGGGGATCGGGCGCCGAACGTCGCAGGTTCGGGCGGCGGCGGCGCTCAGGTGTGCCGTGCCGGGGGAAGCACCGGCTCCAGTCGGAAGAGCACCGGTCCGTGGTCCGTGGGGCCGTGCGGAGGCTTGCGTCCGGCGAGCGCCGAGACCAGGTCCCGGGCGGTCACCAGGCCGACCATGGCGTCGTTGTCGTCGGTGACCGCGAGCGCGTCGACCGCGTGTTCGGACATCACGTCGGCCACCTCGGCGAGTCGGGCGGAGACCGGCACGTGCGGCTGGGCGCCGCCGGGCAGCAGGTCGCCCACGTAGCGTTCGGCGAGCGAGATCGCCGGGAGCGCGCACGCCACCGCGAGTTCGCTCCGCTCCAGCAGTCCCAAGCAGCGGCCGTCCTCGTCCACCACGGGGAGGTGGTGGAACCCGGTGCGCTGGATCAGCTCCCAGGCCATCAACAGGGATTCGTCGCCCGCGACGGTCAGCAACGCCGTGCTCATCACGTCGGCCACGCTGCGCTCGACCACCGACGCGCTCGCGTGCGTCGTGGCGGAACCGTTGCCGGGAGTGGATCCGCTGCTCGTCCTCATCACGCTCGCCTCCTGTATTTCCAGGGCCCGCGACCGCGCGGTGCACCCTGTCCCCACCATCGAACGCCCGCGGCCTCGAACACAGGGCCGGTGGGGGTGGTCGTCCGGGCCGAAGGTCCCGGGGTACCGGTACCGGGCGGCCCTGTGCCCGATGGCGGAGCACGCGCACGCTGAGGGTGAGGGGCCGATCGACATCGCGGTACCGGCTCCGCCGAGCCGTCGGCCCGCAACGATTGGACAAGCTCATGAGCAGCGGAATCCACCTTCCCGACCTCGGCGTCCTGGTCGGCTACGACGGCTCGCCCGGCGGCGAACGCGCGCTCGCGTGGGGCGCCCGCGCCGCCGCCGAGGCGAAGGCACCGCTGTATCTGGCGATGGCCATCCCGGCGGGCACCCTCGCGCACCTCGGCCGGCATGCCCACTCGGCCGAGGTGCGCGAGGGCGCCCGCGCCCTGCTGGAGCAGGCGGCGGACCGCTGCCGCGTGGCCCACCCTTACCTGGCGGTCGAGACGTCGCTGGTCGAGGGTCCGGCGGCGGATGTGCTCCTGGAGGCGAGTCGACGTGCCGAGCTGATCGTGGTCGGCACCCGAGGCCACGGCGGCTTCGCCGGGCTGCTGCTCGGATCGGTGTCCCTGCGTGTGTGCGCCCACACGACCTGCCCGGTGGTGGTCGTGCCGGAGGCCGCCGACGACGCGGACACCGCGAGTGTCGTCGTCGGCGTCGCGGATCACAGCGATACGCCGGCGGTCGAGTTCGCCGTGGAGCGGGCCCGCCGCATCGGCGGCAGGGTGGTGCCCGTACACGTATGGACACTCACGATGGCGGGCTACTTCCCCGGCGTGGTCGCGCCGTTGCTCGGCGACCCGCTCGACATGGCGGCAAGCCACGACCACCTCCTGGCCGAGATCCTGGACCCGATCCGGGCCCAGGCACCGGACGTCCCGATCGAGGCGATCGTCACGACCGGTACGCCCGCCCACGCGCTGATCGGCGTCTCCGCGCACGCGGGCCTGCTGGTGGTGGCCGCCCACCGAGCGCACGGACCCTTCCCGATGCGCCTGGGCCCCACCACCCATGCCGTGCTCCACCACGCGTCCTGCCCGGTGGCCGTCGTGCCGATTCCCACCGCCACACCATGAACGACGCGCTCGCGCCCGGCGAGCCGAAGGGCGTGCCGGGAGCACGTCTCGACGCGAACCGGGCCGCGACGCGCTGATCCCGCCGCGACGCACCGACCTCCGGCCCACACCTTCACCCTGGCGGGTCGGGTTCCGGCGGGGCGCCGGAGCCGTTCGGCCCGCCGGCCCGGGCCGATCGGCCCTCCCGGGCGATGCCGAGGGCCGGACAGTGGAGGGTGAGCGGGCATCCGCCCACCCCACCCGGGGACGCTGCCCGTGCCGCCGACGGGAGCACCCGAGGCGGACGGACCGACGGAGGACGATGTGAACTCCGCGAGGACGCACACGGCGACGCGAGATCGGCGTTCGGCGCTGCGGGCAAGGATCCCGAGGGTCTGCGATGTGATGAGCGCGCCGGTCGCGCACGTGACGTTGACGGACCCGCCCGGCGCGGCGCGGGAGCTGATGCTTGCGCTCGGACTTCGTCACCTCGCGGTCGTCGACCCGGACACCGGCGCGGCGGTGGGTGTGTTGTCCGACCGGGAGCTCGCCGATCCGCGGGCCCTGCGCCACCTGGGTTGCGGCCCGCGCACGGTCGCCGAACTCGTCCGGCGTTGCGCGCCGATCGTCCGCCCCGAAGTCGACACACTCACCGCCGTCGAATGCATGCTCGATGCCCAGGCCGACGCGTTGATCGTCGGCGATGCGACCCGGATACCGCTCGGAATCGTCACCGGCCACGACTTGGCGCGCGTCCTGACCCGGATCCATCACGACCCCATGGCCGGGCCGTAGGGCGGCCTCGTACCGGCGCCGGCTCCGTCGGAAGCCGTCTTGTCGACTCAGGGCCGGCCGGTTCGAGTGTCTCCTCCACGGGGCGGCGAGGAGTGGGCGCTCCCGGCGGCCCGTATCCCATCCGGAGCACCATTTGCACGTAGCCGGGACCGGTGTGCGGATCGCGCAGGTTCGCGCGCGTGTCGGGCCATTCCACGGCCTGGTGGAGGACCGACATCCGTAGGCCGTGGATGGTCGCCACGAGCCATGCCCGCTCCATGGCCTGGCCGGCGCGCAACCAGTCCTCCGGACGATCGAAGCGGGTGGTCAGGGTCGCCACCTGGGGAAGCGCCTCGAAGCGCTGCGTCGGGGCGGGAGGTGTGGGCGGGCGTCCGGTGAAGGCGCGGACCGGAACCCGGGCGTCGTGGTCCTGCGGACCCAGGACTTGGTAGGGCATGCCATCGGTCGCGGGCTCCACGCGCAGCCACTCGCGGGTCTCCGCCTGCCGTGCCAGGTCGGCGGCCGTTCGTCGTTCGGCTTCGGCCGTCAGGTTCAGGACGCGGCGCGCGTCGGCTTCCTCCAGCACGGCCAGGACCACGCCCTCCGCGTCGGCGGCGGCGATGAGTTCACCGACGACGCGCTCCGGTACGTCGCGGTTGGCGAACGGCAGGCGGCTGGAGTGCCGTCGGGCGATCGCCGGGTACAGGTCCGGACGACGGGGATCCGCGGTGTGGGCGAAACGACTCAGGTCGAGCACAGCCGCCGGTTGCGGATCGGCGTCGTGCGGCAGCAGTGTCACCCGTGGGTCCCGGCCCAGTCGTGCGGCGGCGACGCGCAGGTTGAACACGGCCGCGCCCACGGAGATGTGCATGGCCCTGCCGTCGGGGTCGGTGAGCGGGACCGCACGTGTCCTGTCGGCGTACACCGCGATTCCCCGGCCGTCGCCGGTAGACCGGAAGAACCACGGCTGACTGTTGTGGAGCGAGGGTGCCGCACCGCCCGCGGCGGCCAGATCCCGCAGGTCGGTGGGGCTCAGGGATGCGTTGGTCATGTCGATCTCTCCCTACGGCCCATCGCTGCGGCCGAACGCCGAGGAGGGTGGGTCGGATGTCGCTGTCGCGGTGGTACTCGTCGGGGCGGAAACGACGGCGGCCCTCGGAGGCGCGAACGTACGATCGCCCGCCCCAGCGTTTCCGCCGCGGATCGGGCGGCCCGATCGGGCCGACGCCGGATGTGTTCAGTCTCCGGCGTCCGACCCGGGAACCACAGGGCCGGATGCCCCGGGAGGGGCAGGGCCGTGAGTCCCATATCCGGCTCCTTCCCGCGCCGCCCTCGTCCTCGTCGGCCTCCACCACCGATGCGGAGGAGCCGTGACGGACACCGCCCCCACGACCACACCGACACGTCCGGCTCAACGCGGTGTGGGTCGAGTTGCCGCCCCTCGCGAAGAACGGAAGCGTGGCGCTCATGACGTCGCGGGGTCGATCCGGTCGCGGCGGGCGGTTGGCAGGGCACGAGGTGACACCGAGGAGGGCCTCCTGGTGTCCGAAGGCGAGGGCACGTGAGCATGCTGTCGAGCGACCTGCGGACACCGCGCCGCGAGACCCACGTCCACCCCTGTCCGCCGCTCGTCGGGTTCCGCGCCGCAGGCACCGTCGTAAGCGGCAACCATGGTTCTTGATCTCGTCGTCATCGGCACGGCCATCACCTTGGGGCCGTTGCACAACTCCGCGTTCATCCTGTTGCTGTCCGCGCAGAGGGGGCTGTTGAAGGGGCTCGTCTTCATCCTCACCTGGCTCGTCGAACTGCTCGTGGTGGTCGCGTCCGTTCAGCTGATGACCGGTGGTGACCCTCTTACGCAACAGAGCGCGCCCTCGACGGCGGCCCTGGCGGTCAAGCTGACCTTGGGCGTTGCGCTGGTCGTCTACGGCGAGCGGAAACGGCGCCGGAAGCATGTCCGTTCCCGGGGAACGCCCAAGTGGATGGCCCGGCTGGATCGGGTCTCCGCATGGACGGCTGCCGGCCTCGCCGTCCTGCTGCAGCCTTGGGCCTTGGTCGCCGCCGGCGGTGCCACCGTGGTGAACGCGGATCTGTCCTCCGCCGCCACGTTCGTGGCTCTGATGACCTACTTCCTGCTGGCCACGTCGAGCCTGCTGGTGATGGAGCTCTACGCGACGTTCGCGCCGGCCAAGGCTGCGGCCCGGCTCACGCGGCTTCGTCTGGCGATCGACGAACACCAGGATCAGGCAATCGTCGTCCTGTCGCTGCTGATCGGGCTGTGGCTCGTCGCCAGCAGCACCTACGAACTCGTCACCTGAGCAGCACCGACGTGCATCTACCGCAAGCTCTGCGTCACTCGACGCAGCGAGGCGGTCCGCCGGGCCCGGGATCTGGGCATCCTGTGACGGCAGGCACGATCTCGCCCGAATCGGGCGATGCGGGGGAGGGCCGCGGCGGGCGACGATGGCACACGAGGGATACACGATCCCCGGTCCCGGCCCGGAGGAGTGCCGCATGCGCTACGAATTTCGCGTCGCGGGCGCCGTTTCGAAGCCACTCGGCGAGGCTTCTCCCGAACTCGACCGAACTCCGATGCCCGATCACACGCTGTTCCACGGCGGGGTGACGGACGAAGCGCACCTGTACGGGCTGTTGATGCGTTTCCAGTCCCTGGGCCTGAGCGTGGTCGAGATGCGGCAGTTGCCGGACCGACCCACCTGAGGAGGAGACATGGCCACCCTTGTTCGACCGCAGACGAGGCAGCCGCGGATGGAGCGGGAACTGTGCGCGGCGCTACTGGCGGGGGAAAGGGCATACGAGCAACTGATGGTCTCTCCGCGACCGGATCCGCGCCTGCTGGTCGAACTCCGCAACCGGGCCCACGCATTGACCGAGGCGGCCGCCTACCCGTCCGCGAACACACCGCGCCCGCGGTCGGAGCGGATCCGGCGCCGCTGCGTGGCGGCCGATCGCGGCGCCGAATGGATCATGTCGCACTGCCACCGACCGGGCCCGACCGTCCCTTCGGGGCGTGTTCGCTCGACGGTGTCGTTCGTCCGGTCGCGGCCAACAGGGCGATGATCGCGAGCAGGACGAGGAGCACGGCCACGAGCAGCAGGATCGTCAGCGCGGTCGGGTGGTTCCACAGGGCGAACCACAAGGCGACGAGCAGAAGTGCGCCGATGACGAGCCACCGGCGCTGGGCGGCCACCCAGGTGCCCACCCGTCCCGTGCCGATCCCGTGGGCGCCGGCCCGCCGCGCGATGGAGTCGGCGGTACGGTCCATCGATCCGCGCAGGGCCCGCGGCAGCCGGCCCGCGCCGGACAGGTACGCGCCGATGGCCACGACCAGGCCCAGGACGATCCCGGTGCGGACGCTGTTCTTCAAAAAGCGCAGCAGCGTGTCGAAGATCGCCGAGGCCGCCGCGCGGGACTGCACCTGCTCGGGCAGGTGGTCGAGGTAGAAGCGGCGCGCGATCGCCAAAGCGATGGCGATGATCAGGCAGGCGGCGGCGGCGCCCAAGGCGGTGGCGACCAGGGCCCGGCGGCGGCGCCGGGCCAGGAATACCCCGATCGCGCCGAGCAGCACGGTGATGACCGGCAACCAGTTGCCCAGCACGTCGAGCGCGTGTGCCGCGCTTCTGATCTTCTGCAGCTTGTCGGACCGGATGAGCACCATCTGCTTGTCGACCTCGGGAATCTTCTCCGCGGGGCTGACCCCGGCGGCCACGAGATCGCGCTTGACCGTCTCCACGGCGGCGCCGACATCCAGGGTGACGGTGCCCTCGTCGACCCCGACCGCGCCCCGACCCTTGCCGGTGAGCGCGTGTACGAGGGCCGAGTGGGCGGCCCGGTTGGCGTCGGTCCACACCGTCTCGAACCTGTCGCTCCGGACGAAGCGGGTCGCCGCCTTGTCGGTGACTTGAGTAACCGCGTCGTTCAACTCCGGCGCCAGCCCCTTCACCGCTTGTCCCACCCGAGGCGGCAGACCTTGGGAATCGAGCCAGGCCGCGACATCGGAGGTGACCTGGACGCCGTCGACCCGGACGTTGACCGCCTCGGTGATGCGGTTCACGGCGGCCGCTTCGATCGCCGGGTTCGACGCGAGCGGGGAGACCGTCTCGACGTACCGGTCGGTGTCCAGCACGATGTCGTGCACCCACACCGTGATCAGCGAGACCGGTACCAGGATGCAGGTGAGCGTGATCAATACGGCCGAAAGCGTGCTCATCACAATCCGCCCCGCACGCGAGCCGCCTCCTCGGGCCGGTGTACGAGAGGCCCGTGAGGACGCGTCGTGAGGCGGCTCGGCCTGCGTGCTCATGTCACTCCCGGGGCGGCTGCGACGAAACTGCCATACGGATCAATGAGTACACAGTGTGACGGTGCGCGCACGTCGAGTTGGACCCATGCGGGTGATCAAGAGCCGAGGATCCTGGCCTTTTCGGCCTCGAACTCGCTTTCGCTGAGCACGCCTTGGCTTTTGAGCTCGCCCAACTCCTTGAGCTGGGCGATCCTGCTGCTCCCGTCGTCTGCCGGTGCGGGTGGGGCTGGTTCGGCCTGGTAGGTCGGCTGCTCCTGCTGGGCCCAGCGGCCGGCCTGTCGCCGGGAGACTCGGTTGGAGACCGCGGTGGCGGTTCCGGCGACGACGGCGGTGCGGGCGACGCCGCGAAGAAGGCCTGGCATGGTTCATCTCCTTGACGGGTTCGGGGGGAGGCGCTCGAAAACGATTCAGGCTTTGGACTCGGCGGCATCGAGCGAGGCCAGGATCTCCTGGACCGGGATCCGCCCGTCGGCGACGAGCCGGGCTCCGCCGCGCCGCAGGGCGGCAGCGAGCGGGCCCGCCCACACGTTCTCGTAGACGAGGATGGCAGCCGAACTGCCGGGTTCCAGGATCCCGCTCGCGTCGTCGATCTCGTCCTGGCCGAGCAGGCCCGAGGAGACCCCTTCGAAGACGGCGAGGTCGAGGTGGTCGTCTCCGGTCAGGTCGGCGAGTTCGGCGCCTCGGACCGATCCGTCCAGGTCCTTCTTGACGAAGATCAGGTCCAGGATCCGGATGATGCCCCGGTCGACCAGATCGATCAGGAGGGGCAGTCCCTCGCCGGTCATCCGACTTCCCGGAAACTCGATCACCAGGTAGTCGATCGGTCCGGGCTCGTTGGGTTGGTCGCTCACGTCGACTCCTCGTCCGGTCGGGTGATGGGAACATGCCGGTGCGGTTGGCCTCCCGCGCTTTCGAGGCGCGGGTGGTTCGATGACCGTCGCCTCCGCCATTGCACCAGCGGACCGGCGGGGACGCATCTCGGCCGCGGCTCGGCTCTTCGGGGCCATCGTCCGGCCGCGTATCGAGCGTCGCCACATTGCCCGGCGGTGACGGGCGCCTCCATCCGGCTGACATTGCGGCGGGGCGGGCCTGTGCTCGTGCAGGCCGTTGGGACGATCTGTCCATGGCAGCTGACGCGGGCAAGCGGGGGCGCGCGTCGGGGCCGGGACTGGTTCTGCTGCCGCTTGTCCTGGGGCAGTTCCTGATGGCACTCGACAGTTCCGTCATGAATGTCTCGATCGCGACGGTGGCCGAGGACGTGGGTACGACAGTGACCGGGATCCAGGGAGCGATCACGGCGTACACGCTCGTGATGGCGATGCTCATGATCCCCGGAGGCAAGCTCGGCGCGCTCATCGGCCGTCGGCGCGCGTTCATGATCGGTTGCGGCATCTACGGCTGTGGTTCGCTGACGACCGCGGCCGCCCCGAACCTGCCGGTGCTGTTGCTCGGGTGGGCGTTCCTGGAGGGAGTCGGGGCGGCGCTCATCCTGCCCGCGATCGTGGCGCTGGTGGCGGGCAACTTCCCGGTGGAACGCCGTCCTTCCGCGTACGGGCTGGTCGCGGCCGCGGGGGCCGCGGCCATCGCGGTGGGGCCGCTGATCGGTGGTCTGGCGACGACGTACTTCTCTTGGCGCTGGGTGTTCGCGGGCGAGGTCGTCATCGTGTCGGTGATCGTGGTGCTCGCCGGCCGGATCGCCGATGCGCCGACCGGGGGACGTGCGCGGATGGACGTCGTCGGAGCCGTGCTGTCCGCCGGCGGGCTCGGGGCCTTCGTCTTCGGCGTGCTCCGGTCGGCCCAATGGGGGTGGTTCCAGCCGAAGCCCGACGCGCCGGCCTGGCTCGGGGTCTCGCTGGTCGTCTGGCTGATGCTGGCCGGCCTGGCCCTCATCCGGCTCTTCCTGTCCTGGGAGGCCCGGCTGTCCGCACGGGGTGGGGAGCCGCTCGTGGATCCGGCCATGCTGCGCAACCGGCAGCTCACCGGCGGCTTGACGATGTTCTTCTTCCAATACCTCGTGCAGATGGGCGTGTTCTTCGTCGTACCGCTCTACCTCTCGGTTGCCCTGGGCCTCTCGGCGCTGGCGACCGGCGCACGCATTCTGCCGCTGTCGCTCACGCTGCTGGCCGCCGCGATCCTGATCCCACGGTTCCTCCCGGACGTCTCGCCGCGGCGCGTGGTGCGGATCGGGATCCTTGCGCTGCTCGCCGGGGCGGTGGCATTGATGGCGGCGCTCGACGCGGACGCGGGCGCCGAGGTCGTCACCGTGCCCCTGCTGCTGATCGGATTCGGCATGGGCGCGTTGGCGTCGCAGCTCGGATCGGTCACCGTGTCCGCGGTTCCGGACGAACAGAGCACGGAGGTCGGCGGCGTCCAGAACGCCGTCACCAACCTCGGCGCCTCGATCGGCACGGCACTCGCCGGGTCGATCCTGATCGCCGCGATGACGACATCGTTCCTGACCGGCATCGAGCAGAACCCGGCGGTCCCGGCCGAGGTCACGAGCCAGGCGAGCGTGGAACTCGAGGGTGGCGTGCCGTTCTTGTCGGACGACCAGCTCACGTCTGCCCTCGACAAGGCCGGCACGGCGCCGGAGGTGGCGCAAGCCGCCATCGAGGCGAATACCGCGGCCAGGCTCGACGGCCTGCGCGCCGCACTCGCCGTCCTCGCCCTCACCGCGCTCCTCGCGGTGTTCTTCACCGGACGGATCCCGACAACCCAACCTCGCTCGGCAACGCCGTAGTGGTGCCCCCAGGTGCACCCTGCCCTGCCGCGCCGCCGGTCAGTGCCCGAGCGCTGCTTTGGCGGCGACGATGATCAGACCGAGTACGAGATTCACCGCGCCCTCGACTGCCACTTGGCCGCGCCCGGCGCCGGCCGCGGCGCCCCCCAGGCAAGCCCACACGACCTGCTGGACCACGGCGACGCCGAGGGCCAGCCATGGGGTGGTGCCCAGGCCCAGTCCGAGGACGGGGCTGATGGCGACCGCCGCCGCAGGCAGGGCGGCGGCTTCGACCATGGACCACTCGTGGCCTGCGACGCGGCGTACCTCCGTCCAGGTCCAGCTCGTACCGACCAGCCGTTCACCCACCAGGAGCGCGTAGACATGCGCGGCCCAGAACACCAGACCTGTGATGACGAGCAAGAGGACGAGCTGGAGTCGCGGGTAGGTGCCCAGAGCCCCGGCGGTGGCCACCACGGAGGCCGCGAGCAGCGACCCGTACACGGCACCGGCGTAGTCGGTCCGGCGCGTGCGGGGCGCGCCGCGCTCACGTGAACCGTGGGACCGGCCGGTGGGATTGCACACGTTCCCACGGTAGGAGCCCGCAGCGGCCGGCGCCTGTCGACGACGTGCCGTCGGGCGAACGGTCCGCTCGTTCGACCGGGGCGCGTTGCGCGTTCGCCCGAACTCCTGGGCAGGGGGTCAGGCAAGCAGTTTCTGCTTGGCGCGCTCGAACTCGTCGGCGGAGATGTCGCCGTTGCTCTTGAGCTGCGCCAGCTTGGAGAGCTCCTCGACGCGGCTGTTTCCCTGATTGGTGCCGGCGGCATCGCGGATGTACGCCTGGAACGCCTCGTTCTGTTGCTTGGCCTGGGCGATGTCGCGCTTGCCCATGCCCGTGCCGCGGGCGATGACGTACACGAACACACCCAGGAAGGGCAGCAGGATCACGAAGACCATCCACCCGGTCTTGGCCCAGCCGCTCAGGCTGTCGTCGCGGAGGATGTCCGTGATGATCCGGAAGAGCAGGAAGAACCACAGGATCCACAGGAACAGCCACAACATCGTCAGGAACGCGTTGAGGAGTGGGTAGTCGTCCATTTGGGTGACTCCTATCGTTCAGGGCGACGACCGGGAGTATGCGCAGACAAGCACACGCTCGGCCTCGGCCCATGCGCGTACCCACGATCTTGACCTTTCTGCCAGTGCACCGCGGCCCAGCCTGTTCCGCAACCGCTGGAGTGGGTAGCAGTGGGCGGCGCCGGGGCCGATGGGGAGACCATCGCGGACCGAATCCGGTGCCGTTGTGTGTGTCGAATGTGGAGACGACTCACGCGGCTTCGTGCGATGGGGGAGGAGTGGTACCCGAAACCGGGCCGTGCGGGAGGGACAGTGCGGCTGCGAGCCCGACGAGCCCCAGGACTGCCAGCGTGGTCATCGCGGCGGCGTACGCATGGGTGGTGAGGCCGGAGACGAGGATGGTGCCGGCGACGGCGGTTCCGAGCGATGAGCCCAGATTGGATACGCTGCGTGACAGCCCGGAGATCTCGCCCTGACGCTCCTCGGAGAAGCTCGACTGCACGACATTGACCGACGGTGTCAGCATCACCCCGAGTCCCAGGCCGATCAGCAGCAGTCCGGGTGCGAAGGCCCAGGCGCTGGGGGAACCGCTCACCGTGGCCAGCAGGACTGCGATCCCGGCGATCGTCACGACGAAGCCCGTCACGATGAGGGTGCGCTGTGGGTGCCGTTTCGCCAGGCGTTCGGCGGCCAGTGAAGACACGAGCAGGCCGAGCGTGGCCGCTGTGAAGATCACGCCGGTCTGGATCGCGTTGTATTCGCGCACGACCTGTAGATAGGCCGCGACGGTGAACGAGGTGCCCATGAGCAGCAACCACTGAATGTTCTGTGTGGCGAGACCGAGGTTGGAGGTGCGGTCGCGGAACACACTCGTCGACAGGAGCGGCTCCTCACCGGCCTGCTCCTTGGCCCGGATGGAGCGGAAGAACAACAACAGTACGACTGCGCCGAGGACGAGGAGACCGATCATCAACCAGACGTTGTTGTCGGCTGCCAGGATCCCCATGACGATGAGGATGAGGCCGACGGCGGAAAGGATCGCTCCGACGGTGTCGAAGGGGCGCGTGGGGTCCGGTGGCACGGGGTCGTGGATTCGGCGGCTCAGCATGATGATCAAGGCGATCACCAGGGCCTGGAACACGAAGGCGGCCCGCCAGCCGATGCCCGAGGTGATGAGTCCCCCGATCAGCGGTCCTGCCGCGGCGCCGATGCCTCCCAGCGCCATGATGGCCCCGAACGCGCGGGCACGTGAGGCTACTTCCGTGAAGAGAAGCGTCGCAAGGATGTAGACGGGCGGGATGAGCAGCGCCGTGCCGACACCTTCGAGAATGGAGTTGCCGAGGATGAGGACACCCAGATTCGGTGCGGCCGCGCTCAGCAAGGCGCCGACGGCGTACACGGCGAGACCGGCAAGGAAGCACCGCTTGCGGCCGTAGCGGTCGGTCAGCTTGCCACCCGGAATCATCAGCGCCGCCATGACCAGAAGAAAGATCGTGATCGCGACCTGCACTCCCTGCACGCTCGTGTCCAGGTCCGTGCTGATGTCGTTGATCATCACGTTCATGTTCGAACCGGCGAAGCTGCAGATGAATTGCGCCAGGGCGAGCGGGACCAGCACGCCGCGCAGCGTGCTCGGCGTTCGCGCTCGCCCCGCGGCGTCCGCTTCAGACACCAGTTCCGCCTCATTCCGCCGTGTCGAGCCGCTTGTCGAGGGCGATGGCCGCGGTAATCAGCGCGAGGTGCGTGAACACCTGCGTCCGGGGAGGTTTTCGGGCCGTGCCGGTAGAACGCGGGACAGCGGGCACCCGGGCGCCTTTCAGCCCCGGTCAACACCGCTCCGCCCTGTCTCAAGCGTGCGCGCCGGCGGAGCTCTCCGCACTCCGAACAGGTACGCAGCCCGGCCGTGTCACCGGCGTCCGCGACGCGGAACGCCTCCTGATTCGCATCGACCCGAACATCCACCGCGGACAACCGTCCACCGGTCGACGGCGTAACCGAACCCCGCCCACGCTTCCACCCGGTTTCGCTTCGCCGAGAGGTGGTATCCGAGTTTGTCCAACGATTGCTCCGGTACCTGATCCAGTGACCGGGTTCAGCGGCCTACACGGTGCCTGCGGAAAAGGAAGGCCCGGTCATGCTCAGCCCCCGCGGCATTTTCCAGGAGATCCACCGAAACGACGAGGCGTTCCGGCTGTTCTGTAGCATCGCCGCGAAAGGCGAGAGCCAGGGCGGATGGGAGAACGGGCGGATCGCCGCCTTGGTCTCCGACCCGGGACTCGCGCCCAAGGTCGCGCGGCACGGCGCCGACGAGGAGAAGCACGGACGCATCTTCAACGCCATGCTGCGCCGTCGCGGGCTCGATCCGGTCGACGTCCCACCCGAGATGGATTACTGCATACTGCTCGAACGCCAAGGCATCGGCCTCGCTCACGAGCGGCTGTGCCGCGACGAGCCGATGACCGAGGTCGACATCGTCGAATACCTGGTGCACAGCCGCGTAACCGAGCAGCGCGCCGCCGAGGACATGCGGATACTGAGCCGGTACCTCGGCGGCGAGCCGGACATCGGCCGCGGCATTCGGATGATCTGTGACGACGAGGAGAACCACCTCGCGTATTGCCACGAGGAGCTGCTGCGCCTGTCCGCGTGCGGCTGTGAGATCGACATCGGGCGCGCTCTGCGGAAGACCGCCCGCGCCGAGATCAAGGTGAACCGCGACGTGAGCCTCGCGGTCATGGACCGCATGGGTCACCTGCTCGGCTGGTCGCCCGGCCGGCGGCTGGCGCTGAAGGCCGGTATCCGCTTGGCGTACGCCTACGACCGGCTGTTCGGCACCCGCCGCATGGTCGAACTGCGCCCGCCGAAGCGCGTCAACGCCATGGGACCGAGGCTCGCCGAACCGCGGACCTGAACGACTCCACGTTCGCCGAACGCGTGATCCACCGAGCGCTGCCCGATGCCTGTACGGCATCGAGGCAGGCATGCGCTCACGTCTGTGCTGCGGCCGCCTCGGCTGCCCGTGCGAGGAGGCGCTGTTCCTCGTCCGTGGTGAGCGGGACCTCCAAGGCGCTTAGCCAGTAGGCGAGTTCGCCGTCGCGGAGCGGGCGGTGCTCGGTGGGCGCATCGGCCCGGCGTACCGTGAGCGTGGCGTGGGTGACGGTGACGTGCCGGTCGGGCAGGTGGCGGGTGATCATCAGCGTGCGCTTGAAGTGCGACGTCGGATGGGTGCTCGTGTAGTAGTGGCCGATCTCGACGTCGGCGGGCAGCACGGCCAGTTCGTCGGTGGAGTGCATCATCAGCCAGGCGTTGTCCCGCCGGCGGCGCATCTGCCAGCCTCCGTCAAAGTGGTCGATGCGGTAGCGCCAGCCCAGGTGGTCGTCCTGCGCGCCGTCCGCCAGCGGGATCGGGCGCAGCACGCTCATCCCGAATCCCGGGTCGCACAGCAGCCGTTGCCCGTCCGGCACCGCTTCGACGACCATGTGGGTCCGGCCCTGCAGGCTGCCGTCCGCAGGGTCGCCGACGCGCCCGAGATGGCGGCGTACGTCGTAGCCCAGTCGCTCCAGCACGGCCGCGAAGAGCGTCGAGTGCTCGAAGCAGTAGCCGCCCCGACCCCGGCCCACGAACTTCTCCTGCACCCCCTTCAGGTCCACTGTGCCGGGCTGCCCGAGGAACACGTCGATGTTGTCGAACGTGAACGTCCGGACGTGCGCCTCGTGCAACTCGTCCAGCGCCTCCCGCCCCGGCGTCCGCGCCGGGAGGCCGAGTCGCGCGAGGTAGCCATCGAGGTCGAGCCCGTCCACCTGCCAAAGGTCGGTAGTCACGCACCCCAGTCAACCAGTGCCCGGCTCCTGCCCACTTCGAGGGTGTCGACGAGGAGGCCGGGCAATCACTGTCCGCCATATTGCATGCCAATCGAGTTAGCTTCTTGAGAAGTTACTTCGGTAGAAGCTAATTTTGCGTTGCTGACAAGCCGTCAGATGCCCGAAGGAGCGTCGCGTCTCGCCTGCAACGGATCGGAGTCAACCGTGAGTCGTCGGCTCACCCATCTGAAGGCCCTCGAAGCCGAGGGCATTTACATCATCCGCGAGGTCGCGGCGGAGTTCGAGAACCCCGTGTTGCTGTTCTCCGGCGGCAAGGACTCGATCGTGATGCTGCACCTGGCGATCAAGGCATTCGCCCCGTGCCGGCCGCCGTTCCCGGTGATGCACGTGGACACCGGGCACAACTTCCCCGAGGTCGTCGCCTTCCGGGATCGACGCACGGCCGAGGCGGGCGTACAGCTGATCGTGGCGTCCGTACAGGAATCCATCGACGCGGGCCGCGTCGTCGAGGAGACCGGGCCGCGGGCGTCCCGCAACCGGTTGCAGACCACGACGCTGCTCGACGCCATCGACAAGCACCGCTTCGACGCGGTCTTCGGCGGTGCGCGGCGCGACGAGGAGAAGGCCCGCGCGAAGGAGCGGGTGTTCAGCTTCCGCGACGAGTTCGGGCAATGGGACCCGAAGAACCAGCGCCCCGAGTTGTGGAACCTCTACAACGGGCGCCACCGGCCGGGCGAGCACATCCGGGTGTTCCCGTTGTCCAACTGGACCGAGCTGGACATCTGGCAGTACATCGCCGACGAGAAGGTCGACCTGCCGCCGCTGTACTACGCGCACCGGCGCACGGTGTTCGAACGCGACGGCATGCTGCTCGGCGTCACCGACGTCACCCCGCTCCTCGACGGTGAGGTGCCGTTCGAGGAGACGGTCCGCTTCCGCACCATCGGCGACGCCACCGGCACCGGCGCGGTCCGATCCACCGCGGCGAACGCCCACGAGGTCGCCGCCGAGATCGCCGCCACCCGCGTCACCGAGCGCGGCGCCACCCGCGCCGACGACCGCATCTCCGAAGCCGGCATGGAAGATCGCAAACGCGAAGGGTACTTCTAGACATGACCACCGGCACGCCAGCACCGGGCATCCCGACTCTCGGCACGATTCCGGCGACAGCCCAGTCCACGGAACTGTTGCGGATCGCCACCGCCGGGTCCGTCGACGACGGCAAGTCCACACTCATCGGACGGTTGTTGTACGACTGCAAGGCCATCTTCGAAGACCAACTCGCGTCCGTCGAGGACACCTCGCGGCGCCGTGGCCACGCCGCTCCGGACCTGTCCCTGCTCACCGACGGCCTGCGCGCGGAGCGCGAACAGGGCATCACCATCGACGTCGCGTACCGCTACTTCGCCACGCCGAGGCGCAAGTTCATCGTCGCCGACACCCCCGGGCACATCCAGTACACCCGCAACATGGTCACCGGCGCCTCCACCGCCGACCTCGCGATGGTGCTGATCGACGCGCGCAGGGGCGTCCTCGAACAATCACGCCGCCATGCCTTCCTCGCGTCGCTGCTGCGCATCCCGCACCTGGTGCTGTGCGTCAACAAGATGGACCTCGTCGACTACGACCGGAGGGTCTTCGAGCGCATCCGCGCCGACTTCACCGAGTTCGCCGCGCGTCTGGACGTACCCGACCTCACCTTCGTGCCGATGTCCGCGCTGCGCGGCGACAACGTCGTCACCCGCAGCCCCAACATGCCCTGGTACGAAGGCACTTCGCTGCTGCGCCACCTTGAAGAGGTGCACGTCGCCTCCGACCGCAACCTGGTCGACGTGCGCTTCCCGATCCAGTACGTGCTGCGGGCCCGCGGCGACGAGCACCGTGACTACCGCGGCTACGCCGGCGCCGTCGTCGCGGGCGTACTCCGCCCCGGCGACGAAGTCGTGGTCCTGCCCTCGGGCTTCGGCACCCGCATCGCCGCGATCGACGGCCCGGACGGCCCGGTCGCCGAGGCGTATCCGCCGATGTCGGTCACCGTCCGCCTCGCCGACGACCTCGACGTCTCACGCGGCGACATGATCTGCCGCCCGGACAACCGTCCGCGCGCCGGCCAGGACCTTCAAGCCATGGTCTGCTGGCTCACCGAGCAGAGCGCGCTGACGCCCGGCGCCACCTACACGGTCAAGCACACCACCCGCACCGCCCGCGCCAGGGTCACCGACGTGCGCTACCGATTCGACGTCAACACCGGGCACCGCGACCGCGACACCGCGGCCCTCGGCCTCAACGAGATCGGCCGTGTCGCGTTGCGCACCACCGCACCGCTGTTCCACGACCCCTACCGCCGCAACCGCGGCACCGGCAGCTTCATCCTCATCGACGAGGCGACGAACAACACTGTCGGCGCGGGCATTCTGTTGGACGACGCGTGAGCGCCTTGCGAATACCGGGCTCGACTTCGCCCGGGCCGGGTCGCGCGCCGCGACGGCGGGCGGCTGGGCGCCGCGCGACCGTGTGGTTCACCGGACCGTCCGGCTCGGGAGAATCGACCGTTGCTTGTGTGGAGACGGGATCTGCCGTGACGGATCTTTGCTCCGATCCTCGCGGATCAGACCGCATCGGAGTGGAGGAGGCCGGTGAGGACGCCGGTGACGATGCGGTCGAAGAGGTGTTCCACCGGCTCGTCGTCGTCGGCATTCTGGGCAGCGAACGCGGCGGCCAGGTGGGGGTGTTGGCCTGAAGTCGCGACGTGGGTCAGGTAGGCGGCCCGGGCCTGCTGCCATTGGGGGAGGGTCCGGCCGGCGCGGGCCTGGGTGATTTCCGTGCGGGTGAGTGCGGTGACCACGGCGCTGAGGACGGCGATGGCCTCCAGCTTGGCGCGGTACGGGACTTCGAGACCGGACAGCGCACCCAGCGCGCCTTCGAGGTATGCGACGGTGTTGGGGCCGAGTGGGGTTCGCGTGGCGGTCGCGTCGAGGAGCCAGGGGTGGGCGAGGGTGACGCGACGGCTCTCGTGGGCGAGGCCCAGGAGGTCTTCGAGCCAGTCGCCGCCGGGTTCGGGGTGCCGGATCTCGGAGTGTGCGCGGTCGACCATGAGTTCGACGAGTTCCTCGCGCGTGGCGATGTAGCGGTACAGCGAGGCCGGACCGGCGCCCAGGGCGTCGGCCACGGCGCGCATGGTGACGGCGGCCAGGCCGTGGGCGTCGGCGAGTGTCACCCCCGCGGCGGCGAGAGTATCGCGGTCGTAGCCGGGCGCCGGTCCGCGCGCGGCGCGTTCCGGGCGGAGCCAGATGCTGTCGGCCGTGGCCACGACGATGCCTCTTTTCACTGCGAACGATGTATGCAGTATGGTAGCGCGCAGAACTGCGAACATCGATCGCAGTTGAAGTGAAGGAGGGACGCGATGGCTGCGACCAGGGATTCCGCGCAGGACGATGCTCCCGCGGCGCGCTCGTGGACGCCGACCAGGTATGCCCACAACGGCCGGGTGAAGATCGCGTACGACCGGCTCGACGGCTCGCACGGTGAGCCGCTGCTCCTGGTGATGGGCCTCGCGACGGCGCGCTTCTGGTGGCCCGACGGCCTTTCCGGAGCGTTCGCGGATGCCGGCTTCGAGGTCGCCCGCTACGACCAGCGTGACGCGGGCGAGTCGACGCGGATGCCGGATACGGCGACGGGCAACCCGTTCAAGGCGTTGTTCGGCAAGCGCGGCGAGGCGTACACGGCCGAGGACATGACGGACGACGCCGTCGCGGTGATGGACGAACTCGGCTGGGAGCGCGCGCACGTCTTCGGCCATTCGCTGGGCGGGCTGATCGCCCAGCGGCTCGCGCTGCGGTACCCGGAACGGGTGCTCAGCCTCACGTCGTCGGCCGCGCTTCCGAGCGACGTGTCCGGCCTGGGCGTGCTGCGCTACCTGCGTTTCGGGCTGTTGGCCAAGCTCGCGCGCGCCGAGTTCCCCGAAGGCCGCGAGGGCGACATCGAGGCGTCTCTCACGGTGTGGCGAGGGATCGCCTCGCCCGGCTACCCGTTCGACGAGGAGGCGGCCCGCGCGTGGGTCGAGGCCGAGGTCGACAGCGGGCCGCGCGACAAGAAGGCCCAGAGCCGCCAGATCGGTGCGCAGTGGCACGGGCCGAAGCTGGTGAACCTGAGGCATCCCACGCTCGTCCTGCACGGCGAGCAGGATCCGATCCTGCGGGTACGGGCCGGGCGTGCCACGGCCCGGGCGATTCCCGGCGCGCGCCTGGTCACCTACCCGGGCGTCGGCCACGACCTGCCCGCGGCGCTGTGGCCGGACGTCGCGGGGGAGGTGGCCGGGGTGGCGGAATCGGCCGCAGGGGCACCTCGGCGCACTCCGGCTCCCGGGACGCTCGGCTGATCGCGCGCACCGGGCGTCGGGCGGGGAGCCGCTCGGGGTCGGCGCCGGCGCGGCGGAGGGGCCGACGCGCTCGCGCATCGTTCCGGTCGATCCGGCGCCGGCCGAGCGATTGGTCACCGGCGGCGATGCGCGTGGGACAGTCCTCGTGCGGTCCGGCCCGCCGCCCTGGTCCTGACGTCGGACGTGGCCGCGCCGCAACCCTTGTTCCTCGGTGGTACCGCCGCTCGGGCCATCCCGGCCGGCACGGTCTTCGCTTCCCGAAGTCGTCCGGGACGGATGCTCGACGCCGACACCCTTCGATGGGAGCCCGACCGGCCCTCGTTGCACCGGCCTCGGCGTTCTCCCCCGTCCGGGGGAGAACGCCCCCACGATCGGGGGATCTGTCGTGGGGCCGAGGGCGGCAGCCTTGGGACATCAGGGCGAGCACTCGCCACGGTGACCAGCCGGGGAGCACGATGATCCACATTCGGAACCTGACGAAGCGTTACGGCGACGTCCTCGCGGTGGACGACCTCACGTTCGACGTCGCGCCGGGCAAGGTCACCGGCTTCCTGGGTCCGAACGGATCCGGGAAGTCCACGACGATGCGGATGGCCGTCGGGCTCGACCGGCCCTCCGCCGGCACCGCGACGATCGCCGGGCGGACCTACGCGGAACTGCGTGAGCCGCTGCGGCATGTGGGTGTCCTTCTCGACGCCGGCGCGGTGCACAAGCGCCGCCGGGGCCGTGACCATCTGCTCTACCTCGCCCGGTCCAACCGCATTCCCGCGGCCCGAGTGGACGAGGTCCTCGAACGGGTCGGCATGACCGACGCTGCCTGTCGTCGGGCGGGCACCTACTCGTTGGGCATGCGTCAACGTCTGGGTGTGGCAGCGGCGTTGCTGGGCGATCCCGAGGTGCTGATCCTCGACGAACCGGTCAACGGCCTCGACCCCGAAGGCATCCGGTGGATCCGCGATCTGCTGCGGTCGCTGGCCGCCGAGGGCCGCGCGATCTTCCTGGCGAGTCACCTGATGAGCGAGATGGCGCTGACGGCCGACCACCTCGTCGTGATCGCCGCAGGGCGGATGCTTGCCGACTGCGCCCTCGCCGACTTCGTCGGCGAGGGCGAGTCCCTGGAAGACGTCTACCTGCGACTGACCGCCGGTCGGGAGCAGTTCGTGGGAGGTGGTCGGGCATGAGCAAGGCAACGATCGAGGCGACCCGACGCGATGGGCTCCTTCGCGACGAGGCATTTCCCGCGGCGCTGGAGGCCGAGTGGATCAAGATCCGCTCGGTGCGCTCCACCCGGTGGCTCCCGGTGGTGACACTGCTGGTGAACGTCGGACTGGGCGCGCTGCTCTCCGCGTTGGTGGCGGCCGACCAGAAGAAGGACGACGGAGCCGACTACGACCCGCTGACCCTGGTGCACTACGGGTTGGGTATCGGGCAACTGACGCTGATGGTCTTCGCGGTGCTGGCGGTGTCCGGTGAGTACGGCAGCGGCACGATCGGCCCCTCCCTCACCGCGGTACCCGATCGTCGGATGTTCCTCGCGGCCAAGTTCACCGTGGTCGCCGGCATCGCCACTGTCGTGGCTGTGCCGTCGGCGGTGTTGTCGACGCTGGCCGCCCGGGCGCTGATGCCGATCGGGCACATCTCCCTCACCGATCCCCTCGTGTGGCGGGCGGCCTTCGGGCATGCGGCCTACCTCGTGTTGCTCGCGGTGCTGAGCACCGGCGTCGCGTTCTGGCTGCGTACCCCGATGGCGGCGCTGGGCCTGCTGTTCCCGCTCTTCCTCGTCGGCACCGTGCTCGTCACCGCGATCCCGGGTGTCGCCGAGTTGGGCGGGTTCACGCCCGAGAGCGCGGGAAGGCGCATCACCCACGAGCACGCCTTCGAAGACTACGAACTCGCTCCGTGGATCGGCCTGCTCGTCATGGCCGGCTGGGCACTCGCGGGCGCGACGGTCGGGGCGTGGAAGCTCCGCAACCGCGATACGTGACACCGAAACCCTCGAATCGGCGAACCACCTGCGGGCCCGCGAGGACGAGTGGGGTGGGGACCGGCCCGGACGCTACGCGGACACCGGGCTGAAGGGGTGCAACTCGTCCCCACCGGGCTGCACGACGCCGTAGCTGCTCTCGGGGACCTCGTTCCAGGCGCCGGGAAGATCGCCGGAGGGCTCCGACACGATGAGGCGGGTCTCCTCGGATACCTCGCGCAGGAACGCCAGGTCGGGGTGCAGCGCTCGCAACGTCTCCACTCGGGTGCTGTAGAAGAGCGAGCGTGAGGCCGTCTGGCTGGAGTAGCGGAATGCCCACAGCCGTTGTCCGTCGGTCAGCGCGATCGTCATCTGCAGCGGGAACTCCACACCGTGCCGGTGGCCGGTGCTTTCCACCAGACCGGCCATCCGCGCGACGGCGCCCGGCGGGTCGTCCTCCAGGCCGAAGGTCAATGCCAGGAAGAACATGACCTCGGAGTCCGTCGATCCCTCGATGTCGGGAAACAGGTCCGGGTCGATGGCCAGCGCCAGTTCTCGCTTCATGCGGTGGAAGTCGGCGACGGCGCCGTTGTGCATCCACATCCAACGCCCATGACGGAACGGGTGGCAGTTGCTCTGTTGCACCGCCGTGCCGGTCGAGGCCCGGATGTGAGCGAAGATCAGGGGAGAGCGGACGTGGTCGGCGATCTCTCGGAGATTGCGGTTGCTCCACGCCGGGCCGGTGTCCCGGACGAGCGCCGGGGCGTCGATGTCGGGTGTGTACCAACCGACGCCGAACCCGTCGCCGTTGGTCGTCTCGACGCCGAGCCGCGAGTGCAGGCTCTGGTCGATCAGGGAGTGCGTCGGTTTGTAGAGAATGGTGTCGAGCAGGACGGGTGTCCCAGCGTAGGCAAGCCAACGGCACATCGGCTACCGCCTCCCGGTCTTCGAGTCGGCGCGGCGCCCGAACGGCCCACG
The DNA here is from genome assembly GCF_000372745.1 of Embleya scabrispora DSM 41855. Classification (GTDB taxonomy): domain Bacteria; phylum Actinomycetota; class Actinomycetes; order Streptomycetales; family Streptomycetaceae; genus Embleya; species Embleya scabrispora. The sequence continues at coordinate 231,908 of NZ_KB889563.1, read as the reverse complement.
AGCACGTCGTACGGGATCGTCGTGCGGGATCAGTGTTTCGGAGGCCGTCCCTGCCTGGGCGATCGAGAACCTCCGGAACTTCGGCGACGCAGTGACGGGACGCTTCCGCATCGAGGGCGAGGACGTCCGCGCTTCCGCCGTCCGGACCCCACGGCCCCTCCTTCGACACTAGGCATCCTTGCCGGTGGGTGCACCCGGACGGGCGAAAGCCGATGTCGGGTGAGCAGGGGTCGCACCGCCGGTCGGCGGCTGACACACGTGTGCCGCCCCTGTGCGGTCCCGACGCGAGGGACCGCACAGGGGCGGCATGGTTTTGTGTGGTGGCAGGAGAACCGCCGTCCGCGCGGGGTGCGCGGTCGTCAGCCGACCGGCGCCTCGGTGCGGGTGGCGCCGGCCTGCGGCTCGGCGGGGCGGATGGTTTCGGCGGGCGGGTTGGCGGTACGACGCGCCCAGACGTAGTAGAGCGCCGACGTGACGACGAGGCCGACGAGCCAGGAGATGTCCGCGCCGTCCAGCTTCTTGGTGATCGCGCCGGTGTACAGCTTGGTGGCCAGGAACGGGATCTGTACCAGCACGCCGACGACGTAGCAGGTCAGGGCGGTGACGTTCCAGCGGCCGTAACGGCCGTTCGGGTCGTACAGCGCGGGAATGTCGACGCGCTCGCGCGAAACGAGGTAGTAGTCGACGAGATTGATCGCGCTCCATGGTGTGAAGACCATCAGGAGCAGCAGTACGAAGTTCTTGAAGTTGGTCAGGAAGTCCGCGCTGGCCGCCATCGCGATGACCACCGAGACCGCGGTGAACCCGATGATGTACGCGGCGCGGGCGGCCTGCGAGATTCGCGAACGCCCGTCGAACGCGGTCACGATGGTCAGGATCGACATGAAGCCGCCGTACGCGTTCAGGCAGTTGACGGTCAGCTTGCCGACCACGATCACCAGGTAGATGAGGAACGCCAGGAACGCGGGGCCCGCCAGATCACCGAGGAAGCCGACCTGGTCCGGCAGGAACGCCTTGCCCGCGACGGCCGCGGTGAGCGCGCCCAGCGTCATGGCGATCTGCGATCCGACCACCGAGCCCGCGAATGTCGACCAGAACGTCGCGCGGGGGCTGGTGCTGCGCGGCAGGTAGCGCGAGTAGTCGGCGACGTACGGGCCGAAGGTGAGCTGCCACCCGGCGCCGAGGCCGACGGCGAGCAGGAACGTCGCGCTGTCGAAACCCGTTACGCCCACATGCGCGCCGACGTCGTACTGCGTGAAGAGGCGGATCATCAGGTAGCCGAGGCCGAGCACGCCGACGACGGTCGCGACGCGGCCCGCGAGGTGGATCAGACGGTAGCCGGTGACCGCGACCACCGCGGTCAGTGCGCCGAAGATCAGGATGCCGACCTTCGCGTTGTCGATGTGCAACATCTCGCACACCGCCTGACCGGCCAGGACGGTGCCGGTCGCGGCGAATCCGAGGTACATCAGGATCACCAGCAGCAGCGGTAGGACCGCACCGTAGACGCCGAACTGCGCCCGGCTGGAGATCATCTGCGGGACCCCGAGTCGCGGCCCCTGTGCCGAGTGCAGCGCCATGACGGCGCCGCCCAATACGTTGCCGATGAGCAGCGCGAATATCGCCCACAGCGCGTCGGCGCCGAAGACCACCGCCAAGGCGCCGTCGACTATCGCGGTGATCTGCATGTTGGCGCCGAACCACAGGGTGAACTGGCTGAGCGGCGTACCGTGCCGCTCGGCATCGGGGATCACCTCGATGGTGCGGCGTTCCATCGCGAGACCCCCCTCGGGGGTTTGCTCGATCGGCATGTGCGTCACTCCCAAGGCGTAGCGGCGATCACGCCGAACTGTGTCTGTCTGCTCCGCCGAATCTGGCATGGAGATGAACAGACTGCAAGATCATGAATGAAGAATTTCATGCGTCGGACACCGCGCGGCCCTGCGGCGCAGGCGCCGGAGGCTGCTTGATCCGGTACCGCGACGGACCGCAGGTACGGGCGGCCTGCGCCGTTCAGGCGTGCCGGGGGCGCTGCGGGCGTCGGAGGTCGGGAGGAGGCTGTGCGGCCTTCAGGCCGTTCCGCCGGGGCGGTGCGGTGCGGTGCCGGTGGCGGCGCACTGGGGTGCGTGACAGCGCCTGGTGTGTCGGCCGTCGCCGGGCTGCGGCGGGGTCAGGACCTTTTCGGCCGTGGGGGAATGGCAGCCCTGCCGCCTGTGTGTCGACGCATCCGCGAAACATCAGCCAAGCAGTAGTGCGGCGACCGCCTCCGGGGCCTCGTGCATGGCGTCGTGGCCGGTTGGGAGGTCGTGGACCTGCCACTCGGGATCGGCTTGGAGTCGGGTGCGGAGTTCAGCGAACGGCGTCCGGTCTTCCCATCCCGAGCAGTAGACGAACTCCCGACGGGGGACCCGGGCGAGCGCGCCGGTGAGCCGGATCGTCTGCAGGAACGAGGCGAGGGGATGGGGACGGCGGCGGGGATCGCCGCCGTCCGGCGGTCGGACGGCGTAGCCGGTGGCCGCAGCGCCGGCAGCGAACACTTCCCGGAAGTGCTGGTTCGTCGACGACCAGCACGATTCGCCATCGCGCGGCACGTAGGCGTCGAGATGCACCAGTCGCGAGATCCTGCCGTCAGCGCGATCGGCGGCGGCGGCCACCACCATCCCGGCGTAGCTGTGGCCGACCAACGTCGCGCTGGTGATGTGGGCGCGATCGAGGAGCCGCAACACGTCGTCGGCGTGCGTGTCGAGGTTGGCGGTCGCGACCGTCGCGTTGTCGTCGTCCGGCCGCAGACCGGTCAGAGTCAGGGCGTGAACGGTATGACCGGCACGCTCCAGCAGCGGAACCACCGCCTCGAACGACCAGGAGCCTTTCCAACCGCCGGGCACAAGAACGAACGTCGCCATGCGTTTCTCCCTTTCTCCAGCCGCGGCATCGAGGCACGCCGCCTCGATGACATGTGGTTCGGTCGGGCGCTTTGCGCGACCGACGACCACTCCGCATGTAGGCAGTCTCACCGGATCAAGGTGTGGCTTGATACCGCTAGGATGCCAACCGATGCCTGTTCGCCGCCAATCTCGCCTGATCGCCGGTGTGACGTCATATGTGTGGCCGTCCGGCGGGCGCCACCTCTGGCCATCCGGCGAAGCAAGCGCAGTGCAGGCGCACGCGCGGGGACACCTGGTATACGCAGCCGACGGCGTCTTGGCGGTTCACACCGAGCGCGGCACGTCGATCGTTCCCGCCAACCGGGTCGCCTGGACCCCCGCCGGGTTCACGCACTACCACCGCGCCCACGGCGACACCGATATGCGGATCGTCTTTCTCGCGCCATCCCTCGCCCGGCTCATACCGGACGATCCCGCCGTGTTCCTGGCCTCCGACCTCGCCCGCGAGGTGCTGCTCGCCCTGACCGGGCCTCGCAACCACGACGACGCCGCGCCCGACTACAACCGCTCCGCGCGCTCTCGCCTCCTTCGAGTCCTCGTCGATGAACTCCGCGAAGCACACGAACAGCCACTGCACCTGCCGGAGCCACGGGACGACCGACTGCAAGCCATTGCCCGGATCTTGTACGAGACGCCGGCGAGCAGCGCCACGCTGGCCGAACTCGGGAAGACCATCGGAGCCAGTACCCGCACCCTCAGTCGACTGTTCCGCAACGAACTCGGCATGACCTTCTATGAGTGGCGCACGCAACTACGCATCTACCACGCCCTCGTGCTTCTCGCCGACGGCCACGACACCATCCAGACCGCCTACGCCTGCGGATGGGCCAACCCCAGCAACTTCATCGCAGCGTTCACCAACATCATCGGAACGACCCCGGGCCGCTACCGAACCAGTCGCCGGAGCACCGCCCCAGGGCAGGTGCGCGGGCACCGCAACCGCCATACGAGCGAAATCGCGCGATCCTCGTGAATGCGCAAGAGCACGCCGGTGATCGGTGCGCTGCGCGGTTGCGGCGGGCCCAGGCCCGTGGCACACCCCCCGAACCGAACCGTTTCGCCGGTGATCCGCGACCGCGGATCACCGGCGAAACGACCGAGGGCGAAGTGGCGCGGAGCCTTGGGCCGGGCGGTCTCGATGCGTCGAGCCGGGTCGGCCTGGACACGCTGAACGCACTTCACCGACAGCACGCGCCGGTGTGACACGTTGGGCGCCCGCGGGACGGCTGTCGCGTTTCGCGGACGACCGATGGGATCTCGGAGTGGCCTATTCGTGCGGGGGCCAGAAGGCGACGAGACGAGCGACGCCGTGCTCGACGGACTTCCAGGAGCCGGCGAAGGTGAGAACCGCGATCGCGGACGTGGGGAAGCCGCTGCGGTTCAGCCGCGGCAGGAGATCGCCTTCCGCCTCACCCGCGAGGGCGTCGGCCAGTGCGTGCATGCCGGGGTTGTGTCCGATGAGCAGGAGGTCCGCGACTTCGTCGGAGGTCTCGTTGACCAGCGCGAGGAGCTCCCCCAGCGAGGCCTCGTAGAGGCGATCCTCGTAGACGGTCCTGGGGCGCTGCGGCAGTTCGCCCACCGCGAGTTTCCAGGTCTCCCTGCATCGCGCGGCCGTCGAGCACAGCGCCAGGTCGAGGACGATACCGGCGGCGGCCAGTCGCCTGCCGGCGTTCGGCGCGTCCTTGCGGCCCCTTTCCGCCAACGGACGCTCGTGATCGTCCTCGTCGGACCATTCGGACTTGCCATGTCGGAGCAGCACCAAGCGGCGGGTCGGTTCAGCAGTCATACGACTCAAGCTACACAGATCGAAGTCGTTCGGTGACGCAAGGTGGCCGATGGTTCCGTCATTCGGCATGCCGGGCGTACGCGGACTCGCGTGACACCCGAAGTGCCTTGGAGGCCGGCGGCGGTGTCACCCCTTGCGCGCATCAGTAGTGGATCGGGAAGCGATAGACCGTCGACTCCCGAGCCTGGAAGCCGAGACGCTCGTACAGCCGGTTCGCTGCCGCACGATCCGGCCGGGAAGTGAGATCCACCGTTCGGGCGCCAGCCTCTCGAGCGATCCGCAGGGCCTCCTGGGTGAGGAGTGCTGCGATTCCCTGGCCTCGCGCCGCACTGTCGACAACCACGTCTTCGACGCGGGCCCGCAATCCGGACGGCAGGGGCAACAGCACCAGAGTCAGGGGGTGCCGACGATTGCCTCGGGCGTCCGGGCGACAAGCAGCGTGTTGGCGTCCCACGTCACCATCCGGTCGATGGCTTCGTAGTCCAGGGGCTCGGCCGTCGCGGATGTTCGCGCCACCGGCGTCGCGCAGGACGAGCCAGTCGGGCTCGTCGGGCGCCCCGTCCGAGGGGGGTTCCGTCGCTGGGGCGGTAGGACAGTCCGAGCAGTCGACGGTAGAACTCCGCGAGCGTTCTCGGTTCGGTGGTGTCCAGGACGGTTTGCGCAAGCCGTGGGTGATCGACCATGGCTGCCCGTCTGCCCGGATGCGATGCGAACACTCATTCTTCCGCCGACCGTGTACCCACGCGGCGACGAGAACGGCTTCGGCCGCACGTGCGGTCGGTTGGGGGAGCGCGGTGTTCCGGGCGAGGGTCCGGGGTTACAAGAAATGTCCACCCGAATATGTACCCGACGGAAGATAGGATCGCATTCGGTGGGCTTCCCGAAGTTTTACCGGCGCGAGAGTCGTTCATTGCCAAGGTAAAGAGGCATGCCGGTAAACGGTCGCGATCCCTGTGGTGGCACGGAATTCGGCTTCTCGCGGGCAAGGACTCCGCGAAGCCGGTGATCGAAAATGTGCGGCGCGAGGCCGAGAAGGACAGGAGCGCGGGCGAGTTCACCGATTTGGACCAGCGCCGACGAGGAAGGCGCGTCGTTACCCTCGGCGTGACTCCCAGAGCATCCGCCTCGGTCGCGGCTCCTCCCGCACTCGCCCAACGAACCTTCCGCATGGGGGATTGGGTACTCACTCCTCGGGCCGCGACATTCCTCAAACGATCCCCGCACGCCTGTATCGAACGTGCGGGAGACCGCATCCCGCTTCGCCACTGCTCTGCCGACATGGAGCAGTTCGCCCTGACGATGTTGTTGATCGCCGCGGAGTACTCACGCCGCCTCGACGATGTCCTGGACGATCCACGATCGTGACCCCCGGGCGCACTCGCCGACATTCGACATTCGACAACGCCGAGCCCATAAACGAATCAGGCCCATGTACAAAGGCTATGGATACGACCCGTACTCCCCGCCCGGCATGCAACTCCCCCAGGGCGCAGTATCGTTCCCCGGCGTCGCGGCATGGCCGCCGCCGGACGCGGCCGCGCCACCCGACGGCCACTCCGCTTCCGCGGTGGTGGTGGATCCGGAGTTCGAGGCCGATCTCGCCCGACTCCTGGGCAACCCGGTCGACGACGTTCCCGTCACCGTCGAACTGCCGGCGCCGATCCGGGCATCCGGCAACCATCGCCGGCGGCCCTCGCCGCCCGCCCAACCGGCCGGCGGCGGCACCCGGCTACTGGACCGGCTCAGCCGCACCATGGTGGTGGCGAGCGTCATCCTGGTCGCCGCGATCAGCGTGCTCGGCGCGGTGATCACTCTCGCACCGCTGCGGCACAGCGCCGCCTCCACCACCGGGCCGGCTCGGTGGTGGCCCGTTCTGGTCCACGGTCCCTGGATCGTGGCCTCCCTGTCGATCCTGCGCTCCAGCCTCCACTACCGCCGGGCACTGCACTCGTGGATCGTGGTCGTCACCTTCGCCGGCCTGTCCATGGTGCTCTCCCTCACCTACGCCCCCAGGACCGTCCAAGGCGTCGTCGTCGCCGCCCTGCCCGCCGCCGCGACCACGGCCTGCCTGCACCAACTCGTACGCCAGATCACCCTCACCCGACCGCCTCGACGAACCATCCCCGGCGAACGCCGCATCCCCCGGTCCTGACCCACGCCCCTTCGCGCGAGACGCGGGTGCCGCCTCGGGGCGGACGCCGCCTTCGTTCTCGCGGAAGCCGGGAACACGAGAGACGGAGGCGCCGCCGGGTACTGCGGACCCGGTCGAACCCAGCCTTCGCGGGGGTGTCGGCCGGCGCCACAATCCACGGCGTCTCCCTTGCACGAGAAACACGAATCTTTTACGAGTGACGGCTGCTCCCGGCCGTTTCGTTGCCTGCGGCGGCGAAACGGCCCTGCGGCGCGGATGCGGAGTGGAACCAGCCGACCCCTTTGTCGGGATGCCCGACGCGGATCCCGAACCCGCCTTGATCCCGGCCGAGCCGATCGAGGCCGCGGCGGTCGTCCTGGCGGCGGTTCGGGTCGACGAGCCGGAGTTCAGGTCGGCCGGCGACGCCGGGTCGAGCGCGTGGACGACTTGTTCCAGTCGTCGCGCCGGTCGTCGGCACCGCTGAATGGTGTCCTACGCGAGGTACATCTCCAGCTGGATGTCGTCCGGGTCCCGGAATGCGATGAGCGTGAAGCCGGTGGACGGCGTGACCGCGACGCCGGAGTGGGTGACGCCGGCCTTGGTCAACCGGGTCGCCCACGCGTCCAGTTCGGCTCTGGTCGCCACCGTGAAGGCCAGATGGTCGAGTCCCGTGCGGCGTTCGTTGAACGCAGTGCCGGCGTCGGTGTGCCTGTGCCTGGTCAACGCGACGACTACGCCGCTGGGGTGGCGCATGATGCGGCGGTCGAAGTCGTCGGTGTCCCACGGAATCAGCGTTGTGAAGTCCAGGACTTCGGCGTACCACCGCTCGGAGGCGTCGAGGTCGCGCACGTTCAGCGCGACGTGGTGGACTCCGGAAAAGCTCGGCTTCGACACGGGTCCTGCCCTTCTCACCGGCGCGGGCGATCATCGGACCGCCCGAGAACGCACTCACTCTACTGGGCGCGGATTGAGCACCGGTTCGTGCACGCCGGGAAGTTGGAGACTCCGTTCACGGCGTGCCATGTCCGCGCCCGGAAGCCCTTGCCGGCAGCGATGTCCACGAACGCCTTGGCGCGGCCCGCGAGTTGCGGATCCGGACCCGGGTGGCCACCCACGAAGCCGATCCACGCGCCGAGTCGTCAGCCGTCGAGGAAGCCGCCGAGGGATGCCGCGCAGTCGTTTCCCTGGGGCCGGCTCTGCACGGAGGTGAGGTACTGCATCGCGAAGTAGCGACGTCCCCTGGGGTCGTCGAGCACAGGCAGCGCCCTGGACGCACCCATCTTCTGACCACCGGCCGAGGACGACGAGTTCCCGTCGCAGCCCGCGATTGCCACCATCCCGATCGAAGCAACAATCATCAGCAGCCTTCGTGACCGCATCACGCCCCACCGCCCCCGTATGCAGGCGGCACACCATAGCGCGGCGATTCCCGCTGCCGTGCGGCGATTTCCACCCATGCGATCGGTCCCCGCGACCGGCGACGGCATCGCGCAACGTGTCGGCGAACTCACGCCTGCTCGACGATCGGGCCCGCACGGCTGGTGACTTACGGGTTCTTGCCGAGCGCGGCGCGCACGTCTCACACCAGGCGGGTTCTGCCGTAACCCGGGGCAGGCGTGGCCTGGACGCGGATTACGGGGCAAGATCGAAGCCATGACCTCATCCTCCGAAGCCTCCGCATACATTCTTCCGACCGAGATTCGGGTACAGGGCCACGGGCTGTGGCTGCGCGAGTGGACCGACGACGACGTGCCGGCCATGGTCGAGTTGTTCGACGAGCCCGAGATCGATCGGTGGACGCCACTGGCATCGCCCTTCGACGCCGAGACCGCACGGGCGTACCTGAAGCGGGCTCGCGGTGCCCGCGCGCTGAATCGGGGCATCCAACTGGCGATCACCGTCGACGGCGGCGAACCGTGCGGCGAAGTGCTGTTGTTCGTGGACACCGACGGTCCCGACATCGATCTCGGCTCCGACGCCGCGCGGCCGACCCGGGTGGGGGAGATCGCGTACGGGATCGGTGCCCGGCACCGCCGCCAGGGGCTGGCCGGGCGCTCGGTGCGGCTGATGACCGAGTACGCCCGCGCGGAACTGGGCGCCGACGCGGTGATCCTGCGCATCGCCCCCGAAAACGCCCCGAGCATAGCCGTCGCCCGCGCCACGGGCTTCCACCGCACGGACGCCCGCCCGGTGACCCGCGAACGAGCCGACGGCCAGGTGGTCTTGGATACTTGGCTCCACCACGCCTAGGCATGTTTTCATTTCCCCGCCGAGCCACGACGCCCGGCACCGCATCGGACGTCACTCCTTCGCCCCGGCCTGCCTCTTGCTGTCGGCGTGTGGCCGCCCTCACTCAGCTCTCCGGTGCCTCGATCGTCCTTCCGCTCTCGTCGACGGTGTGACTCTGCCAGTAGGTGTCCCACTTGTCGCCCACGTGTTCGGGCACCTTGCCCTTCGGGTAGGGGATGTAGCCCTTCGGCGGCTCGTCACCGTTGGAGACGCAGGCTCGGCCGGTGGATCCGACGTTCAGAACCGGGTACTCGTCCCCGCCGCAAATCGCGTGCTCTGGCGAGCAACCCGTGATGGCGAAGACCATGGACGCGATGGTCGGCACAAGAACCGACACGGACCGGGCACGCCGGTTGCCGGACGAGACCAAACGGGGGCGAGGCAACTCGCGCACGGTGCACTCCTCGTGGATCGACGTGGAAGCGACTCGATACCGATCGGGTCGACCGGACCACGGGTAACACCTGCTCGAACCGCAGTCCGCCAATCCACTCGCGTGGGTCTCGTCGTCGGTCAGGCGATGGCGATGGCGAGGGGGTCGGCGAGGACACGGGCGAGCACGGTGCCCGCGGCGCCGCGTACCGCGCTTTCCGCTCCCAGGGTGGACGCGCGAAGGATGGGGGTACGGCCGCGGAGTCTGCCGCCGCCGCGGGCGACGGCCTTCTCGATCGTCGGGATGAGCCACGGTGCCAGGCGGGCGTGGGAGCCTCCGAGGACGACCGTATCCGGGTCGAGGAGGTTGACGGCCCCGACGAGTGCGACGGCCAGCCCGCGTCCCGCGGCGTCGACCGCTTCGAGCGCGTCGTGGTCGCGGTCGTCGAGTCGGCGCGTCAGATCGGTCAGCCGAAGCTCATACCGGCCGGTCCCGTCGGGGACGCCCGCCGCGCGCAGCAGTGCGTCGAGTCCGGCGACCTGTTCGAGGCAGCCGGTGCCGCCGCAGCGGCACGCGGGTCCGTCGGGGTCGACGACGACGTGGCCCAGTTCGCCGGCCGCGCCGTGCGCGCCGCGGAAGAGTTCGCCGTCGACGACGATGCCTGCCCCGATGCCGGTCTCGCCCGACAGGTACAGGTAGCTCCCGGCGCCGCGCCCCGCGCCGTACCAAAGCTCGCCCAGCGCGCCGAGGTTGGCCTCGTTGTCCACCCCGATGCCGAGTGCCTGGGCGGGGAGGGCGTCGGCAAGCAGCGCGGAGGCGGTTACGGCCTCCCAGCCGAGGTTGGGCGCGTTGACGTGGTCCTCGACGAGCACACCGGGCAGTGCGACCGCCGTCCCGACGAGGGTGAGGCCGGCGTCCCCGGCGCGGTCGGTGATCCGGCGCGCCAGCGCGGCCAGCGCGGCCACGGTCTCGTGCGGTTCGCGCCCGCGGTTGTCGCACGCGACGCTCTCGCGCAGCCGCACCGCGTGGGTCAAGTCGAGCACGCAGGCCGCCAGGTAGTGCCCGTTGACCTCCAGACCCAGACCCGCGACCGGGCCGGGCGCGAGCGAGAGCGGCGCCCCCGGGCGTCCCCGGCCACCCTCGCGGACCGGAAGCGCGCCGGAGACCAGCCGCAGCCCTTCGAGTGTGGTGACCTGGGCGGCCACGGTGGTCTTGGTCAGCCCGGTCAACTCGGCGAGCCTGGCGCGAGTGACCGGCTGATGCCGGGCGATGCCGCCGAGGACGAGCGCCAGGTTGCGCTCGCGCATGGTCCCGAGGTGGGTCGGGCGAAGCGGCTCGGTCATGACGCTCATCCTGCCGGCCTGTCCGGCGAGGCCGACCGGTGAGGGTGGGTCGGCGTTGACAGTTCCGGGCTCGTGCCGATTAGCTGAACCTGTTTAGTGCATACATTGGACTTATTCGTGGTGGAGGCTCCCGTGGCAGATCCGACCCCGCAGCCGGACGACCGGTTCACCTTCGGCCTCTGGACGGTGGGCTGGCAGGCCCGCGACCCGTTCGGCGACGCCACCCGGGCGCCGCTCGACCCGGTCGAGGCCGTGCACAGGCTGGCCGAACTCGGCGCGTACGGCGTCACCTTCCACGACGACGACCTCGTCCCGTTCGGCTCGGACGACGACACGCGCGCGAAGAAGGTGACCGCGTTCCGGGCGGCGCTGGACGCCACCGGCCTCGTCGTGCCGATGGCGACCACGAACCTGTTCACCCATCCGGTGTTCAAGGACGGCGCGTTCACCGCGAACGACCGCTCGGTACGCCGTTTCGCGCTGCGCAAGGTGATGCGCAATCTCGACCTGGCCGCCGAACTCGGCGCGCACACCTACGTGTTCTGGGGCGGCCGGGAGGGCAGCGAATCCGACGCCGGCACCGACGTACGCGCCGCGCTCGATCGCTACAAGGAGGCCATCGACATCCTGTGCGGCTACGTTCGCGAGCAGGGGTACGACTTGCGCTTCGCGCTGGAACCCAAACCCAACGAGCCGCGCGGCGACATCTTCCTGCCCACCGTCGGCCACGCGCTCGCCTTCATCGAACGCCTGGAACACCCGGACATGGTGGGTGTGAACCCCGAGGTCGGGCACGAGCAGATGGCCGGGCTGAACATGGTGCACGCGGTTGCCCAGGCACTGTGGGCGGGCAAGTTGTTCCACATCGACCTCAACGGCCAGCACGGACCCAAGTACGACCAGGACCTGGTCTTCGGCCACGGCGACCTCAAGAGCGCGTTCTTCCTCGTCGACCTCCTCGAACACGGCGGCTACGACGGGCCGCGGCACTTCGACTACAAGCCGCTGCGCACCGAGGACGCCGACGGCGTGTGGGCCTCGGCCGCCGCGAACATGCGGACGTACCTGCTGCTGCGCGAGCGCGCCCGCGCCTTCCGGGCGGACCCCGAGGTCCGCGAGGCCATCGCCGCCGCGCGCCTGGACCAACTCGCGGTGCCCACGCTCGCGTCCGGCGAGACGTACGCCGACCTCGGCGGGGACGACTTCGACCCGGCCGCCGCGGCCGAACGCGGCCTGGGCTACGAGCGGTTGGACCAACTGGCCGTCGAGCACATCCTCGGAGCCCGCTGACATGCCCGCCGCCCGCACCCTCGTCGCCGGCGTCGACTCCTCCACCCAGTCCTGCACGGTCCTCGTCTGCGACGCGGACACCGGCGCGGTGGTGCGCCACGGCCGCGCCCCGCACCCGGCCGGCACCGAGGTCCACCCGCACGCGTGGTGGCAGGCTCTCGGCCGCGCGATCGAGGACGCGGGCGGCCTGGCCGACGTCGCCGCCGTGGGCATCGCCGGCCAACAGCACGGCCTGGTATGCCTCGACGAGGACGGCGAGGTGGTGCGGGACGCCCTGCTGTGGAACGACACCCGCTCCGCCGGGGCCGCCGCGGACCTGGTGCGGGAACTCGGCGGCCCGAAAGCCTGGGCCGACGCCGTCGGCAGCGTTCCGGTCGCCTCGTTCACCGTCACCAAGCTGCGCTGGCTCGCCGAGCACGAACCCGCCGCCGCGGCCCGGGTGGCCGCGGTCTGCCTGCCCCACGACTACCTCACCTGGCGGCTGACCGGCAGTCGTGACCCAGCGGACCTGGTCACGGACCGGGGCGACGCGTCGGGGACGGGCTATTGGTCGCCTTCGACCCGGGCATACCGCGAGGACCTGCTGCGATCGGCCTTCGGCCGGGTACCCGTGCTGCCCCGCGTCCTGGCCCCCGACGGGGCGGCCGGCAGCACAGCGGGCGGGGCGATGGTGTCCGCCGGTACGGGTGACAACATGGCGGCCGCGATGGGGCTGGGCGCGGCGGCGGGGGACCTGGTGATCTCCCTGGGCACCTCGGGGACGGCGTACGCCCCCACACCCGTCGCCGTCGCCGATCCGACCGGCACCATCGCCGGATTCGCCGACGCCACCGGGCAGTTCCTGCCGCTGGTGTGCACTCTCAACGCCGCCCGCGTGCTCGACGCCGCCGCGCGCATGCTCGGCGTGGACCACGACCGCCTCGCCGCGCTCGCACTGTCCGCGCCACCGGGCGCGGACGGCCTGGTGCTGGTCCCGTACCTGGAGGGCGAACGCACCCCCAACCTCCCCGACGCCACCGGCGCCGTGCACGGCCTGAGCGGACACAACGCCGCACCCGGCCATCTGGCCCGCGCCGCGGTGGAAGGCATGCTGTGCGGACTGGCCGACGCCCTCGACGCCCTGGCCACAGCGGGTGTCGCCGGCGAGCGCGTCATCCTCACCGGCGGCGCGGCCCGATCGCCGGCCGTCGCCGCCATCGCCCCCGCCCTCTTCGAACGCCCGGTCGTCCTTCCCGAACCCGCCGAGTACGTCGCCCTGGGTGCGGCCCGCCAAGCCCTCTGGGCCCTGAACCCGGGCGGCGGCCCGCCGCCGGCCCGGGTGATCGCGCACACCGAAATGCGCCCGGATCGATCCGACGCCGCCGTCCGACGCCGCTATGCGGATGCCCGTGAACTCCACCTCGCCCGGCCCGCCGCGGAGGGAAAGACGAAGTGACAGCCCTCGGCGACGAACCGTGAGCCGACACACCGGGGAGCGAATCAACCACTGACAGCGCGGGGTTGTCGACGACGATGGCCTGGCCACCTGTGACGCCGGCAGCGCACGAATCGCCATCCGCCCGCGGGCCGCGTCAACGCAGCAGAGGAGAGAACATGGCCGCGAACACGGCATTCGTGATCGTCGGAGCCGGTCTGGCCGGCGCCAAGGCAGCACAGACGCTCCGCGAAGAGACCTTCGACGGCCCGATCGTCCTGCTCGGAGAAGAGAAGGAGCGCCCCTACGAAAGGCCGCCGCTTTCGAAGGGCTATCTGCTGGGCAAGGACGAGCGGGACACCGTCTACGTCCATTCCCACGAGTGGTACGCCGAGCACGACGTCGACCTGCGCCTGGGTGCCACCGCCACCGCGATCGACCCGGCCGGACACGAGGTGACGCTCGCCGACGGCACGCGCATCGGCTACGCGAAGCTGCTCCTGACCACCGGCTCCTCGCCTCGCCGCCTGGCCGTGCCCGGAGGCGACCTCGACGGAGTCCTCTACCTGCGCCGACTCGCCGACAGCGACCGCATCAAGGAATCCTTCGTGTCCGCGTCCCGCATCGTGGTGATCGGCGCCGGCTGGATCGGCCTGGAGACGACGGCCGCCGCGCGCGCGGCCGGCGTGGAGGTCACCGTGCTGGAGATGGCGGAGCTGCCGCTGCTGCGCGTACTGGGCCGCGAGGTCGCCCAGACCTTCGCCGACCTGCACGCCGATCACGGGGTCGACCTGCGCTTCGGTGTCGGGGTCGCCGAGATCACCGGTGCCGACGGCCGGGTCAACGGTGTGCTGACGGCCGACGGCAGCCGCATCGACGCCGACGCGGTCATCGTCGGGGTGGGCATCACCCCGAACACCGGGCTTGCCGCCGCCGCCGGCCTGGAGGTCGACGACGGCATTCGCGTCGATGCCCGCCTGTGCACCTCGCACCCGGATGTCCACGCGGCCGGGGACGTCGCCAACGCCTTCCACCCACTGCTCGACAAGCACATCCGCGTCGAGCACTGGGCCAACGCCGTCAACCAGCCACAGGTCGCGGCCAAGGCGATGCTCGGCCGGGACGTGGCCTACGAGCGCGTTCCGTACTTCTTCACCGACCAGTACGACCTGGGCATGGAGTACACCGGCTACGTCGAACCCGGCGGCTACGACCAAGTCGTCTTCCGCGGCCGGAGGGACACCCGCGAGTTCATTGCCTTCTGGCTCGCCGAGGGCCGCGTACTGGCCGGCATGAACGTCAACGTCTGGGACGTCACCGACCCGATCCGAGCCCTCGTCACCTCCGGCCGAGCAGTCGACGCAAGGGCACTGGCCGATGTGAACGTGCCCCTGGCAGAGCTTTTGGGACGTTCCGACGCGACCGGCTGATTCGGAGAAGGGTCCGTTGTTCACCGGCCTCCGGTGCGGGGGCCGGGTACGGGCGTCGGACGGGCCGCGTCGGATGGGCGTGTGCTCGGTTCGGGTGCGGTATCCACCTGGATCGAGGGGAAACTCCAGGGCGGCTCGCGTCCGGCCGCGACCCATTCGTCGATCAGGGCGTCGAACACCGGGGTGGGTTCCTCGTCGTCGGGGAACTGGGGCTGGGGTCGTGCGTGGAAGCCGCTCACGGACGGTCCAACGACGGTTCGCCTCGCGGGTTCGTCTCGACCGTTCATGGTCGAGACTCGGCGGACCGGGAGGGGCGATGAGTGGATTGCCCCGCTTCGGGGGGTCAAGCTGTATGTATGCGGTCGCTCCTACGCTCGGCTCCCGGACCGGGAGTCGGCGGTCACAGCCGGGTCCTGATCACACTCGCACAGTGTGTGCCGTTCGCGATCGCACTCCTGGTGGTGGGGATCGAGTTCTCGCCCGCGCACTTTCTGTACACCGGTCCTCTGCTGACCGCGACTCCGGCACTGGCCGCGGTCACGATGGGTCCCAAGGGAACGATCTCGGCGGCGGCTGTCGCTCTGGCCGTCAGTGTGAGCACCGCGACCTATAACCAGGCATGGGGTAGTCGACAGGTCTACACGAATTTCCTGGCCATTCTCCTGGTGTCCGCGGCCAGTGTGGTGACCAGTGGTTTGGTGCGTACACGCAGGCGGAACGAGCTCGACCAGGTTCGCCGGATCGCCGCGGCGGCACAGCGAGTCCTGCTCCGGCCGGTGCCCGCCCGCCTGGGCCCGATGCGGACCGCCAGCATGTACCTCGCGGCAGAGAGCGGCGCGCAGATCGGCGGTGACCTGTACGAGGCCGTGCAGACGCGGTACGGGGTGCGGATGATCATCGGAGACGTCCGCGGCAAGGGGTTGCCCGCCGTGCGCTCGGCCGCGGTGGTGCTGGGCGCCTTCCGGGAGGCCGTGCACTACGAGGACGACCTGGTGGAGGTCGTGGCCCACTGCGCGGCCGCGCTGCGACGGGAACGCGCCATGCCGTGGGGGATGGGCCGGGACGACGAGGAGGAGCAGGCGGAGTCGTTCGTCACCGTGCTCGTGGCCCAGGTACCCGACAGACCCGTGGTCGAGATGGTCAACCGCGGCCACCCGCCGCCGCTGGTGCTGCGCCAGGGCACGGTTCGCGCACTGATGCCCGCCTCACCACTTCCGCCCCTCGGCCTGGAGGACCTGATCACCGGTCCTCCAGGCGAGGCGGAGAGCTACGTGTTCCTCCCCGGCGACCGTCTGCTGCTGCACACCGACGGCGTGCTCGAGGCACGCAACCGCGACAACGACTTCTTCGCCCTGCCCGAGGCCATGGAAGCAGTGCCCGCGTGCACTCCGCCGGAGTTCTTGGAAGAACTGCACCAGGGATTGCTCCGCCACACCCAAGGCCGCCTGGTCGACGATGTGGCGATGATCGTCGCGGAGCGGCTCGACGGGGAGGCCGGCGCCCCGTCGGTGCCGGGCAGCGCTCCGGAATGACGCGGACATCGACCACCACCGCGAGATTCCCGGCGACACGGGGTTCGCGCCGACGCGATCAGGGGCCGGCCGCCCCCGGCCGCGCGTTGTGGCGGCTCGGTATCGGCGTCGTGGTCGAACACCTCAATCACCGCCCGGACTTGCCGGGCCGTCGCGGAGTACGCCGCGCACCGTGTCGAGTCGTACACCCGGATCCAACGCCGGCAGCCACCAGGTCGCGCCGGCGGCGGCGTACGGCAGCGGGTCGGCGTCGACGGGCAGGCTGATGGCGATGTCGTACGGTCCGGTCAGGCCCGCTCGGAGCTCGGTGAGGGTGGCGACGACCTCGGCGAGCTGGTCCGGGTGTTCGAGATTGATCGGGAAGAAGCCGTCGAGCCGGGCGGCCCGGCGAATCGGCTTGACGTTGCCCGGGAATCCGGCGGCCCACACCGGCACGCCGGGACGCTGCACCGGCCGCGGCAGGAACGCGATGTCGTCGACGGTGTAGTGCTCGCCGCGATGGCGCACCGGCTCGCCGGACCAGGCCGCGGCCAGGATCGCCAAAGACTCGTCGAGCATTCGCCCGCGCCGCCGGTCGTCGATCTGCTCGCCGGTCCTGGACAGCTCGCCGCCGAACCGGTCGCTGCCGAGGCCGACGCCGAGGGTGAGGCGGCCGTCGCTGAGTCGATCCAGCGTCGCGGTCTCCCGCGCCACCTTGGCCGGCCGTCGGCGGGCAAGCGTCGACACCATCGGGCCGAGCCGCAGCCGCTCGGTCGCGGTCGCGATCGCCGTGAGCGTGATCCACGGGTCGGCGACCTGTGCGATCGGCGCGCGCCAGCACAGGTGATCCCACACGAAGCAGCCGTCCCACCCGGCTTCCTCCGCGTCGGCGGCGAGGCGCGCAACCACCCGCGGGTCGGCGAGGTCGTCGAAGAGCGGCAGCCACAGTGCCGACCGCAGCCGGTTCACCGGTGGCCTCCTTCCGAGTGCCGCACCAGGGCCGACGCGAAGTCGTCCCACACCGACCTCGAGCGGTCGCGTCCGGTGAGTCCCTCCGGTTTCGTCACGTGGTCGGCCGGGCTTCGGAGACCGAAAGGATCGCTGAAATCGCGGTGTCCCAGAGTTCCGGCGGCGGCATCTGGTGTCCCATGCCCATGAGCGGGACGAGCCGTGCTCCCGGGATCTCCCGGGCCAGCGCCTCGCCGTGCCCGTACGGGAGCAGCGGGTCCGCGGTGCCGTGCAGCACCAGCGTGGGCGCCGTGATCTCGCCGAGGCGGGCGCGGACGGGCTCGCCCCCGTCGAGCTGCCAGTGGTTCTGCGCCGACGCCAGGGCCGGGCTGCGGTCCCAGGCGCGGCCGACGACGCGGCGCACCCACTCCTCGTCGACGGGGATGGTGCCCGCGAAGGTGCGCTCGCCGTCGGTGTAGTACGCGATGACCGCCTCGCGGTCGGACCAGTCGGGCGTCTCGCCGCCACCCTCGGCGAACTGCTCCGCCAACTCCTTGCTCATCGGCGGCAGGTCGGGGTGACCCGGGCCGCCGGGCCCGTCCGGGCTGGTGGCGATGAGCGTCAGGGAGGCGACCCGGTCGGGGTGGTGCACGGCCAGGTGCTGGGCGATGCCGCCGCCCATGGACATGCCGACCACGTGGGCGGCCGCGATGCCGAACTCGTCGAGCAGACCGATGGCGTCGTGGAGCAGGGCGTCGCTCGCGTACGGCGGTTTGCCGGGCGGGAAGGTCGTGGAGCGGCCGGTGTCCCGGGTGTCGTACCGAATGACGTGTCGCCCGCCGGCGGCGAGGCGCTCGCAGAACTCTTCGTCCCACCAGTCCATCGACGCCTCGGCGCCGCCGATGAGCAGCAGGTCGGGTGCGGCCGGGTCGCCGAAGGTCTGGGCGCAGAGTTCGACGCCGTTGATCTCGAGAAGTTTCTCGCCGTGTGATTGCTGAAAGGTCATGTCCGGAACGCTAGAGCCCGCGACTCCATCGTGAAAAGCGATGATTTCCGATCGATTCGATTGGCTCCGCCGATGAATGTCGCTACGCTGGAACGTGTGATCGACGTCGAACTGCGCCACCTGGCGGCGATGGCCGCCATTGCCGAGGAAGGCTCGTTCGGTCGGGCGGCCGCCCGTCTCGGGTACACCCAGTCGACGGTGAGCCAACGGATCGCCGCGCTGGAGCGGGCCGTCGGCGGTCCGGTGTTCGACCGGCCGGGCGGACCCAAGCCGGTACGGCTCACTCCACTCGGCTCCGTGGTCCTGGGCCAAGGACGCGAACTGCTCGCGAAGGCGGAGGCATTGGCCGACGCCGTGGACCGGTTCAAGGCGGGAGACGGCCGGATCGACATCGGCACGTTCCAGAGCGTGTCCAACGTGATCCTGCCGTCGGTCGTACGCCGACTGCGAGACGAGCACCCCGGCTGCGACATCAGGTTGTCCGAGGAGGAGTCGGAGCAGCCGCGGATCGGCGACCTCGACCTGTTGTTCTACGACGGCCGCATCGACGGCGACGTCGAGCATCTCAAGCTGCTCGACGATCCGTACCTGCTGGTGGCAGGCGCCGGCACCTTCCCCGACGGTCCGGTCCCGCTGGAGCGGCTCGACGGCGCGCCGATGGTGGCCTGGCCGCTGACCTGCGATCAGTCCTCGATGGAACAGGCGGTCGCCCGCAGCGGCGTCCGTCCGCAGATCGTGTTCCGCACCGCGGTCAACGACGCCGTGTTGTCGATGGTGCGAGCCGGCATGGGATCGGCGGTGCTGCCGTGGCTCGCCATCCACGGCCCCGGCGTCCCGGCCGACGACAGGCTCAGCGTTCACGAGCTGCGGCCATCCCCGCCGCCACGGGAGATCCACCTGCACTGGCGGGCCGGACGCACCCACTCGCCACTTGCCGCCCGAGCCATCGAGATCGCCGTCGAGGTCGCCGCCGAGCTCGCGCCGCCGCCGGCCGGTGCTTGATCCATGAACGTTCGGCCCCGCCAAGGTTGATCGCCGACTGCGGTCGACGCACACGGCGGTGACTGTGCGGGTGTCGGTGCCGGCCGCTCCGCCGCGTTCAACGGTGTAATTCGACCGTGCGGCAACGACCCGAATGCCACACAAAGTAGTCAACTGTGTGCAGACTGCTATCGTTCTCGCGTGTCCACATCTCCCGGCACGTGCGTTGAGCCGCTCTCGCTAGGCCCCACAGGCCCCTTCCCCGACGTGCCGCTGCGCGCTCCGCTGGAACGTCGATGGCTGCACTACGCGTTCCTGTCGCGCGACTCCGGACAGTCCGTGATCGCCAACCTGTCCGCGCTGGGTCCGGACGGGGACGGACACGCTCCGCACCGGACGACGATCCTCCTGGTCCACGACCGTGAACACGGCTGGCACAGCAGTCAGTTCAACGCGGATCGACCCGACCATCCCTGGTCCTCGTTCCGGTCGCCGCACGCCATCGGGGTCGCGGGTGACTTCGATGTCGCGGCCCGAACCGGTGTTCCGGCGGTCAAGTTGCGGTTGCGTCGCACCGGCCGGCCGTGCACATCGCAGAGCGCGGCGTTCGGCGGAGGGGAGCACCTGCGGTGGCAGTCGGAGCCCGGCGTGCTGGCCTCCGGGCTCGTCCGCCTGCCCGGGATCGAACGTGACGTCGAACTCCTGGGCTACCACGAGCGGGTGCGGGGGCGGTGGAGTTGGCCCGCGCTGGGTGGATGGGTGTTCGGTTTCGTCAACGACCCCGTGGGGCGGAGCGACGAACCGCCGCCGACCGCCGTGGTCTTCACCCTGATCCAATCGCGTGACCCGCGCGCCGCCGCCTCGGGGTCGGTCATGCTCTGGCGCCGCGGGAGGCTGGTGCGACACTTTCCCCGTCGCGCCTTCCAGGTGGCGGTGCACGACGTGCTGGACCGCGACCAAGTGGTGCTGGTCCCGCCCCTGGCCCGTGCGTTGGGTACCGCACCCGCGGCGAGCGTGCCGCGACGACTGCTGATCACCGCCCGTTCGGGGAGCGACCGGCTGCTGCTGGACTTCCGCGGGAGCACCGCGGCCAGGATCGCCAATCCGTGCGAGACCGGCCTGCCCGCGTTCAGCGTGCACGAGACGCTCGGCGCCTGCCACGTCGAAGGCGTCGTGGCGGGCCGCCGCCTGGACTTCCAGGCCCCGGGCATCGTGGAGTTCGCCGGAGGAACGGGAGACGCCGATGACCACTGACACCGCCGGCTACACGGGCGCGCGCCTGCTCGCCGACACGATCGACGCGCTGGCCGAACGGGCTCCGGCCGTCCTCGCGGCGGCCGCCGAGCAGATGCGCGGAATCCGGCTGGGCCTGCGCTTCAACGACGGCAGCGCGGTGTCCCTGACCGTCCGGCACAGCCGCCTGGTGATCGGCCCGGCAGCCGAGAGCGATGTCGAGGTGGCCTTCGACGACCGGGCGATGAACCTGCTCTTCGACCTCCAACGACACCCGTCCGACCAGGTCCTGCCCGACAGCCTGGACGTGCGCGGCGAAAGCGACCGTGTACTGGCGGTGTGGCGGGCGTTCAGCCTCCTGTCCCAACGCGCCGCGGGACTGCGCTTCGTCCAGGGCCTGTGGCGCGACTACCGCCACCACCGACCCCAACTGTGGGGTCACGCCATCCCCGCTCCCGCCCCCGAGCCGGACGCCTCCGAACCCGGTGGCTGGCACGCCCTGGACTACCTCGAACGCCGCCGCCCCGAGGCCACCCGCACCGACGACGAGACGCGTGTGGGCGGCACCGTCACCACACGCCCCCGCCTGCTGTGGGACGGCCGCGACAGCACCCCCTGGTGGGACGAACTCCCCATCGCCGACGCCGACCTGTACGACACGATGAAAGCCTGCCGCGCCCGCGTCGCGGCCGAGATGACCCGCCTGGTCCCCGACCGCGAACCACGCGCCGACCTGTACTCCCTCGTGCGCGAATACCCCGCCCGGCAAGGCAAGGGCCTACGCCCCACCCTCACCATCGCCGCGTGCGCCGCGTTCGGCGGCCGACCCCGGGACGCCGTGCGCGCCGCGGCGGCCCTGGAACTGTTCCACAACGGCTTCCTCGTTCACGACGACATCGCCGACGAGTCCACCCACCGTCGCGGACTGCCCACCCTGCACGCCCGATACGGCGAGGGCCTGGCCGTCAACGTCGGCGACGCCCTCAACCTCCTCGCCATCGACGCGGTGCTCTCCAACCTGGAGACGCTCGGCCTGGCCCGCACCCTGGCCCTGATCCGCGAGACCCTTCACATGTGCCGCGAGAGTGTCGAGGGCCAGGCCATCGAACTCGGCTGGATCCACCGCAACGCCGTCCCCGGCACCGACGACGACTACTTCCTGATGAGCACCAAGAAGACCGGCTGGTACACCTGCATCAGCCCCTGCCGCATCGGCGCCGTCTGCGCCGGCGTCACCGACCCCCGGGTCCTGGACCGCTTCGACGAGGCGTTCCGCCTCATCGGCATCGCGTTCCAGATCCAGGACGACCTCCTCAACCTCGTCGGCGACCAGGCCAAATACGGCAAGGAACTCCTCGGCGACCTCCTGGAGGGCAAACGCACCGTCATGCTCATCCACCTCCTGCGCACCGTCGCCGACCCCGCCGAACGCAAGCAACTGACCGCAATCCTCGGCAAACGCCGCCCCGACAAGACCCGACGGGACGCCGACACGCTCCTGGCCGCCATGCGCGCCGCCGGATCCATCGACTACGCCGTCGACCTCGCCGATCGCCTCGCCGCCCGAGGCATCGACCACTTCGAACGCGACCTCGACATCATCCCGGACAACGAAGGCAAGGCCGTGCTGCGACAGATCGCCCACTACGTCACCACTCGACCCCTATGACCGCCCTGCTCCCCGGCGACCGAGCCCTGCTCGCCACCGCCCACACCGTCAACACCTGGACCCGCGCGGGACTGTGCACCCTGGCCCGCCACGGCGCGGCCGTGCGCCGCGACCATCCCGAACGCGCCGACGCCCTGGCGGACGCGCTCGCGTGCTGGCCGCTCTACAAGGCGGGCCAGTTCCTGTTCGACCTCCTGGAATGGGAGGACTTCATGCTCGACGGCGACCCGCCGCCGCCCCTGCCACTCGGCGAAGCGGTCAACGTCGCCGGCGTGCCCCTGCGTCGGCTGCGCCGCCTGGCGGCCGGCGGGGCGATCGAGGCCCCGGGCGCGGTTCGCGCGCCGACCGCCGAGGAACTCCCGCCGCTGGACGCGGGCACATACCTCTACCGGGACGTCATGATCGGCGCTCTGACCGCGTTGGCCCTCCTGATGCCACACCAGCCGCCCCGGTCCCCGGCCGCACCGGAGGAACCCCGATCCTGACCGGAACGGGCCTCGACCATCTCCGGGACGGCGAGCTCGAACAGGATGGCGACTTGATCGAGGAATTCCGGGCGGCGGTAGGCGGCGAGGCCCGTTTCGGCCTGCTCCACCTCGATCGGCCGGTCGGGGGATATCGGGCCGGTTTGTATCACTGGCGGACAGGCCCGGGTACTACGAGCGGGTCCATCCCGACCCAGCCGAGGAGCCTTCATGGAACGCCGGGCATTGATCTGCGAATTCTTGGGAACCCTTGTGCTGGTCTTCTTCGGGGTGGGGTCCGCAGTCCTGGGCAAGCCCTATCTCGGTGTCGTCGGTATCGCCCTGGCCTTCGGATTCGTGCTCCTGGCACTGGCGTACAGCCTCGGCGCGATCTCCGGTTGCCATGTGAACCCCGCCGTGACCCTGGGTTTTCTGGTCGCTCGGCGGATCGATGTGAAGCGGGCGGTCGGCTACTGGATCGCGCAGTTCCTCGGCTGCATCGCCGGCGCGGCACTGCTGTACCTGCTCGCGAAGCAGGTGCCCGGCCTCCAGACGCACGACAAGTTCGGCAGCAACGGTTGGGGTGACCGCTCCGTGGTGGGCATCAACACGGGCGGCGCGTTCCTGGCGGAGGTGATGCTCACTTTCCTGCTGGTGTTCGTCGTGCTCGCGGTTACGCACCGGCTCGCGGTCACCGGGTTCGACGGGTTGCCGATCGGCCTCGTGCTTGCGGTGGTTCACCTGGTCGGCATCCCGCTGACGGGTACGTCGGTGAACCCCGCGCGCAGCCTGGGGCCCGCGCTCTTCGCGGGCGGTGACGCACTCAACCAACTGTGGCTGTTCATCGTGGCGCCGCTCATCGGCGGTCTGATCGCGGCCGCCACGCACATGGTGACGCACCCCCAGCCGCGCCACGAGCACCTGACCTGAACCAGGCACGCCGGCGAGGTCCGAGTCGCTGCCCGGTCCGCGTGGGCATCCGTTGGCCATCCGTCGGCGGAATCCGCGGCCGAGTCGCACGGCAGCGGCTGCCGCGTCGATCCCCGGCGCGGGTGGCCGCTGATCCAACGGTCTATCGCGGCTCATGACACATTCGTTGCCGGCAGGTCTTTCCTCGTGGGATGGCCATCACCACCGAGCGCGCCCAACAGGCGCAGCCCGTCCTCGGTGGGGCTCCCGGGTGCCGCGGACAACACCAGCAGCTCCATGCCTGATTCGTCCGGTAGCGCGAAGTTCTCCTGGTGCAGTTCCAGCAGCCCGACCAGCGGGTGCCGGTACGCCTTGCGTCCATGCGCGCGGGCGCGCACGTCCGCGCGGGCCCAGAGGCGGCGGAAGCGCTCGCTGCCCATTGCCAACTCGCCGATGAGCGAGGCCAGGCGGGGATCCTCGGGGTATTTGCCGGCGGCCAGGCGCAGGTGCCCGACCACGTCGAGGGTGCATGCCTCCCAGTCCGCGTACAGGCCGCGCTCGGCCTCCTCGAGGAAGATGTGCCGGGCGGTGTTCAGGCCCGGCATCGACCGGCCGTACAGGAGCCCGGCGAGGCGGTTCCCGGCGAGCACGTCCAGGCGGTGGTCCATGATCAGCGCGGGTGCGTCGGCGACCAGGCCGAGGACACGCAGCAGTTCCGGCCGGACCCGCCCGCTCGGCGCCTTCGCGCGGCGGCGGCGCTGCCGGGCGAGCCGCTCGAGGTGCCCGCGTTCGGTCTCGTCGAGGCCGAGGACGCGGGCGAGCGCGTCGAGGACCTGCTCGGAGGGCTGAGTCGCGCGGCCCTGTTCCAGGCGTACGTAGTAGTCGACGCTGACTCCGGACAGGTGCGCGACCTCTTCGCGGCGCAGCCCTTCGACGCGACGGCGGCTGTCGGTGGGGATGCCGACGGCGGAAGGGTCGACCCGGGAGCGCCGGGTGCGTAGGAAGCCCGCGAGATCGTCCATGTCCCCAGTATGGCCTCGGTGGTGCCCCCTGAAGGTGGTCCTGTCGTTACCAGGAAGTCCGGTCCGATGGAAGAAGCGCCCCTGAACGACGCGGCCGCGACGGTCGAGCATTCATGGCGAACACCTCGTCGAGTCGAAGGGAACAGCCATGAAGGCGCTCATCGTCTACGCCCACCCCGAGCCGCGTTCGCTGAACGGCACACTGAAGGACTTCGCCGTGTCCACTCTCGAAGCCGCCGGGCACGAGGTGCGGGTGAGCGACCTGTACGCGATGAACTGGAAGGCCGTGGTGGACGCGGCGGACTTCGGCGAGCATGCCACGAGCCCGCTGCGGGTGGTGCCGAGTTCGGGCCGGGCGTTCGAGGCCGGCGCGCTCACGCCCGACGTGGCGGCCGAGCAGGAGAAGCTGCTGTGGGCCGACACGGTGGTCTTCCAGTTCCCGATGTGGTGGTACACGATGCCGGCAATCCTCAAAGGCTGGGTGGACCGGGTGTTCTCCTTCCGCTTCGCGTACGGCGTCGGAGCGCACGACGAGACGCGGTACGGCGAGCGTTTCGGTGAGGGGACGCTGCTGGGGCGGCGGGCGATCCTGTCGGTGACCGTCGGGGGCCCGGAGTCCCACTACACCGATCGCGGGATCAACGGCCCCATCGAGGACCTGCTGTTCCCGATCCACCACGGAATCCTGTACTACCCGGGTATCGAGGTGCTGCCGCCGTTCGTGCTGTACGGCGCCGACAGGATCACCGGCGGCGACTTCGAGGACGCCGCGAAGGCGTGGAAGGAGCGGCTGCTGTCGCTGGAGACGACCGAGCCGATCGCGTTCCGACGCCAGAACTTCGGTGACTACGAGATCCCGGCACTGCGGTTGAAGGAGGGTTTGGAAGTGCCGGGCCGCAAGGGATTCGGCCTGCACGTACGCGGTTAGCCGGGTGAGGGACAGGCCCCGTCTCCGGGGGTGGGTTCGGTGATCCGGCGGGAGTCCGGGGCGTGGATGGGCCGCACCTCGCCGGGGCGGCGAGGTGCGGTGCCGGGCGTCGTGGTGCTCGGCGGGGGATTGAAGACACGCCGTAGCGGGGTCGGGGACGGGGGCTTCGCTCCGTCGTCGGCTGACGGGGGTGGGGTGAGCGGTGAGCGGAGTCGGGTTCAGGTGGCGTTCGCGCGCCGACGCCGGTGCAGGGCGAGGGCCCCGCCCGCGAGGGCGAGTGCCGCGCCGGAACCGGCGAGCAGCGGGGTGGCGGACGACGCCTCGTCCGCCTCGGGTTGGGGGCCGTAGCCGCTGGAGTACCCCGTTGTGTCGTACTCCGAGCCGGGCAGCTTGTCGGCGTAGCGGGCCTTGACCAGCTTCTGGTAATCGCCGAGCGACATCGACGCCCGGCCGCCCAGTCCCTGCCGGGCCTGGTCGTTGAGCGGCTCGACGGTGTTGAGCCTGAGCTGGTACCAGCCGCGGATCTGCGGCTCGGTGAAGACCAGGGTTCCCACGGTGGCTTTGCCGGCGTATGTGGCGTCGCCGTCGCCGTCGCGCACGCCCGCCAGGTGCCAGCCGCCGCCCTGGGAGGGGGCGAGCATGACGGTGGCGTTGCGGCCGTTGACGGCGATGTTCAGCGAGGAGACCAGGTGTGCCAGTTCGATTGCCTCGGTGGGCAGTGGCGGGGCGGTGCCCGCGACGAATCCGGGGGTGATTTCGTTCAGTGCCACCGGATCCTTGATCGTGAAGGCCGGGAGGTCCTGGCACGGCTCGGGCGTTTCGGGAATCGCCTGCACCGACCCGGCTGCGTCGGCGGGCACCGGAGTACGCAGGAAGCGGCAGACGGTGTCACGGACAGCGGTGGACTTCACCGTGTCGAGGGCGGCCTGGTAGTCGGGGATGTCAACCGGGAGCGGGTCCTTGGCCGGGGCCGCGTGACCGCTGCCGGCGACGGACAGCAGTGCGGCCGCGCTCAGTGCGAGGACGGTGGGCAGGCGGGAGAAGCGAGAGCCCGCCCGCTTGCCGGACTTCGTGATGCCGCTGGTGTCGCGCATGTCGCCTGCCTTAGCGGGAGATACCGATGCGGGAGTGGGTCCACTTCGACGAACTGTTGCTCACGTAGTCGGCGTAGTTCCACCACGTGTACGTGGTGGTGTCCGGCCATGGGTCGGCGACCGCGATCGTGTTGCGCGACGTGTCGAAGCCGTAGACCACGTTCATGTGGCCACCACCGGACGTCCACCCGATGCGGGCGCCGATCGGCCGGGCCGCCTTGACCTCGGTGTAGACCTGGTTGAAGGTGGCCGCGCTGTTCAGACCCGACCCGAGGCGGGTCATGCCGAGGCTGTTCCAGCCCCTGGCCATGTCGTCGAGCGTGGCGGGCTGGTTGTTGCAGCCGTAGTAGGGCTGGGAGCGGTCGCAGAAGTCCGTCTGCGTGGAGCCGAAGCCGTGGAACTTGGCGATGGTCAGGCCGGAGGCGACCCAACACCACTGGGACTTCTCCTGCTTGTACATGCCGATGTTGTCCTGACCCGCTTCCGCGTGCGCCGTACCTCCTGCGGCCGCGAGCAACCCCGAGGCGGCCAGCATGATGGCCGGCGCTGCGGTTCCGTACCTGAATCTGCCCATGTTCCTGCCTTCCCGTGACGAGACGAGCGGGGCGATCTGGCACGGACATGACAGCGCATCATGGCGAAGCCGGATAGGTGTATGACAGGAATTACACCCTTATTGAGCATTTTCCGGTTAATCATAGATTCAAGCGATGGATCCCACCGGGAGATGGCGCGGTGGTTTTCCCGGCGGTTCGTGCCGGGGCGAGGGCGGTTCGGTGTCGGGAGGAGCGGCGCGTTGCCTCGGGCGCCGATGAAGATGCCCGGAGCCGGATCGATGAACAGGCGTGTTCGACGAACGAGCCCGAGGGGACCGCCATTCGGCCCCTTCGCCGAAACCTTTGCCAACTCCAGAGCCGTCTGTTGCGAAGGTAAAGAATCCATACGGCGGGCGGTCACGCATCCCTGCGAGCGCACGGCATTTCGTGCTCTCGGTGGCAGGAGCCCCGCGGAGCCGGTGATCGGAAATGTACGAGGCGAGACCGAAAAGGACACCGATTCGGGGCGTCGTTCACCGTTTCGGACCAGAGCTTACGAGCCGAGCGCGTCGTTACCCGGGCGTGACTCCCCGAGCTTTCGCCTCCGTCGCGGTTCCGCCCGCACTGGCCCAACGCACGTTCCGCATGGGGGATTGGGTACTCACCCCTCGTGCGGCGACGTTCCTCAAGCGTTCGCCGCACGCGTACATCGAACGCGCGGGGAACCGCGTCCTGCTCCGTCATTGCTCCGCCGACATGGAGCAGTTCGCGCTTGCGATGCTGTTGATCGCCGCGGAATACTCACGCCGCCTCGACGACGTGCCGGACGATCCACGATCGTGACCTGTGGGAATACCCGCCGACATCTGACAACGCCCGAGCCCATGAACGAGTCAGGCCCATGTACGAAGGTTTTGGATACGACCCTCATCTCCCGCCCGGCATGCAATTCCCCCAGGGCGCCGCATTGTTCCCCGGCGTTGCGGAGTGGCCGGTGCCGGACGCGGCCGCGCCACCCGGCGGGCTGTCCTCGTCGTTCGCGGTGGTGGGGGATCCGGAGTTCGAGGCCGATCTCGCCCGGCTTCTGGGCGCCCCGGTCGACGAGGTTCCCGCCACCGTCGAATTGCCGGCTCCGATCCGGGAGCCCGGCAGTCATCGCCGACGCTTCCCGACGGTCGCCCGCCCGGCCACGGGCACACGGCGATTGGACCGGCTCAGCCGCGGCATGGTGTTGGCGAGCGTCGTCCTGGTCGCCGCGATCAGCGTGCTGGGCGCGGTGATCACCCTCGCTTCGCTGCGGCACGCCGCCGGCTCGACCACCGGCCCGGCCCGGTGGTGGCCCGTCCTGGTCCACGGCCCGTGGGTCGTGGCCTCCCTGTCGATCCTGCGCTCCAGCCTCCACCGCCGCCGGGCACTGCACTCGTGGATCGTGGTCACCATTTTCGCCGGCCTGTCCGTGGCGCTTTCCGTGATCCACGCCCCCAGGACCGTCCACGGCGTCGTCGTCGCCGCTCTGCCCGCCGCCGCGACCACGGCCTGCCTGCACCAACTGGTACGCCAGATCACCCTCACCCGACCACCTCGACGAACCATCCCCGGCCGACGGCGCAATTCCCCACTCTGAACGGCGTCGGTTCGCGGTGGACGATCCCGGTCCCGGCGGCGGGGGTGTGGTCCGAGGCGTCGCGGAGCCGTGTTCTTCGCGTACTCGGGTGCGCGCGATACGGATAGACGGCCAAGGGGTGTGGAACTAGCGTGAATCGCCGACTGTGATCACGCGGTGGCCGAAGCGCCGCCGACTCGGGTCGTCCGCGCGTCTGCGGGCGGGAATGGGCATTCGATGAAATCCAGTACGGCGAACCGCAAGTCCGGAGGCCGATCCATGGCGCTTCGACGTCGACTCGGCATGGCGGCCGCCTCCGCGTTGCTCCTCACCGGTGGCGCGGTCGTGGTGGCTCCCGGTGCGTCGGCCGCGTCGCATCCCTCGTGCGACACGGACTTCAGGGACCACGTCGTGGAGATCTCCGGCAGCAACGTCCGGCTGCGATCCAAGCCGAGCAGCAACTCCACGGTGCTTCGGTTGCTGCAGAAGGGCGCCGACGTCACCGTGTACTGCCAGAAGAACGCCGGCGAGGCCAACTGGTGGTACTACGTGAAGCACAACGCCAGTGGGGTCAAGGGTTGGGTGTGGTGGGCGTACGCCTAGTCATCCGACGGACCTGATGGATGGGCGGGCCGTGGGTTCGCGGGTATGAGCCTGCGCGGTTCCTTCCCACGCGCCCGGCCCGATCCCACGACGGGCAAACCGGACGACCCGCGTGCCACGGCTTGGTTCGGCGATCGCCGAACCCTCGTCGTGACGAGGGTTGCCCAACTCGGGGCCGTCGGTGCGACCGCTTTCGGCGCCCACCACCGCGTAGCGGGCGGGCTTCACGGCGGCCGGCAGCGATCCTCGCGCCGGTCGCCGGTCGCCGGCCGCGTACGAACGCGGGCGAGCGGCTTCGCGACCTCACCATCCGACCGCAGGGGTGCGGGGTGTCCGGGCCCGACTCGTAGGCGTGGATCAGGCGTTGCGGCCATCGAGGGTGGTCAGCCCGTGGTGTCGGCGCGGTGTGGGAGTCGGCGCCGATGGCGGGTTTCCAGTGTGCCGCACGCGATCAGGATCGTGGCGATGGTGGTGATCTGGGCCAGGGCCGAGCCGAAGCGGCCGATCGGGATGGTGGCGAGCAGGGCCAGTACGGCGCCGATCCGGTAGCCGTTGGGGGTGATTCGGAAGGCCCGACGGGTGGCGACGACCGCGGCGAGGAAGAGCGCGAGTCCGCCCACCAGCGTGCCCGCGTGGACGGTGTCGAGGTGGTCCGAGGGATGCGCCATCGCTCCCTTGACGCCGGCCGCGAACAGCAGCACGCCGAGTAGCAGTCCGTAGTGCACATACCCATAGATGTTGAGCGCGCGCAGGTTGCGGGCCTTGGGTTCCAGCCGCTCCAGCACCGCGATGGCGTGCTCGTCGTCCTCGGAGCCGAAGTACGCCCACCAGATGGCGAAGCACACCGTCAGGGTCGATGCCGCCGTCGCGATCAGGGTCGCGTTCAGCGCGAGCCCCTGCGCACCGACGCCGATCGCGATCACCGACTCGCCCAGCGCCACGATCACCACCAGACCGTGCCGTTCCACGAAGTGCGGGACGCTCAACCGGAAACCGTCGTTGCCCGCGACGTACGGCGTGATGATCTGCACGACCAGCGCGGCAGCCCACACCGCGAGTTGCGCGTTGGTGTCGAGGAAGCCGCCGATCACGATCAACGCGGTGCTGGACAGGTTGAACGGTGCGATCCGCAAGAACGCCTGCCGGGTGCCGCCCGAGGCCAGGAACATCGCGAAGTGCACGCCGGCCACCATCAGATACCCGAATCCGAACGCCTCCCCGGTCCCGTCGAAGGCGTGCGGAACGGCCAGCGCGACCACGAGGAAGCCCGCCATCCCGACCATCAGGAGGGTGCGCCGCAGGGGTGTGGTCGGCGGCACGGTATTGGTCAGCCACACGTAGCCGCTGTACATCCACCAGATGAGCGCGAGCATGAGCACCACCCGAGTGATCCCGGTCGGGTTCAGGTCGTGCGCGAGCGCAGCGGTCAACTGGGTCACCGTGAACACGAAGACCAAGTCGAAGAACAGCTCCAACGCGGACACACGCACGTTGGATTCCACAGGGGCGGTGGGTGCCACGGGCGCCGCAGGTGCCGCCGGCTCGGGGGTGGGGAGGGTCACGGCGACATTATGGAGACACGGGCGAGGGGGTGCGTCTTCGGGGCGGCGAACGGTGCGCTCGTGGCCGTGGGCGGTCCGGACGACGGGCGCGGTGGTCCACGCCGGCCCGTTCCGTGGTCGAGGTGACGGAGCCACTCCGCGCCGACCGCACACGTCGGCTGCGGCACGATCGGTGAGGTGCCAGGCTTTCGGGCATGTCTCGTACCGAAGTTGCCCACGAGCTCGCCGAGCACCTGGCTGTTCTCAGCACGCCGAACCTGGTCTTTGTCGCCTCCGGGTGCTTCGCCGAGCCGGATGCCGACATGCCCGAACTCGCCGCCGAGATCGGCGCGGTGATCGAGCGACTCATGGACGACCACTGGAAGGATCATGTCTGGCCTCGACCCCGGCCCGGGGAGTACTCGGGCATCCGCCATGCCGTCCGGATCGCCGGATCGCTGGAACCGCTCGACGACCGGGCCGCCGCCGTGGAGTCGATGGCCGAGTTGGCGGCTGTCGATCTGGTCTGGTCACCCGCGGAAATCATGGATCGGGACGTCGCTCGCGACGCGGCCGCCCGAGTGGTGACGCTCCTCGGCCCGGACGCGACCTGGTGGACCAACCGCGTCGCCGACGACGGATCGGTGAATGGCGTCACTCCGTGCACGTTCGACGGCCTGATCGCCGGGACGGATGGGACGCACTTTGCGATCCTGATCCAGGTGGGCGAGGACTGACCGGGTCGAGTCCCGGAGTCGACCGCCGGACGGTCGAGGTGGACAGCGCATCCACGACACACTTCTCGCGCCGGCCGGCCCGTCGTCTCAGGTGACGGTTCCGTCGCAGGCGTCCTCGGCGGCGCGGACGAACGCCCGGACGCGGGCGACGTTGTTGCTGTCCAGCCAGACCGGGCCCCACCGGACGGGGGCGGCGTCGTGGAAGGGGATGTAGGTGATGTCGGGGCGCGGGTAGAAGTGCGCGGCGTGTTCGCCGACGGGAAAGACGCCTTTGCCGGAGGCGATGAGGGCAAGCGCCTCGGGGAACGTGGTGGCGGTCGGGCCCTTGTGGACCGGCCGGCCGGAGGGGGTCTGCGCGGGCGAGCGGTCGATGCGCAGTTCCTCGGGCATGTTCGCGGACATCTGGATCACCGGTTGGTCCGCGAGAATCTCGATCGACACCGATGTGCGCGATGCCCACGAGGGTGTCGCCGGTACGGCCAGGACCCGGGTCTCGGAGAGCAGGACGGGCCCGGTGATCACTCCCGACACCGGCAAGGCCGTGATCAGGACGTCGAGTTCACCGGCACCGAGCCGGCCGATGGCGTCGTGGACCTGCGTCTCGTGAATGTGGACTTCGCAGTCGGGGTGGCGGGCCGCGAACACGGGAATGGTCCTGAGCAGCAGTTGGCCGGCCGCGGCTCCCAGGAATCCGGCTCGGAGCACACCGGTCACTCCGCGCGCGGCGTCCACGGCTCGGCGCAGCGCGTCGTCCATGTCGCGAACCAGCGGCGCCAGTTCGTCGGCGAACCGACGGCCCAGCGGGGTCAGGCGGACCTGGCGAGTGGTGCGCTCGAACAGGGGAGCGCCGACGCGACGTTCGAGTTTCTTGATGGTCTGGCTGACCCGGCCGGTGGTCAGGCCCAAGCGCTCGGCGACACGTCCGAAGTGCAGTTCCTCAGCGAGCGCCAGGAAGGTCTGTACTTCCACCCGTTCCAGCAGCACGTCACGCTCCGTTATTGAATCCGGCTAAACAACCATGCTTCGAGCGGGCCTTGATGCCCTCCGGCAGGTGACGGTTGGATCGAACACGTTAACCCGACCGGCCAAGACGGCGGCGATCGGGCCTCGCAGGGGAGGGCCCGATCGTCCGCTACCGCCATGACTTGGAGTGAACGATGAAGATCCCCGGGACCGCCGAGGCGACGGGAGCGCGCCTGCGTCGGATCGTGGCCACGCTGCCGGTCTCCCTGGACGGTGTGGTGGGGACTCTGCCGCAGGGGTGTCCTCCGCACTTCGCGGCCCATGCGCGCCCCGTCGCGGAGGACGTGGCCGAGTGGGACGACGTGCGAGTCCTCGGGCCGGATGTCGCCGCCGGTCTGGCCGTGCTCAAGCGGCAACCCGGCAGTGACATCGATGTCTCCGGCAGCATCACGCTGACCCGCTCCCTACTGCGGGCCGGCCTCGTCGACGACCTGCACCTGCTGATGCACCCGATCGTAGTGGGCGCGGGGCGACGACTGTTCCCCACCGACGGCGAGCGCATCCCGCTCGCCTTGGTCCGGGTGAAGCACGCCCGCGCCGGCGTGGTGCACCTGCACTATCGGCCGGCCATCCACGCACCCCATCGCACCAACCACAGAGGTTTTCCGTGACCACTTTCGTCCTGGTCCCCGGCGCCTGGCACGGCGCCTGGGTCTTCCAACCCCTGGCCCGAGACATTCGCGAACACGGCCACCAGGCGTACGCCTTGACCCTGACCGGCGTCGGCGACCGAAAGCACCTGCTGACCGCCTCGGTCAACCTCGACACCCACATCCAGGACGTGGTCAACCTCCTGGAGGACGAGCAGATCACCGACGCCGTACTCGTCGGGCACAGTTACGGGGGAATGGTGATCACCGGTGCCGCCGACCGCGCCCGGCACCGGGTGCGAGGACTCGTCTACGTCGACGCCCTCCTGCCGCGTGACGGCGAATCCTGCTGGTCCCTGGTGACTGACCGGGAACGCGAGTGGTACCTCGGTGGCGTCGGCCGTGACGGCTATACCAGCGAGCCACTGCCGTTCTTCGATCCACGGGCCACACCGCACCCGTTGGCGTCGCTGATGCAGGTGGTGCGTCTCGAGGACGGCCTCGACCGGTTCGAGCGTCGGGACTTCGTGTACGCGACCGCCTGGGAAGGGGGGTCGCCTTTCCAGGCCGTCCATCGGCGACTGTCGAACGACCCCGCGTGGCACGTGCACAGTGTGGCCTCCGGTCACAACGTCATGCGCGATGCCCCGGGCGAACTCCTGAAGATCCTCCTCGACGCCGCGCCCGAATCGACGACGGACGCCTTTCGTCCGGGCCGGTGCGTTGGGCCGGACTCGCGATTCGGCGGCGTGGCGCTACCGGCCGGACCGACGCTCGGGGGCGGGGACCCGCGAGCGGCGGTGGAGGTGTTGGCGACCGCCGACGGCCGGGACTGATCCCGGTAGTGGGCCGCTCGTCAGCCGTTTGCCGGCCGGACCCGGGCGGGGCGCGCCGCGTGCGGCCCCGCCCGGTCGTTCGGCCGCCTTCGCGCGGAGGCAGCGCGGCTCAGAATCCGAAGACCGCCGTGCGAACGTCGGCCATGGCGTGCAGGGTGTGTTTGCTGCCCATCCGGCCCCACCCGGTCCGCCGGCCACCCGCTCCGCCGAACGGCATATTGGCGTCCCAGTAGCACGTGCTGTCGTTGACGATGACCTGACCGACGGCCATCTCCTCGAAGAACCGGAAGGCCGTTCCCATGTCCTTCGTGAACACCGCGCCCTGCAAGCCGAGTTCGTCGTCGTTGGCGATGCGCAGAAGGTCGTCGTCGTCGACGCCGGTGATGATCGGCACCACTGGGCCGAAAGACTCCTCGCGGGAGACCAGGCTGTCGACCGGGACGTCGTCGATCACGGTGAACTCGTAGTACAGGTCGGTCGGCATGCCCGCCCGCCGCCCGCCGCCGGTGAGGACCTTGGCGCCGCGTGCGCGGGCGTCGGCCACGTGGCGGTCCATCTTGGCGGCGACGCCCTCGTTGTTGAGCGGCCCGAGGTTGACGGCCGGATCGAACGGGTCGCCGAGGACGACGACCTCGGCGGCGCGCAGCACGGCCGCCACGAAGCCGTCGTGCACGTCGCGGTGGACGATTACCCGCTCGGTCGCGCAACAGACCTGGCCGGCGAGGAAGTGCGCGCCGTACACGGCGGCCTTCGCCGCGGCGTCGAGGTCGGCGTCCGCCAGGACGATCAGGGGACCATTGCCGGAGCACTCCATGATGGAGCGCTTGAGCCCGGCCGCGGCCTGGATGCGCTCGCCGGTGGTCGACGATCCGATGAAGCCGATCGCGTCGATGCCCGGGTGGCGCACCAGCGCCTCGCCGATCGTGCCGTCCCCGGGCAGGACGCTGACCAGGCCGTCGGGCAGCCCGGCCGCGACGAATGCCTCCATCGCCTTGAGCACGCTGAGCGGGGTGTTGGCCGGCGGCTTGACGACCAGCGCGTTGCCCATCGCCAAGCCCGGCGCGACGAACTCCACGACCGAGTGCAGCGGGAAGTTCCACGGCGTGATGATCCCCCATGTGCCGACCGGCCGGTACGTGGTGAACATCCGCTTGTTCGCGGACAGCGACGGCATCGTCTCGCCGTACACGCGGGTCGCGTCGTCCGCCTGGAGGCGGAACAGCAGCGCGGTCTCCTCCATGTCGACGAGCGCCTCGCTGAGCGGCTTGCCCTGTTCCATCACGGTCAGGTAGGCCAACTCCTCGATACGCTCCTGGAGTTCGTCGGCGATTCGATGGCACACCGCGGCGCGTTCCCACACCGTGAGTCGTGCCCACTTCGCCTGCGCCTCGTTGGCGGCGCGTACGGCCTCGGCCAGGTCGGCGGTCGACGGCACCGGGACGGTCCCGACGAGCTCGCCGGTGGCCGGGCTGTGAACCTCATACGTGCCGGAGCCCGTTCCGTCCACGAAGGCGCCGGCGATGAAGAGCTGGTGGTGGGTCATCTTTCCCTCTCGATGTGCATGGTCGAAACATTCGTTCGCGTCGCTCGGTCGGCGCCGCGGATGCTCGGCACGGCCGAGCACCGGGGAGGCGGCATACCTCCGCGCAGTGCCGTCGGAGGGTCGGCCGGGACCCCGGGGTACCGGGGGTGCATCCCTCATCTCGGGGGTGGGAACACGTGCTCTTGGGCGGGCAGTTGGCGTGCGACGGACCATGTACAGCGGCAAAACGGCTCGGGATCACCCGAGTTGGCGAGGTGCTCGGCTCGCGGCGACCAGCACGACGGGCTCCCGTTATAGATGCGCGAATTCACCAATGTCAATGCCCTCTGAGTGCTGATCAAGCAGGAACTGTCCCGCAAAGTTGCTTATTCGCTCGCGAATCCGGCTGGTTTCTGCTCTCAGGTGTTTCTGAGCCTCTTCCGGCAGGAGAGGCTGTAGCGCGCCGCGGACACGAGTGGGCGCGTCGTTCCCGGCTGCCGGCGGTATCGCCGCGATCTTCCCCTTGGCGTCGTGGGTGCGAGTGCCTACCATGTGTCGAAACATGAGCACCACTCATATTTAGGGGTTCCGTATGATCATTCACCACCCTGCGGCCCGCCTCTGGCTGCTGAGCACGCCCGGCACCTCCTACGCCTTCCGGCTGGACGCCGACGACGTCCCCCGGCACGTGCACTGGGGCCGGCCGCTGACCCTGGAACAGGCCGTTGTGATCGCGGCCGACCTGCCCGCCGAGGACCCCGGCGGCGACGACCCCGGCGGCGAGGAGTACGCGGTCGAGGGTGGCCTGCGGTTCGGGGCGCCCTCCCTGACCGTCCGCTTCGACGACGGGGTCCGCGGCTTCCAGTGGCGGTTCGTCTCGCACACGGCCGAGGACGGCCGGCTCACGCTGTCCTTCACCGACCGGGTCCGCTCCCTCGGTCTCGACCTGCACTACCGGATCCGGGACGGCCATGACCAGATCGAACGCTGGGCCGTCCTCACCGCGAACGAGCCCGTGGACGTCCTGCGGTTCGACTCCGCCGCCTGGACGCTGCCCGCGCGCGACGACTATCGGGTCAGCCACGTGGTGGGGGAGTGGGGGCGGGAGTTCCAGCTCCGGCGCGACCGGGTGCCGGTCGGCGAGACCGTGTTCACCAGCCGCCTCGGCATCACAGGACAGCACGCCGGACCCTGGCTGATGCTCGACGCGCACGATGCCGCGGAGGAGCACGGCGAGGTCTGGAGCGCGGCCTTGGCCTGGAGCGGCAGCCGCCGGATCACCCTGCGCCGCGACCCCTACGGTCGCGCCTCCTGGACCGGTGGTTTCGGCCACGAGGGTCTGGTCTGGAAACTGGTCCCCGGTGAGAGCCTGGAGACCCCTGTCTTCATAGGTCTCCACGCCCCCGACGGCTTCGGCGGCACCAGCCGCCGCTGGCACGCCTACACGGAAAGCCAGGTGCTGCCCGTTTGTCCGGCCGAACGCCCGCTGATCTTCAACTCGTGGGAGGCCACCGAGTTCGACATCACCGAGAAGCAGCAGACCGAGCTGGCCGAACTCGCCGCCGGTATCGGCGTCGAGGTCTTCGTGGTGGACGACGCCTGGTTCGGCGCCCGCACCAGTGACCTGGCCGGGCTCGGCGACTGGTGGCCCAACCCGGACCGCTTTCCGGACGGCCTGGGGCCGCTCGCCGACCACGTCCGCGCGCTGGGCATGGGCTTCGGCCTGTGGGTCGAGCCCGAGGCGGTCAACCCCGACAGCGACCTGTTCCGTGCGCACCCCGACTGGATCCTCTGCCAGGACGGCCGCCCCCGCACCCTGCGCCGCAACCAGCACGTGCTGAACTTCGCCCGCCGCGACGTCCGTGAATGGGCGGTGGAATGGCTGGTCAGGACCGTCACCGAGCTGGACGTCGCCTTCCTCAAATGGGACATGAACCGGTCCTTCAGCGAGGCCGGGCAACCCGGGGCGGCCGATCCCGACCGGGTCTGGGTGGAACACACACGCGGCGTCTACGAGGTGATGGACCGGCTGCGCGCCGCCCGTCCGGGCCTGTACCTGGAGTCGTGCGCGGGCGGCGGTGGCCGGGCCGACCTGGGCGTGCTGGCCCGCGCCGACCAGGTCTGGACGTCCGACAACACCGATGCCGCCGACCGGGTCGCGATCCAGCACGGACACTGTCAGCTGCTGCCCGCCCGGACCATGGGCGCCTGGGTCACCGACAGCCCGAACAGCTTCACCGGCCGCCGGACCTCGATCCGGTACCGCTTCCATGTCTCGATGGCCGGGGTGATGGGCATCGGCGGCGACCTGCGGAACTGGAGCGAGGAGGATCTGGCCTGGTCCCGGACGCTGATCGAGCAGTACAAGCGGATCCGTCCCGTGGTGCACGGCGGCGTCCAGTACCGCCTGGCGCACCACGCCGTGCAGTACCTCACCGAGGACGAGGTCGTCGTGTTCCAGTTCCAGCCGTCCGCGCTGAACCGCTCGGTCGCCCGCACCCGGCTCAAGGGCCTCGATCCGGACGCCCGCTACCGGGACGAGGCCACCGGCACCGTGCACGAAGGCGCCGTCCTGCTCGGCCACGGCCTCCCGCCGCTGCTGTCCTTCGACTGGACGAGCGAACTCGTTCACCTCGTGAGAGTGCCCCGATGACCCTCGCCCCCGCACGGCCCGAGGCCCTCGCCGAGCCGACCCGCAAGGTCGGCCCCGGCTGGGTCGTCCTGTACGTCCTGGCCAACGTCGGGATGTACGTCCCGATGCAGGTGCCGACCACGTTCCTGATGCCCGACCAGATCGCCCGGATCGACCCGGCGGGAAAGGTCGACAGCTACGCCTGGGTCAGCATGATGGGCGCGATCTCGGGAATCGTCATCGCGCCCCTGGCCGGCGCGCTCTGCGACCGCACCACCGGCCGGTTCGGCCGCCGCCGGCCGTGGATGATCGCGGGCTCGCTGGTCTGCATGGCGGCGCTGGTCTACACCGGCCTGCAAACAACGGTCGTCGGGGTCGCGCTCGGCACTCTGCTGCTGTCCTCCGGCTTCATGATCATCGGTGCCGGGCTCGCCCCGGTGATCCCCGACCGGGTCCCGGTCGCGCAACGCGGCGTGGTGCTGGGCTGGGCCACGGTCCCGCAGGCGGGCGGCCTGATCGCGGGCGGCCTGATGCTCGGTCTCGTCGCCGGGTTTCCCGCGCAGTACGCGCTGATGGCCGCGTTCCCGCTGCTGATCGTGCTGTTCGCGGTCGTCATGAAGGACCCGCCGCTGCCCGACGGCCACCGCGAGCCGTTCTCGCTGCGCACCTTCCTGGACGGCTACCGGATCAGCCCGCGCGAGCATCCCGACTTCGTCTGGGCGATGGGCTCCCGGTTCGTCATGGGCCTGGGCTACGGCCTGGGCACGCTTTACATGCCGTACTTCCTGGACGACGTCCTGCACTACGAGCGGCTCTTCCCCGGCCAATCCACCGACGATGGCCTGCTCATCGTGATCGGCGTCAACTGCGTGGCCACGATCTCGACGGTCGTCCTCAGCGGCTGGCTCTCCGACAAACTGGGCAAGCGCCGCGTACTGGTCTGCCTCGGCGGCCTGACGATGGCCGTCGCCGCCATCCCGCTCGCCCTGTCGCCCACCTGGACCATGACGCTGGTCGCGGCCGTGATCCTGG
The DNA here is from genome assembly GCF_000372745.1 of Embleya scabrispora DSM 41855. Taxonomy (GTDB): domain Bacteria; phylum Actinomycetota; class Actinomycetes; order Streptomycetales; family Streptomycetaceae; genus Embleya; species Embleya scabrispora. Next base: position 192,487 of record NZ_KB889563.1, on the reverse strand, counting down.
GTCTGGGCTACGGCGTGTACCTGGCCGTCGATACCGCCCTGGTCACCGAAGTGCTCCCGGCCTCGGCGGACCGGGGCAAGGACATGGCCCTGGCCAACCTGATGGCTTCCCTGCCGTACGTGCTGGTCCCCCCGATCGCCTCGGTCGTGCTCGGCGAACTGGGGGGCTACCGCTCGTTGTTCCTGTGCTCCGCGGCCATGTCCGCGCTGGGCGGGGTACTGGTCTGGAAGGTCAGGAGCGTCCGCTAGCCACGTGCCCCGAAGGAAGTCCGGTTCCGTGCGGAGTCGGAGCAGCCGTTCGTGTGTTGTGGCAGCGGAGCCCGTCGTTCACCCGCCTGTTGTCAGTGACCGGATTTGATCGTTCAGATAGCTGTCGAGAACTCGTTTGCACTCGGCGATCAGCCGGGGGTCGCCCTGCGGATCGGTACGGAAGGCCAGTTTCAGCACGCTGTCCGCGCACTCCAGGGCCACTCGGACGACGATCTCCAGTTCGGTGTCGTCCCGGACTCCGGTCAGGGTCGCGGTCAGCCCGCGCAACCGTCCGGCGACCGCGGCGTTGTTGTCCAGGGCCGGGTCGAGGGTGTGGTCCCGGCCCTCCGCGCCGAAGTCGACCACGCCGAAACCGGTGATCGTCCGGCGCATGGTGACGAACTCGTCGACGGTCACCTCCACGATGCCCGAGACGTCTTCGGGCCTCTCGCGCTCCAGCCGGGCGGAGACCCGTTCGAGGAAGGTGTCCAGGTTGCGGGCGGCGAGTGCGCCGATCAGCCCTTCCTTGTCGGAGAAGAACTGGTACAGGGTGCCGATGGGCACCTCGGCTCTGCGGGCCACCTCCTTGGTGGTCAGCGCGATGTAGCCGACCTCGTCCAGGAGTTCGGCACAGGCGTCCAACAGCCGTTTGAATCGTTCGGCGCTGCGCTTCTGGACGGGGCGGCGGCGCGTCGTGCCCGCGGTGCGATCTTGGTTCACGCTTTCATCATCCCACCAACGAGGACTAACATGAGTCCTACTCATGTTTTAGGAGGTCGGACATGGCACTGGACCATCTACCCGCGGACTTCATCTGGGGCGCCTCGACGGCGTCCTACCAGATCGAGGGTGCCACCAAGGAGGACGGCCGCGGCCCCTCGGTATGGGACACCTTCACCGCCCGCCCCGGCACGATCCGTGACGGGCACACCGGTGACGTGGCCTGCGACCACTACCACCGGTACGAGGAGGACCTCGCGCTGATGGCCGAGGCGGGTCTCACCGGATACCGCTTCTCGATCGCCTGGTCCCGGATCCAGCCGACCGGCAAGGGTGAAGTCAACCTCCAGGGCCTGGACTTCTACGACCGCTTGGTCGACGGCCTGCTCGCGCGCGGCGTGGAGCCCGTCCCGACCCTGTTCCACTGGGACCTCCCGCAGGGCCTCGAGGACGACGGCGGCTGGCTGAACCGCGACACCGCGCACCGCTTCGCCGACTATTCCGCCATCGTGGCCGACAGGCTGGGCGACCGCGTGCAAAAGTGGATCACACTCAACGAGCCGTTCATCCACATGGTCTGGGGCTACGGCCTCGGCACCCACGCGCCGGGCCGCACCCTGTTCCTCGACTGCCTGCCGGTCGCCCACCACCAACTGCTCGGTCATGGCCTGGCGTTGAGGGAGCTGCGCGAACGCGGCCTCCGGGCGATGATCGCCAACAACTGCACCCCGGTGTGGCCCGCCTCGGAGGCCCCCGCCGACCGCGCCGCCGCGCAGGCGTACGACAACCTGCACAACCGCCTGTTCAACGACCCGATCCTCACGGGCACATACCCCGACCTGTCGGCCTACGGCGCGGACGCCACCCTCGGCGGCTCCGTCCGGGACGGCGATCTCGAACTCGTCTCGGCCCCCTTGGACGCGCTCGGCATCAACTACTACAACCCGACCCGGATCCAGGCTCCGACGTCCGAGGGTCTGCCGTTCGAAGAGGCCCCCATCGAGGGCTACCGCCGCACCGCCTTCGACTGGCCCGTCGTCCCCGACGGCCTGCGCGAACTGCTCGTCGGCCTCAAGGAGCGCTACCCCACGCTCCCGCCGGTCTACATCACGGAGAACGGCTGTTCGGTCGAGGACGTCGTCACCGCCGACGGCACCGTCCCCGACCTCGACCGTATCGACTACCTGGACTCCCATCTCCGGGCCGTCGATGCCGCCGTGGCCCAAGGCGTGGACGTCCGGGGCTACTTCACCTGGACTTTGCTGGACAACTTCGAATGGGCCGAGGGCTTCCACCAGCGCTTCGGCCTCGTCCACGTCGACCACGACACCCAGGTCCGCACCCCGAAGGCGTCCTTCGCCTGGTATCGCGACCTCATCCGCGCCCGGCGCGGCTGAGCCGCCCGCCGAGCTCGCACGGACACCGTGCGAGCTCCGGCGGATCCCGGACGCCGCACTCGCGCCCGAGCCGAATCGTAGGCAGCAGGACAAGCACCCGACACGGACGGGCCATCTGACCTGCGGAAACGCTGCGACCTCAGCGAAAACGGGCGAGCCCGAGCATTCGTCACGCTCAGTTGAGCGAGACCCGGCAGGGCCGACCCTGCCCCATTACCCGGGCCACCCGTTCCCTCGCGCGCCCAGGCACACGGAGCCGGCCGCGGACGCCGTCGGGTCCGGGTCCCACGTGATCAGCCGGACCGGCGCGCCCAGCCGTCCGAGCCCCACCGCGACATCGGCCGGGCTCCCGCCCGGATGCGCCGCCGGGGCGCGGCCGTTCGCGTAACCGAGGTCGACGAGCGCCTGGCCCACCACGGTGATCACGGCGTACCTCCCCGGAACCGCGCGGGATGAGCCCGGCCCGCGGGTGGGATGTGCTGCACCGGTGCGTTGTCGCCTTCCAGTCGTCGGAACAGGAGTCGGGCAGCCGCCTCGCCGAGCCCGAACGCGTCCTGCGACACCCCTGCCACCACGGGCGTCAGCAGGTCGGCGAGTTCGAAGTCGTCGAACCCGACGAGGGCCGGGCGGCGCGGCGACCGCGCGATCTCGCGGATGGCCTCCACTCGTCGGCGCGAGTGGTCCTGCCTGGCACGGTCCGCCACAACTCCCTTTCCAGACAGGGGAGATCGGGATAAGGATCCGCTCGACCGAATCGTTTGTCCAGTGAATGGAAGAAGTTTGTTTTTCTGTGGGACAACTCTTCTCGAAACGAGCGGAAGAGACTACATTCCTGGCCAAACGGCGCCCGCAGAGGGGCGGTTGTGCAGCGAAGGGAAGCAACTCTGTGACGACGCATCACGACCGACCGTCGCTCGGGATCGGCATGGTCGGCTACTCGTTCATGGGCCGGGCCCACTCCCAGGCGTGGCGCAACGTGAGCGCGTTCTTCGATCTGCCACGTGCCCCGGCGATGGCCGCGTTGGTCGGCCGCGACCGTGCCGCCGTGACCACGGCGGCCCGCAGACTCGGTTGGGCCACCGCCCTCACCGACTGGCGCGAACTGCTCGACCGTGACGACGTCGACCTCGTCGACATCTGCACGCCCGGAGCCTCGCACGCCGAGATCGCCGTGGCCGCGCTCGCCGCGGGCAAGCACGTGCTGTGCGAGAAGCCCCTCGCGAACTCCGTCGCCGAGGCCGAGGCCATGGCCGCCGCGGCCGACGCCGCCCGAGTCCACGGTGTCCGCGCCATGGTCGGGTTCAACTACCGCAGGGTTCCCGCTCTCACGCTCGCCCGCGAACTCGTGGCCGAGGGACGCCTCGGCGAGATTCGCCACGTGCGCGCTCAATACCTCCAGGACTGGATCGTCGACCCCTCGTACCCGCTCGTTTGGCGCCTGGCAAAGGAGAAGGCCGGGTCGGGCGCGCTCGGCGACATCGGCGCGCACATCATCGACACCGCCCAGTTCGTCACCGGCCAATCTCTGACCGGCGTCAGCGCGCTCACCGAGACGTTCGTACGCCAACGTCCGCTCGGGGAGGCCGGATCGGTACACGGCGACGTCAGCGTCGACGACGCGGCCCTGTTCATCGGCCGCCTCTCCGGCGGCGGCCTCGCGTCGTTCGAGGCCACTCGCTTCGCCACCGGGCGCAAGAACAGCCTGCGGATCGAGGTCAACGGCTCGGCCGGCAGTATCGCGTTCGACTTCGAGTCGATGAACGAACTGTGGTTCGACGACCGGGCGGACGACGCCCGCACGGCCGGCTTCCGCCGCATCCTGGTCACCGAGCCCGAACACCCCTACACCGGCGCCTGGTGGCCGCCGGGCCACGTACTGGGCTACGAGCACACCTTCACCCATCAGGCCGCCGATCTGCTCACCGCGATCGCCGAACACACCGACCCCGCGCCCTCGTTCGCCGACGGCCTTCAGGTCCAGCGCGTCCTCGCGGCCGTCGAGACGAGCGCGGACACCGGCAACGGGTGGGTCCCCGTACAGACCGACAAGATCCCCGCGCCCGTCGGCGGTGTCCGATGACCCTCCTGTCCATGGTCGGGATCAGCAAGGGATTCCTGGGCGTTCGCGTTCTGCACGACGTCGACCTCGACGTGGAGAGCGGCGAGGTACACGCCGTCGTCGGCGAGAACGGCGCCGGCAAGTCGACTCTGATGAAGACGCTCGCCGGTGTCCACACCCCCGACACCGGAACGATCACCGTCGACGGCGTGCCCGTGACGTTCGCCCACCCGGCACAGGCCCAGGCCGCCGGAATCGGGATCATTCACCAGGAGTTCACGCTGCTGCCCGACCGCACGGTGGCCGAGAACGTGTTCCTGGGCCGCGAGCCCACGCGGCGCGGCCTCGTCGACCGCGCGGCGATGGAACGACGGACCGCGCGGCTGCTCGCCGAACTGGACGAGACCTCGTTCGGCCCGCGCACCCCGGCCCGTCGCCTGTCCGTCGCCCAGCAGCAGGTCGTCGAGATCGTCAAGGCGCTCTCCACCGACGCCCGCGTCCTGATCATGGACGAACCCACCGCGGCGCTCGCCGACCACGAGGTGGAGAAGCTGTACGCGCTGGTGCGCCGCCTCGCCGGACGGGGACTGGGGATTCTGTACATCTCCCATCGCCTGCGCGAGGTCTTCGACCTGTCCGCACGGGTGACCGTGATCAAGGACGGCAGGCGCGTCGCGACCCTCGCGACGGCCGACACCCGCGAGGACCACATCGTGCGCCTGATGGTCGGCCGTGAACTCGGCGCCTACTACCCGCCGCGAGCCGATCCCGCCGACGTGGGCGACGTCCGCCTGGCCGTGCGGAACGCGGGCAACGCGAAACTCGCCGACATCGACCTCGAACTGCGCGCGGGGCAGGTCGTCGGCATCGCCGGGCTCCAAGGATCGGGGCGCACGTCCTTGGCCCGCGCCCTGTTCGGCGCGACGCCGTTCGCCACCGGCACCATGCGCGTCGACGGCAGGGACCTGCGGCCGCGCAACCCCCGCCAGGCGATCCGCGCGGGCATCGCCCTGGTCGGGGAGGATCGCAAGGCCGAAGGACTCGCGCTGCGCCAATCCGTGCGGGACAACACCATGCTCGTCGAACGGGCCATGTCCTCCCGACTGTTGCGCTCGCCTCGTACACCCCGCTCACCTCGCACGCCCCCGGTCGCCGACCTGCTCGACCGCGTGGCGCTGCGCGCCCGAGGCGAGGACCAGCAGGTGCGGTACCTGTCCGGTGGCAACCAACAGAAAGTCGTCATCGCCAAGTGGCTCGGAGTCCGCCCCGGCGTGCTCGTCTTCGACGAGCCCACGCGCGGCGTCGACGTCGGCGCGAAGGCCGCCATCCACGACCTCGTCCGCGAACTGGCGCGCGACGGCATGGCGGTGCTCATGGTCTCGTCCGAGCTACCCGAGGTGATCGGCATGAGTGATCGCGTACTCGTCATGTCCGAAGGCAGGATCGCCGGCGAACTCCCCGCCGGTCCGACCGAGGAGGAAATAATGCGCCTTGCCACCGCCGGGCGCCCACCGACGGGGGCCGCCGCGTGAACGCGCAAACCCTTGCCCCGCGAACGGCCCTCGGCAGACTCGTCCTCCCGAGCCGGCTCGCCGACCCGACCACGGTGGTGTACCTGGCCCTCGCCGGCGTGACCCTGTTGGGCTGGATCGTCGTCACCGCGCGCGGAGGCGAATTCCTCAGCCTCGACAACACGGTGGGCATCCTTCAGAACTCGGTCGTCCTGGGCCTGGTCGCGGTCGGCCAGACCGTCGTCGTCCTCACCGGTTCCCTCGACCTGTCCGTCGCGTACCTGATCAGCATCGCCACGCTCGTCGCCGCCGAGACCATGGACGGCGCGGACGGCAACATCCTGCCCGCGATCGCCGCCGTCCTCGCGTTCTCCGTGGCGGTCGGCCTGGCCAACGGGATCGTCGTCACCAAATTCAAGGTCAACGCCTTCATCGCCACCCTGGGCGTCGGCTTCATCCTGCGCGGTTGGATCGAGGACAACTACTCGGGGCCCACCGGGAAGGTCCCCGAGTCCTTCCAACGCCTCGGCTACGACCGCGTGGGGCCGATCCCCGTCTCCGCGTTCCTGCTCCTCCTGGTCGGCGTCGCCGTCTGGTTCGTCCTGCGCCGTACCCGCCTCGGCTATCACATGTACGCGGTGGGCGGGGACGAGCAGACCGCGCGCCTGTCGGGCGTGCGTACCCACCGCGTCGTGATCGCCGCGCACGTGCTCTGCGCCGTCTGTGCGGGCCTCGCGGGCCTCTTCCTCGCGTCGCGGCTCGGCGCGGGCTCGCCGTGGGCCGGCACCGAGGCCCGCTACGACCTCACCTCCATCGCGGCGGTCGTGCTCGGCGGCACCCTGCTCGCGGGTGGTCGCGGCGGCGTCGCGGGCACCATCGGTGGTGTCCTCATGCTCTCCGTCCTCGACAGCGTCTTCAACCAACTCGGCGTCGACCCGTTCTTCCAGAACGTCGTGCGCGGTGTCGTGATCATCGTCGCGGTCGCCCTGTACGCCCGCCGAGCCGGCAACAGGGAGGTGGTGGCGTGAAAGCCGCGACCGTGACCGCGGACGAACGCGAGCGCGGCGACGTCGCCGTCACCGGGATCGGCCGGCTCACCCCGACCCGCAGATTCCTCGCGTCGCTTCGAGCCGGCGCCCCCGTGTACGTTCTGCTCGCCGTGCTCCTCGTCGCACTCGGCGTCGAGGACCCGACCTTCTTCGAACCCGACCCGTTCTTCGCGTTCCTCAAGCGCTCGGCGCCGCTGATCGTCTTGGCCGCGGGCCAGTACCTGGTGATCGTCTCCGGCGGCTACGACCTGTCGGTGGGCGCGCTCGTCACGGTAGGCGTCGTGGTCACCGCCGAGACGTACCACGCGTTCCCCGGCGCGCACTGGACCGTCGTCGTCGCGCTGCTCGTCGCCGGCGGCGCCTTCGTCGGCCTCGTCAACGGCCTCGTCACGACCGTGTTGCGGGTGCCGTCGTTCATCGCGACCCTCGGCATGACGCTCATCCTCGAAGGCGCCGTCTTCTACTGGACCCAGGGGTCCCCGCGCGGCATCCTGCCCGACGACTTCCGCACGATCGGGCGCAACACCGCGTTCGGGCCGGTGCCCTGGGCCGTTGTGCTGTGCCTGGTGATCGGTGTCGTCGCGGTCGTGCTGATGCGCTCGGACTTCGGGCGCACCCTCATCGCCACGGGCGACAACGCCCGGGCGGCCGGCCTCGCCGGTGTACGGGTCCTGCGGGTGCGGACGCTGGCGTTCGTGCTGTCGGGGGCGGCCGCGGCCGTCGCCGCGATCCTGGTCGGCGGCTTCTCCGGAGTATCCGCCCAAGCCGGCCGAGGCTACGAGTTCGAGGCCATCACGGCCGTCGTCCTGGGCGGCGTCGCACTCGGGGGCGGCAGCGGATCCGTCGTCGCCGCGATGGCCGGCGCGCTCTCGCTGCAGACCCTGTTCACCCTGCTCAACCTGCGCGGCGTCGCCAAAGCCATGGAGACCACGGTGCAGGGCGTCATCGTCATCGCCGCGGTCGCCCTGGGCGCCCTCGACTGGGCCGGGACGCGGCGCCGTCTGACCGCGTATGTGTCTCCGCTCGTGCGTCACCTGCCACTGCCGTCCCGCAACCCCCGAGGAGAACAACGATGAAGCGGCGCAGACTCCCGGTCACCGTGCTCGTGGCGGCGGCCCTCGTGGTCACGGCCTCGTGTTCGAGCGACAAGGCCGACTCCACGTCGGCGACCAAGGCACCCGTCCCCGGTGCCGCTCCGGGCAACTCGGCGAGCCCCGGCAAGGGCGACTCCGGCGACTCGAAGTTCTTCGTGCAGGCGGACTACGACCGGCAGTCGGCCCTGCTTCAGGCGACCCCGCAGGGGCCCGCCGACAAACCCTGGGAGCAGATGCTCGACCCGCAACAGATGGTCGACACCACGCAGTACAAGAAGGACGGCCCGTACGAGATCTGCTTCTCCAACGCGAGTGTCGCCAACAACTGGCGCCAGACCGGCCTGAAGAACATCCAGGCCGAGGCCGGCACCCATCCGGAGATCGCCAAGTTCACCGTCCTGGACGCGCAGGGCAAGGACGACAAGCAGATCTCCGACATCCAGGAGCTCGCCGGAAAGGGCTGCTCGGCGCTCATCGTGTCGCCCAACACCACCGCGACGCTCACCCCGGCGGTCAAAGCCGCGTGCGGGAAGATCCCGGTCATCGTCTTCGACCGCGGTGTCACCACCGACTGTCCGGTGACCTTCATCAACCCCGTCGGCGGCTACGCGTTCGGTCGGACCGGCGCGGAGTTCCTCAAGACGAAGGTGAAGCCGGGCGGGAAGATCCTCGCGCTGCGCATCCTCCCCGGCGTCGACGTCCTGGAGAACCGCTGGGCGGCGGGCAAGCGGATTCTCGAACAGGGCGGACTCGACGTCGTCGACGTCAAGTTCACGGACGGCGACACCGCCAAGACCAAGGCCGTGGTCAGCGACGCCATCCAGCGGCACGGCACCATCGACGGCGTCTGGATGGACGCCGGAGACACCGCCGTCGCGGCCGTCGAGGCGTTCGAGGACGCCGGCAAGAAGGTGCCGCCGATCACCGGTGAGGACCAGCAGCAATTCCTGGAGGTCTGGAAGAAGAAGAACCTCACCGCGATCGCCCCGACCTACCCCAGCTACCAGTGGCGCACCCCGATCATCGCGGCCCTGAAGATCCTCAAGGGCGAACCGGTTCCGAAGGAATGGAAGCTTCCGCAGCCCACCATCACCGTGGAGAACCGCGACCAGTACATCAAGCCGGGCATGCCGCCGCTGCACTACGCGATGTGCGGCTGCGAGACCCTGCCGGGCTACCCGCAGAAGTGGGGCGGCAAATAGCCGAGCGGACCGGGGCGGCCGTCCCGCCGCCCCGGCTCCGGCCTCGCACCGATCCTGCCGCCTCCGCGACCCCGCGACGACAAGGAGCACAGCCATGCGTGCGATCGGCGTGAACACCTGGATCTGGGCCTCTCCACTGACCGATGCCGATCTCATCGAACTCGCACCCCGGATAAGGGAGTTCGGTGCCGACATGGTCGAGTTGCCGCTGGAGCAACCCGACGACTGGAGTCCGGCGACGGTCCGCAAGGTCCTCCTCGACCACGACCTGGCCGCTGCCTCCGTCGCGGCGGTCATGCCGCCGGGCCGCGACCTCGTCGCCACCGACGCCGCTGCCCTGGGCCGTACCCGCGACTATTTGCGCCGCTGTGTCGATGCGGCGGCCGAGGTCGGCGCGCCCGTCGTCGCCGGCCCCATGTACGCGGCGGTCGGCCGTACTTGGCGCACGACTCCGGCCGAACGCGCCCGTTGCCTCGACGAACTGCGCGACGGCCTCGCGCCGATCGCCGAACACGCCCGGTCGAACGGTGTCGTGCTCGCCGTCGAGCCCCTCAACCGGTACGAGACCAGCCTGCTCAACACCGTCGCCCAAACCGCCGAGGCGATCGCCGAACTCCCCGCCGACGCCGTCGGTATCGCCCTCGACACCTACCACCAGAACATCGAGGAACACGACCTCGTCACCGCCGTCCGAACGGCAGGCGGGCGAATCGCGCACGTGCAGGTATGCGCGAACGACCGCGGCACGCCCGGCGCCGACCACCTCGACTGGCCCGGCTTCTTGACAGCGCTTCAGGAAACGGGCCATCAGGGCCCGCTCTGCATCGAGTCGTTCACCGCGCACAACGCGTCGATCGCGGTGGCCGCCTCCATCTGGAGGCCCCTCGCGGCCACCCAGGACGCGATCGCCCGCGACGGCATCGCCTTCCTGCGCGCGACTCTCGCCGCGCTCTGACCCGTACGGCCCCTCGCCCCAGTCCGACCAGCCGGCCACGGAAAACCCTCGCACATTCCCGCTCACCCGCGACCCACGTGGCGTGAGCAGCGCACCCCTGCGCGCAACGAGGAGAATCTATGCGCTCGATCGGTCCACCCTTCCCCAGAGGCACTTCCCGATCCGCCCGCACCGTACGGTCTCTCGGCGTCGTCCTCGCGATGGCCCTGGCCCTGTTCACTCTGACACCCGTTCAGCAGGCGCAGGCGCACACCACGTTCCGCGCCCTGCTGTTCACCAAGGCAGTCGGCTACGTGCACGACTCGATCCCCGCGGGGATCAAGATGTTCCAGGACGAGGCCGAGGCCAACCACTACGAAGTCGTGCAGTCCAACGACTCGGCCGTCTTCAGCGACGCGAGCCTGGCCGGTTTCGACGCGATCGTCATGCTCCAGAACTCGGGCATGGTCTGGGAGAACGACGCCCAGCGCGCCGCTCTACAGAAGTACGTCCGTTCCGGCAAGGGCGTCGTGGCGATCCACAACGCCATGGACATGGGCATCGAGAACGACTTCCCGTGGTGGGACGACCTGGTCAACGGTGGTGCGCACATGCCCACCCACTCGCCCGGTGTCCTCCCGGGCACCGCCAAGGTCGCCGACCGGACGCACCCCTCGACCAAGGGTCTGCCGGAGCGCTGGGCCCGCAGCGAGGAGTGGTACAACTTCGACAAGAACCCCCGGGGGAACGTGCACGTCCTCGTGACGGCGGACGAGACCACCTACAACCCGGGCCCGTCCAAGATGGGCGCCGATCACCCGATCTCGTGGTGCCGCAACGCGGAGGGCGGTCGGATCTGGGCCACCGCCATGGGTCACACCGCCTCGTCCTACGCGGAACCGGATCTGCGCAAGCACATCCTGGGCGGCTTGAAGTGGGCGGCGGGCGCCGAGCCCGGCGACTGCGGCGGCACGGTGTGGAGCGGCTTCGAGAAGGTCACCCTCGACGACAACACCGCCGACCCGATGCAACTCGACGTCGCTCCCGACGGCCGGGTCTTCTACATTCAGCGCAGCGGCGAGGTCAAGGTCTACAAGCCCGACACGCACAGCTCGACCACGGCGGCCAAGCTTTCGGTGTACACCGGCGGTGAGGACGGTCTGGTCGGCATGGCCCTCGACCCGAACTTCGCGCAGAACAAATGGATCTACCTCTACCACTCGCCGGCCGCGAGCCCGGACGACGTGAACCGCGTGTCCCGCTTCACCGTCACCGGTGACACGATCGACCTGGCGAGCGAGAAGAAGGTCATCGACGTCCCCGCCTACCGCAGCCGTACGTTCGGCGAACCGGGTCACACCGGCGGCGCACTCGACTTCGGCCCCGACGGCACCCTGTATCTGGGTACCGGTGACGACGTGCCGCCCAACCTGGACCCGAACTGGCAGGGCTACTCGCCGATCGACTGGCGGCCCGGCAAGTTCATGCTCGACTCGGCACGCACCGCCGGCAACACCAACGACCTGCGCGGCAAGATTTTGCGGATCAAGCCCAAGGCCGACGGGGGATATGACATCCCGTCAGGGAACATGTTCCCGGTGGGCACGGACAAGACCAGGCCCGAGGTCTTCGCGATGGGCTTCCGCAACCCGTTCCGCTTCCGCGTCGACCAGGCCAACGGATGGGTGCACGTGGCCGACTACGGCCCCGACCGGGGACTGCCCACCACCGACCGGGGGCCCGAGGGCCTGGTCGAGTACAACGTCATCAAGCAGCCCGGCAACTTCGGCTGGCCGTTCTGTCACGGCAACAACCAGCCCTACGCGCCCTACAACCCCGACACCAAAGTCGTCGGAGCGAAGTTCGACTGCGCCAACCCGACGAACCCCTCGCCCAACAACACCGGCCTGACCCAGCTCCCGGCCGTGCAACTGCCGGAGATCTGGTACGGCTACGGCGCCTCGCCCGAGTTCCCCGAAATGGGCCAGGGCGGCTCCGCGCCGATGGCCGGGCCGGTATACCGCTACGACCCGAACAACCCCTCGACCACGAAGTTCCCGGCCTACTACGACGGCGCCGGCTTCTTCTACGAGTGGGCGCGCGGCTTCGTCAAGGAGGTCCGCTTCGACGCGTCGAACAAGCTCCTGAAGATCAACGACTTCCTGCCCACGGCGAAATTCGCCAAGCCGATGGACATGACCTTCGGCCCCGACGGTTCCCTCTACGTGCTCGACTGGGGCAGCTCGTTCGGCGGCGGCAACAACGACTCCGGCCTCTACCGGATCGACTACACGCAGGGCCAACGCAAGCCGATCGTCAAGGCGAGCGCGACCCCGCCCAACGGCCCCGGACCGCTGACCGTGAAGTTCTCCAGCGCGGGCACCATCGACCCCGACGGCGGACCGCTCTCCTACGCTTGGGACTTCGACGCCGACGGCACCACCGATTCCACCGAGGCCGACCCGACGCACGTCTATACCGTCAACGGCGACTACAGCGCGCAACTCCAGGTGACGGACGCGACCGGACAATCGGGCTTCGCGAACGTCGCGATATCCGTGGGCAACACCGCACCGACGGTCACCCTGGAGTTCCCCGCGAACGGGCAGTTCGTCGCCTTCGGTGACCGTGTCCCCTACAAGGTCAAGGTGACCGACCCCGAGGACGGGCCGGTCGACTGCGCGCAGGTCGTGGTCAACCCGGCCCTCGGACACGACGACCACGAGCACCCGACCGCCGACATCCCCGGCTGTGAGGGCACCATCGCCACCGACGACCTCGGCGGGCACCCGGAGGGCGCCAACCTGTACTTCGTCCTGAACGCGAAGTACACCGACAAGGGCGGCCCCAACGCGAGCCGGCTCACCGGCTACGCCCGGGCCGTGCTCCAGCCTCGCCACAAGCAGGCCGAGTACTTCACCGCGCAGTCCGGGATTCGGGTGGTCGCCGAGCCGGGCGCGGAGAACGGCAAACGCCTCGGTGACATCAGCGACAACGACTGGATCATGTTCGATCCCGCCAATCTCGTGGGGACCGCCTCGATTCGATACCGGCTGTCCTCACCCACCGGCGGAGGAAGCATCGAGGTGCACGCGGACACTCCCACCGGAACGCTCCTGGGGAGCACACCCGTGCCGTCCACCGGCGGCTGGAACAACTACGCGACCACCCCGGGCGTGTCGCTCGCCACGCTCGCCGGAACCCACAAGCTCTACATGGTGTTCAAGGCGGCGGCGAACAACTCCTTCGACGTGGACGCCATACAATTCGATACCGCTGTGGTCACCGAGCCCGGCATCGAAGCGGGCCTGTACACGCTCACGGCCAAGCACAGCGGCAAGAACATGGCCGTGCAGGGCGCGTCGCCGGCCGACTCCGCGCCGATCGTCCAGCAGGCGCCGGGCGCCGGCAAGGAGCAGAAGTGGCAGGTCGACCCGGTCGGTGACGGCTCGTACACGATCAAATCGGCGATCGGCGGCAAGTGTCTGGAAGTCCCGGGCCAGTCCACCGAACTCGACGTGCAACTCGCGCAGTACGCATGCAACGGCGGCGGCAATCAGCACTGGAAGCCGACGGCCGGCGCCGAGCCCGGCGTGTACTCGCTCGCCAACGTCACGAGCAGGCTGTGCGCCGATGTCGCCGGTGTCGGCACGCAGGACGGAGCCAAGGTCCTGCAATGGACCTGCAACGGCGCGAGCAACCAGAAGTGGAAGTTCACCAGGGTCGCCGCGGACGCCCAGGCACCGGTCACCACCGCGAAGCCCGATCCGGCTCAGCCCACGGGGAAGGACGGCTGGTACACGACGGCTCCCGTGAACGTGACCCTGACCGGGACCGACGAGGCGGACGGGTCGGGCGTCGCCGCGACCGAATACAACCTGGACGCCGCCGGTTGGACGACGTACGACGGAACTCCGGTGAGCGTGAGCGGCGACCGTGAGCACAAGCTCCAGTACCGCTCGAAGGACAGGGCCGGCAACACGGAAGAGAGCAGGGAACTGGCCGTCAAGGTCGACACCGGGACGCCGTTGACCACGGCGGGCTTCGCGGCACCCGGCGACGGCGGCTGGCACGCGGGAGCGATTCCGGTCACGCTCGCGGCCGTTGACGAATCGTCAGGGGTCGCGGGCATCGAATACGCGCTGGACGGCGGCGCCTGGACGCCCTACCCGGGCGGCGCGGTGACGGTGTCCGGCGACGGCGAACACGTCCTGCGCTACCGGGGTACCGACCGGGCCGGACTCGTCGAGGCGGACAAGGCCGCGACGATCAAGATCGACGCGACCAAGCCGGTGCTGCTGGTCGCCGGGGTCGCCGACGGTGCGGTGTACGGCGACTCGCAGGACGTGCGGGTGAGTTGGGAGGCGATCGACCCGACCTCCGGCGTCAAGACGCTCGCGGGCACTCTCGACGGGAAGGCGGCCACGTCCGGAACGATTCAACCGCTGTTCACCCTGAACCTCGGGCAGCACACCGTCGAAGTCCTCGCCGAGGACAACGCGGGCAACAAGACGACGACCGCCGTCCGGTTCGCGGTGACCACGTCGATGCGCGACATGCAAAACCTCATCGACCGGTTCCGCGCCACCGGATGGCTGTCCGCGACGGCCAAGACGAAGCTCACCAGCCGGCTCGAGAAGGCCCGCGTGGCCGAGGCACAGGGCAAGGACGACAGGGCGATCGCCGAACTGGGCAGGCTCAAGACCCTTGTCGCCGATGTGAAGGTGGTCTCGAACGCGGACGTGCGCACAGCCATCACGCGGGATGCCAACCGCGTGATCGCCGACATCGGAGGGTGATGCAACCAGTGCCGGACAGGGCGTAGTACCGCGAAACACTGCAACGTGGGAAGGAGAACGGGATTCACCGCGGCCCCGCTTCGGCGAGGCCGCGGGATCCCGATACTGTCGTCATCAACTTTGTTCTTGAATGGGGAAAGTCTGATGGCAGGCGGGGAAAACTCAAGGAGCAGTGGGCGAAAGGCGGTCGCCGGAGGACACGTCTCAAGCCCCGGTTCGGATCCCGGCACAACGGATGCGAACCCGACGGAACTCGATGAAGGCGATGCCATGCGGATGCCACCTCGCCCGGAAAACCGACACCAGGCACGCCTGCTCGGCCTGCTGCGCGACAACGGCCCCCAATCCCGGGCCGAACTCGGCGACGGCGTCCACATGTCGCGTTCCAAGCTCGCCATCGAGGTCGATCGCCTCACCGAACTCGGCCTCGTGGAGCCGGCCGGCCTCGCCGCCTCACGCGGTGGGCGACGCTCGGGCATCGTTCGACTCTCGCCCGGCATGCGATTCATCGGCGTCGACATCGGCGCGACCTCGATCGACGTCGCCGTCACCAACGGTGAACTGGAGGTCCTGGGCCACCTGACCGAGCAGTGCGATGTGCGGATCGGTCCCGAAGAGGTACTCGACCGGGTCTTCGCACTCGTCGACAAACTGCGCGAAGTCGACCCGTTTCCCCAGGTGCACGGAGTCGGCATAGGCGTACCCGGACCCGTCAGCTTCCGCGAGGGCATGCCGGTGATCCCACCGATCATGCCCGGGTGGGACCGATTCCCGATAAGGGACGTCGTCGGCCGCCGACTCGGCTGCCCCGTGCTCGTCGACAACGACGTCAACATCATGGCCTTGGGCGAACTGCATTCCGGTGTGGCCCGATCCATCGACGACTTCCTCCTCATCAAGATCGGCACCGGCATCGGATGCGGCATCGTCGTCGGCGGTGAGATCTACCGAGGCGTCTCCGGCAGCGCCGGCGACATCGGCCACATCCGACTCGACGACACCGGCCCGATGTGCGTCTGCGGCAACGCCGGTTGCCTGGAGGCGTACTTCTCGGGCGCGGCACTCGCCCGCGAGGCGCGGGCGGTCGCCGATTCGGGCGCATCACCGTTCCTCGTCCACCGTCTGGCGGACAACGGAACGCTCACCGGTCGTGACGTCGCCGACGCCGCCGCGGCCGGAGACCCGGCGGCGGTGGCCATCGTCCGGGAAGGCGGCATGCGCGTGGGCCGGGTGATCGCGGCCCTCGTCAGCTTCCTCAATCCGGGGCTGCTCATCATCGGCGGCGGCGTGGCCGGGCTCGGTCACCCGCTGCTCGCCGAGATCCGCAGCGTCGTCTATCGCCAGTCGTTGCCCCTGGCGACCGGCAACCTGCCCATCGTCTTGTCCGAACTCGGCGGCACCGCAGGGGTCATCGGCGCGGCCCGACTCATCAGCGACCACGTGCTGACGGCTCACTGAGCCCACAGATCCGGCCATTCGGCCATCCGGCCATCCCGGCCATCCCGGCGTGTTCGTGCCGAGTTCCACGTGTGGAAGCGGGCGGTACGCGTCGGGCACCCCGCGGCGGGGGAGGGTCCATCAGGTGTGTTGGGACGCGTGGCGCCGGCGGCGCCCGCGTCCACGGCCACGGCGGTGCGCGTCGCAGGGGAGCGCCGCGGATATTCGGCACCGCGGAAACTCGGTACGACGGTTGCCCGGTACGACAGTTGCTCGGTACGGCACGTGCGTGGCACTCGGACGGCAGCAAGGGACAGGGAGAGTCGATGCCTCGATCGATCGCGTTGTTCGCCGGATGGCGAAGGGATTTCTCGCTCGGCAAGGTGCCTCGGCCCACGGACCACCGGGCGGCCGACGTCGTCCGCGGCGCGGCGAGCCGCGTTCTCGGGTGGTGCTCGTGAAGTCGGCGGATCGGACCGGCGTGTGGTTGGTGGGCGCCCGCGGGTCGGTGGCCGTGACCACGATGAGCGGGGCGCTCGCAGTCGGTGCCGGTGACGCCCCGCCGCTGGGCTGCGTGACGGCCACCGAGCCGTTCGAGCGGTGCGCGCTGCCCGCATTCGCCGACCTGGTGTTCGGCGGTCACGACATCCTCGGTGTACCGCTGAGCGACCGCGCCGCGCGACTCGCCGCCGACGGGGTGCTGCCGCTCGCCCTGCCGGATTCGATCGCGGCCGGCCTCGACGAGGTGGACGCTCGGCTGCGTCCGGGTGTCACCGCCGACGACCCGCGTCCACAGGACGAGCAGATCGCCGCCCTGACCGGCGACCTGACGGAGTTTCGGGAAAGGTACGAACTCGCCCGCGTGGTGGTGGTCAATCTCGCGTCGACCGAACCCGTCACGGCACCACACCCGGCGCACGCCGGTGGCACGACGCTGCGCGGCGCTCGCCGCGGGCGAGAACGTCCTGCCCCCCAGCGCGCGCTACGCGTGGGCCGCCGCCCAGGCCGGCTGCGCGTTCGTCGACTTCACCCCGTCCGCGGGCGCCCGAATACCGGGTGTGGCCGAGGTGTTCACCTCGTACGGGGTGCCCTTCGCGGGCAGCGACGGCAAGACGGGGGAAACCCTTCTCAAGACCGTCCTCGCCCCGATGTTCGCGCAGCGCGCCCTGCGCGTCACATCGTGGTCGGGGACGAACCTGCTCGGCGGCGGGGACGGCGAGACTCTGTCCCGGCCCGAGCGGGCCGCCGCCAAGATCGACTCCAAGGATCGGGCGCTGCGTTCGCTGCTCGGACATCCGGTGGGCGGGGGAGTCCACATCCACAACGTCCCGGAACTGGGCGAGTGGAAGACAGCCTGGGACCACGTGACGTTCGAGGGCTTCCTCGGAACGCGGATGAACCTGCAATTCACCTGGACCGGCTGCGACTCGGCACTTGCCGCGCCGCTCGTCCTGGACCTCGCGCGGCTCTCGGCGCGTGCCCTCGACGCGGGCTGCGCGGGGCCGTTGCGCGAACTCGCCTTCTACTTCAAGGACCCGGTGGGGACGGACGTCCACGCCCTCTCGGCACAATACGACGCCCTCGTGTCCTGGGCGCAAGAACGTCTGACGGCACGTCAGGAGGTCGTGGGTGAGGAATGAGGGCGACCCCTTCGAGTGTACGAACGCCTCGGGCGCCGATACGCCGGAGCCGAACCCGAACCCGAATCCGAACCCGAATCCGAACCCGGGCGCGGGACAAAGGCGGTGGCGGGCGTTCGCGGAACTGGTTCGGGTCCCGGCCGCGCTGAGCGTCCCGGGCGACGTCCTGGTGGGCGCGGCCGCGTCGGGAGGGCTGCTCCGAGGTCGGGAGCCGGCGCTGCCGGTGGCATCCGTGTGCCTGTACTGGGCCGGCATGGCGCTGAACGACTACGCCGATCGGGATCTCGACGCCAAGGAACGGCCCGAGCGGCCGATCCCCTCAGGTCGGATCAGGCCCGGCGAGGCGCTGGCCACGGCTGTGGGTCTGACGGCCGCCGGGGTGACCATCGGCGCCTGGGCGGGCGGTCGCCGGCGGCTCCCGGCAGTCCTCGGCCTCGCCGGGGCGGTGTGGACCTACGACCTGATCCTGAAGGGCACACCGGCCGCACCGGCGGGCATGGCACTCGCCCGCGGCCTGGACGTCATGGTCGGCGCACGACCCGGACGAGCGGGCGGACTCACGGGTGCCGCCGGGTGCGCGGGTGTCGTGGCTCTGCACACGTACGGCGTGACCGCGCTCAGCCGCCACGAGGAACACGGCACGACCGCGGGCCCGCCGGTGGCGGCCCTGGCAACGGCCGTGGCAACCACGGTCGCGGCGGGGGTTGCCGGACGCGGGCGGCCGGCGGGACGGAGCGCCCGGGGCCGCCGGGGCATCCGCGGAGGTGCGGGATGGGACCGGGTGGGGGAGTCGCTGTCCGGTGCGGGGCTCGTGAGCTACCTGGCCGCCTACGGCCGGCCGTTGGTCCGGGCGATCGCCGATCCTCGGGCGGGCACGGTCCGCGCCGCCGTCGGCGGCGGTGTGCTCGCCCTGTTGCCCCTCCAGGCCGCGGTGCTGTCCCGGCTCGGCCGACCACGTGCCGCGCTCCTCCTGTCCGCCGCGTGGCCGGGCGCCCGAGCGCTCGCGAAGGTCGTGTCGCCGACGTGAGGCCGTGCTCGACGCGCCCGCGCTTTCCGGTCGCGCGCCGCTCGGGCATCCCAGCCCTTGAAGCCGCGTAGGACGCGCACTTCGCGCACTTCGCGCACTTCGCGCACTCCTCGTACTCCTCGTACTCCCCGCACTTCACGCACTTCACGCACTTGTCGGACTTCTCGCGCTTCTCGCACTGGAGGTGACGTTTTCGTGAGGCTCGCCTACGGCACCAACGGCTTCGCCGATCACCGGATCGGCGACGTGCTCTCGATCCTGGCCGATCTCGGCTACGACGGTGTCGCGCTGACGCTCGACCACCACCACCTCGATCCGTACGCCGACGACCTGTCCACACGCGTCGCGGATGTGGCCGCACGGCTCGACCGACTCGGGCTCGCCGTCGTCATCGAGACCGGCGCCCGCTACCTTCTCGACCCCCGGCGCAAGCATCGACCGACCCTGCTGTGCGCCGACGACGCCGAACGCCGGGTGGACCTGTTGGCACGCGCCGTCCGGATCGCGGCCGAACTCGGGGCATCCGTCGTGTCGTTCTGGAGCGGCACCGCCCCCGACGACACCGACCCCGCGGTCTGCTGGCATCGTCTCGTATCCGGCTGCGCGCGCGTTCTGGCCGAAGCGGAGATCCGAGGTGTCACACTCGGTTTCGAGCCCGAACCCGGAATGTTCGTCGACACGCTCGACCGCTACGACGAACTGTGGCGGCGCCTCGGCCGGCCCGAAAACCTGGGCCCGACCCTCGACATCGGGCATTGCCGCTGTCTGGAACCGCTGCCCGTGCCGGACTGCGTGCGGCGCGTCGGGTCGCGCCTGGTCAACGTCCAGATCGAGGACATGCGACGTGGCGTCCATGAGCACCTGGAATTCGGCCGGGGTGAGATCGACTTCCCCCCGGTCGTGTCGGCGTTGACCGAAGTCGGCTACGACGGGCTCGTCGGCGTCGAACTCCCACGCCACAGCCATGCGGCCACCGAGACCGCCCGGCGGTCGATCGACTTCCTGCGTGCTGCCGAGAAGGAGGCCGAGGGTGTCTGACCGTCGAACTGTCGAAGCGGAAGCGGCGGCGATATCGATGTCCCCGCCCGAGCACGGGGTCCCCGCGGGCGGGCCACCCGATCCCGACCTCGCCGAGTTGCGTGTCGCCTTCGCCCGCGCGGTCGGGGCCGGTCGGCGCGACTGGCCCGTCGAGGCGGCGGCGGAACCCGCCCGACTGGCCACCGCGTTCGCGTCCGCCGGGCGGCTCTGCGGCCGGGCACCGCTCGCCGAACTCCCGGGCTGGACCTGTGACGACGCCGCGCGGGTGCTGCTTCTGCACGCCGTGTCAGCGGCGGCCGTACGCGAATGCGATCCGCACGTGCACAACGGCCGCACCCACCCGACACGAGGGGACCTGCCGGCGCTCGTGCGCGCCCTGTACGAGGGAGGCGACGCCCGGGAGCGACGGGCGATACTCCGCGCTCTGCCCTACCTGCCGTGTACGCCGCACCCACCCGAGCCGAACGCCGGTACCCTCCCCGACCCGCACGCGTGCCTGTGCCGCCGCCTCCTCGTCGAGGACGCGCTGCGCACCAACGACCACCGGCTCGTCGCCGCCGCGATGGGCCCGTGCGGGTACCGGGCGCTCGCGCCCGAGGCGTGGCGCCACGGCGTCCTCAAGTGCGTCTTCCTCGGGCTGCCGCTGGGCCCGACCGTCACCGGCCTCGACGACCGCGCGGACGCCGAACTCGCGCGCATGCTGGCCGGCTTCGCCCGCGAGCGAGCGGCGGCCGGCCGACCGGTCCCCGCCGACATCGCCCCGATCACCTCCCGCTTCACGCCGACGCCCGAGGAGTACTGATCCGATGCGCATCTTCGACCCGCACATCCACATGACCTCCCGGACCACGGACGACTACCGCGCCCTGCGCGACGCGGGCGTACTGGCGCTCGTGGAACCGGCGTTCTGGCTCGGCCAACCGCGGACCGCCGTCTCGACGTTCACGGACTACTTCGACGCGCTCCTGGGGTGGGAGCGCTTCCGGGCCGGCCAGTACGGCATCGAGCACCACTGCACGATCGCGCTCAACCCGAAGGAGGCCAACGACCCGCGCTGCACACCCGTACTCGACGTGCTGCCGGGCTACCTCGCCAAGGACCGCGTCGTCGCCGTCGGTGAGATCGGCTTCGATTCGATGACCGACGCCGAGGAACTCGCGTTCAGGCACCAACTGGCCCTCGCCGTCGAGTTCGACCTGCCCGCCCTCGTGCACACCCCGCACCGGGACAAGGCCGCCGGTGTCCGCCGCACCCTCGACCTCGTCCGCGACAGCGGCATCGACCCGGGCCGCGTCCTGGTCGACCACCTCAACGAGACCACCGTCGAGCTGGTCGCCGATACCGGTTGCTGGATGGGTTTCTCCGTCTACCCCGACACCAAGATGACCCCCGAACGCACCGTGGACGTCCTGCTCGACCTCGGTCCGCAACGCGTGGTGGTCAACTCGGCGGCGGACTGGGGACACAGCGACCCGCTGTCCACCCTGCACACCGGCCGGGCCATGCTCGCCGCGGGTTGGCGCGAGGACGACGTCGACCTCGTCCTGTGGCGCAACCCCGTCGCGTTCTACGCCCAGAGCGGCCGTCTCGAACTGCCCTCCGAGTCACGTGATTTCGCAGCGGTTCCGACCGATCCGACGTCCCCGAAGGACCCGACGCCCGCGCGGAGGGACCCGACGCGCTCGCCCGGCCCGAATGCCACCTTCGAGGGCAACTCCATCCTGCGCGGGGCTCGCGCATGAGGTTCCGACACCCGGACGGCACCCTCGTCCACGCCGCCTACTGCACCAACGTCCATGCCGCCGAAGACCTCGCCGGTGTTCTCCACCAACTCGCCGTCTATTGCGAGCCGATCCGCGAACGCCTCGACGTCGCCACGCTGGGTGTCGGCCTGTGGCTCGCCCGTCCCGTCGCGACCTCCCTGGTCGAGGACCCCATGTCCGTCGACCGGCTCCGCCGCGCACTCGCGGAACGCGGCCTCGAAGTGGTCACCCTCAACGCGTTCCCGTACACGGGGTTTCAACACGAGGTCGTCAAGAAGGCGGTGTACAGCCCCGATTGGGCCGATCCCGCGCGTCTGGAGTACACGCTCGACTGTTCCCGACTCCTCGCCCGGCTGCTTCCCGACGACGCCGCGCGCGGAAGCGTTTCCACGCTCCCGCTCGCGTGGCGCGAGCCCTGGCCGGTCGAGCGCGCGGACGCCGCACGCCGCGCACTCGACGACCTGGCCGCGGGCCTCGAACGGATCGAAGCCGATTACGGGCGTCGAATCCGGGTCGGCCTCGAACCCGAACCCGGCTGTGTCCTGGAGACCACCGACCAGGCGGCGGCGGCACTGCGCGGTACCGATCCCCACCGGATCGGCGTCTGCTTCGACACCTGCCACCTCGCCGTCGGATTCGAGGATCCCGCCGCCGCGCTCGACACATTGGCCGCCGCCGCGATCCCCGTGGTCAAGGCGCAGGCGGCGTGCGCCCTGCACGCCGAGGACCCACACACGCAGGCCACCGCAAAAGCCCTGCGCGCCTACGCCGAACCGCGCTTCCTTCACCAGACCCGTGAGGAGAGGGCCACCACGCAGAAGACGCCGCTCGCCGTCGACGACCTGCCGGACGCCCTCGCCGGCGGCCTGCCCGGCCTACGGCCGTGGCGCGTCCACTACCACCTGCCCCTGCACGGCGTGCCGCCCGCCCCGCTCACCGCCACCCACGACGTGCTCGACCGGGCGATCGAGGCCCTGTTCGGCGGCCCCGTCGCGCGCACCGATCACGTCGAAGTCGAGACGTACACGTGGCCCGTGCTCGACCGTGACGGGCCGCCCACACGGGACACCCTGGTCGCCGGTATCGCCGCCGAACTGGACCGGCTCCGCACCGGCTTGCTCGACCTGGGCCTGAAGTCGGCCGAGCGGAAAGGAATCTGATGCCCCGCCTGCTCGTGCTCGACGTCGTCGGACTCACCCCCCGCCTGATCGCCGACATGCCCAACCTGCGCGCCGTCGCCGATGTCGGATTCCAGGCCCGCCTGGACACGGTGCTCCCGGCCGTCACGTGCTCCGTGCAATCCACCTTCCTCACCGGGTCCCTCCCGCGTGAACACGGAATCGTCGGCAACGGCTGGTACTTCCGTGATCTGGGTGAGGTGTTCCTGTGGCGCCAGCACAACCGCCTGGTGCACGGCGAGAAGATCTGGGAAGCCGCCCGACGGGAGCGACCCGGCTACACGGTGGCCAACATGGGCTGGTGGTATGCCATGGGCGCCGACGTCGACTGGACGCTGACGCCCCGTCCGATCTACTACTCCGACGGCCGCAAGGAGCCCGACTGCTACACCGATCCCCCGGAACTGCACGACGAACTCACCGCAGCCCTCGGTACGTTCCCACTCTTCGACTACTGGGGGCCGACCGCCTCGATCCGCTCGTCCCAATGGATCGTCGACGCCACCAGGCATGTCCTGACCCGGCACGGGCCCGACCTCACCCTCGCCTACCTCCCGCATCTGGACTACGACCTCCAGCGCTACGGTCCCGATTCTCCCCGGGCGCGCGACGCCGCGCGTGCCGTGGACGCGGCGATGGGGCCGCTGCTTCGGTACGCCCGTGCCCACGCGTATACCGTCGTCGTGCTCAGCGAGTACGGCATCACCGGTGCGAGCCGGCCGGTCGACATCAATCGTATGCTGCGCGCCGAGGGCCTGTTGCGGGTGCACACCCAGGCCGGCATGGAATTTCTGGATCCGTGGACCTCCCGCGCGTTCGCCGTGGCCGACCACCAGATCGCCCACGTGTACGTGCCCGATCCCGCCGACCGTGCGCACGTGTCCGCTCTGCTCGCCAAGCTGCCGGGCGTGGCCGAGGTGCTGGACGAGGACGGCCGACACGACCACGGGCTCGACCACGAGCGCGCGGGCGACCTCGTCGCGATCGCCGACCCGGAGGCATGGTTCACCTACTACTACTGGCTCGACGACGCGCGCGCCCCCGACTTCGCCCGTCAGGTCGAGATCCACCGCAAACCCGGTTACGACCCGGCGGAACTGTTCTGGGACCCGAGCGACCGCGCGGTCAAGGTGAAGGCGGGCATCGCGCTCGCCCGCAAGAAGCTCGGGCTGCGCTATCGCATGTCGGTCGTCCCGCTCGACCCCTCGCCCGTGCGCGGCACCCACGGACGGCTGCCCGCCGACCCGGACGACGGCCCGATCCTGCTGTGCGACGACCCGACCGCCCTGCGGCACCTTCCCGGCGGGTCGTCGATACACGCCACGGAGGTAAAGCGTTTCCTGCTCGACCTCGGCGCAGACCGAAAGCCCGCGTGAACGCCTCGCCCCGCCCGCCGGCCGGCGGGCGGGGCGAGGCGTGGGGGCGGCGCCCCCGACCTACCCAACGACGCGGTCCACGAGGTCAGTTGCTCGAACCGTCGCCGAACGCCGCGTCGAAGGACGCCTCGGGCGGACGAATGCCGTCGAGGCGGCGAACGAAGCCGAGCGCCTCGGGCGCACCGAGGAGCCGGTCCATGCCGGCGTCCTCCCACTCGATCGAGATCGGCCCGTCGTATCCGATGGCGTTCAGCGCGCGGAAGCAGTCCTCCCAAGGCACATCGCCGTGGCCGGTGGAGACGAAGTCCCAACCGCGTCGCAGATCCGCCCACGGCAGGTGGGAGGACAATCGTCCGCGGCGACCGTCGCCGCACCGAACGCGGGTGTCCTTGCAGTCGACATGGTAGATGCGGTCGCGGAAGTCGAGGATGAACCCGACCGGGTCGAGGTCCTGCCAGATGAAGTGCGAGGGATCCCAGTTGAGCCCGAAAGCGGGCCGGTGCCCCACGGCCTCCAGGGCACGCACGGTGGTCCAGTAGTCATAGGCGATCTCGCTGGGATGGACCTCGCTCGCGAACCGCACGCCGACTTCGTCGAACACGTCGAGGATCGGGTTCCAGCGGTCGGCGAAGTCGCGGTACCCGGCGTCGATCATCGACTGCGGCACGGGCGGGAACATCGCCACGGTGTGCCAGATCGACGACCCGGTGAATCCGACGACCGTACGCACGCCCAGACGCGCGGCGGCTCGCGCGGTGTCCTTCATCTCCTCGGCGGCACGGGTTCGTACACCTTCGGGCGCCCCGTCGCCCCATACTCGGGCGGGAAGGATCGCGCGGTGGCGCTCGTCGATGGGGTCGTCGCAGACCGCCTGCCCGACGAGGTGGTTCGACAACGCCCAGACGCGCAGGCGGTACTTCTCGAGGGTCGCCAGTTTGCGGGTGACATACGTGTCGTCGTCCAGCGCTCGGTCGACTTCGAAATGATCGCCCCAGCAAGCGATTTCGAGGCCGTCATAACCCCACTCGGCGGCCAGCCGACACACCTCCTCGAACGGCAGGTCGGCCCACTGGCCGGTGAACAGCGTGATCGGTCGCGCCATTACGCCTCCATGATCCGCGGGTCGCATGCGCTTCGCGCACACGTTCTGCTCTTCGTCGTCGTACGACCGCTGTTTGTCGTGAACGTAACCGACTTACGACTGTCCTGAGAAGAACTTTGGTGTCGGAGAGGCGTTTTCTTCCTTCCAGAGAACAAAGCTACGGGCGCTGGGCGTCGGGCGGACGTGATGGGCGGCGCCGACGGCACAGTGCGCGGCGGCTCGCTACCGCGGCCGACACACCCTCTCTCGCCGGCCGGGGACGTCGAGCTCATCCCGGGTCTCGCATCGGACGGATGGCGGCTGAAGGTGTGTCAGCGGCCCGGTCTCGCGTCGAGCGGGCCTGTCGTGATCGGTCGAGCAGGATGAGGGGCACGGACGCGGCGGCGAGGACGGCTCCGATCAGGCAGACCGATGTGAGGGCAGCCCCTTGTGTGAGTGAGGCGGCCGCGAGGACGGGAGTGATGCTGATGCCCAGTTGGAATGCCGATACGTTCGTGGCGCCGGCCAGGCTCGGGGCGTCGGCCGCGATGGCGAAGACCCGTCCGTAGATGGCGGGGTTCAGCACGAACGCGGCGATGCCGATCAGGAAAACGACGGGAACGACCGCCCAGACGTGCCGGATCGCGAAGACCAGCACGGCCGACAGGACCACGATCGCCGTCGCGCCGGTGAGCAGCGCGAGGTGAGGGCGCTGATCGGAGACGCGTCCCCCGATGGAGAGACCGACGAAGGCGCCGACACCGAAGAGCGCGAGGATCGGCGGGATCCAGACTTCGGGGATGGCGGTGACGTCGGTGAGCAGGGCCGCCCGGTAGTTGAACGTGATCATGTAAGCCGCGGTGGTCAGGATCGTGATCGCGTAGATGACCCAGAGCATCGGGCTCCGCATGGTGGCGAGTTCCCGCGACACGCGCGGCCCGGTGCGTCGGTCGTCGTCCGAGTCGAGGGCGGGGAGCCCGAGGAGGCAACCGACGATCCCGGCGACCGTCAGGGCCACAACCACCCAGAAACCGACGCGCCATTGGGTGAAGTGGCTGATCAGCGTGCCCGTGGGACCGCCGACGACCATGGCCGCGCCGAGCCCGCTGACCACGATTCCGGAGGCGCGAGCGTTCCGGTCCGGTGTCACCAGGCCGATCGCGGTCACCGACGCGACAGCGAAAAAGCCCGCGTAGGCGATACCGGAAACCGCTCTGGTCAGTAGCAGGACCTGGTAGTTGCCCAGCAGTCCGACGAGGATACTGGCGGCGAAGAGGCCCTGAGTCGTCAGCAGCGTGGCACGGCGGGGCCAATGCAGGCTGAGCACGGCGAATGGTGGCCCGCCGATCACGACACCCATGGCGAACGCGGTGATCAGGAACCCGGCCGAGGAGAGCGTGACGTCCAGATCGGCGGCCACCGCCGGCAGTACGCCGGCCAACAGGAATTCGGCGGTTCCCATCGCGAACAGGCAGAAACCGAGCAGGTACACGCCGGCGGGCAACCTGTCGGAGGAATGGGTACGGGACGCCTCCGTTGTGGTAGCGGCCATCAGTCGGCGCCCCCGACCCGTGCGGTCGTGCCGACGCCGACGGCGTCCCAGGGCACCTCTGTCGCCGATCCGTTCGTTGAATACGTTGTCGCGTTCATTCGGTCACCTCCACCGAGAGGATCGCGACGGCCGCCCGGTTTCAGCAAGTTCCCTTGCTGATTCCGGGACACATTTGGTTGACTGCCTCGCATGGACGAGCAACCAAGCCTCGATGCCGTGATCGAGCAGATCGCTCCTCGACTGCGGCGGGCCCGGGAGAAGAAGGGCATCAGCCTGGCCCACCTCGCGCGAGCCACCGGCATCTCGACCAGCACGCTGTCCCGACTGGAATCAGGTCAGCGCAAGCCGAGTCTTGAGCTCCTCCTGCCGATCACCGCAGCGCTCGCCATCCCCCTCGACGAAATCGTCGCCGCGCCCCGGATCCTCGACGCTCCCGTGCCGCAACGTCCCACCAGGAAAGACGGCAGAGTGCTGATCCCGTTGTCGCGACATCGGGGAGAACCGCGCGCCTACAAGATGGCCATCCCCGCGCACGATGAACAGCCTTACCTACGGGCCCACACCGGATATGAATGGCTCTATGTACTCCGTGGAGAACTCCGCGTAAAGCTGGGCGACCGCGACTTCACCATGGGAGTCGGTGAAGCAGCCGAGTTCGACTGCCGGATTCCGCACTGGTTCGGCGCCGCCGGTCTCGGCGGCGTCGAAGTACTCAGCCTCTTCGGGAAGAAGGGCGAACGCATCCACCTGCGCACCCCGAGGCGTTGACAGATGAGCACGTGCCCTTGTCCCATTGGCCCCCGCGCTCCAGCCGGAACTCGCGTTCGGACACGTCGTTGCTCGTCGCATAGCCGGCGACGCAGTCCGCGGCATCCTCCAGTGAGTCGAGGTAGCGGGCCCGACGGCCGATGACGACGGCGAGTTCGACCTCCCCGCTTGCGGGTGTGGTGGTCGACGACCGCCGGCAACCGCCGTGAGATGGCGGCCTTACGCGCTTTCGGTGGATCACCGACGGCGAAACACCCTCACGGTTTTCACCGCGGCGACGTGGTCTTCACCCGGTAGGTGATCTTGGCGTCGGCGGTGTCCCCACCGTTGCGGGCGGTGATGGTGAACTTGCTGGTGCCCTTGGTGCGAGGCACGCCCGTGATGCCGCCGGTGTCCTTGTTCAGGGTGAGTCCGGACGGAAGACTGCCGGATGTGACTTCGTAGCGGACCGTCTGTGGCGTGCTCGAGGTCACCTTGAACGCGTACAGGACACCGACCCGGGCATCGGGCGGCTCGGGTGTGATGAAGCTCGGCGTCGGCGCCTTGACCCGCTGCGGCTCACCGATCGGCTGACCGGACGAGTCCAGCTGCTGCAGCGACCATTCCTGACGCGGCGTCACCTCGCTCAGGTGCCAGTATGTGTTCGGGTCGCCCAACTGCTTGTTCTGTTCGGCCGTGAACGCGCCGACGCCGCGCGCGGACTCCCACGTCTTGACCGCTTGCAGCAGCGCGGCGGTGTTCGCTCCGGATGCGAGACTTCCCACGCTGGTCTCGAAGTTGATGCCGGCGTTCAGGGACGCCGCGCGCGCCATGGTGACTTCGATCTTCTGCAGGCTGTCGCCGCCGGAGAACCCCTGCTGGCCCATCATCCCGGGCAGACAGTTGGCGCGGTAGAACGCGTTGCTGCGAAGGATCTGGGCGTAGTCCGTCCTGCCGATCTCGCCCCAACTGGCCCGGGACTGGGCGTCCCAGGTGTTGGACGCGAGGTTGCTGCATTCGGTGACGAACTCCTGGGAGCCGAGCTGCCGGTGGACGCCGTTGACCAGATGCGCGAAGCCGTAGCCGCCCCACCCGGTGTAGCCCGCCGATTCCAACCCGTCATAGGACGTGGCCCGGATGCCGGTGTCGTTGTACGCGGTGGCCAGCCGGGTGGCTACCTCGTCGATGATCGGCAGGCCGCCCATCGCGCCGCCATAGCCGTTCTGGATGAGCCGGCTGACACGGGTGCCGGCCGGACAGGACTGCGCGGTGGATCCCCACTGCGCCCGCGCCAGGTTGCTCACCTTCCACTCGCCGTCGCTGACCTTGGTGACGGTGCCGTAGGTGATGAACTCGTCGCCGATCCGCAGTCGTTGGCCGTCGACGCCGGGCCCCAGCGGGCGGTCGGCGTCCACGTACAGCGTGGTGTCCGAGGCGTCGAGCGGTCGGGTCAGGCCGACGCTTCCGCCCACCGACAGCCGCGCGTCGGCCGGGGCCTTCACATACGGGTCGTGGGCGTCGATGAAGTTGGACAGAGTGTGCACGCCGACCTCGATGCCCTCCTTCGCTGCCGTGGCCACCAACTGGGCCGCTGCCACGTCGGATCCGCCGAACGCACCGTTGAACTGGTAGTGCCCGTGCGACACCCAGGGCCCGTCGCCGGAGATGGCGTAGATGTTCCTGACCCCGGCCTGCCGGGCGTACCGGCTGGCAGCGGTGACGTTGCTCGTGTTGAGATCGTGGACCCAGAAATGGGACTGCGAGGTGCGCTGGGACACCTTCTGCCACTGGCCGTCGAGGGTCGGGTATGCCTGGCCGTGCTCCTGGGCGATCTGACTCAGCACGGTGAGGGACAGATCCGGCGCACTGCCGAACAGCGCGATCTTCGACCCGACGATCCGCCCCTCCGGCCCGGGCAGCGGTCCGAGCGGGATCTCGTACCCGTTGGTGCGCTGCCGGATCCGTTCCCGGCTGTAGTCATAGGTGGTGGCGCGCAGCACGCTGCCCCACTTCGTCTTCGCCGCGACATTGCTCGCCAGCCACTCGTCCTTCTCGCCGGTCTGCAGGCCGTACGGATTCCAGACGAGATCCGGGCCGAACCCGTAGGCGAGGTGCTCGTTCGGCCATCCGCCCACGGTCTTGTCGTTGAGCGGGCGAACCCCCACGGCGAAATTGTCGTCGCCGACCATCCCGACTGTCTCACCGATCGTCTGGGTGATCTTCGTCGGCAGCGGCCCCCACAACAATGTCTGCACATCCACCCCCGGGGCCGCGGTCAAGCCGGTCACCTCGAGTGTGGAGTAGGTCGGAAAACCGACGACCTTTACTTCGATTGTCACCTTCTCGCCGGCGAACACCAGCACTCGCCGGTCCCGCGGCGAGACCCTCACCTTGGTGGGAACCTCTTGTCGGCCATCGGCCACCACACTGACCAGGGGCACCGAAGTGCCCGCCGCCAGATAGTCGGTGCCGCTGCGCAGATCCAACAGGCGGTTCACCCGACCACAGCCGTCGACGCCCACCGACAGGAAGCCCGCGGTGATCCGGTGCAACTGGGACGCCTCATCGGTGGATACCCCATCGGTGGATATCCCCTCGGTGGTTGCCCGCACCGCCTGAGCGGGGGAGGCCGTAAGCCCCATCGTCCCCACCGTTGCGATCGAACCGAGGCCACTGACGATCAGAAACCGGCGTCTGTCCATATTTTCTCCTCGGTGAAGCGAATCTCGACGAAGCGTGTAAGTGCCGATCGTTCGTGCTGCGGCTGCATGGGTTCGGAGTCCCGCAGGGGACGACGGACGGTGTCCCCACATAGTTCGTACTCTTCAATCGAGTACGAGCAGACGAGAAGCGTCGAGCCGATGCTGCCGCGGCTACGTGAAATGCCTTGCCTCTCACGGGAAGATGCCCAGCGCAAGTGCGAACCAGCGTGCAGCCGACCGACCAGCGAGTCAAGGCTTAGTTCGGATCTATCTGGGTTCGGGCGCCGGCGCTTCGCTGGGGTCGGGGCCGGTCGGCCGCGGGCCGCGGGCGCCACATCTGTCCGACCGGGGGCATCGGCGAGGCCGCCACCGGTGCCGGTGCGCGCTACCGGGTGCGACGACGCGACGTTCACACGGGCTCACAAGGCGCTCCATCAAGCCGTCGGTACCGCGCAGGTCGCCATCGGCCCGGTCCGGGCCGCCGGCCCGCCGCAGGCCGGAACTCCAGCTATCTCCGATGTATCGCATCTATGAGGGATGCAAGGCGGGATAGTTGGGTCTTATCTCTTGACACTGTCGCGGGCGGACTTCGATACTCGAAGCCCTCGGACTCAGAGCGCTTTCGGTCGGTCGCCGCCGAGCGCAGGAGGACTCTCGGAAGAGTCCGAACCTTGGGACGGACGTGGCGGACGTCGGGCCCCATTGTCGGCATCGTAACGACACAGGCACCGGCACACCACCGCCTCCGACATCGACGGGCAGGGGAAGAGACCCATGACAAGCAATTCGAAACTCCTGGGGGCCGCCGCCCTCGCGGGTGTGCTCGTACTGACCGGATGCACGGCCGGTAGCACTTCCAGTGGAAATGCGTCATCAGGCGACAAGCGCACCCTGACCTTCCTCACCTTCGAAACGCCCAACCTCGATGCGAAGTATTGGGACGCGGCGATAGCCCGTGCCTCGGCGAAGGTGCCCGGGGTGACCATCAAGAAGCTCGTGGCACCCAGCTCCGACCGCACCGGGTACGCGAAGCAGTTGGACAGTACGGGCCAGTTTCCGGACATCATGATCGGCCTGAACCCTGCCGGATTCGCCCAGGCGGGCAAGCTGGTGGAGTGGTCGGACACCGACCTCGCGAATTACGCCCAGCCCCGCGCCAACACGTACGGCGGGAAGGTCTACCAACTGCCCTTTTCCACCCAGACGACGCTCGTCTACTACAACAAGAGCAATTTCGCCGAGGCCGGTATCGATGCCCCGCCCCGTACCTACGCCGAGCTGCTCGACGACAGTGCCAAGTTGAAGGCGAAGGGGTTCAATCCGTTCGTGGTCGGCGGTGGCGGCAAGGACTCCTGGGCCGACATGTTCCCGTTGATGTGTACCGTGGCCAGTGAGGTCTACAAGGAGACGCCGGACTGGCTTTCGCAACGCGCCGCGGGCAAAGTCAAGTTCACCGACAAGGCTTTCGTGGCGGCCGCCCAAAAGGTCGCCGATCTGGCCGGCAAGGGCTACATCGACCGGGCCGGGCTGTCCCGCTCCTACTCGGACACCGAGCAGGCCTTCCGCGACGGCAAGGGTGCGATGTACCCGATGGGCAGCTGGTTCTCCGCCTCCGCCGACACGAAGAAGCCGAGCTTCGACACGGGTGTGTTCGCCTGGCCCACCGACCAGGGGGCGTCGGCGCTTCCGAGCAACACGGGCGGCGGGATGACGGTGAGCTCCAAGGCGCCGGACGTGGAACTCGCCAAGAAGTGGGCGAAGGCCTTCATGGAAGACACCGAAAACCTCAACGCCGGCGTCAAGGCCGACGGGCTCATCATCGACATCAAGGGCTACGCGGCCCCGGACGACATGGGACCTGTCTACAAGGAGACCGTGGCGGCGTATCGGCAGGCCCAGACGGCCAATGGAATCGTCCACTCCTTCTCCCAGGAGACCGGTGACGGCTCCTTGCCGCCGGGTCTGGCCGACAAGGCCGCGGCAGGCGTTCAGGACCTCCTCAGCGGTCGGATGACAGCCTCGCAATTCGGTACCTACATGGATGAGCAATGGGACAAGGCCACCCGGTAATGCGTATCCGTACCCTCACCCGTCCGGCACGTTTTCCTGCCACGCTCGAAAGTTCGGGCGTGGCAGGTGAGGGGCCGCCGACCACCGTGCCGAAGCGGTCGCCGCATCGGTCCCGACGGGCGCGCTCACGAGACCGACTGAGCCGCTTCACCCTCTTCGCGGCGCCGGGTCTGCTGGTCTACCTGGCTCTTGTGCTCGTGCCCGTCTGCATCACGATCGGCTACAGCTTCACCAACAAGAATCCGTTCAATCCACCGACCCGGTGGGTGGGCGCCGACAACCTGACGAACCTCGCCTCGGACGACGAATTCCTCACAGCGCTGGGGAACACCGTCCTCGTCACCGTGATCGTGACCATCGCCACCAACGCGGGTGGGCTTGCCATCGCGCTGCTCCTCGATCGACGCGGCTGGCTGTACAACGTGCTCCGCAGCGTGTTCTTCCTCCCGGTCGTCCTCAGCGCCGTGGTGGTCAGCGTCATCTGGCAGGCGATTCTCGTCGACGACGGCCTGCTCAATTCCATGCTGCGTCGGCTGGGGACGAGTAATCCGCCGGGATGGCTTTCCGACCCGGATCTCGCCCTCTACACGGTCTCGTGGGTCATCGCCTGGCAAGGGCTCGGATTCTGCGTGGTCATCTACCTGGCGGGGCTTCAGGGAATCCCGCAGGAGTTGCAGGAGGCGGCATCGATCGACGGCTGCGGACCGCTGATGCGGTTCCGTCACGTGACCTGGCCGATGCTGGCGCCGGCCGTCACCATCAATACGGTCATGTCGCTGATCGGCGGGTTCAAGGCATACGACCAGGTCCAGGTCCTCACCAATGGCGGCCCCGGCCCGGGCACCACATCCACCCTGGCTTTCGAGGTGGTACAGACCGCGTTCAACGGCAACCACATCGGCTACGCCTCGGCGATGGCCGTGGCGATGCTGGTCATGGTCGCGGTGGTGTCGGTGATCGCGCTCGGCCTGTTGCAAAAACGCGAGGTGTCTTCCTGACATGAACAAACCCAGGGCTTGGCTCCGTCCGGCTGCCGCGCTGCTCGCAGGCATCCTGTTCTTCCTGCCGATCTACCTCGTGCTGGTCAATGTCTTCAAGGACGGTTCGGACATCGTGTCGAACCCGGTGGGCCTGCCGGTCCCACCGACCCTGGACAACATCCAGAGCGTGCTGTCCCGACCGGACCATCTCTTCTGGTACGGATTGATGAACAGCACGGAGGTCACCGTGATCTCCATCCTCATCGTCACCGCGATCTCCGCCATGCTCGGCCACTACCTGGCCCGGTCGAACGGTGTCCTGGCCAAAGTCGCCATGGTCACGCTGCTGTGCGGCCTCATGGTGCCGCCGGCGGTCATCCTCACCCCGATCACCGAAGTGCTCAGGACGCTCGGCCTCATGAGCACCGTGCCCGGTCTGGTCCTGGCGTACGTCGGCTACTACATGCCGTTCGGAGTCTTCGTTTTCGCCGGGTTCGCCAAAACGATTCCCCGTGAAATCGAGGAGGCGGCGGCCATCGACGGGGCCGGTGCGTTCCGTGCCTTCTGGCAGGTGGTCTTTCCCCTGATGCGACCGGCATCGTCCAGCGTGCTGATCTTCCTCGGCGTCTGGATCTGGAACGACTTCCTCAACCCGCTGATCATCCTGGGCCCGGCCGCCGGGACCACGGTGACCGTCGGCATCTATCGCTCCATCGGCGAACACCAGGCGGACTACGGCTCGGTCTTCGCCCTCATGTTCCTGGCGACGCTGCCCATCCTGGTGTTCTTCCTGGTCTTCCAGAAGCAGTTCGTCAAGGGCCTCACCGGTGGAGCGACGAAGGGCTGACCGGTCGACCGGCACAACGGGGTGGGGGCCGTGGAAGCCCCCGCCCCGTTGTGCCGTCTCGTCATCGTGCGCGGTCACACCGCATCGGGCGACGGCCACGCCGCCCGCGGCAGGGGCGAACCCGGCCGTGCGGGCCTGCCGAAGCCCGATTTCCAAGCATCCGGCCCCGCCGCGGGGACAACGGTTCCAAGGAGCGCGGCCGAGGCCCTCGATCGAGAGGCAATCCGAACCCATGCGCAGCACGGAACTCGGGCCCACCGCCCCGGCGGTCGGCGAACTGTCGCTGGGCGCCGCTCCCCTCGGCAACCTGTTCCACGCGATCAGCGACGAGGACGCGGCAGCCACCGTCGAAGCCGCCTGGGCCTGCGGGATCCGCAGCTTCGACACCGCCCCCCACTACGGTCTGGGCCTGTCGGAGCGTCGCCTCGGAGCGGCCCTGCGCACCCGGCCGCGTGACCAGTACACGCTCTCCACCAAGGTCGGTCGTCTGCTGCGCCCACTCACCGGACCGCACGCCGACGACCGGGCGAACGGCTTCGCCGTCCCGGCCACCCACGAGCGGGTGTGGGACTTCACCGCCCGCGGTATGCGCGTCGGCGTCGAGGAGAGCCTCACCCGCCTCGGTCTCGATCGGGTGGACATCGTCTACCTGCACGACCCCGACGACCATGAGCGGGAGGCTCTCGACTACGCCTACCCCGAGCTGGAGCGGATGCGCGCGGAGGGCACCGTGGGCGCGATCGGCGTCGGCATGAACCAGGCCGAGATGCCGGCGCGGTTCATCCGTGACACCGACGTGGATGTGGTCCTGTTGGCCGGCCGCTACTCGCTGCTCGATCAGAGCGGGCTGGCCTCGCTCCTGCCGCAGGCCGAGCGACGCGGGGTGTCCGTTGTGGTGGGCGGCGTGTTCAACTCGGGCCTGCTGGCCGATCCCAAGCCGGGCGCGACCTTCGACTATGCCCCCGCCTCCGCACGCATGTTGGAACGGGCCTTGGTGTTGCGGAATGTGTGCGAGGACTTCGCGGTCCCGCTGCGGGCAGCGGCACTGCAGTTCCCGCTCGGCCATCCGGCGGTCGCCGGTGTTGTGCTCGGGGCGCGTACCGCTGCCGAAGTGGTGGACGCCGCCGCGATGATGCGCCATCACATCCCCTCGGATATGTGGCTCACACTGCGTTCTCGGGGCCTGCTGCCCTGGAACGCGCCGGTACCCGACCGGCATCGGGACGAAGACGGCCGCTGACCCGGATCGTCGTGTCCCGTGCCGGAGCTACGGCCCCACTCGCTCGGAAGGCGCGGCAGACAGGCGGCAACAGGGAGGGCGGGCGCAGCTGCGCCCGCCCTCCCTGTTGCCGCCCGCGGCGACCACTCGCGAACTCGTCACCAGCCCGGTTGGTCGAAGCCGATGCCGGGGGCTGTCGGGGCGTGGACGAGCCCGTCGGCGCCGACGGCCGGCTCGCGTTGCACGGGGTTGGTGTAGACCAGGGATTCGTAGTAGGTGGTGTTGGGGATCGCCATGCACAGGTGGGCGTTGACCACGCCGCTGCCGTGCACTTCGGCTCGCAGTTGGTAGCTGTCGGCCAGGTGTGCGACGCGCAGGGCCCCGGTGATTCCGCCCTTGTACTGCGCGCTCGTCCTGACCCGGCCCGCCGCCCCGGCCGCGATGAAGTCGCCGACGTTCATGTGTGCGCCGTCGGAGGTCTCCGCGACCAGCAGCGGGACCTCGACCCGTTCGGCCAGCCGGCGGTAGGCGGTCACGCTGAACTCGCGCATCGGCTCCTCGTACCAGAGGTAACCGGCCTCGGACAGCACGTGACCGAGGTGGATCGAGTCGGCGAGGTCGAACCCGGCCGAGCCGTCGTACATGAGTGGGACGTCGTCGCCGACGTGCGCCCGCAGCTTCCGGCACAGGTCCGCATCCGCCCTCGGGTCGCCCCAGGCGTGGAGTTTGATGCCGACGTAGCCCAGTTCCAGGCACTGGGTGGCGATGTCCAGGTACTCCTCGACGCTGCCGAAGGTGACCGTGCTCGCGTAGGCGGGGATGGCCTCGCGGTAGGTGCCCAGCAGTCGGTGGACGGGTTGCCCGGTCGCCTTGCCGGCCAGGTCCCACAACGCCACGTCGACCAGACCGAGGGCATAGATCGGAAGCTCCTCGATGCGGTCCAGCTCCCACAGCCGTTGCCACAGCAGCTCGCGCATCATTGGATCGCGACCGATGAGGTCCTCGCGGATGCGTCGGGCGACCAGGTCGGCGACGATGACTCCGCGCCTCGTGTGCGCCTCGCCCACCAGGCCCTCGTCGGTGTGGACGCGCAGGATTCCGCCCACCACCGCCGGCTCCGAGCCCGGAAGGCCGGCGCGCCATCGGAAGGGCGGCTGAGCGGGCAGATCGACCAATTCCACAGTCACATCGATGATTCGCATGGATGTCCTTCACGGCTGGAGGCACGGGGATCCGGAGTGGATGTCGTCGCGGGGCCGGAGTTTCGCCCGGACGGCGTGGCCGAGGATGCGTAGGGCAGCGACCTTGTACCCGGGCGCGGAGCAATGCTCCGAGGGGGCAACGACACTTCCTCGGTTGCTCCCTGAGGCTGCCTGTCGGCACGTTCCGGCCCTGGCGGCCATCATATGTCTCGGATATATGATGTGACGCTGGATCAGTAAATCACATCAAAAATCTCGACGCCAGGTTCGATAATCCCGGACTCTTCCCCTTCACGGTCGGGCTTTTCCGACCCGGACGTCGGTGCGGGGGAAGGGTCAGGCGACCGGCGGCGTCCCCTCCCACCTGCTACGGGGCTCCTGAAACGTCAGCGCGGTTCGATTTTGCTGGATCCGGCATGTATGCGATCCATCTCGCGCTGCGCCATGCACTGATGACCGCTCATCGGAAGGGCGCCAACCGTGATGAGACCAACTACCGGCCCAAATCACACGCTGCGACTACGACCCGCCGGTCGGCGAGGTGTGCAAGAGCCGACCGAGAGGCTCCACGCTTCCGTGCGGTGATCGGGTGGCACTTGCGGCCCTATCGGGTACGAGCACGCCCGCGCGACCCACCGCGACCCGCCGGGGATCGCTCCGCGGATGGTGGGCCCGAAATGGCGCGACGGCGTCGCGCAAGTCCGAACACCCGAGCACGGGTGCCTGATCAGGGGCGGCTGTCGTCGCTCGGTACGACGCGGCGCCAGATCTCCTGCTGGAATTGCCGGGCGGTCATGTCGATGTGTTCGGCCATCAGCGTCTCGGCGCGGCCGGTTTCTCCGCCGGCGATGGCTTCCGCGATGGCCTCGTGTTGTTCGGCGGCCACTTGAAGGGATCCGCCGGCGACCCCGGCCAGCCCGATGGCCATGACCTGCTGCTGCAGACGTCGCATCGCGTCGACGGTGGAGACGAAGAACATATTGGCGGCAGCGGCCGCGATGCCGGTGTGGAAGGCGTCGTCGGCGCGAGTGAAAGCATCGATGTCGCCCTGCTGTGCCGCATGCGTGGACTGCCGTGCGGCTTCGCGTATGGCCTTGACCTGTGCGGGAGTGGCCCGCTGCGCGGCCAGATTCGCGGCGGTGGTCTCCAGATGGCGGCGGAACTCGAAGAGTTCGTCGACCTGCCGAAGGTCCGCGGGCAGGAAGTTGGCGAGCGACTGTTGCCAGGAGGACTGCTCGGGCTCGGCCACGTAGATGCCGCGGCCCTTTTGCACGGACAGCCGCCCCAGGGCCGAGAGGATCTTCACCGCCTCGCGGACCACGGTCCGGCTCATCCGCACCTCGTCGGCCAGATCCTTCTCCGTGGGCAGCCGGTCACCGGGCCGAAGCCCCGCCTGGACGACGTACTCGAGGATCAGTTCCGCTGCGACCTCGTAGCCGGGGCGGTATCCCCGCGCCGTGCCCGTCGCCTGCGTGGGCGCAGAGGTCTTCTCTGAGTGGGTCAACGACTCTCTCTCGCTTCCCTCTTGTGGCCGCCGGTCTGCTGACCACACCTCGACGTCGACTTATGTTTCACATATATCATACGCTTCGTAATCAGTGAATCACATTCAGATCCCAAGTGCCAGGATCAGGCGGCCCGAAGAGCCTCTCGTCCCGATCGCACCGCACCCCCTGACCGTGACTACGCGATACCGCCCCTGGGTCGCGACTGGACAACCACTCCCGAAACCCTCGCGATCCGCGCACGAGGCCCGGGGAAGCCGGCGAGGTTCCACCTTGAGGGTCGATATGTATCTGATTTATCGCCTTCCCATCGTAGCGCGGATGGGATGTCTCCATGTACATTCGGCACAGCAGCAGGGCGTCTCCCAGTCCAGCTTGCCCATGAGGTCCGCGATGGGGACCAACAACCAAGCCGCGCAGCGCGGTGGCGAGCCATCGCCTCCGCTCGGCACCGCCCTTGTGCCGCCGATGGCCCCTCCAGCCGGGTTCCAAGGCAGCCCTTCTCCGGCTGTCCGATGTGACCGCCGGGTCGCCATGGCCTCCACCCATGGCCCCCACGTCGGTGAGCGTGGCCCGCATGCCGCCCGAGTGGCACTTCATCCAGGGCACCACCTTGGCCGGCGGCAACCGCAACTCCCCGAAATCCCACGAAAGGACAGCGCGTTGGACGACATCAGGCTCGGCGTCATCGGGTTGGGCGCTCGTAGTGATCTGGTCGGGTTGGCTCATCGGCCCGGTTCGGGATCCGTGGTGGTCGCGGTGTGTGATCGTGATTCGCGGGTGCTTGGGGTTGCCGGGGAACGTTTCGGTGCCGGGGTGAAAACCTCTCCGGATCACCGCGAGTTGCTGGATGCCGGGCTCGACGGCGTGTTCGTGCTGACTCCGGATCACACGCACGAGCGGATCGGTCTGGACTTCCTCGCGGCGCGTGTTCCGGTGTTTCTGGACAAGCCGATGGCGATCACCACCGAGGGGTGTGATCGGTTGCTGGGGGCGGCCCGGGAGCATCGGACGCCGCTGTATGTAGGTCACAACATGCGGCACATGCCGGTCGTGGTGGCCATGCGCGAGTTGATCGCGGGCGGGGCTGTGGGTGAGGTGAAGGCGGTCTGGTGTCGGCACTTCGTGGGTAATGGTGGGGACTGGTATTTCAAGGACTGGCACGCCGACCGGCGCAACACCACCGGTCTGCTGTTGCAGAAGGGGGCCCATGATCTGGACGTCGTCCACTGGCTGGCCGGCGGGTACACCCGGCGGGTGAACGCCATGGGCGCGCTGACGGTTTACGGCGGCATCACCTCGCGCCGCGACCGCACCGGGGAGCGGATGACCGAGTGGCTTTCGCAGGAGAACTGGCCGCCGCTGAGTCAGACCGGTCTGGCCCCGGTGATGGACGTGGAGGATTTGAGCATGATGCAGATGCGGTTGGACAACGGCGTTTTCGCCAGTTACCAGCAGTGCCACTACACCCCGGACACCTGGCGCAACTACACCGTGATCGGCACCGAGGGGCGACTGGAGAATTTCGGTGATTCCGAGGGGGCGGAGGTGCGGGTGTGGAACCGCCGTTCCGAGTACCGGGCGGAAGCGGACGTGGTGGTGCGCGTCCACACCCCGCCCGGCACGCACGGCGGCGCCGATCCCGCGTTGGTCGAGGAGTTCCTGGGGTTCGTCCGGGAGGGCGGGGCCACCGTCACCTCACCGGTGGCCGCCCGCGAGGCGGTGGCCGCCGGTTACGCGGCCACCATGTCGCTACGGAACGGAGGAAAGGCCATCGACGTCGCCCCCGTGGACCCGGACGTGGCCGCGTACTTCGCAGACGGTCGGATCCCAGCCCGCCGCCAGGGCATCGGTGACCCTGCCGTCGGTGCGTGCTCGGCGCACCCGCGGATGGGCCGGGCGAGCGCATCGGAAGCAAGCTCGCTGCCCGGAGGGGACCCGGGCCGGAGCGAAGAGCGCGATGACGAAAACTGATGCGGGCCGGCCGGCAGGGCACCTGCGGCGACGGAGTGGAGGGGATGATCGTTGACCCGCTCAGAGAAGGTCTCCGCGCCCACGAGCGCGGGGGGTGTCTACCGTCCCGGGTACGAGGTCGCGGCGGAACGCATCCTCGAGTACGTGGTCGGAACGGGACTTCAGCCCGGCGCGCGGCTGCCCACCGAGAAGGAGCTCGCGGACGAGGTGGGGATGAGCCGGACCGTGGTTCGGGAGGCGGTGAAGATTCTCTCCGCCCTGGGGCGGCTGTCCGTACGGAAAGGCCGTGGAATCCACGTGGCCGAGCCCGAGCAGCCCTCCTGGCAGAGGTCGCTGACCAATTTCCTCCCCGCGGACCTGCGGCAGGTGGACGAGCTGTTCGAGTTCCGTCGGCACCTGGAGACCAGCGCCGCCGGCCAGGCCGCGCGGCGAGCCACCCCGGCGCAGGTCAAGGCGGTGCGCGAGGCCGCGCGGCGGTCCACCCTGGCGGCGGAACAGGACGACGTCGACGGCTTCACCGCCGCGGACGAGGCGTTCCACGCCGGCATCGCGGACGCGGCGGCCAACATGTTCTTCGCCTCCACCGTCGACGCGGTGCGGCGCCTGCAGCGCCAGGTCATGGTGATCGGACTGGCCGGGGTCGCGGGCGGGTCGCTGCTGGTGGCCGCGGCGCAGCACGAGGCGATCGCCGCGGCCATCGCGTCCGGCGAGCCGAGCAGCGCCGAGGGCCTGATGGCCGAGCACATCTGCATGACCGCCCGGCAGTTCCAACGGGAGATCTGGCGTCATGTCCTACCGGGCGGCGACACCGAATCCTGAACTCGGGCGTCCAGTCACGAAGGGCATCCCGTGCGGCCGATCGGGATTCCATGGTGGACATGCCGCGCGGGTTGCGCGCTCGTACCCTGAACGTGATGCCCGCGGACGTTCATGTCCGCAGGGAGTCGGCTCGCCCGGTACGCAGTGTTCGAGATTTCTCCGGCGGCCGGTGGAGTGGCGGGAGGTTTCCGATGAGCGGGCGCTGGACC
Organism: Embleya scabrispora DSM 41855; assembly: GCF_000372745.1. Lineage (GTDB taxonomy): Bacteria > Actinomycetota > Actinomycetes > Streptomycetales > Streptomycetaceae > Embleya > Embleya scabrispora. Next base: position 151,108 of record NZ_KB889563.1, on the reverse strand, counting down.
GCGCGTCTGGCCCTGGCGGCGGGCGCGGCGGCGCTTGTGGTGCTGGTGATCTTCGGCGGGCTCGCAAGCCTCGTGCTCATGGCGGTGAGCTGGGCAGGACTGGCGCTTACGGCGGCCGGCGTGTGGTGGATGCTCACCCACACCGGCTGGATCAGGGCGCTGGCCGCGCTGCTGGTGGTCGGCGCGCCGCTGGGTGTCCTGCTTCTGTACACGAATGCCGGGCTGCTGTGGGTCGTGCTGGTCTCGGTCGGCCTCTGGGCGCTGGCCGTTACCGCGGGCAGGTCCGCACTTGTCGAAGACGCCTCGCCACGCATGCCGGAGCGCTCGGTCCGTCGGGCCGAGCGACCGTTCCTGATCATGAATCCGCTCTCGGGCGGCGGAAAGGTCGAGAAGTTCCACCTCGTGGAGCGAGCCAGAGCTCTCGGTGCCGAGGTCGTCGTGCTGGATCCGACCCGGCGCCAGGATGTGGCCGATCTGGCGCGGCGGGCGGTCCGGGGCGGAGCCGACCTGCTCGGCGTCGCGGGTGGTGACGGTACACAGGCATCGGTCGCCGCTGTGGCCGCGGAGCACGACATTCCCTTCATGGTAATCAGCGCCGGCACCCGAAACCACTTCGCCATGGACCTGGGCCTGGATCGGCAGGACCCCGCCCGATGTCTGGAGGCACTGACCGACGGCGTCGAACTGCGCGTCGACCTCGGCTACCTCCGTGTGGGAGAGCCCGCGGACCGGAACGCGGAACAAGTCTTCATCAACAACGCCTCGTTCGGCGTGTACGCGGAAATCGTGCAGAGTCCCGCCTATCGCGATGACAAGGCCCGTACGATCCTGGAGATGCTGCCGGATCTGCTGACTCACCACAGCGGCGCGCGGCTGAGTGCCCATGCCGGTTCGCGAACCATGGACGGTCCCCAGGCCGTACTGGTGAGCAACAACCCCTACGAGGGGGGCGATTCGGCCGGACTGGGGCGCCGAAAGCGACTGGACTCGGGCGAGTTGGGGGTGCTGTGTGTCCGGGTCGGAAACGCCGCCGAAGCGTCGGAGCTCCTGCTGCGTGGTGGGCGGAGCCGCGGGCTGACCGCGGCCACCGCCCGAGAGGTCGTCGTCGACGCCGACGTTCCCCTCATCCCGGTCGGTGTCGACGGCGAGGCCCTGACGCTGCCCACCCCGGTGCGCTGTCGCCTCTTGGCCGGCGCTCTGCGCGTGCGCGTGCCCCGGGACCGCCCGGGCGTGCCGCACGGCGCTCCGCCGATGGACTGGCACCGTGTGCGGCGTCTGGCGCTGACGATGGGGCGGGTCGCGGCGGGACGCGGTACGACAGGACGCGGCGCCGCCTGAGGCAACGCCTCGGGTCGGTCCGGCGGGCGTAGGGCGTGCGATACGGGCGAGGCGATGCCCGGGTCCGTGGCCCGGTGGCCACCGGATTTCCCGGTCACTGTTCGTTGGCAGGGGGAGGAGCCGCGGCGTCGGGTTCGGGCGGGGCAGGTTGCTCGGCGGTGGTCGGGGGCGTCCACTCCGCTCCGGTGCGCAGGCGGAAGGCGGCGACGGCGGCCTCCACGGTGGGGAAGAAGTGCCGGGGGTCGATGGTGCGGGTGAGCCCGTACCGTTCGATCTTGCCTCGCACGGGGTCTTTCAGCTCGGCGAACACCAGGTGTATGTGGTTCGCGTTGAGCGTCACGTCGAGTTCCTCCAGGATGTCGGCGGCGGTGGTGTCCACGTCGGTGATCGCCTCCGCCGCGACCACGATCCAGCTCGCCCGCGGGTCGGCGCCGGCCAGACGCCTGATCTCGTCACGGAAAGCCTTCGCGTTGGCGAAGACGAGCGGGGCGTCGAAACGGTAGATCACCAGGCCGGGCAGCTGCCCGGCCTGCGGGTAGGAGCGGACGTCGTGGAAGCCCTCCAGGCCCGGTACCCGCCCCAGGACGGTGTTGTACGGCCACCAGGTGCGCCGGAAGACGTTGAGGACGGACAGGGCCACGGCGATGCCGATCCCGGGCAACACGCCGAGTACGGCCACGCCGACGAAGGCCGCGAGGCACAGCATGAACTCCGTCCGGCGCTGCCGCCACAGCCGTACTGCCCCCGGGATGTCGGCCAGGGAGAGCGACGCGGTGATGACCACGGCGGCGAGGGCCGGCTGGGGGAGGTCGCGGAACAGGCCCGGAGCCAGCACGAGCATGAGGACGATGAGCGCCGCTCCGACGACCCCGGTGAGCTGACTTCTGGCCCCGGCGCGCTCCGCCACCGCCGTACGGGATCCACTCGTGCTGACCGGGAAGCCCTGGAAGAGACCGGCCGCCAGGTTCGCGACACCGACCCCCGCCATCTCCTGGTTGCCGCGCACCTCCCGGCCCGTGCGGGCGGCGAAGGCGGACGCGTTGGAGATCGTGTCGGCCAGGGACACCAGGGCGATGCCCAGCGCTCCGCCGAACAGCGGGGCGAGGTCGGCGAGCGGCACCGTGGGCACGGTGAACGGCGGGAAGCCCTCGGGGAGTTCTCCGACCAGGCCGACGCCGTGCTCGCCCAGGTCGAAGACGGCTGCCGCGGCGATCGCCAGGACCACCATCACGAGCACCGCGGGGACCTTCGGCAGGAAGCGCTGCAGCAGCAGGATCAGGACAATCCCGCAGCCGCCGACCGCGGCGGCGGCCGGCACCACCGCCCCGTCGGCCAGGTGCCGGACCAGGCCGACACACTCGCCGATCAGATTGTCCGCCTCGACCTCGAACCCGAGCAGCTTGGGCAGCTGACCGATCAGAATGGTCAGGGCCAGGCCGTTCATGTAGCCGATCATCGTGGGTTTGGAGATCAGATCGGCGATGAAACCGAGCTTCGCCACCGAGGCCAGGATCATGATGGCCGCCACCATGAGCGCGAGTGTCGACGCCAGAGCGACCGCCCGCTCGGGATCCCCGTCGGCCGCCACCAGGGGCAGCACGGTGGCGGCGATCATCGGGCCCAGCGAGGAATCCGGGCCCAGCACCAGGATCCGGGACGGCCCGCACACCGCGTACCCGAGCAGGCACAGGATCGTCGTGTACAGGCCGGTGATCGGCGGTAGGCCCGCCAGCTCGGCGTACGCCATGCCCTGCGGCACCAGCAGCGTGGTCAAAACGATGCCCGCGACCAGGTCCTTGACCAGCCACTCGCGCCGGTAGGACGACACCGCACGGATCCCGGGAACAGCCCGCAACCGGGAGAGCAGTGCGTTGCTCGTGTGCCGGGTGGTCACCTACCGTCCTTCCCTCCTGCGCCGCTGCTCCCGGTCCGGCCCGACCGGTGTCGACGCATCAGGCGCCTCTCGCCCGGCGGGCCAGGAGCTTGCCCAGTTCCCACAGGAGGAGAAGCGCGACTGCGGCCAGCAGCGCCCAGCCGAACTCCCGCGCGTTGATCCGCGTTGTCCCGAGGATGCGACGGAAGCCGTCCAGTTGGGTCGCCGACACCGCGAGCACGAACTGGGCCAGTGCCACCCAGTTCATCTGCCTGCTGTCGAAGGTGGACGTCGCCAGCACCGAGTCCGTCTCGCTGCGACACTCGAACGCGGCCACGATCAGACACAGAGCGAAGGCGGTGAACGCGATCGACCGACCTGTTTCGACGCTGTCGAAGTGGGCCTGACCGAGCTTGATCAGCCCGAGCAGGAAGACGGTGATCGCCAGCCCGCCGATTCCGACCGTGACCAGTACGGGCCGGGTGAGCACCGACTCTCCTCGTGGACGCGGCCTGCGCCGCATGAGCCCGGGACTCTCCCGGTCGAAGCCGAGCGCGAAGCCGAACGAGGCGTTGACGACGAAGTGGATCCACAGCACCTGCGGCGGGGTGAAGGGCTCACCGGCGGCGATGTCGAAGACGGTGGCCCCGAGAAAGGTCAGCACGAAAGTGACCAGCAGGAGCAGGACGAAGCGGATGTACTTGGTGAGGTTGTCGTAGATTCGCCGGCCCTGCTCCACCGCGTAGACGATGGTGGCGAATTTGTCGTCGGAGAGGATCATGCGGCCGGCGTTCTTGGCCACGTCCGTGCCGCTGCCCATGGCGATGCCGATGTCGGCGGCCTTGATGGCGGGCGCGTCGTTGACGCCGTCCCCGGTCATCGCCACGACGTCGCCCTTCTTCTTGAGCGTGTCGGCGAGCAACACCTTGTGCTCCGGTGCGACCCGCCCCACCACACCGATGCCGTCGATGCGGGCGAGTTGCTCATCCTCGCTCATGGCGGCGAAATCGGCGCCGAGGACCGCCTCACCGGGGATGCCGAGTTGCCGGGCGATCGCCGCACCGGTGGTGACGTCGTCACCGGTCACCATGCGGACCCGGATATGCCCGGCCTGGGCACCGGCCACGGCGGCCTTGGCGTCCTCGCGGGGCGGATCGACCATGCCGACGAGACTGGTCATTCGCAGCTCGGTGACGTACCCGAGCAGGTCGCCGTCCGGATCGAAATCGGCCCGGTCCAGATCACGGGTGGCCGCGGCCATCACACGGCGCCCCTCGCCGCCCATCCGCTCGGTCTGCGCCTCGGCGCGCGCGACCAGTTCGGCGTCCCACGCGATGGTCTCGCCCGCCGCGAGCGCGGTGGCGGCCCGCGCCACCACTGCGGGTACCGCGCCTTTGACGAAGCATCGCACGATCTGCCGTCCGGAGGCGTCGACGGCTGCGTTGAAGGTGGCCATCAGCTTGTAATCCGGGTCGAAAGGCAGCGTGGCGAGCCGGGGCAGACCCTCTCTCGTGGCGTCGATGTCGAGCCCGGCCTTGTGCGCGAGCACCAGCAGCGCGCCCTCGGTGGGATCGCCCACCACCTCGCCGTCCACCAGCTTCGCGTCGCCGGCCACCACGTACGGCAGGATCGCGTCCTCGATGCCCGCGGAGGAACCCGCGGCATGGTGGATCTTCCCGTCGAGCCCGTAGCCCGTGCCCGAGACGGTGTACCGGTCGGTCGGACTCACGACTTCGACGACGGTCATCTGATTCATCGTCAAGGTGCCGGTCTTGTCCGAGTTGATCGCCGACGTGAACGCCAGGGTCTCGACCGACGGCAGTTCCTTGACGATGGCGTTCCGCTTCGCCAGGTTGAGGCTGCCGACGGACAGGATCGCCTGGGTCACGGTCGGCAGGGCCTCGGGGATGGCGGCGATCGCCAGCGAGATCGCACTGACGAACAGGACGTCCCAGGCTTGGTCCCGTTGCCGCCCCAAGGCGAACATCACGATCATGGTCAGGGCCGCCGCCCCCGTGATCCACAGCGTCAGGGTGTCGAGTTCCCTGGTGAGCGGCGGCACCTCCTTCTCGGTGGCCGACAGCATCCCGGAGATCTTGCCGACCTCGGTTTCGGCGCCGGTCGCGGTGACGACGAGGACGCCGCTGCCGTGGGTGACGGGGGTGTTCATGAACGCCATGTTGGTCTGATCGCCGGGTGCCGGTCGCAGGCCCCGCAGCGTGTCGGCGTCCTTCGTGGCGGGAACGCTCTCGCCGGTGAGGGTCGACTCGTCGACCTGCAGGGCACTGGCCTCGATGATGCGTCCGTCCGCCGCCACTTGGTCCCCGGCGGCGATGAGCACGATGTCGCCGACGACAAGCCGCTCGGCGGGGATCTCGGCTTCCGTCCCGTCCCTGCGCACCCGCGCCGTCGCCTTCATCATCGACTGCAGCGCGTTCATCGCGCTCTCGGCCTTGCCCTCCTGGCGTAGGCCCACGACCGCGTTCAGCAGGGTCAGCACGATCAGCAGGATCGCGGTGGTCCACTCCTGGATGAGCAGCGAGACGATTGCCGCGGCCACGAGGACGATCTGCATGTAACTGCGGTACTGCTTCAGGAACCGGTGCCAGGCCGGAGCCCGCTTCTCCTCGGGCAGCGAGTTCGGGCCCTGCGCGGTCAGGATTTCCGCGGCTCGTGCCGCGGAGAGACCGGCCGCCGGATCGACGCCGAACTCCGCTGCGACCTCTTCGGGAGCGCGCGCGTACCAGCCGTCCCCCGAAGCGGGCTGTTCTCCGATGGGATTCGAACGCACCGTCATCGTTTCGCCTCCGATCCGTGGCCGCGGACGGTCCGGCCCGGTCGCGCACCGCTCCGACAGGTCCTGGCCGTAGCCCCGCTTCCGTCCTAGCCGCGCTTCTTCTTCGGCCGGTGCTTTCGCCCGGTGGCCCGGGCGGCCGACGGATGCCGCTCGGCGTACGGATCCGCCGACGCCCCGGCAGGGGCCTCTCGCTCCAGGTCCCGTTTGGTGACGAGCAGGTCCTTTCGCGCCTCTTCCCCCACATCGGGGTACTGAGGATCGATGTCGATCAGGGTGTGCGCGAGGATCGCCGCCGCGCAGATCCGCCCGAACCACTTCCGGTCCGCCGGCACGACGTACCACGGCGCCCACTTCGTACTCGTGGCCGACAACATTTCGGAGAACGCGTGCTGGTAGTCGTCCCACCGCCGCCGCTCCCGGACGTCAGCCGCGGAGAACTTCCAGTTCTTCTCGGGCAGGTCGATCCGCTTCAGGAAGCGGATGCGCTGCTCCTCCTCGGACAGGTTCAGGAAGATCTTCACCACCTTGAACCCGTTGTCCGTGAGGTAACGCTCCCAGCGGTTGATCTCCCGATAGCGCCGGTCCCACAGATCCCGACCCGACGCGTTCCCCGGCAGCTTCTGGCGGAGGAGGTTCTCGGGGTGGACTCGCACGACGAGAACCTCCTCGTAGTGCGAGCGATTGAAGATGGCGATCTCGCCGCGCGTGGGCAGCCGCCGAACGTAGCGCCACAGATAGTCGTGGTCGAGTTCCTCGGCGGAGGGCACCTTGAAGCTGCTGACCCGTACGCCTTGGGGATTGACGCCGCTCATCACGTGGCGGATCGTCCCGTCCTTGCCTGCGGAGTCGAGTGCCTGGAGACAGAGCAGTACCCCGTACGTGTCCTGGGCGGCCAGCCGCTCCTGGTACTCGGCCAGCAACGACACCCCGGTCCGCAGCAACTCGATCCCGTCCCGCTTCTTCAGACCGGCTTTGTAGCGAGGATCGAAGTCCCGCTCCAGGCGCACCTTGGACCCGGGTTTCACCCGTAGTGGCTCGATGAATCCTGCGATGCGTTCGGCTCTCTCGTCCGACATCACCTATCAGTCCTTCGTTGGTCCGGGGTGAGCACGGCGCCTTTCGGGGCCGGGGTGGTGAGAGATCGATCCTCACCGCTTCCGGAGTCGGGGGAGTCTCCACCGGCCTGCACCACGCGCGCGGGCGGCCTCCGGCCCCGGGTCGGCCGCGGTCGCCCCGCCGTCGATGGCCGGACCCGGAGCGGCGCGGCAGGCGGCGCCTAGCACCTTCCGGGACCGGCGTTCGACCAGGATCGGGATGTAGGTTCTGATCCTGGCCTGCCGGAACGAGTCGTACGCCGTGCTGACCGTCGTTTCGACCGTGACCGCGTCGACCGAGGGGTACGCAGCCCTGAGCCGCGCCACCATGACCCGGATCGACACCGGTTCGTCATGGGAGCCGGGTGACGGGAGGTTCGGCGGGCCGGCGGGATCGGCGCGCTCCATCGGCCCGTGGTAGCGACTCGAGCCCTCGACGGGAAGGCATGCACAGACCGGAGGATTCCGCTCGTCGATAGTCATGGCCACACCGATTCCCATATCCCACGATGGTGAGACCGCAGAACCACACATGTCCCGCCGCGGCCGCGGCAGGATCCCTCACGATCATTGTCTGCTCGCTTGGACAAGGTCGCTTCCCGAGGCCGGGGTGGGAGCCGTCGAAGGTCATCGCCGGCGGAAGATCGTCGAGGCGTTCGGTGCCGCCGGTGGCTCGATCGGCGTGGTGGTGCACGGGGCGCCGGGCGGGGGCGCGTAGATTGCGGCGAGGCGGCCGAGGGCGGTGTCGAGATCGGCCAACTGCGGTGCTGAACAACGGAGTTCGGCGGGCAGGGGATGATACGGAGCGCCTGGTCGGCGGCCGATCGCGCGGCGGACCGCGACGACGTTGGCGGCCACCGCGGCGCGAGCGGAAGCGTGGTCGAGGACTGCGGCGGGACGCTCGGCCACCCGGTGTACGGGAGCCGTGCACGCGCGCAGGGCGTCGATGACCGCGGCCGGACGCGGACCCCCGCGGCGATGCCGGACCAGCCGGTGGTGAGCGCGCAGCGCGGGTTCGAGATCGCGCAGCCCGGCCACGGCGGCGTCGAAGCGGTGCAGCGGGTGCTCGGCGGCCGAGACCGCCGAAGTCGCCGCGCCTCGGTCGTCGGGCAGGCCGCCCAGCAGGTCGGTCAGTGCGGCCAGGGCGTCGGCGACCCGGCGGCGCAACACGTCCGCGGTGCGGATCGGCAGGATCAGCCACGCGGCGGCGACCCCGAACGCGGCGCCGAGCAGGATCGCGGCGAGCCGCTCGGGTAGCAACTCGGTCGCCGGTTGGCCGAACCAGCCGTAGAGCAGGGAGAGCACGGCGGTCACACACGCGGCCCAATAGGCGTAGTTGGCCGAGCGCAGCCAGGTGCCGAGCGCGAGCAGGGCGAAGATGACCGGCACCGCGCGGGGGTCGTGCGTGCCGAAGGTGTCCGCGAGCATGGCGGCAAGCACGGTGCCCGCCGCGGCGCCGAGGGTGCGCAGGACGCCCTTGAGCAGCGCGTCGCCCCGTCCACGTGCTCCGCCGCAGACGATGTACGTGGTCAGCACAGCCCAGGACCAGTGCTCGGGCCACAGGAGTCGGCCGCATGCGAACGCGGCGCCGAGGGCGACGCCGGTCTGGATGGCCATGCGCGTACTCGCGGACAGCCGCCGCGCGGCGCCGGTCGCCGGGACCGGGCGTGGGGTCGGGCGCGGCCTTGGGCGCGGACCGGGCTGCGGCCGGCTCGGCGCGGCGACCGGGTGTTGTGAGTCGGTGTGTTCCGCGTCGACGCGCTTCGTTCGGACGCGCTTCGAGCGGAAGTGCTGTGTGTGGAGGTGCTGTGTGTGGAGGTGCTTCGCGCGGAGGTGCTTCGCGCAGAGGTGCACCGTGCCGACCCAGGCGCCCACGATCAGCGCGTCGAGACCGAGCCACAGGGTGTGCGCGAGAGGCGGGGCCGGCCCGTCACCGGTCGGCACCACCAGGCTTGCCACGAGCGGGAGTGCCGAGACGGTGCCGGCGGCGGCGATTCGGGGGCCGAACCGGCGGAGTTCGATCGTCGCGGCCATCGCGCCGGCGAACAGGGCGCCGCCGAGCGCGGGATGCCGGGGGATCAGTTCGGCGATCCAGGTCGCCGCCATGGCTGCCGGCGGCATCACGACGCACGCGAGCAGGCGGTCCCCCGGGGCCGCGTCGCGCTGTGCGCGGGCCAGGGTCAGCGCGAGCACCACCGCCGTGACGACGACGTCCACCCGCAGGTGCGCGCCGCGTTCGAGAAGCAGGGCCGAGCCGTACGCGCCGAGTACGGAGATCATCGCGACGACGGTCGGACGTAGTGAGTCCATGCCTCTAGATGCTAAGTGATAGCGTAGGAATATGACCAGTGCGATGGATCGGGAATCGGCACCCTGCGGGTCCGACGGGACGGTGTCCCGGGATGAGGCGGCGGAGCTTCGCCGCGCGGTCACCCGGATTGCGGGCCGGATGCGGGCAAGCCGCTCCGCCGGGGCGTTGAGCAGCAACAAGGTCGGCGTGCTCGCCCGGCTGCTGCGCGACGGGCCCAGCACGCCGGGCGCGCTGGCCGCCGCCGAGCGCCAACAACCCCAGTCCCTCACCCGGGTGTTCGCCGAGCTGGAACGCGCCGGTCTGGTCGGTCGCTCGCGCGACGAGCGGGACGGCCGGCAGTCCGTGCTGACCCTCACCCCCGCCGGCCGGACGGCGCTGCTGCACGACGCGGCCGAGCGTGACGCGTGGCTGGCGACGGCGATGGAATCGCTCACCGAGACCGAGCGCGGGCTCCTCGGGCTCGCCGCCGACCTGATGCGAAAGATGGCCGACGACGGACCAGGTAGTACGTAGTGTCTTACTGAATTTCCCCACCCGGCTTCGGAGTTCCCGGCGAAGCCCGGACGCCATTCTCGGTACAGCGCCGGAAGGGGCGAGGGGTGTCCCGCGAGCCCGCCCCGCGAGGCGGGTCGGCTGCGGTCGGTTCACCGAGAGGGCCAGACCGGTGCTCACGAAGGAGTGCCGCGTGATCTTCCACGACCGCGCGGGTGGAGCGTGCGGTCCGATTTCCGCCGGCAGCGCGGTGTCTTCCTCTACAAGGTGGCCTGAGCGGCGCGCCGGCCGGCCCGAAGGTCGACCGCCTTCCACGTCCCTCATGTCCCTCACCGCCCGAGCGAGGAATTCATGCATGTCAGCATCGAACCCCGAGTCCTCTACTTCGGCACGCCCGTGGTGCTTGTGAGCACGAGCAACGAGGACGGCTCCGCGAACCTGGCGCCGATGTCCTCCGCCTGGTGGGTGGGGCAGTCGTGCATGTTGGGTCTGGACGAGTCCTCGAAGACCACGGAAAACCTGATCGCAAGCGGCGAGTGTGTGCTCAATCTCGCCTCGTCCGCCCTCGTCGGCGCGGTCGACCGGTTGGCTCTGCTCACCGGTACGCGAGTGGTCCCCGACCACAAACTGCGGAAGGGCTATCGGTTCGAACGCCACAAGTTCGGCGCGGCCGGATTGTCCGAGACGGCGTCCGAGGTGGTTCGTCCGCCGCGGGTGCAGGAGTGCCCCGTTCAACTGGAGGCCGTCGTCGACCGGGTCCATGCGTTCGGGGAGAAGGACTCCGGGGTCGTGGCCGTGGACGTACGCGTGGTGCGGGTCCATGTCGAGGAAAGTCTTCTGGTGCCCGGCAGTCGTCGCCACATCGACGCCGACCGGTGGGATCCGCTGATCATGAAGTTCTGCGAGTTCTACGGAGACGGCCGGAATCTGCATCCCTCCAAGCTGGCCCCGGCCTGGGGGATCCTCGGCCCCACCGGCGCGATGACCGGCTGAACTCGGGCCGCGGCGGCAACGCACGGTCCAGGCGAAATCCGGCAGGCCGTCGTGCGCCGACCCATCGCGGACACAGGCCCCCACCGTACGGGGCGTTCATCACACCGCGATGTCCCGGCGCCCGAGGGTTGCTCCGCGGCGCCGCCGACGCGCCGGCACGCCGCATCCGATGGACGCAAGGGCGCGCCGGCGGCGGCGCGCGCCCCCGTGGTGCGTTCGCGCGCCCGCCGTCTGCCGAACGTCGCAACGCCGGAGTCTCGGCAGGGTAGGCCAGGGTCGATACACCAACCATTTCGTCGGAAGGTGTTGTCCGTGCCTGCCACCGCGCCATGGGACCACTCGGTCTCCGGATACTCCCTCGCCCACGCGTACCGGCTCGCCCACGCGGCCCGCGCCGCCTACAAGACGCCAGGTCAGGCCGAACAGCTCTCCCGCGACTGGGGCTTCGACCGATTCCGGCACCTCTCCTCCCCGCACACGATGCCGTTCCCGATCGACGACACGCAGGCATACATCGCCGCCTCCGACCGCATGGTGCTGGTCGCGTTCCGCGGCACCGAGCCGGCGCAGATCCGCGACTGGCTGTCCGACGCCAACACCCCGCCCGTGCCCGGCCCCGCGGGGAAGGGTTTCGTGCACTACGGGTTCCACCGCGCGCACGACGTCGTCCACGCCGACGTCCGCGACACCGTCGCGGAGTTCAAGGACAACGGGCAGAGCGTGTGGTTCACCGGACACAGCCTCGGCGGCGCCCTGGCCATGTTGTCCGGGGCGCGGATGCACTTCGAGGCGCCGAACCTGGTCCCGGACGGCGTCTACACCTACGGCCAGCCGCGCACCTGCGACCGGATGCTGGCCACCGCGTACGACACCGCGCTCAAGGGCCGCACATTCCGGTTCGTCAACAACAACGACATCGTTCCCCAGGTCCCGCCCGCCCCGATGTTCCACCACGTCGACGCCGTCCGGTACTTCGACGCGAGCGGCAGGCTCCACGACCGCATGCCGGCCCTCGGCACGCTCGCCGACAAGGTCAAGGGCGCCACCGCCGACCCGTTCGCCCCCGCGTCGGACGGGGTCCGCGACCACTTCATCGACAACTACATCGGCGTCCTGGAGAAGAACCTCGGCTGAGCAGGCCCCCACACAGGAGCAGAACCGCATGGCCTCTCGACTTGGTCCCGAACGGGCGTTCGGGCTATCACTCGCCGGGTGCCTGTCGGGTTACCTGCGAGCGGCGGTTGCGTGAAGGGAATCGATCGCGCTTCGTCGTGACATGGCCCATCGGCGAACTCTCGCCGTCCCGGCGGCGAACTCTCCGCTCGCACGGCGCAATTCCACCCCGGCGGAAATAGCCTCCGCCGCATGAAATGGATACGTATGGCGGCCAGGACAGGTCTTGTGCTGCTCGTCTTCGGTTTGTGTTTCGGGGTGCAGTCCGCATCGGCGCACGTGTCGCCACAACATGCCGAACTCGTCGTCTCGACCAAGGACGGAGTCACCAGCGGGCGGCTGATCGTCCACCGCGACCTGGTGTCCCCGGACCGGGCCGGTGCCTGGGCGGCGCGCCTGCTGACCGCCGGCTGCCCGGCGAGCGGATCGGGCGTAGCCGGCGACAGCGGCGGAGTGCCCGGCGGTGTCGTGGTCGAACTGGCGTGGGGCTGCCGCGTCGACAAGTTGGACCTGGCCGCGCTGCTGAAGCAGGGCGGACTGACCCAGGTGGTCACCGAGTTCGACGGTACGACGGTCGACGCGACCGCGGCGACGCCGATCGTCGACGCGGCGGGGCTCCACGCGGCTCCCACGGCTCCCTCGTTCCCGTGGCGCCCGCTGGTGGTGGGCGTGGCGCTCGCCGCCGCGATCGTGCTGCTCATCGTGCGTCTGGTGATCCGGTACCGCGCGACGCCGCCGCGTCCGGTCCGGACTTCCCGCCGACGCCGCGCGAGAATCGCCGTCGGCGGTGCCGCGATCATGGCCGGCTTGGCGCAGCAGGCAACCTCGGGAGTGGCGTTCGCCGCCGAGCAGTCGGTGACCGCCGACCCGGTGACCGTTCAGGGCACGGTGTTCGCCGACGGCAACGCCAATGGGGTGCGCGACAACGGCGAGACGCCCATGCCCGGCGTCGACGTCACCGACGGTGCGGTCTGGACGACCACCGGCGCCGACGGCTCGTACAGCCTGCCGGTGGACCTGTCGCGCCGGGAGACGGACCTCGTCAGCATCGTCTCGCCGAACGGGTACACGCCCACCCTGCGCAACGATTACGTCCCGGGGTTCTTCCGCAAGGTGCCCGACGGCACCGGACCGCGCACCGGTGTCGACTTCGCCCTGATGCCGGACAGGAACGCCGCGAATCCGACCGAGACGTGGGAGATGGTCTCCGATGTCGAGGTCAGCAACACCAAGGACGCGGCCGCGGCCACGACGTTGCCGCAGTGGACCGGTCAGGTCGAGGCGATGTCCGAGGTCGACGGCGCGACCCTGACCATCACGACGGGCGACCTGACGGTCACCGACTACGCCGATGAGCCCCGCCGTCAGGGCGGATACGACATCCTGCGCAAGGGACTGGTGGACGGGAAGCTGGGGCACCCGTTCTATCCGGTGGTGGGCAATCACGACGTCGGCGGCACCGCCACATCCAAGGGATACGGCGGCAGCCTGGAGTACTTCCGCAGGAACCTGGGCCCCGAGTGGTACAGCTTCGACCGCAACGGCCGGCACATCGTGGTACTCGAGAACAACTACGACTCCAGCGGCCTCGCACCGCAGTTGGCGTGGCTGCGCGAGGATCTCAAGCGCCACGCGGTGGGCAAGCAGGTGCTCGTCTTCGCGCATCGCTCCCTGTTCACCGTGTGGGGCCCCGGCGCCGGAATGCAGCCGACCGTCGACGAACTCGCCAAGTACGACGTGCGCATGTTCGCCGCCGGCCACAACCAGCAGGCCGAGTTCCGTCGCGGCGCCTTCGACCGGTCGGTCGAGATCAACAACCAGGGCACGTACGGTATCGACGGTGCGCGCCCGGACTACAAGGTCCTCGACTTCAAGGGGATCACCGACAACCCCGGCACCCCGGGGAACGAGGACACCGGCTATGTGATGGGCGTCCACCGCCAATTCACCATCGACGACGACGCCGCCCTGGTGAGCCCCGCGCAGGGCAGCGTGTACGGCACGGGTACCGCCATCCCGATCGAACTGTATGCCGAGGACGACGGCCGCACTCCGGCCACGGCCCGCCTCACCATCCGCGACACGCGCGGCAAGGTGCGGCAGGAGAGCCGATTGACGTTCGGAGGCAAGGTCCCCAAGACGGGCATCCGGAACTGCTACACACCCCCCGGGGGCGTACCGGAACCGTGTCCGGCGGCGCGGACTTCCTGGACCCGGGCAAGCGATGCGACCAAGCCTCTTCCGCCCGGCGCGTACACGGCGGAGATGACCGCGGTCGACACGAAGGGCAAGCCGTGGACCACGATCACGAACAGCTTCGAGGTGGTCCCCGGCGGCCGGTTGGAGAAGCCGAACACCGGCCGGGACTGGGTTCGTCAGGGCGGGGACGAAGCGGGGCGCTCCGCCAGTGCCGATGAACCGGGCACCGCGTTGGACCTGCGCTGGGCGGCCAATACCGGCGAGCAGTTCAACCTCAACGGATCGGTGGTGGTCGACGGCAAGGTGATCGTCTCGTCCCGGGCGTTCGACTCGCCGCACAGCATGATGCTCGCCTACGACATCACGTCCGGCCGCGAGATCTGGCGCACGTATCTGGACGGCGACGCGGAGTCCGCGCCGACGTTCCACGACGGGAAGGTCTACCTGACGACGGCGGTCGGCCGCGTCTACGCACTCGACGCGTCCGACGGGCGGGTCGTCTGGCAGGCGATCGAGAAGGAGGAGCAGCACGGGGACACGGTGCGCCGCTACGGCCGCGCCGGAGGCCCGGTCAGCGTCTTCGACCTGAAGAACGCGCAGCGAACGGTCGCCGTCTACCAGGACTGGGACAGGATCCAGTGCCGCGACGCCAAGAGCGGTGACCTGTTGGGAGGCTTCGGCGGAGCGACCAGCTGGGGCCAGTTCCACAGCACGGCGGTACGCGAGCCGGGCTCCGACACCGCCTACCTGCACACGGACTCCAGCACCACGTTGGTCGCCATGGACCTCGCGAGCTGCAGCAAGTTGTGGGTGCAAGGCACCGCCGGGGGGATCGACAGCCACTCCTCCCCGGTCCTCACCAACCCGGCGAACGGCAACCCGCAACTCGTGACGATGACCGCGAGCGGCGCCCGCGGGCACGACCCGAAGAACCAAGGCGCGGTCACCTGGCAGTCGAGTGTGGGCGGCGCCACTTCCTGCGAGCCCGGCACCGCTCCGGTGACCAGCCCCGCGGTCTGGGGCGGCATCGTGTACATCGCGAGTCGCGACGGCGTCGTCCGCGCGTACGACACCACGGCCGTCGACCCCGCCAAGCCGCTGTGGGAGACCCGCGTCGGCTACCTGCCCGGCGAGAGCCCGCAGGACGACAAATGGCGGGTCGCGATGGGATGCACCACCCCGGGAGCCGGTTCGCCGGCGATGCACGCCCTGGTGACCAAGTCCCTCGTGTACGCCGGCACCTGGGACGGTCGGCTGGTGGTCCTGGACCGCGTCACCGGCAAGCTGCTGACCGAGTACAACCTCGGTGCCGGGCTGGCTTCGGCGCCGTCCGTCAGCGGCGACTGGCTGTTCGCCCTGACCGAGGACGGGACGATCCACGCGCTGGCGGCCCGGCAGTTGCGCGGCCACACCGCCTGACACCCCACCGGTAGGCACATCCACGCTCCGCGGGTTGCCCTCCCCGGCAGGGGAGGGCAACCCGCGGAGCTCCGTCGATCGGAAGAAATTACCGTGAAACTCCTTACGGCGGCTCGCTCCCGAGCGTTCCGTCTCCTGCTCATGGGCATCCTGGCGGCAGCCGCGTCGGTCCTCGGGCTCGCGGGCGTGGCCGAGGCGCACCCCTTCGGCACCCCGCCGGTCGCCCGCATCGCGGCCGACGGCACGACCGTCGACGTCATCTGGTCGGCCGCGGCGGACGACCTGACCGTACTCGGCGAGGCGGCCAGGGCCGAGGCGATGTCCGAAGCGCAGTACCTGGGCGCGCACGTCAAGGTCATCCAAAACGGAGTGGCCTGCCGACTCGACGAGGCGAACACCCTGCGCCTGGCCGGCGACGGCGCCCGGCTGCGTTACGGCTGCCCCGAGCCGGTGAACACGGTCGCCCTGTCCATCACCGCGCTGTCGAACGTCGATTCGAGATACCGGACCATCTCCGTGACGCCGACGGGCGCCGGCGGGCTGCACACGGCGAGCGAGCCGACTCGTACGCTCGCCCTCGGCCCATCCGGCGCCGATCACTCCGTCGACGCGGGAGGACCGCAGGGGCCCTTCAGCGTCTGGACCACGGATCTGACCGTGCTACTGGACCACCGTGTCGCACTGCCCTTGGCGCTGCTCGTCGCCGCGCTCGTGGGCGCCTTCCACGCGTGCGCCCCGGGGCACGGGAAGACGCTTGCGGCGGGCTTTCTCATCGGCGGCCGGGGTCGGGCGCTACACGCGCTGTGGCTGGGCCTCATCGTGGCCGCGATGCACACCGTGTCCGTGGCCGCGCTCGCCGTCGGGTGGTGGCTCGCCGCCGAGAGTGCCCCGGACGTCGCGGCGCTGACCGGCTGGCTGCAATTGATCGCCGCGCTGGTCGTGGTCGCCGTGGGGGTGGACTTGCTACGGCGCCGGCGGTCGATCCACACACACGGACACAGCCACCACCACGGGGACGGGCATGACCATGGGCATGGACATGACGACGGGCATGGACATGACCACGGGCACAGTCATGTTGTCCCTACCGAATCGTTGCTGACCAGGCGTGGCCTCGTGCTGCTCGGCACATCCGGCGGCCTGCTGCCTTCCCCTTCGGCGTTCCTCGTGTTGCTCACCGGGCTGCTCACCGGTCGGTTCGGCATCGCCATCCTGATGGTGGCGGCCTTCGGGCTCGGGATGGCGTTGACCCTCGCGGGCGTCGGTCTGGCGGTGCTGCGAGGACGCGACGTGCTGCTGGCCCAGGCGTCCAAGTCGGCCGCCCTGCGGGCATGGACGCACCGACTGCCGATCGCCGGAGCGTCGGCCGTGGTGGTCGGTGGTGTCCTGGCATCCGTGATGGCCGCGGGGCAGGTCTGGTCGTGAGGGTTCGGGCGCGCCGGTGGAACGTGCGGGCCCCCGTGCGGGGGTGCACACCGGGCCGGGTGTCGTTCGAGGCTGTCCGCGCCTTCCGGACCGACCACGGCTCCTCGGGCAACTCGGGTGAGGTGAGATCGAGGGCGTGCCGATCCGGAACGCGCGCCGGCTCGTTCCCTCGGATGATGTGGGAGGAAGGGAGGCTTTGTCCGCACTCGAGCATCTCGCGCCGACACAGCCCCCCTTCCGGCCCTCTCACCGCACGATCACGCAGCCGGTTACGTGGATTTCGAGGTCCCGACACAACACCGGCGGAACCCTCGGCTGGTGCGCGCCCTCGTCGGACGGCCGGCCGTTGTGCTCAGTCGTTCAGCACCGCCAGGGCGTCGACCTCCACGAGCAGTCCCGGCGGGAGCTGCATGTAGACGGTGGTGCGAGCGGGGAAGGGCTCGCCGACGGCCGCCGCGTATGCCCCGTTCATCTCGGCCAGGTGGGCCGGATCGGTGAGGTACACGCGGAGCATCACGACGTCCTCCAGGCCCGCGCCGCCCGCCTCGAGTACGGCGGTGACATTGCGCAGGGTCTGCTCGGTCTGCTCGGCGACGGTGGTCCCGACGACCTCGCCCGTGTCCGGATCGAGCGGGAGCTGTCCGGATACCTGGAGGACGGGGCCCACGCGGATGCCCTGGGACAGTGGGGCTGCCAGGGCGGGTGCGTTCTCGGTGGTGATGACGGTTCTGGTCATGGTGTGTCCTTGGGAGTGGTGGCCGGAGGGTCAGTGCCAGGCCCGTCGTTCCTGGCTGCGGGGGTCGTCGACCCGGGTCCACTCGGCGTCGATGCGCATCGTGGCCCGACGCTCGTCGTCGTACGGGTCCCAGCCGGGGTTGCCGGTCCCGGCGAACCGGACCCATGTCTCGTGCATACGGGCGGCGAGATCCGCGGGGGGTTTGTCGGGGCCGAGCAGGGCGGCGGATCCGTGCAGCTGTGGAAGGTGGGCGACATCGAAGACGAAAGGCAGCTCGACCGCGTGGGTGGCGCCGAGTTCTCCGTCCAGGGCGTGGGAGCGCCAGGCGAACTCATAGGCGTAGGTCGTGGATTCGGGGCGGGCGGCATGTGCGCCGGCCAAGGCCCGGCTGCCCGCGCCGAACAGCGCGTCGCCCATGATGGCGGAGCGCAGCTCGCCGAGGGACGCCTCGGGGCGTGTCTTCCGGTACGTCTCGACGAGTCGCGCCGGATTCGGGTGCGCGCGCGCCGCCGCATCGTCGACGTCACCGGGGGTCGAGGTGGCGTACTTGCCCACCGGCACCAGATAGAGGTGTCCCTCTTCGGTGTTGGTCCCGATGAGCAGGTGAATGTCGTTGCCGAGGCCGGCGGCGATGGATTCGGCGGGCTGTGTGTCGAGGACCAGGCTGAAGGGGCTGAGTCCGATCAGTGGGTCGTGGTGCGTGTCGGTCCGCAGGTCGATGCCCGCGAGCCGGGAGGCGGCCTCGACCAGGCGCTCGTCGGAGACGTCTGCGAATGCGTCGACCCGAGGCTCGATGCCCAGGGCCTCGGCTGCTGCCCTGGTGACGCGGGCGGCCTGTTCGGTGGTGAACGCCCCCAGGCCGCTGCCGCTTTGGACGATCGCCCGGCGGAAGAGACCGGCGGCCTCCGGGGCGGCGAGCACGCCGCCGACGATGGTCGCCCCCGCCGACTGGCCGAAGAGGGTGACGTTGTGCGGGTCACCGCCGAAGGCGGCGATGTTCTCCCGCACCCAGCGCAGCGCGGCGACGACGTCGAGCAGGCCGCGGTTGGCGGGCGCGCCGGGGATGTCGAGGAACCCGGCGATGCCGAGCCGGTAGTTGAGGGTGACGAGGACGACGCCGTCGCGGGCGAAGGCGGAGCCGTCGTACAGCGCGGACCGCGTCGATCCGGCGACGAATCCGCCGCCGTGGACGAACACCATGACGGGCAGGTCGCCGTTCGCGGCGGCGGGTGTCCAGACGTTGACGGTGAGGTAGTCCTCGCCGCGGCTCCAACCGGTGCCGAAGTAGGGGGACATGTCGATGCTGCCGAGCTTGCGCTCGGACTGCGGCGCGTTGGGTCCCGGCACGGTGGCGTCCCGTACGCCGTCCCACGGCTCGTGCGGCTGCGGCGGAGCGAACCGGCCGGCGCCGCGGGGCGGGGCGGCGTAGGGGATGTTCAGGAAAGTGGTGGTGTCGCCCTGGCGCAGGCCGCGGACGGCCCCTTGCGCCGTGGTCACGACGGGGTTGGGGTGGTGGCTCATGTCTCGTTTCTCGTGTCTCGTGTCTCGTGTCTTGTGCAGCTCAGGTCTGCTCGGTGTACGGGGCGAAGGGGGCCCAGCCCTTGATGGCGAACTTGTCTCCCTCGCGGGCCACTTCGGCGGCGCCGTGGCCGCCCAGATGCGCGGGGATCACGAGTGCGTTGTTGTCGGCCGCCCAGCCCAGCACCTTGCGGCGGGTGGCGCGGGCGGCCGCGGGGTCCTCGCAGAAGCAGCTGTTCGAGTCGGGCTCGAGGATCTGCACGGGGCTGTGCAGCATGTCGCCCACGAACACCGCGCGGTCCGTCCCGGAGGTGAGGGTCAGTACGGAGGAGCCGGGGGTGTGTCCGGGAGCCGCGTCCAGGCGGAGGTCGGCGTCGATCCGGTGGCTGTTTTCCCACAGCAGTGTCCGGCCGGCCCGGTGCACCGGGGCCACGCTGTCCTCGAAGACGTTCTGGTTGCCGCGGCCGAGCAGCGGCTTGTGGTCGTTCTCGGGGTTCCAGAAGTCGAAGTCGTCCTTCGGCATCAGATAGGTGGCGTTGGGAAAAGTGGGTACCCACTGCCGGTCGTCCAGGTACGTGTTCCAGCCGACGTGATCGATGTGGAGATGCGTGTTGATCACGATGTCCACGTCCTCGGGCTCGACGCCGGCGCGCGCGAGGTTGGCCAGGAAGCCTGTTTCGAGACGGTTCCAGACCGGCGCGTACGGGCGGTCCTTGTGGTTGCCCACGCCGGTGTCGACGAGGATGGTCTTGCCTCCGCTGCGCAGCAGCCAGGTCTGGATCGCGGAATTGACGATATTGGTCTCGCCGTCGAGGAAATGCGGAGTCAGCCAGGAGGCGCCGCCGTTCCACACTTCCTCCGGACTTTCCGGGAAGAAGGTGCCGGGCGTCATTTCGACGGAACCGAAGTACTCCCATACCCGGGTGATGGTGACGTTGCCGAGCGTGATCTGTTCCATGGGGCGTCCTTGGGAATGGGGAGGCATTCCCGGAACCGTACGAGCGGCCTCGGCGCGCGCGGTATCCGTAACGTGACTGCACCTGTGCGCATGGTCCGGGCGCGGAGCCCGGCCGCTTGTAGCCTGGGCGGGCCAGGGCAAGGCGACTCCGATCGAAAGCCGCAATCCGGGAGACTCCGTGGACGAGCGCACAGGCGACCGCGGTGCGGTCATGGGACCGGATCCGGGGGAGTTGATCGTCGGCCGGGACGCGGAATCGGTACGCCTGGTTCGTGCGGTGGACTCGGTGTCGGCCGACCCGGTGCTGATGCTGGTCGGTGAGGTGGGCACGGGCAAGAGCGCGCTGCTGGAGCACGCGGTGCGCCGGGCCGAAGCCGGCGGTGCTCGCGTACTGCGTGCCGAGGGGAGCGAGTCGGAGGCGAGCCTGGCGTTCTCCGCACTGCATCAGTTGTTGCGGCCGGTGTCGGCCGAGGTGGACGAACTGCCAGGGAGGCAGCGCGCTGCGATGCGGGACGCCTTCGGCGAGGGGTCGGCCATCGCGGGACCCGATCTCATGCTGGTCGGGGTCGCCCTCCTGAGCCTGTTGTCGGGCCTGGGCGACCGCCATCCCGTGCTCGTGGTGCTGGATGACGCGCAGTGGTTCGATCGTGCTTCCCTGGATGCGCTGTCCTTCGCTGCCAGACGGTTGGAAGGTGAACCGGTCACGATGTTGATCGGGGTCCGTGGTGGCGATCACCTTCCGGGATTCGACCGTCATGTGCCGATGCTCACCCTGGGACCGCTCGACGACGCTGCGGCCAACCAACTGCTGGACCTGCAGCCGAAGAGCCCCACTGGCCACACCAGGTCGCGAATCCTCGACCAGGCGGGCGGCAACCCGCTGGCGCTGGTGGAACTGACGAGGACGGCATCGGCACACGACACGGTTGCGGGGCTGCCGTCCGCAGGTCCGCTTCCGCTCACCGATCGCCTGGAGCGGATCTTCGCCGCCCGCCTGAACAGCCTCCCCGCTTCCACCACGCGGGCGTTGCTGTTC
This sequence comes from Embleya scabrispora DSM 41855, assembly GCF_000372745.1. Classification (GTDB taxonomy): domain Bacteria; phylum Actinomycetota; class Actinomycetes; order Streptomycetales; family Streptomycetaceae; genus Embleya; species Embleya scabrispora. The sequence goes on along the minus strand of NZ_KB889563.1, from coordinate 129,746 downwards.
CTGGCCGCCATGGACAGCGCCGACTCCGCGATCGCCGTCTCGGCGGGGCTGCCGCGCGCGGAGGACACGGCCTGGCTGCCGGCCGAGCAGGCCGGGCTGGTCCGGCGGACCGGCCGGGACGTCCGGTTCCGCCACCCCCTGATCCGGTCCGCCGTCTATCACGCCGCGTCCTCGACCGCCCAGCGCGAGGCCCACCTCGCGCTCGCCGAGATGTTGCGGGACGAACCGGACCGGCGCGCCTGGCATCTTGCCGCCGCCTGCCCGCGCCCGGACGCGGCCGTGTCGGCGGAGCTGGAGCGGACCGCCGGCCGGGCCCGCCGCCGCGGCGGCCACGCGGCGGCGGCCCAGGCCCTGCAGCGCGCCGCGGAACTCGCACCGCGGCGCGAGGACAGCGCCCGGCTGCTGGTCGAAGCCGCCGGTGCGGCCGTGTTCACCGGGAACATCGCCTGGGTCGAGGAATTGGTCGCCGCGGCACGCGCGCGCACGGATGACGCGACCCTGCTGGCCTCCGCCGCCGCGCAGGCCGGCCGGCTGGCGGTCCTGACCGGACGCCACACCATGGTCTTCTCCCGACTGGCCGACGCCGCCGCGGAGTCGGCCGTCTCCCAGCCCGCCGCCGCGCTGGACCTCGTGGCCGGCGCCGCCGTGGTCCGCTTCTACTCCGGAGAGGACACCCAGCGCCACCGCATCCGGGACATCCTGCGGCGCCTTCCCGAGAACGCCTCACACGCAGGCTTGCGCACCTGGGTGAGAGTCGTCTCGGATCCGTTCGACGATCGGGCCCAACTCCTCTCCCTGCTGCGGCAATCGCTCGCCGAGGCGGAAATCCGGCCGGAGCGGCTCACCGCCGTCGGGATCTCGGCATGGCTCCTGGACGAGACCCCACAGGCCGTCCGCGTCTTCGACGAGGCCTTCGACCGCTGGGAGTCGCAGGGAGCACTGCCCGAGGGCCTGGGCGGCGCGGTCGCCTGGGCCTACGTGGAGCGAGGAAGGTGGGAACAGGCCCGTGAGGCCTGCACCCGCACCACCGCGGTCGGCCGGGCGGCCGGCCTCGACCACGCCGTGGCCTGTGCGGCCACCGTGGACGCCACCGTGCTGGCCTTCCAGGGCGACGCGTCCTCGGCCCGCGCCCGGGCCGAGGACGCGCTCACACTGATCGATCCGCTGGAGAGCCGCTCGGTCTCCGTCTATGCCCGTCGTGCGCTCGGTGCGGCGGCAGTCGCCGAAGGTGCCTACGAGACCGCGTACGGCCAACTCCGCATGGCCTTCACGGCAGACGGCGCGCCCGTGCACTACCACGCCTCCTACCCGGCCCTCGCGGACCTGGCCGCCGCCGCCGTGCGCTGCGGCCGCCGTGCGGAGGCTGTCGCGATCGTCGAGCGCTCGGCATCCGCACTGGCGGACAACGCTTCACCTCGTCTGCGTGCGCTGATCAGTCGAGCCCGTGGCCTGCTGGCGGACCCCGAGGACGCCGAGCCGCACTTCCGGGCGGCTCTGGCGGATCCGGTACTGGAGCACTGGCCCTTCGAACGCGCACAGACCCTGCTCGACCTCGCCGAGTGGCTGCGGCGCCGTCGGCGCATCGCGGAGGCGCGTGGGCCGCTCACCGAGGCCCTGGAGACCTTCCGTCGCCTGGGCGCGCGCCCATGGATCGAGCGTGCCCGGGCCGAATCGCGCGCCGCCGGCCTCGACGTCACGGATGCGGTCCCCGACGCCCTCGCCGAACTTTCCCCGCAACAGCAGCAGATCATCAGGCTCGCCGCCCGCGGGCTGACCAACCGTGAGATCGGCGAAAAGCTCTTCCTCTCCCCGCGCACGGTCGGCTCGCACCTCTATCGCAGCTTCCCGAAGCTGGGCATCACCGCCCGTTCCCAGCTGCGCGACCTCGTCGAGGGGACCCTCGCGACGGCGGCCCACCAGCAGTGACGGCGGTACACCAGGAGTAGGGACACGCCCGGCCGTCGAAGCAGTCACCTGACGCATACCGCGGCGCCATCCCGCCGGACCAGACTGGCCACAACGGCGAGGCAGCGGTAACCCGCCGGGTGACCCCTTCGCCCTGGCATGCCGATGCCTCCGCTGTCCCCGAAGCCTTGCGAAAAGGCGGGCCCGAGGCCGGTGGGCCGGGCTGAACACGGCCTCGCTCGTCGTGGCGGTACGGGGACGGCCAACCACGACGAAGGAACGGAATTCCACGGTGGTTGCGAAGACAGCGTCGCTATGGGACCGGTTCGCCGCAGCCGACCCCGGGCTGCTGCGTCTGGCCGCCGGGCTGCGTGCCGTCCTCGGTCTCACCCTCACCCTGGCCGCGCTGACGGTACGGGATCAGTCCCCTGTCGTGCTCCTGGCCGGCGGCTTCACAGCGGTGGTCACCTCGTTGGCGAGCAGCGACCCGCACCCCCGCAATCAGTTCCGCACTCTGCTCGCCGGGGCGCCTGTGACCCTTGCCGCCTTGTCGGTTGGGGGCCTGCTGGCGCCTTTCCCCTTGGCGTCCCACCTGGCCTTCCTGCTGCTGATCTTCACCGCGGTCTATGCGCGCCGCTTCGGACGACGGGGCCTGGACCTCGGGATCTTCGCCTTCATGGCCTACTTCCTGTCCCAGTTCGCCAGGATTCAGCCCCACCAACTTCCGCAACTGACCGCGGCGTCGGCCGTCGCCTTCGCGGCTGCCGCGATCACTCGCCTTTGTCTGGTGCCCACGACGTCCCACCAGATCCTGAGGCGGCTGAGGGCGGCGTTCAACAGACGACTTCGTGACGCACAGCAGGCCACGTCGGATCTGCTCGCAGACGGCGGAGCGGGCGTCCGCCGAGTCGAACGACGTCTCGACCGGCTGCACGCCTGCGCGCTGCTGCTTCAGGAATTCCTGGACGAGGCTCCCGTCGGGCTGCTTCCCGACACTGCGGCGGAGCTGGAGCGGACCGCACGTGCGGACGCGATCGCGCAACGCCTCGGCGTACTCGCGATCCGCGCCGCGGAGGATTCGACGGGGACCTCCGGCGGCACGATGCGGGAGGTGGAGACGGGGGACTCGACCGACCGAACGGAGCGCGACCGTGTACCGCTGCGTCCAGGGGCGGTACGGCCCGCAGGCCCGTCGCGGCACACGACGCGGCAGGCGTTGCAGGTGACCGCCGCGGCCGCACTCGCGGTAGCCGGCGGACACCTTCTCTCCCCACACCTGTGGTACTGGGCGGTGGCCACGGCATGGGTCGTCTTCATCAATGCCGAGCACACCGGGGACGTCCTGTTGCAGAGCGGCCGGCGGCTGATCGGCACCGTCGCCGGAGTGCCGTTCGGATACGGCCTCGCCGTCCTGACCGACGGGCACAGCACCTCGGCCCTGGCCCTTCTCCTCGGCTGCGTCTTCGGGATGTTCTACATCCCCTCCGGCAGCTACTGGGCGGTGACCTTCTTCATCACCGGCTCGCTCAGCATGGTGCTCGCGGTCCTGCACACGTTCTCCCCGCAACTGCTCGCGCTTCGTGTCCAGGAGACCGCTCTGGGAGCCGGGTGCGGGATTCTGGCAGCGGCGCTGGTCGTCCCCATGACCGTCCGCACGGTCGCCGAAATGCGCCTGAGGGAGCTGCTTCTTCTCCTCGACCACTACGTGCGCTGCGCGCCGCAGGCCGGCGTCCCGAAGCCCGCACCCGATGCACGTGATCTTGATCGGGCGCTGGAGGCCTTCCGCGCGGCCTGCCGTCCCCTGGTGCATCCACTCAATCCCCGCCGCGCCGAACGCGCCCGGGTCCGCCGTGTTCTCGAACGTGTGGAAGCCACCTCCTTCCACGCGCGAAGCCTCGCCACCGAGACCGGACGCGCACGAGACGCAGCAGCGCGGCCCGCGTCTTCGCACCCGTCGACAACTCGGCGGGAGCGAACGAACCGAGCCCTCCTGCCCCCGCGGCCGTGTACACCCTCCCCATGCACCGCCCGACTCGACGGCTGACAGCAGCCACAACCCGTGCGGGTGGCCCTACCTGCCCGGGCATTCGCGTACGGGTTCCCGATGCTCCGGCGCGATCCGGACACGCCGGCCGACGGCCGGTGGTGGCGCGTGGTCACCCCTCACCGTCCCCGCCGTGACGGCGGGGGTGCGCCAATAGGTCTACGTGCCGGCGCATTACCAGGCCGTTACCCGAATCGGTTATCCGGAGCCAACACGAGGTCGCGTACAAACGGGGGGCTGGTTCGAAGGCGGCCCGCTGCTGCTGCGTCAGTCGGTCACCGGCCTGGTGGAGAACGCGGTACGACACACAACCACGAGGGCCGCTTCGTCGGATCGGCGTCTCGGCCGGCTCCCCGCGCGTCCGCGGCACCGGCCCGGTCGACCCCGCCGCACGGCAGTTCGCACCACCACCACCACCACCACCACCCGACGCACGCGAAAGGTTTCCCATGGCCATACCCCTGCTCCTGACCCGCCGCCTCGCGGCCCCCGCCGGTGAGCCGCTCCCGCTGCCGGACCACCACTACGATCCCGACCTGTGCGCGAACGTGGTCGCCGACGGCACCCTGCTCGTCCACGCAGCGGACGCGGACCTGGTCGCGGACTACACCTCCACCCAGGAGCCCTCCGGGCTCAAGGCAGACGACTGACCCCCACCCCACCGTCGTGGTCGCGGCCGCCGGGACCGACGTCACCGCCGAGCCGGTGGTAGCCCGTCTCGACGGCCACGCCACCGCCCTGCGCCCGGACACCGGCCGCCCGAACCGGAGTTCCGGGCGACCGCCCACTTCCACACGGCCGATGCACGCCACCCGCCGAGCCCCGGAAGGTCCCGGGACTCGGCGGGTTGCTCAACAGGACGGTCCTGCGGCCGCATGGCTACCCTGCTCCCGATGGAGCGATCTCCCCCATTTCGCGACGATAGCCCCGTCAAGGGTTGGCGTCGCGGGCGCGCATGCCTAACGTAAGAGGCGAAACATGAGCCCAACTCACATATAAGAACTGGGTGATGATCATGGTTCAACCTCTGCGTCGCAGACTCGGATCCCTCACGGCGGTGTCACTGCTCCTCACCGTGATGGCCCTGGTACTCGGTCCGATGCCCAACTCCGCGGCGGAGCCCGGCTGGTGGAACCCGGCCGCGCGGCCCACGCCCGACTCGCAGATCAACGTCTCGGGGGAGCCCTTCAAGGGCACCGACGCCCAGGGGCGGGTAAGGGGCTTCGTCGACGCCCACGACCACATCATGGCCAACGAGGGCTTCGGCGGCCGGCTCATCTGCGGCAAGCCGTTCTCGGAGCAGGGCGTCGCCGACGCGCTGAAGGACTGCCCCGAGCACTACCCCGACGGCACGCTCGCCATCTTCGACTTCATCACCAAGGGCGGCGACGGCAAGCACGACCCCAACGGGTGGCCGACCTTCAAGGACTGGCCCGCGCACGACTCGCTGACCCACCAGCAGAACTACTACGCGTGGATCGAGCGCGCCTGGCGCGGCGGCCAGAGGATCCTCGTCAACGACCTGGTCACCAACGGTGTGATCTGCTCCGTCTACTTCTTCAAGGACCGCGGCTGCGACGAGATGACCGCCATCCGTCTCGAGGCCCAGAAGTCGTACGACATGCAGGCGTTCATCGACAAGATGTACGGCGGCCCGGGCAAGGGCTGGTTCCGCATCGTCACCGACAGCGCGCAGGCCCGCGAGGTGATCAAGCAGGGCAAGCTCGCCGTCGTGCTGGGCGTCGAGACCTCCGAGCCCTTCGGCTGCAAGCAGATCCTGGACGTCGGGCAGTGCGGCAAGGCGGACATCGACCGCGGCCTGGACGAGCTGTACAAGCTGGGCGTGCGCAGCATGTTCCTGTGTCACAAGTTCGACAACGCGCTCTGCGGGGTCCGCTTCGACCAGGGCACCCTCGGCACCGCGATCAACGTCGGCCAGTTCCTGTCGACCGGCACCTTCTGGCAGACGGAGGTCTGCCGCGGCCCGCAGCAGGACAACCCGATCGGCAACGCGGCGTCGGAGGCGGAGAAGCAACTTCCGGCGGGGGTGGTCGTCCCCTCGTACGCCTCGAATGCGCAGTGCAACACCCGCGGGCTGACCGACCTGGGTGAGTACGCGGTGCGCGGCATGATGAAGCGCAAGATGATGCTGGAGATGGACCACATGAGCGTCAAGGCCGCGGGTCAGGCCTTCGACATTCTCGAATCCGAGTCGTACCCGGGCGTCATCTCCTCGCACAGCTGGATGGACCTGGGCTGGACCGAGCGGCTCTACAAGCTCGGCGGGTTCGTCAGCCAGTACATGAACGGATCGGAGGCGTTCAGCGCGGAGGCCAAGCGCACGGACGCGCTGCGCGAGAAGTACGGGGTCGGCTACGGCTACGGCACCGACATGAACGGTGTCGGCGGCTGGCCGGGCCCGCGGGGCGGGGACACCCCGAACCCGGTGAAGTACCCGTTCCGCAGCACGGACGGCGGCTCGGTGATCGACAAGCAGACCGCCGGCGAGCGTACTTGGGATTTCAACACCGATGGCGCGGCGCACTACGGCATGGTCCCGGACTGGATCGAGGACATCCGGATCGTCGGCGGCCAGGGAGTCGTGGACGACCTCTTCGCGGGCGCCGAGTCCTACCTCCGCACTTGGGGGAACTCCGAACAGCACAAGTCCGGGGTGAACCTGGCCTCGGGCGCGGCCGCCTCGGCGTCCACGTCGCAATGGTGGAACCCGTTCGTCAGCTTCGCGCCCGGCCGGGCCGTGGATGGCGACAACGGCACCCGTTGGGCCAGCGAGTGGAACAACGACCAGTGGCTGCGGATCGACCTCGGATCCACGAACCTGATCAAGCGCGTCACCCTCGACTGGGAGGCGGCGTACGGGAAGTCGTACCGCGTCGAGCTGTCGGCCGACGGCACGAACTGGCAGACGGCCTGGTCCACGACCGCTGGTGACGGCGGCTTGGACACGACGCGGTTCGCCGGAACTTTGGCGCGCTACGTCCGGATCCAGGGGCTGGAGCGCGGCACCCAGTGGGGCTACTCGCTCCGGGAGGTCGGCGTCTACAGCGATTGACGGCACCGGTGGGGCGGTGTCCAAGGCCGGGGCCGGCCGGATCAGCTCCCCTGATCCGGCCGGCCTCGGCCGAGGCGGGTGCACCGGTCGGCGTTGGTCGCCGCGTTGGCCCGGCCGCTGCCGGTCCGACCCGGATCGGCCATTGCGGACGTGGACGCGCAGAGCGTCACGAAGTGTCGTTGCCGTACCGGAGCTGTTCGCTGCCGGTCAGCCGCTTGCCGATCATGTCCCGGCAGACCTCGACCGAGAAGGCCATCAGCGCGCCGGCCTGGGCGTCGCGGAAGTGTCGTTGAATCGGGGAGGATCGCAGGAAGCCCGAGCCGCCGCCGACTCGGAGCCCGAACTCCGCGATCTCCTTGGCCACTTGATTGGCGTAGAGCTTCGCCTCCACGGCGGCGTCGAGGGCGCCGGGCGCGTTCCGGTCGGCAAGCCACATGGATCGTTCCGCGAGGACGCGTGCGGCCAGGAGCTTCACGTGGGCGTCGGCGGCGTCGAAATGGACCCATTGCATGTCGCCGACCGGTCTGCCGGTGCTCGGCACGACGCGCTTGCGGGCGTGCGCGGCCGACGCGTCGAGCGCGGCCTCGGCGATGCCGATCGACAACCACGGCAGGCCGAGCGCGATGATGTTCGGCGCCGTCGGGTCGACGATCCGGCAGCGGTTCTCGTGACGCAGCAGGGTGTTGCGGAAGTTCACCAACTGGCTGCGGGTGCCGCGCAGGCCCATCGAGTCCCAGATCGACACCATCTCGATGCTGTCGTCCCGGCTCACCCCGAAGAACGCCGGTCCGTCGTCGAGCAGCGCGTTGACCAGGAAGTGGTCCGCGATTTCGCACCCGGACACGAACCGCTTCGCGCCGTCCAACTCGAATCCGCCGTCCACCGGTTCGGCGCGCTGGAGCGGCATCAGGAACAGGTTCCCGCCGGTCGGCTCCGACAGCGCGTTCGCGAACCGTTTGCCCGCCGCCAGCTCCTCCGCGTACACCGGCGGTCCGTAGCCGACCAGCGCCTGCGCCGCGCCCAGATGCATCATCCAGACGCACGCCGTCGACGGGCACGCCTTGCCGACGACGCGGAGGATCTCGCCGAGCGCCTGGTACGACAGCCCGGAACCGCCCCGCTCCCGGGGCATCGCCGCCATGTCCAAGCCGGCCTCGTGTAACGCCTTCAGATTGGCGACCGGGAGGGTGGCCTCATGATCGTGCTCGTCCGCGGCCGCCGCGAACTGCCGGGCCAAATCCCGCGCCGCGTCGACGAACCGCTGTTCTTGCCCGGAAACCGCAAACGGTGAAGTCACCGGCCCAGCCTAGAAGTCTGGTACGGACCTCGGGGCCTGTTCCGGCCACACGAACGGCGGGACCGAACGCGTCGTTTTCGACGGCGAACCTCACAGGGCCGAGGCGGGCATCGCCGAGGCGGTGGTCTGCGGGGCATGCGGGGCTTGTACGGTGGATTTCGTGACGGCTGACGCGTTTCCCGACCGGACCGCCGAGTTCGAGGCGGAGCGGGGGCGATTGTTCGGGATCGCGTACCGGATGCTCGGGTCGGCGGCGGAGGCCGAGGACGCCGTACAGGACGCGTACCTGCGCTGGCATGCGGCCGATCGGGGCCACATCGACGCGCCGGGAGCGTGGTTGGCCAAGGTGCTGACGAACCTGTGCCTCAACCGGCTCACGTCCGCACGGGCGCGGCGCGAGGAGTACGTCGGGCCGTGGCTGCCCGAGCCGGTGCGAACGGACACGGGGGCGCTCGGGCCGATGGAGACCGCCGAGCAGCGGGACGCCGTGTCGATGGCGATGCTCGTGATGCTGGAGCGGCTGTCGCCGCCGGAGCGGGCGGTCGTGGTGTTGCGGGACGCGTTCGCGTACAGCCACCGGGAGATCGCCGAGGTGCTGGACTGGCCGGAGGCCAACTCCCGGCAGACCTACCGGAGGGCCAGGCAACATCTCGCGTCCGGTCGGCCGCGTTTCGAGGTCCCCGCACAGGCGCGGGCCGACCTGCTGGAGCGCTTCCTCACGGCGGCGGCCGAGGGAGCGCTCGAGCACCTGGAGTCGCTGCTCGCGGACGACGTCATGGCGTGGTCCGACGGGGGTGGCAAGGTGTCCGCGGCGACGCGCCCGATCTCCGGCCGCGACAAGGTGGCCCGGTTCCTCATGGGTCTGCTGGAGCGCTTCTCGGCGGGCATGGAGTTGGGCTTCGCCGAGGTCAACGGCGACACCGCGCTGTTGGGCCGGGAGAGCGGGGTACTCACGACGGCGGCCGTGGTGGAAGTCGGCGCGGAGGGTATAGCGGGCGTGCGGATCGTCCGGAATCCGGAGAAGCTGAAATTTCTCGAAGAACAGTGCCGAGAGTTGTCACATAACGCTTAGCCGCCCGGTTCTCAGCTGACGAGGGCGACGCCGCGGCGGAGCGGTGCCCCCGGATCGAGGAGGAACGATGAGCGAGAACGTGATCCTGGTGACGGGCGCGACCGGTGTACTCGGGCGCGAGGTGCTGGAGCGGGTACGCCGTACGGGCCTGCCGGTGCGCGCGATGACCCGCAGGGCGACGCTGCCCGAGGACCCGGGAGTGACCTGGGTGACCGCCGACCTGCAGACCGGTGCGGGCCTCGACGCGGCGTTCGACGGTGTCGCGACGATCATCCACTGCGCGTCGGACACGCGGAAGCCGAAGCACGACATTCCCGGCTGGCGGCACCTGCTGGACGCCGCGAAGCGGGCCGGAGTCGGGCACATCGTGAACATCTCGATCGTCGGCGTCGACCGGATCCCGTACTCCTATTACAAGATCAAGGTCGCGGGTGAGCGGTTGCTCGCCGAGTCGGGCATCCCGTGGACCAACCTGCGCGCGACGCAGTTCCCGGACCTGCTGAATAGGGCTTTCGGCGTGCTGTCCAAAGCGCCCTTCGTCCTGGTTCCGTCGAGGACCGTGTGCCAGCCGGTCGATCAGGGTGAAGTGGCCGACCGACTGGTCGAGTTGGCCCAGGACGCACCGGCCGGGCGGGTCGCGGACATGGGCGGCCCGCACATCTACCGGGCAGCGGACCTGGCACGTTCGTGGCTGAAGGCGGTGGGCAGGCGGCGCTGGGTGTTGCCCGTGCGCGTCCCGGGCAAGGCGGGCGCCGGGTTCCGCGCCGGGGGCCTGGTCACGCGGGAGAACGCGGTGGGCGTCAGGACGTGGGAGGAGTACCTCGCCGCCAAGGCGCCCCGCTGAGCGCGACACGATATTCGACACCGGCCGTCGTCCCGGCCAGCTGCTCCGCGTCGAGGGCATCGGCGCTTCGCGACCCGGGCGTTCGGCTCGCGTGCGGGCCGCCCGCTTTCGGCGGAGCTTCGGAAGGGCCGTCCCGCGCAGGGACAGGCCATGAGCGCTGTGACCGATCGTGTGCCGAACCCGCCCTCGGGCCGGGTCGTCGCGGCGAACCCGGCCGTCGTCCATGTCGTCTTCGGGTCGACCTACCTGGCGATTCGCGTCTCGAAAAGCCCGTCGCGTCCGGGTTGAGCGGGCGACCGACAAACATTCACGGAACGGCCTCGGCCGGGACGGGGTCCGAGACGGGATCCGGCGCCCACGGGCCGTGTCGCCCGTGATCAGCCGGGCGCGCTCGTGGCGCCCGCGCCCCAACCGTTCGATGAGCGCGCCGATGGACGGCGATCGTTCGGACGGTGCCACGTTGATGATTCGCGAGCCATCGGTGGCCCGGCGAGGGCGAACGTCCCACCGGCCGCGAGGTATTGATCCTCCTTCCGTTCCGGGGACGGAAGGAGGATCCGCGGCCGATTCCGACCGGCCGGGCATCGACGCGGGCGCGCCGCCGGCTGTGGTCGTGGTGGAGCCGGCTACCTGGTCGGGATCATCCCTGCGACCTGGCCATGCACGCTTCGTAGACCATGTCGGCGTATTCCTCGGACAAGCCCTGGCCCCACCCCATTTGCATGCCGTGGTAGTAGGCCACCGTGTAGTCCACTGAGCAGGAGTTGACGGTGCGCGCCTGGACCGAGGAACCATCCGATGTGACGGCGGGCGCGGTCGAGTTGTGGCCGGCCGCCGCCGCGGAGCCGATACCCGCACAGAACGGCCACGGACAGCACGCCGCCGGCAAGCGCGCGGGACAGACGTTTCATGAGTGCACGATCCTTCCATCGAAGACGGGACGTCGATCGTGCTCGGGGCCCGCCTGGATCCGGGACACACCCGAACCGGACCCACGATGCCGTTCGCCGCGGCCACGCGATACCGCCGAAAGTCGATTGCGGTGATCCGATGGAGGGTGCGTGATAACGAGGGCCGTCCCGGACGAACTCGGCGCGATGATGGCATCGATGCCCGGACGCTGCGGGTCGACCACCGCGGGGTGAACTCCTGGCCGCGGCAGGGTGGCCGGCGGGGGGTCGGCGAGGCCCCGGCCCGGCCGAATGTCTCGGCCGGCGCATTCGTCGGGGACCGACCCCGCCGACCCGCCCATCGCGGTGCGCGCAAGGAATGGCTTCAGGGCAAGATCTTCGAGGCCACCACCCCGTTCGGGCCGTATCTGGTCACCGCCGACGAGGCCGGGGAGGCGCCCGGGCGGCTGCGCACCGAGGTCGACGGCGAGACGGTGCAGCAGGCCGACATCGGCGACCTGGTCTTCGACCCGGCGCACCTGATCTCATACCTGTCGACGGACATCACGCTCGAACCGGGTGACGTGATCGCCACCGGCACCCCCGGCGGCGTCGGCCACGCCCGCACCCCGGCCCGCTACCTCGTCGACGGCAACGTCCTCACCACCGCGATCGAGGGACTCGGCGAGTGCCGCAACCGATGCGTCGCGGAAAAGCCCCATGACGCCTGACCGGCCGTCCCGGACGGTGCTCACGCACTGGCTGAGCGAGGGCACCGGCCGGCTGCTCGACGCGGTCGATGCCCTCGACGACGCCCGTCTGGTCGGCCGGTCCACCCTGCCGGGCTGGACGAACGCACACCTGCTCACCCACGTGGCCCGCAACGCCGACGCGCTGGGCAACCTGCTCGACTGGGCGGTCACCGGCGTCGAGTCGCCGATGTACCCGCACGGCGCGATTCGGCGGGCGGCGGACATCGAGGCGGGTGCCGCCCGCCCGCCCGAGGCGATCCGCGCGGACGTGCGCGCCGGCGCCACGCGCCTGCGCGATTGCCTGGCCGCGGTGCCGGAGGCGGCATGGGGCCGGGAGGTGCGCACCGCGCAGGGCCGCCTGGTCCGGGCGGATCGGGTGCCGTGGTTGCGGGTGCGGGAGGTGTGGATCCATGTGGTCGACCTGGGCACCGGCGCGACCTTCGCCGAGCTGCCGGGTGATCTGGCGCAGGCGTTGCTCGACGACGTCGTGGGCACGCTCGCGGCGAAGAACGCGGGTTGCCCCGCGTTGGTCCTCCATGATCGAACGGGCGGTTCGGTCCGCACCACCCGGTCACCCGCGCCGGGCGAGATCGTGGACCATGTCGAGGGCAGCGCCGCCGAGTTGCTCGGCTGGCTCACCGGCCGCGGCGACGGCGCGGGATTGACCCACTCGGCCACCGCCCCACCGACACCGCCCCCCTGGCTGTGACCGCCGGCCGTGACCGGTCCGATTCCACTTCGTAGCGAAGGAGCACCCCGATGAGCGAGCAATGGATCACCGTCCCGACCGCCGACGGCCCGATGCGGGCCTTCACCGTGCGCCCCGCGGCCGCGACCGCCCACGCGGGTGCCGTCGTGGTGGTGCAGGAGGCGTTCGGGGTCAATGAACACATCCGTACGGTCGCCCGCCGGATCGCCGAGCACGGCTACCTCGCGGTGGCCCCCGATTTGTTCCATCGCAGCGGCGTCGCCGAGTTGCCCTACGACCGGCACACCGACGCGATGGGGCTGATCGGCGCGATCGGGCCGGACGCGGTCGCCGTCGACATCGGCGCGCTGCTGGCCCACCTCGCCGAGCACGAGGAGGTGCCCGCGGCCCGTACCGCGATCGTCGGCTTCTGCTTCGGCGGCCGGGCCGCGTTCACCGCGGCCACGTGTTGCCCGGGGCTGGCCGGTGTGGCGGTCTTCTACGGCCCCGGCATCGCCGCCGGACCGCATGCCGTGCTGGACCGGGCGGCGAGGATCGACGCGCCGCTGCTCCTGCACACCGGCGGGTTGGACCCGACCATCCCGGCCGAGCAGGCGGCCGCGATCGGCGCCACGCTCACCGGCGCCGGAGTGGCCTTCGAGCAGTACACCTACCCGGGCGTCGGGCACGCCTTCGCGTGCGACGCCCGCCCGGACAAGTACGCCCCGGACGCGGCGGCGACGGCGTGGACGCGCACGTACGACTTCCTGGCCCGGGTGCTGCCGGGCGACGCGGGCTGAGCGGTCGGCGGCCCGGGTGGGCGTGCGAGGCGGCGCTCCACCACAGGCCGGCGCGGGCCGTCGGCGCGCTGCGCGCCCCGGTGCTCGCCGGCCCTCGCGGAGGCGGGTGGTGCGGCTCGGATGCCGCTGCCCGCGTGCCGATAGCATCGCCGGGTGAATACCGGAGCCGTCAGGAGTCTGGGCCGTGGGCTCGACGTGCTGCTTGCCGTGGCCGCCGGCGGGGGGCCGGCGACGTCGACGGAGATCGCCGAGCGTCTCGGACGCAACCGGGTCCAGGTGTCCCGCACGCTGCACAGTCTGGAAACGGCGAGTGTGCTCACCCGGGATCCCGAAACCCTCGCCTATGCGCTGAGTTGGCAGCTGTACAGCCAGGCGTCCCGCGCGGTCGGGGCGCGGCTGCTCACCGAGGGACCGCCGATCCTGCGCGCGGCGGTGGAGGCGACCGGGGCGAGTGCGTTCCTGGCCGAGGTGCGCGGGGACGGCTCGGTGGCCTTCCTGGAGGACGTGCCCTCGGGTCTGTCGTGGGTGGGCCGTTCGTATCCGCTGTACTGCGACGACGCCGGCCAGGCGCTGCTGTGGGACTGCAGCCGCGAGGAGTTGGAGATCGTGTTCGCCGACACCGAGTTCATCGCCTACGGCCCCGCGGCGCCGACCGGAGTGGCCGAGTTCGAGGCGCGGTTGATCGCGGCTCGCGAGCGTGGCTACGCGGTCGTGGACGGGGAGTCGGAGCCGGGCGTGTTCGCCGTCGCCGCGCCGGTGCGGGACTTCTCCGGCGAGGTCGTCTGCGCGCTGCACACGGAAGGACCCTCGGCACGGCTGGCCCCGCTGGCCGACCGGCACGGTGCGGCGATCAGGGATCTGGCCGATCGGCTCTCTGCGTTGCTCGGCCGGCCGCGGCCCTGACCTCCAGTGCGGCCGCCGCCGCCTTCACCGACGCGGCGATCTCGGCGGACCGGCCGGCCAGCCTGAATCGTGGAACGGCGAGACTCAGCGCGGCCACGACTGCTCCGGACCCGTCCCGTACGGCTGCCGAGAAGTCCACCACGTCGTGCTCGAATTCGCGGTCCGCGATCACGACCCCGTCCGCCCGGGCGGTCGCGTTGTAGGCGGCCAGCGTGGCGATGTCGCGCGCCGCCCGAGGGCCACCGCCGACGAATTCGACGTCACCGAGCAACGCGGCGAGTTCCTGCTCGGAGTGATCGAGCAACAGCGCCCGCCCGGGCCCGGTACACCAGATCGGGGTCAGGGCCCCGGGCGCCGCCGCGACGTACGACGACCAGTGGCTGAGCTGGCTCTCCACCGTGAGCACCATGCCCTGTGACGGCACCGCGAGCCAGGCCGGCTCGTGCCAGCGCGCCACCAGGCCCCGCAGCGGCGGTCGGGCGGCGACCAGCAGGTGCCTGTCGGCCGCCGCCTTGGCCAGCGCGAAGAATCCGGGGCCGATGCGCCAGCCGCGTCCTTGCTCATCGCGCTCGACGAGGTCCAGCGCGGCCAGGTCCTTGAGCATGCGGGACGCCTGGGCCGCATCCACGCCGATCAGTTCGGCGAGTCGGACATTGCCCGGGTAGCCGGCCGAGCCCAGTTCCGCGGCGAGGACCGCATGCAGGAGGGCGAGGCCCTTGTCGAAGGTCGTGGTCACCGCACCACCCTAGCGCGATCAATTTACGCATGAGTCATTGACGATTGTGAACGCGACTCTCCATGATTGCGGCACCCCACCACGAAGGAGGCCGCATGACGACGGCCGACCCACCCCAATCTCGCCGCGCGCTGCGGCGCTTCCACGTGCTGGCCATGCTGCTGTGCGCGATCGTCGGCCTGGACACCCTGGGCTCGGTGGCCGCGAACGGCCCCGAGGGACTGACGTGGCTGGCCGTTCTCGGGTTGTTGTTCTTCGCTCCCTACGGGCTCCTGATCGCCGAACTCGGGTCCGCCTTCCCGGACGAAGGCGGACCCTACGTCTGGACCAAACTGGCCTTCGGCCGCTTCACCGCGGGCCTCAACCAGGTCTTCTACTGGATCTCCAACCCGGTATGGATCGGCGGCTCGCTGTGCGTGACGGCGATCGCCACGTTCGAGAGCTTCTTCCACCCGTTGCCGGGCGCCTGGCAGTACCTGGCGGGAGCGGTCTTCGTCGGGGCGGCCGGTCTCGCCGTCCACGCGTCCGTCGTGGTCGGCCGCTGGGTGCTGGTGGCCGGAGCGGTCGCCAGGATCGTGCTCCTCGGCTTCTTCGTCGTCTCACTGACCGTCTTCGCGCTGCGCAACGGCGTCCAGCCGCTGTCGCCCGGCGACTACACCCCCACCTACCTGGGCCTGGTCGCGCTCGCCCCGGTCATCGCCTTCAACTACATGGGTTTCGAGGTGCCCAGCGCGGCCGCCGGCGAGATGGCCGACCCCAAACGGGACGTGCCCGCGGCACTGTTGCGCGGCGGTCTGCTCTCCCTGCTGTTGTACGGGGTCCCGATCCTCGGCACCCTGCTGGTGCTGCCCCGCGAGCAACTCGGTTCCCTGACCGGATTCATCGACGCCTGCCGTGCGGTCTTCACCGTGTACGGCGGCCACGTCGCCACCGACGGCACGGTCGTACTCACCGGCGCCGGAGCCGCACTCGCCAAAGTGGCGGCGGCGGGCCTGATCGTCGGCCTGCTCACCAGCGGTACCGCGTGGGCCATGGGCCTGAGCCGGGCCCAGGCGGTGGCCTGCGCCGACGGCGCCGGACCGCAGTGGCTGGGCACGATCTCCGCCCGACGCGGCACTCCGACGCGGGTCAATCTCCTGTCCACCGCGATCGCCGCCGTCGTGATGCTGGCCGCGCTCGGGCTGAGCGACGGCGACGCGCAGAAGTACTTCACCGCCGGCATCGGCCTGGCGATCTCGGCAACCGCGATCTCCTACCTGCTGACGTTCTCCTCCTTCCTGGTGCTGCGCCGCAAGTACCCCGACGTGCACCGCCCCTACCGGGTCCCCGGCGGCCGCGCGGGCGCGTGGACGGTCACCGCACTGACCGTCGGCACGATGCTGTTCACCGTGGTCGCCCTGGTCTGGCCGGGGCTGGGCGTCGGGTGGTTCGGCACCTCGGGCGGCGCGGCCGACTACCTGCCCGCCGGTTTCGAGGGGCACCGAGCGGCCTACACCGCCACGCAACTCGTCCCGATCGCGCTCATCGTCGGCCTGGGCTGCCTTCTCCATGCCCTCGGCGCACCCCATCGCCGCGCCCTCGTCCCGGCCTCCCCGCCTTCGTCCACCTCCCCCTCCGCGTCCACCCCCTCCGGCTGAGGAGCCACCGTTGAAGTTCCCCGACCACGCCGAGATCATCGTCCTGGGCGGCGGTACGGCAGGCTGCGTCGTCGCCGGCCGCCTCGCCCGCCGGCATCGGGTGCTCGTCCTGGAGGCGGGCCCCGACTACGGGTCCGATCGCGCGTCGTGGCCCGCCGACCTGCTGGACGCCACCACCCTGCCGACCTCGCACGACTGGGGTTATCGCGGACCACGTCACGTCTACGAGCGCTGCCGCGTGATCGGAGGCTGCTCCACCCACAACGGCTGTACGCAGAGCAGCGGATGGGCCGGCGACTACGACGCGTGGGCGGCGGCCGGCTCGCCCGGCTGGGACTCGGCCACACTGCGACCGTTGTTCGACAAGGCGTCCGCGACCATGCGGTTGAGGACCTACCGCCAAGACGAGATCCAACCGTTCCAGCAGCACTTCATCGCGGCGGGCGCGGCGCTCGGCCTGCCCGTCCGCAACGACTTCGAGGACCTCGCCGGCGGGCTCGGCATCGGCTGCGCACCGGTCAACATCACCCCCGACGGTGTGCGCGTCAACACGGCCTTCGCCTACCTCGATCCCGTTCGCGAACAGGGCAACCTCACCGTGATCGGCGGCGTGCAGGCCGATCGGATCGTGCTGCGCAACGGCCGCGCGGTGGCGGTGGACGTCCTCCACGACGGCCGCCGGCACCGGATCCACGCCGACCTCGTGGTGCTGAGCGCCGGTGCCTACGGCAGCCCCGAAGTACTGCTGCGCTCCGGCATCGGTCCGGCCGCCCACCTCGCCGAGGTCGGTGTCGAGGTGCGGCACGAACTCCCGGGCGTGGGTGAAAACCTGCACGATCATCCGTCCGTCCAGCTGGAGTTCGCCGGATCCGCGGAACTCGCCGCCGACCTGGCCGACTTCGCCCGGGCCCGCATGCTGCCCGACGAACAAGCCCTGGCCAAGCTTCGCTCGCCCCATGCCGGAGACGCGCCCTACGACCTGCACGTCTACCCATGGGTCGAGCGGGACGCGACGACGGAGCACGCCTGGCGCTGCATCGTCCCGGTCGCGCTGCTGCGCCCCCGGGCACGGGGCTCGGTACGGCTGCGTTCCGGCGACCCGTACGCCCTCGCCCACGTCGACCACGCCTACCTGACCCACCCGGACGATCTCGAGGCCCTCGCCCACGGCCTGGGCTGGATACGGGAGTTGGACCTGTCCCCCTACCTGGGACCGGCGCTGCTCACTCCCGAAGGCGACATCCACGACTGGATCAAGGCGAACCACCAGCACTACTGGCATCCGGCGGGCAGCTGCCGGATGGGGCCTGCCGACGATCCGTCGGCCGTCGTCGACCACACCGGCAAGGTGCACGGGCTGGAGGGCCTCCATGTCGCCGACGCCTCCGTCTTCCCCGACATCCCCCGCAGTACCCCCGCCCTGCCGACCACGGTGGTCGGCGAACGGGTGGCCGCCTTCATCGAGGAGACCCTGTGACTCACCAGGACATCATCGACCCGCGTACCGGCGAGGTCTACGATCGCGTTCCCACGGCATCGTCCACGGAATTGCACGACGCGGTCCGCGCGGCCGCTGCCGCGTTCGAGACCTGGCGGTCCGTCACCCCCGGGGAGCGGCAGGACGCGCTCCTCGCCCTGGCCGACGCGATCGCCGAGCAGGCGCCCGGACTTGCCGCCGCCGAGTGCCGCAACACGGGCAAGGACCACGCCGAGGTGCTGGAGGCGGAGATCCCGGCCGCCGTCGACGTGCTTCGCTTCATGGCCGGCGCGGCACGCGGCGTCCACGGGCCGACGGCGGGGGAGTACGTGCGCGGACACTCGTCGCAGGTGGCCCGCGAACCGGTCGGAGTCTGCGCCCTCATCACGCCGTGGAACCACCCGCTGGGATCGGCGGTCGACAAGCTCGCGCCGGCCCTGGCCGCGGGAAACACCGTCGTGCTCAAGCCTGCGGAAACCACCCCCATGAGCACTCTCGTCCTCGGCGAGATCTGCAACGAAGTGCTGCCGCCAGGCGTCGTCAACGTCGTTTGCGGCGACCGCGACACCGGCCGGGCCCTGGTCGTCGATCCGTTCACCGCCCTGGTCTCCCTCACCGGAAGCACCCGTGCGGGCGCCGAGGTCACCACCGCCGCCGGACTCGCCGGCATCAAACGGCTGCACCTGGAACTGGGCGGTGACGCACCCGCGATCGTGCTCGCCGACGCCGACCTGGCCGAGGCGGCCGACGGCATCGCGGAAGCCGCCTTCTACAACGCGGGTCAGGACTGCACCGCCGCATGCCGAGTGCTGGTCGCCGCCGAGGTACACGATCGACTGGTCGCGATGCTGGCCGAACGCGCGGCCCGGACCGCGGTCGGCCCGCTGAACAGCCGGACCCACCTGTCCCGGGTGAGCGCCTACCTCCAGAGCCTGCCCGAGCACGCCACCGTCGTCACCGGCGGCACACCCGTCCCCGGGCCCGGCTTCTTCTTCGAACCGACCGTGGTGACCGGAGTACGCCAGGACGACGCGATCGTGCAGGACGAGGTCTTCGGCCCGATCCTCACCGTCCAGCCCTTCACCGACGAGGACGAGGCGATCCGGCTGGCCAACGACGTACCCTTCGGCCTGGCGGCATCCGTGTGGAGCCGCGACGCGGCGACAGGCGCCCGACTGGCCCGGCGCATCGACGCGGGCACCGTGTGGATCAACTGCCACGGCGTATACGCGACCGAAATGCCGCATGGTGGCTTCAAGCACTCCGGGTACGGCAAGGACCTGTCGGTCTACGCGCTGGACTCCTACACCCGGATCAAGCACGTGATGAGCAAGACCACGTGAGGTCCCGCGGCCGGGCCGACTGAGTCGATCCCGTGGGTACTCTCGATGGAGGATCGGCCCACGCCTGCGGATGAGGGGGGTGAGGTACGGATGCCGGTGGGGCTGTCCCGGAAGGGATCGTTCCATTGTTCGGTTGTGCCCGACCGGCCCCACCCCCCACGACCGCGGACCTCGAAGGTACTCCGACCGGCCTCATTCAGCACACGGAACCTAACACCCGCCTCCGACACGGGGCGTCTTCCGGGCGGCGGCGGTCGGCGCGGCCGTTGCGCGGCGCACATCGGCACGAAATACCCTTGGTTCCATTACTTCGAAAGTTCGGACATCCGCTCCGTGGCCCTTCTTCCGGCCGGGTGGACCGTAAACGAAATCGTGCTGGTCGGCGAAATCTGGCAACGCCTCCAGGATCGGTATAATGGTCTACGGTATTATTTACTCGTACCGACCCGCCGGAGCAATCTCGGCCGCGAAACGTAGTGCGTCCGAGAACCGTCCGCACGGGGCCGAATGTACTTCCATCGGCGCGTCCGGGTTCCGGTCACGAAGCGGATACGACGGTCGGGCGCCTCCCCAGCCGGTGCTCTGCGGCGTACATCACGCGCTGTAATCCCACATCCCAGGCTTGTCTTCGTCATTTCCGGGCAGCAGTGGCGCATCCCTGATCGCACAAGGCGGTCGCCCGGCCCGAATAGGCGTAAACGCCTACGTCGCCAACATGCGCATAGGTGATCGTGTCGGGTATTGCAAGTCAAGGAGCCTCTGGTGCGTGTTTCAGTGGGAGTCGAAGAGGAATTCCACGTCGTCGGAGCCGACAGTCGACGACTTGTGTCGGAGGCGCCCGCGCTGCTCCGGCGACTGTCGGAGGACACCTACACCCCCGAGTTCCGCCGGTCGGTCATCGAGACGAACAGCGCCGTCCACGCGACCCTGGACGACCTGCACCGTGACCTCCGCGAGACCCGCAGCACGCTCGCCGACGCGGCGGACGCCCTCGGATTGGCCGTCGTCGCCGCCGGCACGGTACCGCTGGCCCGCGCCGAGGACATCGGCACCACCTCCGATCACCGCTACGCCGAGATGGCTCGGGACTACCGCCTCGTCGCGGACGAACAACTCATCTGCGGGGCGCAGGTCCACATCGACGTGCCCGACCGGGACACGGCCGTGCGCGCGATGTCGCTCGTCTCCCCATGGTTGCCGGTGCTGCTCGCGTTGACGGCCAGTTCACCGTTCTGGCTCGGCGCCGACACCGGATACGCGAGTTGGCGCACGCTCCTGTGGCAGCGCTGGCCCACCGCCGGGCCCGCCGGGCATTTCGCGTCAGCCGCCGAGTACGACGACACCCTCGCCGATCTCGTGCGTTCGGGGGTCATCAGCGACGCCGGCATGGTCTATTACGACGTTCGCCCCTCCGCCCACCAGCGCACCCTGGAGCTGCGCATCGCCGACGCGTGCCCGCGGACGGAGACCGTCGTCCTCGTCGCGGGCCTGTTCCGCGCACTCGTCGTCGACGCATGTGAAGCCGTGCGCGAAGACCGCGCCGACGAGCCCACCGCCCGCACGGAGTGGCTCCGCGCCGCGACCTGGCGTGCGGCCCGCTCCGGCCTCGAAGGCCCGCTGGTCGATCCGCTCACCCGCGAACCGGCCTCCGCGTCCGACGTCGTGCACACCATGCTGTCGCGACTGCGCTCCCGGCTGGAGTCCTTCGACGACTGGGCGACGGTGAACCTTCTCGCCCACGAACAACTCGCCCGCGGCAGCGAGGCACACCGACTGCGCCGGTACGCGCCTCAAAAGCGATGGGTCGACGCGGTGAGCGACCTGATCGCGCTCACCCGCGGCGACCGTCCCCCGACCACGCGGCCGCGGCCCGGTACCCGAACCACCTCGAACCGAGGAGGTAAGCGATGTGCGGCCTGAGCGGTGAAATACGTTTCGACGGCACACGACCCGACCTGGCCGGCGTCGAGCGCATGACCGACCGCTTGGCGCCGCGTGGGCCCGATGGCCGCGGCATGTGGTGCCAGGCAGCGATCGCACTGGGCCACCGCCGCCTCCAGGTCATCGACCTGTCCGAGCACGGCGCACAACCGATGACCGACCCCGATACGGGTGTGACCGGCGTTTTCAACGGCTGCATCTACAACTATCGGGAACTGCGGGAGACGCTGCGCGGATTGGGTCACCGCTTCTTCTCCACCTCCGACACCGAGGTCGTGCTCAAGGCGTACCGGGAATGGGGGATCGACTGCGTCGACCGCCTTTACGGGATGTTCGCGTTCGCGATCGCCGAACACGCGAGCGGCCGACTGGTGCTCGCCCGCGACCGCCTCGGCATCAAGCCCCTGTATCTGGCACAGGAACCCGGCCGACTGCGATTCGCCTCGTCGTTGCCGGCGCTGCTGGCCGGCGGCGGCATCGACACCTCGATCGACCCCGTCGCCCTGCACCAGTACCTCAGTCTGCACGCCACCGTCGCCGCCCCGCGCACCATCCTGGCGGGCGTACGCAAACTCGCCCCCGCCACCGTGCGTGTCATCGAGCCCGACGGCGAGTACCGCGACCATCGCTACTGGCAACCGGACTACACCCGCCGTGTCGAACACGCGGACATGACCGCCGCCGATTGGCGCGCCGCGCTTCTCGATTCGTTGCGAACGGCCGTACGCCGACGCACCGTTGCCGACGTACAGGTGGGCGTGCTGCTGTCCGGCGGCCTCGACTCCAGCCTGATCGTCGCGCTCCTCGCCGAGGTGGGCCAGGAAGACCTGGCCACATTCAGCGTCGGCTTCGAAACCGAGGGCGGCGAGAGCGGCGACGAGTTCCACTACTCCGACGTCGTCGCCCACCACTTCGACACCGACCACCATCAACTCCTCGTGCCCTCGGACCGATTGCCGACCGCCCTCGACGGCGCGATCGCCGCCATGAGCGAACCGATGGTCAGCCATGACGTCGTCGCGTTCCACCTGCTGTCCGAACAGGTCGCCAAACACGTCAAGGTCGTACAGAGCGGGCAGGGCGCCGACGAGATCCTGGCCGGCTACCACTGGTACCCGGACCTCGCCGCCGTCTCCCGCGAACGAGAGCCCCAGCGGTACGCCGACGTCTACTTCGACCGCGACCACGCCGACCTGGCCCGCATCCTGCAACCTCACATGCTGGTCGACCGCGACGTCTCGGGCGAACTCGTACGCGCCCACATGGCCGCCGCCGGCGCGCAGACCGCGTTGGACGCGGCGCTGCGCCTGGATACGCACGTGATGATGGTCGACGACCCGGTCAAGCGCGTCGACAACATGACCGCCGATTGGGGCCTGGAGGCGCGGGTGCCCTTCCTCGACCACGAGTTCGTCGAACTGGCGGCGGCGTGTCCACCCGAACTCAAGCTGGCCCAGGGAGGCAAGGGCATCCTCAAGGACGCGGGGCGCCACATACTGCCCGCCGAGATCGTCGACCGGACGAAGGGATATTTCCCGCTTCCCGCGATCCGGCACATGGCCGGCCCCGTACTGGCCCGCGTCAGGGAGACGCTGTCCACGTCGCAGGCCCGCGAACGAGGCATCTTCCGCGCGGAGTTCGTGACCGAGTTGATGGCCGCGCCCGACACGCACCGCACCCGGCGCGGGGCGAACGCGCTGTGGCAGGTGGCCCTGTTGGAGATGTGGTTCCAAAGTCACGGAATCGAGTGATCACGATGTACGACCCGCAAGGGGCGCACACGGGCGATCGGGACCACGAGCAGCACGCCGTCGGCGTGCCCGTCACCCTCGCGCTGCCCGACGCCGTCGGCGGGCGCGGCCCCCACCGCTGGGCGCGGGCGCACGCGTGCGGGTACCCCTCGGGTGACCAGACCGGTGAACACGTGGCCTTCGTCTGTGATCGGGCCGGTGTGCCCCAGCTCTGGGTCGGGCGCGCGAGCGACGAGGAACCACACCTGCTGGACAGCAGTGCCGATCCCGTAACGGAGGTGTCGTGGTCGCCGGACGGGCGCTGGATCGCCTACACCGCGACCACCGGCGGCGGAGGGCACACCCGCGTGTTGTGTGTACACCCGGACGGCTCGGGCCGCCGCGTCCTGGCGGACGCGACGGCGGGCGGCTCCGCACACCTGGGATGTTGGACGCGCGACGGGCGGTCGGTATGCGTCACGACGACCGAACCGGCGACGGCCGACCTCGGCGCGATCTCCGCCGCGCCCTCGCGGACCGGACCCGCCGGCGAAGGGTATGGGGGCGTCGGAACGGCCTCGGACCGACTGATTCGCGCGCCGGCCGCCGACGCGGACGCCTGGGAGCGAGCGGGTGAGAGTCGATCGGCCGCCTACCTGCTCGACCCCGACGGCGTTCGTTCACCGACCTTGCTCGCGTTCGAGGCGGGTGCGGCGACGCTGCGGGTGTGCGACGTGAGCGCCGACGGCCGACTGGTGCTGCTACGACGCGGCCCACGCGGACATCGCCAGGCCGTGGTCGTGTCCTCGGCCCGTGTCGAGCCCATGTGCGTGCTGCGCGCGGCGGACGGAGACCCGTGGATCGGCCGGTTCGCCCCCGACGGTCGCACCCTGTGGGTGCGTAGCGACGCCGACCGCGAGTTCGCGGCCCTGATCCGCGTCGAACTCACCACCGCGGGCTCGCTCGTCCGTACCCGGGTCGCCACCGAACGCGCGGGCGCCGACCTGGAGACGTTGTCGATTGCCGCCGACGGGCGAACGGCCGCGCTCTCGTGGAACGAAAGCGGTCGCAGTGCGGCCGAGCTCGTCACGTTGCGCCCATCCGGTCCGGCCGCGACGCGCCTGCGGACCGTGCCGCTGGCCCACGAGGTGGTCACCCGGGTGGCGCCGGCCGGCCCCGCGGGTTGGTGGCTCGCGCTTTCCGGCTCGCGGCGGCGTCCCGGCGTATGGCGGCTGACCGCCGACGCGGCGGGGCCGACCCGCACGCCGTGGTCCTCGCGCAGCGCCGACACCGTGGCGTACGGGAAGGCACCTGTCGTGCCCCGACCACTGCGGGTGCCCGCACGCGACGGGCTCGCACCCGCCGGCTGGTACTACCGTGCCCCGGGCCGCGACGAGGGCGGCCCGGGGCCGTGCGTGGTGTCACTGCACGGCGGCCCCGAGGAGGAGGCGCGGCCCGTCTTCGACCCGCTGCACCATCGCCTCCTCGCGCGCGGCATCGACGTGTTCACGCCGAACGTGCGCGGTTCCGCCGGAGCGGGCCGATCGTTCGTCGACGCCGACCTCGGCCGTGGACGGTTCCGGGCCTTCGACGATGTCGCGGACTGCGCGGCGCACATCGTGCTCACCGGGCGAGCGGACCCCAACAAGCTCGCGGTGATGGGGCATTCGTACGGCGGGTACCTCACCCTCGCCGCCCTGACGTGGTATCCCGAGCTGTTCCGTACCGGCATCGCGATCTGTGGCATGTCGGACCTGACGGCGTTCTTCGCCGGCACCGAACCGTGGCTCGCGCGCTCGGCCGCCGTCAAGTACGGTCACCCGCGTCACGACCGCGAACTCCTGCGAGAACTGTCCCCGATGAACCGGATCGACGCTCTGCGCGTGCCCTTCCTCGCGGTGCACGGCGAACACGACACCAACGTCCCGGCGGACGAATCCCGCCGGATCGTGCGCGCGGCCCGAGAACGCGGCATCCCCGCACGGCTGTTGCTCCTTCCCGACGAAGGACACGAGTTCCTGCACGCCGACAGCCGCGCGCGGGCGGGGACCGCCATCGAACACTGGATGTCACGACACCTGATCGGTTGAGGCACGGCCGAGATCCGCCTTGCACCGAGCGCCGCGACGGACGCCGGCGGGGTTTCGGGACGCTCCACGCCGACGAGCTTCGAGCGCGCCCGGAAACACCACCACGAAGATGCCCGGCATGTGCGATCACGGAGCCGGATCCACGGCGTGCAGGACCGCTCGGTCCCCGTCCCCGGTGAGCAGGATCGCGCGGCCGGCGCTGACGCTCCAGGGGATGGCGGCGTGGTCCGGCACCGCTACGACGCCGGACACCGTCAACGCGACGGAGTGGCCGTCGCGCGTGCCGTACACCCGGCCGCCGGCGACAGAGCGGGCGACGAAGCCCGGGGTGACCGACGCGCGCCCCTCGGCGAGATCGAGGACGACGGGTCCCAAAGCCGCCGTGGGATTGCCGTCCGGGTGGATCCAGGCGCTCGACAGGGACCCGGTGGGGGCGTCGGCGCCGGCGAGTACCCGGCCGGAGGAGGAGTCGTGCACGGCGAGTGTTTCGCTGCCGTCCCCGGGGCCGGACCACACGACGGCGACCGTCCCGTGCCCGCCGCCGGCCATGCGCAGTATGCGCGCGCCGGGACGCGGCGGCAGCGGAGCCACCACGCGTGTCCTCCCGTCGAAGCCGAGCAGCTCCCAGGGTCCGACGGAGCGCCCCGCGAGGACGTACGCCGCGTCGGCGGCCATCGCTACGGTTCCGGGCGACGGCCGAACCGGGGTGAGGGCATCGCCGCGCAGCGCGGCGGCCGATCCGTCGGGCCCGGTCACCAGCGGGAGGGCGCCGGCGTAGCTGACGTGGGCGCCGGGCGCGAGTTCGACCGTGGTCGGCGGAGGCGAGGGTTGGGCGCGGTGTGGCGACCACACCAGGAGCCGGCCCTCGGTCTCGGCGACGAGCACCGGCGCGGCCGGGTCGCCGGTCGCGTGCAGCGCGGCGTCGCCCGCCGGCAGCGGCTCACCGACCCGATCGATCCGCCCGTCGTGCGGATCGAGGAGGGCGACACGACGGTCCGGCGTGAGTACGGCCAGCACACCCCCGAGCGCTGCCACGCTCGGCCGGCCGGCCCCCGGCGGCGCGATCGACCGCGACCAGGCGGACGTCTGCCGCCAGCCGGCCGGCGCGGTGACCGCCGCGGGCTCGGCACGCGAGGTCGCGCTCGGTCGTGACCCCGCGGATTCGTCGTCCGGCCATACGAGGACCGCGACGACCGTGACCGCCGTGGCGACCGCGAGGCCGATCGCGACCGGCACGACGCGGAGACCGGAGCGGGACGCACGCCGCCGCGCGCGACCGGGTCGTGCGGGCGGGGTCGAAGGCGGCTGTTCGGGCGGTGGCGGGGCGGCTTCGGGCAGGTCCGGCGGTGCGTGCGGGTCGTGCTCGTCGGAGGCCCGCGTGTGCGAGTCGTTTCCGTCGCTGTCGACCCACCACTCGCCGAAGTCGCCGTCGTGGCCGTCGGTCGGTGCCGCGTCCCCTTCGCACGACGGGGCGTATGCCTCGTCGTCGGGGATGTCCGTGTCGGGATCGGGATGGGGCTCGGCCAGGAACGTGAGCGTGCCGTCCGGGTCGACGAGCAGGGGATAGCGCGTGCCGTCCGGATCGACGTCGATCGCGCGCACGGGCCGGTCGAGGAGGGACGCCGTGAAGCGGACCTCGTCGATGGCGGCATGCCGGGCTTCCGCTCCCTCGGGAACGTAGACGGGCGTACCGTCCACGGTCGCGGTCCCGTCTTCGGGGTACTCGATGACGAAAAGGGGCGTGGCCGGGACGGCGGAGGCGTGGGTGGTCAACGGTTCTCCCAAGCTCTCGGACGGTTCGAGTGGGCGCGGACGTCGTCAGCGAGAGGCCGCCGGCGCGCAGGTGGCCGGACCGGTGCGTGGCCCCGGGCGAAGCGCGGCGCTCATTGTTCCGGTCCGGGACCGCGCGGCCCCCGTGGCCGCGGGATGCGGACAGGGCCGTCGGGCCAGGCGTCGAGTGCGGCCCGGTACGGGTATTCCGGTCGAACGCGTCCGAGACCTTCGCACAGGTCGACGTCCCCCGTCCGACGGCCCCGGGCAAGACGGAGCCCGACCCGGCGACAAGATGATCCTCTCGGCCATGGTCGGCTCCTCGCTGTCGTCGATCGGGTGATTCCGGCACCCGGCTTCCATGCCGTCGCGTGGGCGCGCCGGTCGCGGTACCGGTTCAACGAGCGACCCACGCCCGGGCAACGGATCAGTCGCCGGATTGCGGCGGTGGCACCACCGAAAGACCTGCCCGGGTCGGTCGAGGACGCCGACACGACCTGTGCCGAAAGACATCCGAACCCGGTGGGTTCGAATCCGTGTCCGTGAACCACCCACCGTGATTGGTGACTCGCGCCGCGAGGCCACCCCGGCACCGGAGTAACTCCCCGAGCATGCACGCGTTACCCCCTACGGGACAAACCTCGTGCTCACGGAGGAACGCGTGCATATCACTCGACCGGCCGCCGCAGCCGCTCTCCTGCTCCTGCTCGTGGCCGCCTGCGACACCGCGCCGGCAACCACCCCTACCCGAGCCCTCGATCCCGCCCTGGCCGCGAACAGCGTGCCGCTGCCCGGCGCCGGCACGCCCGGGAGCTTGCCGTCCACGACGAATCCCCTCGGCTCCACCGGCCCCGCGACACCCGCGACCTCGGCGGAGACCGCACCATCCGACCCGCAGCGAGAGGGCTCGCGCGCCGACGCCCGATCGACCGCATCCTCCCCGTCGTCCCGTGGATCCGGCGCGTCGGACCGCGCCGACCATTCCGCCGAGACATCACCCCGACGCGGTCAACCCGACCGCACCACGTCCAAGGGGGGCGCCGTCGACCCCTGGGCCGCCTGTGGCTTCGGCGTTCGGTTCAGCGGCCGGGGAGAGGATGCCCCCGAGGCCCGCTTCTGCCGTTCCGCCCACGGCTGACGCGCACCGGACGGTTTCCGGGCACTCACACACGGGCGTTCGGTTCGGAGACGACCGGTCGAAGCCGTGGCCGTGCGTTTGGCCGACCGTGCCGCTCTGTCGGCTCCTGCGACCGGTAGGCGCAGTGCCCCGACCGGCGACCGTGATGAGGTTTCGCATCGGGGCGAACGCTTCGAACGGTACGTCCGGCGCCAGGTCGAGCACTCGGTTACGCTTCGGACTTGATCCGGACCCGGTCCAACGGAGCGGGCGAAATCGTCGGATGCGCCCGCAAGTACGCGATGAACGCCCAACTGTCCAGGCTGCCGCGTACGGCGTTGGTGTAGTCACCGAAGGAGAACCCATCCGCGCCCAGGATCGTGTTGGCGAGGGCGGCCACCCGGTAGGTGCGGTCGAGGTCGAGCGGATTCCCGTCGACGGTGACGTCCGAAGAGCCGACGCGCCTACCCCTCGGCTGGTTGCGATCGTGGGAGTAGGACACGTTGCGCGAGACGGCGAGCGGCACCATGAATTCGGAACCGTTCTCCGCCACGCGCCACTGCTGCTCCAGGATCGCCTTCAAGCGGGCTCCGGTGATGCTCACCGTGAGCACCGGGTTGCCGTATCCGTAGGCTCCCCAGGCTTCACTGAACAGGATCCGGCCGTCGGCGTCTTCGGCGAGGGAGCCCTTGGCGTAGGCCAGATCACCGCCGAGCGGATTGGCGAACGGCTCCGGCGGAACGGCCAAGAGCGCCAGATCGGCCTTGCCCGCAGGAGTGCGACTTGCCTCCCAGTACTGCACATCGGCGAAGAGGTCGGCGGCCGTACTCTCGCCGGCCTCGTTCCGGGCACGCAGGAAGTCGCCCGTCTGGGTGGCCAATGCGGACACGTATCGGGTGTTGGATCGCGCGTTCCAATAGTCCACGATTCGTTGCATCGCCGGGTCGGCGGGAACGTCGCGCGTGACGGGGTGGTTGACCGAGCGGGTGCGCTTGCGCATGACCTCGCCCGTACCGGGGTCCAACGCCAGATCGATTTCGTTGATCAACGACCCATGGTGCCCGGCCTCCACGACCGGTCTGGGAACTCCCGCAGGATCATCGACCATGCAGTTGAAGTGACCGTGCCAGTGCCCGGTGACCACGACGTCCACGTCCGGCGAGACACGCTTGGCGATATCGACGGCGGGACCCTCCACCTGGTCGCAACTGTCATAGGGGGCCGCCATTCCACTCTTCGGCCAGGCGCCCTCGTGCATGTTGAGGACGATTGCCCGAACCCCCTTCGCGACCAGTTCGGCGGCATACTTGTTGGTGGATTCCACGATGTCGAGCCCTCGTAGATCCGGCTGGTACGACGTGGAACCGCGTGGTGCGTCCGGCACGGTCATGCCGATGAATCCGATCCGAAAGACATGGCCCGCAGCGTCGGTGACGTTTTCGATGCGGTACGGGGGAACCACTGGTTGCCCCGAGACGGCGCCCACGATGTTGCCCGATTGGTAGTCGAAGTCCGCGCCATGGAAACGGGCCCCGGTCGAGTCGGTGAAGCAACTGTCCTGACCGATCGTGCCGAAGCACACGCCGTTTTCCATGTGGTCGGTCAGGAAGGAGGGCGATACGTCGAGTTCGTGGTTGCCGAGCGCCGAAAAGCGCACACCCAGTGCGTTGAACACCTCGATGGTGGGCTCGTTTTGGTACGCCGCGACCTCGAACGGCCAACCGGAGAAGGTGTCGCCACTGGCGTACAGCAGCGAGTTCCGGTGACCCGCCCGGAGCCGCTTCGTGTGTGTCGCGAGGTAGGCGGCCCCACCCACCGTCACCGCGGCGCCGTCCGGTCCGGTGATCACCCCGTCCGAGCCGGGGGAGGGGGGATTGAGGTAGCCGTGGAAGTCGGTGATGTTCAAGAGTTGCACCGAGACCGGTTCGGCAACCGCTTCGGCGTGGGCGGGCGAAAAGGCCATTGCGGTGAGCAGCGCGCTGAACGCTGCGACCAGCGCGACGCGCGACAATGGTCGTTGCACCGATGACCTCCTTGAGGACGCGGGTGGGTACACCTCGACCTCGCATCGTGAAACGCGCGCAGCCCTCCACCACCCGGCGCCCGGCGATGGGCCGACACGCGGAGACGGACAGGCGAACCCTCCGCCAGGACGAGAACATCGCAAGCCCGGATGGCCCGTGACGCCGACTTGTTGTCGCTGCTTGTGACGATGTTCCACGGCGATGCGGGTCGGCCCACGCCAACACGTCGACGGAATCGGATAATCACACGAATGCCGTATGCGTGATCGGGCGGAGGCGCGACACGGAGCGGGTCGGCACATCGCGGCAATCCCGCTTCGGCCGCCGCCGTCGCAGGCCCATCCCTGAGGCGGACGTGCGGAGTTCGGACGACTTCAACGTTTGCGGCCGTCGGCTGAGAACAGCGGTTCGTCGACGCGGCGCGGGATCCGGCCGCGCGGCTCGCCGCAGCGGCGGACGAGCGTGATCACGAGGCAACCCTGCCGGTCGCCGATCCCACCGCGTGGCACGAGGCCGGCCCGGACATGGCGGCGATGCCCCGAGGCCGGGGCGGTTCCGGGCTGTCCTACGCGAGGAGAACCGCAGCCGGAAGATTCTTCGAAAAAGCCCGCCGCCCGACGTCGAGAACGGGAAATCGACTCCGACCCCCTCGTGAAAACGATGCGCGAGCCCGGTCGAACCCCCGGACCACCATCGACCAAGCTCTGCCGATCCGCAGGAAAGGGCGTCCACCGGGACGGACGTCCCCTTCCGGGGCCGGCCGGTCACGGACACGGTGACGACTGTTTTCCGGTCCGGGGGAGTCTCACCACCGTTGTCGACAGCATGGGAGGAAAACACACATGACTCAGCTACTGAGAGTGCAGAATTTCAACGTCTCGAGTGACGGGATCGGTGCCGGTGAGGATCAGACCCTCGAGCGCCCGTTCGGCCACGTCGATCCCGAGCGTCTGTTCGGCTGGGCCGGCGCCACGGCGAGCTGGCCCATGCGCACCGAGCCAGGGGGGAGCCGCGGCCTCGACGACCACCTCACCCGGGACTACGCACGCAACATCGGCGCCGAGATCATGGGCCGCAACAAGTTCGGTCCGCAGCGCGGACCCTGGCGCGATCACCAGTGGCGCGGCTGGTGGGGTGACGAGCCCCCGTTCCGCACCCCCGTGTTCGTCATGACGCACCACGAACGTCCTTCGTTCACGCTCTCCGACACCACGTTCCACTTCGTCGACGCCGACCCGGCCACGGTCCTGGAGCGGGCGCGGGCGGCGGCGGGGGGCAAGGACGTCAGGCTCGGCGGCGGGGCCGGCACCATCCGGGAGTTCCTGGACGCCGACCTCGTCGACACCATGCATGTGGTGGTCTCACCGGTCAAGCTCGGGTCCGGAATACGGCTGTGGGAGTCCCCCGACGAACTCCTCGACCGGTTCCACCTCGACGTCGTCCCCAGCCCGAGCGGCGTGACACACCACCTGTTCTGGCGAAAGTGACGTTATTCGGCTCACCGTCCGTTCGGGAACGAATGCAGTGCTTCCGCCTGGCGCGGCGCTGCTTCGAGCAGGGCCAGACCGGTGGACCGACCGCGAACGGCGGGGCCGGCACGGAGGCCGACCCCGCCGTTCGGGGTTGTGACGCGGAGGTCGCGGGGCGTGTTCGCGGGCGTGCGAGGCGTGCCTCGGTTCCGCCGGTTCAGTTCTGCGGGATGTATACCGCGCACGTGGAGAACGCGTTGTTCAGGACGCACTGGAACAGTTTGTTCCACTTGCTGCCGTCGTCGTCGGCGGCCTTGGCCAGCGTGTCGGCGCACGAGTCGTCGGCGAGACCCCACAGGGATCCGTCCGGCCGGCCGACTTGACCGGTGCGGCTGGATCGTGTCGAGGCAGACCTGCGGCGGACCGTAGCTCTTGACCGCCTCCAGGAACTCCTGGTACTTGGAATTCTGCGCCGGGTTCTGCGCCGGATTCTGCATCGCGCCGGTCCGCGCCGCCAGCGTCGTCTGCAGCGTCTTATGCGCGGCTTCCTTCGCCTGCGGCGTCGCCTTCGGGTCCCGGATGACCTCCATGGCCTCGGCGGTGGTCTTGGAGGTCTCCTTCAGGATCTCGTCGACCCGGGCCTTGTCTTCCGGCGCCTTGGGCGCGGTCTTCGGGTCCTGGGCGGCCGGCAGCGCGCCGGCGGTCGCTTGCGAGATCTTGATGAGTTCGGCCTTGTTCTCCGGCGCGGTCTGCGGATCCAGGGCGAGGGCAGAGCTGTAGGCGAGATCTTGCGCGAGTTGGGCGCGTTCGACTGCTTGGGCCCGGGCGTGTCGGGTTGCTTCGGCTCGGGGACGGGTGTCGGCGGTGTCGGCGATGCGGGAGTGCCGATGGAGAGGGTGTTCGGAGCCTGTGGGCCGGCATCACGGGCGGCAGCGGCCGCAGTCGGGAACGCGACCGCGGCGGCCAGGCAGGAGACGCCGACTATGCGGGAGAGCTGTCGCCGGGCGGTGTCGGACATAGTGAATCCAGGTGCGTTGGAGGATGGCTGCCGGCCGGTGCCGACTCGGCTCCTGACGCGGCCCAGGGTCACCCGGATGAGGGCTCAACAATGCGCCCTCGGTGACACGATCCACTCTTCGCCTCCTGTTCGCCTGGTGCAACTCAGGCTGCGCGCCCACCGCAACCCAGGCTCCGCGTCCGAGAATCGGCCGGCGTCGGGCGCGTGGGGTGGGCTTGATCGACTTTGCCGAACACCTGGGATGCGGGCCGCGCGCCACCGACAGGATGCCCATCATGGAGAGCGTGCCGAGACGCAGTTTCCTCATTTCTTCCGGACAGCGGGAACACCCGAGACACCGCCGACACGAGCCATGTCACACAACCACCGACTCCCCGCCACCGAAAGCCCAAGTCGTGGAGAACAGACCGACATTCGACCCCTACCCGGCCTTCCTCGCCCTCGCCGCCGCACTGATCCGCCATGAACAACTCATGCAAGTCACCACGCGGGACACGGTCTTAGACTCGGAGCTGCGGCGTAGCACGGGGCTCGCCAGGCAAGGGGACAGACGTGAGGAATCAGACGAACCCCCAGTCGGCCGACGGATGGACGCAGAACGACGAATACCTGTGGCACACCTGCGACATCGTGGCCGATGTCGTCACGGGCCAGGCGGACCGTCGCCCGCTCGTAGCGAGCACGGCCCGGATCGAGCCGGGGGAGCGCGTGCTCGCGACCGGGGCGGGGGAGCACTTCAGGCTGCGCGCGGTGGGCAACGGCAGTTACCGCAGCACCGGGGTGGCCGCGGTCGGGAGGCCGGGGTTCGTGGTGGGCGCGCTTGCCCTGAACGCCTTGGGCAACGCGGCGCGCCGCAAGCGTGCGCAGCAGGACACCGTCCCGCGCTGGGTGCACGACGGCGGCGGCGAACTGACCATCACGCATCTGTCGGCGTACCTCGCGCATCCCCGCAACCCGCTGAGTCTGGGTTTCACCGGTCTCGACCAGATCGACCTGCCCGAGCCCGGCGTCTTCGAGTGTCGCTACCACGACATGTACGGGAAGGGGTACATGTGCGTGCGCGTCGCCACCCCGTGGGCATCCCTGGTGTTCGCGCTCGCGGCGCTCGCGGCGTTTCCGGCCCACCCCCGGCTGCTGGGCGGCGCGTGGCTTCCTCCGGGTTTCGAGGAGCGCTGCGCCCACTTCGGCCGACCGGTGCGCCCCGCCCAGCGGCTGGTGTTGGGTCAGGGCTAGAAGAGCAACGCCGGGTCACGACGCGATGACACGGCCGGCGACCCCGGCCCATTCATTGGCGGTGACCGCCGGTCGGCATCAGGTGGGGGTCAGCGGTGTGGCCTGGGCGATGAGGAGGGCGACGTCGTCGTGGTCGTCGGGGTGCCGTAGGGCCTGCACGAGCCATTGACACATGTCGCCGAGGGGTCGGCGTGGCTGTGCGAGGGTGCGGACCAGGAGGTCCAGGCGCTCGTCTATGGGGTGGTGGCGGGTTTCGACGAGGCCGTCGGTGTAGAGGAGGAGTCGGTCGCCCGCGTTCAGCTCGAAGGTTGTGGTGAGGAACGGGATGCCGCCGACGCCGAGGGGCACTCCGGTGGGCAGATCGAGGAGATGCGGCGGCCCGTCCTCGCGGGCGAGGACGGGCGGCAGGTGCCCGGCGTTGGCGATGTGGCACTGCCGGCGGTGGGGGTCGTACACGGTGTAGAGGCAGGTCGCGATGTAGTGCTCCAGCCCGCGGGTGATCTTGTCCAGGTGTTGGAGGATCGCGTCGGGGGCGAGGGCGAGGTCGGCGAACGCGCAGGTGGCGGTGCGCAGGCGGCCCATGGTTGCGGCGGCGTCGATGCCGTTGCCCATGACGTCCCCGATGACCAGGGCGGTCTTGTCGTCGGCGAGGGGGATGACGTCGTACCAGTCGCCGCCGATCTCGTTGGAGGCTTGGGCGGGCTGGTAGTAGGAGGCGAAGTCCAGTCCGGTCAGCTGCGGCGGTTCGCCGGGCAGGAGGCTGCGCTGGAGGGTCTCGGCGGCGTTGCGGACGCTTTGATGCCAGCGGGCGTTGTCGATGGCCACGGCGGCGCGGGCGGCGAGTTCGACGGCGAGGATCACGTCGTCCTCGTCGAAGGGGAGCGGGTTGCCGGCGCGCATCAGGTCGAAGGCGCCGAGGACTTCGTTGCGGGCGATCAGCGGCACGGCGAGGTAGGAGTGCACACCGGCCCGGGCGAAGGCGCTCGCGGCGTCGGAGTTGCGGGCGATCCGCAGCAGGTCGTCTCGGCCGGTGTGGGCGACGACGACGGGCCGGCCGGTGTGCACGCACTGGGTGATGAGCCGGTCGGCGCCGTAGGCGGCCAGGTCGCCGGCCTTGTAGGCGGCGGCGGCCTCGGTGGGGTCGTCGGCGGCGACGGCGAGCGCACGGAACAGCTCCGGACCCTCGGACGGAGCGGTGGTGCGGCGGAGGGCGAGGACGGCCTCGAGGACGTCCACCACGGCGAAGTCGGCCAGTTCGGGGACGGCGACGTCCGCCAGTTCGTGCGCGGTCGTCTCGACCTCCAGGGTGGTGCCGACCCGGGCGGACGCGTCGGCGATCACGGCCAAACGGCGCCGAGCCCGGTCCGCCTCGGTCGTCGCCCGGTGCCGTTCGGTGACGTCGACGACCGAGGTCGCCACGCCGATCACCCTCCCGTTCGATCCTTCGAGCCGGTAGTACGACACGGACCAGGCGTGTTCGTGGTCCGGGTCCGCGGGGGTGTGGCCGACGGTGTATTGGTCGATGAGCGGTGTGCCGGTCAGGAGCACGTGCCGCAGCGCGGACTCCATGGTGTCGACATCGAGAAACGGCACGATGTCGTGCGGGCGGGCGCCGATGTGGTCGGCGGCGGGGATGCCGTTGATGCGTTCCAGGGCCGGGTTGACCAGCAGGTAGCGAAGGTCGGTGTCCATCAGCGCGATGCCGATGGGCGCTTGCGAGACGAGGCGCTCGGACAGGGCCAGGTCGGTCTCGACCCGCCGCAGGGTGGTCTGGTCGGCGACGATGCCCAGGGCGTAGACGTCGCCGAGGTCGTCCAGCAGCCGCATGTTGCGGAACTCCGCCAGGCGGGTGCCGCCATCCTTGTGCCGGATCGGAAAGGCGCCTGCCCAGCTGGCACCGGTGCCCATCACCTCGGTGAACAGCTTGTGCACCAAATCGCGGTTCTCCGGGTGAACCAAAAGCCGCTCCGCGAGCCGGCCCAGGGCCTCCTCGGCGGAGTAGCCGAACACGTCGTCCGCCTGCGGGCTCCAGAACACGATCCGCCCGCTCGTGTCCAGCACGATCGCAGCGACACCGAGCAAGTCCAGCAGCCCACCCGGCGGCGACGGCCCGGCCTCGTTCTCGGACCGTTCGCCTTCGGGAGGCATCGGCACATCCATCCTGTAACGCTCCCTCCACGGGCAGCCCTCACGGCCGCGCGCGAGACCCTTCTTCCTTCCATGCTCAGCCCCAGAGCCGGGCGGAGCACATCGGCACCCGCACCGCCTGTCGCCGCACGGCCGACAACCCCGGCTCGATACGGGGGCGGCGACTCCACGGACAACGGCGCCGCGAACCAGTGGGAGTGCAACAACTCGACCACCCGGACATGGGTGAGATGGCTCTGAGCGCTGCGGCGGCGGGCGTTGTCCATGCGGTGTACACGCGTTCGTCCACCCGACACGCCCCCACGGGCGCCATCGAGCGCGCACCCGTCCTCGCGTGCCCGGAAGGCGTTTGAGGTTCACACCGAATCTTCGGGGAGAAGAATCGCGTCAGTCGAGGCCGAGTGCGTTGAGGACGCCCTGGAGATAGCCGATCGCGTGGGCGCGGCCACGGCTGCAGTAGGCGTCGGGGGAGATGTCGAGCCAGGTGTCGGGGTCGCCGATCATGGCCGGCACGTGGTCGTCGATGATGAAGCCGTCGAAGCCCACATCGTGGAGGCGGCTGATGACACGGGCGGGGTTGTAGTTGCCCTCGCCGAGGAAGCACTCGCGGAAGGACGGGACGGTTCCCTGGACGTCCCGGAAATGGACGTAGAAGATCGCACCGAGCGGACCGAGCGTGTCGACGACCTCGTTGACGGCGTCCTCGCCGCCCATCTCGGAGACCGTGCCGAGGCAGAAATCCAGTCCCCAGGCCGGGCTTCCCTTCGCCTGCTCGCGCGCCGCGGCCAGCGAGGCCGGTGAGTTGAAGATGCGCGCCGCGCCGCCCAGCGGCTCGTCCACCGGCGGGTCGTCGGGGTGCAGTGCCAGCCGCACCCCGGCTTCCTCGGCGACGGGCAGGACCGCGTCGAGGAAGTACTGGTGGTTGGCCCACATCTGCTCGGCCGTGATCGGCTCGGACGGCGGTTCGGTGGGCGAAAGTCGGTAGGAGGCGAGCGCGTTGCCGGCGCCGATGTCGGCCAGGTCGAAGGAGGTGACCTTGGCGCCGCCGCGGCCCGCCACATCCATGTCGGTGCGCCACACGAACGTGGGCAGCCAGTTGTAGCCGAGCATGTCGATGCCGACCGCGCCCATGTTCCGGATGGTCGTGCGGTAGTTCTCGATCTGCTCGTCCCGCCCCGGAAGGCCCTGCTGCACTTTCCAGAAGTGTGCCAGGGGGACGTTCTCCAGTCCGTCGATGCGCAGCCCGTCGGCGTCGCAGCGCTCGCGCAGCGCCCGCAGCTCCTCCAGGCTCCAGTGGCCCGCCTTGCCGGGCAGCAGGTCGGGGGTGTGGAACTGGACGCCGGTGAGCCCGAGTTGATGGGCGAAGGTCGCCGTCCTGTCGTCGTAGACGTCGATGTGACCGAGGGACAGCCTCAGCGTCATGCTCGTACCGCTTTCTGGGTCTGCCGGCCGAGGCCGTCGATGTCGGCCTCGGCGAGGTCGCCTTCGGTGGGATGGGGGAACCGGCCGGAGAGCGTGACGCCCTCGGCGGTGCCGGTGTTGACGATGTCGCCGGGCTTCGGGAGCGTGACCCGGCCGAGCAGGTGAATCGGCGTGGCGACATCGAGGATCGTGTCCGACGTCGAAGAGGACTGCCGGGGCTCGCCGTCGACCCGGGACCGCAGCCCGAGCGCCTGGGGGTCGGGGCCCTCGTCGTGGTCCGGCGGCGGCGATCCGGACTCGGCGGCGTGGGCGGCGTGGTTCAGGCCGACGCACGGCACGATGCCGGGGCGAGCCACGGGCGTGC
Source organism: Embleya scabrispora DSM 41855 (assembly GCF_000372745.1). Lineage (GTDB taxonomy): Bacteria > Actinomycetota > Actinomycetes > Streptomycetales > Streptomycetaceae > Embleya > Embleya scabrispora. The sequence goes on along the minus strand of NZ_KB889563.1, from coordinate 91,959 downwards.
CGATACGCAGGGATCTCATGATGGTCCTTTCCGCATGGAAGGAAGGGCCGGCCACGTGCGGAACCCGCCGTCGGCGGCCGGCGCGGTCGGTGCGGCCGATCCGGCCCGCCCGGTCCTCATCAGGCGAAGTAACCGGGGTAGCGGCCCTGGAGGCCGGGGGCGGCCTCCAGGACCCTGCGCGCGTGCCTGCTGATGTGTTCGTGGCCGATCGCCGCGTCGCCGGATTCCAGCGCGTCCACGATCGCCGTGTGGTCGTCGATGAGAACGCGCACCGCCTCCGGGTCGGGCAGGCCGAGCCGCCGGAAGCGGTTCAGGTGCATCTTCATCGGCTGCATGAGCTGCCAGGCGCCGAGATGGCCGCTCATCGCGAAGACCTGCCGGTGGAGCGCCTCGTCGGCGGCGAAGAAGCCATCGAGGTCGTGGGCCCGGTGGCAGCGTTCCTGTTCGGCGAGGAGGCTACGCAGCCCGGCGACGTCCCGCTCCGCCTTTTCGCAGGCCGCGGCGAACGCGGCCAACTCGAGGCTCTCGCGGACGAAGCGCGCCTGCTCCACGTCGTGCAGCCGGATCGGCTCCACCCGGGTGCCCACCTGAGGCACGACGGATACGAGACCGCCGTCCACGAGCCGCGCGATGGCCTCGCGCAACGGCGTACGGCTGACCTGCAACTGCTCGGCGAGATCCGTCTCCGACAGCGACGCACCCGGTTCGATCCGCAGGTCGCGGATGGCCGCGGCCAACTCCTCGTACACACGGTCGGAGGTGCGCCGGCGGACCCGCAGCCGCCCCACCGATGAGAGGGCCGGCGGGCCGCCCGCGAGGTTTCGATCCGATTTCACGAAAGGAATCCTTGCATACTGGAGAACTTGTATGCAAGCATCCGTAACCCCCAGGCAATCTCCGGTTTACCAGCGGAGGCACCTGGAACTTCTTGCGGAGAGCAGCTGAGTCGCCAACGAGAGAGGAAGACTCGTGCTGATGAAGCATCTGTCGGATACGACACCACCCCCCGATCCAGCCGGCCCGGACGTCCCCGTGCTCTCTGCCACCGGGATCTCCAAGCGCTTCGGTCACGTCACGGCACTGACCGACGTATCCCTGGCGGTGGCCCCCGGTGAGGTCGTGGCGCTGATGGGCGACAACGGCGCGGGCAAGTCCACGCTGATCAAGATCCTGTCGGGTGCCCTCGCCCCGGACAGCGGCGAGTTGCGCGTAGGCGGCGAACGGGTCCACTTCGCCAACCCCTCGGACGCCCGCGCCGCCGGCATCGAGACCGTCTACCAGGACCTCGCGCTGGCCGACGACCTGTCCGCCCCCGCCAACCTGTTCCTGGGCCGTGAGCGCCGCAGGGCCGGACTGCTGGGCCGGCTGGGCGTCCTCGACAACAAGCGGATGCAGGCCGAGGCGGAGGAGTATCTGCGCACCCTCGGCGCCCGCGTTCCGGACTACCAGGCCCCGGTGCGGATGTTCTCCGGCGGTCAACGCCAGACCGTGGCGATCGCCCGGGCCGGGATCTGGGCCCGCGAGTTGGTCATCATGGACGAGCCCACCGCCGCGCTGGGCCTCGTCCAGACCGAGCAGGTCGCCCGGCTGATCAAGCGCACCCGGGATCGGGGCATCGCCGTCATCGTCATCAGCCACAGCGTGCCGTTCGTGACCGACGTGGCCGACCGCATCGTCGTGCTCCGTCTGGGCTCCACCGCCGCGACGCTGTCGCCCGCCACCACCTCGCACGACGAGATCGTCGCCGCCATCACGGGCGCGGCCACCGGGGCCCGGACCGACCAGCAGGGAAGCACGTCATGACTGCCCATGTCCCCACCTCCACGGTCGGCGCGGACGCATCCGGTTCGGACACCGCTAACCGGCTGCGCCGCGCAGTCGCCGCGCTGACGAGCAACTGGGTCTTCCTGGCGCTGGTCGTCCTCGTGCTGGCCTTCTCGGTCCAGGCCGGCGAAACGTTCTTCAACGCGGACAACTTCCGCAACATCCTGTTCAACGCCTCCGGGACAATCCTGCTGGCCGTCGGCACCGCCTATCTGATCATCGGCGGACAACTCGACCTGTCCATCGGATCCGTGCTGGTCTTCAGCCAGGTGATCGCCGCCAAGACGATCGTCGCCGTCGGCGGGTCCGCGGAAAGTGGATATCCCAACGCCGGTGCCGCCATCGCGCTCGGCATCGCCGTCTCGGTGGCCGTCGGCGCGGCGTGGGGCCTGCTCAACGGCGTCCTTGTCACCCGCTTGAAGATCCCCTCGTTCATCATCACGCTCGGCACTCTCGGCATGGGCCTGGGCCTGGCACAGGTCATCACCAAGGGCACCGACGTCACCGGGCTGCCGCCGCAGATGGTCACCGATATCGGCATGCGCCAGGTGCTCGGGCTGCCGCTGCCCGTGTGGATCGCCGCCGTCGTGGCCGTCGTGGCCGGCCTCGTCCTTGCCAGGACGGAGTTCGGCCGGTACACCTACGCCATCGGCTCCAACGCCGAAGGCGCCCGCCGCAGCGGCATCAAGGTGACCCGCCATCAGATCGTGCTCTTCACCATGATGGGCGCCCTGGCGGGCCTGGCCGGCGTCCTGGACGTCGCCCGGTTCACCACCACCCAGGTCAGCGGCCACAGTGCCGACAACCTCGTCGCCATCGCCGCCGTCATCATCGGCGGGGCCAGCCTCTTCGGCGGCCGCGGCACCATCTTCGGCACCGCCGTCGGGGTCATGATCCCGGCCGTGCTCAACAACGGACTGGTCATCGTCAACGTCCAGCCGTTCTGGCAGACGGTGGCCATCGGCGCCATCCTCATCGTCGCCGTCGCCATCGACGACATCAAACGCCGTCAGCAACTGCGCGCGTCCTGACCCCTCGCAGCATCGCGGAGCTCCGCCGCACACAAGGAACGGATCACCCCATGTCCCGCAGAACCACCCGAGCCGCGCTGGCGGCCACCGCCACGGCCACCGCCCTCGTCCTGTCGGCCTGTTCCTCCTCCAGCACCCCCGCCGGCGGGAACAGCGGCGGCTCCGGCAAGCACCGCACCATCGCCTTCATCCCCGGCTGCACCTGCGACCCGTACTACTCGACCGAGATCGAAGGCTTCAAGGCCGCGGCCAAGGCGGCCGGTGCCACCGCGATCGTGCAGGGCCCGGCCAACTTCCAGGCGTCCGAGCAGATCCCCGTCCTCCAGGCGGTCGCCCAGAAGAAGCCGGACGCCATCGTCATCGACCCGACCGACGCCACCGCGCTCGCCGCCCCCATCGCCGTGGTGGTCGCCAAGGGCATCCCGGTGATGACGACCGGAAACAACGTCAACAGCGACAAAATCTTCACCGCCGTCGCGGCCAGCTCCACCAAGGGCGGCACGCTCGGCGCCCAGGAGCTCATGAAGCAGAAGCCCGAAGGCGGCAAGGTGGTGTTCGTGCACATCAAGCCGGGCATCAGCTCCATCGACGATCGCGAGAAGGGCTACCGGGAGGCCTTCGCGGGTCAGTCCAACTACAAGGTGCTGGCCAACCTTTACGCCGGCAACGACTCCGCCACGCAGGCCGCCGGCCTGGTGCAGTCCGCCATCACCGCCAATCCCGACCTGGTCGCCATCTTCGCCTCGAACGTCATCACCGCCGAGGGCGCGGCCAACGCCGTCAAGGCCGCCGGCAAGACCGGCAGGATCGCCGTGGTCGGCTACGACGCGAGCCCGCAGGAGGCCACCCACCTCAGGGACGGCACCCTCACCGCCCTCGTCTCCCAAAACCCGTACCAGATAGGCCAGTTGGCCGTGGAGAACACGCTGAAGTACCTCGGGGGCGACCACAACATCCCCAAGGATCAGCCGCTCGTCCCGCTGGTCATCACCAAGGACAACCTGGACGACCCGGCCTCGCAGACGGCCCTGTACAAGTAACTCCGCGCCTCCCGCGCCTCGTCCCGGGGCCGCCCCCGTCGGCCCCGGGGCCTCCTCCCGCAGTCTCCACGCAGAAGGACCGCACACCCATGGAATTCGAGGGCAAGTCCGCACTGGTTACCGGCGGTTCCAGCGGCATCGGCCTGGCCGCGGCCGAACTCCTGGCCTCCCGCGGCGCGCGGGTGGTGTCCGCGTCCGTCACACCGCCGGAGGCGGCCGGCCACGACGCGATCACCCATGTCGAGACCGACGTCACCGACGAGACCTCGGTCGCCGCCGCCGTCGCGCACGCCGTCCGGCATCACGGCGGACTCGACATCCTGGTCGCCTGCGCCGGCATCCAGCGCTACGGCACCGCCGCCGACACCCCGCGCACGACCTGGCAGGAGGTGATGGCGGTCAACGTCGAGGGCGCCTTCCTCGCCGCCAAACACGCCCTGCCCGCCCTGCGCGCCTGCGGCGCGGGTTCGATCGTGCTCGTCTCGTCCGTCCAGGCCTTCGTCACCCAGAAGAACGTCGCCGCCTACACCGCCGGCAAGGGCGCTCTCAACGCCCTCACCCGCTCCATCGCCATCGACGAAGCGCAGCACGGAGTACGCGCCAACACCGTCTGCCCCGGCTCCGTCGACACCCCCATGCTGCGCACTGCCGCCGCCGGCTTCGCGGGCAGTCCCGCGAAGGCCGAATCGCTGATCGCGACCTGGGGCCGTAGCCACCCGCTCGGCCGCGTCGCCCGCCCCGACGAGGTCGCCGAGGCCATCGCCTTCCTCGCGAGCGACCGCGCGAGCTTCGTGACCGGCATCGCGCTGCCCGTCGACGGCGGCCTGCTCGCCCAGGTGGCCGTCGCGCTTCCCGACTGACCCCGCCGATACCAACCAACCACCGGAGCACCGATGTTGGCCATCGACATCACCGTCGCCGTCCCGGGCACCGCCAGGGTGGGCGAGGGGCCGTTCTGGGACGCCGCCACCAGCGAGCTGACCTGGGTGGACATCCTCGACGGCGCCATCCACACGGCCGACCCCACCCGGCCGCACCCGCGTACCACCATCCTGCCGACCCTCGTCGGCGCTGCCGTCCCGAAACGCTCCGGCGGATTCGTCGCGGCCACCGCTGAAGGCTTCATGGACATCCGCCGCGACGGCATCCGGACCACCCGCCGTACCGTCCTGCCACCCGGCCGCCGGATGAACGACGCCAAGTGCGACCCGGCCGGGCGACTGTGGGCCGGCAGCTGCGACCTGGACTTGGCCCCCGCGCGCGGTGCTCTGCACGTCCTGGACACCGACTGGACGGTCCATCACGTCCTCGACGACCTGACCCAGCCCAACGGGCTCGGCTGGAGCCCGGACGGCCATACCTTCTACCTGATCGACACCGCCGCCCGGGAGGTCGGCGCCTTCGACCTTCCGCCCGACCGGCTCGCCCTCGGCAACCGCCGCACCCTCGCACGCTTTTCCTCCGGCGGCGGGGCACCCGACGGGATGGCGATCGACGCCGAAGGCTGCCTGTGGATCGCCATGTGGGGCGGCGGCCGACTCGTCCGCGTCGCCCCCGACGGCCGCCTCCTCGGCGAAGTCCCGCTGCCCGTCGCCCAGCCCTCGTCCTGCGCCTTCGGCGGCCCCGACCTCGACGTCCTGTACGTCACCACCGCCCGAGAGGGCCTCGGACCCCACCCTGTCGGCCCCGCAGGCTCCGTCCTGGCCGTCCGCGGCCTCGGCGTACGGGGCCTGCCCGTCGCCCGGTTCGGAGGCTGACCGGCGATGACGTCCTCCCTGTGGTTGCACAACGACCGGCTCTCGGTGGAGGTCCGTCCCGACAAGGGCGCCGACATCACCTCGATCACCGAACGCGCCACCGGCATCGACATCCTCTTCCGCGCCCCATGGGGACGCCGCGACCTCGCGGGCGCACCCGTCACCGGCGACAGCCGGGTCGACTGGCTCGCCCGGTACGGCGGCGGCTGGCAACAACTCGTCCCCAATGCCGGCCACGAACGCACCGTCGACGGTGTCCGCCACGGCTACCACGGCGAGGCGGCGACCGTGTCCTGGTCCGTGGGCGACGCCGACGACTCCCGGGCCCAGCTGGTCACCGAGCTGATCACCGCCCCCCTACGGCTCACGCGCACCCTGCACCTCGACGGCCCAGCCCTACGCGTGCGCGACACCGTCCACAACACCGCCGAGGAACCCGTCCCCGTCATGTGGGTCCAACACCCGGGATTCGGTGCGCCGTTCATCGACGAGCACTGCACCATCAGCACCCCCGCCCGCACCGTGCTCACCGACGCCGAACAGCCGGGCAACACCCTGCCGCCGGACACCCGGGCCACCTTCCCGCTCGTCCCCACCGCCGACGGCGGCACGGTCGATCTCCGGCAGGTTCCCGGGCCCGGGAGCAGGCGGTCCGTCTTCGCCTGCCTCACCGACCTCGACGCCGGCCGGTACACCATCGACAGCCCCACCGCCGGCTTCGGCATCCGGCTCGAATGGGACACCACCGTGTTCCCCCATGCCTGGCTCTGGCAGGAATGCCACGCGAGCAGCGGCTTCCCCTGGTACCGCCGCGCCTACGTGGTCGCCATCGAACCCGCCAACATCCTGCCCGGCGACCCTTCCCCGGCCTGCCCCGTCCGCGGCCGGCCACCGCTCCTGCCGGCCGGTACCACCTGGACCAGCGACATCACCCTGAGCATCACAGACCTCCCCTGAAGCCGGCGGCCGCCCGCACGCGGACGCCCCCGGCACCGGGCCGAACCGAAGGACCAACGCCCATGATCTACGCCGGCGCCGATCCGGCAGCTCCCAACCCGCAAGCAGTGTGCCTCGGCGAGACCATGGCCGTCCTATTGCCCGGACACCCCGGCCCCACCGAGTCCGTCGAACAGTTCTTGGTCGGCGTGGGCGGCGCCGAGTCCAATGTCGCCTGCGGCCTCGCCGGGCACGGGATCACCACCGCCTGGATCAGTCGCGTCGGCGACGACGCCTTCGGCCGACGCATCACCAGCGAACTCACCGCACGCGGGGTCGATGTCTCGGCCGTCACCGTCGATCCCCTGCGTCCGACCGGCCTCTACCTCAAGGAAACCCACCCGCACAGCCGGATGCGCTACTACCGCACCGGCTCCGCCGCCTCCGCCCTCGGCCCCGACATCTTCACCAACCCCGTGTTCAACCGGGTCGTTTCCGGCGCCCGACTACTGCACCTGTCGGGCATCACCCCCGCACTCTCCGACAGTTGCCTCGGCCTGATCCGGGCCCTGCTCACCGCCCCCCGCCCCGGCCGCACCGTCAGCTTCGACCTCAACTGGCGACCCGCCCTGTGGCGCGACCGCGACCCGGCCGTCCTGCTCGAACTCGGCAACGCCGCCGACCTGCTCTTCCTCGGAGCCGACGAGGCCGAAGCCGCCTTCGGCCTCGGCAGCGATGCCGCCATCCGGGCAGCGTTCCCCGCCCCCGCGACCGTGGTCGTCAAGAACTCCGAGCACCACGTCACCGCGCTGAACGCGGACGGCACCACCGTCAGTGAACCCGCGCTCCTCGTCGAGGTCGTCGAACCCACCGGCGCCGGCGACGCGTTCGCCGCCGGCTACCTCGCCGCGACCCTGCGCGGCCTGGACCAGCGCTCCCGCCTGCGCCTGGGCCACATCACCGCCGCCACCGCCCTCACCAGCCACGGCGACCACGGCGTCCCACAATCCCCCGAACTCACCGCCGCTCTGCTCGCCGCCTCCCCCGACCAATGGGCCGCGACCCGAGTCGCCGCCGCCGGAATCCACTCACCCGCCCTGTTCTGAGCACACGGCCCGACCGAGGTCCGCACGCGCACCACGACAAGCCGACCAGGGAGCACCGGACCAGGACCACGCCCCTGTCCCTTGCAACCGACCCATAGGAGTCCTTGGAATGAGCGAAGCAAGTCGTCGCACGTTTCTCAAGTGGTCGTCAGCCCTGGCGGTTGGCGCATTCGCCGCGCCGCTGCTTCCGGCCGCACCGGCCAACGCGGCTCCCGGAAGCGTCCCGGCGCTGGATGCGCTGACCAGCGACTGGCCGGCGCCGTCGACTCTCCGGCACCTGCCCGCCATCAGCAACTTCCGGGGTGGCGTCAAGCCATGACCCTGCGCCTTCCCTTCGACGAGGGCACCGGCTCGTCGACCACCGAGGCGACCACCGGGACGGCGATCCCGACCGGCGACGCCACGACCTGGTCGACGGGCAAGACCGGATTCGGGAGGGCGCTGGTCTTCGGGGCCGCCTCGACCGTCCCGGCCGTCGGGGTCCCCGCAGAGCTGGTCATGACCTACTACTGCATCTGCGGAGGCAAATTCGCCGACGTCATCATCAGCGACCTGTTCGGCTACACCCCGAACGGTTCGAAGACGGCATTACAGGACGCCACCGTGTCACGTGGCTTCAACGGAACCCTGTCCGGAGTGATGTTCAAGGGCGTCGGGCACACCATCACCAGCTCTTCGACCGGGCTGTCCATCACCGCGGAGTGACCCCGGCGGGCCGCCGACCTCGATCGGGGCGGCAGCCCGTGGCCGCCTCGGCTACTTGTACAGCGTGTTCTGGATCGCCGGGTCGTTGAGGTTGTCCTTGGTGACGATCACCGGGTCGAGGGGCTGGTCCTTGGGGATCGAGCGGTCCCCGTCGAGGTACTTCACGGTGTTCTGCACCGCGAGCTGACCGATGGTGTAGGGGTTCTGCGACACCAGCGCCGTCAGGTTCCCCGCCCGCAGGTGGGTGACCTCCTGAGCGGAGGCGTCGTAGCCGACGACGGCGATCCTGCCGGCCTTGCCCGCCGCCCGTACCGCGTTGGCCGCGCCTTCCGCCGTGATCACGTTGGACGCGAAGATGGCAACGAGGCGGGGGTGGGCGGAGATCGCCGCCTGAACGAGTCCGGCGGCCTGGGTGGCGGAGTCCTGGCTCGCGTACAGCTCGGGCAGCACGTTGTAGGCGGTCTGGCCGCCGAACGCCTGCTTGAAGCCCTTGTCGCGGTCATCGATCGAGGTGATGCCGGGTTTGATGTGCACGAACACGACGTCGCCGCCCTGCGGCGCCTGCTTGATCAGCTCCTGTCCGCCGAGCCGGCCGCCCTTGACCGAGCCGGCTGCGATCGCTGTGAAGATCTTGTCCGTTCTGGCGTTGTTGCCGGTGGTCATGACGGGGATGCCCCGCGCGATCGCCGCTTCGATGGGCGCGGCGAGCGCGGTGGCGTCGGTCGGGTCGATGACGATCGCGTCGGGCTTCTTTTGGACGACGGCCTGGAGCACCGGAATCTGCTCCGACGCCTGGAAGTTCGCCGGCCCCTGCACGATTGCCGTGGCTCCCGCCGCCTTCGCTGCGGCCTGGAATCCGGCCGTCTCCGTCGAGTAGTACGGGTCGCACGTGCACCCGGGGACGAACGCGATCGTGTGGTGCTTACCCGAGGCGGAGGTGCCGGCGCCCCCCGTGGCGGCGCCGGGGTTCGGGGGGTCGCCGCTGTGGCCGGACGAGCAGGCCGACAGGACGAGGGCAAGGCTTGCTGCGGCCGCCACCAGGGAGGTCCGCAGGGTTGTGGAGTTCATCATGTGCTCCGATGATCCGATGAGCGGTTTGCGGGGCGGAGGACTGCCGGGCGCCGCGGTGTCAGCGCGTGTGTAGGCGCTGTCGTCGTTTGATGTCGTCGATCGCGACCGCGACGATGAGGATCGCGCCGATGGCGACCGTCTGCCAGAACGGCTGGACGTTGATGATCACCAGGCCGTTGTTGAGTACCGCGGGGATCATGACGCCCACCGCGGCCCCGAACATCGTGCCGCGTCCGCCGAAGAGGCTCGCTCCACCGATGACGACCGCCGCGATGGCGACGAGGTTGTCGCTGCCGTGGCCGCTTACTTGCGTGGTCGTGTAGCGGGCGACGTCGAGCACGCCGGCCAGGCCGGCGAGGGCGCCCATCATCATGAACAGCGTGATCTGGTGTCTCGCCACCTTGATGCCGCTGCGGCGGGCCGCCTCGGTGTTGGAGCCGATCGCGTAGGTGTGGCGTCCGAACCCGGTCTTCGCGAGCACGAGTCCGGCGACCAGGGCGACGGCGGCTGCGATCCAGGCGGGCAGGGGCAGGCCGAACACCTGCCGCATGCCGAGGCCCGTCACCATCTGCGGTGGCAGCCCGGTCACGTCGGTGCCCTTGGTGATGACCTGGGCGAGCCCCAGCGCCATACCGAGCGTGCCGAGCGTGATGATGAACGACGGGATCTTCAGTCGTGTCACCAGGACGCCGTTGAGCAGGCCCCACGCGGCACCGACGACGATGCTCGCTGCCATGCCCACGATGATCGCGATGGTGGCGTGGGGGTACCCGGACGCCGCCGGGCCGCCGAGGGCCACGATCGTCTTGGCTCCGATCACCTGGCTGAAGACGAGTACGGAGCCGATGGACAGGTCGAGTTGGCCGCCGATGATCAGGTAGGCCGTGCCGACGGCGAGCAGCATGGTGCCGGAGGCGTTGAACAGGATGTTGCGGAAGTTGTCGGTGTTGAGGAACGGGCTGCCGGCCTTGATGGCGAAGAACGCCATAAGGAACACCAGCGCCAGGAACACCCAGTTCCCGGTGAGTACGGTCGACACACGACGGGCCTGTTCGCTGCGGTTCGCACCCGCGTCCCGCGGCGTGGCCGCCGGGCGGTCCGTTGTGAGGTCAGGGGTCATGACGTTCCCCGGGAGTGGTCGGGTTCGTCGCCACGGCCCCGGTGATGGCGGCGACGATGTCGTCGTGGGTGGTGTCGGCGGGAGACAGGGTGGCCGCGGTCGAACCCAGTCGGAGGACAATGATCCGGTCGGCGACATCGAAGACGAACGGGACGCTGTGGCTGATGACGACGACCGCGATGCCCNGGTCCCGGGTCCGCTTGATCAGCTGTGCGACCTGTTCGGTCTGCACCAGCCCGAGGGCGGCCGTCGGCTCGTCCATGATGACCAGTTCCCTGGCCCAGATCCCCGCCCGGGCGATCGCCACGCTCTGGCGCTGACCTCCGGAGAACATTCGGACCGGGGCGCGGTAGTCCGGCACCCGGGCGCCGAGCGTGCGCAGGTGCTTCTCGGCCTCGGTCTGCATGCGCTTGACGTCGAGGACGCCGAGCCTCCCCAGCAGTCCGGGCTTGCGGTGCTCGCGTCCGAGGAACAGGTTCGCCGGAGCTGACAGGTCGTCGGCCAGGGCGAGGTCCTGGTAGACCGTCTCGATGCCGGCCGCGCGGGCGTCCAGGGGTGACGAGAAGCGAACATGCACCCCGCGGATCCGCAGCTCGCCGCCGTCCGGCGCGAGGACTCCCGAAAGGATCTTCACCAGGGTGGACTTCCCCGCGCCGTTGTCGCCCATGAGGGCGACGACTTCGCCGGGCGCGACCTCCAGTGAGACGTCCGTCAGCGCTGTCACGTGGCCGAACCGCTTCGAGACGCCGACGGCCGACAGTACGGGGTGGCTCGGCCGGGGGTCCGCGCGATCAGGGGTCGTGTGCGACACATGCATCGGTACGAGTTCCCCTCTCCTGGGTCTCTCCGGGTCAGTGACTCGGATACTCCGCACTCGAGGATAAATCGGTCGTTTTATGCTCTTTCGGAATCCTTGCATACAAGTCGACCAGCATGCAAGGATGGTCTCATGAAGAACGAACGAACCCCCACGGTGAACGCCGGTGCCTTGGCCTCGGTAGGCCGGTCCCGGCCGCGTCAGCGAACTTCGGACCGCGTCTACGAGGAGCTCGCCTCGGCGATCCGCAATGTGCGGCTCCCGCCCGGAGCGTCACTGTCCGAGACCGACCTGGCCGAGCAGTTGCACGTCAGCCGCACCCCGCTGCGTGAGGCGATCGCCCGCCTGGTCGAGACCGGACTCGTTTCCGTCGTCCCCCAGGTCGGGACCCGGGTCGAGCTGATCCGTCTGCACGACGTGGAGCAGGCGCGCTTCGTGCGCGAGAACCTCGAGTCGGCGGCTTTCGCGACGGCCTGCGAGAAGCCGGAGCGTGACATCAGCGGCTTGCGTGCCATCCTGGCCGAGCAGCGGCGCTACGTCGAGGTCCACGACCTCGACGCATTCTTCGCCGCAGACGAGGCTCTGCACGCCCGGATCTTCAACATCAGCGGATATCCGGGGGCCTGGCAGATCATGCAGCCGATGAAGATGCACCTGGACCGGCTGCGGCGGTTGTCACTTCCCGACCCGGACACCGTGTTGGGCCTGATCGAGGAACACACGGCCATCGTCGACGCTCTGGAGGCCGGCGACGTCCTCGGCGGGCGAGCCCACATCCGACGACATGCACGGCGGGCGCTCGACAACGGCCCCGCCCTGCAGGCGCAATACCCCGGCTATTTCACCGAATGACGTTCGGGCGGGCCGCGGGCACATCCCCGCCTCGCCCGTGCCAGGGCCGGAAGGAGTATCGACGTGACCATACGAATCTCACTCGGCCACGTCGACGAGTACGACGACCGGACCGCCGCCTTCGCGCATCAGCTCGGCCTGAAGGGCGTCCAGTTCCACACCCCCAACCTGCTGCGGGGGAGCGCCGGGTACTGGAGCTTGGAGGAACTGCGCGCGCTACGTGAGCGCTGCGACGCCGACGGTCTCGCGATCGACGGGCTGGAGAACGTGCCGATGCGGCACTTTCGCAAGGTCCAGCGCGGCGCCCCAGGACGCGAGGAGGAGATCGACAACTTCCGCACCACGATCCGGAACATGGCCGCGGCGGGCATCGACGTCCTGGGCTACAACTTCCAGCCCACCTTCGTCTGGCGCACGGCCATGGCGGAGCCCGGCCGGGGCGGTGCCGAGGTCACAGCCTTCGACCTCGCGGACACGCCCGCCGGGAACGCCCTCGCGTCCCACCGCCTTTCGCCCTCCGAGCCGCTTGCGGAGCCCATCTCCGCCGAGCAGATGTGGGCCAACCACCAGTACTTCCTGGACGCCGTCCTGCCGGTCGCCGAGGAAGTCGGGGTCCGTCTCGCGCTCCACCCGGACGACCCGCCCGTCGACGACCCACTCGGCGGGGCGGCCCGCATCTTCACCTCGCCCGCGTCGCTGGTGGCGGCCCGCGCACAGGCGAACGAGAGCCCGGCCTGGGGAGTCGACCTGTGTCTCGGGACCGTCTCGGAAATGGGCGGGCAGGAGGCGGTCGACGAGGCCATCGACGCCCTCGGGCCTTCCGGATCCATCGTCTACATCCACTTCCGCGACGTGCAGGGCACGGTCCCGGCCTTCCGGGAGTGCTTCCTGGGCGAGGGGAACCTCGATCCGGCTCGCGTCATCCGCCGCCTTCACGACGTCGGCTTCGACGGGTTCGTCATCGACGACCATGTGCCCGCCATGATCGGCGACGCCGGCACGTGGGGGGACGTCTCGTCGCAGGCGTACTGCAGCCGTGGGCGTGCCCATGTCATCGGATACCTCCAAGGCGTCCTCGACGCCCTGGACCTCGGGGCCTGAGGAGACCGGAGACGTTTGTCATGCCCCGAACACGCTCATCCACACCGCACCAAGCGATCCCGGAGCCTCAGATGATCGCCACAGGCACCCCTCGTACCGACATTCGGCCCGCCACCCTCGCGGGGATGGCGAGGACCGCCGCGTGCCACACGACCGCCGCCCGCGAGTCCGTGACGACGATGCGGCACTTCACCGTCGGTGTGGCACGGCAATGGGGGATCCCCGACGAGGCGCGCGAGGCACTCGGTCTCATCGTGACCGAACTCGTGACCAATGCCGTGCGCCACAGCGGCAGTTGCGATGTGGCCGTGATCGTCACCGCGCGCGACTCGGAGATCGTGGCAAGCGTCCGTGATTCCGGACGATGGCACTCCACACCTCGTCTACCCGATCGACCCGGCGAGATCGCGACCTTCGGACGCGGACTGCTCCTCGTCAGCGCGTACGCGGACAGCGTGACGTTCGACCGCAGCTCCCACGGCACACGGGTCACGGCGCGCGTGGCGCTTCCCTCCCGCGGTTGCGGCACCTGAGACTCCGGGGGAACCACGCAGTCGACCGCGGACCTGCACCTCGGCGAGGAAGTCGGCGGCCTGGTCGAGTATCCGGGTAGGCTCCCGATCGCCCCCGTATGGGTCACCCACGGACTACGCGCCGCACAACAGGAGCGGCACCGGCCGGGGAGCGGGTCTGCCTCCCGATGCCGCCTCTGCATGCCGGTCGCGACCTGCACCTCCGGCAGCCGCCCCGCGTCGGCGGCCTCGACCACGGCGGCCAGCGCGTGTCGGCACGGGATGGCGGCCCCGGCGCGTCGCCGTGCACCTCACGGCCTGAATCGGCCGGACGTCAGCCGGATTGGCGGCCGCTCACGGTGCCGGCTCCGCCCGTCGGCGACGACGGGTGGAGCCGGAGTTCCCTTTTCGCCCCCGCGCCGCCTGTGTGGTGCCGCTCAGCCGAGGTCAAGCGCGTTGAGGACACCCTGGAGGTAGCCGATGGCATGGGCACGCCCGCGACTGCAGTATGCCTCGGAGGAGATGTCCATCCAGGTGTCGCGGTCACCGATCACGGCCGGCACGTGGTCGTCGATCAGGAAGCCGTCGAAGCCCACGTCGTGGAGGCGGCGGATCACCCGGGCCGGGTGGTAGTTGCCCTCGCCGAGGAAGCATTCACGGAAGGCGGGGACCGTGCCCTGGACGTCGCGGAAATGGGCGTAGAAGATCGCCCCGACGGGCCCGAGGGTATCGATCACCTCGTTGACCGCATCCTCGCCACCCATCTCGGACACCGTGCCGAGGCAGAAGTTCACGCCCCACGCGGGGCTCTCCTTGGCCTGCGCGCGGGCGGCCGCGAGGGAGCCGGGCGAGGTGAAGATCCGGGCGGCGCCGCCGAGGGGCACGTCGATCGGCGGGTCGTCGGGGTGCAGTGCGAGGCGCACGCCCACCTCTTCGGCGACGGGTAGGACCGCGTCGAGGAAGTACTGATGATTGGCCCACATCTGCTCGGTCGTAAGGGGCTCTTCGAGCGGTGCTGCCGGCGAGAGCCGGTACAACGCGAGGGCATTTCCGGCGCCCACATCGGCGAGGTCGAAGGCGGTCACCCTGGCGCCACCCCGGCCGACGGCCCCCATGTCGGTGCGCCAGACGTAGGTGGGGAGCCAGTTGTAGCCGAGCAGATCGATACCGACCGCCGCCATGTTGCGGATGGTTCTGCGGTAATTGTCGATCTGCTCGTCGCGACCGGGGAGCCCGCGCTGGATCTTCCAAAAATGGGCGAAGGGGATGTTCTCCAGCCCCTCGATGGTCAAACCATCGCCGTCACAGCGTTCGCGCAACGCCCGCAGCTCCTCCGGGCTCCAGAACCCCTGCTCGCCCGGGAGCAGGTTCGGGGTGTGGAACTGCACGCTGGTCAGACCGAGTTGGCGGGCGAAGGTGGCCGTTCGGTCGTCGTAGACGTCGATGTGACCCAGGGAGAGCCGGATCGTCACGCCCGCACCGCCTTCTGGCTCTGTCGGCCGAGGCCATCGATCTCGACCTCGACGACATCGCCTTCGCTGAGGTAGGGGAACCGGCCGGAGGCCGCCACGCCCTCCGGGGTGCCGGTGTTGACGAGGTCGCCGGGTTCGAGCACGGTGACCTGACTGAGCTGGTGGATCAAGGTGGCGACGCCGAAGATCATGTCGGCGGTCGTGGAGTCCTGCCGAGGTTCGCCGTTGACCCGGGAGCGCAGCCCCAGGGCCTGGGGGTCGGGCACCTCGTCGGGCGTGACGAGCCAGGGGCCGAGCGGGTTGAAGCTCTCGCAGCTCTTGCCCTTGGACCACTGGCCCCCGCTGGTCTCCAGCTGGAACTCGCGTTCGGACAGGTCGTTGGAGACGGCGTAGCCGGCGATGTGGTCGAGGGCCTGCTCGGGTGAGTCCAGGTAGCGGGCTCGGCGGCCGATGACGACGGCGAGTTCGACCTCCCAGTCCGTCCTGCTCGATCCGCGGGGCAACAAAATCTCGTCGTAGGGGCCGACTACGGTGTTGGGTGCCTTGTAGAACATGACCGGGTGCGGCGGCGGAGCGGATCCGGTCTCGGCGGCGTGCGCGGCGTAGTTCATGCCGATGCACAGCACCACACCCGGTCGGGCAATGGGAGCGCCGACGCGCATCCCGGCCCGGACGGGCGGAAGGGTGCCCGCGGCGATCGCCGCGCGGACCCGGGCCGGGCCGTCGCCGGCCAGGAAGGCGCCGTCGATGTCGGGGGTCAGCCGGCGCAGGTCGAGGTACTCACCGTCCGGGGCGAGGACGACGGGTATCTCGGAGCCGGGGGCGCCGACGCGCATCAATCGCATGTGAAGCTCCTTGTACGGGGTTTGGCGGTGCGGTGGGGATTGCGGGCGAGCACGGTCAGCCGGCCAGCAGGCCACCGTCCAGCACGAGTTCGGTGCCGGTGATGAACGCCGCGGCGTCGGACGCCAGGTAGAGGGCGGCCTCGGCGATCTCGTCGGGTCGTCCCAGGCGCCCCATGGGCTGACGGGCGACCAGGCCCGCCAGGGCCTGCTCCGGGTCGTCGGCAGCGGCCACCAGGCGCCCGACCCAGGGCGAGTCGACGGTGCCGGGACAGATCGAGTTGCAGCGCACGCCGGTGCCCGCGTACTGCACGGCGACCTGCCTGGTGAAAGCGATGACCGCGCCCTTGCTGGCGCAGTAGGCGGCGCGGTCCTTGAGTCCGACGAGTCCGGCGACCGACGCGGTGTTGACGATGACCCCGTAGCGCTGCGCCAGCATGGTGGGCAGCGCGAATCTGGTGCCGAGGAAGACGCCGCGGGCGTTGACCGCGAAGACCCGGTCCCACTCCTCGACCGAACAGGCGACCGGGTCGGTGGTGGAGGACGCACCGGCGTTATTGCAGAGCACGTCGATCCGACCGGTCTCGTGCACGGCCGCTGCCAGGGCGGCCGAGACCGAATCGGCGTCGGTGACGTCGACGCGCAGTGGCGTGGTGCCCTCCGGAACATCGCCGGGGGCGAGGTCGGCAGCGTAGACGCGGGCGCCTTCGGCGTGGAACCGGCGAGCCATCTCGCGGCCGATACCGGAGCCGGCCCCGGTGACGACAACGGTGCGTCCGTCGAATCGCGTGCTCATGCTGCGTCCTTCCTCGGTCGTCCGTCCGGCCACGGGCCGGCGAAGACGGTGTCCTCGGTTGCTTCCAGTTCCAGCAGGCGGTTCCACTTGGCGGTGCGCTCGGACCGGTGGGTCGAGCCGACCTTGATCTGCCCGGCACGCCAGCCGACGGCGAGATCGGCGAGCCAGCTGTCCTCGGTCTCTCCGGAGCGGGCGGAGACCACGGTCCGGTATCCCGCGGTGCGGGCCAGTTCCACGACCGAGCGGGAACTGCCGACCAGCCCGTTCTGGTTCACCTTGACCAGCACGGAGTTGGCGATGCCGTCGGTGATGCCGCGCTGCAGCCGCTCGGCGGAGGTGACGAACAGGTCGTCGCCGACAAGCTCGACGCGCTCGCCGAGTACGGCGGTGGCTTCCTGCCAGCCCTCCCAGTCGTCCTCGGCAAGGGCGTCCTCGACCGAGACCACCGGGTAGTGGTCGCACCACCGGGCGATCTCGGCGATCAAACCTGTCGCCGTCAATTCCCGCTGCTCGCGGGCCAATCGGTAGCGGCCGTCGTGGAAGAACTGCGTGGCGGCCACGTCGATCGCGATCGCGATGTCCGTTCCGGGCGCGAAACCGGCCGCTCGGATCGCCTCGGTGAGCAGGTCGAGCGCGGCACGGTTGGTTGCCAGAGGAAGGCCCAGCCCGCCCTCGTCGGCCACGAGCACCGCTTGGGCGTGGCCGGCCGCCAGCGCCAGCCGGGTGGCCGCTTCGCGGACCGCGACCGCCCATTCGACGGCCTGGGCAAAGCTCGTCGCACCCACCGGGACGACCAGGAAGTCCTGGACGTCGAGCATCCGGCCGGCGTGGGCTCCGCCGGAGAGGATGTTGACCATGGGCATGGGCAGCAGCAGGGGCCCGGCGTCGGCGGCCAAATAGCGGGCGAGCGAGGTGCCGTGGGCGGCAGCGGCGGCGCGCTGGGCGGCGAGGGATACGGACAGGACGGCGTTGGCCCCCACGACGGCGAAGGAGGGGGAGCGATCGGCCGCACGCAGTGCCGCGTCCACCTGGGCGGGTGTCAGACCTGTAACCAGCGGCGCGAGCGTGTCGGTGACGTGGCCGACGGCCGTGCGGACGCCG
This sequence comes from Embleya scabrispora DSM 41855, assembly GCF_000372745.1. Taxonomy (GTDB): domain Bacteria; phylum Actinomycetota; class Actinomycetes; order Streptomycetales; family Streptomycetaceae; genus Embleya; species Embleya scabrispora. Next base: position 73,876 of record NZ_KB889563.1, on the reverse strand, counting down.
CGTCCACCGTATCGGCTGCCACCGTCCCGCAATTCCAGTGCCTCGTGGGAGCCTGCCGAGGCGCCGGAGGGCACCAGGGCGATGCCCTGGGCACCGCCCTCCAGGGCGACTCGTGCGGCGACCGTGGGCCGCCCCCGAGAGTCGAGGGCCTCCCAGGAGTCCACTTTCGTGATCAGCATGCGCTCTCCATGATCTTCGCCCAGACCTCCTCGATCGCCGGGTCGTCCGCCCGGAGCAGGTCGAGGGCCAGGGCTCGTACCGCTGCGGCGGTCGCCGGGCGGAGGTATCCGGCGGGCGACAGGCCATCGACCCGGGCGAGCAGCAGGCAGGCGGTGTGCCAGCCGGTCCGCTCCACCGGTGGCCGCCGCCCGGAGGTGAGAACGGCCCGATGCGCGTGCAGGAAATGCTCCGCGGCGGCGGCGAACTCCGGCGCCCGGTGCGGCAGGTGCATCGCCTTCAGGGCGAGGTGGCACTGGAGGAAGGCAAGGTCGAAGACGGCTGCGCCGGCGTGGGCGACCTCGAAGTCGATCACCATCAGCCCGTCCGGACCGACCAGGACGTTCTTCGGGGAGAAGTCACCGTGGACCAGGCAGTCGCGCCGGCTGCGCAGCTCGGCGGACAGGTCGACGACGCGCTCGGCGACCTGGGGGTGGGCGGCGGCGACCGCGCCGTGATAGGGGCTCAGGCGCAGTTGATCCAGCGCCTCGTAGTCGTCGAATCGAGCGGCCACCTGCGGGGCCTCCCAAGTGCGGTCCTGCCAGGTGCCGAGCACGGTGCCGAGCACCTCCGCCGTCGCAGCGGTGCCGTGCGTAGGGTCGGGTTCCTCGCCGAGCAGGACGGTCTTCCAGGGGAGCCAGTCGGCCGGCGCGGCGGTCATCACGATCGTGTGCTGCTCCCGGTCGGCGTGAACCAGTTGCGGCGTGTATTCCGGGGTCAGGCCGTGTAGGAGTTCCAGTGCGGCGGCCTCGGTCATGGCCCGTTCGGGCTTGGCCGTCCAGTCTCCCGCCACCAGCAGCCGGCTCAGCGCCCGCTTGAGCACCAGGCGCGCAGGCGCGGCCTCCACGAGCAATGTCTCCCCGGAGACACCGCCGGACAGGGGGACCACCTGCGGCGGTTGGAGCAGGGCCTTCCGGTACAGGTATGCGACGGGGTCGCGCGTGGGCGCGTCGTGGGGGTCGTAGACGGTGCTCATTCGCTGAAGTACTCCGGGTGTTGGGCTCGCTGCTGCGGGCCGTGGTCCAGGACGCGGCGGGCATGGCGGCGGATGTGCGCCCGGCGGCCCGAGGCGTCACCGGGCTCCAGCGCGTCGACGATGGCCGTGTGTTTCACCGATCGGTTCCCGCACGGTGTTCGGGTCTGGCAGGCCGAGCCGACGCAACCGGCCGAAGCGCATCTTCAGCGGCTGTGGATCACCTGCCGGGCCGGGTGGTGGTCGCTCGGCGCGCAGAACTCCCTGCGGAGCGCCTCGTCGCCGGCGAAGGATCCGTTCGATCGTGAATCCGACGGCAGCGCTCCTGCTCCAGCGGCGGCGCGCGCAGGGCCTGCACTGCGAGGGTTCGATCTGGTTTCACATTGATATCCTTGCATACTGGCGTTCTTGTATGCAAGCACGTGGCGGCCGGCCACACCGCGGTTCTGTACGTATCGGTCGGCACCGGCGTCGGCGGCGCCCTCGCCCTTGACGGCCGCATCGTGCGCGGCGCGCGCGGAACGGCGGGCGAGGTGGGCCACCTGAGCGTGGCCCGCCCGGTGAGCGCCCGGTCCTGCGCCTGCGGGCGGCCCGGGCACGTGGAGGCGGTCGCCTCGGGACCGGCCATCGGCGAGCCCGCCCGGACGGCGGCACGTTCGCCGACGCGGTGCGCGCGGTACCCGATGCCGGCGCGCTGGTCCTGGCAGACGTGGCCACCGAGGCCGAGGCCCGGAACGCGGAGCACGCCGGCGCGGACGCGGTGGCGACCACGCTCGCGGGCCACACCGCCGACCGCGCACGCACCGCGGGCCCGGACCTGGCCCTGGTCGCGGCGGTGGCCGCCCAAGTGTCCCTCCCGGTGATCGCCGAGGGCCGCTATCACCGCCCCGCCGACGCGGCCGCCGCCATCACAGCGGGCGCTCACGCGGTCGTCGTCGGCACCGCGATCACGGTGCCGTCCTGGCTCACCACGAGTTTCCGCCGGGCGCTCCCGGCGCGCTGAACCGCGGTTTCGTCCACCGCCGTCGGTACCACCGATCCCGTCGGCCCGCCGCCCCGCAGGTCTCCAAGGCGGCGGGCACCCTACTCGTCGGCCGCGAACCGGTCCGGCGGCAATGTCCGGGCCTGTTCGCGGGATCCGTCGGCGTGTCGGTGGGGGAGGGGGTGCGATCAGACGCGTGCTCCGTTGTCGCGGGGCGCGCGGCCGGGACGGCGCACACCGTGGCCGTCGTGCTCGGACGAGGTTCGGGATCGGGCCGCACGTGGCGGCGGACGCATCGCACGCGACTCCAACGCGACCGCGACAGGGGCGGCGACACTCACCGTGGAGCCGGTGCCGACCACGACGCCGATCAGCAATGCCAGCGCGAAGTCGGCCAGTGAGTCGCCGCCCAACACCGCCAGCGCGACCAGGACGAACAACGCGCCGGAACCGGTGTTGACGGTGCGCGGCAGGGTCTGGATCACCGCCGTGTCGGTGATCCGGGCAAGGGAGCGGTTGCCCTGCGCGGGTGTGCGGCGCAGTTCGCGGATCCGGTCGAAGACGACGACGGAGTCGTTGACCGAGTAGCCGATCACGGTGAGCAGCGCGGCCAGGAACACCGCGTCGACGGTGCGCCCCAGCCACGCGAAGGCGCCCACCACGATCAGCACGTCGTGCGCCATGGCAACGACCGCGGCCACCCCGAAGGTCCAGCGGAACCGCACCGCGAGGTACGCCGTCTGGGCGGCGAGCGCCACCCCGAGGGCGATCGTGGCCTTGAGCCGCAACTCCTGCCCGAGGCTCGGACCGACGAACTCGTCGCGCACCTTCTCCGCTCCGCGGCCGAGTTCGACGACCGCCGCGGTGATCCGCGCCTCCTCGGCCTCGGTCGGCTTTCCCGTGCGTACGGTGAGTTCGCGATCCCCCGAGGCATGCACGACGGCCTTGGGGAATCCGGCGTCGGCGAGTGCCGCCCGGGCCCGGTCCGGATCGACCGCCTGCGTGGTCGAATACTCCACGAGCCGGCCACCGGTGAACTCCACGCCGAAGTCGACGCCGCGTACCGCCACGCCGGACACCGCCAGGCCCAGCGCGAACACGCCGGATACGGCCACCATGCGGCGGCGATACCGCATGAGGTGCGGATCGCGTCGGGCCAGCCACTCGCGCACTCGGCCCGCGTGCGCGATGCCGCTGATCCGGGGCCGGCGTCGCACCGCCGCCCGGCTCACGGCGAACTCGGCCAGGACCCGGGTGACCACCAGCGCGCTGACCATCGACGCGAGCACGCCGATGCCCAGCGTCACCCCGAATCCGCGTACCGGGCCGGTGGCCAGGAAGAACAGCAGGCCGGCGGCGATCAGGGTGGTGACGTTGGAGTCCGCGACGGCGCCGAACGCGTTGCGAAAGCCCCGGGTCAGCGACGGACGCAGGGTCGGCGCGCTCCGGGCGAGGTATTCCTCACGGGCTCGTTCGAACACCAGTACGTTGGCGTCGATCGCCATGCCGACGGCCAGCACGAATCCGGCGAGTCCGGGCAGTGTGAGGGTGGCGCCCAGGCCGACCAGGGCGGCGTACGCGATCAGCCCGTAGCCCACCAGGGCCACTGCGGCGAGTACGCCGAGCAGGCGATACGCACACGCGATGAACAGTGCGGTGGCCGCGGCGCCGATGATCGCCGCCCATGTGCCGGCCTCGATGGCCTGCTCGCCCAGCGTGGGGCCCACGGTGCGGTGTTCGACCGTCTCGACCGGCACCGGCAGCGCGCCGCCGTTGATCAGCAGCGCCAACTCGCGGGCCTCGCGTTTGTCGAAGTCGCCGGTGATGCGGGTGGAACCGCCGAGGATTCCGGTGCCGCAGCGCACCGACGGGTCGACCTGGGGCGACGAGACGACCTTGCCGTCCAGGGCGATCGCCACGCGCCGCGCGGGCGCTCCCGGAGGCGCGCACGCGGCGTCCCCGGTGAGTTGGGCCCAGGCCCGTTCGCCCCGACCGCGCAGGTCGAGCGTGACGTGCCAACCGCCGCCGGCCGGATCCAGGAGTGCCTCGGCCTTGTCGACGTCGGCTCCGGTCATCCGCGTCGTGTCCAACCTCAGCATCCGGCCGGACTCGTCCGGCAGTACCTGTCGTCCCTCGGCGTCGGGTGAGGTCGTGGCACCGGCCGCGTCGACGACCCCGAGAACGGGATGAAAGGTGAGTTGTGCGGTCCTGCCGAGTACCTCGGCTGCCCGGCGCGGCTCCTGCACACCGGGCAGTTCGACGATGATCCGTCGGTCACCCGAGCGGACCAGGTCGGGTTCGGCGACGCCGAGCGCGTCGACGCGACGACGCAGCACCTCCAGGGTTCGATCGGTGGCGTCGCGGTCGGCTTTCGCGGTGGGCGAGTCGCGGGTCTCCAGGACGATTTGGGTGCCGCCGCGCAGGTCGAGGCCGAGGCGCGGCGGCACGGTCGCGGCGATGTAGGTGGACATGGCGAGGATGGCGAGGGCGAACAACGCCCGCACCTTGGTGGCACGTGGCAAGGATGGTCTCCACGGATACACCGCCGCCGGTGGTCGGCGCGCGGCGATCGGACTCAGGGACGGTCTGGAGCCCGGGGAGACGGTGGAGCGCGACCCGGCGGGAGCGCGAAACGGGGGAGCGAAGGATTGGCGTCGGTGGCGAGCGCGGAGGTTTGGTGCCGTGCGGGCGGCAGGAGTGCGACGGCGTGGCCGGCGAGCCCCGTGTCGTGGGGGTGGTGGAGGTGGTGCCGCTCGTCGGACGACTCCCGGGCGGCGTACGGTGCCGGCGGGCCGCGTCGCACGTCACGGGTCGCCTCGTCGGCGACGTCGCGCACGTGCCCCGGATCGGCGGCGGTGTGCGCGGAGATCGAGCCGCGGTCGGGATCGGGTGCGGCGACCGCGCGCGCGGACGCGGGGGAAGCCACCGCCCCGAGCAGCGCGAGGACGATCGCGAGCAACACCCCGAGCCATCCGCCGCCCCCGAAGCCCCGGCTAGCGGGGGCATTCGGGCGGTGGCGGCGTGAGCCGGCGGAGCCGACGAGAGGACGACGAACGGCGACGTGTCGCCGGGTCATCGCGCCTCCTCGGTCCCGTCGTTCCCACGCCGATGTGGGGCACGAACCGGTTCACAGCCGCAACGCCCGGCCGACCGTCCCGAGTTCCCGTCCCGTATTCGCACCGCCGGGAGGGCGGCTCACGGTGGGATCCCGGCCCCGGCGCTGCCACCACCACCGGTCTCGCCGACCAACGACCGGAAGGACCCGGCCGTCTTCCGCCCGACTCCCACCGTCTCGGGGTCGCCGCCAGGGTGACCATCCTGCCTCGCCACCGCGTTTTGCAACCTGCTCGTGATGCCTCACCCGCTGCCTTCGGCGCTTCCTGCGGCCGCTCTCCTGTGATGATGGCCGGGTGCAAGCAGACGCTCCCGTACCGCCGCCCGTCATCCTCGGCATCGACGACCTGCGACCGCTACCCAGGGCCACGCGGATCGCCCGCACCAGCGGCGAAGGTATCCGGCTCCTGCGAGAGCACCGCGACCGCTTCATCGACGAACTCTGGCTCGACCACGATCTCGGCGGCGACGACGACATCCTGCCGGTGGTGACCCTCATGGAAGAAGCCGCCTTCAACGGACGGCCCTTCCGCATCGGAACGATCTTCGTTCACAGTGCCAACCCCATCGGCGCCGAGACCGTCGTCCGGTCCCTCACACGCTGGAACTACCGGGTTCGGCGGGCAACGGCGTAGGAATCCGAGCCGGGGTTGGCATGCCGGGGTTGGCATCCCGGCCTTCGACACGTCGTGAGACCGCGAGACAGGCTGTTCCTCGTTACCGGATGCTCGTGGTGGCATCGACTACTTGTCGTGCGAAACGGTGGAACGCGCCGTGCGGGCGATCGGGATTCACCTCGCCAACTCGTGCGGTGCGCGAGGTCGCGGGCGCGATCCCGGCGTACTTCGGCGACGCACGACACCCGCAGCCGTGCGAACTCGCCCTGCCCGAACCGCTGGTCGACCGACCCGAAGGGGGCGCGCGGACGTCGGAGTCGCCTCGGAGTGGGGGTCTTTCGTCGTTGTCGAGCGGAAGGTTGCGCGATGCGCCAGACTCGATGACACGGTTCACGTTCGGGTCGACACGTGGTGGACGAAGGTCGTCACCGACGTGTGCGGACGGTGGGGATGCTCGAACCGGTGGGGAATCACGCTCGACACCAGTGCGCGAAGCGTGCCCGCGGGAGGGTTCGCGGCGCTTCCCGATTCGCGATGGCTATTCGCCTTCGATACGAGATACGGAGTGCCCGATGTCGGAACTGGCGGCGGCTGCAGCCGAGATCGTCCCGTACGTGAGCGCGGCGGCGGCCGCGATGGGTATCCAGGTGCTCGCGTCGACCCAGCAACAGATCGCCGACGGAGCCGTCGCGCGCGGTCGTGCCTTCCTGGGTCGGCTGGTGCCCGGACGCGCCGGTGGCGCCGAGCGGGTGCCGGCCGGTTTCGAGGCGGCGACGCGGGCCATCGCGGGCCTGAGCGAACGCGACCGGGAGACCCTTGAGCTGGCGATCGGGACCTGGCTCGAAGGCCGCGACCTCGGCGCACCGGCCCTGGCCGCGAGCATCGAGAGGGCATCACGTCTGCGGGCGGGCCGAGGCGGTGGCGCGCACGCCTACGGTCCCGGCGCGATCGCGATCGAGCGGGTCGAGGGCGACGTCCACGGCGGCTACCGCCCCGGACCGGCCCAAGGCACATGAGCGCGCCCCCCGACGACGTCCCGAGTCGCTACCGGGCCGAGGCCCGGGGCCGGGGGGCGGTCGCCGTCGCCCACGTGGTGGGCGACGTCATCGTCAGCGTCTTCGCCGGTGACGCCAAGAAGTGGAGCCTGCCGCCGTTTTGTCTGGTGATGGCGTTGGCGGCGGCGGTTTTGATCCGCAATCCCGGAGGGCCACAGGGCCAGTTCACGGGGACGTACATCCTGGCGGGCACGGCCGTCCTGGTCGCCGGGTCGCGCGCGCTGGCGATCGTGGGGTCCGAGCGTGGCCGGGCGGCGATCACGGTGGTCTCCCTGACCTGCGTGGTGGCCGCTCTCGTGTGGACGGAACACCTGCGTTCCCACGGGGAGGTCGACGTCACCGGCCGGGTCGCGGTCGCGCCCCGGGTCCCGGTGTCCGACGGCGCGCGGATCAAGCTCGTGATCGACGACGCGCCGCGGCGTACCCGACTGCGGCTGACCCTCGCGGTCGAGGACGCGGAGCCGGGGGCCCAGTCCTGCACGCCGGAGACGACGCTGGGCGTGGCGGTGTCCGGCGGGGGCAAGCGCGGTGCGGCCGAGGGCTTTTCCGGGGGTGAAGGGGTCGACCTCGCACTGGGCGGGCCCCGCGGTGACGTCGAGGCGACGGTGACGGTCCACACCGAAAAGGGATGCCTGATGAACGTGTCCGTGGCGACCGCGGTGCTGCACGACTGAGGGGGGGACGGATGGGAAACGGAACGCCTCGATACAGGGCCTCGGTCCTGGGCCTGGTGGCGGTGATCCTCGCCGGGTGCTCGTCGAACCACCCGCAACCGAGGTTCCTCGACAAGACCACGATCTCGGTCGGCATGCACAACGACCTTCCGGGCGTGTCCTACCTGTCGAACACCTACGTGCGATCGGGCACCGACTACCTGCTCGAGCAAAGGATCGACGCGGAGTTGGGGATCACGTCGATCTCCCCGACCGAGATCTCCTCGGCGGACCGCGTACCCAGGCTCGTCGCCGGAAAAGTGGACATGGTGATCGGATCCTTCTCCATCACCGCCGACCGCATGAAGGACATCGACTTCGTCGGCCCCTACCTCACCACCCGCCAGGGATTCCTCGTCGGACCGGGCGGCGCCAACGTCAGACTCCTGTCGGATCTGAACGGCCAAAGGGTGTGCACGTGGGCGGGAACCACGTCCGGAGACGCCCTCGCGCAACTGAACAGCGCCCACGTGGACGTGGTGACGCAGGCCAGCGCCGCGGAGTGTCTGACCGAGCTCAAGGCGGGTCGGGTGTTCGCGTTCTCCACGGATCAGACCATCCTGTACGGCTTCGAGGACGTGAACGCCGCCGCGGCGCTGCGCGTGGTCCCCGATCTGACCATCGGGGCCCCGCAGCACTACGGCATCGGCATCCCGAAAGGGCACCGCCGGGACTGCGAACGCCTGAAGCAGATCGTGAAGCACTACGTGGAAAGCAGCACCTGGATCGCGGACATCGAGGTCTCCCTGCCGCGAATACCCGCACACGACAGAGACTGGGTCAGCCACTACAAACCGAGTGCGGCGGCCATCGACGCCCGGTCCTGCCGGGACCGAGCCGGCTCGTGAGCACGAGGGACTCGCGCCGCGCGGCGGTGGCTGACGGGATACCTCGTCGATCTCGACGACCCGACTGCGCAAACTCGACCTCCCGTGCTCACCCCGCAGAAGAACGAGGCCCGCGCCGAGGGCCTGCCCGACGTCGAAACGGTGTGGTACTCGTGCGGTACGAGATCAAGAAGTAGGCGGAAGGGACCGCACGTTCGCACCCGAGCCCAAGACGAACCGTCCGCGGCCCGGGCATCGATCCGGCGCGGGGCGGGTCTTCGCGTGACGCCCGCCGACGTGCGCGGCGGGGGCCTCCCCGGGCCGCGCGTTCGCGTACCGTCGGCCACAGGTACGACGGTACGGACCGTGCGGAGGGACGCGATGGGGCTGCTTGAGGACTTCCGCAAGGCGTATGACGGAGCGCTGTTCGCCGTGGAGTGGGCGGAACGCGGCGATCGGCTCGGCGCCGGGATCGACGCGGTGCTGAAGCCGTGGGTGCGCGAGCGCATCGCGCGCTGGGAGCACGGCATGATGTGGTGCGACAACGACAGCGACGTCGCACATGTCGTCGACGGGCTCACCGCGATCGCACCGCTGTATGCCGAACTGCGCCGCGAACTGGCCGCGGACGGGCTCGGGCTGCACCGACCCGAGGCGCCGTGGCGTGCGATCGGTCGCATCCGCAGCGAGCCGTCCAGCGCGGAAAGGCCCGTGGCGGTACGGGCTCGCTCGCGCGCCTACCACCGGCACGAGCACTACATCCTGTGCCGCGACGAGCCGGATCCGACGTCGGCCGGTCCCGAGACGTGGGAGTTCCGGGTGCTGACCGCGCACCCCGGGAAAGCGGATGTGGCGCAGGTGTTCCCGCTCACGGTGCAGCCGGCGACACGCGACCGGTACGGCACCGTGCGCGTTCCCGACGAGCTTGCGCAGAACTGCGTCCGGTACGAGGAGATGTGGTTCGCGTTCGCGGCCACCGGACGGGACCTACGCGAGGCTCCGTCGGGCGAGGCGTGACGGCACGGATGCGCACTGTGCGTGTATGGGATGGAATCGGTGGGGTCGGCGACACGGTGAGGCCGAGCGCGTTGAGGCCGGGTGCGGGGCGGGCGCGGACGTGCCGGCACCGCTCTCGTGGGTGTAGCGGTGCTCGACGGGTGCCGCCGGGCGGAGCCGTCGCGTATGTATGTGCGTGCCCACTACGCCCGGCACGCCGTCGAGACACCTCGTGGGCGCCGCCACGTCGCCGCCTCCGCCGACGGCCGTGGCGCGGTTCCGCCGAAGGCCGGTGCGAATCACCGTGTGGCGTTCGCACCGGCCCTCGGGGACCGATCAGTTCGGGTGCTTCACCCACGGGGATTTCGCATACCCGCTGTCGACGTGGAACACCTGGGGTTTCCCGTACAGGTTGCGGACGCGGATGGTCCAGACGGCCACCCCCTGCTCCGGCTGCACCACCACCTTGAAGTCCGCCGGGCGCCCCGCGTGGCGCCACTGCGCGCAGGCCTCGACGCAGGCGGCCACCAGTTCGGCGAAGTACCTCGTGAGCTTGACGCCCGAGGGCGTCTTCCCGGTCTCCTCTTTCATGTGCTTCAGGCAGGCCAGGTCGGTCTCCATGCTCGCCGTGCAGAAGGCCCGCGGAACCCAGGACTCGTGGATGGGGATCCAGGTCAGCGTGGTGACCCCGCCGGGACACTGGATCTCCACGTAGCCGAGCTTGTGGATCGTGGCGCACACGAAATCCCACTCGACGCCGCGCCAGGCGAGCACGTTGACCGCCTTGGACAGTTCGAGCGTGGTCGACTTCGCCGGCATTCGCTTCTTGAGCGCGGCGAGGATCGTCTCGTTCCGGCAGTGCACGAGGACCTGCGCGATCTCCTCCGGCTCCAGCCCCGCGATGCACACCAGCCACGGCTTGCCATAGAACGCGACCATCGACGTGCACGCCTTCAGCGCGGGTGACCCCATCCCGGACAGGCACGTGAACCGGTCGACGACCTCGGGACGGACCAGGCTCACGCTGCCGCACAGGTTCAGGTTCGCCGTGACGACCGCGCTGATCGGCGCGGCGCAAAGGTTGGTGATCTGCTGCTTCTGCTGGTCCTCGGAGAGCGTGTAGGACGTGCCGAGTTGGACGTCGATCTGCTGTCCGAGTTGCACCGTGGTGATCTGGAGCAGGGGCACGGCGATGTTGCGGTGCTTGACCAGCGGAGCGGTGAGCGGTTCGAGGATCATGGTGAGTTGGAACGAGTCGATGCTGAGCACAGCGGCGTCCGCATCGGCAACGGTCGCGCTGAGTTCGTCGAACGCCGCGGTGTACGAGGCCAGTGCGGTCGTACGGTGTAGTTCGACGATGCTCGAGCGCTGGGCGAACGCCGCCAGCTTGGCGTTCGCGCCGGGCAGCGCGGCCAGGAGGTCGTTCATCAGCTTGGTGGGCGAGGTGAACGCTCCGAGCCGGTCCTTGGTGGCGGTCCTGAGCCGTGCGCCGGTCACGTCGGCGCTCATGATGTCGTCGTGCTGGACCGACAGCAGCTCCGTGAGGGCGTCCTCGACGGAATCGTCGAAGTGGACCTTCAGGTCCTCGAACATCCCCAGCGCCAAGTGGTCGATGAGCGCGACCATCTGAGCCTTCCACAGCGCCCGTCGCACCGGGTCGGCGATGTGCGCGAGCTGCGCGTCGATCTGCTGGTTGGCGCTGTCCTTCCACTTCTGCATCGCGCTGTTCGCCTGGCCCCGCAGCACCGAGTGCAGTGCGGGCTTCAGTTCGGCCTCGTTCGCGGGCCGCTCGGGCGGAGTATCGCCTGCCCCACCGATCGTGTGCTCGGTCATTGCCGCACCCCCCAATCCCCCGCCGCGCTCGACGCCACGACGGAACAAGGTCGCGGCGGGCGACGGCACCCGGCAATTCTGACAGCGGATCAACTGCCCACGGGACAAAACGCGTTGATTCGGTACGGGGTGACTTCAACTCTCGCTCGGCCATCCTTCGGCCGAACTCCCATCCGCCTCCTTCCTGTTCCCGTGCCTGCCGCGCGGCTCCTCGAATCGGGAATCGAGCACTCGGCGGCGCTCCGACCCGTGATCGGTGGGCTGGTTTCAACAACGCCCGGTCCTGTGTCGGAAGCGGGACGGTGCGCGTGATGGGAGACTGCGACCATGAGCGATGTCGAGATGAGAACCGACCTTCTGAGGTACCTGCAGGAAGCGCGCGATGCGCTGGTGTGGAAGCTCGATGGGCTGTCGGAGTACGACATCCGCCGTCCCCGTACGCCGACGGGGACGAACCTGCTCGGGCTGGTCAAGCACGTCGCGGCCGTGGAGATCGGCTACTTCGGCGACACCTTCGGGCGACCGTTCGAAGAGCAGGTGCCCGCGTGGATGGCGCCGGACGCCGAACTCAACGCCGACATGTGGGCGTCCGCCGACGAGTCGCGCGAGGACATCGTCGGCCTGTACCGGCGGGCGTGGCGCCATTCCGACGCGACGATCACCGAACTCCCCCTGGATGCCCGGGGTCGCGTGCCCTGGTGGCCGGCCGAACGCGCCGAGGTGACGCTGCATCACATCGCGGTCCGGGTGATCGCCGATACGCAGCGGCACGCGGGACATGCCGACATCCTCCGCGAACTCACCGACGGAGCCGCGGGCCTGATCCCCGGCAAGGACAACCTGGCGTCCACCGACCAGGCGTGGTGGGCCGCCTACCGCGACCGCGTCGAACAGGCCGCCAAGCAGGCGGATGCATAGGCCGTTCCCGATGAAAGCGTGTGGCCAAGGGGGTGCGTAGGGCGCCGAGTTCCAGGGGTCGCGAGTGTGGTTCGGACGAGAACGTTTCGCGGCTGCCCGGGTGGGAGCGATGGGGCGTCCGGCCTGCGGGGTGTTGTCCCCGCCGGGAACGTCCGGCCGTCCAGGCGCGGGACCGGAACGCCGTGGCGGGCCATCACCACCGACCCGGCGGCCGCCCACGGCGCGGGCGTGGTGCACCGCGACCTCAAGCGGCGCCGCCGGGCTGCTGTTCCGCGCCACTGCTCGACAGGCGGGGGCCGACGGCCCGGATGGCTTGGACGGCCTCCGGGCCCGGCCGGCGGAGTCGGCGGAGCCCGCGTACATGATCGCGGCCCCGCGCCGGCTCACCCCCGAGCGCCAGCCGTGGTAGGTGGAGCGAATCGCCGCCGGGGCCGGCGTGTTCCCGTGGACGGAGATCGTCCGCTCGGATCGTGACGACCCGTTGCCGCGCGCCCTGCGCGGCGCCCTGGCCAAGCCTCCCGAATGTCCGGAGGAACTGCTCGTCTCCATGTCGCGCAAGGGTCTGCCCGTGGACGACGAAAGCACCCTTGGGCCGGACGCCGCCCCGGAACGCGGTGCGCTGTCGCCGCACGACCTGCTACGCCACGCTCGCCCGGCTGCTCGCGCGCTGTCGCTGCGCGAAGCCCCGGCCGGCCCCGGCCGCCACGACCGCCACGACCGCCGGGACGGATCCACCCCGTGCCCGGACGCCGGCGCGCTGCTCCACGCGCCACTGGAGACCGACCCCGACACCTGGATCGTCGCGATCCGCCTGATCGCCCGATTCACCGGGAGAGCATCGCCGAGTTGCCGGACACCACCGTCGCCGCGACCCGAGCGAGTTGTATCGATGTCGGCCGATACAAACTTGCGCGTTGTATCGAAGAACGTCAACATAGAGGAATGTCGAAACAGGAACTCGTGATGCTCGGCCAGGACACCGACGGATGTTGCCCCACGCTGCTGACCGCCGCGCTGGACGAGGACCAGGCGACCGACCTGGCGCGGGTGTTCAAGGCGTTGGGCGACCCGGTGCGGCTGCGGCTGCTGTCGATGATCGCCTCCCGCGCGGGCGGGGAGATCTGCGTGTGCGACCTCACCCCCGCCTTCGACCTGTCCCAGCCGACCATCTCCCATCACCTCAAGCTGCTGAGGCAGGCGGGGCTGATCGACTCCGAGCGTCGTGGGACGTGGGTGTACTACCGGCTCCTGCCGGCCATGACCGATCGCCTCGCCGCGATCCTCAGCCGCCGTGCCGGCGAACCGCTCCCCGAACCCGAGTCCACCTCGGTCGGCGCGTGAGCGCCCCGGCCGGGGTGCCGGCGGGGCCGGTGGTGGGACGCCTGTCGTTCCCGGACCGTTTTCTCGCGGTGTGGATCCTGCTCGCGACGGCCGCCGGCCTGGGGTTGGGCCGGCTCGTCCCGGGCCTGGGTGACGCGCTCGCGAAGGTGACGGTCACCGGGGTCTCGTTGCCGATCGCGCTGGGTCTGCTGGTGATGATATATCCGGTGTCGGCCAAGGTTCGCTGGGACCGCCTGGACACCGTCACCCGCGATCGGCGGCTGCTGGTGCCGTCCCTGATCCTGAACTGGGTCGTGGGTCCGGCGCTGATGTTCGCGCTCGCGTGGCTGATGCTGCCCGACCTGCCCGAGTACCGCGCGGGCCTGATCGTCGTGGGCCTGGCCCGCTGCATCGCGATGGTGATCATCTGGAACGACCTCGCCTGCGGCGACCGCGAGGCCGCCGCCGTCCTGGTCGCGCTCAACTCGGTGTTCCAGGTGATCGCGTTCTCCGCGCTCGGCTGGTTCTACCTGGACGTCCTGCCCGGATGGCTCGGCCTGGAGCGCACCGCCCTGGAGGTGTCGGTGTGGGAGATCGCCCGCTCCGTCCTGATCTTCCTCGGCATTCCACTGCTCGCCGGGTTCCTCACCCGCCGACTCGGCGAGAAGGCCCGGGGCCGCACCTGGTACGAGACGAGACTGATCCCGAGGATCGGCCCGTTCGCGCTGTACGGGCTGCTGTTCACCATCGTCGTGCTCTTCGCCCTCCAAGGCGCCGCCGTCACCTCCCAGCCGCTCGACGTCGCCCGGATCGCGCTGCCCCTGCTCGCGTACTTCGCGCTGATGTGGGGCGGGTCCATGGCCGTCGGCCGCGCGGTGGGGCTCGACTACCCGAGGGCGACGACGCTGGCGTTCACCGCCGCGGGCAACAACTTCGAACTCGCCATCGCGGTCGCCATCGCCACCTTCGGCGCCGCCTCCGGGCAGGCCCTCGCGGGAGTCGTCGGCCCGCTCATCGAGGTGCCCGTCCTCATCGGCCTCGTGTATGTCGCCCTGGCCGCCCGCCGCTTCTTTCCCGCGTCCACCCCGACGTCCGCCGCGGTCGTCGCCCCGGAAGGCCCCGCCCGTGTCTGAACGCCCCACGCCATCCGTGTTGTTCGTGTGCGTCCACAACGCCGGCCGCTCGCAGATGGCCGCCGCCTGGCTCACCCACCTCGCCGACGGCAGGGTCGAGGTCCGCTCCGCCGGATCCGCGCCGGCCGACGCCGTGAACCCGGCCGCGGTGCGGGCGATGGCGGAGGTCGGCGTCGACATGTCCGCCGAGACACCGAAGGTGCTGACGACGGAGGCCGTGCGGGCGTCGGACGTGGTGATCACCATGGGCTGCGGCGACACCTGCCCGATCTTTCCCGGCAAGCGCTACCTCGACTGGAAGCTGGACGACCCGGCCGGGCAGGGCGTCGGGGCCGTGCGGCCGATCCGGGACGACATCGAGCGGCGCGTCCGCGGCCTGCTCGCCGACCTGGGCATCGAGGCGGCATGACAGCCGCGGCAACGGGCGGGCACGTCACGGCGATGCGGCCCGAGCACGCCGACCAGGTCCTGGCGATCCATCGGCTCGGCATCGACGAGGGCAACGCCACCTTCGAGACCACCGCCCCAGACTGGCAGGGATTCGACGCGACCAGGCTGCGCGAGCACCGCCTGGTCGCCCTCGACCGGGACGATCGTGTACTCGGTTGGGCCGCCGTCGTGCCCGTGTCCGACCGCTGCGCGTACGCCGGAGTGGTCGAGCACTCCGTCTACGTCCACCCCCGGGCACGGGGCCTCGGTGTGGGACTCGCGCTGCTGCGCGCCCTGTTGGCCTCCACCGAGGCCGCCGGGATCTGGACGGTGCAATCCGGTATCTTCCCCGAGAACACCGCAAGCCTCGCCCTGCACCGACGGGCATCGCCAAGCCCAGGGCGACCAGCTCCGGATCGTCGCTTTCCACCGCGACGGAGATCCGCCCCAGCTCGGGCGTCCCGAGTCGTCGCGTCCGCCCCGCCGGCAACAGCCCGTCGGCCGATGCCGGCCCCAGCACCGGCAGCATGGCCTCGCGCGGTGCACTCGGATTGTGAAACAGCCGGTCCGCCACCGCGCGGTCGGCTCCTTCGGCGAGGTCCATGAGCAACTCGGGCCGGGCGTGCGGATTCCCGGCCAACGCCGCGCGCTCCGGCGAGGCGCCGTGGCCACCACGTACGCGATGATCCCGTTTCCCGGAGGCGTGCCGGCCTCCAGGCACGCCACCTGCCGCCGACGGTCGAGCCGCTGCCAGATCCGCACGTGGAGGTCGGCAGGCGCCTGGTCGAGGAAGAACATGTACGGGTTCATCACCCGACTCCACCACCATCGATCGTGCCGTGTCGAGGAGTTCGCGCACCGTACCGGCGACGTCCGGCAGCAGCGACAACGCGACGTGCCACGCCTCAGCCTCGGCCGTCGTCGACCGGGCGGGGGAATGCCGGACCGGTGACCGCGGTTGTGGTGATGGTCGGTGAGGGTGCCCCCGGGCCCGACCATCGCCTCCGTGGAATACCGCTCGGCTGGAGCCACGGTGTGCCTTCCGCCGTGAGGCGGCCACCCTCACCGATCTTCGATGATCGACGGCGCCGCCCCATCCTCGGGGGCGGCGCCGTTTCGCGTATTGCGCCGCCGGGGCCGTGCTGCGTGAGTAAAGCCCGGACCCGGCGGGTGACCTGCGCGGGTAACGCATTCGTCACCCGCCGGCGAGGCCCCGGAGGACACCCGCCCCGCTCGCCTTGTGATCGAACGTCACGAAGTGCCCGGCGGACACCGCCGGTCCGGCCCGCCATGCTCGCGGCTCGTCGTGCTCGTGCTCGCCCACCTCTGTGCTCCGTCGTCGGTGGTGCCGACGTCCCGGCCCGATTCATCCCACCTGCGGGGCGGAACGGGGAACGGAGGCTCGATGAAAGCCTTGTGCTTGAGCCTGGCATGCAGGCTTGGAAGGGCTTGCCGACGGGACGCGGGGCTTCGGGGTCCGACTCCGACGGCGGTGTTTCGTATGCTCGGTCCGTGAGAGAGCCTCATCCGGTCGAGCTGTCCGGGACGTTTGTCACCAGGCGCGATGATCGTTGGTACGGGCGGTTCCGGTTGCGTTTTCCTCAAGTGTCGCCGTGGCCCGACCCATCCAGGACGTTTGCTCGGGTACGTTCGGGATGGCGGCCCTTGGTCGAGGAAACACTGGCACTGGTGGCTGCCGAGATGCCCGGGCAGACCTGGCCCGCCCATCTGCTCGACCAGAAGGCTCATGGGGGAGGATGGGACTTCGACCTGGGCCCGCCGGAGGCCGACTACCTCTGCCTGGAGATGCTGTCGGACATCTGCTACATCGACATACGCAACCTTCACCAGCTCATCGACCTCCTGGCACCGGCCATGGAGGACGCGCACTTCTTCGTCTACTCGATGGGCGACGGCCTCGACCGGTGGGTTGACGAGGCGCGCATCCACGACGGGCGGAGCAGCTTTGCGCGGTGGGCCGTCGAGGGCGAGGCGTGGGCCGAGTTCCCCGTGCTGTGCGCGGAACTCGGCGACATTCGCGCCGGGGACGAGACCTTTGGTCGATTCGTCACGTTGATGAGCGATCGGCGAGGCGTTTGATCGGCAGGCGCGAGAGGGCCGCAGGCCGGAGGGCCGGATCTTCAGCCGTGCCGGGCAGCGCGGTCATGCCGCCGGGTCGGCGTGCTCGGCGTCGTCGGAGACGCGGGTGGGATCCGCCGCGAGACAACTGGTGGACGCTGCGGTCGAGCCCTACCGCGGCTGGGAGAACACCGGCCGCCGCCTGGCGGATCCTCACCCGCCCGAGCACGGCCCCCGCCGCTGCTGCCCGGGCGACCTCGTCTTCACCGGAACGCCTGCGGGGCTTGGCATGGGGCGCAGCCCCCAGCGTCGGCCGGCGCACGGAGATGTACTCGTCAGTTCCGTTACGGGTATCGGGGAACTGCGACAGCGCTTCGTCGCCGCCTGTCCCAAGCCACCATCCCGTTCAGGACGTCCCGGCGCAAACCAGGACGCGCGGCGAAGACTTCACAACACCGGCAAGACTCCACAACACATGAGGTGGGCAATGGCGCTGCACCGTCTGCAGTCGATCGTGATGGGCGTACCCAATGTCGAGGAGACCGCGGCCTACTACACGGATTTCGGACTGTGTCCCGAGGGCGAGGGATGGTTCTCGACGCAGCACGGAGGTCGGCAACTCCGCATCGTGAGTGCCCCGTTCCGCGCGCTGTTGGATGTGGTCATCGGGGTGGACGACCCCGACGATCTGGACCGTGCGGCGCGGGCCCTGCACTCGCTGGACATTGCCTGTGGACGCGACGGCGACCGGCTCCTCGCTGTCGACGATGCCACCGGAATGCGGGCGACCCTGGCCGTCGTCCCTCGTCTGCGACAGCCGTCCGCCACGCCGACTCCGTACAACGGGCCCGGCCGGGCGGAGCGGACCGGAGGCCGGGCACCCGGCGTGCTGCGCACCGACCCCGTGCGGCCGCGCAGGCTCGGACACGCGGTGGTCGGGTCCACCGACCACGAACGCACGACGCGGTTCCTGGTGCAGGGACTCGGATTCCGGGTCAGTGACCACATCAAAGGAGAAGGCACCTTCCTGCGCTGTTCGGAGGACCACCACAACATCCTCGTGCTGCGCTCCCCGGTGAGCTTCCTGCATCACACCGCCTGGCAGGTCGACGACATCGACGACATCGGCCGCGGCGCCCACACCATGCTGGAAGGCCATCCCGAGCGCCACGTGTGGGGTCCGGGACGGCACTACGCGGGATCCAACTTCTTCTGGTACCTCAAGGACCCGGCGGGCAACTTCAGCGAGTACTACTCCGACATGGACTGCATTCCCGAGGGCGGGCTCTGGACGCCGGAGGAACTCGAAGGCGCCAAGGGCCTGTTCTCCTGGGGCCCGCCACCACCGCCGTCGTTCGTGAGCCCCGAGGACCTCGCCGCCCACATGACCGGCGCCCACGCGCCCCGATAGCCTCCCGAATCCGAGAAGCACCGCATCGACCACGTGGTGCCCGGGAAGACGGCGGGCCGCACCGTCGACGACCTCCGCGGCCATCCCGACGGCTCCGCGTTCCGGGACCGGCTCGGCCTTTCGCCCATGTCCTACGTCCGCAGCCTGCGGGTCGACCGGATTCGCGAGGACATCCTCGCCTCTGCCGACCCCGTCGGCACGATCGCCCACCGATGGGGCGTCTCGCACCTCCTCCCACACCGCACTCCGCAGGTAACCCGACGTCTCCCCTCGCCCACCTGTCTGTCACCGCCTCACCCAAGGGCCCCCGGCGAGTCCCGCCCCCGACCCCGCGCGGATCGGCGCCACTCGGCGGTGTGGGCGCCCGGTCGTCGACGAAAAACCCGTCGAACTCCGGGCTTGCGATCCGATTGGTGTCATACGTCGTCTCGATCACCCGGTGCGACACCGTGCCCGGTGGTGGAACCCTGGAAGTATGTCGAATCGCCACGTGACGCTGTGTCTGTGCGGAGACGTGATGCTGGGCCGCGGCATCGACCGGATTCTTCCGTACCCGGGTGATCCGTCGCTGCGCGAGGACTTCGTCGGCGACGCGGGCGACTACGTCCGACTGGCGGAGGCGGCCAACGGACCGATTCCCCGACCGGTGGGATTCCGCTGGCCCTGGGGCGACGCGCTGGACGTCCTCGACGCCGAGGCACCCGACGTCCGGATCGTGAATCTGGAGACCGGCATCACCACCAGCGACGACTTCGAGCCGTTCAAGCCCGTGCACTACCGGATGCACCCCGACAATATCCCGTGCCTCAAGGCGGTCCGGCCGGATGTCTGCGCCCTGGCCAACAACCACATCCTCGACTTCGGCCGGGCGGGCCTGGCGCAGACCCTCGACGCGCTACACGGGGCCGGGCTGCGCACCGCCGGCGCGGGCGGCGACATCGAGGAGGCTCGGCGTCCCGCGGTGGTGCCCGTCGGGGAAGGCGGGCGGGTGGTGGTCTTCTCCCAGGGGATGCCGTCCAGCGGGGTGCCGCCCGATTGGGCCGCGACCGAGAACCGCGCCGGCGTCGACTTCACCCACCACGCGTCGGAGCGGGCTGCCACGCAACTCCTCGAACGGGTGGGTCGGGTGAGACTCCCGGGGGACATCGTGGTCGTGTCCGTCCACTGGGGCTCGAATTGGGGCTACGACATCGAGCCGTCGCAGACCCGATACGCGCGTCGCCTGATCGACGGCGGCGTCGACGTCGTGCACGGCCACTCCTCGCACCACCCGCGGGCGATTGACGTGCACCGGAACAAGCTGATCTTGTACGGCTGCGGCGACTGCGTCGACGACTACGAGGGCATTCGCGGCTACGAGTTCTACCGCGACGACCTGCGACTCCTGTACTTCGCCACCGTGGCGCGCGACACGGGAGAGCTGGCCGGTCTGCGCATGGTGCCGCTGCGGGCCGTCAAGATGCGTCTCCGTCACGCCCCACGTGCCGATGTCGAGTGGCTGGCGGCAACGCTGACCCGAGCCGGCCGCCCGTTCGGCACCGAGGTGAGCCCGGAACCCGACGACTGCCTCGTGCTCCACCGCTGACGCCCGCGGTCGACGCGGATATTCCACGTCGTGGCCATCCGGGTGAAGCGCCGGGAATCCGGAGTGGGCGGGGCGCTCGGGGCACCGGGGGTCTCGCGCTGACGCGCCGGAAGTTGCCACATGAGCGACATCAAGGACGCCGCCTCGTTCAACAGAACCGTTGCCATGTCGAAACAGGTTGCGGCGCTGTACTTCTACCAGCAACTCGACTGCCTGGTCGATCTGGCGTATGTGGTCTCGTACGACTTCTTTGCGCGACCGCATCTGCACGTGAGTATCGACGTCGCCGGCCGGACGCCGCCGTTGACCGACGTCATCGCCGGGCTGCGTACGCGGCTGGGGTCCGACCCGGACCACCTGTCGAAGGCGCAGCGCGAAGCGGTCCACCTGCCGTTGTTCGGCCCGGCGGATGTCAACTCGGCCGTCGGCAGCACCTCGGGCGTGACGCTCGGAGCGATGCCCGGTGCACTGCGCGCGTGCATATCTGATCGAGTGGTCGCCGGTCTCTCGTTTTCGCGAGCTGCACGGGCGTCTGCACGTAGACCTGAGCTCCGGCGGTCCGAGGCTGACCGGCGGGTAGCTCGATCTCCGGGCCCCGGGAAACCCGCACCCGGGCGCCCCTCGGCCGCAGGAGCCCGACCGGGCGTCGCCCGACTCCCGCCCACGCCCGATCGGGCACCGTGGCCGTCCACACGGACCGCGGCTACGCAGCGGCGACGGCCGCTCCGGCGGCTCGGCGGTCGAGGGCGGCGGTGAAGGCGCGCAGGAGCAGCGCGGCGGTGGCGGCGAGTCCGGCGAGCAGGCCGAGCCACAGGCCGAGGGTGTCCCCGCCGAACCCGAACGCGAACAGGCACGAGGCGGGCAGGCCGATCGCCCAGTAGCCGACGAGTGTGACGCGGAAGCCGGTTCGGGTGTCGTCGAGGCCGCGCAGGAGTCCGACGCCGATGTTCTGCGCGCAGTCGAAGAACTGCAGGACGGTGGCGACGACCAGCAGACGGGTGGCGATCGTGCGGGCGTCACCGGAGGTGGAGTCCAGGAACGGGGCGAGGACCAGGTGTGGCACCGCCAGGTACACGGCACCCACGGCTGCCATGACACAGGCGGCGCAGCCGAGCGTGGTGCGCATCAGGCGGCGGGCGCGGGCGTGGTCGCCGAGGGCGATCTCGCGGCTGACGTTGATGGACGCGGCGTGGGAGAGTCCGACGGCGATCTGGAAGACGATGTACACGAGTTGGTTGACCGCGGTGTGGGCGGCGAGGGCGGCGGGCCCGAACGATCCGGCCATCAGCGCGGTGAAGAAGAAGAACCCCGCCTCGGAGCCGTACGTCGCGGCGATCGGCACCCCCAGTCCGACCAGGCGCCGCACGGCGGCACGGTCCGCCTTGGTGGGGTTCAGGGCCAGCAGCGGCGCGAGTTCGCGGTCGCGGCGGACGGCGGCGTACAGCGCGAGGAACGTCAGCAGGTAGACCCCCGACGTCGCGGCGCCGATCCCGACGAGCCCAGCCTCCGGCAGGATCCATGTGCCGTGGACGAGGGCCCAGTTCAGTCCCGCGTTCACGGCGACGGAGGCGACCGTGATCCGCAGGAGCGCCTGGGGGCGGCGCATGCCCACGGTGAACTGGCGCACCGCCTGGAACCACAGGCACGGCAGCAGGCCGGGGGCGAGGGCGGCGAGCATGTGCTGCGCGCGGCGGGCGACGTCGTGGTCCTGGCCGAGCAGCGGGAGCGCCTGACCGACCGCGAGCATGAGCACCGCGCCCACGAGGCCGGCACCGGTGGCGACCGCCATGGCGGCGCGGACGACGCCGCGCACCTCCTCGCGCGCGGCGTCCGCCGGTCCGGGTTCGGCCTTGGCGGTGTCCGCGCTTTTCGCTGTCGCCTCGGCGGCGCGCTCGGCCCGCGCGGCGGCTGCGGCGACCTGGTTGCCGACGGAGGTCACCAGGCCCACGCCCATGGTGCGCACTTGATTGAATACGACGATCGCCAGCCCGCCCGCGGCGAGTTCCTCGGTGCCGAGCAGGCCCATCATCACGGTATCGGTGGTCGTCAGCGCGACCTGGGCGAGCTGGGTGAGGATCAGCGGGACCGCGAGTACGGCCAGGGCGCGGCCGTCGCGGATGAAGGTCGTGGACATCGTGCGCAGCGGCTCCTTGGGATCGGGCAGGGCACCGTAGCAGCCGAGTTCCACGCCACCCGGGCCCGGTCGGGCGCGCGGTCCGGAACACGATGCGTTATCGTCGGCGCTCTTGCACAGCGGCTCAAATTAGGATAGGCACACCTAATCCAACTGTGCTCTGGATCGAGAACGAGGACGCACCGTGTACGTGAACAGGCGCCAACTGCTGATAGCCGGTGGGGGACTGGGGGCGGCGACCCTGGTCGGATGCTCGTCCCGGGGCGGTGGCGCCCCGGCACCGCAGAGCACGGGCGGTTCACCGAAGAGGGGCGGCACGCTCCGCGTCGGCGCGCTGGGCCGGGCCGGGGCGATCACCCGCGATCCGCACGGCACGCAGAGCAACGAGAGCGACTACCTGGTCCTGTCGCTCGTGTTCGACACGCTGACGGTGCCCGCCGGCAAGCCCAACACCGCGCCGCGCCTGGCCGCGTCGTGGGAGGCCGGCCCCGACCTGAGGACCTGGCGCTTCAAGATCGCCCCCGGCGCGCTCTTCCACGACGGCGGCCCGGTCACCGCGGCCGACGTCGTCTGGTCGCTGCGCCGCCTGCGCAACACCAAGTCGGGTGCCTCGCGCCTGCCCGGCGTCCAGGCGGACAACATCACCGCCGACGGTGACGGCACGGTGGTCCTGGTGTCCGACTACCCCAACGCCGAACTGCCGCTGCTGACCCGGCTGAGCAGCTTCGTCCTCAAGAAGGACACCCCCGACAACGCGCTGGACAAGGCGCCGGGCACCGGCCCGTTCAAACTCGACTGGTACCGCAACGGCAACGCCCGGCTGGTCCGCAACGAGAAGTGGTACGGCGGCGAAGTCCTCCTCGACGCCGTCGAGATCACCATGTTCGAGACCGCGCAGGCCATGTCCAACGCGATCCTCGCCGGCCAGATCGACCTCGCCTCCAACGTCGGCCCGGTGGCCGCGCGCACCGCCGAGACCCGCAAGGACCTGCGGGTCGTGCGCCGCGCCGACGACATGGCGATGCCGATCGTCATGCGCGCCAAGGACGGCCCGTTCGCCGACCCACGCGTGCGCGAGGCGCTGCGGCTGGTCGTCGACCGCGACGCCATGGTCAAGCAGGTCCTGTCCGGCTACGGCACCGTCGCCAACGACATCATGGGCACCGGCGACCCGCGCTACGCCCGCGACATCCCCCAGCGCGTTCGCAACCTGGCCCGCGCCGGGCAACTTCTCACCGAGGCGAACTTCGACCTCGGCAAGACGTACGACCTGATCACCACCGAGGACATCGCCGGACTCGCCGAGTCCGCCACGCTGTTCGCCAACCACGCCCGCGAAGCCGGCATCAGGATCAACGTGGTCAAACAGGAGTCCGGCAAGTTCTGGGACGAAACCTGGCAGAAGGGAACCCTCTACACGACGTACTGGGGCACCAACGACTCGGTGCTCTTCCTCGGCTCCAAGCTCATGGTCGGCGACGCCGGCCAGAACGAGGCCCGGTTCGCCGACCCGGCGTTCGACGACGCCTACCGCCGGGCGGTCGGCGCCGCCGACGAGGCCGGCCGCGCCGCCGCCCTCGTCGAGGTCCAGAAGATCCAGCACGAGCGCTCCGGCTACCTGCTGTGGGGCATGGCCGACGGCATCGACGTCGCCACCGCCAAGGTCCAGGGCCTGCCCACCCTGGCCGGATACGGCCGCGTCCAGCTCCAGAGCACGTGGCTGCGCTGACCCCGGGCGCGGCGGCGGCCGGGTCCACCGACCCGGCCACCGCGAGCCCGCCCGGCCCGGCGCGCGCCCACTCGGCGCACCGGGCCGGGCGAGCCGCGCTGCGCGCCGGCGCCGTCCTGCTGCGCCGCACCCTGGTGCTGGCCGCGCTGTTGGCCGTCGTGTTCACCGCCGTCGAGATCCTCCCCGGCGACGCGGCCACCGCCACGGCCGACCGCGGCGACAGCGCCGCCGCGATCGCGGCCCGGCGCGAACACCTCGGCCTGGACCGGCCGTTGTGGGAGCGCTTCACCGACTGGATGACCGCACTGCCCACCGGCGACCTGGGCACCTCCGCGCGCGGCGAGAAGGTCGCCGACCTGCTGCGCGACCCGTTCCCCAACACGCTGGCCCTGGCGGGCGCGGCGTTCGTCCTCACGGTCGCCGCTTCCCTGGCACTGGGCTGCCTGGCGGCCGCGCGTCCCGGCAGGCGCACCGACCGCGTGATCGGCCACACCGCCACGACCGCGTTCGCGATCCCCGACTTCGTCCTGGCGACCGGCCTGGTCCTGGTCCTGTCCCTGTGGACGGGTTGGTTGCCCGCGGTCACCGTCGCCGACGCGTCCGGCAAACCCGCCGAATGGACCATGATGATCATGCCGGTACTCGCCCTCGCCATCCCACAGACCGGCTGGAACACCCGCATCGTCCGCGCCGCCCTCACCGACCAGGCCGACGCGCCCCACGTCGAAGCCGCCCGCCTGGACGGCCTGTCCACCACCCGCGTCCTGCTGCGCCACGCGCTCCCCGGCGCGCTCCCCGTCATCGCCACCGGCATCGCCACCTCGACCGGCATGCTCCTCGGCGGCGCCGTAGTCGTCGAGACCCTCTTCAACCACCCCGGCATGGGCACCGTCCTGGCCGGCGCGGTCGCCGGCCGCGACACCACCCTGATCGCCGGCTCCGTCGCCCTCGCGGGCGCCGCGATCACCCTCGTCCTGCTCGCCGCCGACCTCGTGCGCGCCAAGACCGCGGGAGCCGGCCGATGACCACCACCGCCACCTCGACCGACAACGGCGCGGCCGCGCCCACCCGCCCCGGCCGGCGCCGGGCCGCACGCCGCGCGCTGCCCCTCCTCGTCCCGGCCGCCCTCTTCCTTGCCGCGGCCCTCGCCGGACCCTGGCTCGCACCGCACACCATCGACGCCCCGGTGACCGCCACGTACGCGGCGGCCGGTGACGGCGCCCTCCTCGGCGGCGACCAACTCGGCCGCGACGTGTGGTCCCGACTCCTGCACGGCGGAGGCGAGTTGATCGGCTGCGCCTTCCTCATCGGCGCCGCCGTCACCGCGACCGCGGCCCTGCTCGGCTGCCTCGCGGTGCTGCGCCCACGCGCGGGCCGCATCCTCGAACGGGCCGCCGACGTGGCCATCCTCCTGCCGTCCGTGCTGGGCATCATGCTCGTCGCGCTGGCCTGGCCGGACGGCGGACGCTGGGCCGTAATCACCGCCGCCGTCGTCCTGGGCACCCCCTTCGCCGTACGCGTGGTCGCCGCGGCAGCCGCGCCACTCGCCGCCGCCGGGTACGTCGAAGCCGCCCTGATGCGCGGCGAGTCCAGCCTCTCCATCACCGTCCGCGAACTCCTGCCCAACCTCCGCGGCACCGTTACGGCCCTGTTCGGACTGCGCTTCGTGGAAGCCGTCTACATCATCTCCACGGCAGCGTTCCTCCAGATCGGCCCGCAACCACCCGAAGCCGACTGGGCGCTGATGATCCGCGAGAACGCCCCCGGCATCCTGCTCAACCCGTGGGCCGTCCTGGCCCCCAGCGCCGCCGTCGCCCTCCTCGCGATCACCGTCAACCTCGCCACCTCGGCACTGGCCCCCCGCACCCAGGCGGTGACTTCGGCATGAGCCCGCGCACCCCCACCCGTACCGAACCCGGACCCGACGACGGCGCACGCCACGACACGCACGCGGACACCGCCGACGGTGCCGGTTGCGACGCGTACGACGATGTCCCCCACACGGTGGTCGCCGACATCGCCGGGCTCGGCGTCCGCCTCCCCGGCGGCACCCACCTGCTGCACCCGGCCCACGCCACCGTGCACGCAGGGCGCATCACCGCGCTCACCGGCGCGTCCGGCTCCGGAAAGACCACACTCCTCAAAGCCCTGCTCGGCCACCTGCCGCCCGGCGCCACCACCGACGGCACCGCGCGCGTCCTCGGCCACGACGTGCTGCGACTGGACCGCGCCACA
This sequence comes from Embleya scabrispora DSM 41855, assembly GCF_000372745.1. Lineage (GTDB taxonomy): Bacteria > Actinomycetota > Actinomycetes > Streptomycetales > Streptomycetaceae > Embleya > Embleya scabrispora. Next base: position 47,577 of record NZ_KB889563.1, on the reverse strand, counting down.
CTGAACCGGCTGCGCCGCACCGAACTCGCCTACGTCGGCCAGGATCCCGGTTCCGCGCTCAACCCTCGCATGAGCGTGCGCCGCATCGTCGCCGAGACCGCCCGGGACCGGACCCGACAGGGCGTCGAAGCCCTCCTCGCCGAATGCCGACTGCCCCTCGGCGACGGCCTGCCCGACCGCCGCCCCGGCGCCCTGTCCGGAGGCCAGCAGCGCCGTGTCGCCCTCGCCCGCGCCCTGGCCCGCAACCCCCGGCTCCTGCTGCTCGACGAACCCACCGCCGGACTCGACCCGGCACTACGCGACGAGATCGCCCACCTCCTGCGTCACCTCGCGGACACCCGCGGACTCGCCGTGCTGATGGCCTGCCACGACCCGGAACTGGTCGGGGCATGCGCCGACGACACCATCGCCCTCGCCACTCCCGGCACGCCCGTGCAGCCGCCCGCCGACCCGAAGCCGGCGCGGATACCGACGGACGGGAAGCCACTCGGCAAGCGCACCGCCCCCCGAATCGGCCCCATCGATGTGCGCCCGCTCGTCGAACCCGTCGCCGCTGTGGAGCCCGAGCACCACGGACTCGCCGCCCACCGGATCACCGTCACCTTCGGCACCGGTCGCGGTCGCCGCCTGGCACTGGACGGCGTGGACCTCACGCTCCCGGCCGGCGCCACGGTTTCGATCGTCGGCCCGTCCGGCTCCGGGAAGACCACGCTGCTGCGCGTGCTCGCCGGACTCGCCGTGCCCGACTCCGGCACGCTCACCCTGGACGGCGCGCCCCTGCGCCCCGCGGTCCGCCGCCGCGGACGCGACCGGCAGCGCCGCATCCAGCTCATCCCGCAGAACCCGCTCGCCACCCTCAACCCGAGCCGCACCGTCGGGGCCGCCCTCGCCCGCCCATTGGCCCTGCACACCCGACTCACCCGCGGCGCGCGCACCGCACGCGTGGTCGAACTGCTCGAACTGGTCGGCCTACCGACCGCCTTCACCGACCGCTACCCCGCCGAACTGTCCGGAGGCCAGCGCCAACGCGTCGCCATCGCACGGGCCCTGGCCGTCGACCCCGACTACCTGCTGTGCGACGAGATCACCAGCGCCCTCGACCCCGACACAGCCACCGCGGTCATGGACCTCCTGCGCACCGTGTGCGCCGAACGCGGCACGGCCCTCGCCCTGGTCACCCACGACCACCACCTGGCCGCCGACTACACGCAGACCGTGCACGTCCTCACCGACGGCCGACTGACCGCCCGCGGCGACACCGCGACACTCCTGACCCACACCACAAGGGTTGTCGAGAAGCCCTGACCATATGCACGCTGCGGCGCCGCCCGGCCCGAGCCGGACTGTAAGTCGAGCGGATCCGCGAGACGCTGGACGTGGTCGGGTGGTCGGGCCATTCTCGGCGAGGCCGCGCTCGACCAGGCGGCGCGGAGGCTCAATTCATACCGGAGCCCTGGTGGGTCATCACGCAATTCAGGTAATAGGCCGGGGTGGTGTGGGCAGCACGGCCGCGAGCCGGTCCCAGCCCGCAAGCGTGAAGTGACCCAGCAGCCACCACACCTGTCCTGTCGCAATGCAGATGGCGATTGAGACGCCTGCGAGCCGGGCGGTTGCCATGTCGTTTGAGAACGCAGGGTCCGCTGTTCTCAAACGACATGGCTTTTGCAGAAGGAACGGCAGAGCGGATCACGGGTACCGAGGGTGGTGTAGTGCCGAAACCCGTCCGGCCATGACTGCCAGGCGGTGTGGTGACGTGGACGGGACGTCCGTCCGGTCGTGGTGTCGCTCAGTGGTGAGAACTCGGCGGGGTGGCGGCCCGATCAGGCCCGCGATTCCGCGAGCCGACAGCCGAGCAGTCCGTCCGACCATTCGGGTCTGAAGGCGACGCCCACGACGCCCAAGGAGATCAACGACGGAACTCCATAGCCACATCGGGCATGAAGGGGCATGACAACAACCGATCTCCGCACGAGCGTCGCGGACGCCGAGTTGTGGGCGCGGGTCCGCGACGGCGACGGCGACGCCTACGCGCAGTTGTACCGGCGACATTCCGACGCCGTCCTGACCCACTGCTTCCGACGAACCGCCGCGTGGGACTCGGCCGAGGACGCGACGTCGATGGTCTTCCTCGAAACCTGGCGACTGCGCAAGCGCGTGCTCGTTGCCGACTCCGGATCGTTGCTGCCCTGGCTGCTCGGCGTCGCCAACAACGTCATCCACCGACACCGCCGCTCCCGCGCCAGGCACCGGCGCGCGCTGGACCGCCTGCACCACCTCACCGAACGCGCGGGCGAGCCCGATCACGCCGACTTCGTCGCGCAACGACTGGCCGACGAGGGCCGCATGCGCCTGGTACGCGAAGCCCTCGGCCACCTCAGCCGCACCGAGCAGGAGGCGTTCACGCTCTGCGTCTGGGCGGAGCTGAGCTACGCCGAAGCCGCCGTGGCCATGAACGTCCCCATCGGAACCGTGCGTTCACGGCTGTCCCGAGCCCGCGCCCGACTCCGCGCACACATCACCGACGCCGACCTCGGATTCCCCTCCCCCGACGCCAAGGAGCACCCGCATGCCTGAGTTCGACGTGCCACCGGCCCGGCCCGGCCGCCAAACACGTTCCGGAGCCGACCAGTTCGTCCTGCGCGACCTCGTCGCCCACGAGACGAAGCCCACCGCCCGCCCCGCCCGTCGCCCCAGGAGCCGCCTCGCCCTCGGCGGCGTCCTCCTCGGCACCGCAGCCCTGGCGACCGCCGCCTTCACCTACGCCGCCGTCAACAGCGGTCCCGAGTACGTCGACCACCTCCCCGACGACGCGACCGCGATACAACACGGCAAGATCGACGGGGTCCAGTACTGGCTCGTGCCGAACCGTCCCCCCGGGATCTGCGACGCGAACCCCCGACCCGGGGTCGAACTGATCTCCGAAGCGCAAAACAAAGTCGGCGAACAGTGGATGACATTCACCATCGATTACGGCGACACGGTGCAGACCCCACGGCCGGGCACACCGCCCGGCATGATCCACATCTGTGACGAGCGGATCGACGAGTCCGCCTGGCTCGCCGATCCATCCCGCTGGGAACGGTTCGCCACCCGACTCACCGACGGCGGCCGCCCGGTCGTCATGACCGCCGTGCACCCCGGCGTCACCGCCATCGTGGTCGTCGCCCCGGACGGCACGCGCACCGAGACCCCCACCGCCGCCCGCCCCGACCGGCCCAACGGCCCCCGCTACGCACTCGCCCCCCTGCCCACAGGAGCGGGCCCGGAGATCCAGGTCGAACTCCACCGCGCCGACGGCACCGTCGTAGCCACTCACACCGTCCCCCGGCCGCCGCTGTAGCCGGGGCCGCCAACGGCGAAGGCGGCAGCGCGGACCAACGTGTCGGAGCCGCGTCGCCGATGCCGTTGGTGGCGCCTTGGCAACCAGGTCCGGCAGGGGCATGAAAGACATGCCGAAGGCGTCTCCCCAGCCCTCAGCGCGGGGAGACGGCCTTCGGCACGGTGGCCTCCGGGCAGACAGCATCAGCCACCCGCTGCGTCGCGCCACACTCACTCGCGAACGACCGTGACGGGCGCTGTGAGAACACGAGCCCGAAGTGAGACCGGATCACCCGCACGAGGTAAACGACCTGCCGAAATCGCCAAGTACGCGAGAACTCGCCACCTCGTTATGAGATGCAGTGAGAATCCGACACCTTCATTGAGACAGGACAACACCTGGATGGGCCCTGCGCTCCCGAAGCTACGGCGAAGTGACAAGTAACGGTACGTAATAGGGTGGCGAGGGATCGGTGTTCAACCGCGACCCGAAGCAACCCCCGGACTGCCTCGCGCAGTTCACCCGCCTCCGGGCTCCGACAGCGCGTCGGGTATGCCGCCCCGCCGGCGTGCTCGACTATACGATGGGGAAATCGAAATACGTGTCCGGATACGGTTCGTCGGTCAGCGTGTAATGCCACCACTCGCAGTCGTATGCGCTGAAACCGCAGGTCTCCATGAGGGTGCGGAGGTGCCGGCGGTTTCTCGCCTCGGCCTGCGTGATCCCTTGTGCTCCGTGATGCGAGATGGAATCCATCAAGTCATGGCCGCCGCCCATGGGGAGGATCTCATGGGAAGCCAGATCGTAGAGTGTGAGGTCAACGGTGCTGCCCCGGCTGTGACCCGACTTGGCGGCCACATATCCCTGCTCGAACATCTCGACCCGGTCGATGTTCGGATAGTGCCGCGCCTTCGTGCGGCCGTCCTCCGGCTGCTTTGACCAGCGTACGAAGCAGTCGACGGCGCGCTGCGGGCGATAACCGTCCCAGAGGAGCAGGCCGAAGCCCAGGGATTCGGCCTGCTCGCGCGCTCGTTCCAGTCCTTCGCACAGCGCACTGGTGCCGACGATCCGATTGGCCAGATATCCGTCCACCGGCTTTCCGGTGAAGTTGTCCCAGGTGGCGTACTTGGCGTCCCAGCGCATTCCGGCTGTTCCGGACGCAAGTTCGTCCACGAATACGAAGTCGTCCTTCATCGGCTCTTCCTCGTCAAGGCCAAGGACAGGATTCGGTCGAGCACTTCGCCGAGCGGTATGCCTGCGGCCGCCATCATGCGGGGATAGCGGCTGTACGAGGTCATGCCGGGGAATGTGTTCACCTCGTTGAGGACCACCGCTCCGTCCTCCTTGAGGAACAGGTCCACCCGTGCGAGACCGCTGCAACCCAAGGCGCGGTATACGGCCATGGCGGTCTCCTGGACGAGCAGGCGTGACTCGGCGAGAATGTCTGCCGGAACGATCGCCGTCGAGTTGTCGGAACCGGTTTCCGGCGCATCCTCCTGATGGATCCGGAAGAAGCCGTGGGAGAGGGCGATCCGGTCCACCTCGCCGGCCGTCAGATCGAGGTCGTTCCCCAGGATGGCGCAGCCGATCTCGCTGCCGACGACGGCCTCTTCGATCAGCACCTTCGCGTCATACTGCCGTGCGATGTCCACCGCGCTCTGCAGTTCTTCTGCCCGGGACACCTTGGTGACGCCGAAAGAAGAGCCCGAACGCGCCGGCTTCACGAAGACCGGATAGGTGAGCGGGCCGGGATCGACGTTCCGGTCTGCCGTGATGATCCAGAAATTCGGCGTGGCGATTCCCGCGCTTGCGGCGACGGTGTAGGCAAGGGATTTGTCCATGCACAGTGCGGAACTCTGCACGTCGCAGCCCACATAGGGGATGCCGGAGAGCTCGAGCAGCCCCTGCGTCGCACCGTCCTCGCCGCGCCTGCCGTGCAGGACGGGCAGTACGACGTCCAGGGGGATCGTCTCGTACCGCCCCGGCGCCTGCCCCTCTTCCTGGACAAGCAGTCCGTGCACGGTGCTGTCCGGCGACAGCGCGGCCGGACGGCAGTTTCCGTTCTCCCAGTCCGCGGCGGGGCCGTCACAGAGCTTCCAGGCGCCGTCCTTCGTGATGCCGATATAGAACGGTTCGTACTTCTCGGCGTCGAGGTTACCGGCGACCTCTTGTGCGGACTTGATGGAGATGGGGTGCTCTTCGGAACACCCGCCGAATATGATGCCGACCTTCAGCTTATCCACGCCGGTTCCCGCTTTCGAATTTTAGGCAGTTGGTGAGGGAGTTTTGGACCGTGTCACGCAGGGCGTGGTCCGTGTAGTAAGCGGTGTGCGGGCTGATGAGCACATTCGGCAGCTCTTGCAGCCGAAGCAGTGACTTGCTTTTCATGGGCCTGGTTCGGTAGTCGGCGTAGAAAATCCCTTCCTCGCCCTCGACGACATCCAATGCCGCGCCGCCGAGCCTGCCGCTTTCCAGAGCCGATGCAAGGGCCTCGGTGTCGATGAGTGCCCCTCGTCCGGTATTGACGATCAGCGCGCCCTGTCTCATCTGCTCGATACGCTGCCGGTTCAGCAGATGATGCGTATCCGGGTTGAGCGGTGTGTGGAGCGTGACCAGGTCGCTCTGCCGCAGCAAATCGTCGAGAGGAACGTATTCGGCGGGGGCTTCGGGGAGATTGTCGTGGGCGAGTATGCGGCAACCGAAACCGCGCAGCCTGCCCACGACCGCGGCGCCGATGCGTCCTGTGCCGATCACACCGACGGTCAGATCGCGCAGCTCCCTGCCGCGCACTTCGTTCAGCCGGTAATCGTGGGCATCCGCGCGCCGGATGATGGATTTCGCGTTGCGCACCGCCATCAGCATCAGCATCAGCGTGAAGTCGGCCACGCTGTCCGGCGAATAGCTGACGTTCTCCACCGTGATGCCGATGCCGGCCGCGTATTCCACATCGATGTGGTCGCACCCGATGCTCCGCGTGGAGATATACGTCACGCCGACTTGGCCAAGCGCAAGAAGAGTGGCGTTGGCGATGGGAGTCTTGTGGCCGACACTGATGGATCGGCTTCCGGCTGCCAGCTCGATATTCGCTTCGGATACCGGCGCGTCCGTAACGGTTGGCGTCACACCGAAGCGAGGCGTCAGCTCCCGGAACAAGACGGCCTCATCGGGGCCGCACCCATAGACGGTGATGCGGGGTGGTTCGCTGTAGGTCATACGTACAGTCAAGGCGTCGTGGTGTTGCCGGAACGTATGTGGATTTCGATATGCCGGCGATACACCGCGGCGCATTGACTGGTGGCATGACTTACAAGGAATCAGCGTGATTCCGCTCAGCCTCGGCGAGATCGCCGCGATTGTCGGCGGGACGGTCGAGGGCGACGCGTCCGTGACGTGACCGCGCCGGCCGTACTCGACGGCCGGCGGGCCGAGCCGGGCGGCCTCTTCTTCCTCGTACCGGAGATGGGAGCACGCCACATCGGCGACATCGCCGAAACCAAGGGCGAGCCGGTGCGGGGGCTCGCGCCCGGCGGCACCGCCGTACTCAACGCCGACGACGTGGTGCTCGTCAAGGCGTCCCGCAGGGCCCGCCTCGACGAAGTGGCCGCCCAGCTTCCGCAATTGGGCCTCCCGCCTGCTGCCGGTCGGGCCTACCGCCCGCGGCTGTCGGGCCTACCGCCCGCGGCGCCTCATGTAGAGGTCGAAGGCCCGGTAGACCATCGGCCGCAGGGGCAGGTCCCACTCGCCCACGTACCTCACCGCCTGACCACCGGTGCCGACCTTGAACCGGATCAGCCCGACGTGCGGGTCGTCGGCGTCGAGGGTGGGGGTGATGCCGCGCAGGTCGTAGACGTCGCAGCCGGCCGCGAGCGAGTCGCGGATCATCGCCCACTGGCAGGCGTTGGAGCCGCGCACCTCGCGCTTCCCGGTGGAGGAGGCGCCGTAGGAGTACACCGCGTGGGCACCGACGCGGACCAGGATCGTGGCGGCGACCAAGTCGTCCTGGTGGCGGGCCAGATAGAGCTTGATCCGCTCGGGATCCTCCGCGCTCAGCGCGCCGAACATGGTCTCGAAGTAGCCCAGCGGCCGGGGCGTGAAGCGGTCCCGCTCGGCGGTGTGGACGTAGAGGTCGTGGAACGCCTTCAGGCCCGCGCCGACCGTATCGACCGTGACCTCCACTCCCTCCTTGGCCGCCTTCCTGACGTTGCGGCGCCACTGCTGGTTCATGCCCTCGAGGAGCTGCTCCTCGGTCCTGCCGGCCAGCGGAAGCTCGTACTTGAACTGCGGATGCCCGACCCCGAAGCCGTCCTGAGGGCTCTGCGGCAGCCAGCCCGCACCCCTGAGCCGGCCGGCCACTTGGGCGCCGACCGGGTCGGACCACTGGCTGGGCACCTCGGTGAGCCGCTTGGTGCCCGGGTCGGCGACACCCTCCTTGACCTGGACGGCGCTCCAGGTGTCCGTGCGCACCGGCGGGCCGAGCCGGATCGCGAACGCGCCATGCGCCTTGAGATGAGCCGCCAGCGGGTCGAGCCACACGCCGAGATCGCCGGTCCAGTCGATGACCGGGCCCTCGGGCAGATAGGCCAGCGTGAACCGTTCGAGCTTCGGCACCGGGCGGTGCAGGACGAGCCCGGCACCGACCAGCCGCCCGCCGTCGAACCAGCCGAGGCACTCGCTGCGCCACTCGGTCTTCACACGGCCCCAGGCCGACGTCTGCAGGAAGCTGACCGACCGCTGGGACCGTACGAACGCCAAGTGCTCGGTGGTGCTGATCGGTCGGACGGTCACAGGCCCGCCCGAGGCGCTCGCCCCCGAGTACTGCCGGGTTCCGGCTGCTGTGTGTACTGGTTCGCTGTAGGACATGCCGCCAGTCAAGGCAATGCGGTGTTGCAGCCGCGTATGCGGTTTTCGATACGCCGGCGATATGTTCCGGAACTTTCGGTCCAGCCTGTTCCGGCACGTCCCGTACCGGGACGCGGTCACCAGCTGACGCGGGCCCCGCCACCGGCCGGTGGCCGCTCCCGGTGGCCGGCAGCACCCACGAACTCCGCGGCTCCACGCCCCGGGTGCGGATCTGGTCGATCCGTACCATCGGGAACTTCGCCGGCCGGCTGAAGCCGAAGCCGTTCCCGGCCGCGTCTTGTCTTGCTTCACTCACTGATCAAGTTCCTGAACTACTTGGCTGAATGCGCTGCTGCGGCGGGCAGTTGAACGGCGATACGCAGGCCGCCGCCGGCGCGCGGGGTGAGGGTGAGGGATCCGTCGTGTACGTGGACGATCCGCTGGACGATGGCCAGGCCGAGGCCGACCCCGGCGTAGTCGTTGTGGATGCGTTCGGTGCCGCGCTGAAACGGTTCGGTCAGGGGCGAGACCAACTCCGGGGAGAGCTTCTCGCCGCTGTTCTCGACAGTGAGCACCGTGCTCCCGGAGCGGACGCCGGTGCGGACCCACACAGAACCGCGTTCGGGCAGGTTGTGCACGATGGCGTTGTGCACGAGGTTCGTCGTCATCTGCAACAGCAGCGCCGGCGACCCGGAAGCCGTGGCGATGTCACCGGAGGTGTCGATGGCGACCCCGCGCTTCTCGGCGAGCGGGAGCAGTGTCTCGGCGGCCTCTTCCGCGAGCAGGGACAGGTCGACGGGCTCCCGGGTGAAGGCCCGCTTATCGGCGCGGCTGAGCATGAGCAGCGCCTCGGTGAGGTCGATCGCCCGGGCGTTGACGACGCGGAGGCGCTCGACGAGCTCGTCGATGTCGCGGTGCGGATCGTTGCGCGCCACGTCGAGAAGAGCCTGCGTGATCGCCAGCGGCGTGCGCAGTTCATGCGAGGCGTTGGCGGCGAATCTCTGCTGCTCGGCGACGTGTGCTTCGAGCCGCTCCAGCATGATGTCGAAGGCATCGGCGAGTTCGCGGAACTCGTCCCCGCGACCCGGCAGCCGGATGCGGTGGGAGAGCGATCCGTTGGTGGCCATGCGGGTGGCGTCCGTGATGTGGGTCAGCGGAGCGAGCATGCGGCCGGCGAGGATCCACCCTCCCACGAGGCCGAACACCAGCAGGAATGCCAGTACTGCGGCTGCCCTCGGAGCGAAGACGTGCAGAAGAGCGGACCGGATGGGGAAAACACCGCCGCTGGGCCGGTCATCGGGGTTGTAGAGCATCGCACGGTTGGGGACGTACCTCAGGAGGAATACCCACACCGCCCCCATCAGCAGGGCGCCGGCCAGCATGAGGAATCCGGCGTAGCTGAGGGTGAGCTTGACGCGCACGCTCACGCCAGGCTGCCTATCCACGGCTCTGCCCCTCGCGTCCGATGCCGGGTGCGGTGTCGATGCGGTAACCGACGCCTGGCACGGTGGCGATGATCCAGGGTTCGCCGAGCCGTTTGCGCAGGGCTGAGACGGTGATCCGTACGGCGTTGGTGAACGGGTCGGCGTTCTCGTCCCAGGCCCGCTCCAGCAGTTCCTCGGCGCTGACGACACCGCCTTCGGCGGCGACGAGGACTTCGAGTACGGCGAACTGCTTCCTCGTGAGCGCGACATAGCGGCCGTCGCGGTGGACCTCCCGGCGGAACGGGTCAAGCCGCAGACCCGCGATCTCCCGCACGGGCGGCCTGCTGTGCGCACGCCTGCGGTCGAGTGCCCTGAGCCTGAGGACGAGTTCCTGAAGTTCGAACGGCTTCGTGAGGTAGTCGTCGGCGCCGAGCTCGAACCCGGTGGCCTTGTCGTCGAGACGGTCGGCAGCGGTGAGTATGAGGATCGGCATGCCACTCTCGGAGGCGACGATGCTCTTGGCGACCTCGTCACCGCTGGGCCCGGGAATGTCCCGGTCGAGGACGGCGATGTCGTACGTATTGATGCTCAGCAGCTCCAGCGCGGTATCGCCGTCACCTGCGATGTCCGCCGCGATGGCTTCCAGGCGCAGGCCGTCGCAGATGGCCTCTGCCATATAGGGCTCGTCCTCGACGATCAAAACACGCATGCTCCGAGGCTACGAGCCCGGATATATCGTCGTCGTATCGAAAACCTCATACGGGACGGCAACATGCCGCGGCCTTGACCGCAGGCATGACCTTCGGGACCTTCAGCGAAAAGCCCCGCGCCGCAGACCGCACGTCGCCATGCTCCTCCGCTTCCGGCCCGTCCGACCGTCCCTACACCCAGCCGCGCCGCACCGCCTGCACCCCGGCCTGGAACCGGTTCTCCGCACCCAACTCGTCGAGGAGCACCCGCATTCGCCGCCGCAGGCTCCGGGTGCTGGTGCCCAACTGCCGGGCGATCGTCTCGTCCTTGAGCCCGGACAGCAGCAGGTTCAGGATCCGCCGGTCCTCCGCGTCGAGTGGGTCGCACTCCTCGGGGCCGGCGGCGGTGAGTGGGACGGCTTGTGTCCAGAGCCGTTCGAACAGGGTGACCAGGGCGTCGACGAGGGTGGTGCCCCGGATGACGACGCTGCGGGTGATGGGCGAGTCGAGGTGCAGGGGCAGCAGGGCGATCCGGCGATCGGCGACGGACATCTTCAGCGGGATGTCGGCGAGGACCCGGGCCTCTTCGCCGGCCTGCGACAGGCCGGTCACGTCGTCGAGGTTGCCGGGTATCTCGAACGACTCGGGGGCGTAGATCGTGCGGTACCGGACCCCACGGCCCAGGAGGGTGTGTTGGAGCGGGTTGCCGTGGGCGAGGACGTACGGCGGCCGGTCCAGGCTCATGATCTCCTTGGTGGCCTCCTGCTGGAGCCGGGCGAACCACCGGCCGAGCTCGTCGGCGCTGGTCAGCAATTCGACGCCCTCGCCGGGGCGGGCGGCCTCGCCGAGCGCGCGGTAGACGGCCTCGAGTTCGGCGGCCGTCTCGGTGACCCTGCCGAGGTCGGCGTGGGCGTTGCGGACCAGGGCGGCGAGGGCGGCGGTGGGGCTGACGGCGGCCCACCGGGTGGGGCGGCCCGAGAGTCGGCTGACCAGCCCGTGGCCGCGCAGCCGGGCGAGGGCCGAATGCAGCCGCTCGACGCCCGCGCCGGTGCGCTCCGCCAAGTCGCGTACGGTGACCGGCGGTCCGGCCAGAACGGTGCGGTAGACCCGCTCGTCGAAGGGCGCGACCCCGACGGCGCCGAACACGAGTTCGTCATTGTCCATGGCGAGCGAGCATGGCCGATTCCGGCGCCGGCCGCAATCGGACACCGGCCACACCTGGCCGGCCGTCGGAGCCGCGACTACAAAGGGCACACCACCGGCCCCATGGGAGACGGAATGTTCAACGCACAGCATTCACGGTCGGGTTCAGCGAAGCTGTCCCGGCGCCGACTACTCCTGATCGCCGCGGTGGCCTTCGGCACCGTGTTCGGCGCGTTCGGCGCGGCGCCCGCCGAAGCGCAACCAATGGCCCCCGACGACCAGCCGGCGACCCTGGCCACCCGGGGCAACGAATGGCGGCAGGTCGGCCCGAACGGCAGCGGCGGCAACCTGGCCTTCACCCCCGCCCGGCCCGAACGGGCCTACGTGCAGACCCCGATCGGCAACGTCGTCTTCCGATCCGACGACCGGGGCACCACCTGGCAGCAGAGCAACGAACTGCCCGTGGACGCCACGGACGCCGGCGGTGTCGCGGCCAGCCCGCTCCGACCCGACGTGGTGTTCGCCGGCGGCCTGGAGAAGGAGAACTGGCACGGGTACGTGCTGCGCAGCACCGACGCCGGCAAAACGTTCACCCAAGTGCTGGACACCCCAGGCAAGGTCAGCGGCGTCGTGTTCGACCCGACCGGCGCGCGGCTGTACGCCGCGGCCTCCGACGGCGTGCACGTCACCACCGATCACGGCAACACCTGGCTGCTGCTGCCCGGTTCCCCCGCCGACGCCCGGAACCCGAAGTTCACCGGCGGCGACCTGTACTTCACGTCCGGCGCGGATGTCTGGGTGCTCCGCCAGGGCGCGCGCACCCCGGTGAAGCTGCCCCGCCCCGGCTCGACCGGCGCGGGTGTCGATCAGTTCACCGGCACCGGTGGCACCCTGGTCGCCAGGGGTGACCTGCAGGCCGCGCAGGTCTCCACCGACCGGGGCGCGCACTGGCGGGCGCTGCGCGGACCATGGGGCACCGATGTGGTGGTTCTGGCCGCGATCGTGGACGGTTCGGGCCGGCTGCACATCCAGGTCAACCAATCCACCGGCGAGATGCAGCAATGGGGCAGCCGCGACAACGGCCGCACCTGGCACGCCGAGGCGGGTCTGGCCCGCATCGACCTGTACGAGACCACCGGCACCTTCCCCGGACGGCCCGGCACGGACGTGATCTCGGCCGGCGCGGGCATCTACACCACCGACGACCACCAGTCCTTCCGCCGGATCGGGGTGCCCGGCTCCGAGGTTTTGTCGCTGACCGTCAGCCAGGGCAGGTCGGGACCGGCGATCGTCGCGGGCACCATGACCGGCAGCTACCAGTCGTCCGCGCCACTGAAGAGTCGGTTGCCGCGCGGCTATCAGGAATGGGGCTTCTCCGGCACCGCGCCGCACACCTTCGGCAACCGGATCGACGGCCTGGCCACCGATCCGTCGAACCCTTCGACGGTGTACCGGGTACGCAACACCTGCACCTCCGATCAACCCTGCTTCTACCTGGAGAAGTCGACCGACGCGGGCCTGCGTTGGACCATCGTCCAGACCGCCGTGCCGGGCAAGGCACTCGGCATCACGGTCAGCCCCGCCGACCCGAAGCGGCTGTACATCGCCACCCACTCGCCGTCGGCCGTGTACACCAGCAACGACGGCGGTGAGTCCCTCGTCCAGAACTGGCACGACGACCTGAAGGGCTTCACCAGCGTCGCCGTCGACCGGGTCAACCCCGACAGCGCCTGGCTCGGCGGCCCGGACGGGCTGTTCCGCACCACCGACGGCGGCGTCACCCTGAACAAGGTCCTCGACGGCTGGGTGAGCGCGATCGCGCTGAACCCGCGCACCCCGGGCCACGCGGTCATCGCCGCCAAGGACGCGATCTACGTGACCACCGACGACGGCAAGCACCTGACGAAGGTGGCCGCCGACCTGACCGGCTCCCTGAGTTCGCTGGCGTTCACCCCGGACGGCTCGACGGTGTTCGCGGGCTCGCACTACTACCTCACCCCGGCGCTCGGGGTGCTGCGCAGCACCGACGGCGGCCGGACCTGGGGCTCGATCACCAGGAACCTGCCGGAGCCGTCGGTGTCGTCGCTGACCGTGTCGGCGGACGGCCGGTGGCTGTTCGCCGGGACGACGTACGGGAGCGTGCACCGACTGGCGGTGTGACCACACACCAGGCGCGCCGCCCCTGTCCGAACACCCGGACAGGGGCGGCGTCGTGGGTGGGCGACCGTGGCCCGGCGCGGCTGCGCGCTACCCGGTGAGGCAGGTCGGGGCGGTCGAACTGCGCCGTGAACGCCGCGAGTACGGCGTCGCCGAGCCACAACGTCCGTCCCGCGTCCTCGTCGGGCCCGAGGAGGTGGTGGACGTCGGGGACGCCGAGCGAGGACGACCCGCGTCCGTTTCGTCGTGCGCGCCAACTCGCTTGCGTGGGCGCCCGGTTGTCGGAGAGGAGGGGGAGCGGGCGGCCCTCGGGCTCGACGGGGGCCGTGCGTGGGGTTGTTGACAGAATGTGCCGCGTCGATCACATTCGTTGACGGTCGACTTGTGCCCGTGTGAGCGTTTCGTTCGCTCGGGCACGAACCCGGCGCACGCGATGGTCGGTCCCGCTCACCCCGCGGAGCCGACGAGAGTCGGACTCGTGGTCGAGGTCTGTCCTCTATCCAAGGAGCCTCGATGAAACGCAGCACGGTGACGGTCGGGTCGGTCCTGGCCTTACTCGCCGGCCTCGTGGTCGGTACGTCCCAGTCGAACGCGGCGACTCCTCCGCCCGCGCCCGGCCTGGCGGCGGCGGTGTCCGCCGCCGACAAGGCCGCCGCGAGCGGCCAGGACGTCCTGGCCAAGGGCCCCGACGAGAGCTACGTACGGCAGCAGGTGACCCCGTGGGTCGACGACCTGTACTCCGTGGCCTACGAGCGCACCTACCGCGGGCTGCCCGTGGTCGGCGGGAGCGCCGCGGTACTGGCCGACGGCAACGGCAACGTCCGGGCCGCCCAGTCGGCCACCGATCTGCGGATCGACGTCCCCGTCAAGCCGACCGTCGGCAAAGGCGCGGCCGAGAACGTCTCGCGTTCGCGACTCAAGGTCGTCGACAAGGTCGAGTCGCGACGCCTGGTCGTACGAGTCCGGGAGAGTTCCGCGAACCTGGCCTGGGAGACGGTGCTGATCGGCAGCACCGAGAGCGCGCCCAGCCGGCTGCACGTCTTCGTCGACGCCCGCTCGGGGCAGCTGCTCGACTCCTACGACGACGTCAAGGGCGGCACCGGCACCAGCCAGTGGAACGGTCCCAACCCGCTGACGATCAACACCAGCGGCAGCGCCGGCAGCTACAAGATGATCGACACCACCCGGCCCGGCCTGTCCTGCGCCGACTACAGCGCCGGCGTCTTCACCAAGGCCACCGACACCTGGGGCAACGGCAACGCCACCAGCAAGGAGACCGGCTGCGTCGACGCCCTGTGGGCCGCGCAGAAGGAATGGAACATGCTCCGCGACTGGCTCGGTCGCAACGGTCACAACGGCACCGGCGGAAGCTGGCCGGTACGTGTCGGGCTCCCCGCGGTCAACGCCTACTGGACCGGTTCGCAGATCCAGATCGGCCACAACCAGAGCAACCGGTGGATCGCGTCCATGGACGTCGTGGGCCACGAATTCGGGCACGGCATAGACCAGTTCACTCCCGGCGGTGCCGGTGCCGAGGCCGGCCTGGGTGAAGGAACCGGCGACATCTTCGGCGCGCTCACCGAGGCGTACACCAACGAGCCCTCGCCCTACGACCGCCCGGACTACCTGGTCGGCGAGACGGTCAACCTGGTCGGCAACGGCCCGATCCGCAACATGTACAACCCCTCGCAGGTCGGCAACAACCCGAACTGCTACAGCTCCTCGATCCCGGGCACCGAGACCCACGCGGCGGCCGGGCCCCTGAACCACTGGTTCTACCTGCTCGCCGAGGGCACGAACCCCGGTGGCGGCAAGCCCACCAGCCCGACCTGCAACAACACGCAACTCGCGGGCGCCGGAATCCAGACCGCGGGCAAGATCTTCTACGGCGGCATGCTGCTCAAGACGAGCGGTATGACCTACAAGAAGTACCGCACCGCGACGCTGAAGTCCGCCAAGGCGCTCGACTCCACCTGCGGCCTGTTCAAAAAGACCAAGGCCGCCTGGGACGCGGTGAGCGTCCCGGCCCAGGCCGGTGACCCGACCTGCCCGTGATGCCGAACGCACCCCGATAGGCATCCGAACGTTCGTCCTTCGTCGAGGCCGCGGCCACCCGCCGCGGCCTCGTTCGCCGCGTTGGTCGAACATCTGCGGCCCCGGCGGTTGTTGGCAGCCGAGTCGGCCGCGGCGCTCAGTTCCCCAGGGGCACCGAACCGAGGACGAGCGTCGCGGAGGAGCGATCCAGGTAGACACCCGCTCCGTTGGACGACCACTGGCCGTGCGCCGGTATGAACGAACTCAAGGCGATCGGTATCCCTGTCGGAGGCCCGCCGGCCGGTTTCCACGGCCCCGAACCTTCTGCGGCGGCGCTGTCGGCGAGACGGACGACACCGTAATAGACCCAGTCCGACGGCCCCGGCACCAGCACACGCCCCGTGTCGAGCGAGCCGAGAGCCTGGCCGCACCAACCGGCGGAAACCACAGGACCCAGCCGGGCCAACTCCGGGAACACCTCCGACAGGCCGGATGTAGTCGAACGCACCGGTTCACAGCGACGTGCCGCCGGTTCGCCCTCCGCGCCGTCCGCGTGGTTCCCGGCGCCGCACGCGGCAGCGAGCGCACCGGACAACACGGTCAGCGCCACGCCCGCCGCCCGTGCCCCTATCGTCGCCCGCACCATGCCCACGTGCTCGTTTCCCCGCCCTCGACGACCAACCGACACCCAAGTCTGACGCCGCGACCGTTCCCGCCACATCCGACTTCCTGCGTACCTTCATCGCCCCGACCACGTCCGGGGCAGGAGGTGCTCCCGCCACCCGAGGAGACCGCCGAAGCGGCCCACGGCCTCCTCGCCCGCATGCGAGCGACACCCCCTTCACTATTATTCATCATCGACTGTATTGTTCAGTCCATGATGACTGTTGCGGTGCAGGGTGAGGTGCTGGCGCGGTTCGGCCACGCGCTCTCCGACCCCACACGATCCAGGCTGCTGCTGGCGATGCGCGAGGGCCCGGTCTATCCGAGCGAACTCGCCGAGGCGTTGGGGGTCTCGCGCACGAACCTGTCCAATCACCTGACGTGTCTGCGCGGTTGTGGCCTGGTCGTCGCCTTCGCCGAGGGCCGGCGCCTGCGCTACGAACTCGCGGATCCCCGGCTCGCACACGCGCTCGGCGACCTGCTCGGCGTCGTCCTGGCCGTCGACCCGACCGCGGCGTGCGAGGACACCGACGAGAAGGGCTGCTGCTGATGGCCGCGCCCGTGTCGATATCCCTGGATCCCTCCCCGGCCCGACAGGACGTGCTTCGCCGGCGGATACGGCTGCTGGTGGCTGCGACGATCAGCTACAACGTGGTCGAGGCCGCCGTCGCGATCACGGCCGGCGCCGCCGCGTCCTCGACCGCGCTGGTCGGGTTCGGCCTGGACTCGATCATCGAGGTCGCCTCCGCGACCGCGGTGGCCTGGCAGTTCACCGCCAAGGACCCCGCACGGCGGGAGAAGACCACCCTGCGGATCATCGCGGTCTCGTTCTTCGCACTCGCCGCGTACGTCGGCGTCGACGCCGTCCGCGCCCTCGCCGGGACCGGCGGGGCCGAGCACTCCACCGTCGGCATCGCCCTGGCCGCCCTGTCGTTGGCGATCATGCCCGGCCTGTCGTACGCCCAGCGCCGCGCCGGCCGCGACTTCGGCTCCGCCTCCGCCGTGGCCGACTCCAAGCAGACCCTGCTGTGCACGTACCTGTCCGCCGTCCTCCTGCTGGGCCTGATGCTGAACTCCACCCTGGGCTGGTCCTTCGCCGACCCCATCGCCGCCCTGATCATTGCTGCGGTCGCCGTCAAGGAAGGCCGCGAAGCGTGGCGCGGCAACAGTTGCTGCACGACCCCGCCCCCGACTCGCGTGGGCACCGACGCGGCACCGGCGACCGCCGGTTGCGGCTGCGCGGCCGGTTGCGCCGGACGCCGCGGTGCCTGCCGGACCGGCCCAACGTGATCGGGCCACCCATGCCGCGAAGTCAGCCGCCGCACCTCACCGCAGGAGGACAGCAGATGACCAGTCACGACTCCCTTGCGGACGGCGAAGTCCGGGACAATTGCACCGAGCATTGTGGATCGGCGGCGGTCAATGGGCTGGAAAGTCGACCGTGGCCCGGCTTCTGGCCGTCCGGTACCGCGTCACCGTCTATCACTACGACTACCACGACGCTCGCGGTCACAACGATCGCCGGATCGCCCGTCGCCTCGGCCTCGGCGAGCCCGCCACCGAGCCCGACCCGGACAAGGTGTGGGTCCACTCCACCCCGGAAGAGATGGCCACCGAAACCCTGGCCGGATTCCCGGACCGGTTCGAGTGGGCCCTGGACGACCTGCGCGCACTCGTCTCGGGCCACCCGATCATCGCCGAGGGCTGGGGACTGCGTCCCGAACTCGTCGCACGCGTCCTCGACTCACCGCGCCGGATGGTCGTCATGGTGCCCACGCCCGAGTTCCGCCGCCACCAGCTCCGCGAACTTCCCCGAGCCGCCTCGCTCGGGCACCGCGTCAGTGATCCGGTCCGAGCCCAGGCCAACCGCCTCGCCCGGGATCGCCTCGTCGCCGAGGACGCCGTCCACACCGCCCGCCGGCTCGGCATCCGGGTGATCGAAGTCGACGGTTCCCGCGATGCCGCTGCCATCGCAGAGATCGTCGCCGACCACATCAGCCCCTACCTCCCACGTCAACACGAGGATTGATCACCACCGGCATTCAAGACAGTTCCGATACCCGACGTCACCGTTGGACACCTTGAAGCGAAAGCGCGCCGCGATCGACACGACGCGCCTGCACGGCACCCGGATGCCCCGCGCCGCCGCCCATACCGCGCGCAGCGGCTCCTCCCGGTCCCCGGCCGCGATCCGCATCGCGGATTCCACGGGGAACCGGCGACGTTCGGAGGCTATGAGTGGGACAGCCGGATCGAGCGGTCGGGCTTCCCCCTACTGGGGCACGTCTGCCCCTACACCGACACCATCTTCAACGGGTGGCAGACCGAGTCACTGCTGGAGGAGTTGGGGCGTTTGCCCGAGGCATGCGTCGGCGAGTGGGTCGTCGAGGCCAGGCGCTTGAGTGAGTCGGTCTTGGCGGAACCCCATCGTTATCTGTGGTTCCTTGGCGACTGACCGCGAGCACCGTCCCACGCCGGGAAGAACGAATCGCACGATCCGCCGGACAGGAAACAACCCGCAGCTTGCCGACCAAACCGGCACCTCGCCCGTGACGGTCCCGCAGGGACCACCCCTGCGGGGCCGTCACACACTCGCCCATCGGCATCCTGAATGCCGCAGCGCCGCGCTCCCGGGTACCGCCGCCCTCGTGCGAGGGCGGCGGCCTGTGGCATCCCACGGTCAGCCGGCCTGCCCGGTGGGCATGATGGTGACCTGCTGCAAGTTGACCCGCGGCGGCAGGGTGGCGATGAACCCGACGGTCTGGGCAACATCCTGCGGCGTGAGCCACTCCATCGCCTCCTTGGAGCCGGCCGGCCACTCCCTTGCGCCGCGTCATCCGGGCGCCGGCGGGGATGCCGAGGTAGGGGGCGAATTCGGCGGCCGGCGCTCTCGCGGTGGCTCCGTCCTGGGGGTCGTCGTCCACCGCCTGCGCGTCGAGGACGACGACGAGGACTACGGCGAGATCCCCCGACCCGGCGAAGGTTTCCACCACGCCCTCGCCGCCGCCGGGATCGTGTCCGGTTGACTCGAGTCCCCACCCACGGGGGGTGTGTCTCGCTGGTCGGGTGCTGCTCTCGTGCTGGTGAGCAGTGGCGTGGCGCGCCGGGGAATGTTCCGTGGCGGGTTGCGACGAGTTCGTGTCGGTGTCCCGGTCTATCTTGCGAAAGCACGGCACACCACGAGGATTTGAGGAGTCTGCCCATGACCGGGAACACTGCCCTGGCGACCACGATGACCGACGACGGCGACGGTACGGTCACCTTCGTGCGCGAGTTCGACGCGCTGCGGGAAGAGGTGTTCGCCGCGTACACCGACCCGGACCGGATCGTGGCGTTCTTCGCGCCCGAGGGATTGTCCGTGCCGCGCGAAAGCGTCACCCTCGAGCCGTGGACGGGTGGGCGCTGCGAACTCACCATGGTCATGGGCGACACGGAGATCTCTTTCAAGGGCGTCTACCTGGACGTCGACGCGCCTCGGAGGTTGGCCTTCCACGTGCCGGGCGAGGCGATGAGCCAGGAACTGACGCTCACCGAACTGGCCGAGGGCCGTACCCGTCTGACCCTGCGCCAGACCGACGTCCCCGAACAATTCCGCGGCGAGGGCGCCCACCTGGGCTTCGACTCCAGCTGGAACCTGCTGGCACGACACCTGGCCGCCTGAAGGCGCGCGAAAATTCCAGGCGCCCCCACCCACCCGACCGGCAAGGCCGTGGGGGCGGCGACGCGCCGGACGGGCTCCGTGCGGCGCGGGTCGGGTGGGTGTGCCGCGTGGGCCGCGGTGTCGGCGACGCGGCCCGACGACGAGTCAATCCTTGCGGCCGACAGCGCCGTACAGCCATACCAGGCTCTCGTCGAACGTCCCGTACGAACCGTCGTCGGGATCGCCGTCCGGGTCCCACCGGGGAAGCGGTACCAACCCGGGCGGCACCAGGGTGAATCCGTCGAACATCGACAGGATTTCCTGCCGTGTGCGCAGCACCGCCGGCGCCGTCGCACGGTTGTAGATCCGCGCTCCGTTGTGGGCCCGCTCCGCGTCGAAGTCGGCGCTGGTGTGCGAAAGGACCAAATAGCTGCCGGGGGCCAAGGCGTCACGCAATTCGGCCACGAGCGCGCGCGGATCCTCTTCGTCGCGCACGAAGTGCAGCAACGCGACCAGCAATACGGCGGTCGGCCGATCGAAGTCGATGACCTCGCGCACCTGGGGATCGGCCAGGACCGACTGCGGTCGGCGCACGTCCGCCTGGACGTACGCGGTACGACCCTGCGGTGAACTGCGCATCAGCGCCTGCGCGTGGGTGAGCACGATCGGATCGTTGTCCACGTACGCCACCCGTACGTCGGGCGCCACGTCCTGTGCGATTTCGTGGGTGTTGCCCGCGGTGGGGATACCGGTGCCGATGTCGAGGAACTGGCGTATGCCGTGCCGCGCGAGATGCCGTACCGCGCGCCGGAGGAAGACCCGGTTTCCACGAGCCGACGGCCGCGCACTGGGGGCCGCGGCGATGACCTGCTCGGCCGCGTCACGGTCGGCGGCGAAATTGTCCTTGCCGTCGAGGTAGTAGTTGTACATGCGCGCCGGATGCGGGCGGGTCACGTCGATGCCCGGCGGCACATGGCTCCCGACCGAATCCTCCCGAGGTAACTGCCACGCCCTGCTCGATTCCACCATCGACGTACCCACCTTCTCTGTGGTTCTCCGCCTGCCCCCGCACGCTAGCGCGTGTGTGCGATCCCGCGCAGGTCCGCGACGCCCACACCGTGTCTCGCCGCACCGGCGAAATGGGGGAGAGGTGACCGCGCGCCGCGAGGGAGGGCCGTGGTCTTCCCGGCCGCGGCCGGGCCGCCGGCGACCAGGGGCGGGCGGTGGTCTATTGGTGGCGGCTGAGGATCATCGGCGTCCGCACGCCGGTGGTGAGGGTGTCGACGGCCGAGGTGCGGACGCCCGCGAACACGCGGTGATGCGCCGGACGTTCCTTCCGGCACGTGGCGGATCACCGGGACCGGGAGGGACCGGTGGCGGCGGTGTGTCCGCGAACTGCGGCCGCCTCTTCCACGTCGCCGAGGACGACCGGGCGACCGTCACCGAGGGTGCCGGCGGTCGAGACCAGGGTGGCGGATGCTCAGTCGGGCGCGGTGTGGTTGTGGCGGGAGGGGTCGATCCGGCGAGCCTCGGGGGAGATACGCCACAACGCGGCGACCACGGCCACGGGTTCGTCGGCGGAGCCGTCCCATTTCGTGTCGTTGCCTGGCGCACCGGTGGCGTGCCGTCGTCCGATCGGATCGTCGCCTCGGCACGAGCAGCGTAGTAGCGATCGACTTCCGGCAGCGTGACCCCTCATGCGCCGCACACGGGTCTCGGCTCGTCATCCGCGCACAAACCGCTATCGCCGCCTCGCACGGATCATTCGTGAGGTGTTCGTCGAGGTGGGCGAGGATCGCGTCGACCAGGCCGTGACGGTCGGGGAGGTCCACACGACGATCCGCGGGACGGGGCACCGCGGTCGCCTTCGAGGCGGTTGCGCACCTCGAGTCCCATCAGCGAGTCCAGCCCCGGTGACGGGAGTTCGTCGCCGGCGCCGATGAGGTCGGCCTCCCGGCGCCGTTTCGTCGGAACATCGTGATTTACAAGCCCCGGGCGGTCGGTTGGCAAAGGGGCCACGGATCGGGATCGGGACATCCCTCCTTTTTGACTCGAACCAACAAACCGGTCAGGAGAGTTGCCTCTTTCCGCAGCCGGGGAGCACTAGCATCGGCCCGACCCGACCGACGATCTCCAGGGGGACTCCATGACCGACGCGCAACTCGAAGACTGGGCTCCCAAGGGCATCGACGTGAGCGTGCCGAGCATCGCGCGGGTGTACGACGCGGTGCTGGGCGGCAAGGACAACTACGCCGTCGACCGCGCGGTGGCCGAGCAGATGCTCCAGGTCATGCCGGGCGGTCGGGACGGCGCGTGGGAGGGACGCAAGTTCCTGGCCCGAGGCGTCCGGGCGATGGCGGAGCGGGGCATTCGGCAGTTCCTCGACCTGGGGTCGGGTCTGCCGACCGTACAGAACACGCACGAGGTTGCCCAGGCCGCGGCGCCGGGCGCGCGCACGGTGTACATCGACATCGACCCGATCGTGCTGGCCCACGGCCGGGCGCTTCTGGCCGGCGACGAGTACACGTCGGTGCTCACCGCCGACCTCGGCGACCCGGCCGAACTGCTCGCGCTGCCCGAGGTACGCGACCGGATCGACCTGTCGCAGCCGGTCGGCCTGATCCTGCTCAACGTGACGCACCACATCGTCGACGACGCGGCGGTCGCCAAGGTCGTGGACGGGTACAAGGGTGCCGTCGCCCCGGGTTCGGGGTTGCTGCTGGCCCAGTTCTGCAAGTCGGTCGAGCCGGAGTTGGCCGCGCTCGAAGAGGTCGCCCTCAAGGCGCTCGGCAGCGGAAAGTTCCGCACGATGGCCGAGATCGAGGCGTTCTTCGACGGGTGGGAGATCGCCGAGCCGGGCGTCGACTACATGGCGAAGTGGCGCCCGGAGACGCCGCTTTCCGGTGACCTGACGATTGCTCAGAAGGTCGCCGGCGGCGGGCTCGCGTTCAAGGGCTGACCGCCGGGCGGGCCGTGCCCTCGACGGTGTCCGACTCGACGGCACCCGACTCGACGGTGCCTCGGGAACGCGCCGAACGCTACAGGGGACTCCGGCGCGTGGACCCGAGTGGGGACGCATCCGCAGCGAGGAAATCTGGACGCAGGCAGCGCGCCGCACCCCCGCGCCGCGCTGCGCCGCCGGCAGCCGGACCTCGAGGCCGCGCTACCGGCCGCGGAACTCCTCGGCTCATCGTGGCAGATGAGCTGCCTGGTCTCTTGGCACCCGCCGGGGTTGCCGGGACGCCCATCCTTTGGACGTGTCGCCGTGTGGCCAGGGTTGCGCCGGGGGCCATGGTGCCGGTGCCGGTGTGGTGAGGGGTCGGCCGACCTCGAGACGAGCGCTTGCGGGCCGCGCGGATTTGCGAACCCGACCATCCCGACGGCGGTGCGCCGCCGACCGGCGTGCTGGGCGGGCGGTGGGTCCAGAGAAGCGTGGCGGGCGCAATTCATCGGAAGTTTCTTTGTGACGAGGCGAGTTCGCGCCTCAGGGCCGAGTGGGTGGGTCCAGCGGACCAGTTGTTTGTACGGGTGTCGAAGGATGTGGGGTCCTGCTGCGGCGGCCACGATGGGGGGCGTCGATATCCCGATCGACAACCCCCCGTGAGTGCCTCTGAAAGGAGACACGTGTGAGTACGGGCACCGTGTTTCGGAATCTGACCTGTGCCGTGGCAGCCACGTTGTGCCTGGCCGTCGCGGTGCCGGTGGCCGCCGCCGATGAGGTCGGCGTCGCGAGCGGCCGGTCGGCCTCGGCCCCAACCCGGCCGGAGGCGGTTGCCTGAACGCAGGCCCTCGGCGCGTTGACCGAGGCCAAGGCGGTCTCGGCCATCGCCGCCGGGGAGATGATCTCCACCACGGACGACCTGCTCCGCTTCCACCGCGCCCTCTCGGCCGGCCGGCTGCTACGGCCGGAGCAGATGCGTGAGATGCAGGACGCGGTCCCGACGAGCACGACGCCGGACGCACCCCGCTACGGCGTGGGCCTGGCCCGGTTGCAGTTGTCCTGCACGACGGTCTGGGGACACAGCGGCGGCATCTTCGGCCACTCCACCCAGCTCTGAGGCAACTCCGACCGCCAACTGGCCCTGTCCTACACGCCCTTCGGCACCGACCGGGATCAGGACGCCCAGGCGGCAGCCGACAGCGCACTGATCGAAAAGGTCTTCTGCGGCAAGTAGCACCTCACGCCGCCGCCGGACGACGGACGGGCCGAGCACGCACGGTGTGCCTCCCGACCGTCGTCCGGCACGGCTACGGCCCGTGCGCCGCCACCTCGTCCGCCGACGGTGTACGCCCAGGCGGGCCTGCTCGACCGCCAGACGCCGGCGGCCGTTGGTGCCCGGGCGCATGCTCGGGTCGGGAGGTCAGCCCGCGGTGCGGTTCCGGCGTATCCGAACCATGCCCCTGGTGGGGGCAGAAGAGGCTGTTGCAACGGCTACGGCGTTGGCGCCGACGATCACCCAGATGGCCGCCCACGCGATCGCATCGAGGTGCTGGTGGAGCACGACGAGACCCACCAGGGCGGCGAAGACCGGGTTGACGCTCATGAACACGCCGAAGAAGTGCGCCGGGACACGTCGGAGCGCGAGCAGGTCGGCGAGGAACGGCACCGCCGAGGACAGCACTCCGGCGGCCAGCGCGCCGGCGAGGGCGGCCGGGGTGGGGGGATGCTGCCAGAGCACCAGAGCTCCGACCGGAACGTAGAGCGCGCCGGAGACGGCCGCTGCGGCGGCCGGGCCCTCCAGGCCGGGCAGGTTTCGGCCGACGGCGCGGTTGAGCATGATGTAGCAGCCCCAGCACGCCGCGGCCAGCAGCGCCAGGCCGACGCCCGGGTAGTCGGTGGACGGAGAAGGGCGGGCGAGCACGACCACCGCTGCGGCGGCGGCCGGCGCGCACAGGGCATCGATGCGGCGTCGAGAACCGGCCAGCGCGACCGTCAGCGGACCGAGGAACTCCAACGTGACGGCCAGCCCGAGCCCGATGCGGTCGATGGCCGCGTACAGGGACAGGTTCATCACGGCGAACACCAGTGCCAGCCCCAGCACCGGCCGCCATTGCGCCGCGGTGAACGAGCGCAGGCGCGGCCTTCCTGCCGCCCACAGCACCCCGGCGGCCACCCACTGGCGGATCGCGACCACTCCCGCCGGGCCGATCACGGGGAACGCGAGCGCCGCCACGGATGCCCCGGCCTGGTTGGACAATCCGCTGCCCAGCATCAACGCCACCCCGGTCCGGCGGCTCCCGCCCGGGCCCGGTGTACCGCAGGCGGCGTCGAGGGCCGGCCCGGCGTCCTGTGAGGTCTTCATGCCCTCACCGTGCGCTCCCCGTGGGGATACGCAAAATGCATCCACAGCGCTATCGATACGCTGAGCGTATGGATGAGCATCGAGGCAACTCCACCGGGCTGGAGCTGAAGCACCTGCGTTGCCTGGTCGCCATCGTCGACACCGGCAGCTTCACGGACGCGGCCCTCGAATTGGGCATCTCCCAGGCCGCCGTCTCCCGCAACCTCCTTGCCCTGGAGAAGATCCTCGGAGTGCGGCTCCTGCACCGCACCAGCCGCACGGTCGCCCCCACCACGGCGGGCGTGCAGGTCCTCGCCCGCGCCCGCCCGCTACTGGCCGGTGCCGACGACCTCGTCACGGAAGCCACCACCGGTCACAGCCGCCTGCACATCGGCCACGCCTGGTCCGCCTTCGGCCGCCACACCAACGAGTTCCAGCGTCGCTGGCACGAAGACCACCCCGAGATCGAACTCCGGCTCATCCGCCACAACTCCTCCACCGGCGGGCTCGCCGAAGGGTTGTGCGACCTCGCGGTCATCCGCGCCCCACTCGATCTCAAGGCCTGGTCGCACGCCCTCGTCGGCCACGAGCACCGCTACGTGGCCCTCGCCTCCGACGACCCGTGGGCCCGCCGACGCAGCATCCGTCTGGGCGAAGTCTCCACCCGCACGCTCGCCCTCGACCGCCGCACCGGTACCACCACGCTGAACCTGTGGCCCGAGGGCGAACGACCCGCCGTCGAGTACATCCATGACATCGACGACTGGCTGGCCGCCATCGCCTCCGGCCGCTGCGTCGGCGTCACCCCCCGGGGTACCGCCGCGCAGTACCGGCGTGACGGCATCACCTACCGCCCCCTGCGCGACGCCGAACCCGTCCCCATCCACCTCATCTGGCGCCGCCAGGACCCCCACCCCGCCACCCACGCCGCCGTTGCCCTCGCCATCGACCTCTACCGCGAGACCGGCAAGCCACGGCACTCGCATGAATGAGGGGGCGGGCGCCGACGAGCCGGGTCACGCGGCTCGCTCGCGCGCACGCCGAGATCCACGGGAGAGTCCCGATGCGCGGTGCCCACGGCCGGCGCTACGCCGGAGTCCCGGGCCCGTTCGGGGCCGGGCGGTGTCGTTCCGCCCCGGCCCCGAAGGCATGCCCGGGGAAAGGCGCACGCGCCGGCCCCGGCGATCGCAGCACCTGCCTCGGACCGGCGGCGAGTGCCCGGCCGATCCCACCGCGCCTTCGTGAGGTGTGACGAGAGCGGTCAGACCCGGCCGGCGGGGAAGGCGCCGTTGAGCATGCGCACGATGGTGTCGTCCGGTCCCGGAACGAAGACCACGCCCCATTGGTGGTGCGAGGCGATCCGCGGATCCTCGGGCCGGAAGCGGTGGGCGCCCAGCGGCACGAGCCGGCTCGTGACCGACTCCCCAACGTCGTCCGGCTCTTCCGCGCCCGCCTGCGGTGTCGCGGTCAGCAGCAGGCCGCCGTCCTCGTGCGGGACGTCGTAGCCCATGTCGCCGCGCGGCGCAGCGCGTCCTCGCCCCGTCCGGTGGTGCCGTTCGACGCACGCGTGGGGATGGCCTGGGCCCAGCTGAGGCGCCCCCCGGGCCGCAGTGACGCGAGTGCCTTCGAACCGGATCAGATCCTGCGGCCCGCCGAGGCACTGCACGCGTACACGACCGCGGCTGCGAAGGCACTCGGCGACACCTCACGGGGCCGCGTCGCCCAAGGCATGGCCGCCGACCTCACCTGCTTCGGCGGCGACCCCCTCCGGGTCCCGGCCGACGAACTGCCGGAACTGCCCGTCCTCGCGACCATCGTCGACGGTGCATGCTCGTTCAGAGAGGAAAGACCGTGAACGACTCCGTGCCGGAACCCTCGAGAGATCTACAGCGCAATGCGCTCGGCATGTGGGACCTGGTGTTCTTCGTCGTCGCGGCCGCCGCACCGCTGGCGGTCATGTCGGGCGTGGCACCACTCGCGATCCAGTTCGGGGGCATCGGGGCACCGGGCGGCTACCTGCTCGGCGGAATCGCGATGTTCGTGTTCGCGATCGGCTACACCGCGATGACCCGATACGTCCCCAACCCCGGTGCCTTCTACGCCTACATCTCGGAGGGACTCGGCCGCACCATCGGCGGCGGCGCCGCCTTCGTGGCGCTCGCCTCCTACATCCCCATCGCCGTCGGCTTCGTCCCCGCCATCGGCGTGTTCGCCCAGCAGAGCGCCGAATCGGTCTTCGGACTCCACGTGCCCTGGGGCGTGTGGGCGACGATCGGCGGCGTGATCGTCGCGGTCCTGGGCTACCTCAACGTGACCCTGAGCGCCAAAGTCCTGGGAACGATCCTCATCCTCGAGGTGCTGATCCTGCTGGTCTTCACCGTGCCGGTCGTCGTTCAAGGCGGCGCGGACGGGCTCAGCCTCGACGGGTTCAGCCCCGGCAACATCTTCGCGCCGGGCGTGGGCGGCCTGTTCGTTCTCTCCTTCGGAGCCTTCCTGGGATTCGAGTCGACGGCCATCTACCGCGGCGAGACCCGAAACGGCGAAAAGGCGGTGCCCAGGGCGACGTACATCGCGGTCGGCTTCCTGGCGGTGTTCTACTCCCTCGTCGTCTGGGCCGTGATCATGTCGTTCGGCGAATCCCAGGCCGTCGAGGCCGCCGGCTCCGATCCGGCCGAGATGTTCTTCGTCGCGATGACCCAATGGGTGGGCAAACCCGTCAGCGACGCGATGCACCTGCTCCTGGTGACCAGTGCCCTGGCTTCCGTGCTCGCGGTGCACAACGCCTCGGCTAGATACCTGCACGCTCTCGCGCGCGACGGTGTGCTGCCCCGCGTCCTCGCCGGAACCGATCCGAAGACGCACTCGCCCGCCAACGCGAGCCTGGTCGTCACGGCCCTCACCGTCCTGGGCGTCGGCGGCTTCCAACTGTTCGGCGCCGACCCGTACCTCCAGACGTTCCTGTGGCTCAACGGCATCGGCATCGCCGGGATCATCGGACTCCAGGTCCTGTGCTCCGTCGCGATCGTCGTGTTCTTCGCACGCGACTCCCACGGCGTGGGAATCGTGCGACGGCTCGTCGCGCCCACCGCGGCCGCGCTCGCGCTCACCGCGGCCGCGCTCGCGCTCACCGCGGCGCTCTACCTCATCGTCGAGAACTTCTCCGTCCTCACCGGAGCCGCGGCGGCCACCAACACGGCCCTGCTCCTCGTCGTACCGGTGGCCTTCGCCGTCGGCGCCGTGGCGACTCGGCGCGCGAGGCGGGTTCCCGACGACCTGCGGCCGGCCCCGTCGAGCGACGCCGGGCTCGTGCAGGGTCCGAGCCGAATCGAAGGGGCGTGAGGACATGCGCGCCGACGACGCACCCGAGAACGAGACCGGCCCGGCCCGACGCGTGGTCGTGCCGGCCGGCCGGGGCGCAGCGGTCGAAATCCGGTGCGGACAGACGATTCGTGTCGTGAACACCTCCGGCACGCAGGTGGTGGATCTCTGGGCACACGCGCGAGACGACCCGCGTGAGTACTTGGGCCTCTCGCAGTGCAGGGAGGTGCTGCAGCGGATCCATTTCCGCAAGGGGGACGTCTTGTCGACCAATCGCTACCGGGCCTGTCTCACCGTGCTCGACGACACCTCCGGAATCGACCACGACACCCTGATCGCGCCCTGTCGGGCCGAGACGTACCTGAACGTCGGCCTCCCGGTGACCCATCGGAGCTGCACCGCCAACCATGCGCAGGCGTTGCCGCGGTGGCCGGCCGCCGACCCGCCGCAACCCTGGAACCTGTTCATGACGGCCGAAGTGGGGCCGGGAGGTGAAATCGTCTACAAGCGGCCCCCGTTCCTTCCGGCGATGTACGTCGAGCTGCGCGCGGAGATGGATCTGACGCTCGTCGTGTCTTCCTGCCCTGACGACCACTACCCGACCAACGGCGGAGACGGCTCGCCGCAGGACTTCGAGATCCTCGTGGCCCCTTGACGCCGGGCCACTCGCACGGCGAACAGGGCGACCGGACCCGGAACGAAGCCCACAGCCGGGGTACCAGGACCGCCGCAACGCGGCCGTCGAAGACATGACCATCCGCCGCGACCTCCAGGCGACTCGGGCCCCGTCGCCGTCGCCGTCGAAGTAGTCCACACCCCCCGCGGTCGGCGTCGCCCCCCGCAACGGCGTGCACGGGCAAGGTTCGTGCACGCCGGCGGCGACCAGGGCCGCCGCGGACAGGGCCCCTCGACAACCACCCCAGCCCGTACCGCCACTCGACACCCCCAGCGCGAGCACTCGCACGACCAGGCTCACCGAGACAAGCGACGGAACGACTGCCTTCGCTGAGTAAACGACTCGAATGGATGAGAAGGGACACCCGGGTTGTCCCATGACATCGAACCCAGGCTGTTCGTCATGCTCGGTGGTCCGGACAGAACCACGCCTCGGGGTTGTTCGCATCGATGCCGACCACCGGCAGCGGTGGTGGGGGCCCGGGGGCATCAATCGGGGTGCACTCCCCGCGCGTCCGGGCGGGCCGGGCACCGGTCACGCCTAGCGTGGGTTCGGAGACAATCCCGGCGAACCGCCGCCGGGATACCGACCCCACGGAGATCCGTTCACCATGACCGCCACCCTTCCCGAACTCACCGGCAACTACGTCCTCGACCCCGCCCACACCCGGATCGGCTTCGTCGCCCGCCACGCCATGGTGACCAAAGTCCACGGCTCGTTCGGCACGTTCGAGGGCACCGCCCACCTGGACGGCGCCGACCCGGCCAAATCCACCGCGCAGGTGGTGATCAAGACCGAGAGCATCCACACCGGCGTCGAACAGCGCGACCAGCACCTGCGTACCAACGACTTCCTCGACGTCCCCAACTTCCCCGACATCACCTTCCGCACCACGTTGGTCGAGCGGCAATCCGACACCGAGTACCGCGTCACCGGTGATCTCACCGTCAAGGACACCACCCGCCCCGTGACCATCGACTTCGAGTACACGGGCAACGCCGTCGACCCGCACGGCAACCTCCGCGTCGGCCTGGAGGGATCCGTGACCATCTCCCGCAAGCAATTCGGCGTGACGTGGAACGCGGCCCTGGAAGGCGGCGGCGTGCTGGTCGGCGACAAGGTCGTCCTGGAGTTCGACATCTCCGCGATCAAGCAGGGCTAGCAACGCCCGACCGGTCGGGACACTCGGCCGGCGCCGCGGCGCGGGACGTTGCCGGACGGCACGCGGACCACGGCGTCCGGGCCGCATGCCGTTCCGGCGCGATCCGGACGCCGCCGGCGAGGGTGACCGTCGGGGACGGTCTCGGCCTGTGCGAGCGGTACCACGCCGACCCCGGGCCGACGGGGCTCTCGTACGAATACCGGGTTGGGCTGCAACTCGTCGCCGGGCCGGGGGAGTCCGGAGCGGGGTCCGACCACTGCCGGGCCGTACGGGTCCAGCCCGCCCGGGGTGTGCTTCCGCAGCCGCGGCGGGGCCCGCGACGCGGACTACCGGCCGGAGAAGGCCCGGGAGCTGTGCGCCCTCACCCGGCCACCCCGCCGCCGGCGTTCGTCCCCACCGGGATCGACCGCCCGCGCTCGGAGATGCTGCCGTCCTCCACTACTCGGTGATACCGTATAGTGGTACTCGGTGGCACGCAGTACCGACAGGGCTGAGGAGGAATCGCGATGGACGACCTGACGGAGATGCTGAAGGGCACGCTCGAAGGGTGCGTGCTCGAAATCATCGGCAGCGAGGAAACCTACGGGTACGCCATCACCCGCCGGTTGAACGAACTCGGCTTCGCCGACGTCGTCGAGGGGACGGTGTACACCATCTTGCTGCGACTGGAGAGGAACGGACTCGTCCAGGTGGCGAAACGACCATCCGGAGTCGGTCCGCCGCGCAAGTTCTACGCGCTCAACGACGCCGGACG
Source organism: Embleya scabrispora DSM 41855 (assembly GCF_000372745.1). Lineage (GTDB taxonomy): Bacteria > Actinomycetota > Actinomycetes > Streptomycetales > Streptomycetaceae > Embleya > Embleya scabrispora. Next base: position 16,477 of record NZ_KB889563.1, on the reverse strand, counting down.
CGAGGAACTCGCGAAGTTCTGGGCGAAATGGCAATACGTCTCATCACGCATCGACAAGCTCAAGGAGGGCGGGAGATGAACTTCCGGGAGACCATCACAGGCAGCGATCTCACCAGGGAATGGAAGGCGTTCGAAGCCCGGGCCGAGGCCCTGCCGGAGGACTACCGGGTGGCGTGGGAACAGATCAAAGGCCACCTCTTCCCCCATGCGGGCTTCACCGGCCGCAACCTGATGCCGATCCTCGACGCCGCCCTGGGGCTGCTCGAAGAAACAGCGGCGGACGGGCAGAGCGTCCACGAGGTGCTCGGCGACGACATCCGAGGCTTCTGCACGGCGCTGGCCGGTGGAGAAGGGGCGCGAACCCATCGGGACCGGTGGCGCGAGCAGTTGAACAGGAACGTCGCAAGGAAATTGAGCCGGCTGGGAGGCTGACGTGAGCATCCAAGACATCATCGACGGCAAGAAGCAGTGGCGGGCGCACGTGGCTCGGGTCAAGGCGCTCCCGCCGGACTACCGGATCGTCTACAAGGAGATGCAGAGGTACCTGTTCAAGGTCGGACCGGTCGACCTGCCCGACGGGCCCCTGCTCCCCGGGATCGTCGACTTCTTCGAGGAGGGCGTTGCCGCGGGCAAGGGGGTCTCGGAACTCATCGGCAACGACGTCGCCGCGTTCTGCGACGACCTGGTCAAGGACTCTCCGACCTATGCGGACGTCTACCAGGAATCCATCAGCGGGGAATCCGGCACGGCCGAGAAGTAGCACCCGCCGCCTCATGCCGGCGGGCGTAGCCCGCCCGCGCGGTTCGTTCGGCTCGGCGCAGCGCGAACAGGCGCCGGCCGACCGGCCATCGGAAGCTGCCGGTGGATTCCGTTGACCGAGGTGGTCGAGCAGGCCGGCGAGATGGCTCAGCCACGCCAACGCCGGCAACGTCCCCGGAGCAGCAGCCCAGGCGGAGGGGGTCCGCCATACGGGCCGGGGCTCCGTCGCCGTCCTGTCGGCCCGTCTCGGGTTCGGCGGTGACGTCCGGATATCACACCTGGATCCGGAGCGGAACTCGTACGCGTGGGTCACGGGCCGGACCTCGATCACCAGCTTGCTCGACCGGTCGATGGACCTGTCGGAGGAGTACCTCTTCGTCGCCGGCGAGCGGGACCGCCCGTGGCGGGTGCGCACGCGCCGGTCCCGGTGGTACGACTGATCGACCGATGGCCACCGGGGCCGACGTACTCGGTGAAGTCCCTTCCGCCGCACCGAAGGTGGCCCGGGAGCGGCGAGCCGTCCTGTCCGGCAGGTGCCAGCGAGATCGCCGGCCATCGGTCGTTGTCACAAGGCTGTGCCGACGTCGGCCGGTCGGGTCGCCGTGCCGCCTGCCGGGAGTGCTGAAGGCTTATACGGGGCGGCGGATTTGACGGGGCCGGGAGACTGGGAGAGAGGGTGATTCGCAGGTCGAATCGGGTCGGACACCCGAGCCTCGATGGTCGCGGGCCTCGCACGTCGAGGTCTCGAATTTCCCGGGCGGCGGACGCGCGGGCGAGGGCGGCCGGCGCGGGTTGCCCGGACGGGAAGAGCGGAATGCGGGAACGTGTGGGTCGTGTCGGTGTGGTCACCGGGGCGGCCGGAGGGATCGGCTACGGCATCGCGCAGGCGCTGGCGGGCGACGGGATGCGGGTGGTCCTGGCCGACCATGACACGGTGCGGCTCGAGGAAACCGCCGCGATGTTGCGGGCGGACGGCGCGGAGGTGTCGGCGGTGCCCACCGACGTGCGGGACGCGGCGGCCGTCCGGGCCCTCGCCGATGCCGCGTTGGCCGTGTTCGGACGGGTCGACGTCGTCTGCAACAACGCCGGGGTGTGGACGTTGAACAGGCAGTGGGAGACCGAACTCGTCGACTGGCAATGGGTCGTGGACGTCAATCTGTGGGGCGTCGTGCACGGCGTGCGGACGTTCGTTCCGCTATTGCTCGCGCAGCCGGACGGCGGGCACATCGTGAACACCGCGTCGATGGGCGGTCTGATCGGCGGCGCGATGACCGGGCCCTACGGCGCCACGAAGCATGCGATCGTCGGCCTGACCAAGGGACTTCGCGCCGAACTCGCCGGCACCGCGGTGGGGGTGTCGCTGCTGTGTCCGGGCAAGGTCCGGTCCGAGATGCTCGACCGGGTCAACGCCCGCCCCGTCGAGGTCGCCGGCGACGAGACTCCCGGCGGCAGCGGGCCGTCTCCGTCCGCCCGGGGCGTGATCGACGCGATGCGCAGGTCACAGGCGGGGGCGATGAGCGCCCGGGAGGCCGGCGAACAGGTCGCCGCGGCGATTCGCGAGGACAGGTTCTGGGTGCTGCCGGGCGCCGATGCCCACGTTCCCTTGCTACAGGCGGAGTTCGACGAGCTGATCGGCGCGTTCGGATCGATGCCAGCCGACGGGGGAGTCCCGGACTCGGCGCGCTGAAAGACAGGTACGCACCCGTCCCGAGGACCACCGCAGAATCCGGAACACGCGCGCACGCGACTCCGCGAGTTGTGGGTGGACCACATGCTCGTGCTCGCGGGCGGGTCGCCGACTCGGGCGTGGACGGTGAACACGGCCTTCCACGGCGCGCCGGGCGCGTCCTGCGCGAAGTGGATCACCGCCTGGTTCTCGTTGTCGGCGTAGGTGGCGGCGACGAACGTGCGGGGGCGCTCGCTCGGGGGATCCGGATCACGCGCCGATGCGTCGACCCACGCCCGCGCACGCGCCCGTCACTGGACCTGCGCACGCCTCGGGGTGCCCGTTGCCCTACCGAGCCGGGCGTTGGTCGCAAGCGTGAATCCGGCAGGCCATCCGGGTGTTCACCGACCGGGTCGGGCATCCGGATCGGCAGGCCGGGGCACCCGGTCGACGGTGGTCCGTCTCCGATGGTCCACCTCCGGTTCGGCGAGCACCCCAGGAGTGATCATGGCCACGCCGACCGCCCCCAAGGTCGCGCGCAAGCCTGCGGCTAGGGCGTGGATTGTGACGTCGGGCTTGCGCATGGATCGGCTGCACATACCGACGGCATGGTGCCGGTGTCCGGAGTGCCGTGATGCCAAGTTGCGGGTACAGCGGAGGACGCCCCCGGTGGCCCTCGTTGAGGGCTGCCGGGGGCGTTGCCTACCGCTCGTTCGTCGTTCGGGTAACCAGCCCACGGGCGACCGGTGTTCTTCAACGTACACAAGGAGATCCGGGCGAACTTACGTGTTGGCGGTGCGAGTTGCGAGATGCGCTGGTAGGAAGGGATGAGAGTGGCGCAGGCGTCGCGGTTGCTCCAGCCCTGGGCTGTGAGGATGCGGGCGGCGAGTTCGGTGGAGCAGCGCGGAGCTGCGCGACGATCCGATGGAAGACGCCGACGTACGGGCCGCCGCAGCGTCGCCCGATCCTGGAACCGCTGCGGTAGGCGCACCAGCGCACCGGGGGAGCATGATCTCGACCATGGACGACAGCGAACTGCAACCGGAGTGGTTCAGCCACCTCACTCGACGGCGAGGAGAGTCGCCATGCGGACCGGCATCGTCATGACAGCGGGGCCGGGTGTCGAACACCTGGCCGCCCGCGCGGAGGAACTCGGCTTCGACAGTTTCTGGGTGTACGACACGCCGATGATCCACGGTGATCCGTTCGTGAGTCTCGCACTCTGCGCCAAGTCCACCCACCGGATCAGGCTCGGCATCGGTGTCACCTCACCGGCACTGCGTTCCGCGCCCGCCGCGGCGGCGGCCGTCAGCAGCCTCAACGCCCTGGCCCCCGGCCGCATCGTCTGCGGGGTCGGCACCGGCAACACGGCGCGCCGTACGCTCGGCATGCGGCCTACGAAGCTGGCGGAGCTGGAGTCGTTCACGGCCGCCCTACAGGATCTCACCGCGGGCCGCGAGTCGGACTACCGCGAGGGGACCCGGGCCGGCAGGGTGCGATTCCTGCACGTCGGGCCGTACGTCAACACCGAGGCTCCCGTGGAGTTCGTCGTGGCCGCGTTCGGCCCGAAGGCCGCCGCGGTCGCCGGCCGGCTCGGCGCGGGAGTGATCTCCTTCGGGATGCACGACCCCGCGGCCTGGTCCGCCCTCGGCCAGGCCCGGCGGGCGGCGGCGCGGGACGCGGGCAGCGCCGAGAAGTCCCGTTCGTATCTCATGTCCTCCCTGCATGTCCTCGCCGACGGCGAGGACCGCTACGGCGATCCGGTCAAGGATTCGATGGGGCACATCGCACTGAGCGCACTGATCCTCGGCGCGGAGAACCCCGCCTTCCGCGCGGCCCTCCCTCCGGAAGAGGCCGCGGCTGTCGACCGTCTGCTCCGGTTGCGCGGCACCACCCCCACCGATCCCAAGCTTCATCAGGCGCTCTACCGCAACTACCTGGGTCGGCTGTCCCCCGAGGACCGCGAACTCATCGTGCCCTCCCTGGTGGACAAATTCGGCCTGGTCGGTACCAGGGGCGAGGTCACCGAGCGGATCGACGTGCTGGAGAAGTCGGGGGTCGACGAGCTGGTGATCCAGCCCGTAGTGGACCCGGAGACCGAAATGGCCGAGCTGGCACGGCTGCTGGCCTGACACCAATCCGCGTGCCTTCGCGACCGCGGCCGGCTGCGACTTGCGGCGGGAGAAATGAGCCGTCGCGAGGCGTCCGACGCCATCGCGGAGGTTCTCGGCGTCTCCGCGGTGGCCGTCGACTCGGCCGTCACGGCCTACCGGGATTCCCGGCACGTCCCACCGGGGCTTACCTCCTGGACGCCAGTGATCGCCCGCAGCGAACCGAGACGTGCCCTCCTCCACGAGCCGGCCGCCATCGGGCGGGACGGCCTGTACTCCTTCCTGCGCAGCCGCGACGGCTTCCCCGCCGGAACCCGGTTCCACATGCCCCCGACGCGGACGACAGCGCACTGGCCCTGTCCACGCTCCCACGAGGAGATCGCGCCCTTGCGGGACTGGCGGGTCGCGGTCGGCCGGGTCGCCCGGGCGCCGAACTGTCGGCGCATGGCCGAGAGATCCGGCGTCACCAGGATCATGCGTCGCCCCTCGACGACGATCGACCGTGGTTCGTTTCGCCGGGGCGGGAGCACGCGGTCCCGCCCCGGCGAGGCTCGGTCAGGAGGTGGTGTTCGGAAGCGTCGTGCGCACCTCCCGGGCCGCCGCGACCAGGTTCTCCAGCGAGGTACGGACCTCCGGCCAGCCGCGGGTCTTGAGGCCGCAGTCCGGGTTGACCCACAGGCGTTCGGCGGGAATCGCGGCCAAGCCCTCGCGCAGCAGGCCCACCACCTCGTCCGTGCCGGGGACGCGCGGGGAGTGGATGTCGTACACGCCGGGTCCGGCCTCGCGCGGGTAGCCGTGGGCGGCGAGTTCGCCGGCGACCTGCATGTGGGAGCGGGCGGCCTCCAGGCTGATCACATCCGCGTCGAGGTCGTCGATGGCCTGCACGATGTCGCCGAACTCGGCGTAGCACATGTGGGTGTGGATCTGGGTCGCCGCGCGTACGCCGGACGTGCTCAGGCGAAACGCCTCGGTGGCCCAGGCCAGGTACGCGGCGTGGTCCACGGCCCGCAGCGGCAACGTCTCCCGCAACGCGGGCTCGTCCACCTGGATGACTGAAACCCCCGTCGCCTCCAAGTCGTTGACCTCGTCGCGCAGCGCGAGCGCAACCTGGCGGGCGGTGTCCCCGAGCGGCTGGTCGTCGCGGACGAACGACCAGGCGAGCATGGTCACCGGTCCGGTCAGCATGCCCTTGACCGGGCGGTCGGACAACGACTGGGCGAACGCGGTCCATCGCACGGTCATCGGCTCGGGCCGGAGGATGTCGCCGGCCAGGATCGGCGGGCGCACGTACCGGGTGCCGTACGACTGGACCCAGCCGTGCCGGGTGGGCACGTATCCGGTGAGCTGTTCGGCGAAGTACTGGACCATGTCGTTGCGTTCGGCCTCGCCGTGCACCAGGACGTCGATGCCCGCCTTCTCCTGGAAGGAGATGACGTTCCGGATCTCGGTTTCGACGCGTTCCTCGTAGCCGGCGACGTCGATGCGTCCCGCGCGCAGATCGGCGCGGGCGACCCGGAGTTCGGCGGTCTGCGGGAAGGAGCCGATGGTGGTCGTGGGCAGCAACGGCAGGCCCAGGTGGGCGCGTTGGGCTGCGGCGCGTTCGGCGTAGGGCTTGCTGCGGCGACCGTCCGCGTCGGTGACCGCCGCGGCGCGGGCGCGCACCGCCGGGTCGTGCGTGAGCGCGGAGGCCCTGCGTGCGGCCAGATCGGCCCGGTTGGCGGCGAGGTGGGTCGCGATGGTGTCGGTGCCCCGGCGGAGGCCACGAGCCAAGGTGACGATTTCCTCGGTCTTCTGCCGGGCGAACGCGAGCCATCGGGCGATCTGCGGGTCGATGTCACGCTCGGCGTCGGCATCCAGGGGAACGTGCAACAGCGAGCAGGAAGCGGCGACGTCGACGCGGTCGGCCAGACCCAGCAGCGTGCCGAGCGTGGTGAGCGACTTGCCGAGGTCGTTGATCCACACGTTGCGGCCGTCGACGACGCCGGCGACCAGACGCTTGCCGGGCAACCCGCCGACGGCGCCGAGTGCGTCGAGGTTGGCGGCGGCAGGGCCGGTGAAGTCGAGGGCAAGGCCCTCGATCGGCGCCTTGGCCAGGATCGGCAGCGCTTCGCCGAGACGGTCGAAGTACGAGGCCACCAGCAGCTTGGGCCGGTCGCTGAGGCCGCCCAGGTCGCGATAGACCCGAGCGGCGGCGTTCAGTTCGGCGAAGCTGCGGTCCTGGACCAGGGCCGGCTCGTCGAGCTGTACCCATTCGGCGCCTGCGGCGCGCAGTTCGGCGAGCAGTCGGGCATAGACCGGCAGCAGCCGGTCCAGGAGCGTCAGCGGCTGGAAGTCGGCCGCGACGCCGGGCGCGGATTTGGCGAGCAGCAGGTAGGTGAGCGGGCCCACCAGCACCGGGCGGGCGGTCAGGCCGAGCGCGACGGCCTCCTCGAACTCGGCCACCTGCTTGGCGGAATTCGCCTCGAAGACGGTGTCCGGCCCGAGTTCGGGAACGAGGTAGTGATAGTTGGTGTCGAACCACTTGGTCATTTCGAGCGGCGCGACACCCTGTGTGCCGCGCGCCATCGCGAGATAGCCGTCCAGGGCGTCGGCTTCGACGGCCGCGCGGTGGCGGGTCGGGATCGCGCCGACCATCACGCTGGTGTCGAGGACATGGTCGTACAGCGAGAAGTCGCCGGTGGGCACCTCGTGGATGCCCGCCTCGGCGAGGCGTTGCCAGTTGGCGCGGCGCAGTTCGGCCGAGGCGTCCTGAAGCGCCTGTGCACCGACGCGGCCGGCCCAGTAGCCCTCGATGGCCTTCTTCAGTTCCCGATTCGGGCCCTGACGGGGGTAGCCGTACACGGTGGCATGCGCCGCCGCGGCTGTGGACTTGGTGGTCACGGAACTCTCCTTCGCGAGCCTGTCGACAAGATCCCGGGACGGATCGCAGGCACGAAGGGATGGCAAACCGCATGGGCCATGTCGGCGCACTCGCGCACATGTCCCACCGGTTGTCCGCCGACCCGCCCACGAGGTCACCGAGTTCGCCGTGCGCATCGGCAGCGCACGGGCAGTGGCAGGTCTTCGGACTCGTGGGCACATTCACCAGAGGCGAACACCTACTGGCCGTCGCTTCCCGGACCCGGCTTGGGCCCAGTGCTGTTGACGGCGGTCGTTCCCACTCACCGCTGCGGGGCAGTCCCGGATTCACACCGGGTTCCCTCTTACGACGCGCCTACCTGGTTGGCAGGGCGAACCGACTGCGTCCGCCAGCTTAGACGCCCGAGGGCACGTCGGGGACCCACTACGCGCGCCGGACGACGAAACAACGCCTCGAAGATACGACCGTCACGGGCGGCTGCCTCGTGCCCTTCCCCGACGCCGGCCCTCACCGCGGCGGCCGCTACCTGCCCGCCACCTGTGGCCGGATCACGCCGGCCATCGCTGTGGATCCCGTGATGTGCCGGGCCATCGGACCCGGTCCCCACCACCGATGGGGATCTCAGACCCTTGGCCCGAGAGTCTCAGCCGGAAAAGCTCCCCGGGGAACGGGCCCCTTCGGGCTGCGCGTAGTAGCCGGCGACGTTGCAGTGCAAGGGGCCCCACACGCCCGGCTTGCCCAGTTCGCGGAAGTTGATGTCGACGTCGGCGACGGGTCGACCGCCCGGAACGCGGGCGTTGGCCGCGGTGCAGGTGAGTTGGTGGATCGCCTCAACGGGCACTCGGCCGGCGTCGAGGGGCAGCGTGAGTGTGACGCTGCCGTCCCCGGTGTCGACGCCGACCCGGCCGGCAACATCCGCCAGGGCGGTCGTGAATCCCTGCCGCCGTTCGGTCTCGGTCGGTCCCCGCAGTAGCAGTGCGATTGCTTGGCCGGGGTCGAGGGACGTGTCGGTGGGTCGGGACACCGCTTGGACACCGTAGGAAGACACGAAGAACAGACGAGCCCGGTCGGGCACGGTGCCGACCACGGGAACGCCGCCGGCCGGGGGGCCGACTCCGTGTGGCTTCGTGGTGGAGATGCCGCATCCGGCGACGAGGGAGGCCACGACGGCGATCACGGCGGTGGCGAGCTTCACTGATCCTCCGGACGTTGGTTTCCGACCTCGCCCGACGACGCGGGCTCGCCGTCGTGATCGGTTCCCTGTGCGCCGATGTCGTCGAGGTGTCGGGGGTCCGGCACGGCGGCCGGCGGCACGAGTGGGAGTTCGATGGTGAACACGGTGCCCTCGTCCGCGGCGTCGGCCGCTCGTAGGGTGCCGCCGTGCAGGCGGATGTTCTCGCGGGCGATGGCAAGTCCCAGGCCGCTGCCCTCGGATCGGGTCCGGGCCGAGTCGGCTTTGTAGAAGCGGTCGAAGATGTGCGGGAGCACGGCCGGATCCAGCCCGGGGCCACGGTCGACGACGTCGATGGCGACCAGATTGTCGGCGCGGCGCAGGACGACGCGCACGGGGCTGCCGCCGTGGCGCAGGGCGTTGCCGACCAGATTGGCGAGGGCGACGTCGAAGCGCCGTGGGTCGAGTACGACGCGGATATCGTCGGGGAGTTCGGTCTCCACCCGGTCGGTCCACCCGCGGGCACGCAGGGTCCGGCGTACCGCGGCGGCGACGTCGACCTCGTCGGTGTGCAGGACCGCGGCACCCGCGTCGAAGCGGGAGATCTCCATGAGGTCGTCGACCATGCGGGCGAGTTTGCGGGTCTCCTCGGCCACCAGCCGAAGCGCTTCGGAGGTGTCGGGGTCCAGGTGGGCGGTGTCCTCGTCGAGAACCTCGGTCACCGCGACCATCGCGGCGAGCGGGGTTCGCAGTTCGTGGGAGACGTCGGCCGCGAACCTCCGGGCGCCGGCCTCCAGGCGGCGGCGTTCGGCGGCGTCGCGTTCGATGGTGTCGGCCATGGTGTTGAACGTCGCGGTCAGGTCCGCGAGTTCGCCGGTCCCGCGGACGGGGATGCGGGTGTCGAGCTCGCCCTCGGCGATGCGGTGGGCGCCCGCGCGCAGCCGGCGTACCGGACGAAGGACGTGCGCGGCGGCGATGAGCGCCGGGACGAGGGCGAGTCCGACGGCGGGGATCGCGCCGTAGCGGGCCGCGGTGACCAGTGCGCGGATGTCGGCCTGCTCGCCGCGCAGGGACATTTCGGCGTACACCACGATCCGGGTGGGGGCGTCGTCCTGCCCCGCGTGCAGGATCGGCATCCCGACGACACGGTGAGCCGGACAGTGCGCCGGCGGCGGGTGGAGGGATTGGTCTCGCTGTTCATGTCGTCCAGTAGAGCCTCTGAAATCCCTGCTCAACGGGGTTGTCATCGTTTCATCACACGCTGGGAGAGGAACAGTCATCCACCACGAGTCCGCACCCGGATCGTGCGCGCGGAGACCCGAACGTCACGGTGTCCGCCCCGATTTGTCTCGGCTCGCCAACCTCGCCCCGGCGGGCGTCCGCGCCGGCGCGGCCGCCCGCCGACTCCCCTGCGACCACCGCGACCCGCCGGGCCCGGCCGGCTGGTCCCGCGGGTGCGTCAACCCGGCCGCGGCGGCACGATCCGATGCAGGCCGGGGGCCGGGGCAGCCGGTGGGCGGGCGCTTGGCCCGCCGAATGCGAACGGACCCGTGCCGTCCGGTGGCGCGTCGCCTCAATGCGGGGCCGGAGGAACGGTGTTGTGACCCGCGCTGCGCCAAGGTCTCATGAGGGACGTGGGTTGTGACCCGCTGCGGTGCCGGGATCCGGTCGGGCCGGCAGGCGCGTGGCCCGCGCGGTGGCGAGGCCCGCGAGGAGACCCAGGGGGAGAGCCGAGAGCCATACCAGGGCTGGTGTGCCGACGCGGGCGAGGGCGAGTCCGGAGGTGGGTCCGATTGCGGTGCCGATGTCCTGCGAGGTGGACAGGGCGGCTTGGTAGGTGGCGCTGCGTCCCGGCGGTGCATGGCGGCTGGTGAACGCCGAGGTGGTGGGGCCGTAGATCATCATTCCGAAGGAGGCGACGAGAACGGCGACGACGAGGACGGGGTAGCCGAGCCCGGCGGCGGCGAATCCCGCGAGGCCGATTCCTTGGAGGGCGGCCCCCAGGAAGAGCAGGCGGCCGGTGTCTCGCCCGCGGGCCCAGCGGCTGACCGGGAGCTGGAACACGATGATGGCGAGGGCGTCGACGGCGAACAAGGCCGCGTAGGCGGTGGTGTCCAGGGAGTGGACGCGGTTCAGCAGGACCAGGCCGTCGGCCTCCCACCAGGTGAAGGTGATACTGAGCAGGCTGCCGCCGAGGACGAGCAGCGCGAGTCTGCGGTCGCGCAGGATCTGCGTGAGCGCGCCGTACACAGCCTTGGCCTCCTCTCCGATGTTCGCCTCGGCGGTCTCCGGGTCGATGACGCGGTCGGAGGGAACGGCGGTGAATACGATCAGGACGGCGCCGACGAGCAGGACGCCGGCTGTGGCGAACACGCTGGAGAGCGAGAGGGTGACGGCCGCGGCTCCCAGGATCGGGCCGAGCACGCCGCCGATGCCGGCGACCACGCGGGTCAGGCCGTAGGCGTGGTGGAGGTCTTCGTCGGCGTGCAGGTCGCCGATGAGGGCCGCGATGGTGGGGTGGAACGCCGACTCGAAGAGTCCCGCGGCGAGGAACAGGCCGAGGGCGGGTACCGGGTGGTGCACCAGGAAGAGGCTGCCGTAGCCGAGGGCCATTCCGGTGGTGGAGAGCAGCAGCATGCGGCGGTGGCCGATGCGGTCGGCCAGGGCGCCCCCGGCCAGGCCGCCGGTGAACTCGCCGGCGGCCTGGACCAGGAACAGCGTGCCGGCCGCCGCCCCGCTCAGCCCACCGACACGGTGCGCCCACAGGATGACGAAGGGCAGCATGACGCCGTTGGCCAGTGCGCCGAGCAGGCGGACGGCCAGAAGCGCTCGGAAGGCCGGCCTGACCTGTCGCGCCGTCAGGCTGCTTCGCGGTCCGGGCACCGGGGCTGTCACGTCGGGTTCCGCGAGGTGACGGCGGGGTGGCGGTCGGCGGTCCAGTAGCCCTTGGCGAAGACGTGGTCGGGCCGTATGCCCGAGCTGTGCACGAGTTCGCGGACCGCCCGGGTGGCGCGGGCCTCGGCGAGAACGTAGACCTGTCCGAAGCTCCTCGCCTGTATCTCCTGGGTGACCACGGCGAGAAGCCCCTCCGGGGCGCCGGGCAAGCGGTCGCCGCGCTCGAGCCAGCGCAGGCGGCCTGCCGCGATCGGAACCCGGTCGGCGGCGGAGGCGGTCTCGATGACGGCGGTGGCCTCCTGACCGGCCGGCAGTGCTTCGGTCAGGGCCGCGATCGCCGGCAGGGAGGCTTCGTCGCCGACGAACAGATGGCCGTCCGCCGGCCGCAGTCGCAGCTTCCCCCGTGGGCCGACGAACTCCACGGGAGCGCCGGGCTGGGCGCTCGCCGCCCAAGCGCTGCCCGGCCCGCCACCCGGGTGCAGGACCGCGTCGATGTCCCACTCGCCGATCTGCGGGCGGGCGTGGCGGATGGTGTAGCGCCGCTTGACCCGGCTTCCGCGGGTGTCGGTGAGGAGTATCTCGATGTCCTGGGCCGGGTGGGGCGTGAGGCCGAGGAGGCTCGGGCCGCCCAGGGTGAGTCTGACCGTGCGGGGGGTGAGGTGCCGACGTGCGAGCACCGCGCAGCGATGGGTTGCGTTCATTGGGGCTTCCTCTGACGTCCGGGGGCGGCCGGGCATGCCCGTAGCCACCCGCATCATTTTCGAGGCACTGTGTCTCGATACGAGGCTAGCACCATTCCGAGGCACCGTGTCTTGATAAGCTGGGCGCATGCCACCCACCGCCCACGGACAGGCCACACCCGGACGCCCCCGCAGCGAATCGGCGCGGATCGCCGTTCTGCACGCCGTCGACGACATGCTCGTCGAACAGGGGTACGCGGCGATGACCATGAAGGGCATCGCGGAGCGCGCCGGCGTCGGGCGTCAGACCGTCTACCGGTGGTGGTCCACCAAGGCGGAGATCCTGCTGGAGGCGAGCGTCTCCGACGCCGCCGACGAACTGGCCACCACGCCGCAGGCCCGTCCCGCCGACGAACTCACCGCCTTCCTCGAGGCACTGACCGCCTTCCTCGCCACCTCACCGGCCGGTCTCGCCTTCCGGGCACTGTTGGGCGAAGCGCAGCACGACACCTCGGTGCGCGACCTCGTCCGTGCCGCCGACCTCGTCGGCACGGCTGCCGCGGCCGTGCTCGCGCGCGTGCGCCCGCACGCCATCGGCATGCCCCCTGCGCCACTGGCCGCGGCCCAGCTCACCGGCCCCGTCATCGCCGTCATCCTGGAGACCGGGAATCCCCTGCCGCCCGACTTGCTTGCCGACCACGCCCGGATCCTGCTCGGCGCCTGGACGGGTGGGCCCTCCGCGCCAAGTCGTGGCCCCGGCGGCGCCACGGGGGACGACTGACGCGTTCGTGGTCACACCGATACTCGATCCACGGCAACCCCGGTGCGCCTGTCGGGAACAGCAGTCCGCCGCACGACGTCGAAGGGGCCTTCCAGGGTGGTCACGCCCCCGTCCGCGCCCTTGGTCGGCTTGAGGATGTAGGACCGGGCGTCGACGAAGTGGCGGACGACTGCGGGTTCAGGGAATTGTTGTGGCCGGACGTCGAGGACGCGGTGCCGCGTGGCGTCCGCGTTGTGGATGGGGTGCGTCCGCCGGCAGATCGACGCCTTCGGCGAGGACGCGCACGTTCGAGGGCACCGCCCGCCGCGTCACCGCGACGGCGCCGCGTGTCCGCGCCGCGACGCGTCGCGGATCAGCCCGGCGTCGACTTCCAGCCCGTCCACACGCGCCACTGCCGGATGTGGCAGCAAGATCTCCGGCTCAAAGTCACACACAACCCGGCCTGCAACCGGACTGACGTACCGTCACGAGTTACGGTCATCCCGATCATCGACTACGAAAATCTTGTCCGAGCCGAGTCCTTGACAGTCCCGAGGCCGTCACTGAAACGCCTTGTCAGGCGCCCCGACACGGTCAGGAGTACCAGGACGCCTCCGTCGGCCGCGACCGCCGGGGCACCTCCCGAGCGGGCATGGGCCTGCGTTCGCCATCCGCGAGCAGGATGCTCATCGGATCGCCGCCGAGAGCGCCAGGGAGCGTCACCTCGACCTCGATGCCGCGCGGCGGGTCGGTGGGCAGGATCGCGGTCATCACTGGCGTCTGGGCGCGGTGGACGTGGACACGGGCGGCGGCGACCACTTTCCCGTCCACGAGGAGCTCCAGCTCCCGCGTCCCGCCCATCCGCAGGCCCACGGTGACCGAGCAGCCGGCGTGCTCGCAATGAAAGTGATACTCGCGGCTCATGATCGACTTCCTGAATCGCCGGGCGAAAAGGCCCCTCCACCCCATCGTGGCACCGGGCGGCGGCTGAGTCAGCGCTGGATCCGGCCCCGCGATCGTCCGCGTGCTCGTCGCGTGTCACGAGGCGGCGATGGGCGGCACAGAGGGCACCCGGCGACACAGGGCACCCCAACGATCACGCATCGCGGACTCGCGCCCTCCGGGCCGGGAGGTCGGCTCGGGTGAGAACCTCCCCTTCTGGGGACCACGCTCCCTGGCCCGACGCTCTCGCGTTCAGCGCGCCGGCGCCGCTCTCTGTCGCGGCAGCGGTCCCCGCCGGAGCGGCAATCTCAATCATGTCCGGTGAGATTGGCCTCTCGGTGCGCACGTCCGGCTGGCCCTTCGTGGCGCTGCTCGATGAGCGGGCGCTGTCACGATCGGCTTCGGCTCGGTCCTGTGCACAGGGCCCAGATGATGGCGACGTCGATTGCGATCACGACGATCGACCACACCGGGTAGTGGGGCAGCCAAACGAAGTTCGCGACCATGCTCAGCCCTGCCAGGAATACACCCAGGACGCGAGCCCACACTGCGCCGCCGAACAAGGCGAGACCGCCGAGGAAGATGACGATGCCCAGGATCAGGTGGATCCAGCCCCAGCCGGTGGTGCTGAACGAGAAGGAGTAGTTGCGCGTCGCGACGATCACGTCGTCCTTCGCGATGCCGGCGATTCCTTGGAAGACCGCCAGGGCACCGCCGACGGTCATGAGCACCGCGGCGAACGTGATCCAACCCGAGCGCGTGGCCGGTCCTGTGTGCGTGGACATGTGAGCGCCTCCTTACCGAGGCAACTTCGGGAGACATCCCCGCCTTCCACACTGACCCCTCCCATGGGTCGCTGCGACTGGAGCCTGTCGAGTCGTGCCGCGACTGGGAAGTCCGGGGCCCGAGAAGATCCGTATCCGTCCGGGCCCGCACTGCGGTCTCGCCGAGATGCTCCCGCAAGCCGACAGTCCTAGGGTCGTAAGGGGGAGGGCAGCCGGGCGGCAACGGCGCCCGGCACCCACGAGACCCGTGAGGAAACCGATCATGACCACATCGCAGGACACACCCGTCTTGGACACCCTGGCTGCCATGACCCTGGACTCGCTGGAGCGCTGCGGCTTGGCACCGGACACCCTGATCCTCACCCGCGTCGCCGCGCTCGTCGCCATGGACGCCCCTCCGATGTCCTACCTGGCCCACTTCAAGGCGGGCGCGGAGACCGATCTGACGCCGGAACAGATCCAGGACGTCCTCGTCGCCATCGCGCCGGTCGTCGGCACCGCGCGAGTCATGGCCGCAGCCGGCCACATCGCCGAAGGACTCGGTATCGAGATCGCTGCCGCCGCGTTGGCATCGGAGGGATGAGGCACCGACGCCGAGGCGCGACGGGAACTGCTGCGGCAGCGGCCCAGGAATGACCCTGGACGGCTGCGAGCACCCAACCGCAAAGGATCTCGGGGTACGGCTCACGCTTCTCCGCGCAGTGCGGCCGGGTCGAGGTCGGGGGAAGAGGCACCAATATTCGACGCCTCGACCCCTTGGCGAGAATCACCAGCCGATGCGTGGCCGCGAGCGCGAGCCGGCCGGGCAACCGCCGCAACACGAGCGTGCCGCCGTGCCCCTCGCTGCGCGGGATCCCGGTCACGATCTCGGTCGGTTCGTCGGAATCCGGGCACGTAAGGCCCCGGTGACCCCGAGCCGGACGTCCGACTTCACCCATTCAGTGGGATTACATCCCTATTGACAGCGATTACTGGCGGTTTCTGCTGTGCTGGACGCAACCGCAAAGACTGGAGTCATGTCATGCGATTGCGCACCATCGCGTTGTACGCACCAGCCGCCGCAGCCCTGCTGGCTCTGGCCGTGCCGACGGGGACCGCCCAAGCGGCCACTGGCAACTTCTTCTATCACCAGCAGCCCGGAGACATCGAGCGCGTCCTGACCAACCCCGGCGACAACGCGTGCTTCCAGCTCGGAAACGGCGGAGGCCCGATCTCCAACCAAACCGACCGCGTGGCCAGTGTGTACTTCTCGAACAACTGCACTGGCGGGGTCTTCGGATTCTTCAACCCCGGCGACAATGGCTCGCTGCCCGAGTATCACAGTGTGAAGTTCACGGAGTTCCCCCCGTGACTTCCGGTCTCACCAGGGCGTCCCGGGCCGCTACTCGCATCACGGTGTTCGGAGACAGGTGAGCCCGTGGGCCCCGTCTGGGTCTGGGACACCAGCGGCGCGTGGGTCTACGCCCGCATCGCCGAAACCGATACCCGCGGCTGGTTCCACGGCGATTACGTCGTATTCGACGGATCCCTCGAACGCGGAAGCGCGGAATAGCCGCGCGAACGAACACATGAGCGCCCCGGTCCGATGGCAGATTCCAGGGGTCGTCGCAACACGTGGTTGGTTTTTCAGGCCGCGAGTAGTTTATGCAGGCGCTCGGCTGGGGTTGCCCAGTCGAGCGTTTTGCGTGGTCGGCCGTTGAGTTCGGCGGCGACGGCGTCGAGGTGTTCCCGGGTGTGGGCGGACAGGTCGGTCCCCTTGGGGAAGTACTGCCGGAGCAGGCCGTTGGTGTTCTCGTTGGAGCCTCGTTGCCAAGGACTCCCCGGGTTGCAGAAGTAGACCGGGATGCC
>NZ_KB889562.1:139320-435272 GCF_000372745.1 Embleya scabrispora DSM 41855 | reverse complement strand
GGGCGGCGCGGGTCGGGGGCGCTGACGCGCCGGGGGTGGGGGGCGGTCTGGTTTGTGCGGGTTGGGGGGGCGGTGAGGGGGCTGGCGGTGGGGGGTGGGGGTCAGCGGTTGGGGTTGTCTTTGGGGAGGACGTCTTTGGACAGGACGTCGATGCCGCAGATTTCCTTGGCGGCGGTGACCGGGTTGGTCGGAAAGCGGAACGACGTGCGGTCGAAGGCGCCGGTGAAGTTCTTCTTGAAGCGGCTCCAGGACATCGGTTCGTGGACCGAGTCCTGGAGTTCCTTGAGTTTGCCCCGGTTGGCGTCGCCGCAGGTGAGGGCGTAGCGCGCGGCCTTGACCCGGATCGGGTCGATGCCGGGCGGCAGGACGGCGTCGGGGGAGGCGTACTGGGCGAAGATCCAGGCGATGTCGATCTGCTTCTCGTGGCCGGGGCGGCCGCGGGTGGTGAGTTCGACGTGTGCGGCCAGCGGATAGGCCAGGCCCAGGATGTCCACGGAGACGCCGTCGAGCGGGGTGTTGGCGCCGTTCATGCCGAGGTTGGCCCAGACGGTGGCGACCGGGGCGGGCAGGTTCGGGTCGAGCGCGGTGACGTAGAAGCCGTCGTACCAGGGGTAGACGATCACGTGCGTGTGGTCGGCGCGGGCGGCGTTCGCGGCGGCCGGGAAGCGCGGGTAGTTGGCCACGTAGGAGTACGCGGTGACCGGGTTGGCGACCTTGAGCGCGCCGACGTAGAAGGCGCGTTCGTCGGCGATGCCGCGCGGGCCGATGCCCTCGTAGGGCACCCGGAAGGTGATCGCGCAGACCGTGGCCCAGCCGATCAGGACCGTAGCCGCCGGGATCGCGAGCCGGTTCGCGGGGACCAGCAGGATCGGCAGGAGCAGCATGAACAGGCCCGGCAGCAACATCCGGGCGTGCATGAAGTCGCCGCCGACGCGGACAACGTAGAGCAGCATCGCCAGACCGCACAGCACGGGCACCGCGTACACGGTGATCCGGGCCCATCCGGCACGGTCGATCGCGCGCAGGCGCGCGCTCGCGCCGGCGGGGTCGCGCAGGCGGGGTACCGATCGGCCGACCACCACGGCCAGGAGCACCACGAACGGGATCCACAGGTGGTACGGGTCGGTCAGGTCGCGGACGTAGTTCCAGCCTCGGGACCAGTCGGCCGCGGATGCCTCCTTGGTGACGGCCGGCAGCGGGAGCAGGACGCCGTAGTAGCCCATCCGGAAGATCTCGTACAGCAGCGGCACGGTGAACGCGGTGCCGAGCAGGGCCATGGTGTGCAGCAGGCGCGGGCGGCGGACGACGGCGAGTGCGACCAGGAAGCCGAGCGTGGCGATCGCCAGGTCGGGCCGCACCATCGGGCCCAGGCCGGCCAGGAAGGCCAGGCCGTAGGCGACCCGGGCGCGCGGGTCGTGGGGCAGGCGGACCAGCAGCCACCAGCAGCCGGCGGTCCACAGCGTGGTCAGGCCGGTCTCCAGGCCCGAGGTGGCGAAGTCCCACACCGGCGGCAGCGCGAGCAGGGCGATCACGCCGAGCGGCACCAGAGGGATCGTCCCGGCGATGCGGGTGTGCAGCCGGCGGGTGGTGTGCAGGGCCAGCGCGTAGCCGGCGGCGGTGCACAGCAGGCCCAGGTGGACGGCGAGCCGGCCCACGTCCATCTGGGTGATCCACGAGGCCAGGACCAGGATCCACTGCCACAGCGTGCTCGTGGACGCCTCGGCGCGTTCGCCGACGTTGAACACCGGGCCGTGCCCGGCGAGGATCTGGCGGACCGTGCGGGTGAAAATCAGGCCGTCGTCGCTGATCCAGCGTCGATGCCAGCCCAGGATCAGCAGGATCAGCGTGGGCACCAGCACCATCGCGGTGTTCCAGCGGGTGATGCCGCGGGGCTGCGGGCCGTCCGTCGAGGGATGGGCCCGCCGCCCGGAGCGCGAGCGCCCGGACAGCACACTCACGAGGCTCATGGTTCGTTGACTCCAGACGGGGCGGGCGGGCCGACCACACCATAACCACTGATGATCGCCTGCCGTGCCGATGGCGGGCTCAGGAGGGTGCGCAGAATTTCTTTTCGGCCTCGATCGGGTTGGCCGGGATTCGCAGATCGGTGCGGCCCGCGGCGCCGGTCAGGTTCTTCCAAAAGCGTGACGCGGACATCGGTTCGGTGACCGAGTCGACGAGTTCCTTGAGGTCACCGCACCCGAGCGCGGCCCGGGCGGCCCGGATCTCCGCGGCGGGCGCGGCGTCCTCGGGCACCAGCGCGTCGCCGGCCGGGTCGACGTACAGCGCGACGTTCCAGGCGAAGGGCAGCAGCTTCTTGTGCCCCGCCGCGGTGTGCTGGGTCTCGGTGATGTGCGCGCCGACCGTGTTGGACAGGCCCCACACGTCGACCACGATGCCGCCGAGCGGGGTGATCGAGCCGCCCACGCCGAGGCGGCCGATGACCAACCCCTTGTCGTAGGGCAGGTCGCGGCGCAGCGGCAGCGGCGGGATCTTCATGTAGTTCGGGTCCACGAACAACAAACGCTCGCCGGTCGCCTTTTCGTTACGGAACGCCTCTTCTATCGTCGGCAGCGTCCGGATGTGCGCCTTTTCGGTGGTGGGGTTGTCGGTTCGGGTCCAGGCCGCGTAGGTGTCGCGTTCGTTCCAGACCTGGTTGCCGTGGCCGTCGGGGGCGGGCGTGGTGATCACGCCGGAGCGCAGGGTGGTGCCGCAGACCACGGCCCAGACCGCGACGAGCACGATCGCCGGGGTGAGGAGCCGATCCAGCGGGGCGAGCAGGAGCGGGAGCAGCACCAGGAGCAGGACCGGCAGCCACATCCGGCCGTGCATGAAGTCGCCGCCGACCTTGAGCACGTAGACGGTCTGGCCCAGGGCCGCGACCAGGGGGGTGGCGATGACGATCCAGGTGCGGCGGTCGGCCGGGCGGCGCCGGGTGAGCGCGACCGCGACGGCGACCAGGATCAGGATCATCGGGATCCACAGGTGGTACGGCCGCATGTAGTCGGTCAGGTAGTCCCAGCCCCGGCCCCACAACGAGCCCGACGCCTCCTTGGTGAGCGCGGGCATCGGGAAGATCAGGCCGTAGTAGCCCATTCGGAAGATCTCGTACGCGGCGGGCAGGAACCCGGCGCAGGCCAGCATCGCCAGGGCCTTGGGCCAGCGGGCGCGGATCAGCAGGAACTGGGCGACGAGCAGGACCACCATGGTCAGGCCCAGATCGGGGCGCACCAGTGGGCCCAGGCCGAACCACAGGGACAGGGCGAGGGTGCGGCGGGTGGTGTGGGTGCCGACCGGGCGCAGCCAGGTGCCGATCAGCAACCACCAGGACAGGCCGATCCAGAACAGGATCAGTCCGGTCTCCATGCCGGCGGTGGCGAAGTCCCACACGGAGGGGATGGCGATGAACACGAGCACGCCGGCGGGCAGCAGCAGCCGGGTGACGGCCATGCCGCGGAAGAGTCGGCGGGTGCCGTCCAGGGACAGCCACAGTCCGGCGACGGCCAGGATCAGGCCGGTGTAGACGGCGGTGGGCGCGTAGTCGAACGGGGTGATCCCGCCGAGCAACGCGAGCAGCCACTGCCACAGCGTGCTGGTGGACGTCTCGACCCGTTCGCCGGAGCTGTACACGGGGCCGTTGCCGGCCAGGATCTCGCGTACCGCGCGGGTGAAGATCAGGCCGTCGTCGGTGATCCAGCGCTGATGCCAGCCCATGATCGCGAACACCAGTGTCGGCAGTCCCAGGGCGACCAGATCCGGCAGCGGGACGCGCGGGCGCCGACGTCGCGCCGATGACGCGTCGTTCGACGCGTCATCGGGTTCCGCGGGGTCCGATGCGGCAGCCGATCGCGGCTCGCCGGTCGGGGACTGTAGGTCCGTGCCGGCGGCGCGCGAGGCGCCGGCGGGCCCGGAGGTGCCGGGGGGAGGGGTCACGTGGTCTCGTTCGTTTCCTGGGCGGGGGCGCCCGCCGTCTGCTGCACGTCGCTGCCGTCCCGCCGGCGGTCGACTGCCCACTGGGGGGCGCGTATCCGAAGTCGGCTGATCCTAACGCACCGGCCCCGCGCCCTACTGGGGTGGCGGTGACGGGCGGCAGGCTTGCCCGGAACCGCCTTCGGCCCGGCGGTCACCCACCGTACTTGCATAGAGATTCATTGAACCGTATAGTCATGCTTCACACGAGGAGGCGGTATGGGGGCCAAGGCGGCACTGGCCGGGGCGAGCGGATACGCGGGCGGGGAAATCCTGCGTCTGCTGCTCGCGCACCCGGAGATCGAGATCGGCACGCTCACGGCGGGGTCCAACGCGGGCCGACGCCTGGGCGAGCTGCAGCCGCACCTGTTGCCGCTGGCCGACCGCGTGCTCGCCGAGACCAC
Organism: Embleya scabrispora DSM 41855; assembly: GCF_000372745.1. Lineage (GTDB taxonomy): Bacteria > Actinomycetota > Actinomycetes > Streptomycetales > Streptomycetaceae > Embleya > Embleya scabrispora. The sequence continues at coordinate 430,899 of NZ_KB889562.1, read as the reverse complement.
CGCCGAGAACCTCGCCGGTCACGACGTGGTCTTCCTGGCCCTGCCGCACGGACAGTCGGGCGCGCTGGCCGCGCAGCTGGGCGCGGACGTGCTCGTGGTGGACTGCGGTGCGGACTACCGCCTGCGGGAGGCGACGGACTGGGAGGAGTTCTACGGATCCTCCCATGCCGGGACATGGCCGTACGGACTGCCCGAGCTGCCGGGCGGCCGGGCCGCCCTGGCGGGCACCAGGCGGATCGCGGTGCCGGGCTGCTATCCGACCGTGTCGCTGCTGTGCACGGTGCCCGCGCTGGCCGCCGACCTGGTCGAACCCGACTGGGTCGTGGTGGCCGCCTCCGGTACTTCCGGGGCGGGCAAGGCACCCAAGACGCACCTGCTCGGCAGCGAGGTGATGGGCTCCGCGAGTGCGTACGGCGTGGGCGGGGTGCACCGACACACCCCGGAGATCATCCAGGGCCTGCGCGCGGTGACCGACGCGGACGTCACTGTGTCCTTCACGCCGACCCTGGTGCCGATGTCACGCGGCATCCTGGCCACCTGCACCGCCCGGCTCAAGCCCGGTGTGAGTGCCGAGACGGTGCGCGCCGCATACGCCGCGGCCTATGCCGACGAGGCCTTCGTGCACCTGCTGGCCGAGGGACAGTGGCCGGCCACCGCGATGGTCTACGGCGCGAACACCGCCGTGTTGCAGGTGGCCGTCGACGAGCGGGCCGGCCGGCTGGTCGTGGTCGGCGCGATCGACAATCTCGCCAAGGGCACCGCCGGCGGTGCCATCCAGAGCACCAACATCGCCCTCGGCCTGGCCGAGGACCTGGGACTGAGCAAGACGGGGGTAGCGCCGTGAGCGTCACCGCAGCAAAGGGCTTCAGGGCCTCGGGCGTGGCCGCGGGCCTCAAGAGCACGGGCCTGCCCGACGTGGCCCTGGTCGTCAACGACGGCCCCTCGATCGCGGGCGCGGCCGTGTTCACCTCGAACCGGGTCAAGGCGGCGCCGGTGGTGTGGTCGGAGCAGGTGGTCAAGGCCGGCCAGGTGCAGGCGGTGGTGCTCAACTCCGGCGGCGCCAACGCGTGCACCGGCACCGAGGGCTTTCGCAACACGCACGCCACCGCCGAGCGGGTCGCCGAGCTGCTCGGGCTCAACGCGGGCGAGATCGTGGTGGCCTCCACCGGTCTGATCGGCGTGCAACTGCCGATGGACAAGCTGCTGCCGGGCGTGGCCAAGGCCGCCGCGGCGCTGAGCGCGGACGGCGGCGCGGACGCGGCGATCGCGATCAAGACCACCGACACCGTGCACAAGCAGTCCGTCGTCACCGACCCCGCCGGGTGGACGGTCGGCGGGATGGCCAAGGGCGCGGGCATGCTCGCCCCGGGGCTGGCCACGATGCTCGTCGTGCTGACCACCGACGCCGTGGTCGACGCCCGGACGCTGGACGCCGTGCTGCGCGGCGCCACGCACACCACGTTCGACCGGATCGACTCCGACGGCTGCATGTCCACCAACGACACCGTGCTGCTCATGGCCTCCGGTGCCTCCGGCGTGGAGCCCGACCCCGCCGCGTTCGCCGAGGCGGTGCGCACGGTCGGCGGCGATCTGGCCCGGCAGCTGATCGGCGACGCCGAAGGCGCGAGCAAGGACATTCGCATCGACGTCGTGGGCGCCGCGACCGAGGCGGACGCGCTCGAGGTGGCCCGCTCGATCGCCCGGAACAATCTCTTCAAGTGCGCCGTGCACGGCGAGGACGCCAACTGGGGCCGGGTGCTGGCCGCGATCGGCACCACCGCCGCTGCCTTCGACCCGAATCGGCTCGACGTCGCGTTCAACGGCGTGTGGGTGTGCCGGGACGGCTTCGTGGGCGAGGACCGCGAGTTGGTCGACATGACCCCACGCGAGACGCACATCGTGGCCGACCTGAACGCGGGCGAGGCCACCGTGACCGTGTGGACCAACGACCTCACGGCCGACTACGTCCACGAGAACTCGGCCTACTCGTCATGACCGGTACGGACAGCCAGACGAGGGGAAGCGGGATGCGGACGGAGTCGGCCGACAAACAGGGCCGCAACAACGCGGCACTGGCCAAGGCGCGCACGTTGATCGAGGCGCTGCCGTGGTTGGAGCGCTTCTACGGCAAGACCGTGGTGATCAAGTTCGGCGGCAACGCCATGGTCGACGACGCGCTCAAACGCGCCTTCGCCCAGGACCTGGTGTTCCTGCGCTTCGCGGGGCTGCGCCCGGTGATCGTGCACGGCGGCGGCCCGCAGATCAGCGCGCAGCTGGACCGGCTCGGCATCGAGTCCTCCTTCGCGGGCGGCCTGCGGGTGACCACGCCCGAGGCGATGGACGTGGTGCGGATGGTGCTCGCCGGCCAGGTGCAGCGCGAGATCGTCGGTCTGATCAACGACCACGGCCCGTTCGCGGTCGGGATGACCGGCGAGGACGCGCACACGATGACCGCCGAGAAGCGGCACGCGATCGTGGACGGCGAGGCGGTCGACATCGGCCTGGTCGGCGACATCGTCGAGGTCGACCCGGGCGCGATCAAGGCACTCCTGCACGACAACCGCATACCGGTGATCTCCTCGATCGCCCGCGGCGCCGACGGGCACGTCTACAACGTCAACGCGGACACCGCGGCCTCCGCGCTGGCGGTGGCGCTGGGCGCGGAGAAACTGGTCGTGCTCACCGACGTCGAGGGGCTGTACGCGAACTGGCCCACCAGCGACGAGGTGATATCCAGCCTGGACGCCGACGAGTTGGCGGCGCTGATGCCGACGCTGTCCAGCGGCATGCTTCCCAAGATGGAGGCGTGCCTGCGGGCGGTGCGGGCCGGGGTGCCGGCCGCCCACGTCCTGGACGGGCGGGTCGCGCACTCGCTGCTGCTCGAAGTGTTCACCGACGAGGGGATCGGGACCATGGTGGTCCCGGCCCGGCCGGCCGGCGCCTTCGCCGGACAAGACGACCACGAAGCGGAGGGGGCGGCATGACGGTCACCGGGACGGGTGCACTGACACAGCGGTGGAATCGGTCGCTGATGAACAACTACGGCACGCCCTCGATCGAGTTGGTCAGCGGCTCCGGGGCGCGCGTCGTGGACAGCGACGGCAATACCTACCTCGACTTCCTCGGCGGCATCGCGGTCAACTCGCTCGGCCACGCGCACCCGGCGATCGCCGCCGCGGTGAGCGAGCAACTGGGCCGGCTGGGCCACGTGTCCAATCTCTACATCGCCGAGCCGCCGGTCGCGCTCGCCGAACGGCTGCTCGGGCTGTTCGGTCGCCCCGGCCGGGTCTACTTCGGCAACTCGGGAGCCGAGGCCAACGAGGCCGCGTTCAAGATCGCCCGGCGCACCGGCCGGCCGCAGATCATCGCGGCCGAGGGCGGCTTCCACGGCCGCACCATGGGTGCGCTGGCGATGACCGGTCAGCCCGCCAAGCGCGAGCCGTTCGCCCCGCTGCCCGGCGGCGTCGACTTCGTGCCCTACGGCGACATCGAGGCGCTGCGCGCCGCGGTCGGACCGCAGACGGCCGCGGTGATCCTGGAGCCCATCCAGGGCGAGAACGGCGTGGTCATGCCCGGCGAGGGCTACCTGGTCGCGGCCCGGGAGATAACCGCCGCGCACGGCGCGCTGCTGATCCTGGACGAGATCCAGACCGGCATCGCCCGCACCGGCGCGTGGTTCGCACACCAGCCGCTGGGTATCGAACCCGACGTGGTCACCCTGGCCAAGGGCCTGGGCGGCGGCCTGCCGATCGGCGCCTGCGTGGCGTTCGGCGCGGCGGCGGAGCTGCTTCGACCCGGCCAGCACGGCACCACGTTCGGCGGCAATCCGGTGTGCTGCGCCGCGGCGCTCGCGGTGCTGGAGACCATCGAGGACCAGGACCTGTGCGGGCGCTCGGCGCGCTTGGGCGAGCACCTTCGGGCGGGTATCGAGAAGATCGCCCATCCGCTGGTCGGTCGGGTCAGCGGAGCGGGCCTGTTGATCGGTATCGTGCTCACCGCACCGGTGGCGCCGGCCGTGCAAAAGGCGGCGCAGGACGCGGGTTTCCTCGTCAACGCCGCCGTGCCCACCCGGGTCAGGCTCGCCCCTCCGCTCGTCGTGGACGACGCGGACGTGGACGCGCTGCTCGAAGCCCTGCCCGCAATCCTGGACGCCGGCCTCGCCGCCGCACCCGCCGGAGGAACACCGTGACCCACATCCGACGACGACGAGTCCGACACTAGGCGAGGTCGTCCCATGAGCAGCGAGCGAAGCAGTGAAGCGACCCCGGTCGAGGGCGTGTACGCGGTGCCCAGCACCCGGATCGCCCGGCACCGGCGGATCGTCGACATCCTGACCCGGCACCGGGTCCGGTCGCAGAATCAACTCGCCCGGCTGCTCGCCGAGGACGGCCTCGCCGTCACCCAGGCCACACTCTCCCGGGACCTCGACGAACTCGGCGCGGTCAAGATCCGCGACGGGGAGGGATCGCTCATCTACGCCGTACCGGCGGAGGGCGGCGACCGCACCCCCCGGGCGCCGCTGGAGGAGTCCGCGGTCGAGGGACGGCTGTCGCGCCTGGCCGGCGAACTGCTGGTGTCGGCCGAGGCGTCGGGCAACCTCGTGGTGGTGCGCACACCGCCCGGGGCGGCCCAGTTCCTGGCCTCGGCCATGGATCACGCCGACTCCCGGCTGATCCTGGGCACCATCGCCGGCGACGACACCATCCTGATGGTCTCGCGCGACCCCGAGGGAGGCGCGGCGCTCGCCGCCCACCTCCTGGCGCTCGCCGAGAACAAGGGGTAGGCGGCCCGGGCCCGGCCACACACACTTTTGCACCCCGCTAGAGCGCTCGGCTCCGGCGAAACACCGCACCACATCCGCCCGATCACTCTTCGAAGGAGCACGCTCGTGACCGAGCGCGTCGTACTCGCCTACTCCGGAGGTCTCGACACCTCCGTCTGTATCCAGTGGATCGCCGAGGAAACCGGCGCCGAGGTCATCGCGGTGGCCGTCGACGTCGGCCAGAACGGCGAGGACCTGGACATCATCCGCAAGCGGGCGCTGGCCTGCGGCGCGGTCGAGGCCGAGGTCGCCGACGCCCGCGACGAGTTCGCCGACGGCTACTGCCTGCCGGCGATCCAAGCCAACGCGCTCTACATGGACCGTTACCCGCTGGTCTCCTCGCTCTCTCGCCCGGTGATCGTCAAGCACCTGGTCGCCGCCGCGAAGAAGCACGGCGCCACCACGGTCGCGCACGGCTGCACCGGCAAGGGCAACGACCAGGTCCGGTTCGAGGTCGGCATCTCCTCGCTGGCGCCCGAGCTCAAGTGCATCGCCCCGGTCCGCGACTACGCGATGACCCGGGACAAGGCGATCGCGTTCGCCGAGGCGAAGAACCTGCCGATCGCCACCACCAAGAAGTCGCCGTACTCGATCGACCAGAACGTCTTCGGGCGGGCCGTGGAGACCGGCTTCCTGGAGGACATCTGGAACGCGCCGATCGAGGACGTGTACGAGTACACCCAGAACCCGGCCACGCCGCGGGACGCGGACGAGGTCGTGATCACCTTCGAGCGCGGCGTGCCGGTCGCCATCGACGGCCGCGCGGTCAGCGTGCTCCAGGCGATCGAGGAGCTGAACCGGCGGGCCGGCGCCCAGGGCATCGGCCGGATCGACATGGTCGAGGACCGGCTCGTGGGCATCAAGAGCCGCGAGGTCTACGAGGCCCCGGGCGCGATCGCGCTGATCACCGCGCACCAGGAGCTGGAGAACGTCACCGTCGAGCGCGAACTGGCCCGCTACAAGCGGACCGTCGAGCAGCGCTGGGCCGAGCTGGTCTATGACGGCCTGTGGTTCTCCCCGCTCAAGCGGGCCCTGGACGGCTTCATCGCCGAGGCCAACGAGCACGTGTCCGGCGACATCCGGATGACCCTGCACGGCGGTCGGGCCGTGGTCACCGGTCGGCGCAGCGACGAATCGCTCTACGACTTCAACCTGGCCACCTACGACACCGGCGACACGTTCGACCAGTCGCAGGCCAAGGGCTTCATCGAGCTGTTCGGTCTGTCCAGCAAGATCGCCGCACGGCGGGACAACGACCAGTCGTGACCAACAACCCCGATCGGGTGAGTCTGTGGGGAGGCCGCTTCTCCGGCGGCCCCTCCGAGGCCCTTGCCCTGCTCTCCGCCAGCGTGCACTTCGACTGGCGGCTCGCGCCGTACGACATCGCCGGCTCCCGGGCGCACGCCCGCGTGCTGCACGCGGCCGAGCTGCTCACCGACGACGAGCTGACCCGCATGCTGGCCGGCCTGGATACGCTGGAAAACAACGTCGAGTCCGGTGACCTGGTCGCCACCATCGCGGACGAGGACGTGCACACCGCGCTCGAGCGCGGACTGCTCGAGATCCTGGGCCCCGACCTGGGCGGCAAGCTGCGCGCGGGCCGCTCGCGCAACGACCAGATCGCCACCCTGGGTCGGATGTACCTGCGCGAGCACGCGCGGATCCTGGGCCGGCTGCTGGCCGATCTCCAGGAGGCGCTGGTCGAACAGGCCGCCGCGCACGCGGATGTGGTCATGCCGGGCCGTACCCACCTGCAGCACGCCCAGCCGGTGCTGCTGGCGCATCACCTGCTCGCGCATGTGCAGGCGTTCGCCCGCGACGCCGACCGGCTGCGCGACTGGGACAGGCGCGCGGATGTGTCCGCGTACGGATCCGGTGCGCTCGCGGGATCCTCGCTCGGGCTCAGCCCCGAGTCGGTGGCCCGCGACCTCGGCTTCTCCGCATCCGCGGCGAACTCGATCGACGGCACCGCCTCGCGCGACTTCGCGGCCGAGTTCGCGTTCGTCACCGCGATGCTCGGGGTGAACCTGTCCCGGCTGGCCGAGGAGATCATCATCTGGAACACGAAGGAGTTCTCCTTCGTGACCCTGGACGACGCCTTCTCCACCGGGTCCTCGATCATGCCGCAGAAGAAGAACCCGGACATCGCCGAGCTCGCGCGCGGCAAGTCCGGTCGGCTGATCGGCAACCTGACCGGGCTGATGGCCACGCTCAAGGCGCTGCCGCTGGCCTACAACCGCGATCTCCAGGAGGACAAGGAGCCGGTCTTCGATTCGTGCGACACACTCGAAGTCCTGCTCCCGGCGTTCACCGGCATGATCGCCACGCTCACCTTCCACCGGGAGCGGCTGGCGGAGCTGGCCCCGGCCGGATTCTCGCTCGCCACCGACATCGCCGAGTGGCTGGTCCGCCAGGGCACGCCGTTCCGGGTCGCGCACGACGTGGCCGGCGCCTGCGTGAAGTACTGCGAGCCGCGCGGGCTCGAACTGTGGGACCTGACGGATGATCAACTCGCGGAGATCTCGCCGGAGTTGACGCCGCAGGTGCGCTCGGTGCTGACCGTGGCCGGTTCGGTCGCCTCGCGGGACGGGCGCGGCGGCACCGCTCCGGTCCGCGTCGCCGAGCAACTCGCGGAGATTCGGGTGGACTTGGCCGCCCAGCGTAAGTGGGCCGGCGCGTAACACCACCGGCACCGCGATCGAACTGAGACGATGGGCCCGCATTCTCCGGGGGGAGGAGGCGGGCCCATCGGCGTGCCCGGGAGCAGTCCGGCGTGCTCGGGGGGTCGGCCGCGGTCCGGTTTCGGGCCTGTTGCACATGTGTGAGCGGAAGTCGAGGTTCCAGTCCCATATGTGAAATCGCCGTTACCAAAAGCGATTGGCTGTGTTCGCTCCGTGCGTTGCGTACTAGGGTCGGCCCTGATCGAGGGGAGGGATCAGCATGCTCGATCGCCTGCGCCGCATACGTTTCGAGAGTGAGAAGTCGGCTTCCATGCTCTCGGATCTGCCGATCGGCGGGCTGCTGCGCAGCGTGCCCCAGTCCGTGGGATTCGGCGTGCGCTCCTATGTCCGCTCGCTGCGTGCCGAACGCCGTCGCTATCCGGACATGCCGACCGTTTTTCCCACGCCGGGGCTGGTCTACGCGGCCTTCCTCGACGAAGTCGTGGTCGCGCTCCTGGCGACCGGGCGGCTCTCGCCGGATCCCGAGGACGCCCGACGCATCCGGGAGGAAATCTCCGACGCGGTGCACAAGTTCCGCGCCGAGACCTACCTGGACGACCCGACCCTGTTCCACCCCGAGCCGCCGGCACTGATCGATCCGGTGGTGCGGGGCAGGCTCTACGGCACGATCGGATACGAACAACTCGCCTTCGACAGCGAATACGTGCCGTGGGCGGGCGTCCCGGGCGCCACCCGGTGGCAGGCGGCGGGCGCCAATCAGCGGGTGTGGGCGTACGTGCTGCGCCATCCCGGCAAGCCGCGGCCGTGGCTGGTGAACCTGCACGGCTTCGGCATGGGGCGTCCCGGCGATTTGGCCGCGTTCCGCTCCCAACGGCTGCACCGCGAACTGGGCATCAACGTGATCCACCCGGTGCTGCCGATGCACGGCCCGCGCAAGTCCGCACGCGCCCAGGACACGCCGTTCATCTCGTTCGACTACCTCGGCAACGTGCACGGCCTGGGCCAGGCGGTGTGGGACGTGCGCCGCTGCCTGGACTGGATCCGCCGGCAGGGGGACACCCCGATCGCGGTGCACGGGCTCTCGCTGGGCGCGTACGTCGCCGCACTGGTCGCGAGCCTGGAGGAACTCGACTGCGCGATCGTCGGTGTTCCCTCGGTCGACATGGCGTGGGTGATGTCGCACCACGCACCCGAGGACATCAAGCGCGAGGTGCGCGCGGCGGGCCTGCTCGGCGACGAGGCCGAGACGGTCCACCGGGTGGTCTCACCGCTGGCGATGACACCGCGGGTGCCGTTGGACCGCCGCTTCGTCTACGCCGGCCTGGCCGATCGCATGGCCACGCCGCAGCAGGCGTACCGGCTCTGGAAGCACTGGGAGGAACCATCCGTCTGCTGGTACCGCGGCTCGCACATCGGGGCCGTGTGGAACCGGGAGGCGCGCCGCTTCATCGAGGATGCCCTGACCTCGTCGGGCATCGGGAGGAGGAACACCTGGTGAAGCTCTCCGGTCTGGATTCGGCTTTTCTGGCCCTGGAGTCGCGGGAGTGGCCGGCGCACGTGGTCTGCCTGACCATCGTCGACGCCTCCGACACCGGGGGCCGGGTCGACCGCGCGGCCTTCGAGCGCACGTTGGCCGCGCGTCTGCCCCTGCTGCCGCTGCTGCGCCGCAAACTGGTTCAGGGCCCGTGGGGGCTGGCCCGGCCGCACTGGGTCGAGGACCCCGACTTCGAACTCGCCAACCACCTGCACCGGGCCACCGTCGAGGCCCCGGGCGGCCGGCGTGAACTCGCCGCCATGGCCGAGGAGATCTACCGTCACCGACTCCCGAGGAATCGGCCGCTGTGGGATTGGTGGATCGTCGAGGGCCTGGAGCACGGGCGGGTCGCGCACCTGTGGAAGGTGCATCACGCGTGCATCGACGGTCGCTCCGGCGCGGCCATGCAGGAGATCTTCTTCGACGCGGACCCCGGCGCCTCGGTCGTGACCGAGACAGCCCCGGTGCGGGCACCGGTCGAGGCGCTCGAACCGCCGCAGGGCTGGCAGGCGGTGCGCGAGGGCGCGCTCTCGCTGGCCGGCACCCCGGTCCGGGTGGGTCGCCAACTCGGTCGACTGGGGCAGGGCGTCGTGCAGGCCGCGATGACCGGACGACTGGGGCAGGCGCTGCCGCTGAACGTGCCGAGAACCCGGTACAACGAGCCGATCGGCAAGCGGCGTTCGTACGGGTTCTGCACCGTGTCGCTGTCCGACGTCAAGCAGGTCAAGAACGCGTTCGGGGTCAAGGTCAACGACGTCGTGCTCGCCATCGTGTCCGGCGCGCTGCGCGAACAGCTCGACGACCTCGGTGAGTTGCCCGAGCGGCAGCTGATCGCCACGGTGCCCGTGGACGCCACGCGCGGTGGTGAGCGTGCGGGCGGCAACATGATCACCGGCATGCTCGTCGGGCTGGCCACGGACGTCGCGGAGCCCGCCGAGCGACTGTTGTGCATCCACGAGAACTCCAACGCGGCCAAGGCCGTACAAAGCGCGATGGGCGGCGAGTTGCTCACCGGCCTGGCCGAGGCGCCGCCGCCGGCCCTGCTCGGCCTGCTGGGCGGTCTGTACCGGGACGCGCAACTGGCTTCCGTGCTGCCCGCGTTGTGCAACGCCACCGTGTCGAACGTGCCCGGTCCGCGCACGCCCCTGTATGCCCACGGGCAGAAGGTGGAGGCATTTCATTCGATGGGGATCATCGCCGACGGCTTCGGATTGTTCATCGGTGGCATGAGCTACCACGACCAGATCGACATCGGCGTGCTCGCGGACAAGCAGGCGCTGCCGGATCCGTTCGCGCTGGCCGACAGCATCGTCGAACAGCTCAACCTGTTGTTGAAGGCGGCCGACGAGATCGCGCCGCCTCAAAGCGTGCGCGACCTGCCCGCCGATCCGCAGCCGGTCGGCGCGCCGGGGGCCGCTGCCGCGCCGGCGCCCGCGATCAAGGTGCCCGCGCCCAGGCGCGGCCAAAGGGCCGGCAAGTCCGGTGCGGGCACGGCCAAGCGAGCCGGCAAGGGCGCGGCCATGAGCACCGCGGCCAAGCCGACCGGCACCGCCGCCGCGCGCCGTGGGCAGCCGAAGTCCCGTGCCGCCGGCGTCGAGGCGGGTCGCGCGTGAGCCGCACGGCACTGGTCACCGGGGCCAACTCGGGCCTGGGGCTGGCCACCGTGCTGGCGTTCGCCGAGGCGGGCGTTCGCACGGTGGGCACGGTGCGCTCCGCGGCGAAGGCGAAAGCGGTCGCCGCCGCGGCGGCGGCGACCGGCGTCGACGTGCGCACCGTGCTCCTGGACATCACCGACGCGGCCGGCGCCAAGGACGTGATCGAGGACGTGCGCCCCGACATCCTGGTGAACAACGCCGGCGGCACGTCCTTCGCGCCGGTGCTGGACGTGCCCGAGGAGGACGCCCGGCACCAGATGGAGACCGCGCTGTTCGGCCCGATGCGGCTGGCCCGCCTGGCCATCCCGCACATGCGCGAGCGCGAGTGGGGCCGGGTGATCCAGGTCTCCTCGCTCGCCGGGCAGATCAGCTATCCCCTGCTCGGCTGGTATCAGGCCGGGAAGCACGCGATGGAGGCGGTCTCCGACGCGCTGCGCGTGGAGGTGGCCGGCGCCGGCATCGACGTGGTGGTGGTCTCGCCCGGCGGCTTCCGCAGCGGCGTCACCGACGAGATGGCCGAGGCCGTCGAGCGGCACCGCGGCGGGGCGTTCGCGACCGCCTTCCAGCGAATGGACCTGGGCTTTTCGATCATGAAGCCGCTGTGGAGCGAACCGGAGGCGGTGGCCGCGAAGATCGTCGAGGCGGCCACCGTCAAGGCGCCCGGATCGCGGTACGTGGTGGGTGCCGACGCGCACCTGACCCTGCTGGTGCATCGGCTCACCGAGCCGTTCTCGACCGTGCGGGCGATCAAGGAGGGGGTCGTGCGCCGGGTCACCGGTCTGTAGGAGGCCGAACGGACGACCCGAGAATCACTCGTTCGGGGACACACGGCCCAAGCGGTTGCCTGAACGGCGGATTGCGCGTAGGTGAGGGCCGGGTAGAAGTCCGGGAAAAGCCGTGTGGAACAGTGACGAATGCAGTGTTCAGCGAGTGTTCGAGAAGGGGACAACCCTCCCCCTTTGCGAAGGCACTGTGACATGACGCTGCGGCACACACATCCGCACGGTGATCAGGGCGATCAGGGGAGCAAACCGATGGGGCAGAACGTAGGCATCGGCACGGCGGACGTATCCGACGCCGAGCAGATCCTCAAGCTTCAGTACCTCTGTTACCAGGGCGAAGCAGCCCTGTACAACGACTATGGCATCGAGCCGCTGACGCAGAGCCTGGAGAGTCTGCGCGCCGAGTTCGACACGCACACCATCCTGGTGGCGCGCCTGGGCGAGGAGGTCGTCGGTTCGGTGCGCGGCACCATCGAGGACGGCGTGGCCCGCATCGGCAAACTGGTCGTGCACCCGCGGCTGCAGCGGCACATGCTCGGCACCCGGCTGCTGCGCGCGATCGAGGGGAAACTCGCCGACGCGGCCGAGTACGAGTTGTTCACCGGCCACCGCAGTGAGAACAACCTGCGACTGTACGAGCGGCTCGGGTACGTCTCCGGCCGGATCGAGAAGGTCAGCCCTCGGCTGAGCCTGGTCTACCTGCGCAAGACGGCCGTCCTCGCGGCCTGATCGACCGCCGGCGCCCGGCGAAACGGCGCTCGAAGCCCCGGTGACCATGGAATCCATGGCCGCCGGGGCTTTGTCGGTTCCGGTCGCAGGCGCCCCGGCCGGATGACATTTCCATTGCGGGGCGGGTGTCTGCTTTAATCGGATCATGTTCACGACGGCTCACACATCCGGCACCGCGGCTACCGCCACGGGTTGTCGTCGCATGTGCCGTTCGTGTCAGATCTGTCGAATGTGTGGCTGTTGAGGATTTGAGGGCCTGATCCCTCTCCCGGGCCGAGCGCTCCGCGCCCCCGGTGTCATCCCCGCCACGCCCCCTGTGTGACGAAATCGCGCGGCCCCTCGCCGGGCCCGATTCGGCACGCGCATCCAACCGAGGACTTCACGGTGATCCGTACCACTGCCCTGAGCAAGGTCTATCGCAGCCGAGAACGGCAGGTGACCGCGCTCGACAACGTCGACCTGCACGTGCGCGAAGGCGAGATCTTCGGCGTGCTCGGCCGCAGCGGCGCCGGCAAGAGCACCCTGATCCGCTGCCTGAACCTGCTGGAGCGCCCCACGTCGGGCACCGTCGAGGTGGGCGGGCGCGAGTTGACCACGCTGTCCGCGAGCGCGCTGCGCGCCGAACGGCGCGGGATCGGGATGATCTTCCAGCACTTCAACCTGCTCTCCAGCCGCACCGTCGCCGGAAACGTCGCGGTGCCGCTGGAGATCGCCGGCATCGCGCGTCGGGACCGGGCCCGCCGGGTGGCCGAACTGCTCGAACTGGTCGGGCTGAGCGAGCACGCCAAGGCGTATCCCGCGCAACTGTCCGGCGGGCAGAAGCAGCGGGTGGGCATCGCCCGTGCGCTGGCCGCCGAGCCGCGCGTGCTGCTGTCCGACGAGGCCACCTCGGCGCTCGACCCGGAGACCACCCGCTCGATCCTGGCGCTGCTGCGCGACCTGCGCGACCGGCTCGGCCTGACCATCCTGCTGATCACCCACGAGATGGACGTGGTCAAGAACATCTGCGACTCGGCGGCCCTGATGGAGGGCGGCCGGATCGTCGAGTCCGGGACGGTGGGCGAACTGCTCGGCCGCTCCGACTCGCGGCTGGCCCGGGAGATGTTCCCGCTGGGCACGCCCGATGTGCCGGCGGGCCGCACCGTGGTCGACATCACCTTCCGCGGCGAGGAGACGGCACAGCCGTTCATCTCCACGCTCGCGCGCACCTACAACGTGGACGTCAACGTGCTGGGCGCGGCGGTGGAGAGCGTCGGCGGTCGGCAGATCGGCCGGATGCGGATCTCGCTGGACGGCACGTTCGAGAACAACGTGGTGCCCATCGGCTACCTGCGCGAGCAGGGCCTGCAGGTCGACGTGGTCGACGAGGGCCCGGCCACCCCCACCGAGTCGGACGCCGACGTCGCCGCCGCCGACGGCGTGGCGCTCGCGGGCAAGGAGATCTGAAGATGACCTGGTCCGAGATGCGGCCACTGCTGGAGACCGCGACGCAGGAGACGTTGTACATGGTCGGCGTCTCGACGCTGATCACCGTGCTGATCGGGTTGCCGATCGGGCTGCTGCTGGTGCTCACCGACCGGGGCGGGCCGCTCGCGTTCGCGCCGGCGAACAAGCTGCTCGGCCTGGTGGTCAACGTGGGCCGCTCGATCCCGTTCCTGATCCTGCTCGTCGCGCTGATCCCGTTCACCCGGTGGGTGGTCGGCACCACGATCGGTACCGACGCCGCGATCGTGCCGCTGACCGTGGGCGCCATCCCCTTCTTCGCCCGCCTGGTGGAGACCGCCGTGCGCGAGGTGGACCGGGGGCTGATCGAGGCCGCGCAGTCGATGGGCGCGAGCACGATCACCATCGTGCGCAAGGTGCTCGTGCGTGAGGCGGTGCCCTCGATCATCTCCGCGATCACGGTGACCATCGTCGCGATCGTCGGCTACTCCGCGATGGCGGGCGTGGTCGGCGGCGGCGGGCTAGGCGACCTGGCCATCCGCTACGGCTACCAACGCTTCGAGACGAACCTGATGCTCGTCACCATCGCGGTGCTCGTCGTCCTGGTCCAACTCGTGCAATTCGTCGGCGATCTGCTCTCCCGCAGGCTCGCCCACCGCTAGGGCCGCCGGCTTTCGACCCGCGCAACCGTACGACGCGAGGCATCCCGCCCGCGTACACCGCACCACCAGGAAAGGCACTCTTCGTGCGTATCAACAAGTTTGTCGCCCTCACCGCCGTCACCGCCCTCGGACTCGGTCTCGCCGCCTGCGGCAGCGACGACAAGAAGGGCTCGTCCGCGTCCGACCCGCTCAAGGTCGCCGCCTCCGCCGTCCCGCACGCGCAGATCCTGAAGTACATCAAGGACAACCTCGCGGCGAAGGAGGGCCTGAAGCTGGACGTCAAGGAATTCGCCGACTACACCCAGCAGAATCCGGCCCTGGACGAGGGCAACGTCGACGCCAACTTCTTCCAGCACAAGCCGTATCTGGACGAGTTCAACAAGGAGAAGAAGACCAGCCTGGTTCCGGTCGTGCCGGTGCACCTGGAGCCGCTGGCGTTCTACTCCAAGAAGGTCAAGTCGCTCGCCGACCTCAAGGAGGGCGCGACCGTCGCGTTCCCCAACGACGCCACCAACGGCGGTCGCGCACTCAAGCTGCTCGCCGACAACGGTGTGATCAAGCTCAAGGACGGCGCGGGCACCACGGCGACCGAGAAGGACGTCGTGGACAACCCGAAGAAGCTCAAGTTCAAGGCGATCGAGGCGGCCCAGCTGCCCCGTGCGCTGGACGACGTGGACGGCGCGGTGATCAACGGCAACTACGCGCTGGACGCCAAGCTGACCCCGGGCAAGGACGGCATCGCGGTCGAGAAGGCGGAGAACAACCCGTACGCGAACGTCCTGGTGGTCAAGAAGGGCAAGGAGAACGACCCGCGCGTGCAGAAGCTGGCCAAGCTGCTGAACTCGCCCGAGGTGAAGAAGTTCATCGCCGACGAGTACAAGGGCAACGTGCTGCCCGCGTTCTGATCCGCGCGTAGCGCATCACCACGGCCCCCGTCGCCCGGCGGGGGCCGTGGCGCGTTTTTTGGCGTATGAGAGGCTGTCGCCGACAGCAGGGAAGGAATCCGGCGTATCGCGCGGAGCACCTTCGGGCCCGGTGTCGAGGTATGTGCGCGTGCTCCACGAGGGTTCGGGCACACCTCGACACCGGTACGTCCGAGGGAGGCGGCGCGATGCGGCAACCCGGAGCGGTCCCGCCACTGTGAACGCGCGCCGTCGGGCGGGCGTGAGCCAGAGACTTGCCGCTGTCCGGGGCCCGAGTCACGGGTCCCGCAACCGACCAGGGCGTGGACACCCGAGGGAGGCCGACGGCGCATGCCTGCGTGCTTTGTGACAACCGACCGCATATCCACTGGCGCGGGACGACGCGGATGAGCGCCGCCTACCCGTTCTCCGCGATCGTCGGCCTGGCCGATCTGCGACTGGCGCTCGTGCTCAACGCGGTCTCGCCCGCGGTCGGCGGGGTGCTCGTGCGCGGCGAGAAGGGCACTGCCAAGTCGACCATGGTGCGTGCGCTCGCCGGTCAACTGCCCGCGGTCGCGGTGGTGCCCGGTTGCCGCTTCTCCTGCGACCCGGCCGCCCCGGACGCACAGTGCCCGGACGGCCCGCACGCCCCGAAGCTCGTCGGCACCACCCGCGCCGCGCGCCTGGTCGAACTGCCGGTCGGCGCGAGTGAGGACCGACTGGCCGGCTCGCTGGACATCGAGCGCGCGCTGACCGAGGGCGTCAAGGCGTACGAGCCCGGCCTGCTGGCCGCCGCGCACCGAGGCGTGTTGTACGTCGACGAGGTCAACCTGCTGCACGACCACCTGGTGGATCTGCTCCTGGACGCGGCGGCGATGGGCACCTCGCACGTCGAGCGCGAGGGGGTGTCCGTGCGGCACGCCGCGCGATTCCTGCTCGTGGGCACGATGAACCCGGAAGAGGGCGAGTTGCGACCGCAGTTGCTCGACCGGTTCGGGCTGACGGTGGAGGTCGCGGCCAGCCGGGAGCCGCGCGAGCGGGCCGAGGTGGTGCGCCGACGGTTGGCGTACGAGGCCGACCCCGACGCGTTCGCGGCCCGCTGGGCGGGCGAGGACGCCGAGTTGGCCGAGCGCATCCTGCGCGCCCGCGCCGTCCTGGCGGACGTGGTGCTACCGGACGCCGAACTGGAGCGGATCGCTCGGGTGTGCGCGTCGTTCGAGGTGGACGGGATGCGCGCGGACCTGGTCACGGCGCGCACCTCGATCGCGCTGGCCGCCTGGCACGGTCGGACCGAGGTGACGGCGCAGGATGTGCGCGCGGCGGCGCTGCTCGCGCTGCCGCATCGACGGCGGCGCAACCCCTTCGACGCGCCGGGGCTGGATGAGGAACACCTCGACGAGGCGCTGCGCGACCCGGACGTGCCGGAGCCGGAACCGGAGCCCGAGCCGGAACCGGAACCGGAGGGCGACGGGCCGGACGGTGGCGGGTCGCCGCAGTCTGACGCGAACGCGTCGGGAGGCTCGGACGGGTCGGGCAACGCGGCCGAGGCGCCCAAGCGGACCGAGGCGACGCCGAGTTCGCGGCCGGGCACCGAGGACGCGCCCGTCGAGGGTGCGCCCGCCGCTTCGGGCGGTGGACGGGAGCAGGCCGCCGTCGCGGCGGCCGAGCCGTACCGCACCCGACTGTTCTCGGTGCCCGGGGTGGGCCAGGGCGCGGCCGGGCGTCGCTCGCGCGCGCGGACCGCGAGCGGGCGCACCACCGGTGCGCAGGTCGCGGCCGGCCGGGTGACCCGGCTGCACGTCGCGGCCACGGTGCGGGCGGCGGCGTTGCATCAGAAGGCGCGCGGTCGCACCGGAGCGGGGCTGCTGCTGCGGCGCGCGGATCTGCGCGAGGCGGTCCGTGAGGGCCGCGAGGGCAACCTGGTGCTGTTCGTGGTGGACGCGTCCGGGTCGATGGCGGCGCGCAAGCGCATGCGGGCGGTCAAGGGCGCGGTGCTCTCCCTGCTCCTGGACGCCTACCAGCGGCGGGACAAGGTCGGCCTGGTCACCTTCCGCGGCGCGGACGCCGCGCTGGTGTTGCCGCCGACCTCCTCGGTCGAGATCGGCGCGGCCCGACTGGCCGCGCTGCCCACCGGCGGGCGTACCCCGGTGGGGGCCGGACTGCTGCGCGCACACGAGACGTTGCGGGTGGAGCGGCTGCGTGATCCGCTGCGTCGGGCGCTGGTGGTCGTGATCACCGACGGCCGGGCCACCGGCGGCCGCAACGCGCTGGGCGAGAGCCGGCGGGCGGCGCGGTTGTTGGCCGCGACGGGGGTCGCCTCGTTGGTGGTGGACTGCGAGAGCGGACCGGTTCGGCTCGGGCTGGCGGCGCGGCTCGCGGTCGACCTGGGCGGCCCGGTGGTCACATTGGACGAATTGGCGGCGGACGGCCTGGCGGGGCTGGTGCGGGATGTGCGTTCGGTCGCCTGACCCGCGGCCCGACCCGCCGGCCGGATTCGCCGCCGGCCGCGGGTGGGCCGATCCACGACTCGCCGGCCTCGTACGCCGCACGGGTCGAGGTGTTCGGCCCGTGCGGTGACCGAGGCCGGTTCGGTGTCGCGCTCGTGCCTTCGTCGACCCTCCTACACAGGGCCGACATTCCTCTGGACAAAGGGAGATCACCATGCCGCAGGGCGTTCCCACCCACGTGCCCGCCGACGGGCTGACCACGCGTCAGCGTCGGAATCGGGCCCTGGTCGTCGTGCACACCGGGCCCGGCAAGGGCAAGTCCACCGCCGCGTTCGGGTTGGCCCTGCGCGGCTGGAATCAGGGCTGGCCGATCGGGGTGTTCCAGTTCGTGAAGTCGGCGAAGTGGAAGGTCGGCGAGGAGAACGTGCTGCGCACCCTCGGCCGCGTGCACACCGAGACCGGCGAGGGTGGTCCGGTCACGTGGCACAAGATGGGCGAGGGCTGGTCCTGGATCCAGCGCGAGGGCACCCAGGAGGACCACGCCGAGGCGGCCCGACAGGGCTGGGAGCAGATCAAGCGGGACCTGGCCGCCGAGACCTATCGGGTGTACGTGCTCGACGAGTTCACCTACCCGATGAAGTGGGGCTGGGTGGACGTGGACGAGGTGGTCGCGGTACTGCGTGATCGGCCCGGCAGCCAACACGTGGTGATCACCGGTCGCGACGCCGACCCGCGCCTGATCGAGGCGGCCGACCTGGTCACCGAGATGACCAAGATCAAGCACCCGATGGACGCGGGCCAAAAGGGCCAGCGAGGCATCGAGTGGTGAGTGCTTCGGCGCTGCCGCGCGTGGTGATCGCCGCGCCCGCCTCCGGACACGGCAAGACCACCGTCGCCACCGGTCTGATCGCGGCGTTCACCCGACGCGGTGACGTCGTGTCGCCGCACAAGGTGGGGCCGGACTACATCGATCCCGGCTATCACGCGCTCGCCGCCGGCCGGCCCGGGCGCAACCTGGACCCGTTCCTGGTCGGCGAGGAGCGGATCGCGCCGCTGTTCGCGCACGGTGCGCGCGGTGCCGATCTGGCCGTGGTCGAGGGCGTGATGGGCATGTTCGACGGTGCGGCCGGTCGTGGCGGGTACGCCTCCACCGCGCACGTCGCGCGCCTGCTCGCGGCGCCGGTGATCCTGGTCGTGGACGCGCGGGCGCAGAGCCGCTCGGTGGCCGCGCTCGTGCGCGGGTTCGACGCGTTCGATCCGGACGTGGGCGTGGCCGGGGTGATCCTGAACCGGGTCGGTTCGGACCGGCACGAGAGCATGCTGCGCGAGGCGCTGGACGAGATCGGCATGCCGGTCCTGGGTGTGCTGCGCCGACACGACGCGATCGCCAAACCGGCCCGGCACCTGGGCCTGGTCCCGGTCGCCGAACGGCACGCGGACGCCCTGCGCACGGTGGACGCGCTCGGCGAACTGCTCGCGCGCAGCGTGGACCTGGCCGCGGTGCGGCGGATCGCGGCGGGCGCGGGGCCGCTGCCGGACGCGCCGTGGGACCCGGTGCACGAGGTGGCCGGACCGATTCCCGGGCGGCCCACCATCGCGCTCGCGGGCGGTTCGGCGTTCACCTTCGCCTACGCGGAGACCGCCGAACTGCTCGGTGCGGCCGGGGCCGAGGTGGTCACCCTCGACCCGCTGCGCGACGAGCGGCTGCCGGTGGGCACGGCGGGGCTCGTGCTGGGCGGCGGCTTTCCCGAGGTGTACGCGGCGGAGTTGTCCGCCAACACGACGCTGCGCGCGGACGTGGCGGCGCTGGCCGCGCGCGGCGGCCCGATCGCGGCCGAGTGCGCGGGTCTGCTCTACCTGGCCCGGACGCTGGACGGTGCGCCGATGTGCGGTGTGCTGGACGCCGACGCGCGGATGACCGAGCGGTTGACCCTGGGCTATCGGGAGGCGACGGCCGCGCACGACTCGGTGCTCGCGGCGACCGGTCGGGTGGTGCGCGGGCACGAGTTCCACCGCACGACGCTCACGCCGCGGGCCGGGCACCGGGCGGCGTGGAGCCTGGGCGACGCCGGCCTGGAAGGGCACATCGCCGGATCGGTGCACGCGTCGTATCTGCACGCGCACTGGGCCGGCGCGCCCGATCTGGCCCGGCGGTTCGCCCGGTCCTGCGCGCTCGCGGCGGATTCGGCGGGCGCGGCGGGCGGGGGTGCGCGAAACGGCGCGGGAGGGTGGCCGGATTCCGACCGCGGGGACGGGAACACCCCGGGGCGTGTCCCGCATCCCCCGCCGAGCGCCACGACGCCCGGAGCATGACGGGGGATCGAAGACAGGCCCCGGGCCCAAGGCACCGGACGACGCGGCCTGATCCACCGGGATCCGCCGGACAGGGCCCGGGCCGGTGATCGGCGCAACCTCGAACGGAGGAGCCGACGTCGTGTCGGATACGGGCTCCTCTTGGTGGGCGCCGCCGCATGACCACGTGTGCAACCTCCCCCGGGGTTTCGCACGACGAGGGGGATGGCCATGGCTGATCGGGTGACCGTGATCGGGTACGACGGCGCCCCGCTGTCGGCACCGGCGGTGGAGGCGCTGCGGACGGCGACCCTGGTGGCGGGCCCGGAACGGCTGTCGGCCGCCGTCGCGGTGCCCGAGGGCGCCGAGCGGGTCGTGCTGGGCAACGTGCACGTGGCCGCGCAGCGGATGGGCGCGCATCGCGGCATCGCGGTGGTGCCGGCCGTCGGCGGCCCCGGGGTTCTTCGGGATCGTGCGGCTGTTGCGCCGGGCCGAATACGGCCTGGAGCTGGAGATCGTGCCCGCGGTGTCCTCGGTGGCGCCGGCGTTCGCCCGGGCCTCGATGCCGTGGGACGACGCGCGGGTGGTCAGCGCCGTGGGCCGGGACGTGCGGCGCGCAGCGAACGTGTGCCGGGCGTTCGGCAAGGTCGCGGTGCTCACCGGTCCGGGCGCGGGGCCGGCCGAACTCGCCGCGATGCTCCCGGATGTGCCGCGCACGTTCGTGGTGTGTGCGAGCACCTGGGCACCGAGCGGGAGGAGATCTCGATGGTCTCCGCCGAGCACGCGATCGAGCACGAGTGGTCCGACGTGGACGTGGTGATCGTGATCGGGCCGGCCCCGCGCCCGGGCGCGGCGGCGGGCCGGCCGGCGGGCGAACGCCCCGGTTTTCCCGGGTCGGTGCGCGGCTGGGCGGCGCCGGAGGACGTGTACGCGCATCGGGCGGGCGCGATCACCCGGGCCGAGGCGCGCGCTCCGGTGGTGGCCCGACTCGGGCCGCGGCTGGGCGACCTGGTCCGGGACATCGGTGCGGGCAGTGGTTCGGTGGGTATCGAGTGCGCACGGCACGGCGCGGCGGTGGTCGCGGTCGAACAGGACGCGTTCGGGTGCGACCTGATCACCGAGAACGCCGGCCGATTCGGGGTCGAGCCGCAGGTGGTGCACGGCAAGGCGCCCGACGTGTTGTCCCGATTGCCGTTGCCGGACGTGGTGTTCGTCGGCGCCGGCGGACCCTCGACGGTGGCCGCGTGCGCGGCGCGCCGGCCGGAGCGGATCGAGGCCGCGATGTCCGAGGTGGATCGGGTGGCCGAGGCGCGCGCGGTGTTGGCGCGTTCGGATTGCACCGTGGAGGACTGTCTGTTGCGGGCATCGCGGCCGGCGCCGGTCGCCGGTGGCACCCAGCGATGGGAACCGGCGCATTTGGTGTTCGTGTCGTGGGGGGACCGGGCTTGACCGGGGATCGGGTGTCGGGTGGGCCGGTGACCGGAGGCCGGGCGGCGGGAGTTGCCGCGTCGGATGCTTCGCCGTCGAGCGCCGTTCAGGGGCTGGATTCGGCCACGGTCGGCCCGGCGTCGGTCGGTCGGGACCTGGTGGTCGGAGTCGGGGCGGCGCGCGGAGTGGGCGCGCAGGAGGTGCGCGCGAGCGTGTGCGCCGTGCTCGCGCGGGCCGGGCTGGCGCGCTCGGCGGTACTGGCGCTGGTGACCGTGACGGCCCGGGCGGACGAGCCGGGACTGGTCGCGGGAGCGGCGCTGCTCGGGCTGCCGCTGGTCGCGCGTACGGCGCGGGAACTCGCCGCGGTGCCGGTGCCGCACCCGTGCGAGCGGGTCCGGGCGGCGGTCGGGACGCCGGGCGTGGCCGAGGCCGCCGCTCGACTGGGGCCGCGGTCGGGTGCCCCGTTGGGCGAGTTGTTGGTGACCAAGACGCGCGGTGTGGGGGCGCGCCCACGCTGTACGGTCGCGGTGGCCCGCCATCGACCGGCGGGTGGGTGGGCGAACGCCCAGGCGGAACAACAAACGCCGTGATCGGTACGGGAATGGGCGGATTCGACGGTGTGGCAGTCGATTTCGCACGGCGAACCGGTCGGGAAGTGCCGGCTCACGGTCAACGCCGGGACCCCGGCCGTCGGACCGGGCACCATCACCACCATCATGGACACGAACGACACGGGCGGGGCAGGGGCACCGGGCAGGGGTACGGAACCACGGACATGGGCAGTGACGCGATGACGGAACTCGACGGGCCCATTCCCGACGAACGGGGCGGCGCGCCGGGCGCACGCGTCGCACCGGACGTGGACCTGCGCCACCACGGCGACGCGGAAGTCGGGCCGGGACTGGTGGACCTCGCGGTCAACGTCCGGCTCACGGCCCCGCCGCCGTGGCTCGTGCACCGCCTCACCGCGAGCCTGGGCGAGCTGGCCGCCTATCCCGACACCGGCCGGGCCCGGGCCGCCATCGCGGCCCGACACCGGCGCCCGATCGCCGAAGTGCTGCCCACGGCGGGCGCGGCCGAGGCGTTCGTGCTGCTCGCCCGGACCCTGACCCCTCGACACGCGGTGGTCGTGCACCCGCAGTTCACCGAGCCCGAAGCCGCGTTGCGGGCCGCCGGGCACACCGTGCACCGGGTGTTGCTGGACGAGCAGGACGGCTTCTCCCTCGATCCGGCCCGGATTCCGGACGAGGCCGACCTGGTCGTTCTGGGCAACCCGACCAACCCCACCTCGGTACTGCACCCGGCGGCCACGATCGCCGCGCTCGCGCGCCCCGGCCGAATCCTGGTGGTCGACGAGGCGTTCGCCGATACGATCCCCGGCGAACCCGAAAGCGTGGCCGACCGACGCGATCTGCCCGGGCTCGTGGTTGTGCGAAGTCTCACGAAAACCTGGGCGTTGGCCGGTCTTCGAATCGGTTACGTCCTGGCTTCCCCGGATCTGGTGCGCATCCTCACGGACGCTCAGCCGTTGTGGTCGGTGTCGACACCGGCGCTGATCGCCGCCGAGGCGTGCTGCACGCCGGAGGCGCTCGCGCAGGCGGAGGCGTTGGCCGTTACGCTCGCGGCTGACCGTTCGTACCTCGTGGAGAGGCTGCGCACGGTCTCGGGGATGCGACTACCGGTCGTTCCCCGTTCCTCGTTCGTGCTCGCGCGGATCGAGGGGGGCCCAGAGATCCGCGAGCAGCTGAGGGAGCGAGGCTACGCGGTTCGGCGGGCCGACACCTTTCCGGGCCTGGGCCCGGATTGGCTTCGGATCGCGGTGCGGGATCGTGCCACGACGCTGGCCTTCGCGGCTGCCCTGGAAGGAGTAGTTACATGAGCGAAGCCGACGAGCGCCGACCTGCTGGGGAGGGCGTGGGCCCTGCCCCCGCCAGGCACGCCGCCGGCACCGGTCCGGTGGGGGAACCGGCCGGTCCATACCCGTACGACGATCTGGACGACGAGGACTCGCTGTTGATGCCGGGGCCGCAGGCCGGCTGGGCCGACCCGAACGTGCCGGTACCGGCTGCTCCCGGGATGTCCCTGGCCGATCGCATGGCCGCGGCCGGCGACGACGCCTCGGGACAGGCGCCGGTGCCGCCGGTCGAGCAGGCGTACGACGCCGTGCCCGGCCCGCAGTCCGGCATGTTCGCCGCGATGATCATCGACGAGCCGGAACCGCAGGAGACTTATGCCGCGCCGATGACGGCCGGCCAGATCCCCTATCCGCCCGGTCCGATGACGCCGCATCAGGAAGTCCCGCAGCCGGTCCAGGGGTTCGGCCCTGGGGAGTACGGCGCGCCGCAGGGCGTGGCCGAGCCGTACCCGGCGCCGGCCCCGGGCGCACTCGCGCCGGGCGTGCCGGGCCAGGGCCTGCCGAGTCAGGGCATGCCCGCGCCCGCCGCGCCGCCCGCGCAGGCGGTGCCCGTCGTACCGCCGCCCGCCGCGCCGCTGTTCGTGCAGCCGATCGCCGGGCAGCCGATTGCCGAGTACGCCCCGGAGGTGCCGCAGGCAGCGCCCGTGGCCGGGTCCGAGGTGCCGTCGGGTGCGATGCCGCACCCGACGCCCGGCCCGGCGGCCGGTGCGTTCGTCGAGCAGCCCGGAGTCACCGGCGGTCGGCTGCGCCAGCGTGTACGCGCGGCGCAGACCGTGGACCAGCCGCAGCAGGCACCGCAGTCGGCGGCGCCGCAACCGCCGGCGCCCCCGCAGCCGGCCCGGCCGGTCGGCGCGAACCCGGCGGACACCCCGCCGTTCCCGGTCGCCGCCGCCGTGCCGCAGCGCACCACCCTGCCGCCGCGGCGGCAGCGGCGGGTCGGTCGCGGCCCGGTGCCGCAGCAGGCCGGCCCGCACAGTGGCGCACACCCCGTGGGCGACGCGGTCAACACCGGTATCCCGGCGCAGGCGACACCGGCGCAGGCGGTGCCGGTGGTACCGCCGCAGCCGGTCGAGCCGGTGCCTGCCGCGCCGATCGCGGCCGCCGCCCCGGTCGAGGCGGTCGTGCCTGCCGCGCCGGTCGCGGAGCAGCCCGTGCCGCCGGTCGCACCGCAGGCCGAGCCCGTGCCGGCGGTCACCGCGCCGGCCATACCGCAACCGTTGCCGGGCGTGCCGCCGCAGCCCGCGCATCCCAGATTCGTCCAGGCCACGCCGGACGCGGTCGTCGACGCGCTGGTCGGGCAGACCGCATCGGCTCCGGCCGGACCGCCCGCCGCCGAACCCACGCCCGCCGCGGGCCCGATCGGCAGCGCGGAGGCGGCCCTTGCGGTGCCGCCGGGCGCGGCCGACGCGGTTGCGGCCGATGCGCCGGCGGTCGCGCCTGTGGCTGTGCCCGCGACAGAGCCCGCGGCCGAACCGCCCGCCGGCATCGCGCCGGAGCCGGTCCGGGTCGAGGCCGGTCCGGTCGAGGCCGAGTCCGTGGTCGCAACCGCGCCGTCCGTCGCGGCACAGCGGGAGAACGCCGCGCCGTCGGTGCCGGCCGGGCAGGTGCCGTCGGTCGCGTCCGTCGTGCCGGAAGGCACCGGAAGCCGGCGACGCAAGCCCGAGGCCGATTCGGCGCCGGCCGATTCGGGTGCGCACGGGGCGGTTTCCGCCGGAACGCCGATCGGCCCGGTCCCGCCGCCCGAGCCGGTGACCGGCCGGGTCGCCGAGGAGGCCGCGGTCGCAGCGCCGGCGGCCGAGCCGGTCGCGCCCGTCGCCGACGCGGTCGCGTCGCCGGATGCGGCGAACGCGAGTACGGCGGAGGCGCCGGCCGAGGGTACGCCGGTGGTACCGCCCGTACCGGCGGAGTCCGGTGTGGACGTCGGCTCGTCCGAGGGTTCGAACACGGCGCCCGTCGCGGCCGGCGTACAGCCGGCCAGGCCGGCGACCGGGCCGCAGGCCGAGCCCGTGGCGGTCGTGGCAGTCGCGCCGGAGGGCGTGGCGACCGAGGTGCCCGCCGAGAACGAGGCGGCGGCGGCAGTGGGTTCGGAGCAGGGTGTGGCGCCTGTGGCGCCGAGTGCACCCACCGGAGCGGGGGAGCCGGCCGCAGCCGCGGCGTCCACCGAGCCGACCGCACCGGGCGCGCAGGCTGCTTCGGCCCCGCCGCCGCAGCCGACCGAGCAGGCCGGGCAGACCGAGTCGGCAGCGCAGACCGAGTCGGCCGCGCAGCCGGCACCTGCGGCGCAGCCCGTGCCACCGGTGGCGACCGCGCCCGCCGAGCAGGTCGCGCCCGCCGGCCCGACCGTGCCGGCCGAGCAGGTCGCGCCCGCCGAGCAGCCCGCGCCGGCCGCGCCGGTCACGCCGACTGAGCAGCCCGCTCCGGCTGCGCCCGTCGAGCAGCCCGCTCCGGTCACGCCCGCCGAGCAGCCCGCATCGGCCGCTCCGGACGGGGCCGGTCCGACCTCGGCCGAGCCGTCCGCGCCAGGTGAGCGGGCGGGCGGTGCGCAACCCGCCGCCGAGGCCGCTCCGGTCGCCGCGCAGCCGGTCACGAGTGACCCCGGCCTCGAACCGGTCGCCGACGGCGCGCCGGTCGTGGACGGAACAGGTGCCGCGTCCGCCGAGGCGACATCCGTCGCCGCGGTGAACGACGCGTCGACCGAGGCCGCCCCGGCCCCGATCGGGAACGCGGCGCCCGCCGCCGCCGTCCCGGCCGGACCGACCACGCAGTCCATCGCGGCGGAGCTCCTCGCCGAGGAGATCCCCGCCCCGTCGACCGCCGAGCAGCCGGCGCCCGCGACGGCCCCCGAGCCCGTCGCGGATCCCCCCGCGACCGCAGCCGCGCCGCCCGCCGACCCGATCGAGACCGGATCGGCCGTCGCCGACCCGGCGGGTCCCCGTACGTCCGAGGAAAGCACCGTCATGCACGGCCCCCAGAGCACACCCGGCAGCGCCGAGCCCGATCGGCAGCCGCAGCCCGCGGTCGTCGTCGGGACCGGCGAGATCCCCCGGATTCCGCCGCCGCCGGCCGAGCCGGTCGGCCTCCCTGCGGCCGACCCGGCCCAGGGCCGGCAGACCGACGTGGCCGCGTCCGAGGCGCCCGCGCCGGCGGGCGCCGCGCCGACCGACGGTGACGCGGCGGGCGAGTCCGCCTCGGCGACCGCGGTCACCGTGGTGTTGCCCGCCGCCGAGCGGCCGGCCACGGTCGAGCCGGCAGCGGCGGCCGAGGAGTCGCAACCCGAGGCGGCCGCGGCCGCATCGGCCGGTGAACCGCAAGACGTCGCCACGTCCGATTCGGAATCGGACCCGCAGCCGGAGCCCGAGCCCGAGGTCGAGCGCGGCCCCGCCGCTCCCGGCTACGACGATGCGGCGCGCGAGGCGGTGCATCGGGTGATGCGCGAGCGCCGGGACGTCCGGGCCGGCTTCCGGCCCGACCCGGTGCCGGACGACGTCCTGGTCCGGGTCCTGGAGGCCGCGCACGCGGCGCCCAGCGTGGGGTACTCGCAGCCGTGGGACTTCGTGGTGATCCGCTCCGAGGAGACCCGGGTCACCGTCCAGGAACTGGCCCAGCGGCAGCGCGAGGCGTACGCCACCTCGCTGCCCAAGGCCCGGGCCAAGCAGTTCCTGGAGATCAAGGTCGAGGCGATCCTGGAGACCCCGGTCAACATCGTGGTCACCGTGGACTCCACGCGCGGCGGTCGGCACACCCTGGGCCGGCACACCCAGCCGCAGATGGGCCCCTACTCCAGCGCGCTCGCGGTGGAGAACCTGTGGCTCGCCGCCCGGGCCGAGGGCCTCGGGGTCGGCTGGGTGAGCTTCTTCGACGAGCGCGAGCTGGCCACAGCACTGGGCCTGCCCGAGCACATCGACGTGGTCGCCTACCTGTGCGTCGGCTACGTGGACGCGTTCCCCGACGAGCCGGAGCTGGCCACCTCGGGATGGGCCAAGGCCCGGCCGCTGTCGTGGGTGGTGCACGAGGAGACCTACGGCCGGCGCGGTCTGCCCGGCGAGGAGCCGGTCAGCCTGCTCGACGAGACGCTCCGGTCGGTGCGTCCGCTCGACGCCAAGACGCTGGGCGCGGCGTGGGAACACCAGCGCAACATGACCAAGCCGCCCGGTTCGCTGGGCATCCTGGAGACGATCGGCGCGCAGTTGTCCGGGCTGGCCCGGACCTTCCCGCCGCCCATCCCGGAGCCCGCCGCGGTCGCGGTGTTCGCCGCCGACCACGGGGTGCACGCCCAGGGCGTGTCGCCGTGGCCGCAGGAGGTCACCGCGCAGATGGTGGGCAACTTCCTCGCGGGTGGCGCCGTGGTCAACGCGTTCGCCAAGCAGATCGGCGTCGAGGTGTGCGTCGTGGACGTCGGCGTCGCGACCGAGTTGCCGAACGCGACCGGACTGCTGCCGCGCCGGATCCGGCCGGGTACCGCGGACATGACCCAGGGCCCGGCGATGACCCGCGAGGAGGCCATCGCCGCGATCGAGGTCGGCATCGAGACCGCCCGCGACCTGGTCACCGCCGGCAACCGGGGCCTGCTCACCGGCGACATGGGGATCGCGAACACGACCGCGTCCGCCGCGCTGATCTCGGTGTTCACCGGTGTGGAGGTCGCCGAGGTCACCGGTCGCGGGACCGGCATCGACGACGCCACGCACCGGCGCAAGATCGAGGTGGTCAAGGCCGCACTGGCGCGGCACGAGCCCGATCCCGGTGACCCGATCGGCGTACTGGCCGCGGTCGGCGGCCTGGAGCACGCCGCGCTCGCCGGCTACATCATCGGCGCGGCGGCGCTGCGCGTACCGGTCGTGCTCGACGGGGTGATCGCCGGTGCGGCCGCCCTGGTCGCGCAGGCCATCGCGCCGGAGGCGATCCAAGCGTGCGTCGCGGGCCACCGTTCGGCCGAACCCGGCCATGCGGCGGCCCTGGCGAAGTTGTCGCTGCGTCCGCTGGTCGAGTTGGAGATGCGGCTCGGCGAGGGCACCGGCGCGGTGCTCGCGCTGCCGCTGGTGCAGAGCGCGGTCCGCGTACTGCACGATGTGGCCACGTTCGACTCGGCGGGAGTCAGCGGCAAAACCGACTGATTTCGACCCCCGCCCGCAGCAGCCGAAGGGCACCTCCGCCACGATGGAGTGGCGGAGGTGCCCTTTCCGCGCGGAAAAACCCGCCGAGGCGACGGCCGAGGCGACACCGGAGCGATACCACCGGGGTCGCGACGGACCGATGTCGGAGCAGCACCGATCCGCGCACCGAAAGACCGAGAAACACCGTACGCAGCGCACCCCGCCCCACCCGGAAAAGTGAGAACGATGTCCCGACTCCCTGGTCCTCCCGCCTATCCCGCCGGCCTGCGTCTGGAGGGACGCCGGGTCGTCGTGGTCGGCGCCGGTACGGTCGCCCAGCGCCGACTGCCCGCCCTGCTCGACGCGGGCGCGGACGTGCTCGTGGTCGCCCCCGAGGCGACGCCGGCGGTCGAGGGCATGGCCACCGGCGGCGAACTGACGTGGGTGCGGCGCGCCTACGCGCCCGGTGATCTGGACGGCGCGTGGTACGCGCTGGCCGCCACCGACGTGGCCGAGGTCAACGAGGTGGTGGCCGCCGACGCCGAGGCGCTGCGGGTGTTCTGCGTGCGCTGTGACGACGCGTCGCACGCCAGCGCGTGGACGCCGGCGAGCGGGCGCTACGACGGTCTCACCGTGGCGGTGCTCGCGGGCGGTGATCCGCGGCGCGCGGCGGGCGTGCGGGATCGCATCGTCGAGGGCCTGCACGACGGCTCGCTGGCCGCGCGGGGAGAGCGTCCGGTCGGCGCGCTGCCCGGGGTGGCCCTGGTCGGTGGCGGTCCCGGCGACCCGGACCTGATCACCGTGCGCGGTCGGCGACTGCTCGCCGAGGCCGACGTGGTGATCGCCGACCGGCTGGGCCCGCGCGCGTTGCTGGGCGAGCTGCCGCCGCATGTCCAGGTGATCGACGCGGCGAAGATCCCGTACGGACGGGCGATGGCCCAGGAGGCGATCAACGACGCGATGATCGAGCACGCCAAGGCGGGCCGGTTCGTGGTCCGGCTCAAGGGCGGCGACAACTACGTCTTCGGGCGGGGCTTCGAGGAGGCGCTCGCGTGCGCCGAGGCGGGCGTGCCGTGCCGGGTGGTGCCCGGGATCACGAGCGCGATCTCGGTGCCCGCGATAGCCGGCATCCCGGTCACCCACCGGGGCGTGGCGCACGAGTTCGCCGTGGTGTCCGGGCATGTCGCACCGGACGACCCGCGTTCGCTCGTGGACTGGGCGGCGCTCGCCCGGCTGCGCGGGACGCTGGTGTTGCTGATGGCGGTGGAGCGGCTCGGGCCGATCACCTCGGCGCTGGTGGCGCACGGGCGCGCGGCGACGACGCCGGTGGCGGTGATCCAGGAGGGCACGATGGCCACCCAACGTGTGCTTCGTACCTCGTTGGCCTCGGCGGCGCGGGATGTGGTCGCGGCGGGGATCAGGCCGCCGGCGATCGTGGTGATCGGCGACGTGGTGGCGCTCACCGGCTGATGCCCGAACCGATGCGGGTGGGCCCGCGGCCCGCTTGTCCCGGAGCGCCGGACGGGCCGATCTCCGGGGCGAGCAGCCGCTGTCGCACGCGTCCGCCGTGCCCGACGGGGAGCGGCTGAGGTCGGGTCCGACGCGGCTGGGACACTGAGACCGTGCCCGTGATCATGTTCGACGACCCCGCCGACCCGCGCCTCGTCGACTACACCGACCTGACCGACGTGGAACTGCGCCGCCGCCGCGAGCCGGCCGAGGGGCTGTTCATGGCGGAGGGCGAGAAGGTGATCCGCCGCGCGCTCGCGGCGGGCTACCCGATGCGCTCCATGCTGCTCTCGCAGCGCTGGATCGAGACCATGGCCGAGGTCATCGAGGCCGCCGACGTGCCGGTGTACGTGGGCAGTCCGGAGGTGGTCGAGCGGGTGACGGGTTATCAGGTACATCGCGGCGCGCTCGCCTCGATGGGTCGCAAGCCGTTGCCGGCCGCTGCCGACGTGGTGGCCGGCGCGCGCCGGGTCGCGGTCCTGGAGGGCGTCAACGATCACACCAATGTCGGCGCGATCTTCCGCGGTGCGGCGGCCCTGGGCATGGACGCCGTGTTGTTGTCGCCCGATTGTGCGGATCCGTTGTATCGGCGTTCGGTCAAGGTTTCGATGGGTGCCGTGTTCTCGGTGCCCTACGCCCGCCTGGAGCCGTGGCCGGGCGGGCTGGACGTGCTGCGCGGGGCCGGTCTGACACTGCTCGCGCTGACTCCCGCCGAGGGGTCGGTCGCGCTGAACGAACTGCCGCCGGCGGACCTGGACCGGTGCGCGCTGATGCTTGGCGCCGAGGGTCCCGGGCTGACCGCGAAGGCGCTTGCCGCGGCCGATCGTCTCGTGCGGATCCCGATGTCGCACGGGGTCGACTCGCTCAATGTGGGCGCCGCGGCGGCGGTCGCCTTCTACGCGGTGAGCTACGGCTGAGCCGAGGTATCGGGTGGACGGGTCGGCGACGCGCCGGCCGCGGCCTCATTCGTCGGCCGAGATGTTCGCCAGGCGCTCGAACGGGGTCTCGCCCGATCGCTGGATCTCGTTGATCGAGCGGGCCTGGTAGAGCGCGGGCCGACGCACGACGCGCCGGCCGCGCATGCGCTGCTTGCGGATCTCGATGCCGCGGACCCAGATGTGCCGGCGGACCGGGTCCTCCTCGTGGTATCCCCGACCGGTGAACCGATCCGGCGGCACCGGCAGTGCCTCGATCTCCCGGCGTGCGACGCGCGCCGCGCTGACCCGGCGCCGGTAGTCGTGGAAGACCTGGAATTCGAAGTGGTGCAGGTACTCGTAGGCCATCGGCGCCTCGCCGGACACCGTCAGGCTCGCGATCGACACCGCTTCGCGCAGCAGTGCCTCGGCGGTCCCGGGGAGTACCAAAAGACCGTCGCGCACGGTGTGGTGCGGCTTGCGCTTGTGCCGGCGCTCGCGATCCCGGTCCCGTGGCGGCGTCGGATGCTCGCGCTGCCAGACGGCGCGGTCGGTCAGCGCGGCGGTCAACCCGTGGGTTCGCCAGCGGACGGTGCCGTCCGGTGTGCCCAGGGTGGGCAACACCCGGCGCAGATCGCGCGCGGCGCGGCCACCGAACGGCGTGCGCTCGGTCGCGAACAGCACGATGGGCAGCGAGGGTTCCGCCTCGAAGGGGTTCGGGTCCAGGAACCGCCGGTCGATCACCACGACGGTGTTCTCGTGCCGGCCGTAGGCCAGGCCCCACAACAGCCGGGCGAACAGCCGTGCCCCGGCCAGGTCGGACAGCACGTGCCAGGAGTCGTGGAAGTGGTTGACGGCGAACCGGGTCGTGGTGGACGGTCGCAGTGTGATCAGCGTGTAGGGCCGTCCGTCCAGATAAGCGCCGGTCCGATGCAGTTTCATCCGATCGCCCGCGTCCGGATTGACACCTGAACGTGAGTATTTGCGCGGTTGGTTGGTAGTGATCCGTTTCCCTCTTTCTTGTGATTCTTGAGGTATTTCTTCCGATCACTCGGAATTGGGCGTCGAGACCTTCCCTGATTTATCCCAGGACATGCCGATCGTGTCATGCCAATTTCGATCGAATGTGATCTTGGACTAGCGTGTGCGCGGAAGTGCAGTACGGTCGAGCGTCGCCCTAATTGGCGCAGTGGCCTGTTGGGGTCGCACGGGCGGCCGAAAATGTGGTTGCGCAGGGGATTGTCCTGTCACCCACACGCGGGAAATTCGGTGGATTCGACCCGCACCAGGCGAAATTCCGCCAGTATGGGGCGCCGCGCAATCGGATCAGGAACGGGAAGCGAGGCAAAGCTCGTTGGAGATCATGGGTGTACCCCTGGCCTGGGCCCTCGTCGGCTTGGCGGAACTGGTCGCCCTTATGGCGCTTGTGGCGTATCTGGTCGTCCGACGCCGCAAGGTCGACGCGACGGATACCGGGGAAGGGTCCGACAACTGGGAGCGTGAGCAGGACCGCCGGCGGCGCAAGGAACTGATGTACGGGGTCGCCTCGTACACCCTGCTGTTCGTCTGCGCCGGTGTCGCGGCCGCGCTGTCGTTCCACGGCCTGGTCGGCTTCGGTCGGGAAAACCTCGGGTTGGCCAACGGCTGGGAATACCTGGTGCCGTTCGGGCTCGACGGGGCGGCGATGTTCTGCTCCGTGCTCGCGGTGCGCGAGGCCAGCCACGGTGACGCGGCGCTCGGTTCGCGGATACTGGTGTGGACGTT
The DNA here is from genome assembly GCF_000372745.1 of Embleya scabrispora DSM 41855. Lineage (GTDB taxonomy): Bacteria > Actinomycetota > Actinomycetes > Streptomycetales > Streptomycetaceae > Embleya > Embleya scabrispora. The sequence goes on along the minus strand of NZ_KB889562.1, from coordinate 398,327 downwards.
CGCGGGCGCCTCGGCCTGGTTCAACTGGGTGCACGCGCCGCGCGGCGACATGCACGCGGGTGCGCCGCAGTTCTTCGCCGGCATGTCGCTCTCCGCGGCCGTCCTGTTCGACCGCGCGCTCAAGCAGACTCGCCGGGCCGCGTTGCGCGAACAGGGCTTGGTCCCACGCCCATTGCCGCAGATCCGAATCGTGCGGTGGTTGCGTGCCCCGCACGAGACGTTCAACGCGTGGTCGCTCATGCTGCTCGAAGGCGTGCGCACCCTCGACGAGGCCGTCGAGGAGGTCCGCGAGGACAAGCGGGCCAAGCAGGACGATCGCGAGCGTCGGCGGATCGACGGAAAGCGGGAGCGGGCGCAGCTCAAGGCGCTCAGTCGTGGTGAGGGCGGTGGCGGGCACTTCGGCCGCCGCGGCGCCGCGCGTCAGGAAATGGCTGCTCTGCCGGGAGGTGGCGGCTCCGAAGCACTCTCGGAGCCTGCTATAGCCGGAAACGACGTTTCCGGCCACGGCGGCTCAGCCGACACGAACAACCCTTCCGGCCGTCCGGCTCTTGCCCCTTCCACGCGATCGGGCGAACTCCCGTCGGCGACTGCCGACACCGGCGGCGAGCGGCGTGACGTCATCGACCTCACCGCCGAGGACGACACCATGACGCTGCCCCGGCTCGACTCGCTGGAGCGCAAACTGAAGGACCTGGAGCGCCAGTTCGGCTGAGCCCGGACATCGCGATCCGACCCGACGAGATGTGATCCGATACGAGAAGGGGCACCCGGCTTCGGCCGGGTGCCCCTTCTCGTGTGTCGTGCGCGCGCGTTGCCCCGGCCGGTGGGGTGGGGCCGACGGCGGGTTGGGTGTCCGGTGGGTTCCCGCTCAGGGTCCGACCGGGACTCAGGGTCCGAGCGGGACCAGAACGCCGTCGGGGCCGACCACGTAGCGGGTCGTCACGTCGGCGATGTCCACGTAGGACTGGATGCGCACGATCGCGCCGTCGACCACCGTCCACCGCGTGGCGACCGCCTGCGGCTCGGCGGCCGCGGCCAGCGCCGCCACCGCGATCGGCGTGCCGTCGGCGAACCGGTAGAGCTCGACCAGGTGGGTCGGCGAGCCGCCCGCACCGGGGGAGCGGGTGAGCACCACGACCACGGCGGGTGCGCCGTCCAGGCTTGCCGGGACCACGTCGCCGAGGGTGATCCGGTCACTGCCGACCACCGCCGAGCCGTCGGCGAGGGTGACGGTGGCGCCGCCCGCGGAGGGATCCGCGTAGGTGCGGTCGGACCAGTCGGCGATCGGAATCGAGCCGTGCGCCGGACCGATCCGGAACGCGCCCGGGCCGGCCGGCGGCTGAGCGGGCTGGGCGACGGTCGAGGCCTTGGTGTCGTCCCCGTCGTCCCCGTCGTCGTTTTGGAACGCGGCGATGGCGAACGCGGCGATGGCCGTCACGACGACGAATACGATCAACTGCTGGATCAGCAACCGCCGTCGGTCCTCGGGCCGGCGCCGACGCGGGACGCCGCCGGAGGCCCCGGCGCGCGAACGCGGCCCGTGATCGACCCGGCCGGCTCGCTTGGGGTCGGTACGGTCCGCGCGATCCACCCGGTCCGCACGCTCCTGCCGGTCCGGCACGGCGCCGCGCGTCGGATCGTTGCGCTCGGCACGCTCGTTGCGTTCACCGCGGGTGAGGTCGTGCCGCCCGGAGTCGTGCCGCCCCGCGTCGTGTCGTGCGTCGTGCCGCCCGGCATCGGCCCGACCCGGCTCGTGCCGCACCGGTTCCGCCCGGCCGGCCTCCATCGCCCGCGCGTCGTGCCCGCGGCCGTCGTGCCCGCGCCCCTCGTGCGCCCGCGCGTCCGGTCGCCCGCCGTCGGGTCGGGTCGACTCGTGCCGGCCCGACTCGGGTCGGGTCGTCGAACGTCCCTCGGCCGACACCCTGCCGGACTCCGCCCGTCCCGACTCGGCCCGGGTCGCCGCGGATCGGTCCGCGCGGGTGTCTTCGTCCCGCCGCGTGCCGTCCCGGCGGGCCGCCTCACGCCTGGCCCGATCCCGCTCCCGATCCCGTTCGCGCGCCGCGGACGGAACCGGCGGGCCACCGTCGGGCCGGCCGGTGACCGAGGCCGGACCCGCGGCCGCCGCAGCCGGCGTCGCCACCGACCCGCGGCCCGGTGTACCGCGTTCCGCCTCGCGTTGGCGGGCGATCGCGGCGAGCCGTTCGCGTACCTGTTCGGCGGACGGTCGCATCCGGGGGTCCTTGGACAGGCAGGCCGAGATCAACGGCACCACCTGCTCCGGCACACCCTCCAGATCCGGTTCCTCGTGCACGACGCGGTACAGCAGCGCGTCCACCGGCCCCGACCCGAACGGCGGTGCGCCGCGGCCCGCGTAGGCCAGCGTCACGCCGAGCGCGAATATGTCGGTGGCCGGTGTCACGGTCTGCCCGCGCACCTGTTCCGGGGCCAGAAATCCCGGCGAGCCGACCGCGGTTCCGGTCACGGTCAGGGTGCCGGCGCCGTCCGCGTAGGCGATGCCGAAGTCGATGATCTGCGGTCCGTCGGGGGACAGCAGGATGTTGGACGGCTTCACGTCGCGGTGTACGACGCCGACCGCGTGCACCGACACCAGGCCGTCGGCCACCGCCGAGCCCACTCGCGCCAGATCCAGACAGCCCAACGGGCCGCGCTCGCCGACCCGGCGCTGCAGCGAGGGGCCGGGCACGTAGACCGTGGCCAGCCACGGGCGATCCGCGCTCGCGTCGGCGTCCACGAGGGCGGCCGTGCGATTGCCGCGGACCAACCGGGCGGCGTCCACCTCGCGGGCGAACCGCGAGCGGAACTCCGGGTTCCCGGCCAGCTCTTGGCGGATCAGCTTGAGTGCGACCCGGTTGCCGTGCCGGTCCACGCCGAGGTAGACCACGCCCATGCCGCCGGCCCCGAGACGACGCAGCAACCGATAGGAACCGACGATGCGCGGATCCTGCCGTCGCAGCCGCACCATCGTCATATGTGCCCGATCCCCTCGCGTGGTGCCGTCGTCCGGGTGTCGTGTGCCCGAATCCCCTTTGTGCGACACACGTTAGAGGAACCCCGGCACCCGGCGCGGTAAGGCGCCCCGGAGTCGGGACCGGACCACCCGCATCGGGGAGACGGTTGATGTCGGACCTGTGGGAGAAGATGGGGGTAATCGGTCGAAGGGGGCGCGGATGAAGGGCGATCGGGTCGAGATAGTGGTCGACGCGGGCGACAGCACCAAGACCTATGAGATGACCGCGACGCGCGCGGGGCGCCGGCTGGATGTCGCGGTCCGCCGCGGCGTCGTCGAGGTGAGCGAACTGACCAGGACCGGCACGGTGGTGCGCACCGCGCGGTTCATGGCCAGTCGGGTGCTCGCGCTGGTCGAACAGCCGTTGGACCGTCCCGGCGCGGACTGAGCGCGCGCCTCGGCGGCCCGTCGAGTGCGGGCCGCCGCGGGCGGGTTCGCGGATCCGAGCCGACCCGCACCGGTAGCCTGTCCGATCGAAGCCCCGGCCATGCCGGTGCGGGAACGGAACGGGGTGCGCCGAGGTGACGAGCCGTCAGAGCAGCGTGGGAGCCATCGCGCGGCGACTCGCGGACGCGTTCACCTGGCGGGAGACCCCGTGGGGCACCTTCGCCGACGTCTCCGGCTGGTGGCACGACCCCGAGGTGTTGGCCATGCTGGGTCCCGGCCTCGGCGCGCTGCACGCGGATGCGCGCCCCACCCTGATCGTCGGCGTCGAGACCCGCGGTCTGGTCCTGGGGCCGATCACGGCGCTGCACCTGGGCGTCGGCTTCGTCGAGATCCGCAAGGATCGGCGGATCGTCGGCGGCGGCAGACGACCCGGCGGCGACCCCATGCTGCGCGCCGCCACCCCGCCCGAATACCAGGATGGCGGCCTCACCCTGGTGGTCCCGAGCCGGCTGTTTCGGCCGGGTGATCGGGTGCTCCTGGTCGACGAGTGGATCGAGACCGGCGCGCAGGCCGGCGCCGTGCGGCGGATGGTCACCGAGGCCGGCGCCGAATGGATCGGCGCGGCGGTCGTGGTGGACGCGTGCGCGCCGCAGGTACGCGCCCGACTCGGTGTGCGCGGTCTGCTCACCGAGGACGACCTGCCGGCCTGACCCCGGATCCGGCCGCGCGGTCGGGGGGCTGCCGCCCCCGGGCGGTCAGGCCGCCGTCGTGGTTTTCTCCCGCTGGTGTTCGTGCTCGTGTTCCTGCTCCTGTTCGCGCAGCAGCGCGGCACGTTCGGTCTCGCCCAGACCCGCCCATACACCTCGGCGTTCCGGGACCGACATCGCGTGCTCGTGGCAGCGCCGCCGCACCGGGCAGGAGATGCAGACCTTCTTGGCGACCCGCTCGCGCGCCCGGCGCTCGCCGGGCCGCTCCTGGTCGTCACCGAAGAAGAGCCCGGCGTCCAGGCCCCTGCATGCCGCGTCCTCCTGCCACCCGTAACGCGGTGGTGTCGGTATGGCGATCCGTGTGGTCCCCATCGCCCCGTTCTCCTCCTGCTCGACGGTGCCAACGGTCAACTCGGGCCCCCGACCCGGCAGACCCTCATGCTCCTACCGACGCACCGCATGGGGGACCGGTTTCCTCCGGTCGCGAATTCGGCTCCCGTTCGCCCAGGGTTGAGGGCGATCCCTCACCCGAGGTGTTTCGCGAACCTCGACAACCAGGTCACAAGTCGGCCTACACCTGCCCGATGGCCGACGTCCGCCGGCGGTCCGGGTAGCGTGATCGAAGACCTCCGGCGGGCTGCCGGGGGTTCGTGGACGTTCGGGAGGAATCTGGTGGGCAGCAAGATGCGGCGGATCCCGTCGGCCGTGCCGTTGGTGTTGTCCGTTGTCGTGGTGGCCGCGCTGACCTCGTGCAGCGGCGGCGACGACGAGAAGAAGGACACGTCCGAGACGACGGCCAGGAACTTCCTGACCGCGTGGCAGAGCGGCGATCTGCCCAAGGCCGCGTCCTTCACGGACAACCCCACCACGGCACAGGCGGGACTGGACACGACGGGCAAGCAGCTGGGCATCGTCAAGGCCGAATACAAGCCCGGTACGTACACCAAGGGCAAGGACAACGCGCCCGCCACGCTCACCTACAGCGCGACGCTGACCCTCAAGGGCGTGACCGACCCGCTCAAGATCGAGTCGACCGTCCCGGTGGTCACCGCGAACGGCAAGAGCACCGTGCACTGGACACAGAGCATCGTGCACCCCCAACTCGCCGACACCGGCAAGATCAAGCGTGATCGCACGCTGCCCAAGCGCGGCGAGATCCTGGACCGCTCGGGCAAGGCGCTGGCCACCTCGACGCCGGTGGTGGCGCTGTCCCTGTGGCCGGCCAAGATCACCAACGCGGACGCGCTGTACGCCGCGCTCGCCGATCCGCTGTTCGACCTGGACATCCCCAAGCTCAAGTCCCGGGTCGCGGCCGCGGATCCGAACCAGTCGCTGCCGTTGGTGACCCTGCGCAAGGAGAAGTGGGACGGCAACGGTCAGCTCAAGCTGGCCGGGCTGGGCGGGATACAGGTCAAGGAAAGCACGCAGCAGGCCAGCGACGTGGCGAAGCAGATCGTCGGCACGGTCGGTTCCGGCGACAACGCGGACCTGCTCAAGAACGCCGACCCGAGCGCGTCCTCCGCGGACTCGGTGGGCGCCTCCGGCCTGCAGTACCGCTACGAGAAGAAGCTGGCCGGCGTCGCCGCGCTGAAGATCAGCATCGTGGACGCCGCGGGTGCGGAGAGGGCGACCCTGGTCGACGTCAAGGGCAAGCCGTCCGAGCCGCTGAAGACCACCCTGGACCCGAGCACCCAGAAGCGGGCCGAGGAGGCGCTCAAGTCGGTCACCGGCGGCAACAACGCCTCGATCGTGGTCCTCGACGCCAAGACCGGCGGCATCCTGGGCGCCGCGAACACCCCCGCCAACGGTGACAACCGCGCCTTCACCGGTCGGTACCCACCGGGCTCGACCTTCAAGACGGTCTCCTCCGGGGCGCTGCTGCGGGCCGGTCTCAAGCCGAGCGACAAGGTGCCGTGCGAGAACACGCTGGTGGTCAACGGCCAGACGTTCAAGAACTACGACGGTCTCCAGCCGATGCCCAACGCGCTCTTCCAGGAGGACTTCGCGCAGTCCTGCAACACCGCGTTCATCGGCAACCGGTCGAAGATCGACAACGACACGCTGAACAAGCTGGCGGGCGAGCAGTTCGGGATCGGCGCCAAGTGGGACGTCGGCACGGTGACCTTCGACGGTTCGGTACCCCCGGCCAACAGCGAGAACGACAAGGCCGCGTCGATGATCGGCCAGGGTCGGGTCCTGGCCAGTCCGCTGGTGATGGCCTCGGTCGCCGCGACGATCGCCTCCGGCAAGTTCAACCAGCCCGTGCTCGCGCCGGACGACGTGCCCGGTCGGGTGCCCTCGCACGACCTGGACCCGGCGATCGCCGGTCAACTCAAGTCGCTGATGCAGGGTGTGGTCGCCAACGGCTCGGGCAAGATGCTCCAGGGCATCCCGGGCACCGTGGGCGCCAAGACCGGTACGGCCGAGTTCGACGAGAAGGGCGAGACCCTCACGCACGGCTGGATGATCGCGTTCAAGGACGACGTCGCGATCGCGGTTCTGGTGGAGAAGGGCAAGTCCGGCGGCTCCGCGGCGGGACCGGTGGTGAAGGCGTTCTTCGGCTGATCCGCCCCTGAGCGCATGCGGTGGCGAGCCGTTGCCCCACCCGGGTGGCGAGTTCGCCCACATGCGGGGGAGTTCCCCCACACGATCGATGACACGGCCCCGGCGCGCGAGGTGCTCCGGGGCCGTGTCGTGCGTCGGGGCGCGCCTTGTGCGCTCCCTGTGCCTCCGGAGACACCTGGACACGGTCCGTGGGCGATGCCAGCGTGAGTGGTGACCGGCAATGACAACGGCGATCGTTTTCGCTCTCCGAAGGGAGTCGACGTCATGTCGAACAATGTCACCCTGGTGGCCCGGGTTCCGGTGCTGCCCTCCGCCGACGAGGACCGTCCGATCGAGCTGAGATTCGGTCCGCACACCGACGCCGAAGGCCGCCCCACCGACGAGTGGACGGTCGAACGACTGACCGCGGACCAGGCCGTCAACCTGGTCGAGGATTTGGCCGCGACGCTGGGCCTGAGCGTGGTCGCTCCCGCCGAGCTGCGGGTGGTGTCCTGACGGAGCGCACCCCCGCCCGTCCCACCCGCGTGGCGCGCCCCCGTGCGCCGTACGGGTGGGACGCGTGCGCGCGTCGCCGCTTTCGCGCCCTCGCGCCGTCGCCGCGCCGCACAATGTCCGCGTGAGCAGCAAGATCGCAGCAGTACCGACATCGGCCGCCGATGGCGAGTCGCCCACCCGCGCGTCGCAATCCGCCGGCCGCCGCGAGCCGCTCCTCGGCCCGATCGGCGAGCGACGCAAGAAGGCGTACCCGCGGAGGGGGCCGCGGGTACGGATGCTCCTCCCGGACGGACAACACCTGGAGGTCACCCTGGTGAGCTGGCACCAGTACCGGGACGGCAGTTGGCGCGCCCGCGTGCGCTGGCCCGTCTGGGGGGCGTACGGCTTCGCCACCGAGGTGCAGACCAGGGTCTGGGCGATGGAGTCGTTCGTGCCCGCGAGCATGCTGGGCCCGGTCGACGGCCAGGACTACGGCACCGTCCGGCGCGATCGACCGCGCGTACAGGTGCCCAAACAGCAGTGAGCCGGACCGGATCGCGCACGCGCCGGCGCGCGCCGTTCAAGGGCCGCCGCCGGCGCGGCACGTCGGGCACACCCGGGCGGCGTCCGGGCGAACGCGGACGGTACAGTTCATAGCTTCCGGTGACGAAAGAGCAACACGGTTTCCCCGAAACAACGGGCAACGGGTACATGTGTCCTAAATCCTGTTGCTCCGAGGTTGCCGGCCACCGATGCTTGCGGCATGTTCGATCCGGTCATCACCTCGCATGACGCCCTCCTTGGCCTGCTTCGCAGCGGCCACGGTCAAGGCGCCCGGCGGGCCCTCGTCGCCGACCGCGTCGCTGTGCTCGACGCGCTCGACGGCTGTGTGGTCCGCGATCCCCGTGCCGTTCCGGCCACCGAGTCACGGTCGCTGTACTACGCACGCCTTTACACGGACCTCGACGCCGGCCTCGACGGCCTCGCCCGACATCTCCTGTGCGACGACGACTGGACGGACGAGGACGCGGACCGCACCGCGCTGCCGCTCGCCGTCCTGGGCACCCTCGCCCGACTCGGCCGCGTCGACGCGACCGCGCTGCTGCGGGAGTACGTCGAGGAGGGCCGCGACTGGCCGGAGGCGCTGGAGCGGCTCGCCGCGATCGGCCACGACGCGGCCCTGGCCGGTCTGCTGGAGGTGGTCCTGGACCGCGGCGAGGACGACGAGCTCTACGACTGCGTCAAGCGCTCCACCGGGATGCGCCCATGGCGGGTCTGGGCGGCCGAGGACGAGCGGGTGCGCGCGGTCGTCGAACAGGTCGACCTGGACTGGTGGCGCTGGGAGCTGACCCGCTCGGTCAAGACGCCGACCGGGCCGACCGCGCCCGCGCAGACCGTCGACCAGGTCCTCGCCGACGCAGCCGACGGCCCCCGACAATCGCTCGCGTGCGGACGACGGCTGAGCGCGGTCGCCGGTCCCGAGCACCGCGGCGCGATCCTGGCCGCCGCCTGGGCCGGGCCGGACGGCGCCAGAGCCGCCGCGCTGAGATACCTCGGCGAACAGGGCGACGGCGCACTCCTGGACCTGGCCGAGGGGGCGCTCGCGCCGGACGCGCCGGCCGTGGTTCGGCTCGCCGCCGCACAGGCCGTCGGCGGACTGCGCAGCCCGGCCGCGGTGGCCCGGGCCCGCGGCTGGGCCGCTCGCGAGGACCTGCTCGGCGAAGTCGCGGTGCGGATACTGGCCGGCGCCGGGGAAACCGTCGACGGACCGATTCTGCTGGAGGCCCTGCGCACCCGGGTGGCCGCGTCGATGCGCGCCGGCGACCCGATCACCGACCAGGCCGAGCACTTTCGCCTGTGCGACCTGGTCGCCGGGATAGGGCGCCTGGCCCTGGTCGACGCGCTCGATCTGGTCAAGGGCCTCTACCACGAGGCCGCGTCCGCCGGGCTGCGCGCCTGCGCGGTGCGGACGCTGGCCCGGATAGAGCCATCGTTCGCCGCCGAAACGGCCGTGGAAGCCCTGTGGGACTGCCAGGCCGACACCCGCTTGATCGCCGCGCGCCACGTGGACGCGCGCCGCCCCGAGGCCGTGACGCGGCTGCGCCGGCTCGCGGGCGACCCGGCCGAGCACGACGACGTGCGCACCGCCGCCCTGGCCAGGCTGAGCGAGATGTAGCCGCTCACCCGCCGACCCGCGCCCGTTCGGCCGCCTCGCCGCCGGCCGGGCGCCGAACCTGTCGGCCGAACGTCCTAGGCTCTACTCCCATGACTGTTCCCGTCCGAGCCGGCCTGCCCGGGGAAGTGCCGCCGACTCCCGGCCCGGCGCTGCCCCCGGGCGCGGCACACCCGCGCTCCGGGGTGACCGAGGAGGGGCTCGCCCGCCGCCTCAAGGCCCTCGCCTGCACCGCGCCGCTGCACGACCTGGAGGCGCGCAAGGCGAACCTGGCGGGCGAGTACACCGTCTACGCGATGGCCGAGCTCGGTCTCACCGCGATCGACCTGGTCACGGTCACGATGGACTTCGACACCGGAGCCGACCACGACGAGATCGTGGCCCGACTCCGCCCCCGGGTGGCCGCGCAGGCCCCCGGACGCGACCCCGGCGAATACGAACGGGTCGCGCGCTGGGTGCTGGAGAACCTGATCAACGTCGGCAGCGTGGACCGCGGTTTTCGTGCCGTGTACGGGATGTGGACCCGAGAGGGTGAATACATCCGGCGCGACTACGACTTCAAACTGCTCGAAGAGGTCCCGGGTCCGGACGGGCACATCTTCCTGCGCGCCACCGACGAGGCGATCAACGTCCTGGTCGGCGCACTGGACACCGATGTCACCAGCGCGCAGATCGCCGCCGACGTCAAGCTCGAACACCTGATCCGGCGCGGCCGACTGGCCGAGGCCAGGTTCGCCGCCGAACAGGCCCGCTACCGCACCGTGCAGTACGCCGAATCGCTGCGCCGCGCACTCGACGCGACCCGGCGCAACGTGCGTGCGGTGGACTGGTTGCAGGCCGTACCGGACCTGATCGACGAGGCGTTCGAGCACGTCGCCGACCGCTACCGGCACGAGAACGCGATCCTGATCAACATCCGGCGGGCCCGGGACGAGGCCGAGGAGAGCGAGCGCAAACGCGGCGCGGCCGAGCTGGTCGACATCGTGCAGGACTGCATCCGGCGACACACCCAGTTGCAGACCCGGTTGATGGAGGCCGGGCCGCTGTTCCGAGCCGAGCAGGACCGGCAGGCGTTCGCCGCGCCCGGCACCCGCACCGGGCTCGACCTGTACGGACAACTGCTGCGCCCGCTCCTGGAGTTGCCGGTCGGCGACGCACGGCGGGTGACCGACCGCTTCTTCGCCGCGGGTACCGGTCTGCGCACGCCGGTCGCGGTGCGCCTGCACGACCTGACCGAGATGCTGCTCACCCCGCCCGCGCCACGCGATCACCTCGGCGCCGAACTGCCCGAGCCGGACGTGTCGCTCACCCCCGACGACAGCCGCTACACCGAGAGCCAGCACGATGCGGCCGCGCTGCTCCTGGACATCCCGCCGCAGACCCCGCGCCGGCTCTCCGGGCTGCTCGCCGAGGCCCGCGAGGCGGATCCCGACCTCGGCTACCTGGTCGCGCTGCTCGCCTTCCACGCGGCCTCCCCGCCGGTGGGCACCGCGTTGCGACAGGGCGACCGCACCCTCCTGGTGGCCGTGGACGACGGCACCGAACTCGACGACCCCGAGGTCGGCGGCGCCGACCTGATCATCGGCACGGCGGTCCTGGCCGGCGCGCGACCCGAGCCGGAAAGGCCCACCCCCGCATGACCCACGACACGACCGGCGAAGCCGCGCCGATCACCTCGGCCGACGTCGGCGACGCCGCGCGGCTGGTGGCCTTCGGCCTCCAGCCCAAGCTGCTGCCGGCCCGCGACGCCGAATACGCCGACCTGATCCGCAGACACCGCGAGGACCCGCGCTTCGCCGCGCTGGCCGCGGCCGTCGCGGCGGGCCTGGGGCTGGTGGTCCTGGAGGTGTCGCCGCGCGCCGGGATGGCGGTGACCGCCGGCGAGGACTCGGTGTTCGCGGTCCGGATGGGCGACTACGCGCGCCGGGCCGGCACCGAGTCGGCCGACCGGTTCCTGCACGGCCTGGCCCACCTCGCGGTCGCCGTGATGGCCTTCCCGCGTCCCGAGGATCTCGCCGACGACGCCTACGTGGGCCGGCTCAGCGTGCACGGCGTGGACGCCTTCGTCCGCCAGGCGTGCCTGCGTCTGGAGGAGCGCGTCGAGCAGCGCGGCGAGATCAGCGACCCCGAGGTGGACGGACCCGGCCTGGAGGCGGCCTGGCGGGTGTACGCCCGGCGCAGCGCCACCGGCGCGACCAAGGACGCCCGCAGGTTGGCCGCGTCCACCATCGGGATCGTGGCCAAGGCGGTCGCGTTCCTGGTCGACTCGGGCTTCCTGCAGCGGGTTTCCGACGACGCGGGCGGCACCTACCGCACCACCGCCCGCTATCAGCTCCAGGTGCGCGACACGGCCGGTTCGGCGGCCATGTCCGAACTGCTGGACCTGGGGGTGGTGGCGGTCACCGACGGCAGTCCGAGTCTGCTGGCCGCCACGACCGACGGCGGCGAGTTGGCGCCCGGCGCCGGATTGCCCTTCCACGGGGTCTGACCCGGTTCGGGCCTTCCCGACCGGTCGGGGAGTCGGACCCCGTTCGGGCCGACCCGCCGGCGGACCCGATCCGGCGTCCGGGCCGACCCGCTGCCCGGGCCGACTCGCGCGGGTCCGGCGGCCCCGGGTGTCGGGGGTTCCACCCGCCGAGTGCTTCTTCGCCGGGAGATCGTCCGCCGGACGATCGTCCGTTGTGTGTTGGTTTTGTCCTGTGCTTCGATCAGAGAGATTTGACCGCCGATGTACGAGCTGTCCCGGGTCCGCCTGTTTTCCATCGGGCCCGCCGGTGCGCGTTACGCCGACACCGTGCTCGACCTGCGCGGCGTCGGTGCGCCCGTGCCCGACCCGGCGCCCAGGCAGGCGCAGCTGTTCGAGGGCGAGCCGGTCGGGCCGCCGCGCCGACCCGCGCCCGCGGGCGTGCTGTTCCTGGAGAACGGCGGCGGCAAGTCGGTCCTGCTCAAGCTGATCTTCTCGGTGATGTTGCCCGGACACCGCAACACCCTCGGCGGGGCCAGCTCCGGCGTGCTGCGCAAGTTCCTGCTCGCCGACGACTGCGGGCACGTCGCGCTGGAATGGCAACACGTGCGCACCGGCGAGACGGTCGTGGTCGGCAAGGTCAGCGAGTGGCGCGGGCGCCAGGTCTCCTCCGACCCGCGCAAGTTCGCCGAGAGCTGGTACTCCTTCCGGCCCGGACCCGGACTCACCCTGGAGGGCCTGCCGGTCCGGGTCGGCGGCCGGCGGCGGACCATGCGCGGCTTCCGCGACGCGATGACCGAACTGCACAAGGTCTACCCGGACGTGGACGTGGTCTGGGAGGAGATCCACGACCGCTGGATCGAGCACCTGAACGCTCTCGGCCTGGACCCCGAACTGTTTCGCTACCAGCGCGAGATGAACGCCGACGAGGGCGAGGCGGCGGGCCTGTTCGCGGTCAAGAACGACGCGGACTTCGTCGACCTGCTGCTGCGCGCGGTCTCCGATCCGGCCGACACCGACGGGCTGGCCGACCTGGTCGACGGCTTCGCGGTCAAGCTCGCCCAGCGGGCCGAACTGACCGCCGAGCGGGACTTCGTCGAGGGCGCGGTCGAACTGCTCGACGCGGTGGGCGAGGCGGCCGGTCGGCGGACCAGGGTGCGGGCGGCGCACCGCGGAGCCGAGGACACCGCGCGCGGTCTGGGCCGCGAACTGGGCGCCCGGGCCGAGCGCGAGCGCGAGCGGGCCGCCGAACTGGCCCGCCGGGTGGCCGAATCCAGTGCCGCGGTGGATGCCGCCGAGCAGGCCGGGGCGCACGCCGCGCTGGTCACCGCCGAGATCACCCACCGGCATGCCGGGATGCGGCTGATGGCCGCGGAGAAGGACGCCGCGCGGCTCAAGCGCGAACTGGGCGACGCACGCGGGCTGCACTCGGCCTGGTTGGCCACCGAGGCGGTGCTGCGCCACCGTGCGGCGGTGGACCGCGCGGAGCGGGTGGACGTGGCGATCCGGGCGGCCGAGCGGGACGCCGCGCCCGCGCTGGCCGCCCGCCAGGAGGCCGCCGGCGCGCTGGTGCGCGCGTTGCACGCGGCCGCCGCCGGGGCCGAGGGCCGGGCGGACATCGAGGAACGCCGGGCCGCCGAGCTCCAGGAACGCGGCGAGCGGGCCCAACGGGCCGCCACCACCGCGGCGACCGAGGCGCAGCGCACCCGCAGCGAGGCCGCACACCTGCGCGGCCGGCTCGCCGAGGTGGGCGCCGAACTCGACCTGGCGGTCCAGGCGGGCTGGATCGACGACGACGGTGATCCGGCTGAATCCGCCGCGCGCGCCTCGGACGAGGAGAAGGCCGCCTCCGCCGCGTGGACCGAGGCCCGGGCGAGCGCCGAACAACTCGCCGCGCGGGTGCGCGAGGCCGAGTCGGCGCGCGGGCGGGCCGAGTTGGCCGCGGCCCGGACGGCGGACCGACTGGGTGTGGCCGAGGCCGACCTGGCCGCCGTGCACGCGAACGCGGCGGCGCTCGCGGCCGATCCGCGGGTGCGCGAACTGCTCGGTCCCGACGCCGAGGAGGCGGTCGGCGAGCAGGCCGCGCGGGCCTTCGACCGGGCCGCCGACGTGCTGCGCGAACTGCTCGCCGAGGCGGTCACCGACGGCGAGCGCACGCTGTTCCAACTGCGCACCGGCGCCGCCGACGACTCGCGGATCCTGGGCGCGCTCGGCGACGGCGGTCTGCTGCCCGCCGGACCGGATGTGCTGGCCGCGGTCGAGCTCCTGGGCGAGCACGGCATTCCGGCGCTGCCGGGTTGGCGCTACCTGGCCCAGTCGGTGCCCGCCGAGCGGCACTTCGCGGTGCTCGCGGCCCATCCCGAGCTGGTCGACGGCGTGATCGTGACCATGCACGACGCGATGGACCGGGCCAGGGACGTGCTCGCCGAGGCCGCGCTGCTGCCGCGCTCGGCGGTCGCGGTGGGCACCCCGCAGGCGCTGCTCGAACCCGGTCGGGACCGCTCCGACACGTTCTTGGTGCCGCCGAACCCGGCGATGCACGACGAACGCGCCGCCGACACCGAGCGGGACGCGCTGCGCCGCCGGGCGGGCGAGCGGCAGGAGGCGATCCGGGTGCGGGCCGCGCGCCTGGAGGGCGACCGGGCGCTGGCCGGGCGGCTGGCGACCTGGCGGGCCGCGTGTCCGGCGGGGCGGCTCGACGCCCTCTTCGAGGCGGTCACCGACGCGCGGCAGGAACTGGCCGCCGCGCAGGCCGCGGGCGAGGCCGCGGAGATCGCCGCGGTGAGCGCCGAGCAGGCCCGGGCACAGGCCGTGGACCGGCGCGATCGGCGGATGGACGCCGCGCAGACCGCGCGCCGTCGGGCGGACGCGTTGGCCGGGCTGGCCTTCCGGCTGCGCGAGCGGGCCGGTTGGGCGCGCCGGATCCGCGAGTTGGAACAGGAGACCGGCGAACACGAGGCGGGCGTCGAGGCGGACCGCACACTGGCCCGGACCGCGGACGAGGACCGTCGGCAGGCGCAGCGTTCCGCCGACGACGCCCGGCGTACCGCTCGTGCGCTGCGCGAGGAGCGGGCCGAGATCACCGGTGCGCTGGAGGAGCAGGTCGCCGACGCGCCGGCCGACGAGGCCGCCGCGCGCGCGTCGTTGCCGGCGCTGCGCGAGGCGTATCGCACGGCCCGCGCACTGTACGAGAAGGTCGGCGTGGGCGCCGACCTGCGCGCCGAACAGGCCCGGGCGGAGAGCGAGGAGTCCGCCGCGCAGAGCACGCTGGACCGGCTCAGCGCGAAGGTGCGCCGACAGGCGGCCGAGCTCCTGGACGGATTCGACGGCTCCGACGGCCCGTCCCGGTTGGCCGCGGCCGGCCGCGCCGAGGACCACGTGCGCACCCTGGAGGGTCGGGCCGACGCGGCCAGCGAACTGCTCGGCCGACTGCGCGGCGAGGTCGAACGGCACGCTCCGGCCGAGGGCCGCGAACACCACCTGGACCTGCCCGAGGAGCGGCGGCCCCGGGACGGCGCGCACGCGCTGGAGCTGCTGCGCGCCGCCGGCGCCGAACACGCCGCCTGTACCGAGGCGCTGACCTCGGCCCGCGAGACGCACGGCCGGCTGGCCCGCGAGCACACCGACGCCGACCACGCCGCGGGCGCCTTCGGCGAGGTGGCGGCCTCGCTCACGGACACGCTGCCGGCCGTCCCGGTGGACCCCGAGCAGCGGCCCGCCACGCCGTTCGCCGGCCTGATCGCCGACGCGCGGGACGCGGCGACCACGTGCCGGCGCGCGCTGCGCGCCGCCGCGGCCGACCTGTCCGCCGCCGAGGCGCAGGTCCGGGAGCGGACCGAGACGCTCGTGCGGCATGCGGGCGCGACCCGGTTCGAGCAGGTACGGATGCCCGCCCGGCAGCAGATCCGGGAACTGCCGCCGGCCGCGCTGGCCGAGCACGCGCCCGCCTGGTCCGCCGCGTTCGCGCCGCGCCTGCGGGTGCTCACCGACGAACTGCGCCAGATCGAGCGCAACCGGGACAGCATCGTGGACCGGATGCGCGGCATGGTCGAGGCCGCGTTGACCACGCTGCGCGCGGCGCAGCGGTTGTCCCGACTGCCTGAGGAACTCGGCGAGTGGTCCGGCCAGGAGTTCCTGCGGATCCGCTTCGACGAACCGGACGCGGCGGCCCTGGTGGAGGCGCTGGGCGAGGTGGTCGACGAGGCGACCCGCACGATCAAGCGTGGCCGGGACGGCACGGTCGGCGGTGTGCGTCGGGACGGGATGACGCTGCTCCTGCGCGGGGTGCATGCGGCGCTGCGCCCGCGCGGGGTGCAGGTGGAGATCCTCAAGCCGGACTCGGTGCTGCGGGCCGAGCGGGTGCCGGTGGGACAAATGGGCGACGTGTTCTCCGGCGGCCAGCTGCTCACCGCGGCCATCGCGCTGTACTGCACGATGGCGGCGCTGCGCAGCAACGACCGTGGTCGGGCCCGGCACCGGCACGCCGGGACGTTGTTCCTGGACAACCCGATCGGGCGGGCCAACGCGTCCTATCTGTTGGAGCTGCAACGCGCGGTCGCGGACGCGCTCGGGGTGCAACTGGTCTACACGACGGGCCTGTTCGACACCACGGCGCTGGCCGAGTTCCCGCTGGTGGTGCGGCTGCGCAACGACGCGGACCTGCGCGCCGGGCTCAAGTACATCTCGGTCGAGGAGCACCTGCGGCCCGGGCTGCCGGTGCCGCAGGAGCCGGACGCGCCGCAGATCGTCGGGGAGATCCACGCGACCCGGGTGTTCCGCAAGCCGAGTGGGATCGAGGCGGAGCCGATCGGCTAGGGCGTGTCTTCGATCACGCTCAGGGCCTGGTGCCCGGCGGCGTGGGTGGGCCGGGCGGGGCGAGGGGAAAGGGTGCGTACACCGCGTCCGTGCGGTCCCGTCGGCCCGTGCGCATGCCCTCGGGCACCGGCCACTGCCCGGCCGCGTCGTCGACCCGGACCCACTCGGTGGTGGCCACCCGGCGGGCGATCCGCCACCCGCCGTCGCGTCGGGTGAAGTCGTCGATGTAGCGGAAGCCGGTGATCAGGTTGCCGCGCGGGGCCGGATCGGCGCTGCGGTGGAAGGCCATTCCGTACGTCTCCGAACGGGCGAGATCGGGCGTGTCGTCGCCGAATTCCACCAGGTGGTTGCCGATGAGATGCATGGTCGAGGTGTACCGGGGGAGCAATCGTCCGATCCACGCGAGGTATTCGTCCACCGTCCCGATGAAGCCGCCGTGCTCGTCGGTGGCGTCGGGGTGGTAGCACGCGCGGACGGCGTCGAGGTCCATCCGGTCGATTCCCCGGCAGTACCGAAGGACGACGTCGTGGATGGCCTGACGATCGATCAGCCTGCGCAGCTCCACGTCCCCGCCGAAGTCGTTCATGACACACGACACTACGGTCGGGAGGCATACATCCCCTCGGCCGGGGGACACCGAACAACTCCGGGCAGCGACGACGCGGCGACGACGAAGGTGATCAGATGGAACCGGCTCTGCGTGAACACGCGGGCACCGTAAGGGAACTGGCCTCGCGCTGGCTCGACTCGATGCTGAGCGACCCCCGGGTGCGGTCGGCCGGCGGCGACGTGGTGTGCTCGCCGACCGGGCTGTGGCTCGCGCTCGCGGCGGTGGCCACCGGAGCGGAGGGCGACACCGCGGAGGAACTCGCCGACCTGGTCGGCCTCGCGTGGCCCGAGTCGGCGCCGGTGGTGAGCGCGGTCGCGCGCGATCTGGCGGGCACCGAGGCGCTGGCGGTGGCGACCGGGGTGTGGAGCGTGTCGCCGCTGCGCGAGGGTTTTCGCGCGGCGCTGCCGGACATCGGGTTCGGCGCGTTGCGGGCACAGGACGAGTTGGACGCGTGGGTCGCGCGGGCCACCGACGGGCTGATCGAGCGTATACCGGTCGAACTCGACGCGTGGACGCGCGTGGTCCTGGTCAACGCACTCGCATTGCGGGCCCGCTGGCGCGAGGAGTTCGACGTGGCGAGGACGCACGACCTCGACTTCCACGCTGCGGACGGTACGCACACCCGTGTGCCGACGATGCGGCGTGAGGTGCCGGCCGCGGACGTGTGGGCGATCTCCGGTCGGGACGGCGAGGTGACCGTGGTCGAGTTGGTGTGCGCGGGGGAGCAGCCCGCGCGGGTGCGGTTCGCGCTCGGCCCGGAGGATGCGCCGCCGGCGTCGGTGATCACCGCCGCGTGGGCGCCGCGCGACACGGGAAAGGCGTACGAGGGCGAGGACGTCGAGGTGCGGCTGCCGCGCTTCGAGCTGCGCACCCGGCTGGATGTGGTGCCGCACCTGATCGATCTGGGAGTGGAGGCCGCGTTGACCGACGACGCGGACTTCGGCGCGATGGCGGACGAGCCGGTGCGCATCGACCAGGTGGTCCAGGAGTCGCTGCTGCGGATCGCCGAGGAGGGCGTCGAGGCCACCGCGGTGACCACGATCACGCTGGACTGGATGAGCCACGAGCCGGAGCCGGCCCGGCGGTTGGTGGCCTTCGACCGACCGTTCGCGTGCGTCGTGATGGACGCGTCCGGCTACGTACCGCTGTTCGCGGCCTTCCAGGCGACGGCGCCGCGGGACGCGCCCGATCAGGGGTTGTGACGGTTCGTCGGATGGACCGCCTCGACGGTGATACCGCTGCGCTACGGTCGGGGCACGGCCGCTCGGGAACGGGCGGCGTACCGGGACGAGGGGGCGGGCACGTGGGGTCGACGATGGGCGAACACGCGGGCGCGGTACGGGAACTGGCCGCGCGGTGGCTGGACGCGATACTGGTCGACGACACGGTGGTCGCGGCCCGGGGCGACGTGGTGTTCTCGCCGGTCGGCCTGTGGCTCGCGCTCGGCGCGGTGGCCTCGGGTGCCGAGGGGGAGACCCGTGCGCGGCTCGGCGAGCTGCTCGGTGTCGCGGGGCCGGAGGCCGGGCCGGTGGTGACAGCCGTTGCGCGCGAGTTGGTGGCGACCCAGGCGCTGGCGGTGGCGACCGGGGTGTGGAGCCGGGACGAACTGCGTGCGGCGTATCGGAGTGGGCTGCCCGACGTCGGCTTCGGCAAGCCGGTCGAGCAGGCCGATCCGGACGCGTGGGTGGCCCGGGCGACCGGCGGACTGATCGAGTGCCTGCCGGTGAAGGTGGGGGCCGAGGACTCGCTCGTGCTGGTGAACGCGCTCGCGCTGAAGGCACGGTGGGTGGTGGAGTTCGATCCGGACGACACGCAGGAGTGGTGGGGGTTTCGGCCCGACCCGCCGGGGGTTCCGGCCTCGACGGAGGCGACCGACCGGGCCTGGGACGCGAGTGACATCCGGTTCGTCGACTCCGTGCAGATGATGTGCAAGCACGTCCCGGCTCACGATGTGTGGACCATCCCGGGGCCGGACGGCGAGATCACGGTGGTGGAACTGCCGTGCGCGGGCGACGACGGTGCGCTGGTGCGGTTCGCGCTCGGCCCCGAGGGCGCCCCGCCCGCCTCGACGATCGCCGCCGCGTGGGTGCCGCGCGCGGCCGGTACCGCGTTCGTGGGCGCGGACGTGATCCTCCACGTACCGCGCTTCGAACTGCGCACGTTCCTGGACGTCACCCCGCATCTGACCCGGCTCGGGCTCGGGGTCGCGCTGACCGACGACGCGGAGTTCGGCGCGATGAGCGATGCGGCGCTGCAGATCGGGCAAGCCGTGCAGGAGTCGCTGCTGCGGATCGGCGAAAAGGGCGTGGAGGCCGCCTCGGTCACCGCGGTCCTCATGTGCGAGGGCGTCCCGCCAAGGGATCCGAACCCACCGCGCCGGGTGATCTTCGACCGGTCGTTCGCGTGCGCGGTCCTGGACGCGTCCGGCGCGGTCCCGCTGTTCGCGGCCTATCAGGCGACCAGGCCCGAGCACTCGGGCTGATACCGGCCGTCGGCCCTGCCGATACCGGGAGCCTCGCAACGCTCGTAGATCACGGTCATGGTCGGCCGCGCCGGTTCGGCCTGCGGATCGCGGTACAAGTGCGGCCGATCACCGCGCATTTGAAGCGCGTCGCCGGGGCCGACGGTGAAGGTCGCCCCGCCCACCTCGACCATGACCGTGCCTCGTGCACGTGCGGCAGCCCGCGCGTACCGGTCGGGCGGTTCGGCGGGCACCTCGTCGTGCGGCGCCGTCCGGCTGCCCGCCGAACCGGCACCCGTGGTGCAGATCCCGGACGGCCAACCGGCCTGACCGCTCGTCAGGCCCAGTATCGCCCCACCGCCGCCCGCGCGGCGCGGGCGTACCGCGCCGCACCGAGTGCGACCAGACCCGGATTGATCACCTCGACGCTGACCAGTCCGTCGAATCCCTTGTCCACCAACGCGTCCCGGAAGATGTCCAGTTCGAACACCCCGTCGCCCGGCAGAACCCGGCGCGACATGCACTCCGTATAGAAATCCGCACCCTCCGGCAGCAGTTCCGGGTGGTCGTCGATCTGCACGTAGGCGATCTCGGCGGCCGACAACCCGGCGAGCGTGGCCCAGGTGTCCGGACCCTGGAAGAAGTGCCACGCGTCGACCAGGACACCGGAGTTCGCGGTCCCGGCGTGTGCCACCAGGGTGCGGGCGTCGGCGATCGTGGCGACCGGGGTGAAGGGCAGGAACTCGACCGCCGCGCGCGCCCCGGCCTGCGCGATGATCTCGGCGCAGCGGGCGAACAGGTCCGCACAGCGCGCGTCGGGCGCCCGCATGACCATCCCGAGTGCGAAGTCGGCGTCGAACGCCGCACACGCCTCGGCAACCTGCCGCGCCCCGGCGAGCGCGGCGGCCTCGTCCGCGTCCACCACGAAGCCCAACATCTCCGGACAGCGCAGGCCGGCCGCCGCCACCTCGGCGGCGAGCTCGGCGAGCGGCCGGCCGTAGCCGAGCACGGAGAACACGTCGAGCCCGATCGCCCCGAACCCGGCTTCGTGCACCGCCGCCAACAGCTCGGGCAGGGGTGGGGGTTCCGCGGCGCCCGCGAACGCGGAGAAGGCGAAGGTGTTGAGGCACAGGGTCGTCATGGTGTCTGACGGTACATCAGGTGTCCGGTATTCTCGGCCTCCTCGTTCGAGAATCCGAACCACGGGTCGTCGCGGTCCCGGGCCGGCCGGCTGTGATAGTTCTGATGGACCATCAGGACTGCGGAGGAGTACGCATGAGCCCGCCCGCCTACGGCATCACCGTGCCGCTCAATGCCCCGCTCGCCGAGCATCCGCGCCTGATCCGGGAACTGCGCGCGGCCGGCTATACCGACATCTGGTCGGCCGAGGTGGATGGCCTCGACGGCTTCACGCCGCTCACCGTCGCCGCACTGGCCGACCCCGAGGTGCGCCTGGGCACCGCGATCGTCTCGCCCTACACACGCGGCCCGGCGACGCTGGCGATGACGGCGGCAGCACTGGCCGAGGTGGCTCCGGGCCGGTTCCGCCTGGGGGTGGGCGCCGGGTCCGCGCCGATCGTCGAGTCCTGGAACGGCGCGAGTTTCGACCGGCCCTACCAGCGGGTGCGCGACACCCTACGGTTCCTGCGCGCGGCGTTCGCGGGGGACAAGGTGACCCGGGAGTACGAGACGTTCGCGGTGCGCGGTTTTCGGCTGTCCCGGCCGCCGCAGAGCCCACCGCCGATCCTGGTCGCGGCACTGCGCCCGGGGATGCTGCGCCTGGCCGGGCGGGAGGCGGACGGCGCCATCTTGAACTGGCTCGGTGCCGAGGACGTGAAGCGGGTGGTGCCGTATGTGCACGAGGGTGGACCGGACAAGGAGATCGTCGCGCGGATCTTCGTGCTGCCGATCGAGGACCGGGACACCGCACGGGCGATCGGCCGGCGGATGATCACGAGCTACCTGACCGTGCCGGTGTACGCCGACTTCCACCGTTGGCTCGGGCGTGGCGAGGAACTCGCGCCGATGTGGGCGGCCTGGGCGGAGGGCGACCGCAAACGGGCCCTGGAACTGGTTCCGGACGCGGTCGTGGACGACCTGATCGTGCACGGCGACCCGGCGCGGTGCCGGGCCGGGATCGCCCGCTATGTCGAGGCGGGCGTCACGGTCCCGGTCCTGGCGGTGATCGACCCGCGCCCGAACGCCGACCCGATCGAGGCCGCACTGGCACTGGCGCCGGCGGCCGGCTGATCGGCGGGCCGGGTCGCCCCGCGCCCGCCGGCCGGCCGACTACCGGCCCAGGACCCGCAGCGCGTTGGTGCGCAGGAACTTCGGCCACACCTCGTCCTTGAACCCGACACCGGGCAACTCGGCGAAGATGCGATCCAGGGTCAGGCCGTACGGGAAGTAGCCCGCGTAGAGGATCTTGTCGGCCCCGCGCGTGTTCGCGTAGTCGACGATCGCGCGCGGGTAGTGCTTGGGCGCGAAGGCCGACGAGGACCAGTGCAGCCCGGGCCACTTGAGCATCAGCTTGACCGCCAGGTCGCACCACGGCTCGCCGCCGTGCCGCATCACCACCGTGAGCTCGGGGAAGTCGTAGCAGACCCGGTCGAAGCGCATCACCTCCTGCGCGGCGGCCGGCACCCGAGGCCCGGGGATGCCCGCGTTCACGAACACCGGCAGACCCAGCTCGACACAGGTCGCGTAGAGCGGATAGGCCAGCCGGTCGTCGATCGGTACCGGCGGTGTGCACCCGCACGGGAAGAAGGTCGCGGCCAGCACGCCGGCCTCCTCGCGCGCCCGGCGCAGCCCGCGCACGCCCGCCATCACGTCGGTGGGATCGACCTGGAAGCTGCCGAGCAGCCGATCCGGGTGCCGGCGTACCGCCTCCAGGGTGTCCTCGTCCTCGAACGAGACCGGGATCAGCGCCTTCTCCACGCCGAACCGGTCCATCTCGCGCAGCAGTTCCTCGGCCGAGGAATCGGTGCGCTCCATCTCGGGCAGGTCCTTGAACATGTACCCGGCCGGATGGGTCATCCCGGTCTGGCTGTCCCGGTCCCGCAACGTGCCCGCCATCGCGGTCGCCCACCAGCGCCGATCGCGGTTCGGCAGGCCCATCAGCAGGTCGACCACGCCGACGTCGTCCGGAAATCCCATACAACCCTCCGCTGAAACGGAAACGATCCCGGGGGCGAGGGCCTCGGCAGTGCCGAGGACCCGTCGACCCCGAGACCGTTTCGGTGGATCCGAGCCGGCTCTACCGGGTGACGATGATCGAGGAACCGTGTCCGAACAGGCCCTGGTTCGCGGTGATGCCCACCGTCGCGCCGGACACCTGGCGCTCGCCCGCCTCGCCGCGCAGCTGCCAGGTGAGCTCGCAGACCTGGGCGATCGCCTGAGCCGGCACCGCCTCGCCGAACGAGCCCAGGCCGCCGGAGGCGTTCACCGGGATGCGGCCGGTGATCTCGGTCGCGCCGTCGCGAAGCAGCTTCTCCGCCTCGCCGCGCGCGCAGATGCCCAGGTCCTCGATCCAGTCCAGCTCCAGCGCGGTGGACAGGTCGTAGACCTCGGCCAGACTCAGGTCCTCCGGGCCGATGCCGGCCTCCTGGTAGGCCGCGTGCGCCAGCGACGCGCGGAAGGACAAGTCGTGGGGGGCCACCGCCACCGAGGAGTCGGTGGCGATGTCGGGCAGCTCGATCAGCGCGCTCGGGAAGGTCGGGGTGACCGTGGAGACCGCGGAGATCCGCACCGGGGAGGTGGTGTGCCGCGCGGCGAACTCCTTGCTGCACAACACGACCGCCGCCGCGCCGTCGGAGGTGGCGCAGATGTCCATCAGGCGCAGCGGGTCGCACACGATCGGCGACGCCGCGACGTCCTCCATCGTGAACGCCTTGCGGTAGCGGGCGTTCGGGTTGGCCAGCCCGTTGCGCGCGTTCTTGACCTTGACCCGGGCGAAGTCCTCGACCGAGGCGCCGTACAGGTCGATCCGGCGCCGCGCGTACAGCCCGAAGTAGGCCGGGTTGGTCGCGCCGAGCACGTGGAAGCGCACCCAGTCCGGGTCGTCCGGGCGGTCGCCGCCGACCGGCGCGAAGAAGCCCTTGGGGGCGGCGTCCGCGCCGACCACGAGCGCGACGTCGCACAGGCCCGCGAGGATCTGCGCGCGGGCGCTCGCGATCGCGTGCGAGCCGGACGCGCAGGCGGCGTACGAGCTGGAGATGCGCACGCCGGTCCAGCCGAGCGCCTGGGCGAAGGTGGCGCCCGCGACGAAGCCGGGGTAGCCGTTGCGGATGGTGTCCGCGCCGGCCACGAACTGGATGTCCTGCCAGGCCAGGCCGGCGTCCTTCAGCGCGTCCTGCGCGGCCTTGACGCCGTATTCGACGAAGTTGCGGCCCCACTTGCCCCAGGGGTGCATGCCCGCGCCCAGGACGACGATCTCGCGGTCGGTGCTCATGCCTTGACCTCCACGGGCCGCACGTTCCACGTCGTGTAGACGTGCTCGTCGTTCTCGTACAGCACGCCGGGCACGATCTCGACCTCGACACCGACCTTCAGGTCGTCCACGCCGACCCCGGGCGCGCCCTGACCGAGCACGATCAGGCCCTCGGCCTCCAGGCGCACCGCGATGATGGTGAACGGTTGCCACTCGGCGTCCGGGTCGGACACGAACGGGGCCGGCGGGCGGTAGCCGGCGTTCGTGTAGGACCACACCGTGCCGCGCCTGGACAGCGGCACCTCGGCGAACTCGGTGCCGGCGCAGGCCGGATTGCTGCAGAACGTCTCCTGGCGCGGGAAGAACACGGTCCCACAGGCGGTACACCGGGTGCCGAGGAGGGAGAAGTCCTCCCCGGACGTGGTGAACCAACCGGGGACCACGGGCTTGTGGTCCTTCGTCACGGGGCCCTCCAACTCGTCTGGCCGTCTCGTCCGATGTGTGTACGGACCACAGTCTGACGGATCGTCAGTTCCGCGCGCCAACCCGGCCGGGGTATTTACGGTCACACCCGCCGGCGCCCGGGCGCCCGGCCCGGCGTCATATCTGACGTCCCATCAGGCCCGAGGCCCGCCACAACCGTTGCCCCGGTCCGCCGAGCAGGCCGTGCTCGTCGTAGAACGCGATCAGCCGCCGCGACCAGTGGCCCAGGGTGTCCAGCCGGTGCGGATTCGCCCGTGCCATCCGAGACGCCCGGTCCGCGTCCAGACCCACCGCCGTGTACACGCCCGGGTGCACCAGGCGGGTGGCGATGATGTGCGCGGCCCGAGCCAGCGCGAGACGGGTGATCGCGCGCTCGGCCCGCGACATGTGCGGCGCGCCGCGGGCCACCTCGTCGCGTGCGTAACGCACGTGCCGGGCCTCCTCGACCACATGGATGCGCGCGGTCTGCCGGGTGATCGGCTGGAGCGACTCATCGGCCATCATCTCGCGCTGCATCGTGTCCAGGACCTCCTCGGCGATCAACGCCATCGCGAAGGCCTGCACGCCCGAGCCGAGCGTCTTCATCGCCCGCGCCGCCGTGTGCGCGTACGCCCCGGGCCCGTACTCGGGGCAGTCCAGCTTGTCGATCAGCCTGCCGAACATGGTCGAGTGCCGGCACTCCTCGGCGATCTCCATGAACGCGTACTGCACGTGTCGCGAGGTCAGCGGACGGTCGTAGACGTGCCGGATGAGCAGCTGCATCAGCACGACCTCGAACCAGATGCCGACACTGGCCATCGAGGCCACCTCGTGCCGGGACAGATCGATCCGCTGCCGCTCGCTCATCCGCTCCCAGATCGGCGTGCCGTACAGGCTGACCCGGTGGGCGGGCAGGAAGAACGCGCCGTCGACCAGCGGCGCGTCCCAGTCGATGTCGGTGATCGGGTCGAACGCGTGCGCGTGCGACGCGGCGAGCAGCCGCTCGGCGACGCGCTCGCGGTCGGTGCCGGTGCCGGGTGTGGTGGGCATGCGAGAGCTCCTCTGCCGGGCTTGTTTCCCGTCGGTAACATCCCGCGTTCGGCGCGGCGCGTCCAGAGTGCCCACGAAGATCCTTTTGCGACCCGCCCGGGGGATGCGCGCCGGGGCGCGAGATGGCAGGGTCGGGGGGCACATCGCGCGGAGGGGACTTACGACATGACGGAATCGAGCGAGCGGGCCGAGCTGCTGTGGCAGCCGTCGGCCGAACGGGTCGCCGCCGCGGCGGTTACCCGCTATCGCGAGTGGCTCGGCGCCGAACGCGGCGTTCGGGCGGAGGACTACGCACAACTGTGGGCCTGGTCGACCACCGAGCCCGAGGCGTTCTGGGCCTCGCTGTGCGACTGGTTCGAGCTGGACCTGGGTGAGCGGGACGTGGTGCTGGCCGAGCGGACCATGCCCGGCGCCCGCTGGTTCCCCGACGCCCGCCTCAACTACGCGCAGCAGGTGCTGCGGCACGCCGCGGACGGCGACCCCGAGCGCGCCGCGATCGTGTACCTGGACGAGGAACTGCTTCCGCGCGAGATCTCCTGGGCCGAGCTGCGCCGCCAGGTCGCCTCGTGCGCGAGGACCTTGCGCGAGCTGGGCGTGCGACCCGGCGACCGGGTGGCGGCCTACGTGCCGAACACCCCGCACGCGGTGATCGGGCTGCTCGCGTGCGCGTGCATCGGCGCGGTCTGGTCGGCCTGCGCGCCCGACTTCGGTGCGCGCAGCGTGCTCGACCGCTTCCAGCAGATCGAGCCGGTCGTGCTGATCGCGGTGGACGGCTACCGCTACGGCGGCAAGGAGATCCGTCGCGCCGACGTGGTCGCCGATCTGCGCGAGGGCCTGCCGACGGTGCGACACGTGTTGCATGTGCCGCTGCTCGACGAGCCGGCACCCGCCGACGTGCTGCCGTGGGCCGAGGTGATCGGGCGTGAGGTGTCCGCCGCCGACCTCGACTTCGAGCAGGTCGGCTTCGACCACCCGCTGTGGATCCTGTACTCCTCCGGCACCACCGGCCTGCCCAAGGCGATCGTCCAGGGCCACGGCGGCATCGTGCTCGAACACCTCAAGCAGGCCGCGTTCCAGCTCGACCTGGGCCCGAACGACCGGTTCTTCTGGTACACCTCCACCGGCTGGATGATGTGGAACATGCTGGTCGGCGGCCTGCTCGCGGGCAGCACGATCGTGCTCTACGACGGCAGCCCCGGCCATCCCGGCCCCGACGCGCAGTGGACCGTGGTGGAGCGGACCGGGGCGACCTGGTTCGGCACCTCCGCCGCGTACGTGATGGCCTGCCGCAAGAACGAGCTGACCCCGCGGACGACCCACGACCTGAGCCGGGTCCGGGCGATCGGCACCACCGGTTCGCCGCTCCCGCCGGACGGCTTCCGCTGGATCTACGACGCGGTGGGCGCGGACATGTGGCTGGCCTCGGTCAGCGGCGGCACCGATGTGTGCAGCGCCTTCGTCGGCGGCAGCCCGGACCTGCCGGTGTACCTCGGCGAGATCCAGTGCCGCGCGCTGGGCTGCGCGGTCGAGGCATGGGACGAGGACGGCCGGCCGGTGGTGGACGAGGTGGGCGAGCTGGTGATCACCCAGCCGATGCCCTCGATGCCGGTGTACTTCTGGAACGACCCGCAGGACGAGCGCTACCGGGCCAGCTACTTCGACACCTACCCGGGCGTGTGGCGGCACGGCGACTGGATCACCCTCACCGAGCGCGGCACGATCGTGGTGCACGGCCGCTCCGACTCGACGCTGAACCGCCAGGGCGTGCGGATGGGCTCCAGCGACATCTACGAGGCGGTCGAACGCCTGCCCGAGGTGCGCGAGTCGCTCGTGGTGGGTCTGGAACTGCCCGACGGCGGGTACTGGATGCCGCTGTTCGTGGTCACCGTGCCCGGACACACCCTCGACGACGCGCTCAAGGCCCGGATCCGCGCGGTGATCCGCGAGGAGGTCTCGCCGCGCCACGTGCCGGACGAGATCATCGCGGCGCCGGGCGTGCCGCACACCCTCACCGGCAAGCGCATCGAGATCCCGGTCAAGAAGCTGCTCCAGGGCCGCCGGCTGGAGGACGCGGTCAACCCCGGCTCGGTGGACGACCTCGACGTGCTCCGCTTCTACGCCGAGGTGGGCCGATCGCGCGCCCGCGCACAGGAGGACAAGCAGGAGGCGAAGCCGGAGGAGAAGCGGTCATAGTCGGCTGAACCACGCCAACGCCCGGTAGATATCGGAAAAGCACAACAAAGTGACGCGCGCTCATTGATGCGGAGCAATCGGGCGCGTCCGATGGCACGATCAGGTCCATGTCCGAGACGTCGCATCGCACCCAGCGTTTACTCGGACGCCTCCCGGCACTGGCCGCGGTCCTGGTCGTGACATCGGTCGCCGCCTACCTCGCGCTCGCGCTGACCCGACCGGCGACCATGTGGTGGCTCGGCGACCTGCGGGTCTACCGGGCCGGCGGGCGCGCGATCGTGGACGGCGACGGCCGGCTCTACTCGATGTCCGTCGGGATGGCGCACCTGCCGTTCACGTACACCCCGTGCGCCGCACTGCTGTTCACCCCGCTGGCGTGGTTGCCCTGGGGGGTGCTGCGCTGGGTCTCGGTCGCCGGCAACCTCGCGCTGCTCATCCTCGGCGCACACCTGGCCTGGGGCATGGTCGGCGTGCGCGGCACGCGCCGACTGGCCGCCGCAGCGAGCACCGCCGCGATCTCGCTGTGGAGCGAACCCGTCCAGGAGACGCTGCGTTTCGGCCAGATCAACCTGCTCCTGCTGGCCCTGGTCCTGGCCGACCTCTCCCGCGCGCCCGGCGCCCGGCTGCGCGGTTGCGGGGTGGGCCTGGCCGCCGGACTCAAGCTCACCCCCGCGATCGTGATCCCCTACCTGTTCCTGACCGGTCGGGTGCGCGAGGGCCGCAACGCGCTGCTCGCGCTCGGGGCGAGCCTGTGCGTCGCCTTCACCGTGCTGCCGCGCGAGTCGCTGCGCTACTGGGGCGGCCTGTTCTTCGACGACACTCGGGTCGGCCCGGTCCAGGGGCCGGGCAACCAGTCGCTGCACGGGCTGCTGATCCGGTTCACCCATCGGATGCCCCCGCCCGGGGCGGTGTGGCCGGCCATCGCGATCGCGGTCGGGATCGGCGGGCTCGCGCTGGCCGCGATCGTGGCACGGGGCCGACCGGGTGATCCGCGCCGGGACCTGGCCGGGCTGTGCGTCACCGCGCTGACCGGGCTGCTCGTGTCGCCGATCTCGTGGACCCACCACTGGGTGTGGGTCGTACCCGGCACCGTGCTCCTGGCCGCCGGCACCCGTCGCCGATTCGGCAGGATCCGGCTCCCGGCCGGGCCGGCCGCGCTCGCGCTGGTCGCGCTGACCGTCGCGGTCCCCAGTCGTCGGGTGGAACTCCCGGTCCCGGTGCCGACCGGACTGGTCTGGCAGGTGCCCTACCGCGACGGTCGCGAACTCCGGCTCGCCGGGTGGGACCTGGTGCTCGCCGACGCGTACACTCTCGCCGGGCTGGCCGCGCTGATCACGATTGCGGTGGGCGTGCCGGCGACCCGACGAAAATGGGCGAGTCGCACCGCGGAAGCCGTTACGCTCGACCCGCCGGAACCGCTGGGCCGAACGGCCCCGGGCAACACCACTCCGGCTCCGACCAGGGCCTGAATCATCCCGAGGTCGCATTCGGGGGCATTCGCCGGTTACCGGCAACCAGGCACCGGGCGGGGCCGATCCGTCCGTGTGGATATCCTGACCCGGCGCCACCCGGCCAGGCGCCCATTGAACCGTGCAGTTGTGGAGTCCCCGACCGACATGTCCTTCCCCCACGTGCTCGTGACCTCCTGCCGCGAGCTCCTGACGCTCGCGCCCCGCGTCCCGTTCGGGCACGAGCGCAGCCGGGAACCCCGTCGACCGGGTCGTGTCGCGCTCGTCGGCGGCCTCCTGCTCGCGCTGTCGCTGGGCCTGTGGGTGTTGTGGACCCACCTCGGCCGCCGCGACATGTGGCACATGCTCGACCTGAGCGTCTACCACGACGCAGCGCACGCGTTCCGCGACGGCGACGCGATCTATACCGAGAACTACGGCAAGTGGACCGACAAACTGCCGTTCATCTACCCGCCGTTGTCCGGACTGCTCTTCTACATCCTGCTGCCGCTGGGCTTCGCCGGTCTGAAGTGGTTCATGGCGATCGTGAGCCTGCTGTCGCTGTTCGCCGTGGTCTGGTCCGCGTGGGGCATGCTCGGCTACCGTCGCGGCCTGGGCCGGTTCGGCGTCAGCGCGACCACCTTCGCCGTGGTGCTGTGGCTGGAGCCGGTGGAGTGGACACTCGTGTGGGGGCAGATCAACCTGCTGCTCCTGGCGCTGATCGTGCTCGACCTCGGGCTCCCGGACAGCCGCCGATACAAGGGCATCGGGGTCGGCATCGCGGCCGGGCTCAAGCTCACCCCCGCGATCTTCATCGTCTACCTGCTGATCACCCGCAGGTTCCGGGCCGCCGCAGTGGCCGGCGGCGCGTTCCTGGGCACCATCCTGGTGGGCCTGGCCGCCGCGCCGACCGCGTCCGTCTACTACTGGTCGCACCTCGTGTCGATCAGCGGCAAGGTCAACGACAAGCTCAGCGTGGGCACCCTCAACAACCAGTCCGTACAGGGCATGTTCACCCGAATGCTCGGTGACGGCGGGGCGGCCTCGGCGCTGTGGTTGCTGCTGTGCCTGCTGGTCGGCACGCTCGGTCTGGTGGCCGCCGCCCGTGCCTCGCTGCGCGGCCACGAACTGGTCGGGGTGGTGCTCACCGGCGGCCTGTCGCTGTTCGTGTCGCCCATCTCGTGGTCGCACCACTGGGTCTGGGTGGTGCCCGCGTTCGTCCTGCTCGCGCACACCGCGCTGACCCGCGCCCGGCCACTGTGGTGGTGGCTGACCGGCACGTTCTTCGTGTTCTTCGCCGCGTGGCCGATGCGGCTGAACGTGCACGGCGACTGGGACGGCTCGCGCACCCTCCAGCCCTGGGGCCTGATCTGGCTCGCCCCGCGGGACGGGGGCCGGGAACACCGCTGGACCCCGATCGAGTTCGTGCTCGGCAACGGCTACCTGTTCGCCGGTATCGCGCTGACCCTGATCCTGGTCTGGCGCATCCTGCGCGACCGCACCCCGCTGCCCACGCTCACCGAGCCGGTCGCCGAGCCGCCCACGCCCGACCCGGACCCGGTGAGCAGCGGATCCGTGCGTCACTAGGCTGGACAGCGCATACCGAACGAGTCGGACCCAGTACGAGACGGCCCACCGGCAGAAAGCAGAGGCCCCGTGGAGGCCCACGTGGACGCGGCGCCGCCGCCCCCCCGGGACGGCGGCGTGGACGCTCCCAGCGACCGGGTCCTGACGATCCCCAACGCGCTCAGCTTCGCGCGCCTGCTCGGCGTCCCGGTCTTCCTGTGGCTCATCCTGGCGCCCGAGTTCGGCGGCCCCAAGCACGACCTGTGGGCCCTGGCCCTGCTCATGCTCAGCGGGATCAGCGACTACCTCGACGGCAAACTGGCCCGCAGGTGGAACCAGGTCAGCAAGGTCGGCGCGATCCTGGACCCGGCCGCGGACCGGCTCTACGTGCTGGCCACGCTGGTCGGCCTGACCTGGCGCGAGATCCTGCCGATCTGGCTGACCGCGATCATCCTGGGCCGCGAACTGTTCATGGGCGTGGTGCTGCTGATCCTGCGCCGACACCGCTACGGCGCGCTCTCGGTCAGCTTCGTCGGCAAGGCCGCGACCTTCAATCTGATGTACGCCTTCCCGCTGCTCCTGCTCAGTGACGGCACCGGACGTGTCGCAACTCTCGCCGCGATCTTCGGATGGGCGTTCGCCTGGTGGGGTACTGCGCTGTACTGGTGGGCAGGAGTCCTCTACGCAGCCCAGGCCAAACGCCTCGTGGCCGCGGACAAGGCGAGTCGCGCAGCGACCGCCGGGTAGCGCAGGGATCGCCGGACACCAGGCGATCACCACGTACTGAAGGCACGCCACCCGGCCCCGGCAGTTCCGCCGTGGGTGCGGGTGGTGTGACGCGATAGGAGGACGAGACCGATGAAGGCCGTCGTCATGGCCGGAGGCGAGGGCACCCGCCTGCGCCCGATGACCTCCAGCATGCCCAAGCCGCTTCTGCCGGTGGTGAACCGGCCGATCATGGAGCACGTGCTGCGGCTCCTGAAGCGGCACGGGCTTTCCGAGACCGTGGTCACCGTGCAGTTCCTCGCGTCGCTGGTTCGCAACTACTTCGGCGACGGCGAAGAACTCGGGATGACCCTGACATACGCGAACGAGGAAACCCCGCTCGGCACCGCGGGCAGCGTCAAGAACGCCGAGGAGGCGCTCAAGGACGACACGTTCCTGGTCATCTCCGGCGACGCGCTCACCGACTTCGACCTCACCGCGCTCGTGGAGTACCACCGGGCCAAGGGCGCGATGGTCACCGTGTGCCTGACCCGGGTGCCCGACCCCCTCGAGTTCGGCATCACGATCATCGACGACGAGGGTCGGGTGGACCGGTTCCTGGAGAAGCCGACCTGGGGTCAGGTCTTCTCGGACACCGTCAACACCGGCATCTACGTGATGGAGCCCGAGGTCTTCGACTACGTCGCCGCGGGTGTGTCCGTGGACTGGTCGGGCGACGTGTTCCCGAAGTTGCTCAAGGAGGGCAAGCCGATCTACGGCTATGTCGCCGAGGGTTACTGGGAGGATGTGGGCACGCACGAGAGCTACCTCAAGGCGCAGGCCGACGTGCTCACCGGCAAGGTCGACGTGGACATCGACGGCTTCGAGCTCTCCCCGGGCGTATGGGTCGCCGAGGGCGCCGAGGTGGACCGGGACGCGATCCTCAAGGGCCCGCTGTACATCGGCGACTACGCCAAGGTCGAGGGCGGCGTGGAGATCCGCGAGCACACCGTGCTCGGCTCCAACGTCGTGGTCAAGCGTGGCGCCTTCCTGCACAAGGCGGTCGTGCACGACAACGTCTACATCGGCCCGCAGACCAATCTGCGCGGCTGCGTGATCGGCAAGAACACCGACGTCATGCGCGCCGCCCGGATCGAAGAGGGCGCGGTGATCGGCGACGAATGCCTGATCGAGGAGGAGTCCCTGGTCTCCGGGGACGTGCGGATCTACCCGTTCAAGACGATCGAGGCCGGCGCGGTCGTCAACACGTCGGTGATCTGGGAGTCGCGCGGGCAGAAGTACCTGTTCGGCCCGCGCGGGGTCTCCGGCATCCTCAACGTCGAGATCACCCCCGAACTGGCCGTGCGCTTGGCCGGCGCCTACGCCACCACGCTCAAGAAGGGCGCCACCGTCACCACCGCGCGCGACCACTCGCGCGGTGCCCGGGCGCTCAAGCGGGCGGTCATCTCCGCGCTCCAGACGTCCGCGATCAACGTGCGCGACCTGGAGAACGTGCCGATGCCGGTGGCTCGTCAGGAGACCGCGCGCGGCTCGGCCGGCGGGATCATGATCCGCACCACACCCGGGGTGCCGGACTCGGTGGACATCATGTTCTTCGACGAGCGCGGTGCGGACCTGTCCCAGGCCGCCCAGCGCAAGCTCGACCGGGTCTTCTCCCGCCAGGAGTATCGCCGCGCGTTCCCCGGCGAGATCGGCGAACTGACGTTCCCCGCACGGCCGTTCGACAGCTATTCGGGCTCGCTGCTGAAGGCCCTGGACATCACCGGCGTGCCCGAGTCCGGGCTCAAGGTGGTGGTGGACGCCGCACACGGCAACGCCGCCCTGCTGCTGCCCAGCATCCTGGGCCGGCTGGGCATCGACGCCCTCACCGTCAACTCCGGCCTGGACGACGCCCGGCCCACCGAGACCGCGGACGAGCGGCACGAGGGGCTGTTGCGGCTGGGCGAGATCGTGGCCTCCTCCAAGTCCGGCTTCGGTGTGCGGTTCGACCCGGTCGGCGAGCGCATGTCGCTGGTGGACGAGCGGGGGCGGATCATCGACGACCACCGTGCGCTGCTGGTACTGCTGGACTGCGTCGCGGCCGAGCGCGGCGGCGGGAAGATCGCGCTGCCGGTGACCACGACCCGAATCGCCGAGCAGGTCGCGGCCTATCACGGGGTCCAGGTGCAGTGGACCACCACGTCGCCGGACGACCTCGCGCGGGTGGCCATGTCCGACGACACGATCTTCGGCGGCGACGGCCGCGGCGGGTTCGTGATCCCCGAGTTCAGCACCGTCTTCGACGGCACGGCCGCGTTCGTCCGGCTGATCGGGCTGGTCGCCCGGACCCAGCTGACGCTGAGCCAGATCGACGCGCGGATCCCGCGCGCCCACGTGCGCCGGCGGGACGTGCCGACGCCGTGGGCGGCCAAGGGCATGGTCATGCGCCGGGTCGTGGAGGCGGCGGGCGACCGCGAGATCGACACCACCGACGGTGTCCGGGTCGTGGAGGCCGACGGCCGCTGGGCACTGGTGCTGCCGGATCCCGCCGAGGCGGTCACCCACGTGTGGGCCGAAGGCCCGGACGACGACGCCGCGGACGAACTCCTGGACGAGTGGAGCCGGGTCGTGGAGCACGCGGGCGACTGACCGCACACCGCGGGCCGCCGACCCGAGCGGGCCCGGTGACGGTCTTGTAGGGTCTTCCCCGGCCGTGGATCGCCTGCCGCGATCCGCGGCCGGACCCGGTGTCGGACCCTGCATCGAGCACTCCGTCGAGCATGGAACGATGGGGCGCATGTCATCGCGGGAGACACCAGGCACGAGCCGGTACAGGCGGCCGGACGCCTCGATGTCCCTGCTCGTGGACATGATGACGAACAGCCTGGACGCGGGCTACGCGGAGGCCACCGCGCGCCGTGCGGTGCGCGGCGACACCGGGATGAACAAGGGCCCGTTGGCCCGCGTGCTGGCCGTGGTCGGCGTCGCGCTGATCGCGATGATCCTGATGGTCGCCGCGATGAAGGTGCACGCCGCCGCTCCGCAGGCCGAGCGGGAGCGTCACCAACTGGTGGACCGGATCCACAGCGACGAGGCCGAGGTGGACTCGCTCACGGCCACGGTCGAGCGGTTGCGCGACGAGGTCGACGCGATCCAGGAGGTCTCGCTGCCCAAGGGAGCCAAGGACCGGGTGCAACTGCTCGCGCTGCTCACCGGATCCGACCCGGTCGAGGGCCCCGGCCTGAAGGTGATCGCGGACGACGCCAAGGGTTCGGACAACTCGGACGGCTCGACCGACCCGCGCCAGGCCGAGGCGGCCGCGAACGGCCGGATCCTGGACCGCGACCTCCAGCGCCTGGTGAACGGCCTGTGGAAGGCCGGCGCCGAGGCCATCTCGATCAACAACCAACGGCTGACCGCGCTGTCCGCGATCCGCGCCGCGGGCGCCTCGATCCTGGTCGACAACCGGCCGCTCGCGCCGCCGTATACGATCCTGGCGATCGGTGACGCGAAGCCGATGCAGGTCGAGTTCATGGTCGGCGCGGACGGGCGCTATCTGCGCCAGCTGCAAGAGAATTTCGGGATCCGGGTCAACCTGAGCGCACAAAAGAAGCTCAAGCTGCCCGCCGCGCTGGGCACCTCGCTGCGCTACGCGGACGTGCCGGGCGGCGTGCCCACGAGTCCGCCGCCGAGTGCGCCGGCGAAGCAGACGCCGAGCACACCGCCCGCCACGCCCTCGGGCCGCGGCGGGGCGCCGCCGAGCGGTTCGGCGCCGCCGACCGGCTCGCCGACACCGTCGCAGAAGACGTCCGAACGAAAGGGTAAACAGTGATCGCGGTCCTCGGCCTGGTCCTCGGGGTCGTGGTCGGGTATCTCGCCCGACCCGTGATCCCGCACGAGCTGGAGCCGTACCTGCCCATCGCGGTGGTGGCCGCGCTGGACGCGGTCTTCGGCGGACTGCGCGCACTGCTCGACGGCATCTTCGACGACAAGGTCTTCGTGGTCTCGTTCCTGTCGAACGTGGTCGTCGCCGCGTTGATCGTCTTCCTCGGCGACAAACTGGGCGTCGGCGCACAGCTGTCCACCGGCGTGGTGGTCGTGCTCGGCATCCGGATCTTCTCCAACGCGGCGGCCATCCGCCGGCACGTCTTCCGGGCCTGACGGGGGAGTCGCACATGGCCGACGAAACGGACGAGACGCGCGGGCGGCACGCCCGCCACGACGAGGACCCTCGGGAGCTGGGCATCGCGCGCAGCACCGAGGAGTCCGAACCCGAACCCGAACCCGAATCCCAACCCGAGCGGGAGCCCGAGGCGCCGTCCACGCGCAAGCCCACGGTCGAGACCCGGCGCCCGGTCGACCTCTACCACGAGGGCCGGCACATCCGGGAGCGGATCCGCGAGCAAGCCGCCGAGGTGACCTCGGAGATCCCGCCGATCACCGCGCCGATCCGCGAGTCGGCGCACGAGACACCGCCGGCGCCGCGGCCGCAGCCGGACCCCCGGGCCTCGCGCGCGCCGGTACCGCCACTGGTGCCCGCGCCGCCCGCGCCCGGAGCGCCCCGGGCGCGCGAGACGCCCGGGCCGCGTGATCCGCGCGACCCGCTCGCGCCACCGCACGCGGGAGCGCACGCGGCGGCGCGCGACACGCCCGAGACGGAAACGGATTCGCACGCGGTTTCCGACCCGGTTTCCGAGCCGCACGCACACGACCCGGTCGACGATCAGCCCGGTCGGCGCAGGCTGCTCGAGGCGTTCTGGCCGCCGCGGGTGAGTCGGGCTCAACTCGTGGGTGCCGTCCTGCTGTTCGCGCTCGGCGCGGGTCTGGCCATCCAGGTGCGCTCGAACACCGAGTCCGACCCGCTGCGCGGTGCGCGGCAGGAGGACCTGGTCCGGGTCCTGGACGAACTCGGCGAGCGCACCAGGCGGTTGGAGGACGAGAAGCACCGTTTGGAGAACAGCCGTACCCAGTTGCAGAACAGCAACGACCGGGTCCAGGAGGCGCGCGAGCAGAACGCGGCCAAGGCGGACGCCCTGGGTGTGCTCGCGGGCACCGTCAAGGCCACCGGGCCCGGTATCACACTGACCATCACCGACCCGCAGCGCACGGTCAGCGGCGACGTGCTGCTGGACACGCTCCAGGAGCTGCGCGCGGCGGGCGCCGAGGTGATCCAGATCAACGACGTGCGCGTGGTGGCGGGCACCTGGTTCAACGGCACGCCGCCCGGCGACATCGTGATCGACGGCACCAAGGTGCTGCCGCCGTACGTGTTCAAGGTGATCGGCAACCCGCAGGATCTCCAGCCCGCGCTCAACATCCCCGGGGGCGTCGTGAAGACCCTGGAGAAGAAGCAGGCGGGGGCCATCGTCACCCCCTCGCAGGAGGTGCTGATCGACGCCTTGCGGCCTGCGAACAAGCCTGGTTACGCTCGCTCGGCACCGGGCGCCGGTAACGGGTGAGTACACCTGACAGAATCAGTCCGCCGGTCGCCGTCGGTGCACCACTCATCAGGCAAGAAGGGCAGGCTGTCCGCATGTACCCCGCAGATCTCGCGTACACGACGGAGCACGAATGGGTGCGCGTCATGGAAGAGATCTCCGGGACGGTGCGGATCGGCATCACCGAATTCGCGCAGGACGCGCTCGGTGACATCGTCTACGTCACGCTGCCGCCGGTCGGCACTCGCGTCGTGGCCGGACAGCCCTGCGGCGAACTGGAATCGACCAAGAGTGTCAGCGACCTCTTCGCGCCGCTCGACGGCGTCGTGACCACCGTCAACGACGTGCTCGACGGCGCACCGGAGTTGGTCAACTCCGATCCCTACGGCGACGGTTGGATGTTCGAGGTGCGCCTCGACGATCCCGCCGCACCGGCCGCGCTCTTGGACGCGGCCGCCTATCAGAACAGCCTGGGCTCCTGACGGCCCGGCGAAGCGGTAGGCAGTCCATCACCACGACCCACTCCTCCTGCCCCACGGGCGGGCCAGGTTCTCTCGGGGAGGTTCGCCCGTGAAGTTGTTCGCGAAATTGTTCGGTCGTTCCCGTCGCTCCGGCGACGCGTCGGCTGCCGATGCGGGGAGGGCCGGCAACCCGCCGGCCGCCCCGCCGACGATGCCGCCGGGCACCCCGTACGGGGCGTCCGCCGGCTCATCTCCCGCACCCGCTCCGCAGTCGGGCGAGTCCGACGCGACCACCGGGCATGTCGCTGTTGACCACGAACACACGGCGCGCATAAGTTTCGGGCAACTCTCGACCGAAGGTCGAGGTTCGACCGGAACGGGTCAGGAGGCCGACGTGGTGGTCTGCAGCACGTGTGGGCATCACAATCCGCCCGGTGGCCGGTTCTGTTCCAACTGTGGCGCCCGCCTGGGCGCGGGCGCCGAGCGTGCGTCCGAGCAGACCTCGACCATCTCGATCAGCGGCATCGAGGCGCTGGACGCGGAACCCGCGCCCCGCGAGATCCTCACCCCCGAGGCCCAGGCCGCGGTGGACGCGCTGCCGCCGGGCACCGCGCTGCTCGTGGTCCGCCGGGGGCCCAACTCGGGCAGTCGCTTCCTGCTCGACTCGGACCGCACCACGGCCGGTCGGCATCCGCAGAGCGACATCTTCCTCGACGACGTGACGGTCTCGCGCAAGCACGCCGAGTTCCGCCGCACCGCCGGCGGCTTCGCGGTGGCCGACGTGGGCAGCCTCAACGGCACCTACGTGGGTCGCGAGCGGATCGACGAGGTCCCGCTGACACCGGGCGACGAGGTGCAGATCGGCAAGTACCGACTGGTCTTCTTCCCCAGTCGGCAAGGGCAGATCGGGTGAGTCCGGCGGCGGCCGGCTCGGTCTCCTTGAGCATCGGCGGGGTGTTGACCCTGCTGCGTCCCGAGTTTCCGGACATCAGCATCTCCAAGATCCGGTTCCTCGAGGCGGAAGGGCTCATCGAGCCGCAGCGGAGCCCGTCGGGCTACCGCAAGTTCGGCGCCGCCGACATCGAACGACTGCGCTACGTGCTGCGCGTGCAGCGCGACCGCTATCTGCCGCTCCGAGTGATCAAGGATCAACTGGAGGCGATGGATCGCGGGCTCGAACCGGCCGGCCCGACCCCGGCCGAAGCCGAGCGTTTTCAGGACGCGGACGGCGATCCCGGGTCGGCCGGTCGGGAGGGCACCACGGTGCTGCTCGACCGGCCGGGCCTGATCGCCGCGGCCGGCATCCAGGACGTGGACCTGGCGCGGCTGGAGGAATTCGGCCTGATCCAGCCACACCGCCCGCGTCCGGGCGGCACCGACGGCGAGCACGCGGTGCTCTACGACGGCGACGCCTTGGTGGTGGCCCGGCTGGTGGCCGCGCTGGGCCGCTACGGCGTCGAACCTCGGCACCTGCGCCAGACCAAGGCCGCCGCGGACCGCGAGGCCGCCCTGGTCGAACAGATCGTCGCCCCGCTCCTGCATCGCCGCGGTGCGCGCGCCAAGGCGGGGGCCGAGGAGACCGTGCGCGACCTGCTCGCGCTCACCTCGCGTCTGCACACCGTCCTGGTCACCACGGCGCTCGCGCCCCGCCTGGGCCGCTGAGCGCTCCGGCATCGGGCCACCGGTGATCCCGGGTACGCGGCGATCTCGGGCACGCGTCTCGCGTCACGAAGAAAAAACGACGAATCCCCGACCTATTCGGCCCCTGGGGATCGGTGACCGACAGTCGGGCGCGCTAGTGTGGCGATGTGAACGAGCTAGAGGTTGTGGGCGTCCGGGTGGAGATGCCCTCTAACCAGCCGATCGTGCTCCTACGGGAGACGGGGGGCGATCGTTATCTCCCCATCTGGATCGGCCCGGTAGAGGCGACGGCCATCGCGTTCGCCCAACAGGGCGTGGTACCCGCGCGTCCTCTCACGCACGATCTCTTCCGG
The DNA here is from genome assembly GCF_000372745.1 of Embleya scabrispora DSM 41855. GTDB lineage: Bacteria > Actinomycetota > Actinomycetes > Streptomycetales > Streptomycetaceae > Embleya > Embleya scabrispora. The sequence continues at coordinate 358,897 of NZ_KB889562.1, read as the reverse complement.
GACGTGCTGGAGGCGTTGGGGCAGGAATTGACCCAGATCCGGATCACCGACCTGCGCGAGGGCGTGTTCTACGCCGAGCTGGTCTTCTCCGGCGGCGTGGAGGTCAGCGCGCGCCCGTCGGATGCGATCGCGCTCGCGCTGCGGACCGGGACGTCGATCGTCGGCAGCGACGCGGTCCTGGACGAGGCGGGCATCGTGATCCCCAACGAGCAGGAGGACGAGATCGAGAAGTTCAGGGAGTTCCTGAACGACATCTCGCCCGAGGACTTCGGCACCACGAGCCAATAGCCGGCCCGCCTCGGCCCGGTGCGCGTCCGAAGCCGCCGACCGTCTCTGCCCGCCGTCCTCGGCGAGGGGTACCGGTCGGCGGTTCTTTGCGTTCGGGGACCGGCCGGGGCGGCCGCGCGGAACCGACCGGGCCGCGCCGCAGACCGCGGCGCGGCGGTGGTCGGGATCGATCGGACTCGATCCGTTTCGATCAGCGACAAAGTGGCCAGACCTACCCCTGGCTCCCGGGTTCAAACCACTCGTGCGAGGAGCGTCACTCGGCGTGCCGAACGGCGCGGTCGTTGACGCGCTGTTGGTGACTGCCTACCGTCGAAAACGACAGTTCCGGGATGACCCCTGCGCGTTGCACCTCGCCGCCTGCGGCCCGGGACTGAAGAGACTCCTTACGCCGTACCCGGGCGGGGGGAGACGAAAGGGAGGTCGGCGTGAGCAGCACCGGCGACATCACGGCGGCGGAACGCGCCCGCACGGCACGTCCTCTGCCGGCGACCGACCCCGGTGCGGGCCCCCGGCGGCAGGACGTCTCGCCGGCCGGCACCCCGTCGGAGGACATCGGCTACCGAGGCCCGACGGCCTGCGCGGCGGCCGGGATCACCTATCGCCAACTCGACTACTGGGCGCGCACCGGCCTGGTCGAGCCCACGGTCCGCCCGGCCCACGGCTCGGGCACCCAACGCCTGTACGGCTTCCGCGACATCCTGGTGCTCAAGATCGTCAAGCGACTCCTGGACACCGGCGTCTCGCTGCAGAACATCCGGATCGCGGTGGCCCACCTGCGCGGCCGCGGGATCGGCGACCTGGCCGGGATGACGCTGATGAGCGACGGCGCCAGTGTGTACGAGTGCACGTCGTACGACGAGGTCATCGACCTGGTCCAGGGCGGCCAGGGGGTCTTCGGGATCGCCGTGGGGGCGGTGTGGCGCGAGGTCGAGGGCTCGCTCGCGCAACTCCAGGGCGAGGACACCGGCACCGGAGACCCGATCACGCCGGTCCATCCCGGTGACGAATTGGCCCGCAGGCGGCGCGACAAGGCGGTCTGAGGCGCCCGAAGCGGATGGGAACCGGTCCGACGGGCAGGACGTCCCCATGGACGTGATCATTCGTCGGCCGACCCTGCCGCGCTCGCGGCGCGCCCAACGACGCGGTTACCAGGCCGCCGTCCTGCTCACCGTGGCCGGACTGGCCCCGATCACGGGGCTGCACCTGTACGCCGGGAGCCGGGTCCGCTCGCCGGCCGACGTGCCCTACCAGGACGTCACGATGGTGCTCGGCGCGGGTGTGCACGGGGACCGGCCGTCCGATCTGCTGGCCCGCCGGCTGGACGTCGCGCTCGGGTTGTACCGGGCCGGCAAGACCCGGGTGATCCTGGTCAGCGGCGACGGCGGCGGCAACCGCTACGACGAGACCGGGGTGATGCGGCGCTACCTCGCGGACCGGGGAATCCCGCAGCACCGGATCGTGACCGACGAATCGGGATTCTCCACCTGGGAGTCCTGCATCCGCGCGAAGCGCGTCTACGGGATCGACCGGGTCATCGTGGTTACGCAGAGCTTCCATCTGCGGCGTGCGCTCGGGCTGTGCCGGGCCGCCGGAATATCCGCGTACGGCGTCCCGGACGAGTCCTTCACGTGGGGTCACATCGGGCCCACGGTGTACGGCACCGGGCGCGAGATGCTCGCCGCGATCAAGGCGACCGGACAGATCGTGCTCAAACCGGATCCACGTGCCCACGACCCGGGGAACGACCGGATCCGCCGCGCGCTGAGCGACTGAGCGAGCGAACGCACCCGGATGTCGGTCCCGTGCGTCATCATTGCGCGGTGTGAGACAGGCCCCGGGCATCCTTCACCTCGACATGGACGCGTTCTACGCGTCGGTCGAGCAGGTCGCGAAGCCCAGCCTGGCCGGCAAGGCGGTGATCGTCGGCGGCATCGGCGCGCGCGGCGTGGTGGCCACCGCCTCCTATGAGGCCCGAGTGTTCGGCGTGCGCTCGGCGATGTCGATCGGCGAGGCCCGCCGACGCTGCCCCAACGCCGCCTTCCTCAGCCCGCGCTTCGCGCTGTACCGGCAGGTCAGCGACACCGTGATGGAGCTGCTGCATCGGCTCTCGCCGCTGGTGGAGCCGCTCAGTCTGGACGAGGCGTTCGTCGACCTGGAGGCGGGCCCGCACGGCGGCGCGCTGGACACCGACCAAGTCACCGGGATCGCCGTGCGCCTGCGCGCCGACATCCACGCGGCCACCGGGCTGACCTGCTCGGTCGGCGCGGCCACCTCCAAACTGCTGGCCAAGATCGCGTCCGAGGCGGACAAGCCGGACGGGCTGTGCGTGGTGGCGCCGGGCGCCGAGCGGGCGATGCTGGACCCGCTGCCGGTGCGCGCGCTGCCCGGGGTCGGCCCGGCCACCGGCGACGTGCTGCGCCGGGCCGGCCTGGACACCGTGGCCGACCTGGCCGCCGTCGACGAGAGCGAGCTGGTGCGGCTGCTCGGCCAGGCGCACGGACACGGCCTGCACGTGCTGGCCGCCGGCCTGGACGCGCGCCCGGTGGTCGCCGACCGGGACGCGAAATCGGTGTCGGTGGAGGACACCTTCGCCACCGACCTGGTGGACCGCGAGCGCATCGCGCGGGAGCTGGACCGGCTTACGATCCGGTGCGTGGAGCGGCTGCGCGCCGCCGGGCGCTCGGGGCGCACGATCGTGCTCAAGCTGCGCCGCTACGACTTCAGCACGCTGACCCGCTCGGAGACGCTGCGCGGCCCCACCGACGATCCGGGAGTGGTGCGCGAGACGATCCGCCGGCTGGCCGCGCAGGTGGACGTCACGGGCGGCGTGCGGCTGCTCGGGGTGGGCGTGAGCGGCTTGGCCGACTTCGCCCAGCAGGACCTGTTCGGCGCGGCCGCCCCGGAGCTCGGCGAGCCGGTCGAGGCGGAGGAGGACACCGGCGCGGAAACGCCCGCGGAGGCCGCCCCGGAGCGGCTGTCCTGGTCGCCGGGCCAGGATGTGGTGCACGAGGAGTTCGGGCCCGGCTGGGTGCAGGGGAGCGGCGTCGGTCGGGTCACCGTGCGGTTCGAGGTGCCGGGCGGCCGGCCGGGCCGGGTGCGCACGTTCGCGATCACCGATCCGGCGCTGCGACCGGGGGAACCGATTCCGCTACCCGCCCTCGACCGGGGATAGCCGCGGCGATCCGGGGCAGGCGCCGGGCCAGACGACTTCTCGGGGGTGTCCCCACCATGACTGATGTCAAAGAGCGGCCGATGCGAGGGCAAGGTGCCTTCCGATCGGCTCGCCGCAAGCTCGGCCTGCCCGCGTTCCTGATCACGCTCCTGGTCGGCTTCATCGTGCTGGCCCTGGTGCTGGTGGGCCTGGTCAACCTGTTGCCCGGCAAGTTCAACCCGTTCGGCGAGACCACCAAGGACCACAGCGGACCGGTGATGCTCAAGGCGGTGCAGGATCTCAGCCGCTACGAGGCGGTCAGCGGCACCTTCCAGGTCGTGGTGGACCTGGAGAAGGACGCCAAGTTCCTCCCGGACGCCGTCCGCGGCCAGCGCACGCTGTTCGTCGGGGTGGGCCAGGTCGGCGGTTTCGTCGAGTTCGGCGGCATCGGGCAGGACGCGATCCAGACCTCGCCGGACAACAAGAGCGTGACCGTCAAGCTCCCGCACGCGCGGCTCGCGCCCGCCGCGCTCGACCAGAAGAACAGCCATGTGATCGCCCAGGACAAGGGCCTGTTCGACCGCTTCGGCGACTTCTTCTCCAGTAATCCCGGCGATCAGCAGCAGCTCTACGTGTTGGCGACCAAGAAGATCGACGACGCGGCCAAGACCGCCGGACTGGTGGAGCGCGCGGAGAAGAACACCACCAACATGCTTCAGGGGATGATGCGGTCCCTGGGCTATCCGACAACCACTGTGACCTACGCCTAGTGCGCAGGCCCCGGTGGGTCTCACGCTGATACCGTTGAGGTCGCCCATTACGTCCACGCGGGAGAGTCCTCGTGTCGTGCACACGAGGCGCCGAAGGAGCAACTCCTCCCCGGAATCTCTCAGGCACCCGTACCGCGTGGTCGTGGGCACTCTGGAAAGCAGGATCCGCACGTGGCTCGCCGAGTCGGGTCGGATCCTCGCCGACGGTGCAAATCGCGCCCGTGGGAACCGGTTCCACCGGTGCTCCGGGCGCGGTGAAGCTCTCAGGTACAGATGACAGAGGGGGAGGCCGGTGGACGCGCGACCCGCGTGTCCGTCCAGGAGCGATCCAGGAGGCCTTTCGCGATGACCCCGCGCACCCCTGCCCCGACGCGTGCTCACGCCGTACTCCCCTCCGGTCCCGGCTCGTTGACCGGCCTGGAGGCCGCGTCGCCGTTCACCGGCCGGCATATCGGTCCGGACGCCGACGAGCAGGCCAAGATGCTCGCCGCGATCGGCTACGGATCCCTGGACGAGCTGACCGACGCGGCGGTGCCCGCCGCGATCCGCGCGCTGGAGGGCTTCGCGTTGCCCGCCGCGCGCTCCGAGGCCGAGGTGCTCGCCGAACTGCGCGAACTGGCCTCCCGCAACAGCGTGCTGACCTCGATGATCGGGCTCGGCTACCACGGCACCTTCACCCCGCCGGTGATCACCCGCAACGTGCTGGAGAACCCCGCCTGGTACACGGCCTACACGCCCTACCAGCCGGAGATCTCGCAGGGCCGGCTGGAGGCGCTGCTCAACTTCCAGACCGTGGTCACCGACCTGACCGGCCTGGACGTGGCCGGCGCGTCGCTGCTCGACGAGGCCACCGCCGCCGCCGAGGCGATGACCCTGGCCCGGCGGGCCGGTCGGGCCAAGAGCGACGTCTTCGTCGTGGACGCGGCCACGCTGCCGCAGACCGTCGCCGTGGTGCGCACGCGCGCACAGGCGCTGGGCATCGAGGTCGTGGTCGCCGACACCACCGACGGGCTGCCCGAGGGCGGCTGCTTCGGCGTGCTGCTCCAGTACCCCGGCGCCGACGGCCGGGTCCGCGACCTGGCGCCGGTGATCGAGGCGGCGCACGCGCAGGGTGCGCTGGTGGCGGTCGCCGCCGACCTGCTCGCGCTCACCGTGCTGCGCGCGCCGGGTGCGATGGGCGCCGACATCGCGGTCGGCACGAGCCAGCGGTTCGGTGTGCCGATGGCCTTCGGCGGTCCGCACGCGGGGTACATGGCGGTTCGCGAGAAGCTCACCCGCAGCATGCCGGGCCGGCTGGTCGGGGTGTCGGTGGACGCCGACGGCGCGCCCGCATACCGGCTCGCGCTGCAGACTCGCGAACAGCACATCCGCAGGGAGAAGGCGACCAGCAACATCTGCACCGCGCAGGTCCTGCTGGCCGTGATGGCCGGGATGTACGCGGTCTACCACGGACCGGACGGGCTCACCTCGATCGCGCGCCGCACCCACCGGTACGCGGCCGTGCTCGCGGCCGGCCTGCGGGCGGGCGGCGTCGAGGTCGTGCACGGCGACTTCTTCGACACGATCGCCGTGCGCGTGCCCGGCCGGGCCGAGCAGGTGCTCGCCGCGGCCCGCGCGGCCGGGGTCAACCTGCGCCCGGTGGACGCCGACCACGTGGGGATCACCTGCGACGAGACCACGCTGCGGGCGCATGTCGAGGCGGTCTGGGGCGCGTTCGGGGTCACCGGCGACGTGGCCGCGCTGGACGCGGAGACCGCCGACGCGCTGCCGCAGTCGCTGCTGCGCGACACCGAGTTCCTGACCCACCCGGTCTTCCACACCCACCGCTCCGAGACCGACATGCTGCGCTACCTCAAGCGGCTCGCGGACAAGGACTACGCGCTCGACCGGGGCATGATCCCGCTCGGGTCGTGCACGATGAAGCTCAACGCCACGGTCGAGATGGAACCGATCACCTGGCCCGAGTTCGCGAACCTGCACCCGTTCGCGCCGGTGGACCAGGCGGCGGGATACCTGGAGCTGATCGACGGCCTGGCCGACTCGCTGGCTCGGATCACCGGCTACGCCAAGGTCTCGCTCCAGCCCAACGCCGGTTCGCAGGGCGAACTCGCGGGCCTGCTCGCGGTGCGCGCCTACCACCACGCGGGCGGCGACACCGCCCGCGACGTGTGCCTGATCCCCTCCTCCGCGCACGGCACCAACGCGGCCAGCGCGGTGATGGCGGGCATGCGCGTCGTGGTGGTCAAGACCGGCGAGAACGGCGACGTGGACCTGGTCGACCTGCACGCGAAGATCGAGCAGCACCGGGACACGCTCGCGGTGCTGATGGTGACCTACCCGTCCACGCACGGCGTGTTCGAGGAGGGCATCGAGCAGGTGTGCGCGGCCGTCCACGAGGCCGGCGGTCAGGTGTACGTGGACGGTGCGAACCTGAACGCGCTGGTCGGACTGGCCCAGCCGGGCGGCGCGATCGGCGCCGACGTATCGCACCTGAACCTGCACAAGACGTTCTGCATCCCGCACGGCGGCGGCGGTCCGGGCGTCGGCCCGGTCGCGGTGCGCGCGCACCTGGCGCCGTACCTGCCCAACCACCCGCTCCAGCCCACGGCGGGCCCGGAAACCGGCGTGGGGCCGATCTCGGCCGCCCCGTGGGGCTCGGCGGCGATTCTGCCGATCCCGTGGACCTACCTGCGGCTGATGGGCCCGGACGGGCTCAAGGAGGCCACCCAGGTCGCGGTGCTGGGCGCCAACTACATCGCCAAGCGGCTCGCCCCGCACTTCCCGGTGCTCTACACCGGCCCGAACGGCCTGGTCGCGCACGAGTGCATCATCGACGTGCGAGGGATCACCAAGGCCACCGGGGTCAGTGTCGACGACGTCGCCAAGCGGCTGATCGACTACGGGTTCCACGCGCCGACCATGTCGTTCCCGGTGCCCGGCACGCTGATGATCGAGCCGACGGAGAGCGAGAACCTGCACGAGATCGACCGGTTCTGCGACGCGATGATTGCCATCAAGGGCGAGATCGACCGGGTCGCGTCGGGTGACCTGCCCGCCGACGACAACCCGCTCGGCAACGCGCCGCACACCGCCGCGCTGCTCGCCGGCGAGTGGGCGCACGCCTACAGCCGCGAGGAGGCGGTCTTCCCGGCCGGGGTGGTGCCGGCCGAGAAGTACTGGCCGCCGGTGCGTCGGATCGACGGCGCCCAGGGCGACCGCAACCTGGTCTGCTCGTGCCCGCCGATCGAGGCGTACGGCAACAACTGACGCCGGCGACGCGCGGCCCGCTCCCGATCGCACATCTTCCGATCAGGGGCGGGCCGCGCCGTGGGTCAGCAGGTCGGCCACCGACGCGGCGAAACCCGGCTTCGCGGCCAGGTCGCTGCCCAGGACGCCGAACATCAACGCGCCGCTGAGTGATTCGAAGAGCAGGTCGGCGTCCACCTCGGGGCGGGCCTGGCCGCGTGCGACCGCGTCCGCCACGAAGGCCCGGAAGATCGCCCGGACCGGGTCCATCCGGGCCACCAGCAGTTCCTTGAGTTCGGGCTGGTCGCGATACTCGGCGAGCAGCCCCGGCACCGCGGCCGCGGTCTCCGGACGCCGGAACGACTCGAGCGCGGCCTCGGCGAAGCGCAGCACGCCGGTCGCGAAGTTCTCGTGCGGCAGCGGCCGAAAGCTCATCTCGCGGGCCGGGTAGACCGCCTCGTGCACCAGGTGCGCCTTCGAGGGCCAGCGGCGGTACACGGTCGGCCTGGTCACACCCGCGCGGCGGGCGACGGCGTCGATGCTGACCCGGTTGTAGCCCTGCTCGGCGACCAGTTCGCGGGCCGCGGCCAGGATCAGTTCGTCGGTGCGTGGATCACGCGGGCGACCGGGCCGAGGGGTGCCGCCAGTGGGCATGGGGATGGAACTCCGAGTCGTCGTCGCGCCCAACATCGTGTCGCTGCATCGCAGCATGTTGCCGCTGGGACTGTACCGGGAAGGCGGCCCGACCGGCCCCGGGCAGGCCGGAGCCGGAGGTCGTCGGGAGGTGACCTCCGGCTCGTTGGGGCCGTGCGAACGAATCAGGCCGCCGAAACCAACCCCACAGGGGGGCGGTGCGGGGCGATGGTGCGTCCGTCCGGCAGCAGTTCGCCCGTGTCCTCGAACAGGACGACGCCGTTGCACAGCAGGCTCCATCCCTGTTCGAAATGAGCGGCCACAACGGCGGCGGCCTCACGATCGGGACTGTCCGCCGGTGGGCAATGCGGTCGGTGCTGGCACATCCTCGTACCTTCTCGGTGTCTGCGCGGAGCGCGTCGGGCAGCCTTGCCCGGCAGCTCACAGTGTCCGCCTCGAAAGCCTCTCGCGCAGGACTTCTCGCAGTTCTCACCCGACTGCGCCCAAGATGTGACCACACGTGTGAACGCGCGGGTGTGATCAGCTGTCCGGAGCCCCCACGGCGGCCGGCCGGCGGGTGCGCGCGGCCAACACCGCGGCCAGTTCGGCCGCGGTGTAGCAGCGCAACGCCTGCACGCCGCACGGCGCCGGCGCGAGCGGGATCAGCAGGTCCACCCCGCCCGCCTCGTCGGCCAACCACAACGCGACCATGTACATCCCGGGCACGTTCAGCAGGCGCGCCTCGTCGCGGCGGAGCATGGTCTGCGGGAGCGCCCGGGCCGCTGCGGCGGCCGGTGCGGTGGCGATGGTGAACGGTCCCTCGACGAATCGGCCGACGCCGTGACCGGTCGGGTCGGGGCGCACCTCGATGCCGCCGACGACCACGTCGCCGGACCACATGAGCCAGCGCCAACCCACCGGGCGGGCGCTGCGTACACCCTGATCGGCGACCAGGTCGAGCAGGTCGATCTCGAAGACGCGGTGCGGGAATCCGGCCGTGAGCGCGGCTTGATCGGTGCGGCAGTCGGCGGGGAGCAACGCGCGGGATTCCAGCACGGCTCGGGCCGCTCGGCGGGCCGACTCGGGAGCCTCGGGCACACGCAGGACCATGAGACCGCCTCATTTCGATGCAGAGTCCAAAAACCCGGAGAATCCGGGGAGGGGAAAGCGGCGCTGTGCTGTGGGGAACCGGGTATCCGGCCGGGGGACGACCCGGCGGCGTACTGAGGGACCCGGCAGGGCCGGTCAGCGCATTGTACCGAAACGGCTCCGAAAAGTAACGGTGTATTGCGAACTGACACCCGTTTGAAGACCTTTTGGAACGGTCTTGATCAGGGGAACAATGAGGACATCACGTCGTCGAGGGTGACCAGGCCCAGCGGGACCGCGCCCGGTTCGCCGACCAGGGCCAGGTGTGTGCGCGAGCCGCGCATGCGGGCCAACACGGTGGTGAGTGTGGCGTCCGGGCCGATCGTGACGAGGGGGTAGACCGGTACCGAACCGTCCGCTTCGGGGGCCAGCACGTCGAGCACGTGTACGTAGCCCGCCGGCCGGTCGGCCGCGTCCAGGACCGGGAAGCGGGACAGCCCGGTGCGCACCGCGACTTCTTCCAGGGCCGCCGCCGAGACCGGTCGGGGCAGTGCCACCACGTCGGTCCACGGCCGCAGCACCGAGGCGGCGGGGCTGGAGTGCAGCGCCAGCGCGCCGGAGAGCCGGTCGTGCTCGCCCACGTCCAGCAGGTCGTGCTCGCGCGACTCGGCGAGCAGCGCCGGGAGTTCCTCGGCGGTGTACACGCTGCGGACCTCGTCCACCGGCCGCACCCGAAAGGCGCGCAGGCACAGATTGGCCACGTGGTTGAACAGCCACAGGATCGGCGCGGTCAGCCGGGCGAACAGCAGCAGCGGCGGGGTCAGCCACAGCGCACATTCCTCCGGCCCGGCCAGGGCGATGTTCTTGGGCACCATCTCGCCGAGCACCATGTGGCAGAACACCACCACCGCCAGGGCGAGCACGAACGCGATGGCATGCACCGCCCCGGCGGGCAGCCCGATCGCCTCGACCGGGCCGGCCAGGGGGTGTGCCAGCGCGGGTTCGGCGACCGCGCCCAGGCCGAGCGAGGCCACGGTGATGCCCAGTTGGGCGGCGGCGAGCATGGTGGACAGCCGGCCCATCGCGACGAGCACCATCGCGGCCCGGCGCGAGCCGGCCTCGGCCTGCGGTGCGATCCGGGTGCGCCGGGCCGAGATCACCGAGAACTCGGCGCCGACGAAGAAGGCGTTGGCCGCGAGCAGGACCAGGGAGAGCAGCAGGTCGCCCATCAGGAGTCGGCCTCCGTCCGCAGCTCGACCTCGTCGATCCGGTGCCGGTCCATGGCGACCACGGTCAGCCGCCGGCCGTCCACGTCCACGTGGTCGCCGACCGCGGGCAGCCGACCCAGCTCGGCCAGGATCAGCCCGGCCAGCGTGCTGTAGTCGCCGTCCGGCAGACGCCAGCCGCTGGCCTCCTCGACCTCGTCCGCGCGCAGCAGCCCGGACAACCGCAACACGCGCGAGCTCGGCACCCGTTGCGGCGGCGCGTCCGGCTCGTCCGCCGGGTCGTGCTCGTCGGCGAGATCGCCCACCAACTCCTCGGCGAGGTCCTCGGCGGTGAGCACCCCGGCCGTGCCGCCGTACTCGTCCACCACGATCGCGAGCTGGGTCCGGCCCTCGCGCAGCCGTTCGACCGCCCGCTTGAGGTCGAGCGAGGTCGGCACCAGGACCGGGGCGCGGGCGATCCGGGCGAGCGGGGTGCGCGCCCGATCGGCGGCGGGCACCCGCAGCGCGTCGCGGAACACCGCCACGCCGACGATCTCGTCCAAGTCCTGGCCGCGGACCGGGATCCGGCTGTGGCCGCACGCCCGCGCGGTGTCCATCAGTTCGGTCACCGACGCGGTCGCCGGCAGGGTGACCATTTCGGTGCGCGGGGTCATCGCCTCGGCGGCCTGCTTGTCGGCGAAGCGCAGCGCCCGGTTCAGTACCCGGGCGGTACCTGCGGGGAGCGCCCCCGCACGTGCGGAGTGCCGGACCAGTTGGGCCAGTTCGTCGGACGAGCGGGCCGAGCCCAACTCCTCCTGCGGCTCGATGCCGAGCTTGCGCACGAAGTAGTTGGCGGAGCCGTTGAGGAAGACGATCAGTGGTCGGCACAGCCGGGAGAAGCCGACCTGGAAGGGGCCCGCGACGCGGGCGACGCCCAGCGGGCGGGCGATCGCGGCGTTCTTGGGGACGAGTTCGCCGAGCACCATCTGCAGCCCGGAGGCCAGTACCAGGGCGGCGAACCTGGGAAGCCGAAACGCCGCCTCGGCGAGGTAGCCGGCGATCAGCGAGGTCAGCGTGATGCCCAGTTGGGCACCGGACAGCTGGAAGGACAGGGTGCGCACCGCGCCCAGCACCCGGCTCGCGCCTCGATCGCCGGCCTCGGCCCGGGCCGCCAGGTCACCGCGTTCGACGGTGACCAGGGAGAACTCGGCGGCGACGAACATGCCGTTGCCGGCGATCAGCAGCACGAGCAGCACGATGGCCAAGGCGGCGTCGATCGGGCGGCCTCCCGGTTGCGAGGTGTGTGGGCCTCGCACACATGCCCGGTGGGCGGCCGGGCTATGCGCTCGGGCGCGGGGTGCGCGGGTCGGCGATTCCGGGGGCTACGGGATGACGAAGGTGTAGCCGGCGGCCTTGAGTTCGGGAATTATCCGCTCCAGCATGGCGATCGTCTGACTGCGTTCGCCGCCGCCGTCGTGGCACAGGATCACGCCGCGCGGGCCCAGTTGGCCGTGCACGTTCTCGAGCATCTTGGCCAGGCCCGGCTTTTGCCAGTCGTTGGTGTCCACCGTCCAGTGCAACGAGCCCATGCCCAGCGACGCGGCGGTCTGGCGCACCTCGTCGGACCAGTTGCCGCCCGGCGCGCGGAACCAGCGCACGGGGGTGCCCGGGGACGCCTTGTGGATCCACTCCAGGGTCTGCTGCATCTGGCCGCGCATCTCGTCCGGCGAGCGCTTCTTCAGGTTGATGTCGTGCGTCATGGTGTGGTTGCACAGCCCGTGGCCGGCGGCGACCACCTTGCGGACCAGGTCGGGATGGTCCTTGGCCTGCTGGCCCACCATGCAGAAGGTGGCCTTGACGTCGTGGCGGGCGAGCAGCGACAGCGCCTTGTCGGTCCACTCCGGCCACGGCCCGTCGTCCAGGGTCAGCGCGACCAGATTGCCCTCGCCCTTGACCTTGTACACCAGCGTGGAATCCACCGGCGGCGGCGGCGCGGCGGGCGGGGTGGCCGGCTCCTGGGCGTTGGGGTTGCCCGGCGGCAGCGGCGGGGCCTGTATCTCCTTGGGCGCATTCGAGGCCCGGGGAGAGGCGGCCGCCTGTGACCACCGGCCGGCATTGCCGACATTCCAGATCAGGGCACCGCAGACGAGTATCGAGATCATCGTGACCACGACCTGAAAACGCAGTCCCTGTATGGGCATCGCCCGAACCAGCCCTCGCACGGCAACCCCCATGGATCTCGCTGCGCCCGCCACGGCAGGAAGACACCCTAGGTGATCCCCGGCAAGCCTTGAAGATCGGCCGGCAGGTGCTTCCTTCGATGTGATCAGTGACGTGTTTCGCGGCCCTGCGGTTCCCCTGTGATTCGTCACGGTCGATCGGTAATGTTCCCAATGTCGGCCCGATGCATCGGTTTGGGAGAACGTCGGCGGGAACGATCAGGTCGTCCCGATCCGACAGGTACCGGATTGCGACCACTCGACCGGCTCCGCGCGGGAGTCGGGTTCACGAGGGAGGGGCATTCATGGGCGAAAAGGTCGAGGTCACCGAGTTCGGCCGATCCGATCGGCAGCGATACCGGCACAAGTTGCGACGCTGCCTGGAAACGCTGCAGCGCATGCTGGACGAGGACCGGTTCGAGAGCGCCCGCAAGCTCATGGGCGTCGAGATAGAACTCAACCTGGCCGACGCCGCCGGCCGACCTCGGATGAGCAATGCCGAGGTGTTGCGCCGGATCGCCAGCCCGGACTTTCAGACCGAGCTGGGTCAGTTCAACATCGAGGTCAACATTCCGCCCCATCGGCTCACCGGACCGGTGTTCTCCGAATTGGTCGAGGAACTTCGCACGAGTCTGGACTACGCCGACCGCAAGGCCGCGGAACTCGATGCGCGGATCGTGATGATCGGCATTCTGCCGACGCTGACCGATGCGCACATGGCGTTCGAGACCATATCCGACAACGCCCGTTACACCCTTCTCAACGATCAGATCCTCAACGCCCGCGGCGAGGACATACGGCTGCATATCGAGGGCGTCGAGCGGCTCGACACGACCGCCACCACGATTGTCTCCGAGGCCGCCTGTACATCCGTGCAGTTCCATCTCCAGGTCACCCCGAAAAATTTCGGGGCACTATGGAACGCGGCGCAATCCATCACCGGGGTGCAGTGCGGAATCGGGGCGAATTCACCGTTCCTGTTCGGCCGCGAGTTGTGGCGCGAGACCCGCCCGATCCTATTCGAACAAGCATGCGATACTCGGCCCGAGGAGCTGATCGCGCAGGGCGTTCGGCCGCTGACCTGGTTCGGCGAGCGGTGGATCGATTCGGTCGTGGACCTGTTCGAGGAGAACCTCAAATACTTCCCGTCGCTGTTGCCGATCTGCGACGACGAGGACCCGATCGAGGCACTGGATCGCGGCGACGTTCCGCACCTGCGCGAACTCAAGCTGCACAACGGCACGATCTACCGATGGAATCGCCCGGTCTACGACGTGGCCCGCGGCAAACCGCACCTGCGGGTGGAGAACCGGGTGTTGCCGGCCGGGCCGACGGTGGTGGACACCATGGCCAACGCGGCGTTCTACTACGGCGTGGTGCGTTCGCTGGTGGACGAGGAGCACCCGGTCTGGGAACGCATGCCATTCGAGGTCGCCACCGACAACTTCCACGCCGGTGCCCGATACGGCATCGACGCGCGGCTGAACTGGCCGGGCCACGGCACCGTCCCGGTCACCGAACTGGTGCTGGAGGACCTGCTGCCGCGCGCCTACGAGGGGCTGGACCGGTGGGGGATCGACCCGCGCGAGCGGGACGAGTACCTGGGCATCATCGAGCAACGCTGCCTGCTGCGCGCCAACGGGGCGACCTGGCAGAGCGCGCAGTACCACCATTATCGGGACACCAAGGGCATGGATCGGTTGGAGGCCCTGCGTGCGATGACCCTGCGCTATGCCGAGCACATGCGCGGTGGGGACGCCGTGCACACGTGGCCCGTGGGCTGACGGCGGGCTTATCCGCGCTCGGTAACGTGTGCGGGTGATCACCGAGCCCGAGTCCGTCGAGACCCCCACCGTGCCCCGGCGCCGAGTGCTGCGCTCGGAAGTGGTGCTGGTGCTGGCGTTGTCCCTGGGCGCGTCCGGGGTTTCCTCGCTGATCTCCTTCCTCGGCTCGTTGACCGCACCGGGCGGACTGGGACACAAGGCCGCGGTGCTCAACGGCTCGCGGGCGGTGGATCGGCCGTGGCTGGATCTGGCCTGGCAACTGTTCGGGATCGCCACCGCACTGGTGCCGGTGTTCCTGGTCGCGCACCTGCTGATGCGCGAGGGCGGCTCGCTGCGGGTGCTCGGGGTCGACCGGACCCGGCCGTGGTGGGACCTGGGGCGCGGGGCGGGCGTCGCGGCGGCGATCGGCGGGTCGGGCCTGGCGCTGTACCTGGGCGCGCACGCGGCGGGCGCGAATCTGACCGTGGTGCCGACAACGCTGCCGGACGTGTGGTGGCGGATCCCGGTGCTCGTGTTGTCCGCGATCCAGAACGCGGCCCTGGAGGAAGTGATCGTCCTGGGCTATCTGCTGCGCCGGCTCGGCCAGTTGGAGGTGCCGTGGGTCAAGGCGGTGCTGATCAGCGCGGTGGTGCGCGGCTCGTATCACCTGTACCAGGGCATCGGCGGGTTCTTCGGGAACGTGGTGATGGGCGTCGTGTTCTGCCTGCTGTACAAGCGTTGGGGCCGGGTGATGCCGCTCCTGGTGGCACACGCGCTGATCGACATCGTGGCGTTCGTGGGCTACGTGCTGCTCGCGGGCAGGGTGGACTGGGTCCCGACGCCCTGACCGTCGCTGTGATCGGCGATCGATTTGTGGACTCGTTGGTACGTCTCGAGCGCGTCGTTGGTGTCTGATGGTCATTGTGGGCAGACCTCTCCGAGAGGGGTTCGTCACGGACAGATGCATATCGGGCGACGCGGGGACGCAGGGGGTCGTATGGACAACCGGAGGCGGGTGGAGTTCTTTTCCACGCCGACGCCCATCGGCGGGCCGCCGCGTGGGCGGTTCGGACTGAACGGGCTGAGTCGGCATCCGGTGCGGATCCTGATGGTGGTCGGCGGGCTGATCCTGTTGGTGATCGTCTTCTTCGTGGCGCTGCTCACGGTGGACGGCGGCGGTTCGGGCGACAAGAAGACCAAGACGGCCGGTACCGGTTCGAGCAAGAGCTCTTCGGCCTCGCCGAGCCCGGCCAAGTCCGGCACCGGCAAGGCCACTTCCGGTACCGGGCAGAGCGCCGCCGGGCCCAGGCCCGGATCGGTCGCGGCCACCGTGCACACCGGCGGCCGGCTGGCGATGTACAAGGGCACGTCGTACCAGTCGGACAAGGTCGTGCAGATCGCCACTGGTACCCAGGTTCGGGCCAACTGCCACGCCGAGGGCTCGATCGCCTACTACGCGGGCTCCTCCAGCCGCACCTGGGTGCAGATCGACGTGGAGGGCAAGACCGGTTTCGTTCCCGCGATATTCCTGGAGAGCGGCGGCGACCTGAGCAAACAGGTGCCCGCGTGCACGAGTTGACGGATCGACAACAGCGCCGAAAGTGACCCCATCGGGTCGGTTGGATCCATAGCGTGGGCGGGCAAGGGCGGATCGACTTCGTATCCGGGGGAGCCCATGACCACGATTCTGTTCGTGCACGGAACCGGCGTGCGCGAGATCGCCGACTCGTCGACGGTGCGCACCGTCACCGCGAGGGTGGCCGAGCGATTGCCGGGCGTGCGGGTGGAGGCGGTGGACTGGGGCGCGGCGTTCGGCGTCGAGGTGTCGCTGGCGCTGCGCACCCTGATCGGCATCGCAGACCCCGAGGAACGCGGCCGGTCGGTCGAGATCGACCCGGCGGAGGCCGAGCTGCGATTGGGTGTGACGCTGGAGAGTCACCCCCTGCACGAGCTGCGCGCGGTCGCCGAGGCGCGAGCACAGGCCGGAGCGCGCCGGCCCACCGAGGCGGCCGAGGATCTTCGCTGGGCGGTTCGGCACGCGGTGATCGAAATCGACCTCGCGGCCGTGCTCCCCGGCGGGCCGGCCGAGTGGGCCGAGTCGTTCACCGCGGCGGCGCGCGACGTCGCCCACTCGGCCGAGTTCGAGGCGGCGGCGGATGTGCTCGCCGCGACCGCCGACCACGACGTGATCGCACGCGCCGTGGTGGGGGCGTTCGGGCAGGCCCTCGCCGGGCGCGCGGACGGCGCGGGCCCGTGGCCGACGGAGTGGCGCGACCTGCTCGTCGCTGCGGTGCGGGACGCCTGCGGTGGTCGCGCGGCGGGTGGCGGGCGAGTCTCGGGGGCGCTCAAGAGCAGCCTGATGTACGCGAGTTGGCCACTGCAGAACCTGCTGCGCGGGGGAACCCTGGGCGGCAGCGTGCCCGCGATCGGCGACATCCTGTACTACCAGGCCCACGGCGAGGTCCTGCGCGCCTACCTCGCCGCGCGGATCGCCCGGATACAGGGACCGGTCGTGGTGCTCGCCCACTCCCTCGGCGGCATCGCCTCGTTCGAGACGCTGACCCAGGCCCGGTCGGCGACCGAACCGGACCATCCCCGCCACCTGTTGCCCGGCGTGCGCGCGCTGATCACCGTCGGATCCCAGATCGGCTACTTCGGCGCTCTCGGCGCCCTCGCGACGCAACCCGCGCAGGGCGGCCCGCCCACACACCCGTCGATCCCGTGGATCAACGTGTGGAACGCGCGCGACTGGTTGTCCTTCCGGGCCGAGCCGGTTTTCGCCGAGGCGGTGCGCGATGTCGAGGTGCGGGCCCGGCGACCGTTTCCCCAGGCACACAGCGCCTACTGGAGGTGCGACGCGCTCTACGCGGAGATCGCGCGCGTGGTGGGGGGCGATCGGTGACGACGCACGCCCTGTTGGTCTGCGTCGAGCACTATCCCGAGTACGCGGGAAGCCCACCCGACCTGGTCGGTGTGTCGGCCCAGACACTGGAACTCGCGGAGTGGTTGTCCGGGACCGGGGCGGCCGATCGCGAGCACATCACCGTGCTCGCCTCGATATCCGCGGCGTCGAAGCCGGTCACCGACCGGTTGGCCGAGCTGGTGAACAAACGCTCGGTACTGCTCGGCCCCGGCGGCGTCCTCCACGACGGCGTCCCCGGCGAACTGTCGCCCACACACTTCGAGTCGGCGATCCGACGCGCCCCCGACGATTGGCAGGACGGCGACCGCTTCCTGTTGTACTGGACGGGGCACGGTTATCGGCACGAAGGGAGACGGCGGCTCGAACTGCCCGCCTTTCACGTGCCCGACTTCCGAGAGCCCTGGCAGAAGGCGATCGATGTGGACGACCTCCTGGCCCGCTTCGCCTCGGTCGCCCGTCACGTCGACCAGTTCGCGGTGTTCGAGGTCTGCGCCGACGACCGGATCGAGTCGGCGAGCGTCGTGCTGAATGTGCTCGAAGAGCGGCCGATCACCAAGTCGGCCAAGGCGCGACTGTCCGCCGCCTTCGCGGCGGGCGAGGGCCAATTCGCGTACGGCCGGGCGGACAAGGCGATTTTCACCGGAGCCCTGATCGAGCAACTGATCGCACGAGGGCCCGATGCGCTGACCGAGATCGAGTTCAAGAAGATGTTCGACGCGATCGATACCGAACTCGTTCGATCCGTTCCCGAAGGTCGGCGCCTGAGCCAGTCACCGCTGTATCGCGGGCCGAATACCACGGACTGGCGACCGGCCGAACGGGACCCGGAGAACCGGTTCGAGATGGGCGGCACCCGGTTGCTCTCCGCGCTGCGGGACGCGCGGATCGGCCTGGCCGAGCGGACGCTGCTGCGAACCTACCTGCGCGAACGAGGTGTTCCCGCGAGCGTCTTCGTCGAGGACGATCCTGTCGCGTGGGCGAAGGCGCTGATGGCACTCGCGGCGCCGCCGGGCCGACATCCCATTCGGCACCTGCTGGAATGGCTGTTCACCCGGGGCCGGCAGACGTGGGTGGCGGAATGGGCGGAACGACTGGAGGAACAGCGGTGACATCGACGATTTCCGGCCGGCCGACGTAGGCGTGCGCCAACCGTTGACCCTGGTGATGTTCATTCGGGAGAACGAGCAATCACCCGACGACCCGAAGCTGGTCCGCTACGACGCGGAACCGCAGTTCTATGTCGGCGCCGAGCGCTTCGCGCTGCCCGAGGGCCTGCCGTCCGGAGCCGACCTGCCCCGCGAACGGCTGGACCGTCACCTGGTCGACTTCTATCAGTCGGTTCGGGCCCACTGGACCTCGATCACCCAGGCGAGAGTGCAAGTCGTCGTGCCGACCGAGCTGTTCAACGAGCCCTTCGAGCTGGCCCGGGCCGGTTCCGACGACGATTTCATCGTGCTCGGTGAGCACCACGAACTCGTGCTCAGGCCGATCGTGCGCCATGGTCTCGACAAACCGATGCACTACGGCGCGTGGACCGAATCGGTACAGCTGCGCTCGGGTTCCGCGCTGTCGCACCTGAATCGACATCGCTGCGGCAACCGCCTCGAACTCTGCGGCCGAGAGGCCGTCGGGTTTCTCCAGGACTACCGGTGGGAGCCCGGCCCCGGCGGGCGCGGGACGGTCGAGTACGAACTCGGGCGCGGAAAATGGGCGCTGGTGTGGACGCACGGGATGACGTGTACCGGCGGCTGTACCGGTGCGAACGGCGCGAACGACCCGTGCCCCGGTGGTGCCGTGGGCAACCTCCTGCACCGGATGCTGGAGGCGGAGGACCACAAGCTCAGCCGATTGCCTTCCGTCGTGTCGCGCCTGCGGCGCACCCTTGGTGACGGTGGACCGTCACCGCAACGAGTCGTGCTCCTCTTCGACGATCCGGGCTGGTGTCCGTGGGCGGGTACGGGACGGCTGGACAGCGTCTTGGTGGAGAAGGGGACACAGCATGGTTGAGTCGGTACCGGATGCGAACGCCGCGAGAGTCGCCGAGCCCGACATCACGCCCGCGCCGTGGTGGGTCTATCGCGGCGACATCGGCCACGATGCCGCGTCGGGACCCGAGTCCGCTTTGATCACGCTCCCGGATCCACCACCCTGGCGCAGCTTCGGCACGAACGACACCGGGCCCGATGTCGCAGCCGACGCGAAGCTGCCCGGTGATCGACGCGGCGAGCCGTATTCCGGCGAGTTCTACGGCGACACGATGGTGTACAACCTGGTCAACGCCGCGATCTACCTGCGCCGCCCGCTCCTGGTGACCGGGAACCCCGGCACCGGCAAGACCACATTGGCCAAGAGCATCGCCACGCGCCTGAAACTGGGCCCGGTGCTCCGCTGGGGGATAACGAGCCGCTCCACCTTGCGTGAAGGTCTGTACGAGTACGACGTGCTCGGTCGGCTCCACGACATGAATCTGCGCCTGAACGGCGTGCGGGGAGTCACCGGCACGACCACCGGGAGGAACACCGGCCCGGACACCGCCCGGGACGCCGGTGTGGACGGCGGTCGGGACGCCGGCGACGACATCGGCACATACATCAGACTCGGCCCGCTCGGCGACGCCCTGTTGCGCCGACCCCGACCGCGCGTGTTGCTGATCGACGAGATCGACAAGGGCGACGTCGACCTGCCCAACGACCTCCTACACGTCTTCGAGACGGGTGGCTTCGAGATTCCCGAGCTTCGTCGAGTCGGGCTGGACACCGCGCGGGTGACCCCGTACGACGGTGATTCGGGAGATCGGGTCGAGGTACGCAACGGCCTGGTCCAGTGCGCCGCCTTTCCGATCGTCATTCTCACCAGCAACGGCGAGCGCGCGTTTTCGGCGGCGTTTCGACGGCGCTGCGTGCCTTTGCATCTCGAACTGCCGCAGCGGGACGTGCTGCTGCGGATCGCCCGAAGCAGGCTGGACGAGCGAGTGCAGATCGACGAACGCCTGCTGGACGACTATCTGGACAGGGCGAACCGGAACGACGGATGCCTATTCCCACCCGATCAACTCCTCAACGCCCTCCAGTTCCGGTCCCAGGTCCAAAACCGACCCGATCACGCCGATCACTCGTTGGACAACGACCTGTTGGCCGCCCTCCTGTTCCACGACCTGAACGAGGGGTGAGCGGTGGCCGAAGCGGACCCCGACAAGGTCACCGTCGACTCGCTGCTGGACTGGGCCTGGATGCGCGCGGTCGTCGGCGCTCCGAACGAGCGATTCCCGGGGATCCGGGCGGGTCCGCCCTCGGTCCTGCCGCGGCCGACGGTCGCCCCGCCGGCCGACTCCGGATCGGTGACCGAATCGGCTCCGGACACGGCGGACGAGCAAGGGGTCGACCCACCGGCGCAGTCGATGCGGGGCCGGGACCGGGCCACCGGCTCCGGGTACTCCACGGATCAGCCGGGCTCGATCGACGACTTCGGCCTTTCCACGAAGCCCACGGGTCCGGCCTGCGACTCCGGCTACACCCTGGTGCCCACCGAGGTCGGGCCGGCCGGCGGTATCGGCTCGCGCGTTCCCGGGTTACGGGTGCCCGAGTGGCTCGGCGAAGCACCCGCGCCGGCCGCGTTCGTGCTCCCTGATCGGCTGGAACTGGCGCGCCTGCTGCGTCGGTTGCGCGAGTTCGGCGCCGCGCCGAACTCGGTGGTCCTGGACGAGGACGCGACCGCCGAACACGCCGCGCTGACCGACCTGATCGTGCCGATCCTCGCCCCGGCCCGGGAGCGCTGGTTCGAACTGGCCCTCGTCGTGGACAGCGCGGCCTCGATCGACCCGTGGCGCCGACTGCTGGCCGAGTTCGCTCGGCTGCTCGATGGGAACGGCACCTTTCGCGCGGTGCGGAGCTGGTCGCTGGACACCGAGGTCGACGGCCGCGCGGTGTTGCGCACGCCGATCGGCACCACCAGTCGCAGCGCCGCGCCCGTAGGCGTCACCGGCCGGCGGATCATCATGGTGATCAGCGACGGCGTCGGTCGCGCGTGGTCGGATCCGGGCACGGCGGCGATGCTGGCGACCTGGGCGAAGCAGGGACCGGTCGTGTTCGTGAACCTGCTGCCCCGACGTTGGTGGGAACGCTCACGCGTCCCGCTGACCCCGGTCGTCTTTCGCAGCCAGGGCACGGGCCCGGCGCGCCGGTCGGCCTTTCGGCTCCGACACGGCAAGCGCTGGACGTACTCGCACGAACGGGTCGCGATCCCGGTGATCGGCGTGCATCCGGACGGCCTGCGACCGGGCGACGCGCCGGATCGGCGGTCCGGCCGGTGGAGCGAGCTTTCCCGCTGGACACGGATGGTCACCGACGAACGCGGTCGGGAGTTCGCCAACTCCGCGTGGGTGCTCGATCCGAGGCGCCGGGCCGACCTTGCGGACCCGGTGTCCGTACCACCCGAGGACGCCCGCACGCCGGCGGCGCGGCTCGCCGAATTCCGGGCCGGCGCGTCCGCGACCGCCGTCGAACTGCTCGGCAGGCTCGCCGCCGCGCCGATCAGTCTCGCCACGGTACGCGTGGTGCAATCGTCGGTGCTCGAGGTGGAGGATCCGGCGTTCGCCGCCGAGGTGTTCCTCAGCGGCCTGCTCGTCCCCTCCCGCGACCGGGTGGCCGAGGCGAGAGCGGACGACGTGCTGTACGACCTGGACGCGGGGGTTCGCGAGACGTTGCTGAGCGGGATGAGCCGGCAGTCGGCTCTGGAGGTGTACTTTCGCGTCGCCCGGTTCATGGACGAGCGACTCGGGCGGGTCGAGTTCGACTTCCACGACCTGCTCACCGCGCGCGAGCCCCTCCCGGTCGGCCTGATCGGCCCGCACAGCCGCCCGCTGGCCCGGGTCGGCGCGGCCCTGCTGCACCAGTTGGGACCCGATTACCGACAGATCGCGAAACGCCTGGAAGCCCGAGCCGACGGGCCGATGTTGTGGCGGCGCAAGGACATCACCCACTGGTGGACCCGATCGATGGACCAGCCGGTCCGAGCGCGTCCGATTTCGCTGGACGGGCTGGTCGTGGTGCTCGACACGGCGGGCGGGTTGGTGGTGATCGACTCGATGACGGGCATGTCCCGGCACACCGCCGAGGTGGGCGAACGAGTACCGTGTGCGCCCGTCGTCACGCCCGGAGTCCTGTGGGTGGGCGGGAAGTCCGGCCGGGTGCACCGGTTCGACCCGACGACCCTGACCCGGCGGGAATCCCTCGTCCCCGCCGGAGCGGGCGCCGTCGTGGCGATGGCACCGGTCGGCACGGACGCCGTGCTCGTGGCGACCCTGGACGGCGCGGTCACGGTGCTCGGCGATCCGCACGCGGGAGCGCGCGCCCGGATGTCGGCCGCACCGGGCGAGCCGGTGGGCGTGTGCGCCGGCGACGGTCGGCTCGCGGTGCTCGAACGCGGTGGGTGCGTGCGGGCCTGGCGTGCGGGTCGCGAGCACGAGGAGTGCTGGATCACGCGGCTGCCCGGAGCCGTGCACGGCACCCCGGCGGCGGACGACGAACGGGTGTACGTTCCGCTCGCGCTGCGTGGCGTCACCGCCCTGCGCTGGGACACCGGGGACGTCGCGTGGGCCGCCGAACTCGCCGGTGGGGTGCTGACCGCGCCGCAACTCGCGGGTGGGCGGGTGTTGGCCGCGACCGCGGACGGGTTCGTGTACGCGCTCGACGCGGCGACCGGCGAGGTGGTCTGGCGCGCTGCCGACGAGCCGCAACCCGATCTGCGGGTCACCGTCGTCGGCCCGCTCCTGCATGTCGCCGGCGCCGCCGGAGGGATTCGCACCTACGACGCGGACACCGGCCGTCGGTTGGCCGAAATTCGTTCCACCACGGGGGTGTCCGTGGCCGGCGGAGCGTACGGGCAACTGATCCTGGCGGGCCTCGACGGGAAGGTGACCGCACTGCACGAGCCGGTGGTGGTCGACTGACCGGCGCGGATGACGCACGCCAAGGTGCGATCACAACCCGCGGGAAACGCCACGACTCGGCCACGCCCGGGACTACGATCGGCCACTGCGGGTAAGTGGTCGTCACCGCGAGCCGGCCTGCCCGGCCGGCGCCGCGGTCGGCGGCGAGTGTGGTTCCACCGTCGGCGAGCCTTGCGCCGGGCTTGCCGAATGGGACGAACAGGGGGATTCGTGCCGGGGGTTCAGCGACGGATGAGCGGATCGGGGCGGGCCGTCCGACGGGTTCGGATGCGGTGAGCGACCAGGACCGAGTCGCCGAGGTGGTGTGTCCCGTCTGCTGGGGCCTGCTCGCGCCCACCGGGCGTTGCCCCACCTGTGGCTGGCCGCCCCCTGCGCCGGGACCCACCGCCTATCGGGACGCCGCGCGGGCGTTCGACCACGCCGCCGCGATCCGGGTGGCGCACGCGCGCGGGCACACCGGCGTGCCCGACGACCTGGCCGAGCTGGTCAGGTTCGGACCGATGCGGCCCGGTATCGCGTTCCCGGCCGCCGAATCCGCCGCTCCGTCCGGTCGGGCTGCGGCGCTGACCCTGCTCACCGCGATGACCGCGGGTGAACTGGACATGGTGCTGTTCCTGGAGATCGGCACGCGGCACCTGTCCACTCAGTGGGTGCGGCTCGACGATTTCGGCTTCGTCCGGGCATCGGCGCAGGACCGGGTCCGCCAGGAATGGCGGACGGTGGTGCCGTGGCTGCCGAAGAACGTCGCGGCCCGGGAGTTGACCCTGGCCGGCGGAGTGGGCCGCAGGCCCGCCTTGGGCACGGAGCAGGCTCCACAGGCGCTGGGTCCGCGGGCGCGGCACATGCTGCGCGACAACTGGGGCCGGGCACTGGCCGAGTTGCGAGAGGGCGCCGCCGATCTCGCGGAGCAGGCATGGGCCTTCGTATTGGTCGAGCGGCGCCCGGACTGGAGCTGGTGTGCGCTCGCGGCCGAGATCGTGCACGAGGCGCTGCCGCCCGCCGCGGTGCTGCGCGGCGGCCCGTTCGCCGCCGAGGAGACCGCACTTCCGCTGCTGGTCGAGCAGTTGGCCCTGGACGTCCCGGTTCGGCATGCCGTGCACCTGGTCAGCGGGGACCCACGGGCGAACGAGCCGGGTCGGGAGCGGCACGACGTGTTGCTCGGACGCGGCGCCATTCCCGGTGCCGAGGCCGCGCCGCTCGCCGAGATCACGTTGGCATTGCGCGGCGAGGCGGGGGAGGGGCACGACGTGGCGCTTGTGGTCGCCGACTCGACGCACGCGCACGAGTGGCCGGAGATGGCGCGGGTCAAGGTGATCGCCCCGCCGGGTGAGGTTCGCTTCGCGATACGGATGCCCGCGCCCGGTCGGGTGGAGTTCGCCTCCGGGCACGGCGCCGCCTGGGAGGTGGCCGAGGAACCCGCGGAGTTTCGTCCGGTCGCGCCTGCGGCGCGCGGGCCGGTGACGCAGCGGCCGTGGTGGCCGCGTGAGCAGACCACCTGTGACCTGTTGTGCGCGGTCGAACTCGGCGGCGAGCCCGACCGGACGCGGGCCCGACTGGATCTGGTCCGGGCGCTGTTGCTGACGGCGGCGGATCCCCCGAACGAGGATCCGCGCTGGGGCCGAGCCTGTGTGGTGGGTTACCACGACCACCCGCAACCCTGGCGAGCCGGCCACGATCCACTTCACCGCGTCGACTTCACCGACCCGGCCGCGGCCCGGGAGGCGATCGCGGAGTGGACCGGCTCGCCGATCGTGGATCCCTATGCCGCACCCCTGGAGCGGGTGTGTGCGCTGTTGCGCGGGAACAGGCTGGCCTGGTCGTCGCACCGGCCCACCCTCGTGCTCACCGTCGGTCGACGCGGCCCACATCCCTATGTCGCGGGCCTGGACCCCGCTCGCGCGCACGGCGGTTACCGCTGGGATGTGGACCTGATGGCGTATCAGGCCGCCCGGCCGGTACGACACATGCTGGTCACCGACGACCCCGGGTACCCGCGTTCGCTGGAGCCCTCGGCCCGTCGACGCACCATGAAGGCATGGCATCTGCTGGGTGCGAGCGGGTGCTTCACCCTGGGTCGGAGCAAGCCCGCGGATCTGCTGCGCTTCGGTCATGTCGCGGCCACCGACGCGGGTGGACCGCCGCTGCTGCTCGACTTGGTCGCCCGGCCCGAGGCGGACCCGGCCGGGCCGAGGGAGGACCGTTGATGAGCGACCCGATCGAGAACGCGGCCGGCGAAGTGGTCGAGGCGGCCACCGACAGCGTGGCCGACCTTGTGGTCGGGCATACGACCGGGTATCCGCCGGTGGGCACCGTCCCGGAGAAGCGCATAGCCCTGTGGGGCGCGCCGGGTTCGGGCCGGACCACCTTTCTCGCGATGGTCGAGGAGGCCGCCGAGGAGTCCTGCCGACGGGTCGAACAGGGTCGGAACTCGGAGCAGCACAACCCGGGTTGGCGGGTCCGTGCCGGCGACCAGGCCACCTTCGAGCTCCAGGAGAAGGCTCGGGCCATGCTGTCCGAACCCTACGCGTTCCCGACGTGGTCGCCCGAGCCACAGGAGTACCGCTTCCTGTTCCGCCGCCGCCCGCGCCTCCGGCTGCTGCGCGGGCTCGCCGACCGCACCCGATTCGTGGCCGCCGTGCGCGAACTGCCGACCCCGACCGGCTCCGATTACCAGGCGGTGCAGGCCGATCTGAACACCCGTACCGGCTTGATCCTGCTGTTCGACCCGACCTGCGAGGACGTCGACTGGTTCGACGACCTGCGACGTCTGCTCCGGGGAGCGATCGCCTATCAGCAGAACCGGACCAAGGACGTCGACCGGCTGCCGATCGAGTTGGCGGTGTGTATCTCCAAGATCGACCACGAGCGCGTGTTCAGCGAGGCCAGGTCGGGCGCGTGGGCAGAGCTGGATCGACACGGCCGGGTCCGGGTGCGCGACCCCGAGGCGTTCTTCCACTGGCTGTGCGACCCGAGAAGCAAGTTCGGAGCGGGGGCGGCCGAACTGCCCGAGTTGTTGGCCCGATACTTCGCCCGGATTCGCTACTACGCGACCAGCTCGGCCGGCTTTCGCAGCCCCGAGCACAAGCGGATCGACCCGGAAAGTTGCCGCAACGTCACCTCGGACCGGAAGCGCTGCGAGGGCCGGCCGCGCCCGCAAGGGATCGTCGAGCCGATCCTGGAGATGCGTGCCACGAGCACGGCCAAGGAGGGGTGACCGTTGTCCCGATCCGCATCCGTACCCCGGTCCGCGTCGATACCCCGATCCGCGTCGAGCCACATGCGCCGGGCCTCGCGTCGAACTCGGCTGCTCCTGCTCGGCCTGCCGGCACTCCTGCTCGTGCTGCTGTGCGCGCCCGCCACGCCCGCCGCCCGCCGGTCGGACGACCCGCGGACCACCGACCCGGCCGCGGCCACCGGGCAACTGCTCGACGAGTTGGGCGCGGATACCCAACCGGCCGACTTCTACGTCGTGCTCGACGTCTCGACCTCGATGCTGGACGACGGCAACTACGACGCGGCCAAGACGGCCCTGAAGGACTTCCTGTCGGCGATGCCCGCCAACGACCGGATCTCGGTGATCAGGTTCGGCGCGAAGACCACCACCCATCTGCCGCTGACCAAGGCACCGCAGGGCGACAAGGCGATCGCGGACTTCCTCGCCGCGCTGCCCAAGCCGAACGACACCGAGAGCGACTTCGGCGCCGCGATGGTGTCGGTGTCCGAGATCATCGCCGCCGACGACCGGCTCACGGCCGGGTACCTGCCGCCCACCGCGATCGTGGTGCTCACCGACGCCCAGTTGTACGCGCCGGGCAATCCGGCGTTCGCGAACGCCAAGTCGCCCGGTTGGGCGACGCTGCGGCAGGAGTACGCGAAGGCGGTCGAGCGGCGCGGACCGATCGGCGCCTACGCGCTGCCGCTCGGCGAGAACGCACGCGGTGTCGACCTGATCGCCGAGGTGCTGCCCAAGGCGCAGACGCTCAGCGGCACGGTCAGCCAACAGGCCGCCCGGCTGCGCGACCTCGAACAGGACGCGCGCAAGCGCAAGGGCGTCGCGCTGGTGCGCTCGGATCAAGGCGCGGCGGTCCGGGCCGGCTTCGGACCGGGGCCCGCACACGCGCGTGGCGTGGCCCCCGATGCCGCCGACTGTGCCGATTCCCAGGCCCCGGCCGAACCGGTCGACCTGTCCGCGCCCACCGTGTTGTGCCTGACCCTGACATCGAGCGCTCGGCACATCCGGGTGACCGTCGCCGAACTGCACACCGGCGACCCGGAGCTGGACCGCGGACTGCCGCACATGCCGATCACGCTGGAACCGGGCATCCCGCGCCACGTCCTGGTCGAACTCCGGGCTCCCGACCGCACCCGATCCGACTCGTTCGGCACCTCCCGCGGCTACGCGGCGGCGACCAGGCTGCGCGGCACCGTGACGGCCACCCGGGCCGCCGAATTCGCCGACCTCCTGCGGGCCGACGGTCCGTACGTGGCTCCCGACCTGCTGGGTGGTGGGCTCGACTACACCGGGAGCGTGCGCGGTTCGGTCACCTGGTCGGTGTGGGCCTGGATCGTGCTCGCACTCGCGCTCACGGCGGCGGCGGCGACCACGTACTGGCGGGTGTTTCCCGAGGGCGTGTCCATCGAACTGAGCCTGGGGGAGCAGACGAGGCCCGAGTTCCCCGATGCCGCCGCATGGCGGGTCCGGGGCATGCGCCACGAGTGGGACAGGGACGCGCCGATCAAGGGCGCCACCACATCCTTCCTGGCCCGGGGTCGCCGGCCCCGAGCCGGGCGCGGGGTGACCATCACCGCACGACACGAACACGAGGGCCGTACGAGCACGGCCCGGCGGCGCCTGAGCATCGACGAGAGCACCATGCTGTACGGCGTCTGTGTCCGGGTGCGCCGCCGACCGGAACCGGTCGAGCACAGCGACTCGGCGCCGTATCGACCGAATTTCGTATTCGAACGACCCGAGGACGACACGCCGAGCGAGGAGCCGGAGCACTGCGCACGGGTCGAGGAGCATCCGCAGAACGTGGACCCCGAGGGGGTCACATCGACCGTTGACGGGGAACAACCGAAATCGGCGAAACCACCACTGTCCCTTCGTCCGACGACACCCCAGCCGCCCGGCTGAACCCCGGAAGACCGGACCGGCCCCTGCCCCGACCGCCACCCCGCGCACAGAAAGGCTCACGTGGACGCGACCGACCGACACGACCGCCCTCGCGAGACCGCGGGCACGCTGCGGGCGCATTGGGCCTGGTACCACGACGGTCGGGTGCCGGCGTGCAGCGCGGGGCCGGAACGACGGGCACACTTCGAGCGGCTGGTGCGACCGACCCTGGACGAGTACGCGCCGCCCGGGTGGGTGGGACTGACCAGCACCGGACGCGAGGACCCGTTCGTCGCGATGACCCTGCGCGATGCGGACGGCGTCCGCTACTTCACCGCGCCGTACGCCGAGATCGCCGCCGCCACGGCCGGCTACACCGCGCTGTGGCTGGCCTTTCGCGGCATCGAACTGCCCACCGACCGGGAGCGACCGCTGCGGGTCCGGCTGCCCGGCTCGCCGGCCGAGGTCGGTGTTCGGGCGGGCGACTTCGGATGGCTCGCGGGCGTCGCGGCGGCGGTCCTGGCCGGCCCGGTGGTGATCACCGGCGCGGACCGCCTGGACACCCGGGGCCGACTGGAACTCCTGGACCGAGTGGCCGCGTTGTTGCCGTACGGCTGCCGCGCCGGGCTGCGCTTCGCCACCTCGATGGGCTCCACCGGACGACTGCGACCGCGGCTGGCCTTCGGCCGGGTGCCCGCCCCTGGCACGGTGCGGGTCGCCCTGGACGGCATGCCCGATCTGCCCGATCTGCCCGCGGCCCGCGCCTATCTGGGCGAACTGACCACGCTGCGCCGCCGCGTCGGGCTCGACCCGCTGATCGCCGCACTCGCGACGCTGCACGAACCCGGCATGCCCGCCGCCGGGGATCACCTGCTCGGGTTGCTCGCCGAGGCGGGCGCGCGGGCCGCCGGGGTGGGCGAGGGCGTCGATACGCGGCGCTCGGCCGCCGAGTTCGTGGGCGCCGCCGCGGCCGGCCCCGCCGCGCGGGCGCCCGCGATCGAGGCACGTCCCGCGTCCGCGCTGGACCGGTTGTTGAGCGGGGACACCACGCTGGCCGCCCCGATCGCCGAGCGCTGGCGCGCGGAGGACGGCGACGAGGTGACCCGGGACATGGCCGCCGCGCTGCGGGCCCGGCCGGCGGGGTTGGCGGTCGGCTGGAACACGGCGGTGGCGGCGGGGCGAGGCGATCGGCTCGTGCACGTCCTGCTGGGCCCGGTGCCACCGCTGCTGGCCGGCGCCACCCCGCCCGCCGGCACCGAACCGCGAGCCCCGCGCGGCGCGGACCCGGCGGCGGACGGCGCGAGCCGGGTCGACGCCGGTTCGGTCTCGCCCGAGGCGCTGATCGCCGACCTGTGCCGACTGTTGGGCCCGGCGCCGACCACCGACGTGCCCGCGCTCTACGACGCGCTGTGGAACCACCCGGTGGTGCTGCGCCGGCTCCTGGACACCTCGGGCGCGGATCTGCGCGCGTGGCTGGAGGTGATTCGGCCGTGGGACGATCGCGCGCCCGAATGGCTCGCGCCGTACGCGCTGTTGGCGGGCGAGCGCCTGCGGACGGCCGAAATACCGAGTGCCGAGGCGGTGTTCACGCTGCGCCTGGCCGGGCACACCGACTCCGCGACGATCGCCGCCGTCCTGCACGACCTGTGGCCGACCCTGGTCCCGCTCACCGACCGCCGCGCGGATCCCGCCGCACAGGGCCTGGCCGCCCTCCTGGGCACCCCGCTGGGTGCCCAGGCCCCGGTCGCCGCCCGGGTACGCGCCGACGTGCTGCGGCTCGCGCTGGGCGGCGCGCCCGCGGACGGGCCGTACGTCGCGGCGGACCTGTTGGCGCTGCGGCACGAGCCGGTCGCCGAGGGGCGGTTCGCCGGTTGGATCGCCGCGCTGCTGCGTGCCGTGCCGGTCACCGCCGAACTGCTCGGCGAACTCGTCCGCTCCGGCGATCCCGCGGTCACCGCCGCGGTCGCGGACGCGGTACTCGCCGACCCCCGCCTGGCCGAACTGCCCGGTCTGGACAACGAGTGGTGGGCGGCGGTCGCCCGGGCCCGCCCGGAACTGGCCGCGCGCGCCGCGAGCGGCTGGTTCCGCGACGCGCTGCTCGGGGCGGACGCCGAAGCGGCGGCCCGGGTGTGGGCGGGTGAGATCGTCGACGGTCCGGCCCGGGCGCGCCGCGACCTGTACGTGCGCGAGGTCGGCCGCTGGTGGCACGGCGCCGGCGACCGCGAGCGCGACCTGCTGCTGCCCCATCTGGAACGCGAACTGACCGCCCGCGGGCCGACCCCGGCGCAGGCACGCGAGGAACTGCGGGCGATTCGGGTGCTGATCGCCGCGCACAGCTGGGGGCCGGAGGCGGCACTGCTGATCGTCGAGCGCGAACAGGACGAGTTCGACGCGTTCCGCCGACACCTCAAACAACTGCGGGCCGCGCTCAAACACGGCGAGGGGCCGCGGGCGCTCGCCGTCGCGGTGGTCCTGACCCTGATCGCGCTGTGGGCCGCGGTGCCCGCGCACGACTCGGCGGCGGCCGCGCGGCCGGCGGCGGTCGGTGCCGAGCCGGCAGATCCGTACGGCGCCGAGCGGCTGATCGCGAGCCTGGGCGCGGACCGCGAGGGCGCGAACTACGTGATCCTGGTCGACGCTTCGGAGTCGATGAACCGCACCGGTCGCTACGCCGCGGTCAAGACCGCGATGACCGCGTTCCTGGGCCGGTTCACTGCGTCCGACCGGGTCTCGCTGATCAGCTTCGACGGCACCGCGACCGAGTACGGCAACGGCCTCGAACCGGTCACCGATCCGGCCGCGATGGCCGCGCGGTTGCCCGCCCCGCGGGCCGGTGATCCGCCGGAGGGCGGCTCGGCCGGCACCCCGCCGTCGACTCGGGCATCGGAGCCCGCCGATCTGCATGCGGCGCTGGACCGGGCGCTGACCGTACTGCGCACCTCCGCGCCGAACTCGGTGAACGGGGTGCTGCTGCTCTCGGACGCGGCCCGCGACGCGGTCGGCCCGGACCTGCGCAAGGACTTCGACCGGCTCGGCGAGGAGGGTCGCACGGTCACCGGCTTCGCGATCCCGCTGGCGAGCGACAGCAGCGCGGGGCCGGCCCTGCAACGGGTGTTGTCGGACACGCGCGTCCTGCGGGACAACCCGGCCGACCCGGGCGCCGGCCTGACCCAGGCCCGAACCGGTCTGCAACTGCGCAGCGCCGCCCGGATCGTGGCGGCGGACCGGGACCGGGGTGTGCAGGCGACGTGGTTGATGCCGCCGGCCGAGCAGCCGGACGCGCTGGACTGCCGCACGTTCCAACCGGTGCCGCCGAACACCCGGCTCGACCTGTCCTCGGGCCGCGAATTGTGCCTGCGCCTGGTCGCGACCACGACCCGGGTCCCGCTCCAGGTCACCCGGCTGCGGGTGGACGGCGTCGGGGTGGTCGGCCTCAAGGACGGCGCGCCGTTGTTGTCGCCGGGTCGACCGGTCTATTTCTCGGTCAACCTCGCCGCGCGTACGCACCGCACCGACGGCATGTGGGCGGACGCCGGCCACTACGAGGCCAGGGCGCGCGTGGTCGGCGAGGTGCACACGCCGCTGGCCGAGTCGTTCAAGGAGCACCTGCCGAACACCCGGCTCGAACTGCGACCGGAGGTGTCCGGCGACGACCTGCTCTATCGGGGCGACGAACGGGTGGACCTCAGCTGGTGGCCGTGGCTGCTGGTGGGCCTGGGCACGCTCACGTTCGGCGGCGCCGTGTGGTTCGGGTGGTCGTGGGTACGTCCCCGTGTTCGACACCGCCGGGTACCGTGACCGGCATGCGGATTTTTATCGTGGACGCGTTCACCGATCGACCGTTCCGAGGCAATCCGGCGGGGGTGTGTCTGCCCGACTCCGCGCATGCCGACGACGTCGCCTGGATGCAGTCGGTCGCGGCCGAGATGCGGCATTCCGAGACCGCGTTCGCGGTGCCCGCGGCGGGCGTCGACGCGGACTTCACGCTGCGCTGGTTCACCCCGCAGACCGAGGTGGACCTGTGCGGGCACGCGACCCTGGCGACCGCGCACGTGCTGTTCGGGCAGGGCCTGGCGAGCGCTTCGCGGATCCGCTTCGCGACCCGCAGCGGGGTGCTCACCGCGACCCTGGACAGTTCCGGTGTGCTCCTGGACTTCCCCGCGCTGCCGCCGCGCGAGGTGCCGGTACCGGCCGACCTGGGTCTGGCCCTGGGGGTCGAGCCGATCCGGGTGGCCGCGGGTGGTGACGACCTGCTGGTCGAGGTGGCGTCCGAGGCGGCCGTACGGGCGGTGGTCCCGGACCTGGAGATGATCGCCGCGCTGCCGTACCGGGCGCTGATCATCACCGCCGCGGGCGAGGGTCGGGCCGACTTCGTCTCGCGCGTGTTCGCCCCCTCGGTGGGCGTCGCCGAGGATCCGGTCACCGGTTCGGCGCACTGCGTGCTCGGTCCGTACTGGGCGCCGCGCCTGGACCGCAGGCGGATGAACGGCGCGCAACTGTCGGCGCGCGGCGGCACGGTCGGCGTGGAGTTGGTCGGCGACCGGGTGCGGCTGTCGGGAGGGGCGGTCACGGTGCTGGAGGGCGACCTGGTCACCGACTGAGCGGGGCACGGCGGAGCGGCGGGGGCGCGCGGGGCGGGACCGGCGGATCGGCACTGCGCGGATCGGCATCGGGTGGGGCCGCAGCGCGCGGGCGGGCCGGATACGACGGTGGATCATTGTGCCCGCCGTTGCTAGCGTGCGGGCACCAACCGACCTGACGCACCGTCAGCAAAGCCGGGAGTCGCACCATGTCCGAGGCCATCAGCTACAACGCGTCCCACCTGGGTCTGTGTGTCACCGATCTGGACCGGGCGCTGAGGTTCTACTGCGACGGCCTGGGCTTCGCTCCGGTGGTGCGCTACGACGTGGGCAACGAGGTCGCCCACACCCTGGAGGTCGAGGGCGATGTGCGCCTGGTGTCGCAGATGATCGCCAAGGCGGGCATGGTCGTGGAACTGCTGCACTACACCTCGCCGGACCCGCTGGGCGAGCCGTCGCGGCGGCGCAACCAACTCGGGCTGACCCACCTGTCCTTCATCGTCGAGGACGTGGACGCCGCCGCGGCGCGCCTGGTCGCGCACGGCGGCACGCTGCTGGCCGACACGCGGGCCAGTCTGCGCAGCGACACCGGCTCGACCGAACTGGTCTTCCTGGCCGACCCGGACGGGACCCGAGTGGAACTGATGAAGCTGGACGGCTGACCCGGCCGGGACTCGCGCTCGCTCACCGGGTCAACGTCGTCATCGCGTCGCGCAGACACCGGCGCAGCCACGCGTGCCCCGGATCGGCGTCGTTGCGCGGATGCCAGGCCAGGCCCATCGGCAGCGGCGGCAGGTCCAACGGCACCTCGAACGTGCGCAGCCCCATCTGCTCGACCATCGTGGTGAGTTGGTTCGCGACCAAGCCGACCAGGTCGCCGGCCCGGAGGATGAACAGCGAGGACGGGAAGGTCGGGACGGTGCCCACCACCCGTCGGGTCAGGCCCAGTTCGGCCAGCGCGGAGTCGACCGGTCCGTGCAGCTTGCCCCGGCGCGAGACGATCAGGTGCTCGGCGGCGGCGAACCGCTCGGCGGTGCACCGACCGTTCAGCAGCGGGTGACCGACCCGGACGCACGCGACCATGTGGTCGTTGTGGAGGTGCTCGGTGCGCACCTCCGGCGAGACGGTGTCGATCACGCCCACCTCCAGGTCGGCGACCCCCTCGCGCAGCGCCGGGGTGTCGACGTAGCTCTCCGCGAGGAACTTCAGCCGCACCCCCGGCGCCTCCCGCGCCGCCCGCTCGAACAGCGGCGTGGCGCACGCCGCGGTGAAGGCGTCGTGCGCGAGTACGGTGAAGGTGCGCGACAGGGTGCGCAGATCCACCTCGCCGGCGGTGCTGAACAGGGTTTGGGCGCGTTCCACGATGATCCGCACCTCGGCCCGGATGGCCAGTGCGTGCGGAGTGGGCACCATCGAGCGGCCGGCCCGGACCAGGACCGGATCGCCCAGCGCCTTGCGGATCCGGCCGAGGGTACGGCTCATCGCGGGCTCGGACAGGTGCATGCGCCGCGCCGCGCCGGAGACGCTGCACTCCTCCAGGAGCGCGTCCAGTGCGGTGAGCAGGTTGAGGTCGATTCCCGATTGCGTCACACGCATCCTTCCCATGCAAAACATGCACTGGAGTCACTCGACGTCCCAGCCTACGGTGAAGGGGTCCGGACACGCAGTTCCCCGCATCACCCCTTCCTCTTCCGTCAGTCGGCTCTTCCTGGGGGACCCATGTCCACGCCTGTCCTGGCCGCGCCGGCGCATCGCGCCGGCGGCGCCGAACCCGGTCGCGCCGGTGCGTCGCGCGCCGTACTGATCGCGATGTGCGCCTGCGTGCTGGTCGCGCAGAGCATGGTCGCCGCGATCAACCTGGCCATTCCGCAACTGGCCGCGTCCCGGCTGCACCCGTCCGCCGACAGCATCCTGTGGATCGTCGACGCCTACGTGATCGTCTTCGCCGGACTGTTGATCCCCGCCGGCGCCCTCGGTGACCGCTACGGTCGCAAGGGCGCGCTGCTCGCCGGGCTCGGCGTGTTCGCCGCCGGCGCCGCGGTCAGCGCCCTCGCCACCGACTCGGCCACGCTGATCGCCGGCCGCGGCATCTCCGGCGCGGGTGCCGCGCTGATCATGCCCGCGACCATGTCCATCCTGATGCACGTCTTCCCGGCCGAACGCCGACCGCAGGCGATGGCGTCCTGGACCCTGGCGGTCGGCCTGGGCGGTCTGCTCGGCAACGTGGGCGGCGGTCTGGTCCAGGAGTACCTGCCCTGGCAGGGGCTGTTCTGGATCATGGTCCCCCTGGCCGCGGTGCTGGCCGCGGTCGTCCAGTGGGTCACCCCGCGTACCGCCACCCACCCGGCCGTGCTCGACCCGATCGGATCCGCACTGCTGATCACCGGCCTGGTCGCGCTGCTGTACGGGATCATCGAGGGCCCGGAATTCGGCTGGGGCTCCGCTCATGTGATCGGCGGCTTCGCGCTCGGCGCCCTGCTGCTGACCGGCTTCGTGTCGCACGCGCTGCGCGCCGAGCACCCGCTGCTCGACCCGCGCGTGTTCAAGTCCGCCAAGCTGCGGGCGGGCGTGCTCGGGATCGGTGCGAGCTTCTTCGGGCTGTTCTCGCTGTTCTTCATCAACGCCCAGTACCTGCAATACGTGAAGGGCTTCTCGGCGCTGCGCACCGGCTTCGCGATCATCCCGCTCACGGTCGGCATGGCGCTCGCGCCCAAGGTCGCGGTCAAGGCTCAACAGCGCTACGGCACCCGGCCGGTGGTGGTGCTCGGGCTGAGCCTGATCGGGATCGGGCTGCTGTGCATGGCGAGCGTGGACGCCCACACCCCGTACGCGGTGTACGCCGGATTCCTGTTGATCCTCTCGGTGGGCACCGGTCTGTGCGCGCCCGCGCTGTCCTTCGGGGTGGTCTCCGAACTCCCGGCCCACCAGTCGGGGTTGGGCTCGGGACTGAACACCGCCGCGCGCGAGGTCGGCGCCGCGTTGGGGGTCGCGGTGTTCGGCACCATCCTGGCCGTCCGGTTCTCCGGTCAACCGGCCGCGGAACTGTCCCGGACCACGGGCGCGGAACACGCGCGTGTCGTGGACTCGTTCACCGACGCGATGTCGGTCGGCTTCCTGGTGGTGGGCGGCCTGCTGCTGGTGGCCACGGCGGTGGTCGCGATGGGCTATCGCGATCGCGCGGTGGCCTCGGCCGCCCCGGCCGCCTCGGGCGGTGCCGCATGAACCGGGTGACCAGTCGGCGACGCGGGCCGGTGGGGCGGCTGCTCGACCGGGTGTTCCTGACCGGCACGATCGTGGAGACCGAGGCGATCGCGGCCCGGATGCGGCGGATCCGGATCGGCGACGCCACGTTGCGCGGACTGGCCTGCCAACCCGGACAGCAGGTCCGGGTGCATGTGAACGACGTGCTCTCGCCGGCCGGTTGGCGCCAGGGCGCGGGCAATCTGCTGCGCACCTACTCGGTGTGGGACAACGACCCGGCGGCCGGGACGCTGGATTTGTGCGTGCTGGACCACGACGGCGGGCCGGGACCGGGAGCCGCGTGGGGCCGGACGGCGCGGCCCGGCGACCGGGTCCGGTTCGGCCGACCCGAGGGCCGCTTCGTGCTGCGGTCGGATGCGCCGTACCACGTGTTCGTCGGCGAGGAGACCGCGTCGGTGGCGCTGGGCGCGATGATCGCGGCGGTGGGTCCCGCGGTGAACGTGTACGGGGTGATCGAGACCGCGACCGAGGCCGATCGGCTGCCGGTGCCGCACGCCGAGCGGCTCACCTGGCTGACCCGCGGCGACGCGTCGGCGGCTTCCTCGACGATGCCGGCCGAGGCGGTCGGCCGGCTGGCACTGCCGGCGACGCCGGGCATCGCCTACGTGGCGGGCGAGGCGAAGACGGTCAAGCTGGTCCGCGATCGGCTCGTCGCCGACCACGGGTGGGACCGCCGCTCGGTGATCACCAAGCCCTTCTGGTCGCCGGGCCGAACGGGCATGGAGTGACCGCGGCCGGCCCGGCCCGGCTTGTCCGGACCGGTCGGCTCGCCGGGGCCGCCCGGTCCGTCGAGCCGATCCCCGGCGTCGGCCCCGACCTGGGGCGCCGGTCGAGTCGACGTCGACACGACCGGCGCCCCACCCGCCCATTGCCGGGGCCCGGATTCCGGGTCACCCGGTCGGGTTCCGCTACAGCGTGAGCAACGCGCGGATCGGGCGGGTCGGATCGGTCAGCGGGCGCATCGCCAGCCGGATCAGGGCGAGCGGATTGTCGTCGCCGGCGATCCGGTTCGCGCCCAGCGCCCCACAGGACTGGCACTGATGGATCAGCTGCCATTCGCCGTCCGCCCGAACGGACATGCTCAGCACGCTCATTCGGCCCCGGCAGTCGGCCGCTCGATCGCCCGGGACGCGGCGGTCGAGGTGCAGGCTGGTGAGGCAGTGCGGACAGTGGTTGCGATGTGCCGTACCGGGCGCGAGCAACGGCACGTCCAGCCGACAACCCACGCAGCGGAAGGCGTCGCCGCGCCCGGTCCGCCCGTGGGTGACGTCCTTGTACCGCTGCGGGCGCCGACCGGCCGGTTTGCGCCGGGCCACCGTCACCACTCTCCGAACACTTCGAGCGGGAACGGGGGTTGGGCCAGCGGCCGGACGGCCATCCGAATCAGGATGAGCTGATTGTCGTCCGGAGCGATCGTGTTCGAGGTCAGTTCGTCACACCGGATGCACCGGTGCACGATCATCCAGTCGCCGCTGCGCAGCACCGCGATCGAGATCGGCGACATCCGCGCCATGCACTCGGACGGGCCGCCCTCGACCCGGTCGAGGACGTGCCGGGAATGCAGGCAGCTCGGGCAGTGGTTGCGCCGGCCGCCGGCCGGGTCGACGGTGGTCACGGTGAGGCCGCAGCGGACACAGTCGAAGGTGTCGGTGCGTGGTGGGACGGTGTGCTGCTTACCGGAGTTGGGGTTGCCGGTGGACACTCGGAAATCTCCTTGCCGGAGGCGGAAGCAAAGGCAGCAAGGAAGCGCCGAGCGCTCTCGGGAGGGGCCGTCGGCACGGCCCGCCGTGGCGGGCGCGGACAGGCCGGCGGCCCACCGGGAGGATCAGTGGCGGTCGGGAGGGTTCCCGACGCCGGATCCGGCCGCGGTCGAATGAGGCGCGCTCGGCGCGGGCAGGGGCATCAACACCTGATTTCCGATGAGGGCGGACGTCCGCGCTGAGCGGACGCGACCCGGCGAACGTAACAGCGGAAGCGGCGACCGGCCAACGATTTTCGCCCGCCGCGAAGCCGCCGGGTGAGGCCGTCGCCCGAACCCGCGACGGGACCGCCCCGAGCGCCCGTTCCAGGGCGGTTCCCGCGTCTTTACGCGTTGCTCGGCTGCGTCGCCGCGGAGCCCGCCGAGCCCGGATCGGAGGGCGTGCGCGACAGGTGTTCCGTCGGCCGGTCGACCGCACGTCGTCGCCCGACCGGCGCCGACGGTCGGGCGAAGACGGTCGGGCGACGACAACGACGCGGGGTCTACCCGGTCACACCACGCCGAAGGCGGTCATCGCCTCGGCGACGCGCAGGAAGCCGGCCACGTTGGCGCCCAGCACGTAGTCGCCCTCGTGGCCGTGCTCGGCGGCCGTCTCCAGGCACATGGCGTGGATGTCACGCATGATGGCGCCCAGCCGGGCGTCGGTGTCGGCGAAGCTCCACGACGTGCGTGCCGCGTTCTGCGCCATCTCCAGCGCCGAGGTGGCCACGCCGCCCGCGTTCGCCGCCTTGCCGGGCGCGAACGGCACGCCCGCCGCCCGGAAGACGTGCACCGCGTCCGGTGTGCACGGCATGTTGGCGCCCTCCGCGACCGCGGCCAGGCCGTGCTTGACCAGGTGCGTGGCAGCCGCACCGGAGAGTTCGTTCTGCGTCGCGCAGGGCAGTGCGACATCGCACGGGACCTCCCAGACCGAGCCGCCCGACACGTAGCGCGCGTGCGGCACACGATCCGCGTAGTCCGCGATCCGGCCGCGCCGCTCCAGCTTGATCTCCTTGAGCAGATCCAGGTCGATGCCCTTGTCGTCGACGATGTAGCCGGCCGAGTCGGACGCCGCCACGACCTGGGCGCCGAGTTCGCGGGCCTTCTCGATCGCGAAGATCGACACGTTGCCCGAACCGGAGACCACCGCACGGCGATCCACCAGGTCGTCGCCGCGCACCCGCAACATCTCGGCCAGGAAGTACACACAGCCGTAGCCGGTCGCCTCGGTGCGCACCTGCGATCCGCCCCAGCCCAGGCCCTTGCCGGTGAGCACGCCGGACTCGTACCGGTTGGTGATCCGCCGGTACTGGCCGAACAGGTAGCCGATCTCCCGCCCGCCGACGCCGATGTCGCCCGCCGGCACGTCGGTGTGCTCGCCCAGGTGTCGGTACAACTCGGTCATGAACGACTGACAAAAGCGCATCACCTCGGCGTCCGAGCGGCCCTTCGGGTCGAAGTCCGAACCGCCCTTCCCGCCGCCGATGCCCAGCCCGGTGAGGGCGTTCTTGAAGATCTGTTCGAAGCCGAGGAACTTGACCACGCTCAGGTTGACCGAGGGATGAAAGCGCAGCCCGCCCTTGTACGGACCGAGCGCACCGTTGAACTCGACCCGAAAGCCGCGGTTGACCCGGACCCGACCGGAGTCGTCGGTCCACGGCACCCGGAACAGCACCTGACGTTCGGGCTCCACGAGCCGCTCCAAGAGCGCCGCGTCGGCGAGTTCGGGCCGCTTGGCGAGCGCCGCGGCGAGGCTTTCCAACACCTCGTGCACCGCCTGGTGGAACTCGGGCTCGCCGGGGTTGCGACGCAGCACCTCGTCGAAGGTCGTCGCTGCGGGGCCGGTCAGCTCGGCGAATGTCTGGGGACTCATGGGTGGTTGTCCTTCCGTCGACGGGCGCGTCGCGGGCGATCGCGTGCGGTCACGCTATCCGTCCTGCGGACCCGGATGATCGCTGGTCGCGTTCGTGTCGGGATGAGGGAACGCCCTCGTTCGTGTCGAGCCCCCACCTGCGATGCTGCATCCCGTGTGGCCCATAAGATTTGATGCAGCGTCACGTCGAGTGGCGGCCCTGGCACTTGTGCTCCTGACGACCGCGTGCGCGGCGAGCGGGTCGGACGGCGCCGACGCGCGGTCCGAGCCGCCGGCCCGGTACACGCCGATCGAGGTCGGCGTGCCCGATCCGGTGATCGCGCCACCGGTCCCGGCGCCGCCGTGCGATCCGAGTCGGAGCCTGACCCCGACCACCCCGGACCGGGCGGGCGCGATGCCCGCCGGTTCGACCATGCGGGCGATCCAGGAGCGAGGTCGGCTGCGGGTCGGCGTCGACCAGAACACCCGGATGTTCGCCGCGCGCAATCCGAGCACCGGAGCCCTCGAGGGCTTCGACATCGACCTGGCCCGCGAGGTTTCCAAGGCGATCTTCGGCGACGCCGACCGGATCCAGTTCAAGACCATCCCGCCCGGTCGCCGGATCGACGTCCTGGTCGAGGGCCAGGTGGACATGGTCGTGGACGCGATGACCATCACCTGCGAGCGCCGGCAACAGGTGGAGTTCTCCGGCGTGTACCTGGACGACGCGCTGCGCTTTTTGGTGCCCAAGGGCAGCAAGGTGGCGAGCCTGGCCGATCTGGCCGGACAGTACGTGTGCGTGTCCTCGAACACCACGCCCGAGCGCCGGGTGGCCGAGTCCAAGGCCCGGGTGTACGCGGTCGCGGACCGCACCGACTGCCTGGTCGCGCTCCAGGAGGGCCGGGTGGCGGCGGCGTACACCAATGCGTCGCTCCTGGAGAGCCTGCGCGAGCAGGACCCGTGGCTGGAGGTGGTCGGGCCGACCGCCGTGGAGGAGGTCAAGGGCATTGCGATACCCAAGGGGCAGACCGACTTCGTGCGCTTCCTCAACGGCGTGCTGGAGCAACTGAAGAGCAACGACCGGTGGCAGGCGCTGTACGACAAGTGGCTGCGCGCGGCGCTCGGTCCGGCCAAGCCGCCGACCACCACCTACGGCGGATGACCGTTGTGGCAGCGGTTACTGACGATGCGTCAGGTCGCTGCTACGTTGCCGCCATGTTCCTTTCGCTCGGACTGCCCACGCACCTGGTCGAGGCCGGCGCCGATCTGATCAGCGCCGAAGCCGTGATGGAGATGTCCCGCGCGGCCGAGTCCGCCGGGTTCGACGCGGTCTTCACCACCGACCACCCGTTCCCCGGCGACCAGTGGCTCGCCCACGGCGGCCACCACACGCTCGACCCGATGGTCACGCTGTCCTTCGCGGCGGCGGCCACCACTCGGCTGCGATTGCACACCAACCTGTTCGTACCGGCGTACCGCAATCCTTATCTGTCCGCGAAGATGATCTCCTCGCTGGACGCGTTGTCCGGCGGCCGGGTGATCCTGGGTGTGGGCGCGGGCTACCTGGAGTCCGAGTTCGCCGCGCTGGGCGCCGACTACGCGAACCGCAACGACGTGCTGGACGACGCGCTGCGGGCGATGCGCGCGGCGTGGACCGGGGAGAGTGTGGGCGGCAACACCATGCGCCCGCGTCCGGCGCAGTCGCGGATCCCGATCTGGGTGGGCGGCAACAGCAAGCGGGCGATCCGCCGGGTGGTGGACCTGTGCGACGGCTGGTTGCCGATGCCGGCCCCGGCGGGCGCGTCCAAGTACCTCAAGACCCCGGGCCTGGAGACGCTCGCCGACCTGGCGGCGCGGCTGGACTACGCCCGCGAGTACGCGGCCTCGGTGGGCCGTACCGACCCGATCGACGTCACCTTCATGCCGCGCGGGATG
The DNA here is from genome assembly GCF_000372745.1 of Embleya scabrispora DSM 41855. GTDB lineage: Bacteria > Actinomycetota > Actinomycetes > Streptomycetales > Streptomycetaceae > Embleya > Embleya scabrispora. Next base: position 317,181 of record NZ_KB889562.1, on the reverse strand, counting down.
AGCATGTTCGACGGCGACGGCATCGACCACGAGGCGATCGTCGCGGACCTGACCGAGCAGGCCGAGGCCGGGGTGACCGGAGTGACGCTGACCCTGCCGGCCACGTCACGGGCGCAGTACCTGGAGCAGACCGCCGCGTTCGGCGAACTGGTGGTGCCGCATGTCCGGAAGTTGGCCGTGCGCCCGCTCCTGGGCTGAACGGCCGCCCGCTTTCGGACTGAGCGGCAGGGCCCGACGCTCATCCGGCGCCGGGCCCTCGCGTCATCGTGGGGTCACTGGCTGTAGGAGCCGATGAAGTCGCCGATCCGGGTGATCGCGTCGGTCAGGTCGTCGACCTGGGGGAGGGTCACCACGCGGAAGTGGTCCGGCTGGTGCCAGTTGAATCCGGTGCCCTGCACGACCAGGATCCGCTGGCTCCGGAGCAGGTCGAGGACGAACTTCTCGTCGTCGACGATCTTGCACACGTCCGGGTCGATCCGCGGGAACGCGTACAGCGCGCCCTTCGGCTTGACGCAGGTCACCCCCGGGATCGAGGTCAGTGCCTCGTACGCGGCGTCGCGCTGGGCGTGCAGCCGGCCGCCGGGCAGGATCAGATCGTTGATGCTCTGGTAGCCGCCCAGTGCGGTGGCGATCGCGTGTTGCGAGGGCACGTTCGCGCACAGGCGCATGTTGGCCAGGATGTTCAGGCCCTCGATGTAGCTGGCCGCGTGCCGCTTGGGGCCGGACAACAGCAGCCATCCGGAGCGGAATCCGGCCACCCGGTATGCCTTGGACAGGCCGTTGAAGGTCAGACACAGCAGGTCCGGCGCGAGTGAGGCGAGCGGGACGTGGACGGCGTCGTCGTAGAGGATCTTGTCGTAGATCTCGTCGGCGAGGAGGAGGAGTCCGTGCCGGCGGGCGAGGTCGACGATGCCTTCCAGGATCGGCTGCGGATAGACCGAACCGGTCGGGTTGTTCGGATTGATCACCACGATCGCGCGGGTACGGTCGGTGATCTTGGCCGCGATGTCGTCGAGGTCGGGGTACCACTCCGCGCCCTCGTCGCACAGGTAGTGCACCGGGGTGCCGCCGGACAGGCTCACCGCGGCCGTCCACAGCGGGTAGTCCGGCATCGGCACGAGCACCTCGTCGCCGTTGTTCAACAGCGCCTGCAGAGCCATCACGATCAGCTCGGACACGCCGTTGCCCAGATAGACGTCGTCGACGTCGACGCCCTCGATGCCACGCGTCTGGTAGTGCTGCACCACCGCCCTGCGGGCGGACAGCACACCCTTGGAATCCGAGTAGCCCTGCGCGGCCGGGAGGTTGCGGATCATGTCGTGCAGGATCTCGTCGGGGGCCTCGAAGCCGAACGGCGCCGGGTTGCCGATGTTCAGCTTGAGGATCCGGTGGCCCTCGTCCTCCAGGCGTTTCGCCTCGTCGAGGACCGGGCCGCGGATGTCGTAACAGACGTCCGCGAGCTTCCCCGATTGACGTACCTCGGGCAACGGACGATGTTGTGGCTGCGACAACTCTTCGACGCTCACCTGGATATCTCCTCCTCGCAGGGCAATCGCCCGCGCGATCCTCGGGTGCACGGTGTGGGCGGGCGACGCTGCGAGTCTTCCACGCCCGAGGTCCGGCACGCAGTGGGATATTTGCCACGTGGATCACCCGGTACCCGCTCGGGACCGCGCCGGCACCCACTCGTGACGCCGCCGGTTGGCCGACAAGAGTTCATCCGCGCGTTGCCCGCGTGGCAGATCCAAAACACCCGACGGCGCGCTCGCGATGCCACTCTGCGGCATATGGACGTGTCGTACTTCTACGGAACTGCGGGCGAAATCGACGCCGCGAGTCTGTACCGGCTGTTGTCCCTGCGCAGCCGGGTATTCGTGGTCGCACGCCGACAGCCCTGGCTCGATCCCGACGGCCGTGACATCGAGCCCGGTACCGCGCACCTGTGGGCGGAACAGGACGGGGTGGCGGTGTCCACGCTGCGCCTGACCGAGGAGGGGGACGGCCTGTTGCGGATGGGCCGCGTGTGTACGTTGTTGTCGCACCGGCGCCAGGGCCACGCCACCGTCCTGGTCCGGCACGCCCTGGTCCTGGCGGGCCCGCGCCCGGTGATCTCCGACGTGTACGCGCGCAGCGCCGACTGGTTCACCCGTCGGGGCTTCGAGCCGCGCGGCGGGCGCACCGTCGTGGACGGCGAGCCGCACACCTCGATCCGGCACGTCCCCGCGGCACGACGCGCGCCGGCGCCGTCCGGCGGGTCCGGTCCGGGGCATCGGGGCGGTGGGTACGTGCCCGCGTGGGCGTCCACCTGAGCGGGGCGTCGCTCCGGACGGACGCCGATCCGACCGCGTACCGATCCCACCGCACGATCCGCGGCATCGCGCCGGCCGGAAACCGGTGGCCTCGCCGGCCCCACGGCGATGCCGGGACGTGTTTGGATGGCCTCTCGCGTCGGGGAGGGATCGGCCATGCGATTTGTAGTCCTGGGGGCCGGGGCAATCGGCAGCGTCCTCGGTGCTCGCCTCGCGCAGGCGGGGCACGACGTCCACCTGGTGGGCCGGCGCGCCCATGTCGACGCCATTCGCACGCACGGACTGCGGGTTCAGTCCCCGGACGGTGAGGACGTGGTGCGTCTCGACGCGGTGACCGACATCGCGACGCTGGACCCGCGCGTGGACTGGGCCGAAGTGGACGCGGTGGTGCTGTGCGTGAAGTCCCACGACACCGCCGACGCACTGCGGCAGCTGGCCCGGTACGCCGATTCCCGGGTGCCGATCCTGTGCGCGCAAAACGGCGTGGCCAACGAGGACACCGCGCTGCGCCTGTTCGCGAACGTCTACGGCGTCCTGGTCGCGTGCCCGACCGCCTTCCTGGAACCGGGCATCGTGCGCGCGTACTCGTCGCCGGTGACCGGAGTCCTGGACATCGGCCGCCACCCGCGCGGCCGGGACACCTTCGCGGCCCAGGTGTCACGTGTCTTGTCCGGGGCCGGCTACGGCTCCGAGGTGTACGAGGACATCACCGCGTACAAGTACGGCAAACTGGTGACCAATCTGGGCAACGCGGTCGAGGCCCTGTGTGGCCCGAGCGCGCGCGGCGGCAATCTGGACCGATTGGCCATGGACGAGGCTCGCACGGTGCTCTTCTCGGCCGGCATCCACGCCGAGTTCGCGCCGGTGAGCACCCTCGTCCAGGTGCGTCCGGTGCGTGGTGAGCGGCGGCCCGGCGGCTCGTCCTGGCAGAGCCTGTACCGCCACACCGGCGGTATCGAGACCGACTACCTCAACGGCGAGATCGTCCGGATCGGCCGACTGCACGGGGTACCGACCCCGGTCAACGCCGAGTTGCAGCGCGCGGCGAACCGATTGGTCGCGACCGGCGGCGAACCCGGCTCGGTATCCGAACTCGACCTGCTGCGCGCCGTCGTGGACGGTCGGGATTCGGCTCGCTGAGGACACCGGGCCGCGCGATTCGGGAGCGGCCGGGAAAAGCCGGTGACCGGCATGTCGGCCGCTCGCTAACCTGACGCTCCGTCGGCGATCCGCCGACGTGCCGACCCGACGCTTCGTCGGCAGGCGCCCACGATCCGCCCGCGAAGGGAGCAAACCGATGGGAGCCGCCAGTGCGCCCGGTTGACGCCCGCCTCGCGGATCCCGCGGAGCCATAGGGCCGGCCGCCGGATCCGCCGCACGTCCCTCGGGGGGACCCATGAACGACCCGGACACACGCTCTGACTCACCATCCCTCGAGGACTGCCTCGCCGTACTCGGCGCGCTGTCCGACCTGGCGCCGGAGGCACCCGAGCGGCGGCGGATCGAGCAGGTGCTCGCCTCCTTCATCCGTTCCGGACGCCATCGCCGCCGGGCCGAGCAGCGCGCGCTGCGTACCCGAGAGCGCACCGCGGTGACCGAGCGGACCGCGCTCGGCGCCGCCGACCGGATCGAGGACCTCCCGCTGGACGACACCGGGTTGCCCTCGTGCGTCGGCGTGGTCGAGATGGGGCTGCGCTGCTACGTCTGCAAGCAGCCCTACCGGCGAGTCGACGGCTTCTACCACCGGCTCTGCCCCTCGTGCGCGGTGGAGAACCGACAACGACGCCACGCGCGCACCGACCTGACCGGGCGGCGGGCGCTGGTCACCGGCGGTCGGGTCAAGATCGGCCACGAACTGGTGCTCAAGCTCCTGCGCGACGGCGCGGAGGTGATCGTGACGTCGCGCTTCCCGCACGACACGCACGAGCGGTTCGCCGCCGCGCCGGACCACGACGCGTGGGTACACCGGCTGCACGTGCACGCGATCGACCTGCGCGATCTCGGCGGCCTGGTGGCGTGGTGCGATCGACTTGTGGCCGAGGGCCGCCCGCTGGACATCCTGGTCAACAACGCGGCGCAGACGATCCGGCGCCCGGCGTCGGCGTACGGGCCGTTGCTGGCGGCCGAGCGGGCCGCGCTGGGGGCCGGCGCGTTCGAGTTCGCGCCCGGGGTCGGTGCGTTCGCGCCGGACCGATCGCCCGCCGACGGGTGGGACCCGGCCGCGCCGCTCGGTGCGCAGCCGGCCCGGGTCGAGCCGGACGCGGCGGGGCTGATTCCGGACCGGACTTCGGCCAACTCGTGGTCCAAGCGGGTGGACGAGGTGGATCCGGTGGAGTTGCTCGAAGTGCAACTCGTCAATGTCACCGCGCCGTTCGTGCTGGTGAGCCGGTTGCTGCCGTTGCTGCGCGCGGCCGGGCGCGAGCGGCGCTACATCGTCAACGTGTCGGCGGTGGAGGGCCAGTTCGGGCGCGCGTACAAGTCGCCCGGGCATCCGCACACCAACATGGCCAAGGCCGCGCTCAACATGCTGACCCGAACCAGCGCCGAGGAACTGGCCACCGATGGTGTGTATATGACCAGCGTGGACACGGGCTGGATCACCGACGAGAAACCGCTGCCGGCCAAGGCGCGGGTCGCGGCGGCCGGATTCCGTACGCCATTGGACATCGTCGACGGTGCGGCCCGGGTGTACGACCCCATCGTGCGCGGGGAGCGGGGCGAGCCGGTGTTCGGGTGTTTCCTCAAGGACTATCGGGTCGCGCCCTGGTGATCGAGGGGCACCCCGACGGTCGGGTTCGGCCAGCGGACCGGAGGGTGCCCCGGCAGTCGGTTTCGACTACCGGGACACCCTGCGCGGAACCCGCCGGTGCGGCGGCACGGGCTTGCCGAGCCGCAGACGGTGATCGGTGATCCGGGCGACCCACATCAGTCGGCCTCGGCCAGGATCAGGTAGAGCCGCTTGCGCGTGTCGGTGACGACCTCCAGGGCCTTCGCCCGCTGCGCCTCGGTGCCGTTCATCATCAGCTGGCGCAGTGCGTCGCCGATGCCGTGCATCGCCGAGCGCAGGTCGTGGACCGCCTCGAAGTCGACGCCCTGGCTGGCCTCGTCCCAGGGCTTGGTGCCCTCGGGGAGTGCGGCGGCCTCCTCGCGGCCGGCGTCGGTGAGGGTGAACAGCTTGCGGCCGCTGCCCTCGACACCCTCGATCACACCCTCGTCCTCCAGGAGCTGGAGGGTCGGGTAGACCGAACCGGGGCTGGGCTTCCACACGCCGCCGGTGCGTTCGCCGATCTCCTGGATCATCTCGTAGCCGTGCATCGGCCGTTCGGTGAGCAGGGCCAGGATCGAGGCCCGTACGTCGCCGCGCCGGGCGCGACCACGCCCACGGCCTCGACCGCGCCCCTCCGGTCCGCCACGGCCGCCGTGGCCGTGCCCGCGCCCCCACGGACCGGGGCCGGGCGGGCCCCACGGTCCGAAGGCCGGGCGGTTTTGTCCTTCAGCGCCCCACTGGGGGCGTCCTTTGCTGCGGTGCATGGGTTTCTCCTTGTGTGGAGGCGACTCGTCGAGCCGCCGGTCGACCTTGCGTTCGATTTTGCGGTTGGTCTTGCGGTTGGCCTTGCGGTTTGTCCCGGTCGATCCTCCGCGTTGATCTTCCGCATCGATCTTCTGTACGTATCGCGACCGTTCGCGATGGCTCAACGATATATCGGGAGTGCTTCTTTCGCAAGCGTGTGGTGTGGAGTGCCTTCGATCGGGGAGCTGCGGTGCGATCGGCGAGGTGAAAGGGTCGCGACGAATCGGGTTGGGCGGGTCGGGGAACTCCGGCCGGCCCTCGCGCGTCCTTCGGGGGCGTGAGGGCCGCCGACCGGTCGGGCGACCGGTTGTCCCCCTTCGGATGGCGGGCCTGCGCAGGTTCTCCACGGAACCCGCACGAGGCGGACGCACCAGACGCGTTGGGCGAGCCGCGCTAACGGGTAGATTTCGGTTGATAGCTCTTGGTGATCGACCGGCGTGGGGAGAGGGCTGTGTGGACCTGGTTGGTGGTGGGGGTGCTCGCATACCTGGCGTTCCTTGCGTGCGTGATCGTGGTGCTTCGGGCCGCCAAGGCGCGGGCGCGGGTGGAGCGGGCCGCGGATGTGCAAGCGGTCGGGGTACCGGTGCCGACGCCGGCGGGGGAGTCGACAGAGGTGATCGCGCCGGTTTCCCGGGGTGATCGGCCGGCGGCCGAGCCGGTGGTCGAGGGCGACGAGGCACGTGCTCATCCACTGCCCGACGAGCACGCCGGGCCGGTGCGTGAGTGCGATGGGGAACAGTCCGGGCCGCCCGCTCCGCCCGCCTCGCGGTCCCGGGGCTGAAGCCGGTGGCGGTTTTCCGGCTTCTGCGCAGGGTAGGCGCGGCGCATGGTTGATCCGATTGTCACGACCACCCAGGACGGGGATGACCAGCGTCCACTCGGCGAACTGGTGCCGGCGCCGGACCGCGTGATGCGTGTCGCCGAGATGATCCGCCACCTCTTGGAGGAACTGCGCGACGCGCCGCTGGACGAGTCCGGCCGCGGCCGGGTGCGGCTGGTCTACGAGCGCTCGTTGCCCGAGCTGCGGCGCTCGCTCGCACCCGACCTGTACGAGGAACTGGAGCGGCTCGCCCGGCCCTTCGCCGACGGCGGAGCGCCGAGCGTGGCGGAATTGCGGATAGTGCACGCCCAGCTGATCGGCTGGCTGGAAGGGCTGTGGGGCGGCATTCGGTTGAGCCTGATGTTGCGGAACAACGCCGAGGTGGGACCACCGAACGGGTTCCCGGGCGGAGAGGACGACGGCTCGTATCTGTGAGCGTTTGGCCACGCCGGGCATCGGGTCGCCGGCCGCGAGGGAGCGGCGGCGGCCCGAATCCATGACTGTGCCAAGCTGATTGCTCGTCAGCCGAGCATCCGTGGAGTCGTCACCATGACCGAGCAGGCATCCGCCGAGACCGGGCCGGCCGCCGCCGCGCCGCGCCACGAACTGGATCGGGACACCACGTGCGTCCCGCGCCCGGACGCACCGGGCACCTACGACACCACGCTCTCGCCGGACTGGGCGTTCGGCATGGGCCTCAACGGCGGGTACCTGCTCGCCCTCGCCGGCCGCGCGCTCGGTGCGGCCCTGCCGCATCCCGACCCGTTCACGATCACCGCGCACTACCTGACCACCTCGCACCCGGGGCCGGCCGAGGTGCGGACGGAGGTATTGCGCACGGGGCGCACGCTCAGCACCGGCACCGCCCGGATCGTGCAGGACGGCGAGACCCGGGTGCACGTGACCGCCTCGTACGGCGATCTGGCCGGGTTGGACCCGCAGGTGCGGACCGGCGTCCGGCCGCCGGAACTGCCCTCGCCCGCGGAGTGCGCCGCGAGCTTTGCCGATGTGGCGCCGTTTCGGCGCACCACGTTCATGGACCGGACCGAGCAATTGCTCGATCCGGCGACGGCCGGTTGGCTCACCGGGAAGCCGTCCGGACGCGGCGAGATGCGCGCGTGGTGGCGGCTCGCGGACGGCCGTGACCCGGATCCGCTCGCGCTGCTGCTCGCGGTCGACGCGCTCCCGCCGACCGCGTTCGACCTGGGCCTGCGCGGCTGGGTGCCGACCGTGGAGCTGACCGTGCACGTGCGGGCCAGGCCGGTGCCGGGGTGGCTGCGGGTGTCGTTGACCACGCGCAACCTGGCCGGCGGCTACCTGGAGGAGGACGGCGAGGTGTGGGATTCGGCGGATCGACTGGTCGCGCAGTCCCGGCAGTTGGCGCGGGCGCCTCGGCGGCGGGAGGCGTAGGGCGGGTCGGCCGGCGGTGCGGGTCGGCCGCTTGCGGGTGAGGCGGCCGACCGTGGCCTCGGCGCGGGGGCCGGTGGGCCGGCGTGGGTCAGCGCGGGGGTCCGTACGGCCCGGGAGGACCGTAGGGGCCCTGCGGGCCGGGCGGGCCGTAGGGACCCTGGGGGCCTTGGGGGCCGGGGCCGTACGGGCCCGGTTGGCCCGGGGCGTAGGGACCGGGTGCGCCGTACGGGCCGGGCCCGGGTGCCGGGGGCGGGGCGCCGTGCGGGCCGCCGGGGCCGCCCCACGTGTTGTTCCGGAAGCCGTCTCGGCCCATGCCCACGAGGCGGTTCCCGTCCATCGCGGTCAGGTTGGCGGGCAGGATCTCGCTGGGCTGGACCACCACGTAGCCCTCGCCGATGAAGGCCATCGTCCAGCCCTCGCCGGTCTGTCGGCGACGGCGCCAGATCCGCGACGACGTGGTCTGCGCCTGGAGGCTGGTCTGCAGGCCGGCGGTCCAGGCGATCACCGCGTCGGCGTCCGCGAACACCTCGCGGTCGTTGGAGGCGCGCAGTACCAGCGGTGCGCCGGACGTGGTGATCACGATCTTGCCGGTGCCGCCGATCTGCATCGAATAGGCGCCCATGCCGCCCACGTTGTAGCCCGCGTCGATCTGGACGACGCTCCAGTTCAGCGTGTTGTCCAGGGCCAGGACGTTCTCGTCCTCGACGATCAGCGACTCGTTGCGCAGATTCAGGATGTGGATGCTCTGCGCCTGGTTGGCCAGGTAGACCGTGCCGTGTCCGTGGCAGCGCATCAGATCGAGCATGTCGCCGGTCAGCGCGCCGGTGCGGATCTCGGCGGCGGTCTGGAACGCCCCCTCGAACTGCACGTTTCCCTGGTAGGCCACCATCGCGCCCTTGCGGGCGAGCACCTCGGTGCCCACCTCCGGGGCCAGCAGTACCCGGAGCATGTGCGCGTTCTGCAGGCTGTAGCGCTCTGTGGACTGGCTCACCGTGTGGTTGAACAGCGGACTCTGCACGAGGTCTCCGACGGATCCGGCAACGGCATGGGTGCGGTTGGCACTTGGTTCGTGTGACCAGACCATGATTCCGCGTCGATGGTTCCCTCGGAACCACGGGTGACCCATGTCGACGGGTAGGGTGCGGAGGAATCTCTCTGTTACAGCGTTACAGAATCTCGGGAGTGCGTCATGACCACACCGGCACCTACACCGATACCGTCGGCGATGCCGACATCGGCCGGGCCTCGGCCGTCGGAGGGGCCCGCGGGAGGGCTGGTTCCGGGTTTGGGCCGGATCGGGCTGTGGACCGCCGCGCTCGACTTCCTGCCCGTGCCGCGGTTGCGCGAGACCGTGGCCGAGTTCGACGAACTCGGCTACGGCGCACTGTGGTGGGGCGAGACGGTGGGCCGTGAGGCGTTCACCCAGGCGCTCCTGGTGCTGGGCGCCGCACCGCGCATCGCCGCGGCGACGGGCATCGCGAACGTGTGGGCCCGGGACGCGATGGCCGCCAACGCGGCGACGCGCACGGTGCACGAGGCGTACCCGGGGCGCTTCCTGGCCGGACTGGGGATCAGCCACGGCGGGTTGGTCGAGGGACTGCGGCCCGGTGGGCGCAAATACGAGAAGCCGCTCGCGCACATGCGGGAGTACCTGGACGCGATGGACTCCGCGCTGTACTTCGCGGCCGGCGGCGATGCCCCGCGCCCGCCGCGCGTGCTCGCGGCGCTCGGCCCGCGGATGCTGGAGCTGGCTCGGGAGCGGGCCGAGGGCGCGCACACCTATCTGGTCACGCCCGAGCACACCGCCCAGGCGCGCGCGGCGTTGGGTCCGGATCGTTTGCTCGCGGTGGAGCAGGCCGTGGTCGTCGCCACGGACCGGGAGACGGTGTTGCGGCGCGCCCGCGAGCACCTGCGGATCTACCTCGAACTGCCCAACTACCGCCGCAACCTGCTGCGTCTGGGTCTGAGCGAGGACGACTTCGCCGACGGCGGCAGCGAACGACTGGTCGACCGACTGGTGGTCTCGGGCGACGAATCGGCGATCCGCTCGGGCGTGGACGCGCACTTCGCCGCCGGCGCCGACCACGTGTGCGTCCAGGTCCTCGGCGAGACGATGACCGACGCACCGATGGCGGATTGGCGATCGCTGGCCGCGGTACTGCTCTGAGGCACCCCCGGGGGCGCGGCGCGCGACGGGGCGCGGGGGTGGGGGCCGTGGGGCCGCTCGGCGTTTCGTCTCGCCGGGCCCGGCGTTGCGCTCCGCGCGGCCCGGCGTCCCGTCAGGCTCAGGGTCCCGCTCCGCGCCGCTCGACGTTCCGCCTTGCCGGCCCGGCCTTGTGCTCCGCGCGGCATGGTGTTCCGCCGTACCCGGCTCGGCTCCCCGTCCCGCGCGACTCGGCGTTCCGCTCGGCGGCAGGGGGTCCCGCCTCGCGTGGCGTCGTGCTTCGGCCGGCTCGGTGTTTCGCCTTGTTTGGTGTGGCCGTCGGGGTCTTGGGAGGTCAGGACGTGAGTGCGGTGACGGCCGCGTCCACGTCGGCGTCGGTGTTGTACACGTGGAAGGCGAGCCGGGTGCGGCCCGCGCGGGCCGAGACGCGGATGTCGGCGGACTCGAGGCGGGCCCGGGCGTCGGGGAGGTCGATCGCGACGATCGCGCTGTCGCCGGGAGGCAGGCCCAGGCCGGCCAGGAAGCGGTTGGCCAGGGCGACGTCGTGGGCGTGGATGTGCTCGACGCCGATCCGCTCGACCAGTTCGAGCGCGGGATCGGCGCCCACCTGGCAGAACCACGACGGCGAGGTGTCGAACCGGCGCGCGGTGTCGGTCAGGCGCAGCGGAGGACCGTAGTAGGGGTCGACGTCCGGCGCGCCGGCGTACCAGTTGGCGGCGTGCGGCAGGGTGCGGGCGGCCAGTTCCGGCGCGACGTAGCCGTAGGCCGCGCCGCGCGGGGTCATCAGCCACTTGTAGGCGCTGACCACGAACAGGTCGTACCGCGTCGCGTCCACCGGCAGCCACCCGCACGCCTGCGTGCCGTCCACGTAGACGCTCGCGCCGTACGCGCGGGCCGCCGCGACGATGTCCGACTCGGCGGCGATCGACCCGTCGGCGGACTGGACCAGGCTGAACGCGACGGCGGTGGTGCGTTCGTCGATCGCCGCGACGAGTTCGGAAGCCGGCACGGTAACCACCTCGACGCCCCGCGCCTCCTGGACCAGCCACGGGAACAGGTTCGAGGTGAACTCGACCTCCGGCACCACGAGTCGCCCACCGGCCGGCAACCCGGCGGCGAACGGTGCGAGCAGCCCGGAGGTGGTGTTGCCCGCCATGATCGCCTCGGCCGGCGCGCCGACGATACGCCCGAAGGCCGCTCGCGCACGCTCACCGGCAGCGTGGAAACCGTCCATGTCGGTACGCCCGCGATGCCAGGTCTCCTGGGCCCGGGTCAGCGCCGCGAGGGCGACGTCCGGTGGCAGTCCGCTGCTCGCGGTGTTGAGCCAGCCGGGCTCGGCACTCCAGTGCGAAAGCGCCGGGCTCGGCACCGAGTTGGGGTCCGTGGTCGGATTCGGGTCCAGTTTCAGGTCCATGCCCCGAGGCTAGGCGCCTCGCGGCCTCCGGAAACAGATCCACCTTGTGGCAGGTGGCCTGATTTCCAGCGAGCAGGAGGAGGCTGCGCTCATGCGCGGATGCGCACCGGTGGTCGACCCGGCTGCCCAGCGGACCACCGTGCCGAGCCGCTCACACCCGCGCGCCGCGTGCTCGGTCCGAGGTGGAGGCCGCTCGGCTCCGTGCGGTGGCGGCATGCCCCAGGGCCCGCGCCATCCGCCCACCGCCACCGCGTGCCGCCTTCCGACCCGCGACGCACCCCGCTCCGGGCGCAGGGGCGGGCGGCCGCAGCGGGGCCGTCGCACCCGGCCACGCCACGCACGCTCCATCCGGATCCGCGCGGCGCCCCATCGGCCGCCCCGTGTCGAATTCCGGGCCGACAGGACCGCCGCCCCTCGGATCGTGCGCCGGCGCCTAGCGCCGGTCCGCGTCGCCCGGGTCGCCGTCGGTGCGGGTGGCGAGCCAGCTGGGCCAGGGGACCGGGGGGTTGGGGAGGGGGGTGATGTCGCGTTCGGCGCACAGGCGGTCGAAGCCCTCGCGGTCGGCCGGGACCGCTCGGGGGTCGCCGCACATGATCTCGTACAGGGTGGCGCCCTCGGGGCCGGCGATCAGGGGGCCGAAGGCGGCGCCCTGTTCGAGGGTGATGTGGGTGCCGGTGGGGCAGGGGCGGTCGCCGATCAGGACCTCGCCGGCGAGCACGAAGACGTAGTGCTCGGACATGTGGCCGTGCCGTTCGACCACGACCCCCGCGTCGTAGCGGGCGTAGATGACCATCCGCTCGGGGGACCACTCCAGGAACTTCTCCCAGACCGAGGTGCGTCGGCCGCCGTGCGACTGGGCCTTTACCTCGTGCCATGGGGTTTCGGAGATGTGGGTGATGCGCAGTTCGGGCTCTCGATCCGCCACGGGGGTTGCCTTCCCAGGAAGTGACGATGCGTCAGATCGATCTTGGCACAGAATCCCATGTCGAGTTTGGCCCGGTATTTGGCGAGTTGCCGGCTTCTGCTCATCAAATACTTACGGGGAATTTACCCCTGGTCCTCGTCGGGCGGGGATCAAGTGTTCCGAGGGCGCATAAAGTCGGTTGGTACACCCAACCAAAAACCCTGTCACGGGGCGCCGTGTATTCCTGTCGGTGGCCCGTACATGTAAGGAACCAGCCTTGAAGAGCGCGCAGCAGGCGCCGTCCGCCACTGTCCCGCCCGTCGCACCCCGAACCCCGCTCACGACCTCGCCCGCGGGCATGAGCCGGACGGGTTTCGTTCTGCTCGTCCTGATCATGGGTGCGCTGACCTACTCGCTGCTCCAGTCGATGCTGGCGCCGGCCCTTCCGCAGATCCAGACCGAGATCGGTGCGAGCGCCGACGCCACCTCGTGGCTGATGACCGGCTACCTGCTGTGCGCCTCGGTGACCACGCCCATCCTCGGGCGCCTGGGCGACATGTACGGCAAGAAGCGCCTGTTCGTGTTCACCATCGGCATGCTCGCGTTCGGCTCGTTGGTGTGCGCGCTCGCCGACTCGGTCGGACTGATGATCATCGGCCGGGTGATCCAGGGCTTCGGCGGCGCGGTGTTCCCGCTCTCCTTCGGCATCGTGCGCGACGAGTTCCCGCCGGAGCGCCGGGCCGGTGCGATCGGTCTGATGTCCGCGATCATGGGCATCGGCGGCGGTATAGGCATCGTGGTCACCGGCCCGATCATGGACCACCTGTCCTACCACTGGCTGTTCTGGATCCCGATGACGACCTGCCTGGTCACCGCGATCGCCTCGTGGTTCCTGATCCCCGAATCGCCGGTCCGGGTCAAGGCGAGGATCCACTGGCTCGGCGGCGCGTTGTTGTCGCTCGGCCTGGTCGGCGTGATGCTGGCGCTGAGCAAGGGCGAGTCCTGGGGTTGGGGTTCGCCGAACACCGTCGGCCTGTTCGTGGCCGGCTTCGTCTTCCTCGGGCTGTGGGTGTTCGCCGAGTCGCGCGCGGACGAACCGCTCGTGGACATGCGGGTGATGCGGTTGCGCGGAGTGTGGGCGACCAACCTCGGCGGCCTGCTCGTCGGCTTCTCGATGATGGCGGGCATGCTGCTGGTCCCGCGCTTTCTGCAGATGCCCGAGAGCACCGGCTACGGCTTCGGCACGACGGTGACCGTGTCCGGTCTGTACGTGCTCCCGCAAGCCTTCGCGATGTTGCTGATCGGCCCGATGGCGGGCGTGATCGACAAACGGTTCGGCTCGAAGATGGCGATGGTCGCCGGCTGCGTACTGATGGCCGCGGGCTTCGCGTTCCTGGCGCTGCTGCACACCAGCGGCTGGCACATCCTGGTCGCCATGTTCGTCTTCGGCATCGGCATCGGGCTCGCCATGTCGGCGATGGCCAACCTGATCGTGGGCGCCGTCCCGGTCGAGCAGACCGGCATCGCCACCGGCATCAACACGATCGCCCGCACCGTGGGCATGTCCTGCGCGAGCGCGATATCCACGACGCTGCTCACCGCCAACCCCGGTCCGGGCGGACTGCCCGCCGAACGCGGCTTCGTCCTGACCTTCGTCTGCGCCGCCGTCGCCGCGCTCGTCGCCCTCGGCGTCACCTTCGTGGTGCCCAGCCGGGCCAAGCCGGCCGCCCGCCCCGTCGCCTGAGCACCGGCCGGGGCGTCGCCCCGGCGCCTCGCGTTCCTGCCCCCGCCCGGGGGTGGGGTTGACCCCACCCCCGATCCGCGTGGTCGCACCCTCGTGCCGCACACCCCCCGATCCGTAGCGTCGAACCTGTTGGTTTCGACAGGGCGTTACGAAGTACGGGAGGCAGCATGTTCGGGCGAGGCGGTCGCGGTGCACGGCAGGCGAAGAAGGATGCCGCGCACACCCCGCGGTACGCGGCGCCCGCGTCGGTCGACTGCGCGGTGCGGTTGGACGCGGTGACCAAGGCGTACGGCAAGGGCGCGTCGGCGGTGCACGCGCTGCGCGGCATCGACCTGGCCATCCCCAGGGGCACGTTCACCGCCGTGATGGGTCCGTCCGGATCCGGCAAGAGCACATTCCTGCACTGCGCCGCGGGCCTGGACCGGCCGGACGGCGGCCGGGTGCTGTTGGGCACCGACGACCTGACCGCGATGAAGGAGAACGACCTCACCCGGCTGCGCCGGACTCGGCTCGGCTTCGTCTTCCAGGCGTTCAACCTGCTGCCGTCGCTGACCGTGGAGAAGAACGTCCTGCTCCCACTGCGCCTGGCGGGGGTACGCGCCGACCGCAGGCGTGCCGCCGAGGTGCTCGCGATGGTCGGCCTGGACCGGCACGCGAGCCGGCGGCCCGCCCAACTGTCCGGCGGCCAGCAACAGCGCGTGGCGATCGCCCGCGCGCTGGTCACCCGGCCCGACGTGCTGTTCGCGGACGAGCCCACCGGCGCACTGGACACCACCACCGCCGCCGAGGTGCTCACCCTGCTGCGCCGCGCGGTGGACCACACCGGCGCCACCGTCGTCATGGTCACCCACGACCCGGTCGCCGCGTCCTACGCGGACCGGGTGGTCTTCCTGGCCGCGGGCAACCTCGCGGGTGAGCTGCACCGGCCCACCCCCGAGGCGGTCGCCGCCCGGATGGTCGACCTCTCGCAGGTGGGCACCCGACAGGAACAGGCCGCCTGATGTCTCTTCTTCGACCCAACGGCCTCGCGCGCACCTCGGTGCGCTTTCGACCCGCGTCCTTCGCGGGCTCGTTCGTGGCGATGATGTTCGCCGCGATGCTGGTCACGATGTGCGGCGTGTTCATGGAGAGCGGTCTGCGCGCGCACGCCGCGCCCGAGCGCTACGCCGACACACCCGTGCTGGTCAGCGGCCCGGACAAGGTGAGCAAGCGGCTGGGCCACGGTGAGGGCACCTACACCGAGTCGGCGCCGCTGCCCGAGCGCTCCCGGATCGACGCCGGGCTCGCGGGCCGGATCGCCGCGGTGCCCGGAGTGCGTACGGTCATTCCCGACCTGACCTTCCCGGCGCAGACCGACCGGGCCGTCCTGGACGCCCACGGGTGGTCCTCGGCGCCGCTGGCCGGCACCCGCGAGGGCACCGCGCCCGGAGCGGGGCAGGCCGTACTGACCACGGCCGCCGCGGGTTCGACCAAGGTCGGCGACACGCTGCGGGTGGCCACACCCGGCGGCGAGGTCGCGCTGCGGGTGAGCGGCGTGGTGCCGGGCCGCGGCGCACACCTGTACGTGGCGGACGCGGAGGCGCAGCGACTGGCCGGACACCCCGGCACGGTCACCGCGATCGGGGTGCTCCCGGCGGCCGGCGCGGACACCGGCAAGGTCGCCCGGGACGTGCGCACCGCGCTGGCCGGCACCGGCGCGAAGGTGTCCACCGGCGACGCCCGCGGTGTGGCCGAGTATGCCCTGTTCGGCGACACCAAGGAAATGCTCACCTCCATCGGCGGCACCCTGGGCGGCATCGTGCTCGCGGTGGCGATCTTCGTGGTCGCCGGCGCGACCGCGCTGTCGGTCGGCCAGCGCCGCCGCGACATCGCCCTGCTGCGCGCCGTGGGCGCCACGCCGTGGCAGATCCGCCGGATGATCGCGACCGAGACCGGCCTGGTCTCGCTGGTCGCGGGCGTCCTCGGGGCGCTGCCCGGCACGCTGCTGGCTCGCTGGTGGTTCGACGCGATGGACGATCGCGGCCTGATCGCGCACGGCGTCACGCTGTCGGTGGGCCCGATCCCGATGCTCGTCGCGGTCGGGGCGGGCACGCTCACCGCACTGGGCGCGGGGCTGCTCGCGGCCCGGCGCAGTGCGAAGATCAGGCCCACCGAGGCACTGGGCGACGCCGCCACCGAAAGGGCCTTCGTCGGCTGGTTCCGGCTGGTGCTCGGTCTCGGCGCGCTCGGTGGCGCGATCGCGGTGACCCGGGTCGCGCTGAACGCGACCGGCGACGACGCGGTCGGCGCGGCCGGTGGCGTGATCATGCTGTTCATGGTCGCGATCGGCCTGCTCGGCCCGAGCCTGGCGCACGTGCTGGTGTCGTTGCTCGGTTGGGTGGGAAGCCTGTTCGGCACCACCGGGCAACTCGCGTTCGACAACGCCCGGGCCAACTCCCGGCGCCTGGCCTCGGCGATCACCCCGATCGCGCTGTCGGTCGCCTTCGCCGCGACGCTGAGCTTCATGTTCGCCGCCGAGGACCACTATGCGAGCGTGCAGTCCAAGGACGCGGTGACCGCGGACCGGGTGCTCGCCGGGCCCGGATTCACCGCGCAGACCGCCGCCGATGTCGCGGGCACTCCCGGAGTCGCGTCGGTGACCTCGGTGCTGAACACCTCGGTCGTGATCGTCCGCAGCGGCGGCCTGGAGAAGCAGAGCGCGCAGGGTATCGGCGGCACCACACAGGACCTGGCGAACACGCTGGACCTGGACGTGCGCGAGGGCGCCACCGACGCCCTGCGGCCCGGCGCGCCGCAACCGGCGGGCGGAGCGGTCGCGTTGGACCGGATGATCGCCTCGGCGCTGCACGGCAGGGTCGGCGGGCAGGTGTCGATGTGGCTCGGCGACGGCACGGAGATCAGGCCGACCGTGGTGGCCCTGTACGACCGGGGTCTGGGCACCGCGGCCGTGACGCTGCCGCGGGCCGCGGTTGCCGGACACGTGCAGAGCGCGATGGACACACGTTTGCTGGTGAAGTTCGCCGGCGGTGCGGACACCCGCGCCACCGACGCGGCGCTGACCACGCTGACCGGCCGTCACCCGGGCGCTTCGGTCGCGGATCGGGCCGGCTATGCCACCCAGGTGGACAAGGACCGCGAGACCAACAAGTGGCTGAACTACGTGATGCTGGTCATCCTCGCCGGCTTCGCGACGATCGCCGCGATCAACACGATGGCGGTCACCACCGCGGCTCGTACACGGGAGTTGGGCCTGATGCGGATGATCGGCAGCACCACCGGTCAGGTCCGGGCGGTGATCCGCCGCGAGGCGATCATGGTGGGTGTGATCGGTCTGGGGCTGGGCCTGTCGGTGGCGCTGGCCACACTGGTCCCGGTCAACAAGGGCTCGTACGGCACCACCGTCCCGTATGTGCCGCTGCCGCTCTGCCTGGCGATCAGCGCGGCGGCGCTGCTCCTGGCGCCGCTGACGGTGGCCCCGGTGGCCCGCCGGTTGTTGCGGCTGGCTCCGATCGACGCGGTCGGCGCCAAGGAGTAGGGCGCGTGACAGTGGGCCGGGGGCCGAAGTAGGCGCACCACGAACGCCGGACGGACCGATTCCGGTCCGTCCGGCGCCTTCGTGTGCTTCGCGACCGGGCCCTGCCCGGCGTTGCCGGGCGGTGCGGCCCCGCCGCGGTTCGTCGGTTCGTCAGCCGGGCCCGGGTCGGGCCGGGTCGCCTCGATTGCTCAAGGGGACGTGCGGCCCGGCGTGACCAGGCCCGTTTCGTAGGCGAAGACCACCAGTTGGGCCCGATCGCGCACGGACAGCTTGGTCATCGCCCGGCTCACGTGGGTCTTCGCGGTGAGCGGGCTGAGCACCAGGTGTTCGGCGATCTCGTCGTTGGACAGCCCGCGACCGACCAGCCCGACGATCTCCCGCTCGCGTTCGGTGAGCAGGGCCAGTTCGGCGGAGGGCGAGGCGGTGGGGCGCGAGGCGCCGGCCGCGTACTCCTCGATCAACCGGCGGGTCACATTCGGCGACAACAACGCGTCGCCCGCTGCGACCACCCGCACCCCGCGCAGGAGTTCGGCCGGTTCGGTGTCCTTGACCAGGAAGCCGCTCGCACCGTTGCGCAGCGCCTCGAAGACGTACTCGTCGAGGTCGAACGTGGTCAGGATGACCACCCGCACGTCGGTCAGCACCGGGTCCGCCGCGATCACCCGGGCCGCCTCCAGGCCGTCCATGCCCGGCATGCGAATGTCCATCAGCACGACATCGGGGCGCAGTTCGCGGGTGAGCCGGATCGCCTCGGTGCCCTCGCCCGCCTCGCCCACGACCTCCATGTCCGGCTGCGCGGACAGCAGCGCCCGAAAGCCCGCGCGCACCAGGGCCTGGTCGTCGGCCAGCACCAACCTGATCATGTGTCCCCCTCGATGGGCCGCGTCGGGCCGCCGGCTATCGCCGCCGACTCGGTCGGCGCATGTCCGCTGCCATCATGCCCGTCGGCGCGATCACCGTAGGGCAGGTGCGCCTGGACGTGAAAGCCACGCCCGGGCACCGGCCCCGCCATACAGCGGCCACCGAGCGCGGCGGCCCGTTGGCGCATGCCGTGCAGTCCGTTGCCGCCGGAGGTCAGCGCGTCGGCGGGGGCCGGCCTCGGCTCGGGACCTCGGCCGTTGTCGCGGATCGACAACTCCAAACCGGTCTCGCCGTAGGTCACCCCGACCACGGCCTCGCTCGCCGCGGCGTGCCGCAGCGTGTTGGTCAGCGCCTCCTGCACGATCCGGTATGCCGCCAGGTCCACCGCCGAGCTCAGTGGGCGGGCGGTGCCGGCGCGCTCGACCCGCACGGTCAGCCCGCCGGCCGAGGTGCGCGCGACCAGGTCGTCGAGCCGATCCAGACCCGCGGTGGGCGCGCGCGGGGCGCCGTCCGGACCCGATCGGTCGACCGAGTCGCCCTTGAGGATGTCCAGCACCGAGCGCAACTCGCGCAGCGCCTCCCGACTCGCGTACTTGACCGCGGTCAGCGCCTCGCGGGCCTGCTCCGGCGAGGAGTCCATCAACTCCAGGCCCACCGACGCCTGCACGTTCATCAGCGAGATGTGGTGTGCGAGCACGTCGTGCAACTCGCGGGCGATCCGCAGCCGTTCGTCGCCCGCTCGGCGGCGCTCGGCCTCGGCCAGGCCGAGCGACTGCACCCGGGCCCGCTGCGCCTCGGCGAGGTTGAACGCGCGGCGCAGTCGGACCACCTCGCCGATGCCCGCGAGCACCAGCAGCCACGCGGCGATGCCGAACGCGGGTGCGAGGTCGGGCGTCGACTCGGAGGTCACCAGCGGCGAGATCCAGACGAAGCCGGTGTAGCCCAGCACCAGGACCACATACGCCAACAGGCGCAGTCCGGCGGCGAAGGCGCCCCACAGCGCGATGATCATCGCGAAGAAGATCGGACCGCGCGGATAGTCGAGCATCGTGTAGGTCAGCGCCGTGCCGACCGCGACCAAAAGTACGCCGGCGCGGTGGCGGCGGCGCACGATCAGCGCCAGGGGACCGGCGACGATCAGCAGCACACCCCACACGTCCATGCCCACGGCGGCGTCCGGTTGGCGGTGCGCCGCGAAGAGCATCGTGCCCAGTTGCACCACGCAGACCAGCACCCCGAGCGCGATGTCGCGCACGACGGGCGGGACCGGGCCGAGGGTGTGCGCGAGCCAGTGCGCGCCGGGGCGGGGAACCCGCGACCACGGTGGTTCGGGCCGCGAGCCCGGACGCCGGGTCGGGAGGTTCGAAGGGCACGTCATGTGATCAACGGTAGGGGGCGTGGGGGCCGCGCGCGTCGGCTGCGCGTGGGCTTGTCGCATGCTCCCGGGGAAGCAGGCGGGGCCGTGCGGACTGCTCCCCAGGAAGCAGGAACGTGCTGGTCGACGGCCCCTTCGACCTGCCGGGGCAGCAGGTCCGGTGCATCCCCCGGCCGGACGCCGGCCGGGCCGCGAATCGGGAGAGTTGATCCCGTCGACGAGGCCCCGGAGCGAAGCCGCTTCCGCACCTCGCCGCCGCGGTTCGGGTCCACGCCCCGACCCCGCGCCCCGCCCGCCGATGCTTCCAGGAGGTCACCGTGAACGCGTCCCCGACGACCGGGAAACGGCGCTATTCGAGGTCGGTGCGCAGAGCGGTCAACTCCGGGCACGTCGTGTTCGCGGTCGGCCTGCTGGGCGTCGAGTGGGTCATGTTGCTGATCGCCGTCGTGGCCCGCTGGACCGACGACCCCGCGCTGCGACACGGCGCCTATCAGCTGATGCGGATATTCGCGCTGGCGGGTGGCATCCCGTTCGCTGTGTTGTCCCTGATCACCGGCGTGCTGCTGTGTCTGCGGACGCCGTGGGGGTTGTGGCGGCACCTGTGGATCAAGATCAAGATCGTGCTGCTGATCGCGGTGATCGTGGCCGGCGCCGGCGTGGTCAGCCAGTTCGCGCATCGGATGATCGCCGCCTCCGCCTCCGGCGGAAACGCGGACGCGCTGCCGCCGCTGCAGACCTGGCACCTGATCGTGGTGATCTTCCAGCTGCTCGCGCTGATCGTCTCGACGGCGCTGTCCGTCTTCAAGCCCTCCGGCGACCGCGACCGCGACCGCGGTCGGCCCCGGTCCGGCCGGCGCACAGACGCTACGCCGCGCGCTCGACGCGCCTCGGCCGTCGTCGTCGAGGACGACCCGGCCGACGCCAAGCGGGTGCCCGCCGGTACGGGCCGACCCGCATCCCTTCGTTCGTCTCGTCCCCTCTCCCGAGAAGGATCGTCATGACCACCACCATCGACCCCACGAACGACTACGCGGCGCGCGCCGAACACGTCGCACGGGTGCACGGCGAGGGGGACACCGTCGTGCGCGCCCTGGACGACGTCACCATCGGCTTCCCGCGCGGCAGGTTCACCGCCGTGATGGGTCCCTCGGGATCCGGCAAGTCCACGCTGCTGCACTGCCTGGCCGGCCTCGACGACGTCACCGACGGCGCGGTCTTCCTCGGTGACACCGAGCTGGGCTCGCTCACCGACCGGCAGCTCACCCGGTTGCGCCGGGACCGGATCGGGTTCGTCTTCCAGGCGTTCAATCTGCTGCCCACGATGACCGCGCTGGAGAACATCGTGCTGCCCGCGTCACTCGCGGGCCGCAAGTCGGACCCGGCCTGGCTGGACCGGGTGGTCGCCGCGGTCGGGTTGGAGCAGCGGCTGCACCACCGACCCGGCGAGCTCTCCGGCGGGCAACAGCAGCGGGTCGCGGTGGCCCGGGCACTGGTCGGCCGGCCGGAGATCGTGATGGCCGACGAGCCGACCGGCAACCTCGACTCGCGCTCCGGCGCCGAGGTGCTGGCACTGCTGCGCGACGCCGTGAACGAACTGGGGCAGACCGTGCTGATGGTCACCCACGACCCGGTCGCCGCGGGTTACGCGGACAGCGTGGTCTTCCTGGCCGACGGTCGGATAGCCGACCACATGCAGGCGCCGACACCGGATCGGGTGTTGGACCGGATGAAGGCGTTCGACCGCGTCGCCGCGGGTGCCGGCGCCCGAGGGGAGTGACATTCGATGCTGATTCGACTCTCGCTCGCCAACCTGTGGGCTCGCAAACGCCGGCTCGTGGGACTGGCCCTCGCCGTGCTGCTGGGCACGGCCTTCCTCTCCGGCGCGCTCGTGCTCGCCGACACGATGAACTCCTCCGTCGGCGGGCTGATCCGAGACAGCGGCGCCGGTACCGACGTGGTGGTGCGCAACGCCACCTCGGTCACCGACCGACCCGGCACCCAGCGCGGCGCGATCGACGCGGTGCTGGTGGACCGGGTCCGGGCGGTGCCCGGTGTCGCGGGCGCCGAACCGGTGATCCAGGGTTATGGCCAGGTGGTCGGCAAGGACGGCAAGGCGCTGACCGGCAACGGCCCTCGGATGGCGGGCAATTGGATAGCCGACCCGGCCCTGACGCCGTATCGGCTGGCCACCGGCCGCGCGCCGACGGCGCCCGACGAGGTGGTGATCGACCGGGGTAGCGCCAAGCAGGGGCACCTGAGGCCCGGAGACCGGGTCACCGTGCTCACCCCCGGGCCGGTGCCGGTGACCATCGTGGGCGTGGCCACCTTCGGTGACCTGGACGCCTTCGGCGGCGGCTCCTACACCGCCTTCGACCTCGACGGCGCGCGCCGGTACGTGATGCGCGACCCCGGCAAGGTCGGCACGATCGCGGTCCGGGCCGTGTCCGGCACCGACCAGAAGGACTTGGCCGCGCGGATCCAGCGGGCGCTGCCGGCCGACGTCCAGGCGGTGCCCGGCAGTGTGGCCACCGGCGAGGCGGTGTCCGCCGTGGAGGACAGCTTCCTGCGCGTCTTCCGCACGTTCCTGACCGTCTTCGCCGCGATCGCGCTGGTCGTCGCGGCCTTCTCGATCAACCACACGTTCTCCGTGGTGGCCGCACAGCGCACCCGCGAGGTCGCGCTGATGCGGGCGCTGGGCGCGAGTCGGAGTCAGGCGCTGCGGCAGGCCCTGATCGAGGCCCTGGTGATCGGCGTGGTGGCCTCCGCGCTCGGCCTGGCGGCCGGGCTCGGCCTGGCCGCCGGACTCAAGGAGCTGTTCGCCGGACTGGGCTTCGAACTACCCGCCCGGGGACTGACGTTCAAGGCGTCCACCGCGCTCACGGTGCTGCCCGTCGGCATCCTGGTGACCGCGTTCGCAGCCCTGGTGCCGGCCGTGCGCGGCTCGCGGGTGGCACCGGTGACGGCGCTGCGCGGGGCGGGCGCGGAGCGCACCGAGCTGCCGCGCCGGCGGTTGATCGTGGGCTTGGTGCTACTCGCGGCCGGCCTCGCGGTGGGCATCGCCGGCGGTGGCCTGGTGGGCCTGGCGATCGCCGCCCCGGCCCTGCTCGCGGGGGTGCTGCTGGTCGCCCCGGCGGGCATCCGGGCGGCCGGCGGACCGCTGACCGCGCCGCTGCCGCGACTGCGGGGAGCGCCGGGCGCGTTGGCCCGCGGCAACCTGCTGCGCAGCCCGCGCCGGACGGCCGGTGCGGCGACCGCGATGCTGCTCGGGATCGCCATCGTCACACTGTTCGCGGTGTTCGCGGCCTCGCTCAAGGAGGGCGCCGGCGACCAGACCCGCAAGGTGATCGCGGGACAGCTGGTGATCGGCGGATCTTCGCCCGGCGGCTGGGCCGGTGGCGGCCACAGCCCCGAACTCACCCGCAGGGCCGCCGAGTTGCCAGGCGTGGTCGCGGCGACCGGGATCCGCAACGCGGGCGCGCTCGTGGACGGGCACAGTCGGCAACTGCTGGCCGTGGACTCGGCCCGGCTGGACCGGCTGTTCGATCTCGACGTGAAGAAGGGGCGGGTCACCGGGCTCGGCGCGAACGGTATGGCGGTGTCCGCGGACAGCGCCAAGGACCGGGGGTGGCAGCTCGGTTCGACCGCCGAGGTCACCTTCCCGGACGGCGCGCGGCAGTCGTTCACGGTCACCGGGCTGTACGACCGCACGGCCGTGGTCGGCGACTACCTCATCGATCGCATCGCGTGGGAGTCGCATGCGGACGCGGCCCTGGACGCGGCGACGGTGCTGCGGTTGGCGCCGGGCACCTCGACGGACACGGTCGAGGCCGCGGTCGAGCGGTTGGCCAAGGACTACGGCGCGCCGCCGGTACGCGACCGGGAAGGGTTCGTGCGGGCGCGGGCCGCGATGTTGCAGACGCTGGTGGCGGTGGTCTACGTGCTGCTGGCGCTCGCACTGGTGATCGCGCTCGGCGGGATCGCCAACACGCTGTCCCTGGCGGCCTACGAACGCACCCGCGAACTGGGTCTGTTGCGGGCGATCGGCGCGGCGCGCTCCCAGGTGCGGTCGGCGCTGCGCTGGGAGTCGACGCTGGTCGCGGTGATCGGGGCGGCGAGCGGGCTCGTGGTGGGCCTGTTCCTGGGCTGGGTGGCGATCCGCGCGATCGGCGGTGCGAACACGGGGGCGGCGCTGCCGTTCTCGGTGCCCACGGTGCAACTGGCGGTGCTGGTGGGGGTGGGCGCGCTCGGTGGCCTGGCGGCCGGGGCGAGGCCCGCTGCGCGGGCTGCGCGGTTGCCGGTCCTGCGCTCGGTTGCGACCGAGTAGGTACGTCGTCGTCCTCAAGCGCCGGACGGGCTGGTCGAATCCGACCTCCGGCCGAGGTGGCCTCAAACGCCGGTCGGGCTGGATGATTCGGCCCGGTCGGCGTTTGTGGGTGCGTTTGTGATGTGGCGAGGCTGCTCGGTCGCGGGCCGGGGCCGGCGATGCCGGTCGGTGGGCGTGTGTGCTCGCGTCTGTGGTGTGGCGCGCGCCTGTGGGCGGAGACGCCGGCCGAGCAGGCGGTTTGGCTTCGGCGTTCGCGTTTGCGCCTGTGGTGTGGGGGAGTTGGCTTGTCGGCCTTCGAAGGCCGATCGGGCAGAGGTTTTCAGTGCCGGATAGGCGATGTTCGCGTCGACGACCACGCGGAGGCGTTCGGCGTCGGCGCGCTCGTTTCATCCCTCGCCGACCAGGATGGCCGCCGGCCTGGACTTCGCGATCTCCCGGTGGACGTCACCTCCGCGATCTTCGCCACGGGCATGGACCGAGCGGCCGGCAGCGCCGTCCGAGCTCGCCGCCGGGCCGCCGGCACCCCTGTGCCCCGGCGGGCGATCCGTGGTAGCCGTCTGCCCTCGTCGTCATCGATCTCTCGGGCCGCCCGCGTTCGACCATGTGATCATCGCCAACACCCGGGGCCGTCCGGCGCGGCACCCGGAGGACGTCCTATGCCACGTGTTCCCTCGCGCCGGTGAAGGCTGCCCATAGGGAGGCGTAGGGGCCTGCCTGGGTGAGGAGTTGGGTGTGGGTGCCGAGTTCGACGAGGCGGCCTCGGTCGATGACGGCGATGCGGTCCGCGCGTGCGGCGGTGGTCAGGCGGTGGGCGACGACCAGGGTGGTGCGGCGGCCGGTGAGCGCCTCGGTGGCGCGGGTGACCGCGCCCTCGGTGGCCAGGTCGAGCGCGGCGGTGGCCTCGTCGAGCAGGAGGATGTCCGGGGCGACCAGGTAGGCGCGGGCGAGCGCGATCAGTTGGCGCTGACCCGCCGACAGATTGCGCCCACGCTCGCCGACGTCGTGCAGGTAACCCCCGTTCAGCTCGGCGATCGCGGCGTGCGCGCCGACCGCACGGGCCGCCGCCTCGACCTCGGCGTCCGTGGCCTCGGGGCGGCCGTACGCGATCGCGTCCCGCACGCTGCCCGGGGCCAGATACGCCTCCTGCGGGACGATGCCGAGCCGGTGTCGGTAGGCCGAGAGGTCGTAGTCGCGCACGTCCACCCCGTCCACCAGCACCGCGCCGGCGGTTACGTCGTAGAACCGGGCCACCAGCTTGACCAGCGTGGACTTGCCCGCCCCGGTCTCTCCCACCAGCGCGACCGTCTCGCCCGGCTCGATGTGCAGCGAGATGCCGGACAACACCTCGGGCGAAGCCGCCGCCGACCCACCGTCGCCCGCCGCGGTGGCGACAGCGGCGGCGGCACCCTCGTCCACGGCGTTCGTCGAGTCCACCGAGTCCGCGAACGCGGGCGCGTTGTACGCGAACCGTACGTTCTCGAAGGTGATCGTCCCCTTGAGCCCACTCGCCGGCACCGGTACCGGCACGGCCGGAGGCGGTGTCGTGGTGGGCGTGCGCAGCAGGTCGCGGATCCGGCGCAGCCCCACCGCCGCCTGCTGGTAGCCGTCGAAGACCTGGGAGAGCTGCTGGATCGGCGAGAAGAACATGTCGATGTAGAGCAGGTAGGCGATCAACGCACCCGCCGACAGCGTCCCGCCGCCGACCCGATGCGCGCCGACGATCAACGCGATGCCCGCCGCGACATTGGACAGGAACTGCCCGAACGGGAAGTAGAGCGCGATGTAGCGCTGCGCCCGCAGTCGCGATGCGCGGTAGTCGTCACTGCGTTCGGCGAACCGCTCCGAGTTGCGGCCCTCGCGGCGAAACGCCTGCGAAACCCGCAACCCCGCGACGTTCTCCTGGAGATCGGCGTTGACCACACTGACCTTCTCGCGCGCCTCCGTGTACGCCTTGGACGACTTGGACCGGAACACCACGGTGGCCGCGATCAGGATCGGCAGCACGCTCATCACGATCAGTCCGAGCTCCCAATCGAGCACGAGCAGCGCGATCATGATCCCGAAGAAGGTCAACACGCTGACCACCGCGCTGATCAACCCGGTTTGCAGGAACGTGGACAGCGCGTCCACGTCGGTGGTCATCCGGGTCATGATCCGCCCGGACAACTCGCGTTCGTAGTAGTCCAGGCCCAGCCGTTGCAGGTGCGCGAACGTCTTCACCCGCAGGGTGTAGAGCAACCGCTCGCCGGTGCGGCCCGCGATCAGGGCCTGGGCGACGTTGACGAACCAGTCGGCCGCCACGATCACCACGGCGATCAGCGACACCGTCATGATCGCGCCGGTCGCCCCGTCGTCGATACCCCGGTCGATCCCGTCCCGGATCAGCGCGGGCAGCGCGAGTTGCGCGCCGGTGTCCAGGATCACCAGGACGAAAGCGAGCAACAGCGCCCACCGGAACGGCCGCAACAACGAGCGCAGATCGAACGCCGAGTCGGAGCGACGCGCCTGCGCGTCGTCTACGTCGGGCCGATCCGTCGCGGGCGGAAGCTTGTCCACCTGGGCGAGCAACTCCGGCGTGGCCTGAAGCATCGACGCCCAACCGCGCGGGCCGCCCCCCGTCCCGGTCCGGGCGATCGCGCCGGCCGCGGCCGCGGGCACCGGGTCGGTCGGCGCCGAGCGGTCCCACAGCGCGGGCGTCACCCCGCTCGCGGCCGGCGGCGCGCCCGGCTCGGCGAGCGGAAGCGGCTCGTGCGCGTCCACACCCTCGGCGTCCTCGCCCGGCCCGGACAGCAGCAGCCGGTACAGCGGGCAACGCGCGCTCAGTTCGTCGTGGCTGCCCACGTCCACCAGCCGGCCCCGATCCAAAACCGCGATTCGGTCGGCCAGCTGCAGCGTCGAGCGGCGGTGCGCGACCAGGATCGTGGTGCGCCCGGCCATCACCCGGTGCAGCGTGGCGTGGATCTCCGCCTCGACCTTGGGGTCCACCGCCGAGGTGGCGTCGTCCAGCAGCAGGATCCGCGGATCGGTGAGCAACGCCCGGGCGAGCGCCACCCGCTGCCGTTGCCCGCCGGACAGCGTCAGCCCCTGCTCGCCGACCACCGTGTCGTAGCCGGCGGGCAGTTCGCGGATGAACGCGTCGGCCTCGGCCGCCCGTGCCGCCGCGAGCACCTGTTCCTCGGTCGCGTCCGGCCGACCGTACGCGATGTTGGCCCGCACGGTGTCCGAGAACAGGAAGCTGTCCTCCATCACCAGCCCGATCGCCGAGCGCAGCGAGTCGAAGGTCAGATCCCGCACGTCGCGCCCGTCCACCAGGATCGCGCCGGCCTGCACGTCGTAGAACCGGGGCAGCAGCATCGACACGGTGGACTTGCCCGATCCGGAGGTGCCCACCAGAGCCAGCGTCTCGCCCGGCTCCACCCGCAGCGACAACCCGTCGAGCACCGGCCGTGAGGCGACGTAGCCGAACCGTACGTCGGTCAACTCGACCGAGGCGGCGACCACCGGCAGCACCTCGGCGTCCGGCTTCTGGGTCACGATCGGCTGCGAGTCGATCACCTCGAAGATGCGCTCGACGCTGGCCCGGGCCTGCTGGCCGAACGTCAACAGGCCGGAAAGCATCCGCACCGGCCCGACCAATTGGCCCAAATAGGTGGAGAAGGCCAGAAAAGTTCCCAAAGTGATCTCACCCCGGACGGCCAACCAGCCGCCGAGCGCGAGCACCCCGACCTGGCCGAACGCGGGGATCGCCGCAAGCGTCGGCGTGTAGCGACTGTTCAACCGGACCGAGCGCAGCCGGGAGGCGAACAGCCTGCGACCGGCCGTCTCCAGCCGGTGCAACTCCTGCTCCTCCTGCCCGAAGCCCTTGACCACCCGGACCCCGGTCACCGCGCTCTCCACGACGCCGGCCAGCGCGGCGGCGTCCTGCTGGGCCTGCCACGTGGCGGGGAACAGCCGCTTGCGGGACAGGTAGGCCACCGCGAACAACCCCGGCCCCACCGCCAGCGACACCAGCGTGAGCAGCGGCGACAGCCAGAACATCACGCCCAACGAGATGACGAAGAGCAGCAGGCTGCCGGTCATCATCGGGATCATCGCCAGGAAACCCTGGACCATCGTCACGTCGGAGATACCCCGGCTGACGATCTGCCCGGTCTGCAATTGGTCCTGCCGCGCGCCGTCCAGTCGGGAGAGCGCGCCGAAGATGCGGGTCCGCAGGTCGTACTGCACATCCAGGGACAACTTGCCGCCGACGTAGCGCCGCGCGTACGTACAGCCGAAGATCACCACGGCCGCGCCCAGCAACAGGACCGACAACGGCAGCAGCCCGCCCAGCTCGCCGGCGACCGCGTCGTCGACCACCCTGCGCTGCACCAGCGGGACCAGCGCGGTGACGGCCATGCCCAGCAGGGAAGCGCCGAACGCGATCAGCACGCTGCTTCGATACCGCCAGGAGGCGGCCATCAGGCGGCGCAGCCAGCCGTGTTCGGGGTGGCCTGGCGCGGGTCCGGTTGTCATGGACAACCATTCTAATTGTCGACCGACAAAACGATGTTCGGACGAGCCGATCACACCCTGGACCACACACGGCGCGCGCGGAAGTGCGGTCGCCCGGGTAGGACGACCCTCTGGCCATCCCCGGGCCCGTCCCCCGGCGCCGACAAGGTGGTCGTCTCCTCGAATGGCGTCTTCGTGGGCCGAGTGCCGGCTCTCACCGATGGCGAGGGTGTGCACGCGGTCGTCGACGGCGGAGGCGCCGGCACGTTCCGGCCGTCGATCGAGGTTTCGCGGCGGGTCGGCACTCTCGTCACCAGGTCCGCCGATCGGCGACATCCCCGACGGTGCGGAAGCTCGATCCGCCCGGGAGTATCCGAATCACCTACGCCGTATTCGAGGACCACATCCACGGTCGGGAATTGCTGCTCGGGTACGCCGGGGATCTGTTCGAAAAGGTCCGCGCGGGCGAAATCGAGGTGACATCACCGAGCGACACCCGCCGGGTGCGGCCCATCAGGCCCATGTCGACATCGAATCACGGCGCACTTCGGGGAAGCCGCTGCCGGTCCCGCGACGGTGAGATGAGCCGCCCGGGGCCGCCCGGGGGCTGTCACCAGCGTTCGGCTCGATCCATGTCGACTTCCCGATCGGGATCCGTGCGCCGCGAGCGTCCTGCCGATGGTGGTGCGAGTGAATGGGTGTCGGGCGGCCCGAATAACGCTCGGCACAGGACATGGACACGTGCGGGAGCGCGCAGGCGCATAATCCTCACCCTTCCGAGTGAAATTGCGTGTCCTGGGCCCTGGGCCAACCGATGACGTCACCCGGGAGGGCGAACGACGTCATTTCCTTTGCCGACAAAACCTTAGAGTTGCCGCGCCGCCATGAAATCCCCGGGCGGCGCGGCGGAGCCGTGTCCGGAATTCCCGGGTGCGGCGGGACGCCGATTCGTTCCCCCCGACGTCCCCGGTGAAGGGCAATTCCATGGTCAAGCACGGATTTCGCAAGGCGGCCGTGATCGTCACGGCGGTCATCTTCGGCTCGATGGCCTCGCTGTACATTCCCGCGGCCCGCGCCGCGCAGACGCCCCGCGAGCCGCTGATGCCGGACAGCTTCCTGCCGGCCCAACTGCTGCTGCCCTTCCAGAGCGCGGTCTTCAACACCCAGGGCGCGGTGGTCTTCGGCTGACCGCGCACCGCCCGCCGCATGCCACCGCCGCCGGCACGGGCGGCGCCGGCGGCGGTCCCGGAGTCGAGGGGCGAGGAGCGGCGCCTCGTCCTCTCGACCCGGGACCGCCCGTGGCCCGGGATCGTCCCCGGCGCTCGGCCGCGTCGGGTGCCCGGCCGCGTGCGGCGGTCGGTTGCTTCAGCGGTCGGCTACTTCAGCTGACCGGCGATCGCCTTGAGGCCCTCGGCGGCGTACTTCTCGTCCAGGTCGCCACCGGGGGCACCGGCCACCCCGATGCCCACGATCGGGGCGCCGTCCACGGCGACCGGCACCGCGCCGGCCAGGAACAGCGTGCCGGGGATGTCCCGAAGCGATGCGCCCGGCGCGGTGACCCGCTGGGCGAGCGTCGAGGTCGGGGCGTTCCAGGACACGGCGGTGTACGCCTTGCGCCGGGCGGACTCCTCCGACTGCGGGCCGGCGCCGTCGCCCTTGAGCACCACGCGGGTGGAGCCGTCCCGAGCCACCACGACAACGGTGACCTTCTGGCCCTCCTTCTCGGCGGCGTCGAGCGCGGCCTGGGCCGCCTTGCTCGCGGCGTCCACACCCAGCGTCTTGACCGACACCACGGCCGCCGCCGGGCGTTCGTCGTGCTTGGCCTCCGTGGTGCCGGGCACCTGGGCCGCCGCGACACCGGCGGTGACCGCGCCGACCGCCGCGAGCGAGAAGACCCCGGTCAGCACCCGACCCCGGGTGGAAAAGCTGCTCATCGTCCGTACTCCTTCGGTTCCTGCGTCGTTCCCGGGCGGCTGCCCCGATGCCTCCACGCTCCCGTCGATCCGCCCGCCCGCCATCGGCGAAATCGCCGGTCCCGGCGCGCCGGTCGGGCGGTGCGAAGATCAACCGATCGGCCGATCCGGACCCCGGCGCGCCGGTCCACGGTGGAGGGGATCGTCGATCCGCGCGCGTCGCGCGTGATCGAGCCGAGCGGGACAGGGAACAGGTACGTCGTGCCACGACAGCGAACAGAGCCATGGCCGGTGCGGCACGCCGGCCTGGTGATCCACGCGGGTTTCCTGCTGCTGCTCGCCGCGTCGCTGGCCCGGTACACCGTTCGACACGGCACCGACGGACGGGCCCCGTGGGTGCTCGCGCTGGCGCTGCTGCTCGCCGTGCTCTACCTGGCGGGCCTGACCCTGCCCGAGGATCCCTCGCCCGCGCGAGCGGCCTGGCTGACCGCGGTGCTCGCCACGTGGCTGGCCCTGGTCACCGTCGCACCGAGCTTCGCGTGGTGCGCGGTGCCGCTGCTGTACACCGGGCTGCGGGTGTTGTCGACGCGCGCGGCGATCGGCACGGTGGTACTGCTCACCACCGCCGTGGTGATCGCCCAGTACCGACTCGCCGACACCATCGACCCCAGCCTGTTCCTCGGCCCGCCCGCCGTGGCCGCGATCGCCACCGCCGTGTTCACCCGGATGCGCAGCGACGAGCGACGGCTGCGCGAGACCGTCGCCGAACTGGGGGTCAGCGAGCGCCGAGCGGGTGTGCTGGCCGAACGTGAGCGGCTTTCCCGGGAGATCCACGACACCATCGCGCAGGGCACCTCCAGCCTGCGGATGCTGCTCCAGGCCGCGGACCGCAGTTGGGACACCGATCCCGCCGCCGCCCGCGCGCACGTGCACCGGGCGGAGCAGGTGGCGGCGCTCGGCGTCGAGGAGATCCGCCGGTTCGTCCGCGACCTGGCGCCCGCCGAACTCGCCGACGACCCCGGCCTCGCGGGCGGCCTGGCCCGGGTCGTCGAGCGTTTTCGGGCCGAGGACGGGCCGAGCGTCACACTCGCCGTGGACGGCCGGATCCGTCCGCTGGCCGAGCCGGTGCAGGCCGCGCTCACCAGGACCGCCCAGGGCGCGCTGGCCAATGTGCGGGAACACGCTCGGGCCGAGGCCGTGCACGTGACCCTCACCTACCTGCCGGACCGGGTCGCGCTGGACATCCGCGACGACGGCATCGGCTTCGAGCCCGGCCGCACCCGAGCGGGCGACCTGCGCGGCTACGGCCTCCCGTCGTTGCGCCGCCGGCTGGCCGAGGTGGGCGGCGAACTCACCGTCGAGAGCGCCCCCGGTGAGGGCACCGCCGTGGCCGCCACCGTCCCCGACCCGCCCGACCCGCCGCAGGCCGACCTGCCCCGCGCCGCGGATGCCGACTCCGTCGCCCGCACCGAGCCGACCTCCCACCCGAGCCCCGGAGCCGCCCCGTGAACCCGATCCGCCTGATCGTGTGCGACGACCACGCCGTGGTCCGGGCCGGCCTGCTCGCGTTGTTCGCCGGCGAGGCGGGCATCGAGGTGGCGGGCGAGGCGGCGAGCGGGGAGGAGGCGGTTCGGCTGGCCGCCGCGCTGCGCCCCGACGTGGTGCTGATGGATCTGCAACTGGTCGGCGGGATCGACGGCGTGGAGGCCACCCGGCGCCTGCTCGCGCTGCCCGAGCCGCCGCACGTGTTGGTGTTGACCATGTACGACACGGACGCCGACGTCTCCCGCGCGATCGAGGCGGGCGCGGCCGGTTACCTGCTCAAGGCGGGCAGCCCCGAGGACCTGTTCCGGGCGGTGCACGACGCGGCGGCCGGTCGGACCGTACTGGCCCCCGAGGTGGCCGCGCGCCTGTTCAGTCGCATGCGCAAGCCGGACAGCACGCTCACCGCCCGCGAGGTGGAGATCCTGCATCTGCTCGCGCGCGGTGTCGGCAACGCGGAGATCGCCCGGGAACTGTTCATCTCGCAGGCCACCGTGAAGACCCACCTGGGCCACATCTACGCCAAGCTCGGTGTGGACACCCGGACCGCCGCGGTGAGCGTGGCCACCGAGCGGCGCCTGATCCGGCTGACCTGACGGCCCGTCATCCCGGCGGCGTGACCGCCCTCACGGCCTTGCAAACCCGCCACTCGCGCCGCATAGTGCTCAACACAGTCAAGCATCTATCCGGCGGAGTGTGCCATGCCATTCGGACCCGACACCACCACCGACGAGGTCCTGGCGGGCCTCGACCCGACCGGCCGCACCATCGTGATCACCGGCGGCACCTCCGGCCTGGGTCTGGAGAGCGCGCGGGCACTCGCCGCGGCCGGTGCGCATGTGGTGCTGACCGCACGCGACGCGGACAAGGGTCGGGCGGCGGTCGCGGACCTGCCCGAAAAGGTGGAGTACGCCGTCCTGGACCTCACCTCGCTCGCCTCGATCCGCGCCGCGGCCACCGAACTGCGCGAGCGATTCCCGCGGTTGGACGTACTCGTCAACAACGCGGGAGTGATGGCGACCCCGTTCGCCCGTACCGCCGACGGGTTCGAGCTGCAATTCGGCACCAACCATGTGGGCCACTTCCTGTGGACCAACCTGCTGGTGCCCACCCTGGGCGCGGGCGCGCGGGTGGTCAACCTCAGTTCCGCCGGACACGTCGCGTCCAAGGTCCGCTGGGCCGACCCCAACTACGAGAGCGCGCCGGAGGAATACCACCCCTGGCAGGCGTACGGCGCGTCCAAGACCGCGAACATCCTGTTCACCGTCGAACTGGACCGCCGACTGCGCGGGCGCGGCATACGCTCCCTCGCGGTGCACCCGGGCATGGTGGCGACCAACCTCGGTCGGCACATGACCCGCGACGCCGGGCGCGATCTGCAAAAGAAGGTCACCGCCGCGAACATGCCGCCGATCAAGCGGGTCGCGAGCGGCGCGGCGACCCAGGTCTGGGCGGCGGTCGGGAGCGAACTCGCGGACGTGGGCGGCGTCTACCTCGCGGACTGCGCGATCAGCACCGAGCACGCGCCGTGGGCGCTGGACGAGGCGGACGCCGCGCGCTTGTGGACGCTGTCCGAGGGCCTGGTCGGCGAAGACTTCCCCTGGTGAGGATCTACACCGGGATGGATCCGCGGTTGCCGCTGCGCGAGGTGGCGGCGCACGCGCGCCGGGCCGAGGCGGCCGGGTTCGACGGGTTGCACGTGGCCGAGACGGTGCACGACGCGTTCGCGGTCGCGTTGCTCGCACTCGAGCACACCGAGCGGATCGTGGTGCGCACATCGGTCGCGCTGGCCTTCGTGCGCTCGCCGCTGCTGACCGCGTACGGCGCGTGGGATCTGGCCCGGTTCTCCGGCGGGCGGTTCCAACTCGGCCTGGGCAGCCAGGTGCGGCAGAACATCGAGGATCGGTACGGGATGCCGTGGTCGCCGCCGGTGGCCCGGATGCGCGACTACGTGGGCGCGGTGCGGGCCGCCTTCGAGGCGTTCCGGACCGGTGAACCGCCCGCGCACGAGGGGCCGCATCACCGACTCACCCGGATGCAGCCGTACTTCAACCCCGGCCCGGATCCGGACACCGTCGCCCCGCGCATTCTGCTGGGCGGGGTCGGCCGGGCGATGTGCACGCTCGCCGGCGAACTCGCGGACGGTCTGGTCACCCATCCCACCAACTCCGGTCCACGCTGGCTGGACACCGTGGCCCGCCCCGCGGTGGCCGAGGGCCTGGCTCGCGCGGCGGTCCCGCGTGCGTTCGAACTCGTGGCCGGCACGCAACTGATCGCGGGCCCGGACCGGGCCGGGTTGCAGGCGGAACGCGAGCGGCAGCGACGGCTGTTCGCGTTCTTGTACTCGACGCCCGCGTATCGCGGCACGCTCGACCTGTACGGGTGGGGCGAACTCCAGGACCGGTTGCGGCTGATGATCCGCCGCGACGACTGGACCGAGTTGGCGCGATACGTCACCGACGAGGTGCTCGACACACTCGTGCCGATGGCGACGTACGAGGAGTTGCCCGCGCTGGTCCGGGCGCGCTGGGGCGGCGTGGTGGATGCGATCACCGTGCCGCTGCCGGCCGATCCGGCGCACGACGCACGGATTCGGGACGTGGTGCTCGCGCTGCGCTGAACCGGGCGCGCCGGGCCGTCGATCGGCGGTGCGAGTGGGGCGACGGGCCCGCGAGCGGGGGGAATGCCCGCGGGCCCGCCTTCCTCGGCGGCGCACTGGGGGGAGGTGCACGCCGCCGGCCGCCCCGCCGGTACCGTCCCGGGCCCGGCGGGAGCTTGAGGACACGATGCCGCGTCGGTACCCCTTCGCGCCGGAGGATCGCATATCCGATCCCCCAGGTTGTCGAACACAGTCCACCTCCTGCGGATTGGCTCTTTGTGGGCAGGCCAGTCGGGCGAAGAATGGGAACTGGCCTGGTTGTCGCGCAGGCCGATTCCACCGTGCCATCGGGAGTGTGTCGTGAACGCGTATGTCGCCTGGTCCCTGGTCCCGTTCATCGTGGGGACCGCCCTGCTCGGCCCCCTGTTCGGTGCCGATTCGCGCGACGGCGCGGATTGGTCCGCGGCCCGGGAGCGAGCCCGGACGCCGGTCGTCGACCCACCCGACCCGCCGGCGGCCGGCGAACCGGTGCCGCTGCGCACCGTGTCGGCGCCCGCGAAATCTGATGGATGGTCAGATTTGCCGGGTCGCACTCGTACAGGCGGTCCGGACCAGCGAATTCCATCGGGTGATCTTCTCGTCGGGGGCTCTCCCGGTCGCTCCCTGTGAGCGCTAGCATCCGCGCTGAGGAGCTGCCGGAAAGCCGTGCGCGCGGAATCCGCCGAACCCGTGATTCGGGGACCGCGGTGGGCCGTCCGGTGCCGTCCGGTATCGACAGCCGCAGCCCACCCGGGGGTCCATCTCCATGCACAGCGCCATCCGCCGTCGTATCCGCCCCGGAGCACTCGGTGCGGGGCTGCTCGCGACGCTGTGCGCACTCGCCGCGCTCGCGCCGTCGGCGGTCGCCGGCGCCGACCGGCCGAATGCCGTCCGGGTTCGGCCCGCCGCGCCGACGGCGCCCGGCGGCACGACCCAGGTGCAGACGGCGGTCACCGGCAACGGCGACCACCGGGTGACCGTGCCGGTCGGCGCCACCGCGATGACCGCGACCGTGTACGGCAAGGCGGCCGGCACCGTCCCCGGAGCGTCGGTGGCCGGTTCGAGCGCGGTCGCCGCGAACGGTCCGGTCCGGGCCGGCGCGACCCTGGTGGTCGGGATCGCCGACAACGGCACCACGCTGTCCTCGGTGACGGCCCCACTGCCCTGGCTGTTCGCCCCCGCCGCCGGCGGGAACGGCGCGTACGCGGACCCGATCGTCTTCCCCGGCGCGCAGACCTCCGCCGCCGGCGGGGTCGGCGACGGGCACGCACTGCTGTCCTTCACGGTGCCCGCCGCCGAGGTCGGCGACCTGCTTCCGGCCATCGACTTCGGCACCTCGCCGGTCGGCCGAAAGGTCACCCGCAACCTGCCGATCACCGTGACCGGCGACGTGCCGTTCATGATCGCGTCCGCGAAGGTCGACGGCCCCTTCGCGATCGACACCACCGGCACCACATGCGCCTCCGGCTCGGACACCAACGTGCCCGGCGGCTCCGCGTGCTCCTTCGCGATCACCTTCACCCCGACCAAACGCGGCTCGGCCACCGGCACGCTCACCCTGACCGGCAACATCCCCGGCGGCAGCCGCACGATCACCCTGTCCGGAGTGGCCAGCGCCAAGCCCGGCGCACCCGGCGGCCTGGCCGTCACCGCCGGGCAGGGCCAGGCGGTGCTGTCCTGGATGCCACCGGCGGACACCGGCGACAGCCCGATCACCGGCTACCGGATCCTGCGCTCGACCAACGGCGAACCCGGGTCGGCGCCGCCGCTGGCCACCCTGGGCGCGGACACTCTGACCTATACCGACCAGGCCCTGGACAACGGCACCACCTACTCGTACGCGATGGTCGCGATCAACGCGGTGGGCGAATCCGACCCGTCCACGCCCGTCGACGCGGTGCCCTCGGCCGCACTCGTGCTGCCCGCGGCCGCGCTGCCGCCGGCGACCGTCGGACAGCCCTACACCGCCAAGCTCACCGTCCAGGGCGGCACCGCCCCCTACCACTGGGTCGCCGACGACCCGCTGCCGCCGGGGCTGACCCTGGATCCGGACGGCGGTGTGATCACCGGCACCCCCACCGCCTCCGGCGAGACCGGATTCGGGATCACCGTCTCGGACAACGCGCCGACCAGGCACGAGGCCAAGGCCCGCTTCGGGATCACCGTGACGGCCCCGGCCGCGGCGTCCGCCGGATCCGCGCAGGCCGCGCTCACGCCGAGCGGCACCGGCGGGGACGGCGGGTCGAAGGTGAGCACCTGGTTGTGGGGGATACTCGGACTTCTGGGCCTGATCGGCGTCCTCGTCGCGGTGCGTCGGCTGCGCGCCAGGCAGGGCTGACCAGGGCCCGGACAGCGCCCGGGGCAACGGCCGGGCAACAGCCGAGCGGCCCCGCCGGGCGCGTCCCGCAGCCGGTCTCGGACCGACCGTGATCGGCCTCGCCGGGGCCGGGCGTCGCGAAGACCGAGGCGGGTCCCGAATACTGTGTCCCTCGGGGGAGCACCCCCGACCCCAGCCGCAACCCCCGTGGGCGGATCGGCCCGCGGGGGACGGTGCCGGCGACGCCATACGATCGTCGGCGCCTCGTCCACCGTGGGCGCAGACCTGTGTCACATCACAAGGAGCATCACTATGCCCGCGCCGGCAGGCGACCCCCAGGCCAAGGAACGCGAGCTCGCCGCGGAACAGGGCCATGTCGATCGCTCCTACACGCGCCTGGAACACATGCGCGACGAAGCCCAGGCGCTGCTCCAACAGGGCTACCGGCAGGCGCAGGTCGGCACGCGCGCGGCACTGGTCGAGCGGGACGTCATGGTCTACCGCGCCGAACTGTGGGCCCGCTCACTCGACGCCGCCGACGACGGACTCGTCTTCGGCCGACTCGACCAGCTCGACGACGAGGTCCGCCACATCGGCCGGATCGGCATCCGCGACGAGGACAGCGAAGTGCTCGTCGTCGACTGGCGCGCCCCCGCCGCGGAGGCCTTCTACCGGGCCACCCCGGACGACCCGCGCGGCGTCATCCGCCGCCGGGTGCTGCACTGCCGAGGCCGCTCGGTGGTCGACATCGAGGACGACCTGCTCGACCCGGACGCCGCCGGCGACATGGTGATCGTCGGCGACGGCGCCTTCCTGGCCGCGCTCTCGCGCACCCGGGACGGTTCGATGCACGACATCGTGGCCACCATCCAACGCGAGCAGGACGAGGCCATCCGGGCGCCGATCGACCGTTCGGTGATCGTGCGCGGCGGCCCGGGCACCGGCAAGACAGCCGTCGCGCTGCACCGGGTCGCGTACCTGATGTTCCAGCACCGCCGCCGCTTCGGCTCCCGTGGCGTGCTCGTGGTCGGCCCCAACCCGCGCTTCACCGCCTACATCGAACGCGTGCTGCCCTCGCTCGGCGAAGGCGGCGCGGTGCTGCGCTCGCTGGGCGACATGGTCGAGGGCGTCGAGGCGGCCTACCACGACGACGCGGCGGCGGCCAAGCTCAAGGGTGCCGCCACGATGACCCACCTGCTCCGCCGGGCGGTCGCCGACGTGCCGGCCGGCGCGCCGACCGAGTTCGCGATCTCGCACCGGGGCACCAGGATCGTGCTCGACCACAAGGCGCTGCGCCGGATCCGCCGTGAGGTGCTGGCCAAGAACCGAGGCGGCCCCAACACCGCCCGACTCCAGGTGGCCCGCCAACTGCTCACCGAACTGTGGGGCCGACTGCTCTCGCGCGGCGCCGGACGCGGCGAGAAGGACGCGTTCCACGAGGACGTGGCCGCGCGCGACGAGTTCGCCGCGTTCCTGCGCGCGTGGTGGCCGCTCCAGCGGCCCGCGGACGTGCTCGCCGGGCTGGCCGACCCGGAGCGGCTGCGCCGCTACGAACGCGACCTGACGCCCGCGCAGGTGTCGGTGCTGGCGAACTCCTGGGCACGCACCGCGCGCACCGGCGAGGTCTCCTTCCACGACGTGGCGCTGATGGACGAGCTGACCGGCCTGCTGGGGCCGCTGCCGCGCAAGCGCACGGTGGCCTACGGCAACCCGGACGAGGACAACCCGTACGTGGTGGACGGCCGGGACATCTTCAGCGGCGAGACGGTCGGCCGGGACGTCCCGGACGAGATCACCGAGGTGACCACCTACGCGGACCGGATGGCCGGCGGGCGCGGCGCACGCAGGCCGCGCGACGAGGACGAGGACGAGCCGGTCGAGTACGCGCACATCGTTATCGACGAGGCGCAGGACCTGACCCCGATGCAGTGGCGCATGCTCGGTCGGCGAGGTTTGCACGCCACCTGGACCATCGTCGAGGACCCCGCGCAGAGCGCGTGGGAGGACCCGAGCGCGTCGGCGGCGGCGATGGCCGAGGCGTTGCGTGAGCGGGGTCGGTACGAGTTCGAGCTGACCACCAACTACCGCAACCCGGTGGAGGTGGCCGACGTCGCCGCGCGGGTGCTGGTGCGGGCGGTGCCCGGGGCCCGGCCGGCCCGGGCGGTGCGCAGCGGCGGCGAGCCGCCGACCGTGCACGCCACGGCGGGGGAGCGGACCGGGCC
Source organism: Embleya scabrispora DSM 41855 (assembly GCF_000372745.1). Taxonomy (GTDB): domain Bacteria; phylum Actinomycetota; class Actinomycetes; order Streptomycetales; family Streptomycetaceae; genus Embleya; species Embleya scabrispora. The sequence goes on along the minus strand of NZ_KB889562.1, from coordinate 277,624 downwards.
GGTGGTGCGCAAGCTGGTGCGCGAACTGCTGGAGACGGTCGAGGGCACCATCGGCGTGGTCACCCCGGTCGGCGCGACCGAGGAACTGGCGGCCGAGTTGGCGGGCCTGGACGCGCGGGTGCAGCCGATGGACGCGCTCGACGCCAAGGGCCTGGAGTTCGACGTCGCGGTGATCGTCGACCCGCGCGGGATCGTCGAGCAGTCGCCCAACGGCATGCGCACGCTCTATGTGGCGCTGACCCGGGCCACCCGGCTGTTGGCCGTGGTCACGGCGGATCCGGACTGGACCGCGGAGTTGCTGGGGATCGAACCGCGCTGACGATCCCGCGGTGGCAGGCCGATCGCGAACGCCGGACGGACCGTCGGCCCTGGCCCGTCCGGCGTTCGCGACAGGCCACGTCCTACGCGGCGATGCCGGCACACAGGGCGCGCAGTGGTCCGGTCACGCTGTCCGGGCGTTCGGTGAAGACCATGTGCCCGCAGTCGGGCTCGATGTGCAGCGTGGCCTCGGGCAGCTCGGCCGCCAGCGCCCGGCTGTGCGCGAGCGGGGTGAGCCGGTCGTGGGCGCCCACCACGATGTGCACCGGCACGTCCGCGAGCGCGGTCAGCGCGCCGGCCTTGTCGTGGCCGGCCAGCGCCGGGAAGAACCCGCACACCGTCGTCATCGGCGTCGCGAACAACATCCGCGCGCAGGCGCGCACCACCATCGGGTCCGCCGTCGGGCCGAACAGACTGCGCCGCACGATCCGCAGGTGACCCGGCCGGTCCGGACCCGGCAGCAGGGTCCGCCCCCGGGTCACCAGGCGCGGGTGGCGCTGTCCGAACAGGAAGAACCGGGTCTGCGCGGCGGACTTGAGCCGCACCGATGCGGGCAGCCCGCGTCCGGTGGGCACCAGGTCGCCCGCCGAGGTGCCGACCAGGACCACGCCGGTCACCCGCGACCCGAACAACTCGGGCCGCGACGCGGCCAGCGCCATGATCGTCATGCCGCCCATGGAGTGTCCGCACAGCAGCACCGGGCCGTTCGGCGCGACCGCGTCGATCACGTCGGCGAGGTCGTCGCCCAGCAGGTCGATCGTCCACGGCGCGGCTCGCCCGGCGGTGGACCGGCCGTGTCCGCGATGGTCGTAGCTGACCGTCCGCACGCCCGCCGACACCAGCGCCTCGACCTGGGCCCGCCAGATGTCGCCGTGCAGCGTCCACCCGTGGGCGAAGACGACCGTGACGGCCGCGTCCGGCGGCCCCGACACGTTCACCCGAAGGTCCGCGCCGTCGCCGGTGCGGACCGTGACGTCCTGTAGTACGAGTGCCTCGGTGCCCGTGATGTCCGCCGTCATGTTCGCCTCCCGCTCACGCCCTCCCTCTTTTCTACCCGCCGGTAACGGGGTCTGAATACCTATTCGGCGGCAAAACCGGCACCGGGGCGGGCGGCCCGGCCGGCGCCGGGCGTCGGCCGGGCAACAGGGTGGTGGGACCCGTGCGCTTGGACACCACGCGCACCACCGGTTCGAATATCGACCCCAGCAGTCGGGAGCCGACGTCGATCGCGGTCGCGTCGGCGCCGACGAACACACGGGCCCTGCCCCGGCGCACGCCGCGCAGGATGATCCGGGCCGCGCGCTGCGCCGAGGTGCGCGAGGCCGCGTCGTGCAGCGCCACCACCTCGTTTTTGTCGTGCCCGGCGGCGGCGCGCGAGTTGCGCACGATGTTCGTCTTTATCCCGCCCGGGTGCACGGTGGTCACCCCGACCCCGGAACCGGAGAGCCGCATTTCCTGGCGCACCGACTCGGTGAAGCCGCGCACCGCGTACTTGGCCGCGCAGTACGCGCTCTGCGAGGGCACGCCGAACAATCCGAACACCGACGAGATGTTCACCAGATGCCCCTCGGGCGACCGGCGCAGGTGTGGCAGGAACGCCTTGGTGCCGTAGGCGACGCCCCAGAAGTTGATCCCCATCAGCCACTCGAAGTCGTCCCAGGACATCTCCTCGACGTCCGCGGTCAGTGCGACGCCGGCGTTGTTGACCACGAGGTCGACCCCGCCGAACCGCTCCGCGGTGGCGTCCGCCCAGGCGAGCACGGCCACGCGGTCGGCGACGTCGAGGACCGCGCAGTGGATCTCCCGTGCGCCCAGCCGTGTGGCCGAGGCCTTGGTCTCGTCGAGCCCCGCCGCGTCCACGTCGGCGAGCGCGAGCCGCGCGCCGTGCGCGGCCAGCTCGTACGCCAGGGCCCGCCCGATGCCCGATCCCGCGCCGGTGACGACGCACACCCGACCTGTGAATTCCCGGATCACACGCACTCCCTGTTCGTATCGCCCGAAGCCCTCGCGACCGCCGACGCTGCTCGCACCGCGCGCGGGACCGCCTGCATCTCATCAGATTCCGGCGGTCGGATAAGTCTGATGATCCGATAACTGGCCTAGGCGAGCCGATCCCACCGCCGCGCGCGATGGCCCTCCGGCGAGAAGCGTCGACTCATCCGGCGAAACCCGGTCAGCGACCCCGGCCACAGCGCGGTGACCCGGCCGTTGCGCTCGTCCATGTACCAACTCGTACACCCGCCCGTGGTCCACACCGTGCGGCTCATCCGCTCGTCGAGCCACGCGTTGTAGGCGTCCTGCGTCTCGGGCAGCACCTCGACGTCGGCGATGCCCTGATCGTGCATCTGCCGGATCGCGTCCACCGCGTAGCGCACCTGCGCCTCGATCACCACGGTCATCGACGAGTGCCCAAGCCCGGTGCCCGGACCGATCACCAGGAACAGATTCGGGAAGCCGGCCACCATCGACCCCTGGTGGGCCGCCATTCCCTCGCGCCACGCCTCGCTCAGCGTGCGCCCGTCGCGCCCGGTGACGATGCTCGCGATCGGCGGCCGGGTGGCGGTGAACCCGGTGCCGAAGACGATGGTGTCCGCCTTGTGCTCGATCCCGTCCGCGGTGACCAACGCGCCCGGGCGCACCGCGGTGATCGCGGAGGTCACGACCTCGACGTTGGGCCTGGTCAGCGCCGGATAGTAGTCGTTCGACAGCAGCACCCGCTTGCAGCCGAGCCGATAGTCGGGGGTCAGTCGGGCGCGCAGCCGGGCATCCGCGACCTGCTCGCGCAGGTGCGCCAGGGCCTGCTTCGTGGCCAGTGCGGTGACCGCGTCGCGCGGCCCCAAGAACGCGCCCAGGGTGGCCTCGCGCTGCCAGTACAACCCCTGACGCACCACGTGCTGCGCGGCCGGCACTCGTCGGTAGAGCCGCCGCTGCCAGTCGGGCAGCGGTCGGTCGTGGCGCGGCATGATCCACGGCGGGGTGCGCTGATACACGTCCAGGCGGCTCGCCCGCGGCTGGATCCGCGGGACGAACTGGACCGAGGATGCGCCGGTGCCCACCACCGCGACGTGCCTGCCGGCCAGGTCGTGCTCGTGGTCCCAGCGCGCGGAGTGGAACACGTGCCCGCCGAAGTCCTCCAGACCGGGCAGCGCGGGCAGCGCCGGCTCGGTGAGCGGGCCGGTCCCGGCGATCACCACGTCGGCGGTGTAGTTGCCGGCGCCGGTGGTCAGTCGCCAGCGCGCCCGCTCGTGCTCCCATCGGGCGGCGGTCACCTCGTGGCCGAGCCGCAGGTGCGGCAGCAGACCGAACTCGCGCGCACAGCGGCGCAGATACGCCTGGATCTCCGCGCCCGCCGAGAACGCGTGCGACCAGGCCGGGTTCGGCGCGTACGAGAAGCAGTACAGGTTGGACGGCACGTCGCAGGCCGCGCCCGGATACGTGTTGTCCCGCCAGGTGCCGCCGACGTCGTGGGCGCGCTCCAGGATGACGAAGTCCTCGATGCCGGCGTGCCGGCGAAGCCGATGGCCGGCGGCCAGGCCGGAGAAGCCCGCTCCGATCACGGCCACCCGAACGTGCGTCGTGTCCACTGCGGCCTCCGTAACCGGATTGGGGCCCTGCACCTGGAGGCTACTGACAAGTAGCCTCGGCGCGGAAGACCGGACGCGACCCTTGCGTCCATCGTTCCCGTCGCGTCGTGGTGCCGCCGCGCCGCCCCGGGCCCAACGCCCGCGCGCGGTTGCCCGGGCACGGGTACGGCCCGGCGTGGTAGGGAAGAGGAGATCGAATCGGGCTCGTGGGACGCCCGTGGCGCTGTGGTGAGGAGTACGACGATGGCAGGGACGCGTTACCAGGTGGTCCAGGACGGCGCCGGGCAACCCTCGAACGGGCCCTGCGAGCACCTGGGCACGCTGCCCGAGACGGTGGTTCCGGGCTCGACGCAGGGCTGCGAGGACTGCCTGCGCGACGGTACGCAGTGGGTGCACCTGCGCGAGTGCCTGACGTGCGGTCACATCGGCTGTTGCGACAGCTCGCCGAACCGGCACGCGACCGCGCACTGGCATGCTGCGGATCATCCGCTGGTGCGCTCGTTCGAGCCGGGCGAGGAGTGGGCGTGGTGCTATGCGGACGAGCTCGTCGCGGTGCCGGTGGAGTGACGCCCCGGGACGGGGCGGCGACGAACCCTGATGCCGAGGCGAGTGTCGGTGCGGCTGCCTAGACTCCGGGGTGTGGTCGACACAGTCGAAGGCATTGGGAGTACCCGATGAGTGATCTCGTGGCAACGGACGGCGCCGACGTGGTGGAGGTGCACTTCGAGCCGTTTCGGGTGGAGCTCACCGGCTACTGCTATCGGATGCTGGGCTCGGTCTTCGAGGCGGAGGACGCGGTCCAGGACACCATGGTGCGGGCCTGGAAGAGCTTCGACCGATTCGAGGGCCGCTCCTCGGTCCGCTCCTGGCTGTATCGGATCGCCACCAACGTGTGTCTGGACAGCCTCAACGGGCGCGAGCGTCGGGCCCGACCGATGGACCTGTCCTCGCCCGTGCCCGCCTCCTCGGCGCTGACCCCCGCGCTGCCCGAGGCCACCTGGATCGAGCCGATCCCGGACGGCCGGGTCGTGCCGAGCGTGGCCGACCCGGCCGAGTTGGCCGTCGCGCGCGAGAGTGTGCGGCTCGCCTTCATCGCCGCGCTGCAACACCTGCCGCCCCGGCAGCGCGCCGTGCTGATCCTGCGCGAGGTGCTGGCCTGGAAGGCGAGCGAGGTGGCCGAGTTGCTCGGCAGCACGGTGGCGTCGGTGAACAGCGCGCTCCAGCGGGCCCGGGCCGCACTCGCGGAGAACGAGGTCGCCGCGACCGACCCGGTCCGGCCGCTGGACGAGGAGCAGCAGTCGCTGCTCGCCCGCTATGTGGACGCGTTCGAGCGCTACGACCTCGACTCGCTCACCGCCCTGCTGCGCGAGGACGCGACCCTGTCGATGCCGCCGTACGAGCTGTGGCTGCGCGGGCACGAGGACATCCGTGCGTGGTTCCTGGGCACCGGCCACGGCTGCCGGGGCTCGCGGCTGGTCCCGATCGTGGCGAACGGCACGCCGGGCTTCGGCCAGTACCGCCCCAGCGGTCCCGGCGGCAGCTTCGAGCCGTGGGCGCTCCAGGTGATCGAGATGTCACAGGGGCAGATCATCGGCCTCAACTCGTTCCTCGACGTCCCGCACCTGTTCCCGCTGTTCGGTCTCCCGCCGACACTGGACGCCACGTCCTAGGGTCGCGGCCGGGCCCGGGCCGGTCGGGACGATCGTGTCCAGGCCGGTCAGGGTGAGCAGGTCGCACAACTCACCGCTCGCGCCGTGCAATCGGATCCGCCGGTGCAGGCCGCGGGCGGTGAGCTGGAGCCGGGCCAGTGCCTCGATCGCGGCCAGATCCGGACGGGTCAGCGCGCTCACGTCGCACGGGAACGGGTCGGCCCGGTCGCTGCTCAGCAGGACGAGCAGCCGGGCGCACAGACCCGGGACGTCCGCGCGGACGAGCGGCGCGTACACGATCAGTGCGCCGGGTGGCGCGGTGGGTGTTTCGGGTGAAGCGACCATCGACGACCTCCTGTGACGACGCTGTACCCGGTTATGACCGCTGTCGCGGACAAAACTCATCACCCGGGTTTGCCGGGAGGTCGTCGAGGGTTTCCCGGTGGGGGTGCAAGGCGTGGCAAGTCCCTTGTCGAACGGGCTGTTTGGCGTGTCGTAGGCCGGCGCCGCACCGACTTCGAGGGGATGACACGTTGTCCGGGCAGGACTGGGCACCCACCGGGATCGACGTCAGTCGTCCCCATCCCGCCCGTGTGTACGACTACCACATCGGCGGCAAGACCAACTATCCGGCGGAACGGTTCATCGAGGTCGCCCCGCAGACCTCGGTCACCGCGCGGGACAACCGGGCCTTTCTCGGGCGCGCGGTGCGGTACGCGGCGGAGCAGGGCATCGACCGGTTCCTCGACATCGGGACCGGGATCCCGGCTCCCGGCAACACGCACGAGGTCGCCCAGGAGATCGTTCCGTCGGCCCGGGTGGCCTACGTGGACAACGATCCGATCGTGCTCGCGCACGCCCGCGCGCTGATGCCGGTGGCGATCCTGCACTACGTCTCGGCCGCCGAGGACCCGGCGGGCGTGGTGAACCGGCTGCTGGAGGCGGTGCCTTCGGGCAGCCTGCTGATCGCCTCGCACACCACGTCGGACTTCCTGCCGCCGATCTCCGCAGAGCGGGTGCTGGAGATCAACGACGACGCCGAGTTCATGCTGCCGCGCCCGTACGCCGAGATCGCGTCCTTCCTGACCGGCGTGGAACTGGTCGAACCCGGCCTGGTCCAGGCGCCGTTGTGGCGTCCGGAAGAGGACGCGGACCTGTCGCCCGAGCGGCCGGCGCCGTCGTGGATCTACACCGCGGTCGGCCGCAAGGCTTAGGCGGCGCCGGCCCGAGTCCGGCGCTCGACCACCGGTTCGGTGGACGAACGCCGGACTCGACGCGCCTTACGGCAGGGCGCCTTCGACCGCCGCGACCAGCGCGCGCATCAGCGGCGTCCGGTCGATCCAGGCGACCGCGTCGCCGCGCCGGCGCGGTTCGGCGTCGGCGCGGATCGCGGACGCGTTGCGCTGGAGCCAGGCGGCCGCGTTCGCGCAGTGGTAGGGATGCATGTCGGCGATCTCCAGCACCTCGCCGCCCGCGGTGGTCCAGGTCAGTTCCTCGCGCAGCAGCCGCGCCCAGGCGCCCTTGCGGTGCGCGCCGCGCGCGATCAGCGCCTGTCGGCCGGCCCTGGTGATGCCCATGTTCCGTCCGCGCAGCGGTACTTCGGCGCCGAGTCGGACCAGCCGCCGGCGCTGGAGAGTGGCCAGCGTGCGCACCGAGATGCCGGGCGCGCCGGGCCGCACGCCGTCCGGGTGGGTGCGCACGGTCTTGGTGTCGATCCGGGTCAGGGCCCGGCGCACGGTCGCGGGTTTCACGGGGGTCAGCCGGATCATGGTGTTGACAGTGGACATCGAGGGATCCTCCTCTGCGTCGAGCCGCGGCGGGTCGGCCGCGGTGGCGCTCAACCCATGTGTCAAGCATCCCACCCGGCACCGACATCGGGACCCGTGCGACGTGCGCATTGGTCGGACAAGTCCGTTTGCTGGTAAGGGAGTTGACCGTGGGTCGGGAGGTTCGCCGGGGCCGGCCGAAGGCGTGACGACGCGGTGGTTCAGGCGCTGCGCCATACCGGTGCGTCGGAGCCCCAGGGGGTGGGCGGATGGGCCCATGCCGCGGGCAGTCCGGGCAGTTCGAACGGCGGCAGCGCGTGGGTGAGCGGGCCCACGGCCGTGTCGGTCGTGGCCAGATACGGGGTCGGGTCGTACGGCTCGGCGACCTCGGGCTCGCCGGGAGCGTGGGCGCCGGTCAACCAGTGGGCGGTGCGGGCCAGTGCGAGGTCGATCCGGCTGCCCCGGTGGTCGGCCAGGCGCAGCGTCAACGCGCGCAGGACGGCCGCCGCGAGCAGGTATCCGGTGGCCCGGTCCAGTGCCTGGGTCGGCAGCGCGCCCGGGTCCGGCGCTTCGCCCGCCTCGATCCGGGCGATTCCGCAGGCGCCTTGGACCAGGCTGTCGAAGCCGCGCCGGTTCGCCCACGGCCCGGGGCCCCACGCGTTGAACGCGGCGGTGATCAGCCCCGGGTGCCGAGCGCCGAGCGTGTCCTGGTCCAGGCCCAGCGCGGCCATCGCGTCGGTGCGGTAGCCGGTGATCAACACGTCCGCTTGACCGAGCAGTTCGTCGAAGCGGGCACGATCGGCGCGATCGCGCAGGTCGAGCAGGGAGGAGCGTTTGCCGAACGCGTTGTCCCAGTACTCGCCCGGGTTCTCCGGCAGGTTCGGCGAGTCCACGCGCAGGACGTCGGCGCCCAGATGGGCGAGGGTGCGGGTGCCGGTGGGGCCGGCGAGCACCCGGGTCAGGTCCAGGATCCGGACGCCGGCGGCGGGCGCGGGGTCGGGCGCGGGGCACCACGGGTCGCCGGCCGCGGTGCGGGTCAGGTCCAACAGCGGCAGGGCGGCGATCGAGGCGCCTTGCGGGTGCGTGGCCCATTCGCTCGGTTCGCGCACGGCGAAGCCCAACGCGCCGTGGGCCGCGAGCAGTTCCTCGATCTGCCCGCCGGTGAGCCCGGCCAGTGCGTCGATCGCGGCCTCCACCGAGTCCACGCCGAGCGCGGTGAACGCCGCGGCGCGGTGGTGCGGGTAGTTGCCGTGCAGGCGCACCCAGCCGTCGGCGCTGCGATGGAAGCGCGAGAGCGGGTGCATCGACACCAGCGGCTCGCCGGCCAGGCGCAGATGCCGGTCACTGGCGATCGCCGTGGCCGCGGCGCGGCTGTCCAGGACCACCGGTGCGGCGAAGGATCCGCCGCGGGCGGCGCCGAGTTCGCGCGCGGCGAGCGCGACGGCGCCGATCGATGCCTGGGCGAGTGCGGTCACCGGCAGCGCGGAGGAGAGGGCGTACTCGGGGCCGGTGAGGGTGATGTGCGCGCGGTCGGCGGGGTTGCCGCCGAGGGCGCGCCAGGCATGGTCGAGGAGCTGCGCGGGGGTGGTACGCATCGAAGCCTCACGGTTCTCGCGACTGGGGAGCCGGTGGAACCACCTGTTCGAGGAGTTCCGGAGGGCAAACTAGCGGGTCCCCGGTGCCCGAGTGTGTCCGCGTCCGCACTGTGGGCGCCCGGGCAAACGATTGGTCACTCGTTTGTGGAGGGGTTGTGCGGTTTGCCCTCTCGGGCGCGGTCGTGTTCGAGACTTGAGGCCATGAGGCGTATCTGGGGCGAGGACGGCGGGTCGGGGCTCGGGCGCCACGACGCGCTCCTGAAGGACGCCCGGCTGAGCGTGCCGGCGCGCGGCCTCGCGGTGTACCTGCTGTTGTTGCCGGACGGTGCCCGCCCGGATCCGCGGGTGTTGGGCACCCGGCCGGGGGAGAGCGCCGAGTCGATCGCCGGCTATCTGGACGAGTTGGCCGCGGCCGGCTACCTGACCCGGGTCCCGGGTCGCGACGCGCACGGGAGAGCGATCGAGGAGGTTCGGCTCGCGGCGAATCCGGGCGAGCACGCGGCCGCGGCCGGGCGGCGGTTCCGCTGGGCGGGACCCGGGCATCCGGCCGGCGGCTGAGCGTCGTTCGCGGGCGGGGCGGTCTACATGTCCTGCCAGGTCGGGGACCGGCGCTCGCGAAAGGCCGCGGCGGCCTCGGTCATGTTGCCGGTGAAGGTGCCGAGCACCTGGGTGCGGTTCTCCAGTTCGAGTTGCTGGCGCAGCGAGGTGGCGCCGATCCCGGACCACAGGCCCTTCTTGGTCATCCACACGCCGTACTCGCTGTTGGCGGCGATGGCCCGGGCCAGGTCCAGTGCGGCGGGCAGGTGTTCGCCGGTCGGCACGCGGGCGTTGAGCAGGCCGTAGGCGTCGGCTTCGGCGGCGTCGAAGTGCCTTCCGGTGAGCATGAGTTCGGCCGCGCGGGTGGGACCGACCAGGCGCGGCAGCAGGTAGCTGGTGCCCACGTCGGCGGAGGACAGGCCGACCTTGATGAACACCGAGCCGAAGCGGGTGCTCTCGTCCGCGACCCGCAGGTCGCAGGCCAGCGCCAGCGCCAGGCCGCCGCCGACGGCCGCGCCGTGCACGGCGGCGATCACCGGCTTCTCGCATTCGTGCACGGCCAGGATCAGTTCGGACAGGTGTTCCTGCGAACGGTAGACGTGTCCGACCGGGCCGCGGTCCTCGGCGTCGGGGGCGTGGTCCGGGTCGCCGGAGAGGTCGGCGCCGGAGCAGAATCCGCGGCCCTCGCCGGTCAGCACGATCGCGCGCAGCCCGCGTTCGCGGTGCAGCCCGGCGAAGGCGGTCTTCAGGTCGCTCACCATGGTCGCGGAGAGTGCGTTGAGCCGGTCCGGCCGATCCAGCCGGACGATGGCGACGCGGGGTTCGGGACGCTCGACGCGCACGTATTTCATGTGACTCAGTCAAACATATTCACAGGGTGAAGGAAATGCCCGCGAGGCGCCGTGCCCGGCGAAGTTACCTGCCGGTAGCATCGCGCTCATGACTGAATCGACGACCGACTTCGACGCCGTCGCCGAGGGCCTGCGCGCCTCGGTGCCCTTCGTGCGCACCCTCGGCCTGGAGTTCGTGGAGCTCGCCGCCGACCGCGCCGTGTTGCGGCTTCCGGACGAGTCCGCACACCACAACCACATCGGGGGTCCGCACGCGGGCGCCATGTTCACCCTCGCCGAGTCCGCCTCCGGGGCGATCGTGCTCGCCGCGTTCGGCGAGCAGCTCCCGCGCGCGACGCCGCTCGCGGTGGACGCCGCGATCCGCTACCTCAAGGTCGCGCGCGGTCCGGTGCTGGCCGAGGCCCGCCTGGGCCGCCCCGCCGCCGAGGTGATCGCCGAACTGGACGCGGGCAAGCGCCCGGAGTTCGTGGTCGGAGTCATCATTCGCGACGAAGCGGGTACCACCACCGCGGAGATGACCGTCACTTGGACGCTGCGCCCCAACCGCGCCTGAAAGGCGCACACTGGCGCGGTGACCGGTGGACGTTTCCGGTCACGGCGCCAGGGCAGGCAAGGGCCCGTGCCGGTCGGGAACGTCCCGATCATGTTTTTGCTTCGGGTTGGTGATGGTTTCTAATTCTGTTCGGACGACCGGGCCGATCGTGGTGGGCAAGGTGTCCCGCCGACTCAGGGTCCACGAGGCGTGGCGACGTTGGCGCCGCGTGTTGCGGGCCCTGACGACGGCTTTGGTGGTGTTGTCCATCACGGTGGTCACCGGACTCGGGGTCGCGCGGGTCACCGTGCTCTCCGCCGACTGGTACGACGGCGTGCTCGAACGCGAGCACGCCTACGACCGGCTCTACGACGAGGTGCTGGTCGACCCCCGCCTCGCCGGGGTCACCAACGACCTGCTGGGCCGGCTGCCGATACCGCCCAACCAGGTCACCGCCAACCTGCGCCTGGTGCTGCCGCCGTCCACGCTGCGTGGAATGGTGCGCGACCAGGTCGGGCACACCGTCGGCTATCTGCGCGGCGACGAGCGCGAGCTGCGGTTGTCCGTCGACCTCAAGCCGGTGATCAACAACCTGGGCAAGGTCGCCGACGTGTTCGTCGGCGACCTCACCGGCGACGTGCCCCGGGTGACCGAGGACAACGCGCCGGCGCTGGTGGACGGCGTGTCCAAGGCACTGGACGCGCTCGCGCAGGGCCGTGCGCCCGAGGCGCTGCCGGCGCTGCACCTGGACCCGGCCGCGGCTCCCGAGGTGGCCGACCTGATCCTGGCCCGGTTGCCGGCGGAGGCGCGCGCGCCCATCCGCGGACAGGTGGTCGCCTCGCTGCGCGCCGACGACCTGGGCGGCGTGCTGGTGGCGGTCGTCCCGGTGATCTTCGGGGAGAAGGTTCGGCAGGCGCAGCTCGGCCTGACCGGCCTCTCGGGCGGCGGCATGTGGGACCTGACCCTGGATCTGCGGGCGAGCCAGGCCGACCGGGACACCAGGCTGAAGCTGGGTCAGCTCGAACAACTGCGCGCGATGACGGTGTTCGGCCTGAGCCGGCTGCTCGGCGTGGCGAGCGTGACCGCGCTGCTGGGCCTGGTGGTGCTGTGGCGGACCGGGTCGGCGCGCGGCGCGGCCCGGCTGCGGCTGCCCGCGCTGGCCCTGGCGGGCGGCGGGCTGCTCGCCGGGCTGGGGTGCCTCGTCGCGTGGGGTCTGCTGCCGCACGTGGTCTCGGAGAACCGGGACGGCTGGGCGCCCTCGGTGGTCCGGTTGACCGGCGACCTGCAGGAGGCCGCGGCGCGCGACATCGTCGGGGTCTGGCTGGCCGCGGCGGCGGTGCCGCTGGTGTTCGGCGGCCTCACCTTCGGCGCCGTCGCGCTGTGGGACAAGCACAAGCACCGGCGGGCCGCGCCGGTGCGGCACACCACCCGGCGGGTGCTCACCTCCGGCGCCGCGGTGGTCGCGGTCGGGGCGATCGCGCTGACCATCTTCGTTCCGGTGCCCACCTCCGGGTCCGGTTCCGACGCCAAGCGCTGCAACGGGATGACCGAACTGTGCAACCGGCGCTACGACCAGGTCGCCTACCTGGCCACGCACAACTCGATGTCCTCCACCGCGGCCCGCTTCCTCAGCCCGCTCCAGGACGCGGACATCGTCACCCAGTTGGACGCCGGCGTGCGCGCCCTGCTGGTGGACTCGTACACGTGGGAGGCACCCGAGGAGGTGGCCGGCCGGCTCGCCGAGTCGGACCTGGATCCCGAGTCGCGCAAGATCGTCGCCGGGGTGGTCAACGACGTCGCGCCGGCCAGACCCGGGTTGTGGTTGTGCCACTCGGTGTGCCGGGGCGGTGCGTTGCCGATGGTGGAGACGCTGCGCGCGGTGGGCCAGTGGATGGATCGCAACCCGCAGGAAGTGGTCACCATGATCGTGCAGGACGCGATCACCGCACAGCAGACCGAATGGGCGTTCCGCGAGGCGGGCCTGGAGCGACTGCTGTTCACGCCGGCGGCCGACCCGGGCGAGCCGTGGCCCACGCTCGGCTCGATGATCGAGAAGAACCGCCGCCTGGTGGTCTTCGCCGAACGCGCCGACGGGCCCGTCCCGTGGTACCGCAACTTCTACAAGTACGGGATGGAGACGCCCTACGCCTACGCGAGCCCGGCCGAGATGAACTGCTCGCCCAATCGCGGCGACGTGGGCAAGCGGCTGTTCCTGCTGAACAACTTCATCACCTCCACCGGCGGCAGCCGGATCGACGCCGGCCAGGTCAACTCGCGGCCCTTCCTGCTGGATCGCACCCGTCGGTGCGAACGCGAACGCGGTGCGCAGGTGAACTTCGTCGCGGTCGACTTCGCCACCATCGGCGACGCGAAGGGCGCGGTGGACGTGTTGAACATCACCCGAAAAACACACTGACGGGCCGTCAATTTATCGACAGTCGAGGATCAGTAGGACAGGCCGTGTCCGATTTCGAAGAGCGGCTCCGCGTCCGCGGGCAGGTCGTCGACGAGCCGGCCGGCGGGCGCGTAGCGGCCGAAGACGACATCGAGCACACCCTCGTCGTCCGCACCCCGGGTGCCCAGCAACGCGGCGCAGTAGCCCACCAGATCGGCCACCGCGGCCGGCCGATACAGATCGATCACCGCGACCGTGGGCACCGACGCGGCGATGTCCACGATCCGGTCCAACTCGGCGCCCTGATGGTCCTCGGGCAGGCGCAGCAGGGCCACGTCGGCGTCCGCGAGGTCGGCCACCACGGTCGCGTAGCGGGCCGCGACGCCGGTGTCCACGTGTTCGGTGTACACGCGCAACGCGTCGCGCAGGGGTAGGGCCGGTCCGCCGCTCGTGCTGATCCGTGAGCTGATGCGGTTCGTGAGCAGCACGACGGCGTGCGGATCCCGATCCGTCATGGGTGAGCCCTCCTCCCGGCCGCGGCAGGCGCCGCCCTGACCCCGGACCCTACGCGCCGGGGACGACGTCTCGGGCACCAGGTTGCCGGTGCCTACCCCGAACCCGCCCGCTCAGCCGGGCGCGTCCAGCGCCGCCGCCGCGGTGCGGGCCAGCGCGACCAGCCGCTCGCGATCGACGACCGGGATGGTGATGTCCACCGAGGTGACCAGATCGCCGCGGGCGCGGGCGAAGGCGATGCCGTCGCCGCGCGCGGGATCGCGGTAGAGCACCGCCGCGTCCGAGATCCCGGGCAGCGCCTCGTGCGGGCCGGGACCGGTGGCGGTCGAGCGCGCGGTGTCCAGCGGTCCGCCGACCATCGCCTGCGGCAACTGCCCGACGGTGACCGACAGTACGCGCCGGCCTCCGGAGTCGAGGTATTCGCAGGTACGCCCGGCGTCCGCGGGCCTGGTGTGCACGGGGCCGACCGCGAGCACCTCCTCGACCCGGGTGGGCGAGAGCAGGTCGCAACTGTCGGCGGGTGAGGTGCCGCTGCTCACCGGGGAGGGGGTGGGCCGCGGTGGTGCGCCCGCGTTGTCGCCGGGCGCGGGTGCGGAGACGGCCGCGTGCCGAGGCGGCGCGTCCGAGTCGTCACAGCCGCCGAGCAGGCACGCCAGGCCCACCACCCCCACCAGGGTGGCGGCGGGCCCGACGCGCGCGGTCACAGCCGGCCGACCATCGTCCGGGCGATGCCGGCCAGGACGTCGGCCGACACGTCCTTGTCGCTGCGGCCGACGTAGACGTCGGCGTCCAGGTAGGTGTCGCCGAGCAGCTTGGCCCAGACCACGCCGTTGGCGGTCGAGTCGCGGTAGGTGAAGGCCGCGTCGCCCACCCCGGGCAGGGCCGTGGGGTTGTCGCCTCCGTCGATGGTGCCCTTGGCGGCCTGCTCGGCGGTGCTGTACTTGGCATCGGAGGAGGACATCATCACGGTCATCATGGACAACCCTCGCGCGTCCCGGTAATCGCAGAACGAGCTGCTCGAGCTCTTGAGCTTTTGGTCGACCTCCGCCTTGACCACCGGCAGTCCGAGCAGCGTGGCCACCTCGGCCGCGGTGAAGAAGCGGCACGGGTCGTTGATGTAGGGCCCGGTCGTTCCGGTCGCCGGCGCCGAGGTGCCGGTCGAGGAGGTGCTCGGCGAGGCTGTGGCCGAGGAGCTCGCGGACGCCGAGGCGCCGTCGGTGGGTGGCGCGGTGGTGCGGCGCGGCGGCTTGGTCGGGGTGCTCGTCGGTCGACCGGTCGGCCCGCTCGTCGGCGTCGGCTTGGCGCTCTCGAGCGCGCGAACGGTGTCCAGCGGCGACCTGTCGTTGTTGCCGCAGCCGGCGACGCCGGCCCCGACGGTCAGCGCGACGAGTACCGCGATCACGCCCGTGCGGACAGTCCTGGTGCGCACTTTGCTGTTCCCCCCGGTGTTCGAAGTGCAGTCGTCCATGAGATGAACCTAGGGCCCTCGGGGTTCCCGAACGAGTGGTACCTCCCTTGGAAGTCGAGGGGGATGTGAGGGCGCGATAATGCGCCCATGACTTCCGCACCACACTCAACCACCCATCCGGGGGCTCGCGCGGTGACGCAGGCCGTGATCCTCGCCGGCGGGCAGGGGTCCCGGCTGCGCCCCTATACCGACGATCGACCCAAGCCGATGGTGGAGATCCCCGGCACCGGCACCCCGATCATCGGACACCAGTTGCGCTGGCTGGCCGCCGAGGGCGTGCGCGATGTGGTGGTCTCCTGCGGGCACCTCGCGGAGGTGCTCCAGGACTGGCTCAAGAGCGCCGATCTGCCGGTGCGCGTGGAGACCGTCGTGGAGACCGAGCCGCTGGGGCGAGGCGGCGGGTTGAAGTTCGCCGCCGCCGCGCTGCCGCGTCCGGACGAGCCGTGGTACGCCACCAACGGCGACATCTGGACCCGGTTCTCGCTCACCGAGATGGCCGCCTTCCACCACGAGCGCACCGCGCTGGCCACGCTCGCGCTGGCCCGGCCCCGGATTCCGTGGGGGGTGGTGGAGACCGACAAGTACGGCCACGTCCTGGACTTCATCGAGGCGCCGCCCTCGCCGTACCTGATCAACGCGGGCGTGTACGTGTTCGCGCCCGAGTTCACCGCACTGCTGCCGGACGTCGGCGACCACGAGCGCACCACGTTCCCCGGGCTCGCCCGGGCCCAGCGGCTGGCCGGTTTCCCGATTCCGCAGGGTGCCTACTGGCGCGCGATCGACACCGCCAAGGACCTGTCCGAGGCGGCCAGGGAGCTGCGCGGCGACGGCTGAGCGCGTCCCCTTCGGGTCGAACGGGTCCGGCCCCAGCCGCTCGGCGGCCGGGGCCGGACCGTTCTCCCGGGGATTTTCCTGGCGGCTTCCTCCGTCAGCGAGTGGGTTGTTCGGGGTCTCGTGTGCGCGCTTCCCGTGACCCCCGCGGCCACGGGTTTGAGCGTACTGAGCTACTCGGTGGCCGCGGTGTCAGGACGTGATGCCCGCACGGGCACCCGGGTTGGCGGTGTCGCGCACCATCCGCAGTCCGTCCAGCAGACCGGCGAGCTGACCCTCGGTCAACGGGTCGATCAGCCAGGTCTGCAACAGGTCGACATGGCCGGGCAGCACGCCGCCGATCCGGTCCGCGCCGTCGCGGGTGAGCACCGCGAACAGTGCCCGGCGGTCGGTGGGACAGTTCTCCCGGGCGACCAGTCCTTCCTTTTCCAGGCGATCCACCACCCGGGTCACGCCGGATGTGGACAGTGACGTCTGGGCGGCGAGATCGCTCATCCGCAAACGCTGCTCGGCCGAGCGGGACAGTCGCACCAGCACGTTGAAGTCGACCGTGGACAGGCCGTGCTCGCCCAACTGCGGGCCGAGTCGGTCCATCAGGCCGGTGTAGACCTCCACGAGCAGTCCCATGGCGGTGATGCGCGGATCGTCGAAGGGGGTGATGGGGGCGGTCGTCGGGGCGGGGGATGCGGCTCTTGGGGGAGTGTGCATGCCCCTATCATAGCGAGTAGTTGCTATGCGGAATATCTGAGCAAAAGATATTGCAAAGTGTAATATCCCCAAGGCAACTACATTCCCCGGCCGACGGTCTCACACTCGGCGGGTCGCCAGGAACGCGTCCACCTGTTCGTGGATGTAGGCCACGTCCTCGGCGTCCATCCGGTGGTTCATCGGCACGATCAGCGCGTGCTCCATCACCCGGTCGGCGTTCGGGTAGCCGGCCGGGTCGGCGCGATGCGCGATGTCCTTGAAGCCCGGCTGGCGCAGGATGTTGCCCGACCACACCGTGCGGGTGGACACCCCGCGCTCCTCCAGCCAGGCCTGCATCTCGCCGCGGGTGAAGGGCAATCCCTCGTTCAGCAGGATGGGGAAGTTGAGCCACCCCGTCTCCAGGCCCTCCGTCTGCCGCGGCGCGGTGAACTCGGGACGCGCGTCGAAGTAGGCGTGATGCGCCGCGAAGTGCTCCCGGCGGGTGGCCAGGAACCGGGGCAGCTTGGCGAGTTGGGCCAGACCGAAGGCGGCGCCCAGCTCGGAGGGCTCGAAGTTCCAGCCGATCTCGTCGAAGATGAACAGGTTGTCGTACAGCACGCCGTCGATCTCCTCGAAGAAGTCGCGGTTGCCGCGCTTGGAGCCGAACAGCTGCAACTCGCTGCGCCGGCCCCAACGCCGCAGCATCAGGCCCCGATCGCGCAGGTCCTCGTCGTCGGTCAGCACCATGCCGCCGTTGCCCGCGCAGGTGATGATGTGCGACATCGCGAAACTGGTCACCGAGATGTCCGCGCGGGTACCCGTCGGCGTCCCGCGCAAGGTGGCGCCGAGCGCATCGCAGGAGTCCTCGATCACCTTGAGGCCGTGCCGGTCCGCGATCGTGCGGATCACGTCCCAGTCGGGGGCGTTGCCCGCGAGGTTGGGGGTCAGGATCGCCCGGGTGCGCGGGCCGATCAGGGCCTCGATCCGGGCCGGGTCGATCTGGTAGGTGTCCGGCTCGACGTCCGCGAGCACCGGCACCAGACCGGCCTTGACCATCGGCGCGATGTCCGTGGAGAAGGTCAGGGTGGAGGTGATGATCTCGTCGCCGGGGGACAGTCGCAACAATTCGATCGCGAGGTAGAGCGCGGAGGAACCCGAGTTGCACATCAGGCCGTTGCGCTTGCCGAACAACTGCGCCACGCGGGTCTCCATGGCCGCCACGTTGCGCCCGATGCCCATCGCCGAGGGCGGCCCGTTCAGCACCGCCAACATCGCGTCGATCTCGCTCTGGTCGTGCACGCTGCCGGCGTACGGGATCTTGCGCATGAGTGCCTACCCTCGTGGTGATGTCGCGATCGCAGCACGGCTGACGAAGCGTCAGCTGACGATGTGTCATAGCTATCATGGCTATGATGGGCGAACAAGACGACGGGAGCTGAGCGTGCGGTACACCACTGTGGGCAAATCGGGTCTGAAGGTCTCCGCGATCGGCCTCGGCTGCAACAACTTCGGCATGCGGATCGACCAGGACGGCGCCGACAAGGTGGTCGGCGCCGCGCTCGACGCGGGAGTGACCCTGTTCGACACCGCCGACATGTACGGCGGCGGCCGGTCCGAGGTGCTGCTGGGCAAGGCGCTGGGCGACCGCCGCGAGGACGTGGTGGTGGCGACCAAGTTCGGCGCCAAGGTCGCCGAGGGACCGTACGGCCGCGGCTCCTCGCGCCGGCACATCGTGCGCAGCTGCGAAGGCAGCCTCCGGCGCCTGGGCACCGACCACATCGACCTCTACTACCAGCACTACGCCGACCCAGAGACCCCGATCGAGGAAACGCTCGGCGCGCTCGACGACCTGGTCCGGGCGGGCAAGGTGCGCTATGTGGGCACCTCCAACCTGGCCGCGTGGCAACTCGCCGACGCCGCACACCTCGCCGGCTCCACCCGCTTCGTCGCCGCGCAGATCGAGTGGAGCCTGCTGGAGCGCACCGTCGAGCGGGACATGGTGCCCGCCGCCCGACACTTCGGCGTCGGCGTCATCCCGTACTTCCCCCTCGCGTCCGGCCTGCTCAGCGGCAAGTACCGGCACGGCGAGGAGTTCCCCCGGGACAGCCGGTTCGCGGCCATCCCGTCCTTCGCCCGGAACGTGGCCACCGACGAGAACTTCGCCATCGTCGAACGGCTCACCGCCTACGCCGAGAGCCAGGACCTGACCCTGCTCCAACTCGCGCTGTCCTGGTTGGCCGCGCAACCCGAGGTCGCCTCCGTCCTGGTCGGCGCGACCCGCCCCGAGCAGGCATCGGCCAACGCCGCCGCGGTCGTCGAACTGACCGCGACCCAGGTCGCCGAAATCGCCGAACTCGCAGCGGCGGTACCGGCGTGAACCCGGCGGCGCAGCCGGTCCGTGCCGGCACCGAACGATCCCTGCGCAACGCCGGCATCGCGGACGAACTCGCCCGCCGGCTGCGCCGCCGGATCCTGGACGGTCCGCTGCGCGACGGGGACATGCTGCCCAAGCAGGACGACCTGATCGCCGAGTTCGGCGTCGGCCGCACCACGCTGCGGCAGGCGTTTCGGATCCTGGAGACCGAGGGCCTGATCACCGTCAAACGCGGCAACACCGGCGGTGCGGTGGTACACGTGCCGCAACCCGCGGACGCGGCACACATGTTCGGCATGGTGATGCACGCGCGCCAGGTCCGCCTGGACGACCTCGCCCAGGCGCTGCGCCGGCTGGAACCGGTCTGCGCGGCGTTGTGCGCGGCGCGTCCGGACCGGGCCACCGAGGTGTTGCCGTGGTTGCGCGAGGTGCACGCGCGGATGGAACGCGCGGTCGAGGACGGGCCGGCCTACATCCGGGCCGGGCGCGACTTCCACGAGGCGCTGGTGCTGTTGTGCGGCAACGAGACGATGAAGATCCTGCTCGGTGCGGTCGAGGTGCTGTGGGCGCAGCAGGAGCGGGAGTGGGCCCAGGCGGCGCTGGCCGACACGGGGGAGCGGGTTCGACGCGCGGGATTGCGTGATCACGAGCGGTTGATCGCGCTGATCGAGGCGGGCGACGAGAGCGAGGTCTACCGCGAGTCGGTACGGCACTTGGAGGCGGCGCAGGACTACCCCTTGCGGGGTCGCGGCGAAGCACCCATCACATCGGCCTGACACCGACCTCAAACGCCGGCGAAGCAGCCCCGCCGGCGCATGAGGCGAAGTAGCCCGGCCGGCGTTTGAGGCCGATCGGCCGGAGGCCGGTTCGGTGCGGCGCCATGCGGCGACGAGCACCGCAACCCTAGCGGCCCCGCCAGAGCGCACCGAGGACGTCGCCGTTGAAGCGGCCGATGACGCCCAGCGGGATGCCCTTGGGGCACACCGCGGTGCATTCGCCGGTGTTGGTGCAGCCGCCGAAGTCCGCCTCGTCGTGGGCGTGGATCATCGCCTCCACGCGCGTGTCCTGCTCCACCCTGCCCTGCGGCAACAGGCCCAGGTGGGTGGCCTTCGCGGCGGTGAACAACATCGCCGAGCCGTTCGGGCACGCCGCCACACACGCGCCGCAGCCGATACAGGTCGCGGCCTCGAACGCGGCGTCCGCGTCGGCCTTGGCAATGGGCGTCGCGTGCGCCTCGGGGGCCGAGCCGGTGGGTGCGGTCACATAGCCGCCCGCCTCGATGATCCGGTCCAGGCCGGAGCGGTCCACCACCAGGTCCTTGACCACCGGGAAGGCCGCCGCACGCCACGGCTCGACGTCGATGGTCTGCCCGTCGCGAAAGTGCCGCAGGTGCAACTGGCAGGTCGTGGTGGCCTTCTGCGGCCCGTGCGGAACTCCGTCGATGACCAGGCTGCACGCGCCGCAGATGCCCTCGCGGCAGTCGTGGTCGAAGGCCACCGGCTCCTCGCCGCTCTCGGTGAGCCGCTCGTTGAGCACGTCGAGCAGTTCCAGGAAGGACATGTCCGCCGACGCGTCCGGCACGTCGTAGGCGACCATGCCGCCCCGATCCGCGGGACCCTTCTGCCGCCAGATGCGCAGGGTGAGTTTCACGCGTAATTCCTTGTGGCCAGAGTGACGTTGTCGAAGGTGAGTCGCTCGCGGTGCAGGATCGGCGGCCCGTCCGTGTACTCCCACGCGGCGACGTAGGCGAATGCCTCGTCGTCTCGGGCCGCCTCGCCGCCGGGGCTTTGGTGTTCGGCGCGGAAGTGGCCGCCGCAGGACTCCTCGCGGTGCAGCGCGTCCAGGCACATCAGCTCGGCGAGTTCGAGGAAGTCGGCGACCCGGCCGGCCTTCTCCAGCGACTGGTTCAACCCGGCACCGGTGCCCGGCACCCGCAGCCGCGACCAGAACTGCGCGCGCAGCTCCGGGATCCGGGCCAGCGCCTCGCGCAGCCCGGCCGCGTCGCGCTCCATGCCGCACTTCTCCCACATCAGCAGACCCAGCTCGCGGTGGAAATGGTCCGCGGACAGGTCGCCGTCGATCGTGAGCAGCCGCTTGACCCGATCCTGGACGCCCGCCTGGGTGGCCACCAACTCGGGATCGTCCGCGTCCACCGGTGCGAACGGCCCCGCCGCGAGGTAGTGGGTGAGCGTGGTCGGCAGCACGAAGTAGCCGTCGGCCAGACCCTGCATGAGCGCCGAGGCGCCCAGCCGGTTCGCGCCGTGGTCGGAGAAGTTCGCCTCGCCGATCACGAACAGGCCCGGGATGGTGGACTGGAGGTCGTAGTCGACCCACAACCCGCCCATCGTGTAGTGCACCGCCGGGTAGATCCGCATCGGCACGGTGTACGGGTCCTCGCCGGTGATCCGCTCGTACATCGCGAAGAGGTTGCCGTACTTCTCCTCGACGGCCGGCGCGCCCAGTCGCTCGATGGCGTCCGCGAAGTCGAGATAGACGCCCAGCCCGCCCGGTCCCACGCCGCGACCCTCGTCGCAGACCCGCTTGGCCGCGCGCGAGGCGATGTCGCGCGGGACGAGATTGCCGAAGGCCGGATACATGCGCTCCAGGAAGTAGTCCCGCTCCGCCGCCGGGATGTTCCCCGGCGCACGGGTGTCGCCGCCGGTGGTGGGCACCCACACCCGGCCGTCGTTGCGCAGCGACTCGCTCATCAGGGTGAGCTTGGACTGATGCTCGCCGGAGACCGGGATGCAGGTCGGGTGGATCTGGGTGAAGCACGGATTGGCGAACAGCGCGCCGCGCCGATGCGCGCGCCACACCGCGCTCGCGTTGCAGCCCATCGCGTTCGTGGACAGGAAGTAGGCGTTGCCGTAGCCGCCGGTGGCCAGTACGACCGCCTCGGCCAGGTGGGTGGTCACCTCGCCGGTGACCAGGTCGCGCACCACCACGCCGCGGGCCCGCCCGTCCACCACCACCAGGTCGAGCATCTCGGTGCGCGCGTGCACGGTGACGTTGCCGGCCGCGACCTGGCGCGACATCGCCTGGTAGGCGCCGAGCAGGAGTTGCTGGCCGGTCTGGCCACGCGCGTAGAAGGTCCGGGAGACCTGGGCGCCGCCGAACGAACGGGTGTCCAGCAGGCCGCCGTAGTCACGCGCGAACGGCACGCCCTGCGCGACGCACTGGTCGATGATCTGGGTGCTGACCTCGGCCAGCCGGTGCACATTGGACTCGCGGGCGCGGAAGTCGCCGCCCTTGATCGTGTCCTTGAACAGCCGGGCCACACTGTCGCCGTCGCCGCGGTAGTTCTTGGCGGCGTTGATGCCGCCCTGCGCGGCGATGCTGTGCGCCCGGCGCGGCGAGTCCTGGTAGCAGAACGAGGTGACCGGGTGGCCGAGTTCGGCCAGCGTCGCGGCGGCGGAGGCGCCGGCCAGGCCGGTGCCGACCACGATCACCGGGAGGCGGCGCCGGTTCGCCGGGTTGACCAGCCGCGCGGCCAGTCGGCGCTGCTCCCAGCGCCCGGCCAGGTCACCGGCGGGGGCGGCGTGGTCGGCGATCTCCGCGCCGACGGTGTAGCGCGCGTACCCGGTGCGCCCGGCGGACTCGGCGGACTCGGTGTTCTCGGTGTACTCGGTGTGCGGATCCATCACGTTCACCCCACGATTCCCACGGTCACGGCGAACGGCACGGACAGGAATCCGACCGTCATCAGTACGGCGTAGCCGGTCGAGATCCGGGCGATCAGCCGCTCGGTCCCCGGTCGTTGCCGACCGAGGGTGCGCGTCATGCTCCACACGCCGTGCCGCAGGTGGAAGCCGACCGCGACGACCGCGACCGTGTAGATCGCGGTGATGTACCAGTGCTCGAAGTCGGCGGTGACGTTCGTGTACGGCTTCCCGGAGGCGCCGACCGGGTTGGCCACCCCGACGGTGAGGTCGAGCAGGTGGTAGACCACGAACAGGGCGATGATCACACCGCCCCAGCGCATCGTGCGAGCCGCGTACGAGCCCTGCACCGGTGGGCGGTGCGCGTACTTGACCGGCCGGGCCCGGCGGGCGCGCCGGGTGAGCAGGATCGCCATCGCCATGTGCACGACCACGCTCGCCGTCAGTGCCGCACGAATGATCCACAGCGTGCCCTCGTGCGGGACCAGCGGTTCGCCGATGGTGCGCAGCCAGTGGGCGTAGTGGTCGAAGCTCGACTCGCCGAAGAAGATCTTCAGATTGCCCAGCATGTGGGCGGTCAGATAGGCAAGGAGCACGGCACCGCTGATCGCCATCGCGATTTTCATCACGACGGTCGAGCGGTGCGACGCTCCCTGCCTGCGCCGCCCGGCGGATGCGGGAGCGCGGGTCAGGGTCGCCATGTGTTCGACGGTAGGCGGGCCAAGGTCATGCCGTCCAAGACCGGAAATGCCTCGTTTCGATAGCCGGTGGCTATGCGAGGCTTGACGTATGCAGTTTCAGCAGCTCGTCTACTTCGTCGCGGTCGCCGAGACCCGGCACTTCACCCGCGCGGCGGCGCGCACGCACGTCGCCCAGCCGTCGTTGTCCAAGCAGATTCGGGCCCTGGAGCACGAGTTGGGTGCCGAGTTGTTCACGCGCGTGCGCGGAAACATCGCGTTGACCCCGGCAGGGGAGCGGCTGTTGCCGATCGCGCGGCGGATCCTGGCGGACGTGGACGTGGCGTACTTGGAGGTGGCCGAGCTGGTCGGGCTGCGCTCGGGCCGGGTACGGATCGGCGCGACGCCGTCGTTGTCGGCGAGCCTGCTGGCCGAGGTGTTGCGCAGCTTCCAGGAGCGCTACGCGGGCATCCGGCTCCTGGTCGACGAGAACGGCTCGCGCGACCTGGTGCGCTCGCTGCTGCGCGGCGACCTGGATCTGGCCCTGATCGTGGTGCCGCCGCAGGGGGTGGGCGCGGCGCTGACCACCGAGCCGCTGCTGCGCGAGGATCTGGTGCTCGCGGGAACGCCGCCGGTGGCCGGCGCTACGGTGCCGATCGAGGCGCTGCGCGGGGTGCGCCTGGTGATGTTCCGGGACGGCTACGACCTGCGCGAGGC
Source organism: Embleya scabrispora DSM 41855 (assembly GCF_000372745.1). Lineage (GTDB taxonomy): Bacteria > Actinomycetota > Actinomycetes > Streptomycetales > Streptomycetaceae > Embleya > Embleya scabrispora. Next base: position 253,471 of record NZ_KB889562.1, on the reverse strand, counting down.
GACTTTGACGGCGTGTCACGAGGCGGGTTTCGAGCCGGAGTTCGCGATCGAGGGAGGCGAGATGGACGCGGTGCTGCGGTTCGTGGAGGTGGGCCTGGGGCCGGCCATCGTGCCGAGCATGGTGCTGGCCGGGCGGCCGGGCCTGATCGCGACACCGCTCACCCCGCCGGGCCTGTCCCGCACCATCGCGCTCGCGCATCGCAGCGACGCCGCGCTCACCCACGCGGCGCGCGCCTTCCGGGAGGAACTGCGCGCGTTCCTGCTCCCGGCTCGGCTTCCGGCGGGAGTCGAGCGGATCGGCGCCGCCGATGCGTGATCCACTGCTGGTGGGCGGATGGGACAGCGGCCCGTTCGGCTACGAGTTCATGCCGCGCCGGCCCGAGGCCCCGGCGGCGGGCGCCCGGTCCGATGCCTCGCCGCCGGAGCCGTAGCGGGCCTCAGGCCGGCGGCATGATCAGGCAGGTCGTGGTTGCGGTGGCGAGCAACCGACCCTGGTGGTCGGTGAGTTCGGCCTCGGCGGTGCGCACGGTGCGACCCCGGTGAATCACTCGGCCCTCGGCACGCAGCTTGCTGCCGTCCAGCGGGCCCGGGCGCAGGTAGCGCACCGAGATGTCCAGCGACGTGTAGCCGGTGGCGGGCGGCAGCGTGGTGTGCACCGCGCAGGCCATCGCGGAGTCGAGCAGGGTGGCCGCGATGCCGCCGTGCATGGTGCCGATCGGGTTGGCGAACTCGGGGCGGGCGGACGCGCTGAACACGACCCGGCCGTCCTCGACCTCTTCCGGCTCCATGCCGATGAACGGACCGATTCCCGTGGGCATGCCGTGGTCCCGCAGTGCCTGGAGCTGCTCCAGACCGGTCGGTCCCGCAGTCGACGACGTAGTGCTCATCCCGAACCCCTCACCTGAGTTGACGTTGTCAAGTTGACAACGTCAACTCGACGGCTGTCAACTGGGCTCGTGCCTGCCACCAGCCGATCCCGCACTCGCGCCCGTCCCGGAGACGGGGCGCTGCTGCGCGACGAGATCCTGCGCGCGGCGACCGCGCTGCTGGAGGAGGCCGGCGAGGAGTCCGCGCTGACGCTGCGCGCGGTGGCCGCGCGGGTGGGCGTGACGACTCCGTCGGTATACCTGCACTTCGCGAACAAGCAGGACCTGGTCGAGGCGGTCTGCCTCGCGGTGTGGGAGGACCTCGGGCGGCGGATGCGCGAGGAGGGAGCCGGCGTCGAGGACCCGTACCAGTCGATGCGCCGGCGCGGTGCGGCGTTCGTTCGCTTCGGGCTCGAACACCCGGTGCAGTACCGCCTGTTGATGATGCGGCCGAGGTCCGATGCGCAGACCGGATGGACCGCGGCGGACGCGTGCCTGGCCTATGTCGGCGAGGCGATCCAGCCGTGTCTGGACGCGGGTGTCCTGGTCGGCGACCCGACCCGGTTGACCCTACAGATGCTCGCGGCGCTGCACGGGCTGGTCGCGCTGTATCTCGCGCAGCCGGACTATCCGTGGCCGGACGACGTGGAGACGATGGCGGACGAGGTGACCCGGATGGCCGGGTTGGGCTCGGCGCTCGCCGGACGACTGCGCGGTCCCGGGCCCGCGCCGAGCACGAGCGCGTTCGCGGCGGGCTTCGACGCGCTGGCGCGGCGGCTGCACGGGGCGGAGAGCGCGAACCCGGCCGCGACCCTCCACCCGGACGACACCGAATCCGCGAGCGCCGAACCTCCGGGCACCGAACCCCCCTGACGGCGAGACCCCGGGCGCCGAACCCTCGAACGGCACACCCGAGGGTGCCGAGCCCTCGGGCGGCGGGCCGCTCCCGTAGCGGCAGGCGGGGGAGGCGGCCGCGCGCCCGGTGGGCGTCGGGGTCAGTGACCCTTGCGCTTGTCCGCCTGCTTCTTCACCTTGTCCACGATGGACTTGACCTTGTCCGGGTTCTTCTTGGCGTAGTCGGTCGCCTTCTTGATCAGCTTGTCGAGACCGGCCATGACGCCACTCCTTGTTCGGTACGGGGCGGTGGTGGCACCGCCGCCGTGCTGTTTCGTGCCCTGGTTCAGGATCAACCGCCGCCCGGGTCGAATCGTTCCCCCGATTCGACGTCAGGGCCGCATCGAAGACGATGCGGCCCTGCTGCACGGCGCGTGCGGGTCGTACACCCGGGTGCGATCCCGGGAATCGGCTCAGACGTTGACGCCGAAGTCCTTCGCGATGCCGGCGAGACCCGAGGCGTAGCCCTGGCCGACCGCGCGGAACTTCCACTCGTTGCCGTTGCGGTACAGCTCACCGAAGACCATCGCGGTCTCGGTGGACGCGTCCTCGGTGAGGTCGTAGCGCGCGAGCTCGTTGTTGTCCGCGCGGTTGACGACCCGGATGTACGCGTTGCGCACCTGGCCGAAGGACTGGTCCCGGGCCACCGCGTCGTGGATGGACACCGGGAAGACGACCCGCTGGACGTCGGCCGGCACGGACGCCAGGTCGACGTTGACGGTCTCGTCGTCGCCCTCGCCCTCACCGGTGAGGTTGTCGCCGGTGTGCTGGACCGAGCCGTCGGGGCTGGTCAGGTTGTTGTAGAAGACGAAGTGCAGATCGGACAGCACCCGACCGTCGTTGCCGAGCAGCAGTGCGCTCGCGTCGAGGTCGAAGTCCGCACCGGTCGTGCTGCGCGCATCCCATCCGAGACCCACCGCCACCGCGGTGAGGCCGGGCGCGGCCTTGGACAGGGATACGTTGCCGCCCTTGGCGAGACTGACTCCCATGGCAGTGCTTCCTTCCCTCGTGCATATCGGGGTACAGGCGGATCGGGTGATCACGCGACGGCCGCCCGATGGGTAAATCTACAGGACTGTAGAAGCCCGGCGTGCGCCGGCGCGACGTGCGCATGTCGTGTGACGTGCGATCGCCAATGCAGTGATACCCCATCCCACCATCGACGGACGACAACGGGCAGCCGAACTCTCGGTCCGGGCCCGTTGTTTCGGCCACATCCGGGCGAATTCACGCATCCGCGGGCGCTGTCCGCCCCTGGCCGGGCACCCGCGCGGACAAGCGGAACGCCTCGTCGACGACGCCGGCGGTGAGCGTCCCGCCCAGGGTCGCCAGCCGCCCGTCGAGCGAACGCAGCCCCAGCCCCGCCCCGATCGGCGCGGGACCGGCGCCGGCGCGGACGCCGTCGTTGGTCAGGACCAGGACGACCGTACCGTCCGACTCGACCGTCGCGGTGATCGCGCACCGGCTCGCGGCGCTGTGCCGCAACACGTTGGTGGCGCCCTCGCGCAGTACGGTCGCCAGCACGGTGTCGGTGCCGGCGGGCAACTCGCCCACGTCGACGGCGACCTCCACCACCATTCCGGCCCCGGCCAGCACGTCCCGGGCGGCGCGCGCCTCCACCGCCAACGACATCCCGCGATACCCGCCCGCGACCGTGCCCACGTCGGCCAGCGCCTGTCGGGCCATCGCCAGGCCCTCGGCGAGCTGGGTCGCCGCCGACTCCGGATCGCGCTCGGCCAGGCGCAGCGCCAGTTGGCTCTTGAGTACCAGCGCGGACAGGCTGAAGCCGAGCAGGTCGTGCAGGTCGTGCCCGAACCGCAGCCGCTCGCGGGCCACATGTGCGGCGGCCAACTCGACCCGGGCCACGCACAACGCCCGCGCCAGGTCGGCCATCCGGACCAGCCCGTACACCAGCGCCGCGCGCTCCAGGATCCACACCACGTGGTACACGTGGTCGAGGGCAGTCAGGCTCCAGGTGCCGAAGTACAGGTCGTGGCAGGCGAACCCGGCCACGGCGAGCACCCGCCACGGGCCGCGCAGCAGTACCAGCGCGAGCCCGGCCAGGAACAGCCCCACCGACCAGACCCGGGCGTCGAACACCACGAGCGGCGCGTAGGCGAGCGCGATCTGCGCCGCGAACGTCCACTGCCACCACCGGGGTCGCCCACCCGGGGCCGGCGAGCAGTTGCGGATGTACAGCGCGACGAAGGCGACCAGCAGGATTGCGAACAGTGCCCGGCGGCCGGGCGAGTAGTCGCTCGCGGCCAGCACCCGCAGCGGCAGCGGCACGATGATCAGCACCAGGATCACCACCCGCAGCACCGCGACCGCGCGCGGCGTCGGTTCGTCGGTGATCGCGGGCGGCGCGGTGCTCTCGGTGTTCTTGTGCGCGTGCGCGAAGGCCCGGGCCGAGGTCATCGCGCCCCTGGCCTCGGCCAGCGCGTCGGCCAGCTCCGGACGGGCACGCTCGGGGTGCTCGCGCAGTCCGGCGAGCAGCGCGTCGCCGCGGTCCAGGATCCGGTTCAGGCTCGCCCCGACGCCGTCGGTCAGCTGCCGGGCGAAGCCCAGCCGTTCGCGGGCGACCTCGGCGTCGGCGAGCGCGGTGCGGGTCGCGGCCAGCGCGGCCACCAGGTCGGCCAGCCCGGCCAGGGCGTACACCGCCAGGCCGACCAGCACGGCCTGCCCCACCACCAGGTACAGCGCTTCCACCACGGTCGGCCGCACCGCCAGGCCGACCGGCACCTGGACGGCCACCACCGCCAGGAACCCGGCCCAGCGCGCCCAGGCGGGTCGCAGCAGGAGCAGCGCGGCGCCGGCCAAGAAGCCCGGGTTGCCGTACCAGGTCTCGTGGAACCAGGTCATCGGCAGATAGGTGAGCACGGCCTGCGCACCGAGCGTGCACACCCACCCGGTCGGCCGCGAGCCGTCCGCCGGGCGTACGCAGTTGCGCAGATGCAGGGTGACCAGCGCGAGCAGAAGTCCCAGCGCGATCGCCTTGGCGCCGGTCGACAATCGGGTCGATTCGACCAGACCCACGAAGCCGCCGAAGAAGAACCCGCAGGTGACCGCCGTGACCACGACCCGCGCGAGCAGCGCCGCAGGACCGGCGTCCGGGTGCGGACCGAAGGCGGCCCGCGGTGCGCCGCGGCGAACCCTCGACGCCACCATGACCATCCCCTGTGCTCTTCCGCGATGCGGCGATGCGGCCGCCGACGGCGGCGCCGTCGAGCACGGCGGCCGGTCCCGGACGCCGCACCGGGCCGCGGCCCGGGTCTCGACGGCAGGCAAACCGTACCGACCGGACATCCCGCCGTCACCTCCGGGTCGACCGTGCCCGGAAGCCCCGGCCGGGCGCACCTCGAGCGCGCCGCCGGCACGGACGCGAGTGGGTCACTCGCACGGCTCATCCCACTGGCGCGGCCCTGGGGCTCGTCCGACGGGGACGTGAGGTAGCGGTATCCGTCAGGTAGCGGTATCCGTCAGAAGGGGCGGGGCCGACGCCGTCGCGTCGAGCCCCCGCCCCCTTTCGGATTCTCGGCTCCTTTCGATGCCGGGCGACTACCAGGTGCCCGGTGGGGCGCCCCAACTCCGGAATTCACCGTCGGTGCCACCGTCGGGGCGGCTCTTGAAGGTCATCGCCCGAGTGGCGCCGTCCGCGTAGTTGTACATGATCGCCACATCCTCACGACCGTCACCGTCGACATCGCCGGCCACCGCCGCACCGGTGTTGTCCGCCCACCAGGTGCCGTTCGGGGTCTGCCAACTGGCGAAGTCGTCGTTGAAGCCGCCGTCGGGTTCGGCGGTCATGGTGAACATCGCGTTGCGACCACCTTGACCTTGCGCGCGCCGCTCATCGCGGCGCCGGTGTAGCCGTCGAAGAACCACAGGTCCGCGCCGGCGATCGCGAACAGGTCCGGGTGACCGTCGCCGGTGATGTCACCGACCGATAGGATCCGGGTGAAGGTCGCGGATGCGGGTGATCCGCTCGGAAGCGACAACTCCATTCGTTTCGCGACGTCCACGCCGCCGCGACCGCTGCCCGGGTAGACCCACAACCTGCCGTCGGGCATCCGGGCGATCAGGTCCTGGAAACCGTCCCCACCCCAGTAGTCGCCGTGATGGGTGATCAACGCGTTCTTCCAGTAGCCCGCCGGCACTGCGCCGCCGACCAGGTCGGCGCCGTCGAGCGACTGGCCGAGTCGACCACCCGAGAAGGAGGGGAACACACGCAGGTTGCCCGCACCGTCGATGGCCGGCAGGTCGGGACGCTGGTCGCCGGTGAGGTCCATCCGACCGTCGACGGTGTCCCGCGGCTCGACGAAGAAGGTGTAGGCGGTCTGCGTGGAGAGGTTGCCGGTGGCGTCCTTCGCCTTGACGTAGAGCACGTTGGGCCCGGCATGGGTCGGGATGAAGCGGACGATCGCCGCCCCGCCCGCGTCGAGCGGTTTGATGCGGTTCACGAACGACGTGGTGTCGAAGCTGTACGCGTACTCGACGGTGTCGTTGCTGCCGTTGGCGCCGAGGGTGAACTCGCCCGTCGTGCCGTACTTGGCTCCTTCCGCCCAGTCCCCGGCCTTGCCGCCTGGATACTGCGGCGAGGTCACCGAGGGCGCGTTGGGCGCGCTCTTGTCCACGTGAACTGGCACGGGATGGAGCCGCCCGGCTTGCCGTTGAGGTCGGAGACAGCGCCGGAGGTGTCCCGGGCGCTGCCGGCGGCGGGCGGGCTGGAGTCGGAAAAGGTCATCTTCCGGTACAACGCGGCCGGGCTTCCGATCAGCATGTCCGGTAAATCCTGGTACACCTCGGATATCACCTACAACCCGGGACGTGGTTGGCGGAGATCGGTCACACGCCGGGCGGCGCGGATGTAGCGGTATACGTCCTGCCCTACACCGAAGCCGACCGCATCGGGGAGGCGCAGCCGAGACTCACCGTCCTCGGAACCGCCGCGGACGTTGCCGCAGTCCAGAGTGAGGCAGCGGGCAATGGAGAGGTTTCGGACGACTAGCCCTGTCCGGCGGATCTCGGTGGAGCGGATGACGCGGTTCGGGTACTTTCCGGCGCGGGTACGGGGACGCGGGCGGAGGAGCCCACACCGGCCCGGCCGTGTCCGCAGTTGCCCGTCCACGGGTTGGCCGGCCGAATCCGGTGCCGCGAGAGCGATGAGTTTCGGTCGGTGGGGGCGTCTACCCCTGCAACGGACCGAGACGTACGAGATGGGACCGCATCATGGCCACGATGATCTTTGTGAATCTGCCGGTGAAGGACCTCGCGAAGGCGACCGCGTTCTACGCCGCGCTCGGGTTCGAGCGGAACGCGCAGTTCAGTGACGAGAACGCGAGCTCGTTCGCGATCAGTGACACGATCCACCTGATGGTGCTCGCCGAGCCCTTCTTCAAGACCTTCACCAAGAAGGAGGTCGCCGACGCGACGCGGACCACCGAGGCGATCGTGTGTCTGAGCGCGGAGAGCCGCGAGGGTGTCGACGCGTTGGTCGAGAAGGCGTTCGCGGCCGGTGCGGGCACGTCGAACGACCCGATGGAGGAAGGGTTCATGTACGGGCGCAGCTTCCAGGATCCGGACGGGCACCTGTGGGAGGTCGTGTACATGGACATGTCGGCGATGCCCGCGCAGGACTGACCGCGACGTATCCCTGCGCCCACGTTGCGCCGGCCTGCGAGCCGATCCGCCGGCGTGGTCGGGTCGGCTGTGCGGGAGGCCGCCCCGCGCGGCCCGAGGGTCACCCCGGCGGCGCCGGCAGCAGCACCCGGAAGGCTGCGCCCGCGCCGGGGGACGTGCGTACCTCGACCCGGCCGCCGTGGGCGTTGACCAGGGCGGCGACGATGGCCAGACCCAGGCCCGAGCCGCCGCCCGCGGCTCGGCTGCGGGAGGAGTCGACGCGGTAGAAGCGTTCGAAGACGCGTTGGGCGTCGGCGGGGGCCAGGCCGGGGCCGGCGTCGGTGACCTCCAGGACCGCGCACGGGTCCGGGGCGCGGGTTCGGCCCACCGCGATGCGGATCGCGGTTTCGGCCGGGGTGTGGGTCAGCGCGTTGGAGACCAGGTTGGCCACCACTTGGCGCAGTCGCGACTCGTCGCCGAGGACGGTCACCGGATGGGCCGCGCCGCCGTCCAGCCCGGTGAGGGTCACCGAGCGGTCCGGGGCCAGTGTCTTGATGTCGTGCACCGCGTCGGCGGCCAGGATGCGCAGGTCCACCGGCTCGTTGCAGAGGGGGCGCTGCTCGTCCAGGCGGGCCAGTTGCAGCAGGTCCTCGACCAGGCCGCCCATCCGGATCGCCTCGTCCTCGATCCGGCGCATGGTGCGGGCCACCTCGGCCGGATCGGTGAGCGCGCCCATCCGGTACAACTCGGCGAAGCCGCGCACGCTGGCCAGCGGGGTGCGCAGTTCGTGGCCGGCGTCGGCGACGAAGCGGCGCATCCGGGTCTCCGATTCGGCCCGGGCCGCGAACGCGGTCTCGATCTGCGCGAGCATGCCGTTGATCGATGTGGACAGCCGGCCGATCTCGGTTCCGGGCGCGGGCACCGGGACTCGATGCGAGAGGTCGCCGGCCGCGATCGCCGCCGCCGTCTCCTCGATCCGGCGCAGCGGACGCAGGCCGCCGCGCAGCGCGAACCAGCCGGCTGCCGCCAGTACGGCCAGGCAGGTCAGGCCGATCACCAGGCACACCGTGCGCATGCGATCCACCGTGGCCCGGACGTCGTTCATCGGCTGGGCCAGCACCACGCTGCCCTCGCCGCCTGCCATCGGCACCGCGAGCACCCGCCAGCGCGCGCCGCCGGTCACCGAATCGGTCTCGAACGGGCGCCGGTTCAGCGCCAGGACGGCCGCGATATCCAGCCTCGGCAACCGCGGCCCCAGCTCCTCCTCGGTGCCCGGCGAGCGGATTCGCTGGCGGGTACCGCCGTCCGGATACAGGTACTCGGCCACGATCCGGCTCGGCAGGACTCCCGGTGCCCGGCCGCGGTTGCCCGAGGGGCCGCCGCGTTGCTCGCCGGGGCCCTCCGGCAGGCGGAACGCCATCCCGCGTGCGGCCTGGCCCAGTTGCCGGTCCACCTGATCGGTGAGATAGCCGCGCAGCGAACCCACCACGACCGTCTGGCTGACCAGCAACGCGACGGCGACCAGGGCCATCGCGATGATCAGGACCCGAACGCGCAGCGAGGATCGGCTCGGGTGCGGGAGGCGCATCGACGCGCCGTCAGATCGTCGGTTGCGGGCGGCGCAGCACGTAGCCGACGCCGCGCACGGTGTGGATCAACTTGCAACCGCCGACGTCGAGTTCGACCTTGCGTCGCAGATAGCTGATGTAGGACTCGACGATGCTCAGGTCGCCGCCGAAGTCGTACTGCCAGACGTGGTCCAGGATCTGGGTCTTGGACACCACCCGGCCGGTGTTGAGCATCAGGTAGCGCAGCAGCTTGAACTCCGTGGGCGAGAGCGGCACCGGTCGGCCGCCGCGCAGCACCTCGTGGCCGTCCGGATCGAGTTCGAGGTCGGCGACCACGATCCGGTTCGAGGATGTCGGTACGCCCGCGCCGCCGTCCACCCGGCGCAGCACCGCGTGGATGCGGGCGATCAACTCCTCCAGGCTGAACGGCTTGGTGACGTAGTCGTCCCCGCCCAGGGTCAACCCGGTGATCTTGTCCTTGGTGGTGTCCTTGGCGGTCAGGAACAACACCGGCAGGTGCGTACCGTCGGCGCGCAGCCGGCGGACCACCTCGAAGCCGTCCAGGTCCGGGAGCATCACGTCGAGCACGACCAGGCTCGGCCGACAACGTGCCACCGCCGCCAGCGCGTCCGCGCCGTCCGCCGCCGAGTCGACCTCGAAGCCGGCGAAGCGCAGGCTGGCGGACAGGAGTTCGCGAATGTTGGGCTCGTCGTCGACGACCAGCAGGCGGGCCGGGGCGCCGACCTCCGCGGGCGCTGCCACGTCAGCCCGCTCCGCCCGTGCCGGTGCCCGCCCCGCCGCCGGCCGCGGCGAAGCCGCCTCCGGGACGTCCGGCCGCGCCGGTGCCCTCGGTGACCGAGGTGGCGGTCACCGAGCCGTCGGCGCCGGTGGCGCCGCGTACCACGACGGCGTCGCCGGGCTTGAGGTCGACGGTTTTGCCGTCGCGGACGACCTGGATCCTGGTATCGGCGTCGGTTTTCACCTTGACGATGTTGCCGGCTGAATCTGAGACGTAGATGAAAGAGTCGTCCACAACCTTCACGGTGCCCGTGGTGAGGTCCGCTGCGGCGCCGGTGCCGCCCGTGCCGCCGCCGGTGCGACCGGTGCCCGGTTGGCCGCCGGTCGTGGCCGCACCGCCGCCCGCCGCACCGCCACCCGCTGCCCGGACGCCGTACGGGTTCGCGCCCTGCGCCGCACCGGCGGCGGGCCCGGCGGCCTGGTTCGGCCCGCCGCCGTGGTCCTTCTGCACCTCGACGCCGGCCAGGAAGCCGACCGACGCGAACACGCCCGCGCCCAGCGCCAGGGTGAGCAGGGGCAACCTGCGCCGGGGCGGGGCGGCGAGTTCGGCGGCGACGTCGCGCGCGGCCGGCGGGCGGCCGAGGATGTCCTCCGGCGACTCGTCGGAGTGGGGCTCGTCGCCGGCTTCCGCCTCGGTTCGGAAGCCGGCGACGAACCCGGTCTCGGTTGCCGTGTCCGCCGCCGACTCGCGGTCACCGGGCGCGGGGAGGCGGGAACGGGGGTCGAGGGCCTCGGAGTCGGGCCGCGGCTCGTCGGGGACGGGGTTCAGCGGCCGGGTGTCGTGCCGGCCGGCGTCGTGCTTGGGCGTCATGGTCTCGGGTCTCCTCCTGGGACGCGGGAACGGCGGGGCTCGTCGGGCTGTTCCTCCGGCCTACTCGTGCCGCAGCGCCTCGATCGGCCGCAGCGCGGCGGCACGCGCGGCCGGGTAGCCGCCGAAGAACAGGCCGATGGCCACCGACACGGCGAACGATCCGATCACCGAACTCGGCACCACGACCGGCGTGATCCCGACCACCTCGAAGCGCGCCGCGAACAGTCCGGCGGCCACGCCCAGACCGCCGCCGAGCACGGACAGCAGGGTCGACTCGGCGAGGAACTGGCCCAGGATCGCGCCGCGCGGGGCACCGATCGCCTTGCGGATGCCGATCTCGCGGGTCCGCTCGGCGACGGTCACCAGCATGATGTTGGTGATCCCGATCCCGCCGACCAGCAGCGAGATCGCCGCGACCGCCGCGAGCAGCACGGTGAAGGTCTTGTTGGTCTCGTCGTTGGCGCTCAGCAGCGACTGCTGGTTGGTGATCCGGAAGTCGCTCTGCGCGGAACCGGTGATCCGGTGCCGGTTGTTCAGGATCGAGGTGACCTCGTCCTGGGCGAGCGCGGTGTCGGTGGAGGAGGTGGCCCGGACCGCGATCGAGGACAACGAGCCGTAGCCGGTCAGGCTGTCGCGCAGCGTGGTCACCGGCAACACGATCGTGTCGTCGGAGTCGGCCGCGCCGTTGCCGCCCTTGGTCTCCAGCACGCCGGCGACCCGGAACGGTATGCCGCCGATCAGGATTTCCCGGTCGATCGGGTTCTCCGTACCGAACACGTTCTCCACCGTGGTGCTGCCCAGGACGGCGACCTTGCGGCGGGCGGTCACGTCCTCGGTGCCGAACAGCGCGCCCCGGCCGAGGTCGTGGTTGGTGGTGGCGAACCAGTCCGGCGTGGTGCCGACGATCTGGGACACGGTCACCGACTGGCCGGCGTAGGTGATGCTCTGCGACGTGGTCTGCACCGGCGCGGCCGACTCCACGTGCGGGGCCAGCGTCTTGTCGACGAGCGCCTGGGCGTCGTCCGGGGTGAGGTCCTTGAGCGCACCGCCCTGCCCGGCGGCGCCGAAGCGGCCACCGCCGGCGGTGTGCGAGACGGTCAGCAGGTTGGTGCCCAGCCGCTGGATCGATGCCTGGACGGACTTGGACGAGCCGTTGCCGACGGCGACCAGCAGGATCACCGCGCCGACGCCGATCAGTACGCCGAGCATGGTCAGCGCGGTGCGGATCTTGTTGGCGGCCAGACCCAGGACGGCGAAGCGCAGTACCTCGACGGGGTTCACCGGTGGGCTCCTTCACCGGCATTGCCGGAATGGCCGAAAGCGCCGGGAGCGCCGGGAGCGCCGCAAGCTCCGAACGGGACCGCCGGGCCGGATGCGCCGACCGGAACGGATGTGGTCGGTGGCGGCACGGACGCCCGTACCGGTGGGCGGCGATGGTCGGCGACCACCAGGCCGTCGACCAGGCGCAGGACCCGCTCGGCGCGCGCGGCCACCTCGTCCTCGTGGGTGATGATCACGATCGTGCGCCCGGCGTCGTGCAGCCGGTCCAGGATGCCGAGCACCTCGGCGGTGCTGTGGCTGTCCAGGTTGCCGGTCGGCTCGTCGGCCAGCAGCAGCGCCGGCGCGGTGACCAACGCCCGTGCCAGCGCCACGCGTTGTTGCTGGCCGCCGGAGAGTTCGTTGGGCGCGTGGTCGGTGCGGTCGGCCAGGCCGACCAGGTCGAGCGCGGCCAGTGCCCGACGGCGGCGCTCCTTGCCCCGTACGCCGGCGTAGGAGAGCGGGAGTTCGACCTGGGCGAGGGCGCTGGTGCGCGGGATCAGGTTGAACGACTGGAAGACGAAGCCGATTCGGCGATTGCGGACCAGCGCGAGTTGGTGCTCGTCCAGCCGGCCGACGTCGAGGCCGTCGAGGAGGTAGCGGCCCGAGGTGGGTACGTCCAGGCAGCCGAGCACGTTCATCAGGGTCGACTTGCCCGAGCCCGAACTGCCCATGATGGCAACGTATTCGCCGCTCTCGATGGTCAGCTCGACGCCGCGCAGCGCGTGCACCGAGGCGGCGCCGTGCCCGTACGACTTGGTCACCGCGCGTACGTCGATCACCGGCGCGGGTCGGCCCGCGTCCGGCCCGGTCATCGCGAACCGCCGCGCGGGACGCCGCCGCCGGACCCGCCTGCCGCGCCGCCGCCGATCGCGCCGCCGCCGGGGAAGTTGCCGACGCCCGGGGCGGGCACCCCGCCGCCGGCCGTGCCGCCTCGGGTGGACTGGCCGGACCGCCCCGACGTGGAGCCGCTACCGCCGGTCGTGGCGACGGTGCCGATCACGATCTCGTCGCCCTCGGCCAGACCGGAGACGATCTGCGTGGTCTGGTCGCCGACCACGCCCGCGGTCACCGTGCGGCGCTGTTCGACCCCGTCGACCAGTACCCGTACCGAGGCCGTCGCGCCGGTGCCGGAGACCGCGGCCGAGGGCACCTGCAACGCGTTGTCGGCCTCGGCGACGACCACCGAGATGTTCGCGGTCTGTCCGGTGCGCAGCGCGGACACGTCACCCTCCAGCGCGATCGTCGCGCCGTACTTGACCGAACCCGAGGTCGAGCCGCTGTCCGGCAGCGGATTCACGCTGACCACCTTGGCGTTCAGCCGGATCGCGGAGTTCACGTTGAGCGTCACCGTGGCCGGCTGACCCGCCTTGACCTTGGCGGCATCGGCCTCCGGGAAGGACACCCGGGTCTCCATGCCGGTCGGGTTGGCGATCACCACGAAACCGGTCGCGGCGGTGCTCGACGACGACGCGGACGAAGAACCGCCCTGGCCGCCGCCGCTCGTGCCGCCGGATCCGCTCGATCCGCCGGACCCGCTCGCGGAGACGGTGTCGCCGACCTTCCCGGACACCGAGGCCACGATGCCCGCCGACGGCGCCTTGAGTACGCAGCCGTCCAGGGCCCGTTGGGCGTCGGCGAGTTTGTTGTTCGCCGTGATCAGGGCCGACTCGGCCTGACTTACCGCCGCCGCGTCCACCGTCGTGCTCGGCGACGGGGTGGCCGTCGGGGTCTTGGTGACGGTGACGGTGATGGTCGGGTGCGGCTGGGTGACGGGGGACGACGTGGTCCGGGGCGGCGCCGTCGTGGACGTGGCGGTGGGCACAGCGTCGGTGCCGTTGCCGCCGCTCGTGGCGCCGCCGCCGGTCGAGCCGCGCAGGACCGTGTTCTGGGCGTTCGTGCCCTGATTGCCGCCACCGCTGTTGCCGCCGCCGCCGTTCTGCTGGACCGAAGTGCCCGCCCGGGCCTTGGTCAGATTCGCCTGGGCCACCGTGACGGCCGCCTTCGCCGCGTCCAGCGCCTCCTGCGCCTGGGTCGGGTCGATCTGCGCGAGGACCTGGCCGGCGGTCACGGTGTCGCCGACCTTGACCGCGAGGGTGGTGACCTTGCCGGCGGCGGTGAAGCCGACGCCCACATCCGAGGGGGAGCTCAACGACCCCGACGCGGACACCGTGGCCAGTACCGTCCCCTTGGTCACCTTCCCGGTGCGCGTCCTGGCGGCGCGGGAGGATCCACCACCGTCGTCCACGGCCGCGTAGGCGAAGCCGGCACCGGTCACCATCGCGGTGGCCAGGGTCAGGTTGATCAGAACCGACTTGCGTCGGAGTCGTACACGCCTCATGGGGGCACAGCCTGGTCCGGGCACGTCCTCGAAGGCTGTCCGGCACCTGGGAGTTGTCTGGGAGCGCAACATCGGCCCGGGGCCCGCGGCCGGTGTTCGGACCCGCCGAAATCGAGCCCGATCGCGACAAGTCGCGCGCCGGTTCGGGCGGGGCCGCGCCCGGGCCGGGGTCCGGCTCCCAGGCAACTCCCAGCCGGCGCGCGGGCTGCGGCCACCCCGCCGTGCTTGAGTCCGGGGTGGATGGGCGGTGCGCCGTCCGGCGCCGACCCCGAGGGTCGTGGGAAGGACGTCATGACGAGGTACCCGGCTCGACCGGTGTGGACCACAACGGTGGTGCCGGTCGCCGCCTCGGCACTCGTGTTGTTGCTCGCCGGATGTGGGGGGAGCGGCGACAACAAGAGCACGAGTGCCTCGGCCCCGTCGAACGCGGCGAGCGGTGGTGGGGACGCCGGCAAGGCGTACACCGACTGCCTGCGTGCGAACGGGGTCGAGGTACCGACGGGTCGACCGGACGGCGGCACCCGTCCCCCGGGCGCGGGCCGCCCGTCCGGTCGCCCGTCGGCTCGCCCGAGTCGACCGGCCGGCGAACGGCCCACCGGGTTCCCGAGCGGGCGGCCCGCTCCGCGCGCGACCGATCCGGCCTACCGCAAGGCCGAGGAGGCGTGCGCGAAGTGGCGGCCCACGAGGGGGCCGGGCGGCGGTACGGACGGCCCCAGGCGCGGTGCCGACTCGGCCGCGCAGGCATTCGCGGGCTGCCTCAAGGATCATCGAGTCGAGTTGCCGGCGGGCGGGGCCGCCGCACTGGACCGGTCCGATCCGAAGGTCGCCGAGGCGCTGAAGATTTGCCAGGCGCTCCTGCCGACGGCGCCGACTGCGGGCGCGGGCACGCCCACGGCGGTGCCGACGACGTAGCCGGAGGCGGCCCGCAGTCGTACCGGCCGACCCGTCGCCGGGAGGCGGCCGGGTCGCGTGTCACCCGAGCCTTGCTCGCGGCCGTTCGGGGCCGGCGCGCGTCTCGGTTTTCGCCGACTGTGTCAATCCCGGTGAATGGGGCATTCGGGAAGATCGTATGAAGGCGCGGAATGCCGCACGGTCGTGGAGCGATGAGTTCTTCGGCCCGGTCCGGTCCACCTCTGTACAGGCGACACCGCGATCCGCACCGCGATCGACCCACTGGAGAGTGACCAGCCATGCTCACGACCGATTTTGCCCCCGGCGCCCCGCTCTGGATCGACCTCGGGGTGCCCGACCTTCCGGCGGCCGGCGCGTTCTACGGCGACCTGTTCGGGTGGGATCTGGAGATCACCGGTCCCGAGACCGGCGGCTACGGGATCCTGCGCAAGGACGGCAAGAGCGTCGCCGCGTTCGCCCCGCTGATGGACCAAAGCGCGCCCCCCGCGTGGTCCGTGTACTTCCACGCCCCGAACATCGACGCCACCACCAAGGCGGTCGAGCAGGCCGGCGGTCGGGTGCTGCTCCCGCCGATGGACGTCATGGACATGGGCCGGATGGCCGGGTACGTCGACTCCACCGGCGTGGGCTTCATGGCGTGGCAGCAGGGCACGAACAAGGGCCTGGAACTGGTCCAGGACGTCGGTGCGCTGTGTTGGACCGAGCTGTACACCGCCGACCGGGTCGCGGCCACCGGCTTCTACCACTCGGTGTTCGGCTGGAACTACCAGGACTTCCCCTCGCCCGCCGGCATCTACAGCCTCGCCTACCCGGGCGAGGACGTGGACGCCATGCACGGCGGCGTGATGGAGGTCGATCCCGGGCAGACCGCCCCGCAGTGGCAGATCTACATCGGCGTCGAGGACTGTGACGCGTCGTTCGCCAGGGCGATCGAACTGGGCGCGACCGAGCTGACGGCGCCGTACGACATCCCGGACGTCGGCCGGATCGCGATGCTGAGCGACATCTTCGGCGCGCGCTTCGCGATCATCAAGGGCATTCCGCCGGCCAAGTGAGCGGCGGACCGCGGGGCCGACCCGATCGGGTGACGCGAGCGCCCGGTCGGGTCGCTTTTCCGGCGTGTGGATCACCCACCGGGGTGGTCCAAGCAACCTGGTCGGTGAAAAACGAGGTCGCGCCGCCTCAGCCGGCCGCGCGGTGTGCTCCCGGGGTGTGTCCGAACGCGCGGCGGAACACGTCGATGAACGCGCTCGCCGAGGACCACCCGCAGCGGTGCGCGACGGTGGTCACCGCCACGTCCTCGGCGAGCAGGCGCAGCGCGTGGTGCAGGCGCAACTGGGTGCGCCACTGCGGGAACGTCATGCCCATCTCGGCGGCGAACAGCCGGGTCAGCGTGCGCTCTCCGGCCCCCACGTCGGCGCCCAGCGCGGCGAGCGTGCGCTGGTCGGCGGGATCGGCGCGCAGCAGCTCGCACACCGCGACCAGACGCGAGTCCCGGCCGACGGGCAGGTGCAGCGCCTGCTGCGGGCTGTGCCGGAGCTGGTCCAGGAGCACCGCCAGGATTCGGGAACCCTCGTCGGTGTCCACGAGTTCGGGCCGGCTGTAGGCGATGATCAGCTCGCGCAGCAGCGGACCGACCGCGAGCACGGCGGGCCGATCCAGGCCCAGTGGGTTGTTGTCGGCCGGGATGCCCACCGCGTGCAGGACGGTTTGCCCGTGCGCGCGATGTCGGTGCACGGTGCCGGCCGGGATCCACAACGCGCGGGTGGCCGGCGCGACCCAGCTGCCGGCGTCGGTGATCACCGACAACACGCCGCGACCGGCATGGACGATCTGGTGCACGTCGTGCCGATGCGCGGTCACGCCACCGCCCGCGGGCAGGTGGCGGGTGATCGTGCTCAGCCCGGTCGGCGGCTCGGCAAGGGGTTGGCGGGAGATCGGCATCATCTGGCAGATTATCGGAAGTCCGCCGGACCCGTCGGCTTCGATCATCGACGGGTGAGCGATCCCGTACCCGTCGAACCCCCCGGCGCCCTCGACCCCGCCGCCCTCGCCGAGCATCCGGCGCCGGCCGCGCATGCTCGCGTCGCCGCGCCGTCGACCCCCGTGACCCGCGCCGAGCGTCGAGCCATCCCGATGATGGCGATCGGCCACGCCACCGTGGACTTCTACCAGGGCGCCGTGCCCTGCCTGGTCCCGTTCCTGGTGGCCGAACGGCACTACGGCTACGTCGCCGCCTCCGGAATCGTGCTCGCCGCCACGCTGCTCTCCTCGATCGTGCAGCCGCTGTTCGGCGCCCTCACCGACCGCTGGACCATGCCGTGGTTGATCCCGGTCAGCACGACCGGCGCGGGCCTGGGCATCGCACTGGCCGGGCCCGCCGACTCGTACGTGCTCACCTGGCTCGCGATCGCGCTGTCCGGGATGGGCGTCGCCGCCTACCACCCGGAGTCGGCCCGGCTGGCCCGGGTGGCCTGCCGGGGCAGCCACGTCGCGATGGGCTGGTACTCGCTCGGCGGCAACATCGGCTTCGCGCTCGCGCCGGTCGTCGCCTCGCCGATCCTGTCCGCGGGCGGCCTGGGCGCCACCCCGTGGCTGCTGCTGCCCGCGGTCGCCGGGGTCCTGGTGACCGCGTCGGTGATCCGCGGACTGGCCCGACACGCGGCCGCGACCCGCGCCGGCGGCGGCGTGCGCCCTGCGGACGACTGGCCGAGGTTCGCCCGGCTGTCCGCCGTCATCGTCTGCCGTTCGATCGTCTTCATCGGCCTGAGCACCTTCATCGCGCTGTACGCCGAACAGCACACGGCCGGCGGCTCGACGGCCGGCTCCATCGCCCTGTTCACCCTCTTCGCGGGCGGCGCGATCGGCACCGTGCTCGGCGGCCGACTCGCCGCGCGCCGGGGCCGCATCCGCACCCTGCGCCGCGCGTACGCCGCCTCCGTCCCGGCCACCGCCGGCATCGTGCTCGTGCCCGGCCCGGCCCGGCCCTGTACCTCTTCATCGCGGCCGCCGCGATCGCCCTCTACGTCCCGTTCTCCCTGCACGTCACCCTCGGCCAGGACTACCTGCCCAACCGCGTCGGCACCGCGAGCGGCGTCACCCTGGGCCTGGCCGTCAGCATCGGCGGCGTGGCCACCCCCGCGATCGGCGCCCTCGCCGAACTCACCACCCTGCGCGCGGCCCTGGCCCCACTGATCGTGCTGTGCGCCCTCGCCTGGTTCCTGTCCCGAAGCCTGACCGACCCCGAGCCGCAGTCCCCGGACCCCGCATCGACCCCGCCCGGGAAGGAATAGGCCCGGCCCCTTCCGGGGACCCACGTGATCATGACCCTTCGCGCCCTGGCCCTGGACTTCGGCGACACCCTGGCCGTCCCCGGGCCGGGTCCGGACGGCCACACGGTCCTGGAGGTGCTGCGCCGGATGCCCGGCACCGACGTCCCGGACACGTTCGTCGCCGCCTTCGAGCACGTGCACCGCATCACCCGCGAGGGCGACCGGGTCCGGGACACGCACACCGCGTTCGCCGACGAGATCCGGCATGCCGCCGCCCTGTGCGGAGCGCGCGTGCCACACCCCGAGGCGGTCGTCGAGCCGGTCTTCGAGCACATCCCCGATTCGCGGGTCATCCGCCGGGCCGCCGAGGCGTTGCGGCGCATTCGCGATCGCCGCGACCTGGTGTGCGTGCTCGCCTGCGATACCCAGCGCCCCGAGTCGGTGCGCCGGCGGACGCTGGCCGAGGCGGGCATCGAGGCGTGCTTCGACGCCGTCGTGCTGTCCAGCACGATCGGCCTGCGCAAACCGAATCCGCAGTTCTACGCCGAGGTCGAACGCGCGTGCGGCAACATCGCCCGCGAGCAGATCATGTTCGTCGGGAACACCCCGACCAAGGACGCCACCGCGCCACACGTGTACGGCATGCAGGCGGTGTTGATCGCGCCGACCGGACGCCCCACGGGGCTGGCCGAGGCGATCGGGGTGATCGACCACTTCGCCGACCTCCCCGATTACCTCGATCGGGCCGCCGCGGGTGAAGCGGACCCGGGCGGGGTCAGGCCCGAATGTCCGCCACGCGCTCCACGTTGAGCACGTCGGCGATGTCCTGGCTCTCGGCGGTGGCGAACCACGCGTCCAGGATCTCGATCAGCACCGGCCCGGAGGTCAACCGCAGGCTCAGCGCGAGCACGTTGGCGTGGTTCCAGCGCCGCGCACCGGACGCCGTGGCCGCGTCCGTGCACAGCGCCGCCCGGATCCCGTCCACCTTGTTCGCCGCGATCGAGGCGCCCGTACCGGTCCAGCAGCACACGATCGCCTGATCGGCCCGACCCGCGGTCACCTCCCGCGCGGCGGCCGCGCTCACCGGCGCCCAGTCGTCGGCGAACTCCGGCCGGTGGTGCGGGTCGAAGGCGCCGAAGGGCAGCACCTCGTGACCGCGCTTCCGCAGTTCGTCGGCGAGATAGACGCCACAGCCCTTGATCTGGTCGGCCGAGATCGCGATGCGCATCGGACACTCCTTGGTCGGTGCATTGTCGGTGCCGGGTGTGAGACTGGAAAGCATGGTCCCCACGGACACTGTGCACGTGACCCGACACACCTCCGCGCTCGGGTCCATGGAGATCGGGTCCGGGCCCCCGCATCCCGCGCTCGCGACGCTGATCGACGCCTACCGCGGGTACGACGAACACACCCTCGCGCCGTTGCGCCGCCGCGAGCCGGCGACCGGATCGATCACCGTCGTCATCGGCTTCGCCCCGGTGCGGGTGTGGTCCCCACGCGACCCGGGGTACGGCCCGGGGACCACCAGCTCGTTCGTGGCCGGCCTGCACGACGGGCCCGCGATCGTCGAGCACGACGGTCACCAGGCCGGCATCCAGATCGACCTCACCCCGCTGGGCGCCTACACGCTGCTCGGCCTGCCGCTCGCGGAGATCGCCGACCGGGTCGTGCACCTCGACGACCTGCCCGGGTGGGACGCCGGCGCGCTGGTCGACCGGTTGCGGTCCGCGCCGAACTGGTCCGCCCGGTTCGCGCACCTGGACCGGATCCTGCTGCGTCGCCGCGAGCAGGGCCCCGTACCGCTGCCCGAGGTGGTCCGCTGCTGGGAGCTGATCAGGGCGAGCGCGGGCCGGATCGAGGTCACCGCCCTCGCCCGGGAGACCGGCTGGAGCCGGCGCCACCTGGGCGCACGCTTTCGGGAGACGCTCGGACTGCCGCCCAAGACGGTGGCCCGGGTGCTGCGCTTTCGGCATGCGATCGAGCTGCTCGACGGGCCGCCGCGCGGTTGGGCGGAGATCGCGACCGAGGCGGGCTACTACGACCAGGCGCACTTCAACCGCGAGTTCAAGGTGCTCGCGGGCTGCACTCCCCGCGCCTATCTGGCCGACCGGATGCCCGCCGGCGGCGGCCTGGTGGGCTGACCGGCCGGCGCGCCGACCGTTCCCGTTTATCCAATACCGCACGAGGTCACTCGCCGGAAGCTGGAGTCGACTACCCGGCAGGCCCCGGAGGCAACGCACCGCGTCCGGCGGCCTCGGCAACATCCGGCATCAAGGAGTGCACCATGAGCGACAAGGCCCTCGTCTCCGACCTGGTCCCGACGCTGCGCTACAACGACGCGACGGCGGCGATCACCTTCCTCGAGAACGCGTTCGGGATGAGCGCGGTCCTGGTGGTTCCCGGCGACGACGACACCGTCGCGCACGCGGAGCTGGCGTTCGGCAACGGCATGATCATGCTCGGCACCAACCTGCCCGAGGGCTGCGGCGACCAACTGCGTTGGCCGGTCGGCGGCTCGGCCGTCTACGGCATCGTCGACGGCGACGTGGACGCGCACTGCGCCCGGGCGGTGGCGGCGGGCGCGACCGTGGTGCGTGAGCCGAAGGACGAGGACTACGGCGGCCGCGGCTACACGGTGCGCGACCCGGAGGGCAACCTGTGGAGCTTCGGGACGTACCGCCCGCAGGTCTGAGCCGTGAGCGCGGTCCGGCCGGCGGTCCAGGCCCTGTCCGGCGGCTTTCGGCGGGGCCACGGCCGCCGGACGGGGTCGAGGCGGCGACGCGGGGCGCCGCCTCGATCCCACCGGCCGAACCGCGCTCAGCCCTCGTGCGCCGCGAGGTAGCGGTCCACCTTGGCTCGCTCGTACGCGTACACCGGCTCGATCGGGGCGACCGGGACGAAGGTCGCCGTCGCGCAGTCCTCGTACAGGTCCACCCGGGTGTAGCCGACGCCGGCCACCCCCTGGTACATGCCCGCCGGCGGGAACACGTCGGCGCGGTAGGCGACGGCCGGAGCCGCCCACACCGGCACCCCGGCCAGCACCCCGCAGGTCGCGTGGTGATTGTGGCCGGTCAGCACGATCCGCACGTCGGTCCCGGCGATCACCGCGCCCAACCGGGCCGGGTCGCGCAGCGAGAGCCGTTCCAGGAACGCGAGCGGGGTGGGAATCGGCGGGTGATGCAGGCCGAGCACCGTGCCGCCGGCCGCCGGCGTGGCCAACTCGGCGCGCAGCCACTGCAGCTGATCTTCCGTCAGGTCGCCGGAGTGGCTGCCGGGTGTGGTGCTGTCCAGCATGATCACCCGTACTTCGCCGGCCGTGTGCACGAAGTCGTGCGGGTCGGTGGACGCGGTCGTGCCGAGCAGCCCCTCGCGAAACGCCGCGCGGTCGTCGTGGTTGCCCATCCCGTACAGCGCCGGCGCGCCGATCCGCGGCCCGGCCTCGGCCAGCAGCGCCCGCAGTCGCCGATAGGCCCGCGGGTCGCCGGTGTCCGCGAGGTCGCCGGTGAACAGCAGGGCGGTGGGGGCGAGGTCGGCCGCCTCGACCGCCGCGAGCGCTTGGCGCAGCTGTTCGGCGGTGTCCAGCCGGTCGAGCAGCAGCTCACCCTCCGGGACCAGGTGCACGTCGCTGAACTGGACCAGCGTCTGGCGCGGGATACGCACGGCAATCCTCCTGCGGGCAGGGCGACGCGACACGTGTCACCCGGGGAGGCACAGTCCATCGCCGATAGGCGACAAGGTCAAGCATTTCCCCGATCGACCTGCCGCCGACCCGCTCCAACGCACGGGCTAGCGTTTTCCCGTGGAGATCAAGACTCTGGGGTACGACCACCCCGACGTGCGCAAGCTGGTCGCCGATGTGCAGCAGGAATACGTGGAGCGCTACGGCGACCCCGACGAGTCGGCGGTCGACCCGGCCGACTTCCTGCCGCCGGAGGGCCTGTTCTGCGTGGCCTACCAGGACGACGCCCCGGTGGCCAGCGGCGGCTGGCGGGCCCGCGGCGCCGCGGACGACGATCCGAGCCTGCGGGCGGGCGACGCCGAACTCAAGCGCATGTACGTGGTGCCGCACGCGCGCGGGCGCGGCCTGTCCCGGGTGATGCTCGCGCACCTGGAGGAGTCCGCCCGCGCGGCCGGCCGGCTGCGCCTGGTCCTGGAGACCGGCGACAAGCAGCCCGAGGCGATAGCGCTGTACCGCTCGTGCGGCTACGAACCGATACGCGGGTTCGGGTACTACAAGGACCACGAGAACAGCATGTGCTTCGCGAAGGTGCTCTGAGCGGCAGTCCCGCGACGCGGGCCGACCGGGTGCCGAGAGACGTCGTTCAGGGCGTCCCGCCCCATCGGTTGGCGATGGCTGGAGGGCCTGCTCCACGTCGAGGGGCCGGCGGCGGGATCGACCCCGCCGCCGGCCCCTCGACCCTCAGTGCTCGACGTCCGATTCGGCCGTCCGCGCGCCGCGCAGCATGAACCAGGCCGCGACGGCCGCCGCGAGCAGTACCGCCGCGCCCGCGCCGGCCGCGATCCGCAGCCCCTCCAAAAACGCGTCGTTCGCCGAGTGGGTGAGGTCCGCCGCGACCTGCCCGTGCACCGTCCCGGCCGCCTCCGCGGCGCCCGCGAGCGACTCGCGCGCGTCGGAGGCCACGTCCGCGGAAACGCCCTCGGGTATCGCCACGTGGCCACGGTAGATCCCGGTGACCACCGAACCCAGCAGCGCGATGCCCAGCGCCGCGCCCAATTCGTACGCGGTCTCCGAGACCGCCGAGGCCGCGCCCGCGTTCTCCTTCGGCGCGCTGCCCAGGATCAGGTCGGCGGTGACGGTGAACGAGAAGCCCGCGCCGGCCCCGACCAGGAGCAGCACACCGCCCAGGTAGAGGTACGGCGTGTCCTCGGACAGCACGGTCAGCGCGCCGAGGGCGAGGCCGATCGCGGTCAGCCCACTCGTCACCACCACGCGCGGGGTGAGCCGGCGTGCGGCCAGACCCGCGAGCAGACCCGAGACGATCGCCCCGGCCGTGGCCGGCAGTTCGGCCAGGCCGGCCTGCAACGGGCTGCGGCCCTGGACCAGTTGCAGGAACTGGGACAGGAAGAAGATCAGCCCGGACATGCCGAGCACCGAGAGCAGGTCGGCGAGCACCGAGCCGCTGAAGGCCCGGTTGCGAAACAGCCGCATGTCCAGGAGCGGCACCGGCAGCGACAACTGCCGGCGGCCGAACCACACCAGTGCGCCCACGCCGATCACCAGCGCCGCCCACACGTCCCAGCGCAGCAGGCCGTGTGTGGCGGCCTCCTTGATCGCGTAGACGGTGGCGATCATGCCGACCAGCGACAGCGTCGCGCTGAGCATGTCCCACGGGCCCGGGTTCGGATTGCGCGACTCCGGCAGCATCTTGATGCCGACCACGATCAGCACCGCCATCACCGGCAGATTGATCAGGAAGACCGAGCCCCACCAGAAGTGTTCGAGCAAAAAGCCGCCGACCACCGGGCCGAACGCGGCGCCGGCCATCGACATCGCGCCCCACACACCGATCGCGAAACTGCGCTCGCGCGCGTCCGGAAAGATGTTGCGGACCAGTGCGAGGGTGGACGGCATCAGCGACGCACCGGCCACGCCCATCGCGACGCGGGCCGCGATCAGCGCCTCGGCGCTGGGCGCGTAGGCGGCCACCACGGACAGCGCGCCGAACGCGGCCGAGCCCCACAGCAGCAGCTTCTTGCGGCCGATCCGGTCGCCCAGGGTGCCGGCGGTGACCAGCAGACCGGCGATGACGAACGAGTAGACGTCGCCGATCCACAACAACTGGGTGCCGGTCGGTTCGAGGTCCTCGCTGAGGAACGGGATCGCCAGGCCGAGGACCGTGGCGTCGATCGCCACGAGCAGCACCGAAAGGGTCAGTACACCCAGGGCGATCCAACGGCCCGGCGCACCCTTTTCGGAGCTGCCGGTGCCGGTATGAACGGGGGTTGAGGAAGTCGTGCCACTGGCCATGATCAGGATTCCAAGCAAAGAGACGGGTCGGCTGTGTGGAGCAGCCGGGGAGTCGCGGTGGAACGGTTGCCGGCGCCGAGGCGGCGGCGTGGGCGGGCCGCGGAGGCCGATTCGCGCCGGACCCGGATCAGCCGGGGCGGCGGGCGGCGCCGCCGAGCAGGAGTTCGGCCACCGAGCGGGCCGCGTCACGGCCGGCGAGCCGGCCCTCGTGGACCGCCCAGCCGGCGGCGGCGACGAACGAGAACAGCGCCTCGGAGACCCATTGCGCGGTGAGGTCCACCCGCATCGAGCCGTTCTCCTGGCCGCGCCGGACCGCGGCGGCGACCTGCTCGTCCATCACGCTCCAGGCCTGCTCCAGGCCCGGATCACCGACGAGTGAGCTCTCCCCGTACAGGAACGCCAGATATTCGGCGCACGGCATGAGGCGGTCCACCAGACCGCGCAGCACCGCCGGCACGTCCTCGCCGGCGGTCAGGTCGGCGGCGTCGATCGCACGGCCGATCTGCGCCGACGCCTGCGCGCCGAGCGCGGCGATCAGCGCCGGCCGGCCCGGGAACATCCGGTGCAGCGTGGCCCGGCTGATCCCGGCGGCTCGGGCGATCTCGTCCATGGACGACGCGGGTCGCCGGAGCAGCAGGGTGACGGCGGCGCGCAGCACGTGCTCGTTGTCGGTGGGCATGGATCAACTCTAGCCCAGGTGAGACATCTATGTCTCATTATTTACCCGATGGATTCAGTTGGAACCCTGTGGCGTCAGTTCCGGTCGCGGCTCCTGCCAGGTCAGCACCGGCTCGGTGGCCCCGCCCCGAAGCACCGCGCCGGGAAAGATCCGCAGCCGCCACGGCGACAGGCGCATCACCGCGAAGCCCGGCGACAGGGGGTGCTCCCAGCCGGGCACCCCGATCCCGGCCGGGTCGTAGCCCAGCGGCTCGGGGGTGTCCCGGAACAGATTCCACACCCGCTCGCGGATCTCCGGCTCGAAGAGCAGATCCGCGCGGCACTCGGCCGCGCACGTGTCGTGTGAGGGCGACCAGTAGTTGCACGACACGAACGGATTGCGGGCGATGTGCGCGCGCTTGGTCGGGGTGGGCGCGGTGGCCACCCAACCGGTCAACCGCCCGTGCTCCCACACCCAGTACGGATGCAGGATCCGGGTTCGCGGCCGACCCGCGCTGTCCACGGTGGCGATCGACGCCCACACGATCGAGTGCGCCATGGCGATGAAGGCCGGGGCCGCGGTATCCAGATCGGTCATGGCGGCAACCCCTGTCTCGTCCTGACGGCCCGGCACGTCACCGCCCATACTGTCGTGAACGCGCGCGACCCTAAAGGCCCGACGGGAAGTCGTACGAGGCCGGCGGCATGATCCGGGCAGGGCCCGGTCGTGACCCCGGTGCGGAGGTGACGGTTCATCGGGGCCTTCCGGAGGCGGACGAAATCAACAACCTGTCCGGTCCGCGGGCCCGGACGGAAGCCGACCGGGCACTTCCGGCGCGGACTTCACCCGTTCGGCCCCACGCCGAGCACGCGCGTCGACGCGGGAGGAACCCGGTGCGCCCAGTCGGGCCGGCCCGCGATCCGGCGGGACTGAGCCGCGCTCGGCCGGGCAGACGTCGTGCGACCCACCCGCGGGCGGTCCGTCGGGTGTCCCTAGGGGGCGGAACCAGTGATACGCACCAGCCACCGGCAGCGGCGCATCGAGAACGAACGCCCCTGGTTCACCAAACAGCGGTGGATCCTGCTCCTGCTCGTGGTCCTGCCGCCGATCGGCGCGGTGCTGATGTGGATGGTCACCCGATGGACGCCGATGACCAAACTCGTGCTGTCCGTGGTCGCGGCGCTCTGGTGCGGGGCCCTGGTGATCGGGTTGAGTACCAACCTGGAGACGCACGACAGGAGCCCCGACCCGGTCGCGCCGATCGTCGACGACGGTCGTGGCCCGCAATCGTCTCCGTGAACCGATCGCCGCCACGGATGGAGTTGCCGGTCGATGCCCACCCCGTCGCACATCACGCCGTTTCGAATCGACGTACCCGACGCCGACCTGGTGGACCTGCGGGTGCGCCTGGCGCGCACCCGATGGCCCGAGGCCGAGCCGGTGGACGATTGGTCGCAGGGCATCCCGCTGGCCTATACGCGCGAGTTGGCCGAGTACTGGCGAACCACCTACGACTGGCGCAAGACCGAGGCGCGGCTGAACGCCCATGCCCACTTCAAGGCCGAACTCGACGGCCTGGGTATCCACTTCCTGCACGCGCCCTCGCGGCATCCGGACGCGCTGCCGCTGATCCTGACCCACGGCTGGCCCGGGTCGATCGTCGAATTCATGGACGTGATCGACCCGTTGACCGACCCCACCGCGCACGGCGGCGACGCGGCCGACGCGTTCCACGTGGTGCTGCCCTCGCTGCCCGGCTACGGCTTCAGTGACCGGCCGGCCGAGACCGGCTGGGGGATCGACCGGATCGCCCGGGCGTGGGCCGCGCTGATGGCCGACCTGGGCTACCCGCGCTACGGCGCGCAGGGCGGCGACTGGGGGTCGATGGTCACCGCGTCCATCGGTCGGCAGGACCCCGAGCATGTGCTCGGCATCCACCTGAACATGCCGGTGGCGATGCCGGACGCGGAGGCGATGAAGGATCCGACGCCGGCCGAACGGCAGGCGCTGGCCGACCTGGGCACGCACTCCGAGTGGGGTGCGGGCTACAGCAAGATCCAGTCCACCCGGCCGCAGACGCTCGGCTACGGGCTGGCCGACTCGCCGGTCGGCCAACTGGCCTGGATCGTGGAGAAGTTCCAGCAGTGGACCGACTGCGACGGCCATCCGGAAAACGTGCTGTCCCGCGATCACATGCTGGACAACGTGATGCTGTACTGGCTCACCGACACGGCCGCGTCCTCGGCCCGGCTGTACTGGGAGAGCTACCGCGACCCCGACCTGTCCGAGGTCGGCGTCCCGACCGGCTGCTCGATCTTCCCGCGGGAGATCATCCGTTCCTCGCGCCGCTGGGCCGCCAACCGCTTCACCGATCTGCGCTACTGGAACGAACTCGACCGAGGCGGCCATTTCGCGGCCTTCGAACAACCGGAAACCTTCGTCGAGGAGGTCCGCCGCTTCTTCCGCCTGATCCGCGGCTGAGCCGGGCCACTTCGACCCCGGCGGCACGGGAGGGGTGGTCGGGCGCGAGGCCCCGCCGCGACCGGAGTCGGGCGGGACCTCGCGCGTCGCGCGCTACGCCGCGCTCGCGCCCAGGACGCTGCCCAGGAGGTCGTCGAGGCCGACCAGGCCCAGCAGGGTGCCGTCGGCGGCGTGTACCAGGGCCAGCGACGCGCGGCGTTCCTGAAGGGCGGCCACGGCACGCTGGATCGGGGTGTCCACGCCCAGAGTGAGCACCGAAGTGGCCAACTCGCCGGCGGTGTTGCCGGAACTCTGGGTGCGCGACGTGAGCACCTTGCGGATGTGCACCACGCCGAACAGCGTGCCGTCCTCGCTCCGCACCAGCAGCCGGTTGCGGCCGTTGCGCCGGGACATCGCGACGATCTCGTCCGGTCCCGCGTCGGCCGGCACCGAGTCGATCTCGGCGGTCGGCACGACCAGTCGGGCCAGCGGTTCGGTGTGCGTGCGCAGCGTGCCGGAGAGCACGTCGTGCGACGAACCGTCGATCAGGCCGAGTCGGCGGGACTCGCCGACCAGGCGGCGCAGTCCCTCCGCGTCCTTGGGATGGGACAGCTCGTCCTTGGGGTCGACCCGGGCCAGCCGCAGGATCGCGTTGCTGACCCCGTTCATCGCCAGCAAGAGCGGCCGCACCACCCGGGTGTAGCCGCGGAAGGACGGCGCGAGCACGAGCGCGACCTTCTCCGGGCCGGCGATCGCCCAGGACTTGGGCGCCATCTCGCCCAGCACCATGTGCAGGATCACCACGACCACCAGCGCGATCGTGAACGCCACCGCGTGCCCCGCCGCGGCCGGCATGCCGACCGCGTCGAAGAGCGGGTCGAGCATGGTCGCGATGGCCGGTTCGGAGACGATGCCCAGGCCCAGCGAACACATGGTGATACCGAGCTGGGCGCCGGCCAGCATCAGCGACAGCTCGCGCACGCCGGCCAGCGCCGACTTCGCGCCGCGCTTGCGCTCGGCGACCAGCGCCTCCAGGCGATGCCGGCGCGCGGCCACCATCGCGAACTCGGCCGCGACGAAGAACGCGTTGCCCACGAGCAGCGCGATGGTGACGGCCAGCGCCGGCCACAGGCCCAGTTCCAGCGAGCCCAGGCCACCCCCGGAGGCCAGGGACGGGGTCATGCGGTCACCTCTGTGTTGCGCTTGGAGCGCCCCTCGGCGCTCCATTCGGAAGCGTCCCGGGGGAACGCGGGGGCCGAGGTCAGTACGCGGATCCGGACCAGCGCCGGCACGTGCCGCTCGACCTCGAGCACCTCGATCTCGGTGTAGCGGATCGGTTCGTCGTCCTCGTCGGGCGTGCGCCCGGCGCGCACCTCGTCGGGGTCGGGCACCCTGATCCGATCGCCCACCTCGGGCAGTCGGCCCAGGTGCGCGATGACCAGGCCGCCGAGGGTGTCGTACGGGCCGTCCGGCAGCTCCGCGCCGACGATCCGCTCGGTCTCGTCCACGCGCAGCCCCGCGTCCAGCCGCCACCAGCCGTCCTCGGGCTCGGTGTCGACGGGGTCCTCGTCGTCGCTCTCGTCGGCGATCTCGCCGACCAGTTCCTCGGCCACGTCCTCGTAGGTGACGATCCCGGCCAGGCCGCCGTGCTCGTCCAGCACGACCGCGAACTCCTCGTGCGCGGCCCGTAGCTGTTCGAGCAGCGAGGCCAGCCCGGCGGTGTCCGGGACGAGCAGCGCGGGGCGCGCGATCGACCCGGCGCTCACGTGCGCGGCGTCCTCGGGCGCCACCTCCAGGAGGCAGGCCACCCCGACCACGCCCAGTACGTCGTCCACCCGCTCGCCGACCACCGGATAGTGCGAGTGGCCGCACTCGGCGACCAGCTCGATCAACTCGGCGGCGGTGGTCTCGGCCCGCACCCGGACCACGTCCGGACGCGGCACCATCACCTGATCCACGGTCAGGTCGCCGAAGGCGATCGCGCGGCGCAGGATCCCGGACAGAGCGGGGTCGAGGTCGCCGTCCCGGCCGGCCTCGTCGACGATGTGCGCGAGTTCCTCGGTGGTGGCGCCGCCGTGCAGCTCCTCGACCGGCTCGATGCCTATCGCCCGCACGATGCGGTTGGCCAGCGTGTCGAAGAGGCGGATCAGCGGGCCGGCGACCTTGAGGTAGACCAGCGTGGGTCGGCCGAGCAGGATCGCCACCCGTTCGGGTTCGGCGATGCCCCAGTTCTTGGGGACCAGCTCACCGAGCACCATCTGGATCGCGGTGGCCACCGCGAAGCCGAGGATCAGCGAGATCACCGGGACCACGCCGTCGGGGACGGCGATCAGGTCCAGGAGGGGGGAGATCACCGCCGCGAGCGCGGGTTCGGCGATGAAGCCGACCAGCAGGGCCGTCACGGTGATGCCCAACTGGGCACCGGACAGCATGAACGAAAGTCGCCCCATCACCGTCATCGCCCGGGCCGCGGCCTTGTCGCCGGATTCGGCACGGCGGCGCAGCAGGCTGCGATCGGCCGCCACGTAGGCGAACTCCTGGGCGACGAAGAAACCGGTACCGAGGGTCAGCACGACGATCGCGGCTATGCCCAGAGCCGCGGTCATGAGACCGCCTCCCGGACGTCGCGGCTTCGATCACAGTCTCGGGAGGGACCGGTACTAGGGGGGTCCGTCTCTTGGGCGGACACGCACGCTCCTTGTTCGACTTGCTCAACGGGCAATTCAGGGTCAAAACACTTACCAGGCCGAACGTATCATCGTGCGCGCTTGTTCCCCGGGCCCGGGCGCGGAACCGTGCGAAAGGCGTCGGATTCGAACCGGTAGCAAAAGATGCTTGGCTTTGTGCCCCGCGTCATGACAATCTGTGCTTCCTCGAACACCGTGTGGTGATCAGCCTTCGTCGAGTGCGTGCGGCTCGTGCGCTGTGGCGAGGGGAGTACAGAAGTGCGGCGCCTCCTGCGGAAGGCGTCGTGAAGTTCATCCGTACGGGGGAGCGACCCGCGCCTTCCCGTCCGGAAGATTGGTACCGGGAACCTGCACCGCCGCAATGACGTTGACAACATCAGACGGGGGCAGCGTGTACGACAGCAGCCCTGATCCGGCCGACGCCGGCTCGCCCGAGGTGCCCGCATCGGACCTCCCAGCGCGCGAGAAGGAGACCATGCCTCGCACACTCGACGACTACGCCGTGTCGCTCGCCGCGTTGAAGGCCTACGACATCACCGGTGTTCGTCCACGCGACCTCCGCCGATTCCGCGATTTCGGAGAACTGCCGGACGGCGTGCCCGAGGCCGTCGTGCTGCGCGCGCAGCGCATCGTGGAGGAGGAACGGGACCGGTTGTTGCGGCTGACCACCGGTTCGTGACCGCCCGCGCGGCGACCCGACCCGGTCGTCCGTCGTGAGAGCGTTTCCACCGATCGCCCGTGTGGTCGACTGCCTCGTCCGGTCGCCTTCGTCGGAGGTTCCCCGGCCTGCCACAAGCGTCCCGGCCCCGTCGACTGCGTGTCAGTTGCTCCCGTTGAGATAGGCCAGCACGGCGAGTACGCGCCGATTCGTCTCGTCCGACGTGTCGATCGACAACTTCGCGAAGATGTTCGTGGTGTGCTTGCTCACCGCACCCTCCGAGACGAACAGCCGCCCCGCGATGGCCGCGTTCGAACAGCCCTCGGCCATCAGCTCGAGCACCTCGCGCTCGCGCGGTGTCAGCTGCGCCAGCGGTTTGTCCCGCACATTGCGGGCGAGCAGCTTCGAGATCACCTCGGGGTCCATCGCGGTGCCCCCCGACGCCACTCGGCGGACCGCGTCCACGAACTCGTCCGTGTTGAACACCCGATCCTTGAGCAGGTAGCCGACCGCACCGGTGCCGTCCGCGAGCAATTCGCGGGCGTACAGCTGCTCGACGTACTGCGACAGCACCAGAATCGGCAGCCCCGGAACACGCCGACGGGCCTCCAGGGCGGCCTGGAGGCCCTCGTCGGTGAAGGTCGGCGGCAGCCGGACGTCGACGACCGCGACGTCCGGCTTGTGTTCCACCAGGGCCCTGAGCAGTTCGGGACCGTTGTCCACGGCGGCGACGATCTCGAAGCCGTGGGCCTGGAGCAGGCGGACGAGCCCGTCCCTCAGGAGAGCGAGGTCTTCCGCGAGGACAAGTCGCACGGCAGCTCCATGATCACAGTCGTCGGGCCGCCCTCGGGGGAGTCGAGGGCGAGCGTTCCGTCGAATGTATCGAGTCGCCGCTCGATGCCGCGCAGACCGGTGCCCTTCATCAGGTCGGCACCACCGACGCCGTCGTCGGTGACGGTGATCCGCAACTTGCCGTCCACGTAGGTCAGATCGATCTCGACGTGTTGTCCGCCGGAGTGCTTGGCCGCGTTGGTGAGCACCTCGGTGACCGCGAAGTAGGCCGCGGATTCCAGCGGAAGCTCGGGCCGGGCGGGCAGCGTGACGTTGACGTTGACGTCGAGCGGGCTCTCCAGGGCCACCGCGCGCACCGCGTCGCCCAGACCGCGGTCGGAGAGCACCGGCGGGTGGATGCCCCGGACCAGGTCGCGCAGTTCGTGCAGGGCCTTGGCGGAGGCGGCACGGGTCTCCGCGAGCAGCGTGCGGGCGGCCTCCGGGTCGGTGCTCAGCAGCGCCTCCGCGGCGCCCAGGTTCATGCCCATCGCGACCAGGCGGGCCTGCGCGCCGTCGTGCAGGTCGCGCTCGATCCGGCGCAGTTCGGCCGCCGAGGCGTCCACGGCGTCGGTCCGGCTCTCGGTCAGGTGCTGGACCCGCAGCGCCAACTCGGCCTCCTTGGTGGGGGCGAGCAGGGACCGGTTCCACAGTGCGTTGACTCGGGCGAACCAGGGGGCGAGGGCCAGGCCGGCGATCATCTGGACCAGGCCCCACGGCAGCGCGAGGCCGGCCCGTTGCGAGCTGTCCACCTTGATGAACGTGTACCACTGCGGGTCGACGTGTCGGTAGGCCACCTCCCACAGGAAGGGCATCAGCACGCCGTGCAGGCCGTTCACGATCAGCATCATCGGCAGGCACGCGAGCAGCAGGCTCGACGGCAGGTACAACAGTGCCCACAGCAGGTCCCGCCAGGTGGCCCCCTCGGTGATCGCCTGCCGGGTCCGCCGCCACAGCCCGGTCACGCCCCTGCCCTGCGGCAACCGCCGGTAGGGGACCGCGATCGGGACGTCGGACCACGAGCCCATCGCGGTCCGGGTCAGGTTGGCGGTGGCGCGCAGCAGCAGTATCAGCGGAAAGAAGAACAGCAGGCCGACGCCCAGCGGCACGAGTGCCATGAACACGACGCAGGTGATGAACAGTGCGAGGGCCGGTACGGAGAGGAAGACCAGCACGAAGCCACGCCAGGCGGACAGCAGCGCCCGGCCCAACCACCGACCCCTTGCCGGTGGATCGGCGCTGTGCGGCGTGAGCGTGCTCATGAGGGTCCTCCCGTGGATGTACCGTGCGCTGCTGGTTGCACCAGTGTGTCGGGCGACGAGCGCGCAGGTCACTGGGGAGGCACCCCGCGCGGGGGTGGGGCTGAACCCACCCCCGCGCACCGGTTTGCCGGCTCCGCGCTCGAATTCAGGAAGCGATGTCCGACAACAACCGGGCCAGTTCCTCGGGGCGGGAGAACATCGGCCAGTGACCGGTCGGCAGTCCGTGCACGCTCCTGTCCTCGGCCAGCGCGAACTCGGCCATGAACGGGTGCCCCTGCGCGATCATGGCCTCGACCTGCTCGGCCGGGTACAGGCACGTGATCATGTGCGCGGGCACCTTGAGCCGGGCCGGGTCGCCGACCCGCTCGCCACCGGCCGCGACCGCGTACGGCTGCGCCACCGCGCGGGTGCGCAACATCTCGAGGTCGGCGGGGGTGAGTCCGTCGAGCATCTCGGGCGCCTTCGTCGGATCCCACGGGTAGGTGTATCGACCGTCGCCTCGTTCGGCCACCTCGGCCTCGATCCGGGCCCGGTCGGTGGGATCGGTCAGGTCCAGGAGCGAGACGCCCTCGGCCACCGGGCCGGAGTCCACGTAGACGATCCGGGCGATCCGGTCCGGGATCCGCCCCAGTGCCGCGTAGGCGGTGAAAGCGCCACCCGAGTGGGCGGCCAGGACCACGTCGGTGAGGTCGCGCGAGGTGATCTCCTCGACCAGGGCGTCGGTCTGCGCCGCGAGGTCGATGCCGGCGGCGTCGGCGGCCTCGTCCGTCAGGCCCGCCAAGGTCACCGCGAGCACGTCGTGCCCGGCGGCCCGCAGCGGTTCGGCCACCCGGTCCCAGGCCCACGCGCCGAGCCAGTAACCGGGAACGAGAACGATGTGCGCCATGGTGGAGCTCCTCCGGTGGTGTTCTTTTGCGTCGTCCTTGCGAGAACGATCCTGGACGGCATACCTGACAGAACGCGACAGGTTTCCGCTCCGGTGTGCTGCTCAGAGCCAGTTCCGGCGTTTGAAGATGAGATAGAGGACGACGCAGACCACGACCATCAGGCCGACCGCGAAGGGGTAGCCGAGGGTCCAGTGCAGTTCGGGCATGTCGTCGAAGTTCATCCCGTACACGGTGCCGATCAGGGTCGGTGCGAACAGGATGGCGGCGTACGCGGAGATCTTCTTGACCTCCTCGTTCTGCGCGTTGCTGGCCGCGGTGAGCTGCCTCATCTCCTCGTTCTGGGCCTGGGTCACCACGATCGCGTTGACTCGCATGATGCCTTCGAGCAGTTGTCGGAAGCCGACCACGCGTTCGACGGCGATCGTCGCGTGGTCCTGGACGTCGCGCAGGTAGCGGCGCAGCTCCTGGTCCACGTGGTACTTGTCGAAACCGGTGGACAGGTCGGTGAGCATGAGCAGGAGCGGGCGGGTCGCGCGCTGGAACTCGATCACCTCGCGGGAGAGTTCGTAGATCCGCCGGGACACGTTCGGGGCGCCGAGGAATGCCTCCGCCTCGATCTCGTCGATGTCGTTCTGCAGGCCGCCGACGACCGGGGCGTAGGCGTCCACGACGCTGTCCAGAATCGCGTACAGCACCGCTTCCGGGCCCTGGCGCAGGAGTTCGGGCCGGTCCTCGGCCCAGCGGCGGACCGCGCGCAGGTCGGGGGACTCGGAGTGGCGGACGGTGACCACGAAGTTGGCACCGAGGAAGACGTGCAGCTCGCCGAAGTCGACCTCCTCGAGGTCGTCGAGGTAGCGGGCCGCGCGCAGCACCACGAACAACGTTTCCCCGTAGCGTTCGAGCTTGGGCCGCTGGTGGGCCACGATGGCGTCCTCGATGGCCAGCGCGTGCAGGTCGAACTCGTCCGCGGCGGAGAGAAGTTGGCTCTCGGAGGGGCGGTAGAGGCCGATCCAGGCCATGGCGCCAGGCCGGACGTGCAGTTCGCGGTAGGTGTCGGCGAGCGTGCTCGGCGAGGCGACCCGTACCCCGTCCACGTAGATCGCCGCGTCGATCAGGCTGTGTTCGACGGGCGGCGGCTCCGGAGAGTCCGCCGCCCGCGGGTCCATCGAGCGCTCCGGCGGTTCGGGGGGTTCGCTCGCACCGTGTCTGCGGGCGCGGAAGGGCAGACGCCGATCGGACATGCGGGGCTCCGAGACACTGGGCGGCGAACAGCACGGACGTGACCTCGGGCCGGTCGCGCCGGGAAATCGCGACCGACCCGACCAACGTATTGTCCATCTTTGCGCGCAGATATCACGGATTTATGCAATATGGCGGTTTGCTTACCGGCGAACCGGAGAACCCGGCCTGCCGGGGGCGCGGCACCGAAGTGTCGAAGCGCCGGGGCGTTTGCCGGCGGAGCGACCGATGGGGCCTACGGCAGCTCGAACGGGCCCTTGCCCATTTGTTGCCGCACGGTGACCACCGGCGGGTTGACCAGGCCGCGGCGCTGCCAGTTGGCACCGTCCACGACCAGGGTGTGGCCGGAGATGAAGCGCGCGTAGGGCGAGGCCAGGAAGGTCGCGGCCCAGCCCAGTTCGCGCGGTCGGCCGACGCGCATCGCGGGCTGGCACGGATCCTTGTCGTGGGTGCCGGCCAGGTTGCCCTTGATGTCGGCGGTCATGTCCTCGTGCGGGAACAGGCCCGGGACCAGGCCGTTGACCTGGATTCCGTACGGGCCCCACTCGACGGCCAGGGTCTCGACCATGTTCTTCACGCCCGCCTTGGCCGCCGCGCTGTGGGCGAAGCCGGGGCCGCCGGTCCAGGCGTAGGACGCGCCGATGTTGACGATCGAACCGGGCGTGCCGGCCGCCAGGTGTCGGCGGGCGAACTCGCGCGCGCAGAAATAGGTGCCGTTGAGGGTGATGTCCACGACGGTGCGCCACGCGTTGGGGGACATCTCCTCGGCCGGCACCGGGAAGTTGGCCGCCGCGTTGTTGATCAGCACGTCCGGGAGCCCGAACGCGTCGACGGCCGCGTCGAAGGCCGCCGCGATCTCGGCCGGCTCGCGGATGTCGCAGGCCACGGTCCGCACCTTGGCGCCGGCCTCGGTCAGTGCCTCGCGGGCCGCGTCCAGATGGTCCTCCTTGCGGCTGGCCACCACCAGATTCGCGCCCAGTCGGGCGAACTCGATCGCGATCGCCTTGCCCAGGCCGGTGCCGCCGCCGGTGACGAACACCGTACGGTCCGCGTAGGTCCCGGCCGGCAGCGCGCCGGCGCCCAGGGCGGGCGGTTCGGGCAGGCCGATGATGCCGTCGGATGCCTCGGTCATGGGGGTCAGCTCCCGGTGTAGTGGGCGGGCCGCTGTTCGGCGCGGGCGGCGCGGAACTCGGCGTAGTCGTCCGACTTGTTGACGAAGGTCTGCGCGATCAGTTCCTCGGCCATCGAGGCGCGCACGGCGGGTTCGGCGAGGTGGCCGAGTACGCGCCGGGCCATCTTGACGGTCACCGCCGGCGCGGCCGCGATTCGCTCGGCCATCTCGCGCACCGTGGCGTCCAGTTCGGCGGCGGGCACCACGCGCGAGACGATGCCGTGCGCGTAGGCCTCGGCGGCGTGCATCGGGCGGCCGGTGAGCACCATGTCGGCGGCCACCCCGGGCCCACAGATCTGGTGGAGCCGAGCCACGCCGCCGGTGTCCGGAATCACCCCGTGCGTGGTTTCCGGCAGCATGAACCGAGCGCCCTCGGCGGCCACCCGGATGTCGCACAACAGCGCGCGTTGGAAGGACGCGCCGATCGACCAGCCCTGGCAGGCCACCAGCACCGGAGCGTCCAACTCGAACAACTGCTGCACACCGCGATGCCCACGCGTCATCAGCTGATGGTGCGTCAACTCGACCCGGTGACCCCCGATCGAGGACACGTCGCGCCCGGAGGAGAAGGACCTGCCCTCCGCGCGCCAGATCACCGCCCGCACCTCGGGCCGCTGCCGCAATTCGCCGAGGATCTGCCACAGCAGCTGATCCATGTCGTCGTCGAACGCGTTGTGCTTGTCCGGGTTGTTGTTCGTGATCGTCGCGATGGGTCCGTCGTAGTCGAGAAGCACCTTGTCCGCCATGACACCCTGGGATATCCCAACGCCGCGCAGGAATCGAGACCCACGACGACCGCGACGACCCCAAGCGGGCAAGATCACAACCGGCAGGGGACCCGCGGTGTGCGGCGCGGCGGACCACCGGATGTGGATCGGACGCGGGATCGAGACCGGCGACCGCGGCTGGACCGGGCGGGTCGACAGCGACGGCAACGCGGTGGTCCGGTGACGCCGTGGGCCGCCACCGGATGCGGTTCGGGCGGTGGCCGCGCCCGCGAGGCGGGTGGGCGGGATTGGGAAGCCCGGTCACCCCTCACCGGCAACCGGGCTGCCACAACCTGATGAATCGTCAGCGTACCGGAATGGTCGTTGACACGTGTCGCATGGGTCGGCTCCGAACCAAATCTTGACCCTTCGTGGCGCGTGGACACCGGCGTGTCGGGTAGATTCGCGCGCCTATCGGTCCACCACGGGGCCATGGCGATACCGCGAGGCGTGTGTTCCGCGGGTTGAAATGGGGGCTTGTCAGATGGTTCATCGTCTTCTCCGGCGTCTCGCCGGTCCGATCCTGCTCGCGGTGTTCGCGGCCGTGCTGACCGCCGTGCCCGCGCAGGCCGCGTCCGCGCCGGCTCAGGCGCAGGTGCGCCAGGTCTCGTCCGCGACGGTGTCGACCGTGCTCACCTCGACCGGCGTGCAGACGGTCGCGGATACCTCGGCCCGAAGCACATCGCACCAGGCCGCGGCGCAGCAGAGCCACCCGGCCAAGAAGAAGGCCAAGAAAAAGAAGAAGAGCTTCTTCAAGAAGGCCGGCAAGTTCATCTTCGCGATCATCGGCATCATCGTCGTCGCGATCATCATCTTCTTCGTCTGGCGGGCACTCAAGCGCCGCAACTGATCGAGCGCTCCGCCCGATCAGGCGCTCCGCGAGCGAGCGCTCCCGTTCGTTCCGGAACACACCGCGCGCCCGGCCCATGTCCCTTGGGCCGGGCGCGCGGTCTTTCACCCGAAGCGTCGTCGGCCCCGAGCGCCGCCGGGCCCGCGTGCCGTTCAGTGGTGCCACGACCGGGACTTGTCCCGATCGCGCGTGTCGGCCGATCGGCCCAGGGCCGACAGACCACCGAGAACCATCGTGATCACCAGGAAAACCGCCAGAACTGTCATGCCTCAAGACTGCCCGATGCTTGCACATGCATCGAGTGGCAGGACTGCCTTATGTGCGCAATATCCTGCCATCTCGGCCGGACTGCCGGCATGCTGGCCACATGCTGCGCAATGTGGTCGTGATCGTTCAGGACGGGGTCGCGCCCTTCGAACTCGGGGTGCTGTGCGAGGTGTTCGGCATCGACCGGAGCGAGGAGGGCTGCCCGGTCTACGACTTCGCGGTGTGCGCGGTCACCCCCGGCCGGGTCCGGGCCAAGGCCGGCTACGACCTGTACGTCGAGCACGGCCTCGACCGGGTCGCGCACGCGGATCTGGTCGCGATTCCCGCGTCCGCCGAGCACGACGAGAACGTGACGCCCGATCCGCTGCTCCTAGCCGCGCTGCGGGCCGCCGAGGCCCGGGGCGCGTGGATCATGAGCGTCTGTACGGGCGCCTTCACGCTGGCCCGGGCCGGCTTGTTGGACGGCCGGCGCTGCACGTCGCACTGGAAGTACACGGATCGCCTCGCCCGCCTGTATCCGAAGGCCGTCGTCGAGCCGGACGTGCTCTACGTCGAGGACCGGCGGGTGATCACCAGCGCCGGTACCGCCGCCGGCATCGACGCGTGCCTGCACCTGGTCCGACTGGAGGACGGCACCCGGGTGGCCAACGCGATCGCCCGCCGCATGGTCGTGCCGCCGCACCGCGAGGGCGGCCAGGCGCAGTACATCGCGCGGCCGCTGCCCGAGCGTTCCGGCAGCCCGCTCCAGGCCACCCTCCTGTGGATGGAGGAGCGCCTGGCCCGGGAGGTGACGGTCGATCAGATGGCCGAGCACGCGCTGATGTCGCCGCGTACCTTCGCCCGCCGGTTCCAGCAGGAGACCGGCACCACACCCTACGAATGGCTCACCGCGCAGCGCGTGTTGCTGGCCCAGGAACTGCTGGAGCAGACCGACCTGCCGATCGACATCGTCGCCGAGCGCTCGGGCTTCGGCAGCGCGGCGACGCTGCGCCACCACTTCCTGCGCCGGCGCGGCACCACGCCGCAGAACTACCGTCGGACCTTCTGCCCCGAGAGCGCCACCGCATGACCGCACCGCTGATCCGCACCGCCCGCGCCGACGACTACGACGCCATCGTCGCGGTCCTGGACGCCTGGTGGGGCCGGCCGATGACCGGCATGCTGCCCCGCCTGTTCCTCGACCACTTCCACCCGACCAGCCTGGTCGCCGAGGACGAGGCCGGGCTCGGCGGCTTCCTGATCGGGCTGCTCTCGCCCGCGCACCCGGACCAGGCGTACATCCACTTCGCCGGCGTCCGGCCCGATCTGCGCCGCTCCGGGTTGGCGCGGGAGTTGTACGAGCGCTTCTTCGCTCTCGCGCGCGCGGACGGGCGCACGGTGGTGCGCGCGATCACCGGCCCGGTCAACACCGGTTCGATCCGCTATCACACGGCGATGGGGTTCACCGTGCACGGCCCGGTCGCGGACCTGGACGGCCCCGGCGCGGACCGCATGCGGTTCGAGCGAAGCCTGTCGGTGTGAGCACGAACACCCGACGCCGGGAGCCGAACGCGGACCGGTCCGCGACGTCGACGCCGGTTGTCGGCGCGGCCGCGTAACCTACGTCCTTCGACGGTCCGGTCCGACGCTTTCTTGCCCCTGTTCGGATCGGGCCGTCGTCAGGTCAGCTTGGCGGCGGCGCGCAGTGCCCGCATGATCTTGAACCGGTTCGGTCCGAGCACCATCATCGGGTGCGCGTGCAGCGCGTGTATGGCGTTGCGTTCCGCTCGAACCGCCGCCGACCACTGACGGGTCAGTTCGGCGTCCAGCCGCCCGGGGTTCTCGCGCGCGAACGTCGTGACGACGTCGGCCGCATGGTCGCGGTCCCGCTGGAGGGCAACCAGCTCAGCCGGGATTTCCGCCGGTTCATACATGCGGATCATCGTAGGTGGCGAGCAGCCTTCGACCTAGGACATGCGTGCGTCACACGTGGCGCGAATCCTGCGCACCCTCCACCGGCGTCGGCTCCCGGTCCGGCCCGCGCTCGCCGCGACCCGCCGCGCAGTACAGCGCGACCGCGCCGCCCAGAGCCGCCGTGCCGAGCAGGATGACGCGGTAGTCCAGCACCGTCAACAGACCCGCGACGCCGAGGATGGCGAAGGCCGTCGGCGCGAACATGATCGTCCCCGCGGTCGCCGCGACCCGGCCCACCAGGTGCCCCGGCGTCTCCCGCTGCAACACGGTCATCGCCGCCACGTGCACCGCCGGCAGCCCGAAGCCGATCGCCACGCTCCCGGCCAGGACCACGGGCAGCCACTCGATCACCCGCGAGCCCACCCCGACCGCGAACAGCGCCAGACCCAGCACCGCGAACCCGCGCGCACCGAGCCGGCGGATCAGGGTGCCCGCGCACAGCCCGACCACCACGGATCCGGCGCCCTGCGCGGTGTACAGCACGCCCACGAACGCCGGTGAGCGGCCGAGTCCCCGGTCCACCACGGCGTAGATCGCTCCGCCGCTGACCCCGGACACCAGCATCGCCAGGCCGCCGGAGAACACCAGGCGGCGCAGCGGACGATGCGTCCACAGGTAACCCGCGCCGGCCGTGGCCTGCCCCCACCACCCGGTCTCGGCCTTCGCCCGGACCGGCTGATCGAAGCGCATCAGCGCGAAGACGCCGGCGGCGAGGACGAACGTGCCCGCGTCCAACAGGGCGACGGTGTGTCCGCCGGACCACGCGAACAGACCCGCGCCCGCCAGCGGGGCGATCAGCTTCATGCCCTCGGCCGCGCTGAGCCGCATCCCGTTGAGATCGCCCAGGATGCCCGGCGCGACGCCGGCCGTGAGCGCGGTCGACTCGGCGGCGTCCAGGAGCACGAAGCCGATGCCGTAACCGAACATCACCGCGAACAGGATCCACACCTGATCGCCCGAACGCACGGTCAGGGTGAGGGTCAACAGCGCCGCGAGCACCAGATTGACGGCCAGGAGCAGACGTTTGGCCGGCCATCGGTCCGCGGCCGCGCCGAGCAGCGGGCCGAGCAGGGTCGGTGCGAACACCCCGAGCGCCATCAACGCCGCCACGCTGTCGGAACCGGTCAGCGTCTTGGCCCAAACCCCCGCGACCAGAGACATCGCGCTGCTGCCGAAGCTGGAGATCACCACTCCGCTCAGGTACAGCCCCGCGTTGCGATCCCTCAGCACCTTTACCGCACCCCACGCCACGTGCCCACCGTGCCCCTCGTTGTCGATGTCGCGGCTCTCCTTGCTGTACTAGCAGTCATGAGCAGCGCCGTCACCCAATTCGTCGAAGAAGTTGAGCCAACCCGACTCAAGTCCGATCTATTCGAGGGGAAAAGCCCTGATCCGGACGCCTTTCGAGTCTTCGGCGGCTGGCTGGTCGCGCAGGCGCTTGCCGCCGCCGGGGCCACCGTCGACGGCGACCGGGTGCCCCACTCGCTGCACGCGTCGTTCCTGCGACCGGCCGACTCCACGCTGCCGCTGATTTACCGGGTCATCCGGACCCTGCAGGGCCGGACACTGAGCCATCGTCAGGTCGACGTGCTCCAGGCGGACAAGGTGGTCGTGCACCTGGTCGCGTCCTTCCGGGTGACCCGGCCCGAGTCGCCGTTCGACCACGCGCCCAGCGCACCCACCGTGCCCGACCCGACGACGCTGCCCACTCTCGCGCAGCGGCTGGACGCGCTGAACGGACCGTTGCGCCGGCCGCAGTTGGTCCGGCGCAACCCGGTGGACCTGCGCTTCATCGAGCCGCCCACCTGGGCCGACGAGACGTCCACGGCGCGACCACCGCACAACGCGCTGTGGTGCCGCGCCGACGGCGAACTGCCCGATCGCCCACTGCTGCACGCGTGCGCCGTCGCCTACGCGACCGACCTGAGCATCCTGGACACGCTGGTACTGCCGCACGCCGCGGCCCTGGGCCGGCGCTGGATTCCCCGGGCCAGCCTGGATCACTCGATTCGCTTCCATCGCCCGTTCCGCGCGGACCGGTGGTGGCTCTACGACCAGGAGGGCACCACGCTGCACGCCGCGCACGGCACGGTGCACGGCCGGATCTTCGACGCGGCGGGCGCGCTGTTTGCGACGGTGAGTCAGGAGGCACTGTTCGGCGAGCCGGTCGAACACCGGTCGTGATGCCGCCGAGGGCCGGTGGCGCCTGCCGAGGGAGTGCGCATGTTGCAGGTCGGAAAGGTCTCACTGAACGTCAGCGACCAGGACGCGGCGAAGCGCTTCTGGGTCGACAAGATGGGCTTCGAGGAGGTCATGGACACGCCGATGGGCGAAGCCGGCAGCCCGCGCTGGATCGAGGTCCGCGCTCCGGGTGACGGCATCACGCTGATCCTGTTCAGCCACCGCTTCGACATGGAGAAGGTCGGCTCGCTCAACAACGTGCTGTTCACGTGCGACGACCTGCAGAGCACGTACCGGGAACTGGTCGCCAGGGGCATCGACTTCCCGGACAAGCCCGCCCAGCAGGAATGGGGCTGGTGGGCCACCTTCCGCGACAACGAGGGCAACTTCTACGGATTGACCCAGCGCAACCCGTGACCGCCATCGGCCGACGCCGCCGCGCCGTCGCGGTGCCGCCATGGCCGAGCGGCCCCGGACGCGGCGGCATCGGTACGTAGGGGTCCGGGCTTGGGGAACATCGGTACAGCGGTTGGCGCTGGGCAGGGGTCCGGCGAGCATCTCCGGGACCAGGCCGCGGGCGGTGAGGTGGTCGGCGAGTGCGGTGAGTTCGGCGGCGTCGCGGCCGAGGCGCTTCATCTCGTAGACGGTGAAGACGACGCGGCAGTGCGGGCGGGTCTGGTCCATCCTTCCTTCGGGCTGCCGGTGGCGGCCGTCAGCGGGACGCGGTGCCTAGTTGTCGCCTCGGTGTCCGTCGCGGACCACCGCCAACCCGCCGACCCGGGTCGTGATGCCCGCCGGCCCGCGTCGGGCCGAAGCGAGCACGACGGCCGGTCGACCGAGGCTGTCACCCTGCTCCACCTCGATCGCGACCGTCTGTGCCCCTGTCGTGTCGAGTAGGTGGGCGGCCAGGCAGCCGGTGCTGTTGGCGTTGGCGACGTCCTCGTCGACACCGATCGCCGGCGCGAACATCCGCGCCGCACCCGGTCGGTCGCCCACCGGCGGTGCGTACACGAAACAGCCGAGGAGCCCGTACCGCCGGCACGCCGCTGTCAGCCTGCCGAGGTGTGGGTGGACTCGGAGCAGCGCCGACCGGTCGTGGACCGGTACCAGCATGCGTGGTGCGCCGGGCGCGGCGATCCGTGGCGCGTCGGTCGGATGCGGGTCGTCCGCGGTGAGCCCGAGCGCGGCGACGATCGCGGCGCGCTCGTCCGGTTCCGGGTGACGCAGCGCGACGAGGCCCTGGTCGAACCACACCTCGATGCCGGCGGGGCGGCGGATCGCGACGGTGTCGAACGTGCGCCCGCCGGTGTGTTGGCGGTCG
Organism: Embleya scabrispora DSM 41855; assembly: GCF_000372745.1. Classification (GTDB taxonomy): domain Bacteria; phylum Actinomycetota; class Actinomycetes; order Streptomycetales; family Streptomycetaceae; genus Embleya; species Embleya scabrispora. The sequence goes on along the minus strand of NZ_KB889562.1, from coordinate 209,895 downwards.
TTCAGCTCGCCCAGCGCGGTGCGGGTCAACCGGACGGCCTGCGCGGCAACGGTGCCGTGGCCGCAGCCGGACAGTTCGGCGGTGGCGGTGAAGAACCGGACCGGCCGGCCACCGTCCGGCGTCCGCCCCGGGCCGAGGAACGCCGCGTGCGAGGTGCCGGCCGCAGCAGCGACCGCACGCCGGTCCGCGTCCGTCGCCGCCGGGTCGTCGTCGGTGACGGCCGTGGGGCTGCCGCCCCGGCCGTCGCGCCGCACGCACGCATCAACCACCGTGACATCCGGCCAGGACATCGGCCCACCTTTGACGCTCGACGAACCGGCGACCGCGAACGGCGTTCCGCCGATGGCCGGACCCGGCCGCGACGGCCGACCGAACGCGTCCCGGAGCGTACCGTCCTGCCTCGGCCGGTGCCGTCCTGCACCGGATAGTGGATGATGACCGCACCGCCGGTGGCGTAGTTGGCGACACCGGCGGCCACCCGCCGGCCGTGCGGCGACGCCCGCGCCGCGGCCATGGCGGCGGCGTCGGCGAAGTCGCCTTCGAAGACCGCGAAATACGGCGCTTCTCCCTTGGTCGCCGCCACGTCGAAGCTGTGGCGCCACGCAAGCAGGCCGGGCCATTTCGTGACCAGTGGAAGGTGGTTGGTCACGTAGCGGTCGCGGAAGTGGTCAGGGTCGGCGGGTTTGGAATGCGTTCGGTGAGGGAGGCCGGCGCCGCAACGGTGCGGTGACCGCACGCGGGCAGTTCGCCCGGGCATCATGCGCGCGAGCAGCGCACCTGCTGGGACGCGGGGCATGGCTTCGAACTCGTCTCGTGAGTCGTCGTTCGGCACCGTGTGCGTTTCAGGTGACGGATGCTCGGCGATGGCTGGGCCCGCCGGTCAGTCGATGCCTTCGATGATGCGGAAGTCGCGCTCGTAGCCGTCGGGGAGGGCCACCAGCGCCTTCTGGTATGCCTCGCTCTCGTATGCCGCGACGGCCTGTTCGAGGCTGTCGAACTCGATCAGCACGGCGCGTTGCGTGATTCCGGCCTCGTGGGCGACGACTCGATCGCCACGGGACAGGAGGCGCCCGCCCCCAGCCTGGACAGCCGGACCGGCCAGCTTGTCGTAGGCGGTCAGCGCCTCAGGGTCGGAAATGGCGGGGTAGACACTGACCCAGTAGCCCTTGGCCATGGAAACCTCCTGTGTTCGGCCGGACACGTCCGACTTCGAATCGACACCCGGATCGATCGATCCCGCCGACCGGTACTGCGGTCAATTGGATCGTCATACGCGCAGGCTAGGGCTTGATGTGCGGTCGGGGGAAAGACCGGTACGGGATAGACTCAGAACGGATCGTTATCAATCGGCGGGGAGGGCACGTGGCACCGGACACGGTCAGCCTGCGGTACTTCCTGGTGCTGGCGCAGGAGTTGAACTTCACCCGCGCGGCCGCCCGAATCGGTATCGCACAGCCCGCACTCAGCGCCCGGATGCGCCGATTGGAGGCGGAACTCGGTACGGCCCTGCTGGTCCGCAACACGCGTAGCGTCGTATTGACCACGGCCGGTGCGGCTTTGGCGGAGTCCGCGCCGCCCGCGCTGGCGGCGCTGGACCGGGCATGGGACACCGCCCGGAGCGCGGCGGCCGGTGAACTGGGCACGCTGCGCATCGGATACAGCCTCAGCACCGGGGCCGAGACGGCACCGGCCCTGGTGGACAAGCTGATTCACAGCAGTCCCGGACTCGAGGTCGGCGCGGTCCCGATGGCGACACCGGAGATCTCCCCCGCGGTCGCCGACGGCCGCATCGATGCCGGGATCACCCGCGGTGAACAACCGGGCCGTGGCGTGCGCCGGTTCCTGCTGCGGCGTCAGCGCGTCGGGGTCCAGCTGGCGCAGCACCATCCGCTGGCCGAACACCCGGAGGTCGAGATCGCCGACGCGGCCGCGTATCCGCTGCGACTTCCGGACCGTGCGGCCAATCCCGTGATCCACGATCAGCTGTCCGCACTGTTCCGAGACACCCGACCACACCCCCGATTCCACACGCCCGCAGTCTCTTTCGACATGTCTCAGCGCGACCTGCGCGACGGGGTCACCCTCGCCCCGGCCGGAGAAGCCGCAGCCACGGCACAACCGGCCGGTCTCACCTGGCGACCGCTGCGAGGCGCGCCCGGCCTGACGATCCACCTGGTCCTCCCACGCGAGCAGTCGCCGCTGCACCGCCGCGTCCGTGCCGTCGCCAAAACCCTGGCGCACGAGCTGCACTGGCTGCCGGACTGACGGGCAGCAGGTCATGCCAGGCGAACTTCCGCGGTGGCGAGGCCGATGACCTTGCGGCACTCCCGCGCCCCGCACGACGTTGTGGTTCTTGAACTTCAGCGGGGACAGGCGGGCGACATCCTCATCGCTGATCTCCTTGTCCTCGGCGCGCAGCCGGGCGACCTCGGCGTCGATGTACTTCGTCGTCCAGAGCACGACGGCGTTCAACACCAGTCCCAGTGACCCTGGTTGATCTTCCATTCCGTCCCGGTATGCCTGGTGGATGGTGCCGCGCTTGCCGTGGCAGATGTCCCGGGCGAGGGTGTGGCGGGACTCCTGGACGCTGAGCTGCTTGCCCATCTGCCGCCGGTAGGTGTCATCGACCGGGTCGACCTCGAACAACAGGTCCGGCAGGTCGATCTTCGGGAGCATCTTCTCGACCCGCTTGCGCAGCCAGGCCGGCGACTTGGGCACCCCGAGCGGCCCGAGTGCGTCCACGTTCAGCTTGGCCCGCCCGTCGGGCTGCACCTCGATGCTGACCTTCGCATCCGCGCCGGCCTCTTCGAGGTGTTCGGCCATCTGCTTCCACGCCGCGTCCAGCACCCGCACCGGCTCCGCCGGATGTTCCTCGACGGGAGCCTCCAGGCTCAGGCCGGCCAGTACGCCCTCGCGCCCCGCCGGCCACGGCTTGCCGTCCAGCAGCCGGGCCCGCGGGTTGGAGAAGCGGTGCGAGGGGGAGCGAAGATCGCGCGGCTGACCAGCGCCCGGTACAGCTGCTCCAGCACGCACACCAAGATCGTTCTCAGCGCCAGCCGCTGTACCGATGTTCCCGACCGAAGCCCGGGGTCGACGGAACCTCGTCCGTCGACCCCCGGGGGCGGTCAGCCCGCGACGACCGCGCGCAGGCTTTCCTTGAGGGAGCCCATGGTGGCCAGGACGGCGGTGGGCTCGTAGCCGCAGTGCGCCATGCAGTTGTCGCAGCGCGGGTCCTTGCCGCGGCCGTAATTCCCCCACTCCGTGTCGGTGAGCAACTCCTGGTAGCTCTGCACGTAGCCGTCGCCCATCAGGTAGCAGGGCTGCTGCCAACCGAGCAGCGAGTAGGAGGGGATGGCCCACGGCGTGCACTCGAAGTCGCGCTTGCCCTCCAGGAAGTCGAGGAAGAGCGCGGAGTGGTTGAGCCGCCACTTCTTGCGGTTGCCGCCGGAGAAGGCGGAGGCGAACAGCTTCCGGGTCTGCTCGACCCCCAGGAAGCGGTTCTGTACCGGGGCCTTCTCGTAGGCGTAGGCCGGGGAGATCTGGATCCGGTCGACCTTGAGGTCGTCGTTGAGGAAGTTGAGCACGTCGACGATGCTCTCGGGGGAGTCCGTGTTGAAGAACGTGCTGTTCGTGTAGACCTGGAATCCCGCGGCCTTGGCCATCTTGACCGCGGCCACCGCCTCGTCGAAGACGCCTTCCTTGTCCACCGCCTGGTCGTGCTTCTCGCGCAGGCCGTCGATGTGCACCATCCACGCGAAGTTCTTGTTCGGCTTGAACTTGTGCAGGTGCTTGGGCAGCAGCACGGCGTTGGTGCAGATGATGACGAACTTCTTGCGCTTGAGCAGTTCTTCGACGATCAGATCGATCTGCTTGTGCATCAACGGCTCACCGCCGGCCAGCGACACCATCGGCGCGCCGCATTCCTCGACGGCCGCGACGGCCTGCTCGACCGACATGCGCTTGCGCAACACGTCGTGTGGCTGCTGAATCTTGCCGCACCCGCCGCACTTGAGGTTGCAGGCGAACAGCGGCTCGACCTCCACGATCATCGCGAACTTGTCGACTCGCTTGATCTTCTGCTTGACCAGGTGAGTGCCGATTTTCACAGCCAGGTTCAGCGGCAGGCCCATGACCGTTCGCTTCCTCTCTATCCCCGAACCCGGGGGCGTCGGCGTCCGCTGAAACTCGACTCGGCGTGGCGTCGTTGCCCGGGTGTGCCCGATGATGACAACATCTTCAACATACAGGCTGTACGTAACGTGGGGGTTGTATGGCGGTCACGCGTCGGGCACAACATGTCGCGGACACCCGTGCGGCGCTGCTGACCGCGGCACGCGAGCTGTTCGCGACCCAGGGTTATGCGCAGACCGGCACCGAGGAGATCGTGGCCCGAGCCCGAGTGACCCGGGGCGCGCTGTATCACCACTTCAAGGACAAGGCCGATCTCTTTCGCGCGGTCATGGCGACCGTCGCGGCCGAGGCGGCCGAGGCGCTGGTCGCCCACGAGATGCGTCATGCCCGGGACCACCCCAGCGAACCGTGGGATCAGCTGCGGCACGGATTCCAATCGTTCCTGGACGTGTGCACGACCGGGGACTTCCAGCGGATCGTGTTGGTGGACGGACCGGCGGTGCTCGGGCCCGGGTCGTGGGACGCGCTCGTGGACGAGCACGGACACGGGCTGTTGGCCGCCTGGTTGCGGAGGGCGATGGACAACGGCGAGATCGACGAGTTGCCGGTGCGGCCGCTGGCCCGGCTGCTGGCATCGCTGATCTCCGAGGCGAGCATGTACACCGCGCGTGCGGCGGACCCCGCGAACGCCCGGCGCGAGGTGGGCCAGGTCATCGACCGGGTGCTGGCCGGGCTGCGCAAGAGCTGACCGCCGCGCGGGAGCCGTTCGCGAGGCGAGCCCGGCGGCGGATCATCGGGCGTCCAGCACCGCGGACATCACGGCCTTGGCGATCGGGGCGGCGAGGCCGCCGCCGGTGACGTCGGCACGGTCGGCCGAGCCGTCCTCGACCACGACGGCGACCGCCACGGCGGGTCCGGCGTCGGCCTTCGCGTAGGCGATGAACCACGCGTAGGGCACGGCCCGGTTGTTCTCGCCGTGCTGGGCGGTGCCGGTCTTGCCGCCGACGACGGCGCCGTCGATCCGCCCGTTGCCGCCGGTGCCGGTGGCGACCGCGTCCTCCATCATCGTCTGTAGTCGGCGGGCCACCGGCGGGGAGACCGCGCGGGTCAGGGGCTCGCGGTCGGTGACGTGCACGATGCTGCCGTCGCGGCGGGTGAGCCGCTCGACCAGGTACGGCCGCATCACCTCGCCGTCATTGGCGACGCCCGCCGCGACCATCGCCATCTGGAGCGGGGTGGCCCGGGTGTCGAACTGGCCGATCGAGGACAGCGCGGTCTGCGGGCGATCCGGATGCTTCGGGAACACGCTCTCGGTGACCGCGACCGGAATCCGCAGCTTCGGGTGGTCGAAGCCGAACGCGTCGGCCTGCCGGCGCATCACCTCGGCACCCATGTCGACCCCGAGTTTGGCGAACACGGTGTTGCAGGACATCGCCAGCGCGTAGCGCAGCGAGGCGTCGCGGCAGCCGGACACCGCGTTGCCGAGTCCGGCCTGCGATTCGGGCAGCGGATAGGGATCGGGCGAGTCGGTCGGCTCGTCCGGATCGGTCACCATGCCCGAGGAAAGCGCCGCCGCGGCGGTGACCACCTTGAAGGTGGAGCCCGGGGGATAGGTCTCGCGCAACGCGCGGTTGAGCATCGGCCGGTCGGGGTCGGTGTCCAGGGCGGTCCATGCGCTCCGGGTCGCCTTGTCGCCACCGGCCAGCCTGCCCGGGTCGTAGGACGGTGTGCTCACCAGGGCCAGGATCGCGCCGGTGGCGGGGTCGAGCGCGGCCACCGCGCCCTTGTTGCCGGTGTTCGCGAGACCGGCGAACGCGGCCTGCTGTGCGGCGGGCACGATCGTGGTGGCCACGTTGCCGGCGGGGCCGCGCCTTCGGGTGATCGCGGTGATCACCGGCCACGCGCCCAGACGCGGGTCGGTGCCCGCCAGGAGGTCGTCCTCGACGCCTTCGAGCAGTGTGGCGCCGTAGAGCCGGGACGCGAAGCCGGTGACCGGGGCGTAGAGCGGGCCGTCGGTGTAGCTGCGACCGTAGGCCGGGTCGAAGGATGTGGCGGTGTACGGCGAACCGGTGACCGGTCGGCCGGCCACCAGGATGTCGCCGCGCGGCTGCTGGTAACGGACGATCTGTGGGCGGCGGTTGCCCGCCATGTGGTCGTAGGCGTCGGCTTGGTGCGCCATGAGCCAGGTGGCGTTGCCGAGCAGTGCCAGGAGCAGCAGCAGACAGAATCCGGCGGCTCGCCGGGCGGTGACGATCACGCGAGCACCTTCTCGGGAAGCGCGCTGGGCTCCTCGATCGGCGCGGGTGGTCGGCGACCCCGGTCGCTGACCTTCATCAGCAGTGCGATCAGCGCCCAGTTGGTGACCACGGACGAGCCGCCCTGGGCGAGGAAGGGCATGGTCATGCCGGTGAGCGGGATCAGCGCGGTCACTCCGCCCGCGACCACGAACACCTGGATGGCCAGCACGGCGGAGAGGCCGTGGGCGAGCAGCGAGCCGAACGGGTCCGGCGCGGTCAGGCCGGCCCGGAAGCCGCGTGCGACCAGCAGCGCGTAGAGCACGAACAGCGCGGCGATGCCGGTCAGTCCGAGTTCCTCGCCGACGGTGGCCAGGATGAAGTCGCTCTTGGCGGAGAAGCCGACCAGGATCGAGTGCCCCAGGCCGAGGCCGGCGCCGAGCAGACCGCCGGCCGCGAAACAGAACAACGACTGGGCCAGTTGGCCCGGTCCGAGCCCCGCGTGGATGCTCGCGAACGGGTCCTGCCAGTCCTGCACGCGGCTGTGCACGTGGGGTTCGGCCGAGCCGACCGCGAACGCGCCGAGTGCGATCAGGATGAGGCCGACCAGGATCCAGCCGATGCGGGCGGTCGCGACGTAGAGCATCACCACGAATGCGCCGAAGTAGAGCAGGGACGTGCCCAGATCGCGCTCCAGGACCAGGATGCCGACCGACGTCAGCCACACCGCGACGACCGGGCCGAGGTCGCGGCCGCGCGGCAGGTTCACGCCGCAGAACCGACGGCCGATCATCATCAGCGTCTCGCGCGTGGTGGCGAGGTGGGACGCGAAGAAGACCACCAGGATGATCTTGGCGAACTCGCCGGGCTGCAGCGAGAAGGGGCCGAGTCGGATCCACACCTTGGCGCCGTTGATGGCCGGGAAGAAGACCGGGACGATCATCAGGAACAGGGCCACGGCGGCCGCGAGGTACGCGTATTTGCCCAGGGTGCGGTGATCGCGCACGGCGATCATCACCACCGCGAACAGGATCACCCCGACGGCCGACCACACCAGTTGCGAGGGCGCGGCCTGCGCCTTCGACGTCTCCAGGTCGAGTCGGTAGATCAGCACCAGCCCCAGGCCGTTGAGCAGTGCGGCGATCGGCAGCAGCACCGGGTCGGCATACGGCGCGAAGCGGCGCACCAGAATGTGGGCGACCAACACGAGGAAGCCGAGCCCGAGTCCGTATCCGGCGGTATCCGGAGGAACCGAGCCGTCCTTGGTCAGGCCGACGTTCGCATACGCGAGGACGGGGACCAGGACCGCGAAGACGAGCAGCAGGAACTCGGTGTTGCGTCGGGTGGGCGGCAGGGGTTCTCCCGCCACCGTCTTGCGCCGCCGCCATCTGGACATGCGCTCTGGGATGCCCACAAGTGACCCTGGGTAACCGGAGGGTCGGCTGCTTTGCGGTGGGTACCGCCGGTGGTGGCGGCGCGTCACGACTGCGATTTCGGGACCCTGCGCCAATTCCCCCAACCGTGGGGACGGTCTCCCCCGGGCGGGGGAGGTCGTGCACACGGCGACCCGGCAGGATGGCGGCATGTCCCGGATCGCGCCGCTTCGCACTTGGCTCACCCGCCTCACCCGGCCGCTCGTCACGGCCTCCACCTACACGCGGGCCTTCCACCTGTTCACGGCGCTGGCCCTGGGCGTGGCGGTCGCCCTGGTGTACCCGGGTCTGGAAGGCGACAGCGGGCCGGCCGACGGGCTCGCGCTGCTGGTCGTCCCGATTCCGATCCTGATCGTGTTCGGGCTGCTCGCCGAGGCGCGCCGGTTCGAGGGTTTCCTGGCCCGGCTGCTGCTGCGCCCCGGGGACGAGAGCGACATCGCGGTCACCCGGTCCCAGGGGTGGGGGGACCGATGGCGCACTGCGCTGTGGCTGGTGTTGCGGGTCGACCTGGCCTGGCTCGGTCTCGCACTCACGGGCCACTGGGTGTTCGTGGGAATCGCGATGATCATGTCGCCGGCCACGGATACGGGCGTGGCGTTCGGCGGGCTCGCCTTCGCGGGCGGTGCCGAGCACTGGTGGCTGATTCCCCTGGGTGCGCTCGTCATCGTCGGGGCTCTCTACTACCTGGCCGGCGTGGGTTGGCTGCTCACCCGGCTCGGTACCAGGCTGCTCGGGCCGTCCGCGACCGAGCGCCTCGCGATAGCCGAGCGGCGGACCGAGCAACTGCTCGAACACAATCGGCTCGCCCGCGAATTGCACGACTCGATCGGCCACGCGCTGTCCGTGACGGTGCTTCAGGCCGGCGCCGCCCGGCAATTGCTCGACACCGATCCCGCCTTCGCGGACCGGGCGCTCGAAGCTATCGAGGAGACCGGCCGACAGGCCCTGGAAGACCTGGAACGCATGCTGCTGCTGTTGCGCGACGCACCGGAGCCGGCCGCGCCTCGACCCGGCCTGTCCGAGCTCAAGGTGCTCGTCGACGGCACCCGCGGCGCGGGTGCCTCGGTCGAACTGCGGGTGGCGGGCGCCGTCGACGCGGTGCCGGCGGTGATCTCGCGCGAGGGCTATCGGATCGTGCAGGAGTCGCTCACCAACGTGCTGCGGCACGCGGGCCCGGTGCCGGTCGACGTCACCGTGGCGGTGGACGAACACGACGTCGAGCTGACCGTGCTGAGCAGCGCGCCCGCGGCGGGAGTCGAGCGGCGGGTGGTCGGCGCCGGCAGCGGCAGCGGGCTGCGCGGCATACGCGAGCGGGCCGCGCTGCTCGGCGGCGAGGCCACCGCCGGTGCGCATGAGGGCTATTGGCGGGTGCACGTGCGCTTGCCTCTACGGTGGGCGTCGTGACGATCCGGATCCTGCTGGTGGACGACGACGAACTGGTTCGGGCGGGCCTGCGGGCCATCCTGGGCGCGCAGCCCGATCTGGAGGTCGTGGGCGAGGCCGACGACGGCGCGGGGGTGCTCTCGCTGGTTCGCGCGCTGCGCCCGGACGTGGTCGCGATGGATGTGCGGATGCCGCGCGTGGACGGGATCCAGGCCACCCGGGACCTGCTCGCGCATCTCGAACAGCCGCCCAAGATCCTGATCATCACCACCTTCGAGAACGACGAATACGTCTACGAGGCGCTGCGGGTCGGGGCACACGGCTTCCTGCTCAAGCGGGCCCGCCCCGCCGAGATCACCGGCGCGGTGCGGGCACTGGCCACCGGAGACTCCCTGCTGTTCCCCGCCAAGCTGCGGGCGTTGGTCGAGCGGCACAAGAAGGCGGCCCGCGGTGACACGGTGGTCCGGGCCAATCTGACCGACCGCGAGGCCGACGTGTTGCGGGCGATGGCCCGGGGGCTGAACAACGCCGAGATCGCCACCGAACTGTTCCTGGGTACCGAGACGGTCAAGAGCCATGTGAGCGCGGTGCTGGGCAAGTTGGGCGCCCGTGACCGCACCCAGGCGGTGATCGCCGCCTACGAGTCGGGTTTCGTCGGCCCCGGCTGACGCGCGGCGCCGATGCGGAGCGGCGGCGCGACATGCCCGGGGGTGCGCCTCTCGACCCGGCGACCCGATCCGACCGATCCGAACTGCGGGGCTCCGGCGTCCGGGGCGGCCGGAGCGTCCGCGGGCCCGGCAGGTCCGGGCGGATCTCGTCGACCTGTGCCGCCGCGGGCTGGATCAGGGAGCAGTGCGCCGCATCGAGGCTCCGGTGGTCGGGCGCCACCCCGAACTCGTCGGGCTCGCCTGCCTGATCCTGCCGCCCACCGTGGAGCGACACCGGCGGGCGCCGGCCCGGCCGTGCGCCCGCACTGAACCGCCCGCCGGACCGACCGTCCACCAGCGCCGACCGCTTATCCGCGCCCGGGTGCCCACCGCCGACCGCTGCCCGCCCGCGCGGCCAGGCCGTCCGCGCTCGCCGACCCGGGACGCCCGCCCAGCCGTCCGCGCTTGCTGACCTGGGCCGCCCGCCCGTGCGCCCGCGCCGCCCGGCCGTTCGCGTCTCTCGCACGTCCGCGACCGCCCGCAGCTCGCGAGTCCGCGCCCGCCCGGGTGGCCGGCGGGGAGGGAGGGTGGCCCCTGGCATAAAGTGATATCACTTTGCTATGGTGTTGATGGCACATCAAATCGAGCAGGAGTGACCACATGAGTGACATCGGTCCCAAGTCCATCGTGGAAATGCCGGCCCCACAGGTCCGGGAGAAGGTGGTGACCGGTGTCTCCGGTTTGTCCGCGCTCGCGGTCGGTGTGCTCTTCGTCGCCGGTGGCGTCGGGCTCATCATCTTCGGGGCCCTGTTGCACGACGGTGGGAAGGTCGCGGCCGTCATCGCCGGCATCGTGATCATCGTCGCGTCGCTGTTCGCGCTCTGCGGCTTGACCACCGTCGCCCCGGGTGAGGCTCGGGTGCTCCAGCTCTTCGGGCACTACAAGGGCACGCTGCGCCGCGACGGCCTGCGCTGGGTGAACCCGTTCACCAACCGCACCAAGGTGTCCACGCGCATCCGCAACCACGAGACGCAGACCGCCAAGGTCAACGACAACGACGGCAATCCGATAGAGATCGCCGCGGTTGTGGTGTGGCAGGTCGAGGACACCGCACAGGCCAAGTTCGAGGTGGACGACTTCGAGGAGTTCGTCGCGATCCAGACCGAGACCGCGGTGCGCCACATCGCCAACAGCTACCCCTACGACGACCACGGCAACGGCGGTATGTCCCTGCGCGACAACGCCGACGAGATCACCGGCAAGCTCTCCGCGGAGATCGGCGCGCGGGTCGCCTCGGCCGGGGTCAGCGTCGTCGAGTCGCGGATCACCCGGCTGGCCTACGCGCCGGAGATCGCCCAGGCGATGTTGCGCCGCCAGCAGGCGGGCGCGGTGGTCGCGGCCCGGCAGCGGATCGTCGAGGGTGCGGTGGGCATGGTCGAACTCGCCCTGAACCGGCTGGAGGAGGGCGACCTGGTCGAACTGGACGACGACCGCCGCGCGGCGATGGTCAGCAACCTGCTCGTGGTGCTGTGCAGCGAACAGGCCACCCAGCCGGTGGTCAACACCGGTTCCCTCTACGCATAGCCGGTCCCGGTGACCGAGCGCAAGAAGATCCTGCTTCGCCTGGACCCGGCGGTGCACGATGCGATCGCCAAGTGGGCCGCCGACGAACTGCGCAGCACCAACGCGCAGATCGAGTTCCTGCTGCGGCGTTCACTGGGCGACGCCGGCCGGATGCCGGGCAACGCCGGCCGTCCGGCCCGCCGGGGCCGACCCCCCAAGACCGACTCCGCCCACCGGCCGACCCCCGAAGCCGAGTCCGAGCCCGACGAGTCCGACAAGTCCGACGAGTCCCACAAGTCCCACGAGTCCGAGTCCGATTCCGAGTCCGGCGGAGGCGACGGTGGCGATCGAGACGATCCTGGCGATCCCGGCAATCGTGGCCGCGGCCGTGGCGACACTGGCGACCTCGGTACCGGGCCGTGACGACAAGGTCGAAGACGACGCGACGCCCTGGCGCCGAGGAGGTCGACGTGAACGTATCCCTGGAGGTGCACGTGAACGTGTCCCTGGCCCGGCGAGTGTTCCTGCTCGCCTACAGTCCCGAGCGGCAACGACTGCTGAGCCGAAGCAATCTGGGAGCCGCGCTCCAGGCGGCGGCCCTGTACGACCTCTACGAGCAGGGCCTCATCCATGACGACGCCGGCAAGGTCAAGGCGACCGCCCGTCGGGGCGCCGCCGTGCCGGACTGCGACCTGGCGGCCGAGCTGCTGGGCAGGATCACCGCGAGCGAGCGGCCTCATCGCTGGCGCCACTGGGTCAAGAAGGGCGACCGGCAGGCCACCGGGCACGTCGGAGCCGGGCTCGAACGCGAGCGGGTGATCAGGTTCGAGTCGCACCGGATCCTGGGCATCATCCCGAGCCGGCGGATGCTCTTGCGCCGACCGCAACTGCGCACCGCCGCAACCCGGGCGATGTGGGACGCGGTCAAGCCGGGCCGACCCGTCGCACGTGTCCCGGCGGCGGACGCGGCGCTGGCCGCGTTGGCCTACGAGGGTGAACTGCGCGTGGTGCTCGGTGGTCGGGAACGCCGGGCCGCCAAGAGCCGTATCCGGGAGCTGGAAGCCGGCCTGGGCCCGGTGCCCGAAGCCCTGCGCAAGGTGGTCCGGGATCGCAAATCCGCCACGGCCGGCGTCTGAACCGGCTTGACGATGTCCGTAGTGTCGAGGAATGACCTCCCGCACCACCCCCGACGCGACCTCGCGTGCGCTGCCCGCATTCGTCGACCGGCTGCTGCCGGGCGCACAGGGGCGCTCGGTGTTGCTGGTGTTGGCGAGCGCGTGCTCGATCCAGTTCGGCGCGGCGTTCGCGGCCCGGCTGTTCCCGTATGTGGGACCCGCCGGCGCGGTCACGCTGCGGCTGGTGTTGGCCGCGAGCATCCTGCTCGCCTTCGCCCGGCCGCGGTTGCGCGGGCGCACCCGGGCGGACTGGGTCGTGGTGGTCGGCCTGGGCGTGATGTTCGCGGGCATGAACATGTTCTTCTACGAGGCGATCGACCGGCTGCCGCTGGGCCCGGCGGTCACGCTGGAGTTCCTCGGGCCGCTCGGCCTGGCCGTGGTGTTGTCGCGCCGGTTGCGCGACATGACGTGGATCGTGCTCGCGGCCGTCGGTGTGCTGCTCCTGGGCCGCGGCGGCTTCAGCGGGCTGGATCCGGTCGGCATCGCCTTCGTGATGGCGGCGGCGGCCTGCTGGGCGGGCTACATCGTGGTCGCCTCGAAGATCTCCAAGCGCTTCGACGGCGTCGAGGGCCTGGCGCTCGGCTTCGCGGTGGCCGCGGTGCTGGTCACCCCATTGGGCGTGGCCACGGCCGGGAGTTCGCTCCTGGAGCCCGAGGTGCTCGGCCTGGGCGCGTGTGTCGCGCTGCTGTCCTCGGCTCTGCCGTACAGCTTCGAGATGCTCGCGATGAAGCATCTGACGCCCGCCACGTTCGGGCTGCTGGCCAGCCTGGAACCGGCCGTGGCCGCGATCGCCGGATTCCTCGTGCTGCACCAGTCGCTCGTGCCGATCCAGATCGCGGGTATCGCGCTGGTGGTGATCGCCAGCGCCGGCGTCACCGTGGCCCAGTCGCCTCGACGGGTTCGGGTGAAGTCCGATACAGCCGGGCCCGAGCCCGATCCACCACCAGTTCCCGGCGCAGATGCCATCCCCACTCCGGCCGCAATACCGGACGCTTGTGCGGAGTCACCACCACGAACGCTGACGTGACCTCGGTCAGCGCGTAGGCCAGCGCGGGCAGTCGGGACTCGGCGAGCAGGTGCAGGGCGTATGTGCACACCACGAGCGAGTACGCGCGGCCCGCCAGTGCGCCCGCCGCGATCTCCTCGAAGCGCAGCGCCTCGGCGTCGATCCCGGTCCGCTCGCGATAGGCGACGCCCGTGTACGGGTCGATGCCCGAGACCTCGCGCGCACCGAGTTCGCGCAGTGCGAGGGTGGCCTCGCCGCTGCCGCAGGCCAGGTCGAGCACGCTGTCCAGGAGCTTCGGCTCGGCGGCCACCGGCTCCGCCAACGCCTGGGCCAGCACCGCCCGCACCCGTGGCTCGTGCGGGTTGCGGTACCGCGCGCCGTGCGTGGCGTAGAAGCCCTCGGCGCCCAGTTCCTCGTACGCGGGCCGGATCTTGTCCATGACCTCGATTGTCTACTCCTCGCGCGCCCGCTCCGCCTCGGGTGTGCGACCGAACCGGAACCATCGTTTCCAGGCGCCCTTGGGCTTGGGTGCGTTGCGCATCCGGACGTACGGCTCCAGCGTCGGCGGGTGGCCGCCGGCGATCGCCCGGGCCCGTTCGATCTCGGCGTTGTACTCGGCGCCGAGCAGGATTGCCATGTTGGTCAACCACAGCCAGATCAGGAACACGATCACCGCGGCGAGCGTGCCGTAGGTCTTGTTGTAGGTGCCGAAGTTGGCCACGTAGTAGGCGAACGCGGCGGAGAAGACGGCCCACAGCAGCACCGCGAGGACGCCGCCGGGGGTGATCCAGCGAAAGCCCTGTTTGGCGTTCGGCGCGGCCCAGTACAGCAGCGCGAACAGGAAGTTGACCACCACGATCAGTACCGGCCACTTCGCGTAGTCCCACAGCAGCACGCCCGCCTCGCCCACGCCCAATGCGTGTCCGGCCTGCTTGGCCAGCGAGCCGGTGAACACCACCGCGATCGCGCAGACCGACAGCAGCAGCAGGGTCACCACGGTGACCGCGATCCGGGTGGGCACCGTCTTCCACAGCGGCCTGCCCTCGGGCACGTCGTAGATCGTGTTGCACGCGCGCATGAACGCGGCGACATAGCCGGACGCCGACCACAACGCCAGACCCAGGCCGGCCAGCGCGAGCGGGCCGGCGGTGCCTCGGCTGTGTTCGAGATTTTGGATCGCGTTGATCACGATCTGATGCGTCTCGGTGGGTGCCACGCTCTGCACGTTCTCGGTCAGCGCGTCGGTGGCGGAGCGACCGGCCAGGCCCACCAGCGAGACCACGACCAGCAGTGCCGGGAAGATCGACAGCACGCTCTGATAGGTGAGCGCGGCGGCCCAGATGTTGAGGTCGTCCTCCTTGAACTCCCGGATCGTGCGCCACGCGGCCTTGAACCACGACGACCTGGGCAGGTCGCTGGGGCGCTCGGGGAGATTCTCGGGGGCCGGCGCACGCTCGGCGGCGCCCTCGGCGGGGTCCTCGGTGCCGTGCTCGGTGCCGTGCTTGCTGTCGCGCTCGGTCTTGGCGAGGTCCACCGTGTCGGCGGGCGGATGCTCGGATTCGGGGCGGGCGGTCCTGCGCGGGCCCGGGACCTTTCCGGTTCGCTCCTCGGCCGCGTCGGGGCCGTCGGGCCGCTCGGTGTCCGCGGCCGTCCGGCTGCCGTCGCCACGCAGCGCACGGGCGGTCCGCTCCTCGCGCTCGGCTCGTTCCCTGTGCGCGTTTCGTGCGTCCTGCCACCTGCCCATGTGCCGGCCCCCAACGTCGTCCGCGATGGCCGGCGTCTACCCGGCGGCGGTCGGCACATGCCGTGCGGGACAAGGGTTGTGACGCGCCGTCAGCGCCGCGGCGCGTACATGATCAGGGCGACGCCGGCCAGGCAGACGGTTGCCCCGGCGAGGTCCCAGCGGTCCGGGCGGAAACCGTCCACGGCCATCCCCCACGCGAGTGAACCCGCGACGAAGACACCGCCGTACGCGGCCAGGATCCGGCCGAAGTTCGGGTCCGACTGGAGGGTGGCGGCGAAGCCGTACACGCCCAGCGCGATCACCCCGAGACCGGCCATCCACCACGGCCGATGCTCGCGTACGGACTGCCAGACCAGCCACGCACCACCGATCTCGGCGAGCGCGGCGAGCACGAACAGGACCAGCGAGCGCGCGACGATCATGGACGTACGTTAGGGCCGCGTCGGAACCAGGGTGAAGCCCGCTCGCGGACGGG
Organism: Embleya scabrispora DSM 41855; assembly: GCF_000372745.1. Lineage (GTDB taxonomy): Bacteria > Actinomycetota > Actinomycetes > Streptomycetales > Streptomycetaceae > Embleya > Embleya scabrispora. The sequence goes on along the minus strand of NZ_KB889562.1, from coordinate 194,104 downwards.
TCGGCGGACCGCGCGAGCCGGCGCCGCGGGGCGCGAACGTGGACGTACGTCATGAGCGGCCGCCACGGCTCGGTAAACTCGCCGCTCGTGACGTCCCAGCCTGTGCGCAAGCCCCGCATTCCGAACGTTCTGGCCAACCGCTACGCCTCCCCGGCGCTGGCCACGCTGTGGTCCCCCGAGCACAAGGTGGTGCTGGAGCGCCGACTGTGGCTCGCGGTCCTGCGTGCCCAGGCCGACCTGGGCATCGAGGTGCCCGAGGGTGCGGTCGCCGACTACGAGCGGGTGATCGACCAGGTCGACCTGGCCTCGATCGCCGAGCGTGAGCGGGTCACCCGGCACGACGTCAAGGCCCGGATCGAGGAGTTCAACGCCCTCGCCGGCCACGAGCACGTGCACAAGGGCATGACCTCGCGCGACCTGACCGAGAACGTCGAGCAGTTGCAGATCCGCTCGTCGCTGGAACTGGTCCGCGACCGCGTGGTGGCCCTGCTGGTGCGGCTGGCCGAGCTGTCCGCGCAGCACGCCGAGCTGGTCATGGCGGGCCGCTCGCACAACGTCGCCGCGCAGGCCACCACGCTGGGCAAGCGGTTCGCCTCGGCGACCGACGAGCTGCTGGTCGCCTACAACCGCCTCGACGACCTGATCACCCGCTATCCGCTGCGCGGGATCAAGGGACCGGTGGGCACCGCGCAGGACATGCTCGACCTGCTCGGCGGCGACGAGGACAAGCTGGCCGAGTTGGAGGGGCGCGTCGCGGCGCACCTGGGCTTCGAGCACGCGTTCGTCTCGGTCGGCCAGGTCTACCCGCGCTCGCTCGACTACGACGTGGTCACCGCGCTGGTGCAGCTGGCCGCCGCGCCGTCGTCGCTGGCCAAGACCATCCGGCTGATGGCCGGGCACGAGCTGGTCACCGAGGGCTTCCAGCCCGGCCAGGTCGGCTCGTCCGCGATGCCGCACAAGATGAACACGCGCTCGTGCGAGCGGGTGAACGGCTTCACGGTGATCCTGCGCGGCTACGCCTCGATGGTCGGCGAGCTCGCGGGTGACCAGTGGAACGAGGGCGATGTGTCCTGCTCGGTGGTGCGTCGGGTGGCGCTGCCGGACGCGTTCTTCGCGTTCGACGGCCTGATCGAGACGTTCCTGACCGTGCTGGAGGAGTTCGGCGCGTTCCCGGCCGTGGTCGCTCGCGAACTGGATCGCTACCTGCCGTTCCTGGCCACGACCAAGGTGCTGATGGCCGCGATCCGTGGCGGGGTGGGGCGTGAGGCCGCACACGAGGTGATCAAGGAGCACGCGGTCGCCTCCGCGTTGGCGCTGCGCGAGGGCGTCGAGCGCAACGAACTGCTCGACCGGCTGGCCGCCGACGAGCGGCTGCCGCTGGACCGCGCGGCACTGGACACGCTGCTCGCCGACCGCCTGTCCTTCACCGGCGCGGCGGCGGCCCAGGTGGCCGAGGTGGTCCGGCGGGTGGAGACGGTGGCCGCAAAGCACCCGGAGGCGGCGAAGTACCGCCCGGGCGCGATCCTGTAGCCGAATCGGTCTCGCGGCTCGCCGCATCGATCGCCGTGCCGGGCCGGGATCCGGGGGCTTGCCCCGGGTCCCGGCCATTGGCGCTTCGGGGCCGAGATCCCGAGTTTCGTCAGACGCGCGCGGGTTGTCGCGCCGTGTTGTGCCTGGCCCGCGTCGCGCTGTCGTGCCGCGCTCCGCCTCGCCCGCTTGGCCTCGCCGCGCGTCGTCCGCGTCGCCGTGCCCGCCGTGCTCCGCCCCGTCCAGCCGCGCTCTATCGTGCCGCGCTTCGCCCGCTCCGTCCCGCCGCACTCCGTCCACCTCGCCGTGCCCGCGGTGCTCCGCCCCGTCCAGTCGCGCTCTGCCGTGCCGCGCTTCGCTCGGTCCGTCCCGTCGTGCTCCGTTGGCATGGCCGTGCCCGCGCCCCGCCCCGCTCTGCCGCGCCGGTGTGGTCCCGCTGTGTTTGCCCGGTGTGCGTTTGTTCGGGGTGGCTCGGCCGGCCGGGGGTTGGGCGCATGAGTCGGGGTGGGTGGGGCGATGGTTGGGGGAGGCGTTCGGTGTGAGGAGTCGTGGCGTGGGGTCGCTGTTGTTTCATGAGGTGGCTGTCGTGTCGCGGGAGATCGCGAGCGAGGGTGGGCGGACCGCGAAGGCGGAGTTGGTGGCCGGGTGTCTGCGGCGCGCGGATCCGGCGGAGGCGACCGTGTTGGTGGCCTACCTGGCGGGCGCGCTCACCCAGCGGCAGATCGGCGTCGGGCCCGCCGCGTTGCGCGCGTTGCCGGAGCCGGCCGACACACCGTCGCTGACCCTGCTGGAGGTCGACACCGCGCTGGAGGCGATCGGTACCACCACCGGCGCCGGGTCGCAGGCCGCTCGACGGGCGCTGATCGAGGCCCTGTTCGCCCGGGCGACCGCGGTCGAGCAGCGGTTCCTGGTCGGGTTGTTGGTCGGCGAGGTGCGGCAGGGCGCGCTGGACGGGGTGATGGCGGACGCCGTCGCGCGCGCCGCCGAGGTGCCGGTGGCGGCGGTGCGCCGGGCGCTGATGTTGCGTGGCGCCGCCGGCCCGGTGGCCGCCGCGGCGCTCGCCGGCGGCAAGGCCGCGCTCGCCGCCTTCACCCTGCAGGTGGGCCACCCGGTGCGTCCCATGCTGGCCGCCTCCGCACCGGACGTGCCCGCCGCGCTCGCCAAGCTGCGGGCCAAGGACCCGGATGCCAGGGTCGCGCTGGAATGGAAGATCGACGGCATCCGGGTGCAGATCCACCGCGACGGCGACCACGTCGCGGTGTTCACCCGCAGCCTGGACGACATCACCACGCGCGTCCCGGAGTTGGTCGAGGCGGTGCGCGCGCTGCCGGTACGCACCGTGGTGCTGGACGGCGAGGCGATCGCGCTGCGCCCGGACGGCCGGCCGCATCCGTTCCAGATCACCGCATCCCGGACCGGCACCCACGACGCCGCGCGGCTGCGGGCCGAGACGCCGTTGACGGTGTACCTGTTCGACGCGTTGCACGTGGACGGCGCGGACCTGATCGACCGGCCGGGCGCCGAGCGCTGGGCCGCGCTCGAAGCGCTCGCGCCTGCCGAACTGCTGGTGCCTCGCCTGGTCACCGGGGACGACGCGGCCGCCGACGCGTTCTTCGCCGACGCGGTCGCGCGCGGGCACGAGGGGGTGATGGTCAAGTCGTCGGATACGCCCTATACGGCGGGCAGGCGCGGCGCCGGGTGGGTCAAGGTCAAACCGCGGCACACCCTCGACCTGGTGGTGCTGGCCGCCGAGTGGGGTCACGGGCGTCGCCGCGGGACGCTGAGCAACCTGCACCTGGGCGCGCGGGACCCGGGTGGGGACGGGTTCGTGATGCTGGGCAAGACGTTCAAGGGGCTCACCGACGAACTGCTCGCGTGGCAGACCGAGCGATTGCAGGAAATGGCCGTTCGTCGGGACGACTGGACCGTGTGGGTGCGGCCCGAACTCGTGGTCGAGATCGCCTTCGACGGGTTGCAGACCAGTACCCGCTATCCGGGCGGGCTGGCGCTGCGGTTCGCCCGGGTGCTGCGTTATCGCGAGGACAAGACGGCGGCGGAGGCGGACGACATGGACACGGTCCGCGCATTGGCCGCCGGCGACTGACCCGGCGATCGACCGGGCCCGACGGCGGGTCGCCCGGTCAGTCGGGTGCCGGTTCCGCGTCCCGACGCGGGCGGTACAGAGCCCGCGCGTTGTCGTGCAGTACGGCGCCGGCCAGATCCGGGCCGGCCGCCTCGGCGATCACGTCGAGGTCGGTGTCGCGGAAGGGCCTGGGCGCGCGGGTGGAGGGCAGGTCGGTGCCGGCCACGAGCGCGTGCGGGGCGACGGCGAGCACGGCCCGCAGCGCGGCGGGGACGTCCAGGTCGACTCGGCCGAAACCGGTGGCCTTGACGTAGGCCCCGCGTTCGACCAGGCGCAGCAGATGCGGCAGGCCCTCCCGGGACAGGCCCAGGTGGTCGATGCTCAGCTTCGGGAGCCTGGCCGACACGGGCGCCAGGTCGGGCAGATCGCGGGCGTCGACGTACAGCTCGACATGCCACCCGGCCAGCTCGTACACGCGCCGGGCGAGCCGATTCAGTCGCTCGACCCGTGCGGAGCCGCCTCGACGGATGTTGAACCGGACCGCGCGCACGCCCGCCGCGTGCAGTTCGAGGATCGTGTGGTCCGCGACGTCGGCCGGGAGTTGGGTCACGCCGACGAAGCCCGGACCGAGCCGGCGCAGCGCGTCGAGCAGATGGGTGCGGTCCAAGCCCTGGAACGAGCCGGACACCACAGCGCCGCCGATCACGCCGAGGGAGGCGGTTCGGGCGAGGTAGTCGTCGACGGTGAAGGTCGGCGGCAGGTAGCCGTGATTGGCGACCAGCGGGAAGCGCGGATCGACGATGTGCAGGTGCGCATCGAACACCGGGCGCTCGAACACCGGGCGCTCGACCGCCGGCCGGTCGGACACCGGTCGGGCGCTCGGGTCTCGCGACGCGGTGGGCGAATCGTGCACGGCGCGACCTCCGTTGCGGCTCGGGAACGGCCCGGCAAGGAACGACCCGGGAACGACCCGGGAACGGCTCGGCTACGCGGAAAACCGTAACGGTTCGAGTCCGCCGTACCCCGCAAGCCGCGCGGAAGCCGCATACCGTGTCCGAGAGTCCGCGGGCAGGACGAGTATTGGCGCCCGCGGTGCGGGGCAGGCACCTGCCACGGAGGGCGTCGACGAAGGTGGGAGGGCCGAGGACGATGGCCGAGTTGTTGCTCGGTCCCGTGCTGCGGCACGTGGATCGTACGAGTGCCACCGTGTGGGTGGAGACCGACGCGCCGTGTGTGGTGACCGTGGCGTGCGAGGACGGCGTGGCCGAGGCCGCCACCTGGAACGTGTTCGGGCACCACTACGTACTGGTGGTGCTCGAAGGGCTCACGCCGGGACGGTCGCGGGAGTACCGGGTGCTGCTGGACGAGCGGGTGTGCTGGCCGCAGGAGCATTCGAGCCGGCCGCCGAGCGTGCTGCGCACCGCCTCGGACGACGAGGAGGAGCGGGACCTGCGGGTGGTGTTCGGGTCCTGCCGGTGGTCGAGTCCGCCGAGCACCGAGGCGGGCGAGGAGCGCCGGATGGACCCGGACGCGCTGGACACGCTCGCCCGCCGGCTCATGCGCTCGCCCGACGAACCCCTGCCGGACGCGTTGTTGTTGCTCGGCGATCAGGTGTACGCGGACGAGACCTCGCGCGCGATGCAGAACCGGCTCGCCCGCCGGCGTGACCTGAGCAAGGCGCCGGGTCCGCAGATCGCCGACTTCGAGGAGTACACGCTGCTCTATCACGAGTCGTGGTCCGATCCGCAGATCCGCTGGTTGTTGTCCACCGTGCCGAGCGCGATGATCTTCGACGACCACGACGTGATCGACGACTGGAACACCTCGCATGCGTGGCGTGCCGACATGGCCGCGACCGACTGGTGGTCCGAGCGGATCGCGGGCGCGCTCGCGTCGTACTGGATCTACCAGCACGTGGGCAATCTCGACCCGGCCGCGCTGGCTCGTGACGAAGTGCTGGCGGCCGTCCGGGCGGCGGCGCCGGGCGAGGACGTCGGCCCGCTGCTGCACGAGTTCGCACTGCGCGCGGACGCGGAGGCGGACGGCAAGGCGACCACACGGTGGAGCTTCCGACGCGACTTCGGCCGAACCCGTCTGCTGATGATCGACTCGCGCGCCGGCCGGGTGCTGACCGGCGACGGCCGGGCGATGATCGGCGCGGACGAGTTGGCCTGGATCACCGAGCAGGCGGACGAGGGCGGTTACGACCACCTGTTGATCGGCACCTCGCTGCCCTGGTTGCTGCCGCACGGCATCCACGACCTGGAGTCGTGGAACGAGGCGCTGTGCGCGGGCGCCCGCGGGCCTCGGGTCGCGGTGTGGAGCGAGTGGCTGCGGCGGGCGGGCGACCTGGAGCACTGGGCCGCGTTCCGCGACTCGTTCGAGGCGTTGTCCGCGCTGCTCGGCCGGATCGCACTGCACGGACCCCGCGCGGGCGGGCCGGTGCCGGCGACCGTGTGCGTGTTGTCGGGGGACGTGCACCACGTGTACGCGGCCGAGGCGCATTGGCTCGTACCGGGGGAGGGGCCACGGGCCGGGGAGGATTCGGACGAGTCGGCCCGGGTCTACCAGCTGACCTGCTCGCCGGTGCACAACTCGGTCCCGCCGGCGATCCGGATCGGCTTCCGCTTCGGCTGGGGGCGCATCGCGACCCGACTGGGCCGCGCCCTGGCCCGGCACGCGCGGCTGAACCCGCTGCCGGTCGAGTGGACGAAGCTGGGTGGTCCGTGGTTCGGCAACCACCTGATGACGCTCACGCTGCGGGGCCGCCGAGCCGAGCTGACGCTGGAGCGCGCGGAGGGCGGCCGGCGAAACCGCGCCGCGCACCTGCGCCGGGTGGGCCGAGCGGCACTGCGCAAGCAGTGAGCGCACGGCCCACCCGGCACAGGTGGACGGGGCGACGGGTATCCGGCCGGACGGCTCCCGGGCGGTGCGGGTGCGTGCTCAGGGGTGGCCGATCACGACATTGCCCATGAAGCCGCCCTTGCGGTAGTAGCGCAGCGCCTCCGGAACCTCGTCGAAGGAGAACTCGCGGTGGATCAGCGGGCGCAGCCGCGCGCCCCGCACCGCGCGGTTCAGCGCCTCGAACTGCGCGCGGCTGCCCACCGCGAGCGGGCGCAGCACGGCGCCCGCGTTGAACAGCGCCGACGCCGAGGGCGACGCGTCGGGGGCGTCCGCACCCAGCCAGTGCCCGACGAAGGCGATCTCGCCGCCGAGCGCGGTCGCCGCGAGCGACTGGGTCAAGTTGCCCGCGACGTCGACGACTTGGTCGACCCCGCGTCCGCCGGTCACGCGGCGTACCTCCTCGCCCCAGCGCGGGTGTTCGCGGTAGTCGACCACTTCGTCCGCGCCCAGCGCACGCAGCCGCGCCGCCTTGTCCGGGCTCGACGTGGTGGCGATCACCCGCGCGCCGAACACCTTGGCGAACTGCACCGCGAACAGCGACACGGCACCGGTGCCGAGCGTGAGCACCGTCTCGCCGGGCAGCAGGGCGCGGCCCCCGGTCAGCGCGTTCCACGCCGTCACCGCGGTCAGCGGGAAGGCGGCGGCCTCCTCGAACGACAGGTGCTCGGGAATGTGTACGAGCGCCTGCTCGCCGACCACCGCGAACTCGGTCAGCATCCCGTCGCGCGAACTACCCAGCTGCGCGGCGTACTCCAGTGCGAACGGCCCGTCGATCCAGTCCGGGAACACGGTCGCGGCCACCCGGTCGCCGGTCCGGAAGCGGGTGACGCCCGCGCCGACCGCGACCACCTCGCCGACCCCGGCGCAGCCCGGGATGGTGTCGGGCAGCACCGGCAGCGGGTAGCCGCCGTCCAGGACCAGCAGTTCGCGCAGACTCAGCGAGGTCGCCCGGACCCGGACCAGCACCCGACCGGCACCCGGCTCCGGCTGCTCGTGCTCACGGATCGTGATGCCCTCGATGCCGGCGCCGGGCCGCAGGTGGTAGCTCTTCATCGGATTGCCTTCCTCGACCGGTCGGCCCGTCCGTTCGGCGGGCCGTGGGGACGATCATGCGACCGGCGCCGGGGGTGGACAATTCCCGCGAGGGAATTGCCGGCGATACCCTCGGCTGCCTAGAACTGCCTCATGAGCACGATGACGACCCGGGCCAACGGCCCGGACTTCCCCGCCGAGTTGCGGCGCTGGCGCACCGCCCGGCGGTTGAGCCAACTCGAACTCGCCGCCCGCGCGGAGACTTCCCAACGCCACCTCAGCTTCATCGAGAGCGGCCGATCCCGCCCCGGCCGGACCATGATCATCCGACTCGCCGAGTCGCTCGGCCTGTCCCTGCGCGAACGCAACGCACTGCTGCACACCGCCGGATACGCCCCGGTCTTCCCCGAATCGGACCTGGACGCGCCGATGTTGCGACCCGTACACGACGCACTGCGCGCGGTGCTCGAAGGACACCTGCCCTACCCGGCGATGGTGCTGCGCCCGTACGGGCAGATCGTCGCCGCGAACGCCGCGGTCGACGTACTGACCGAAGGAGCGTCCCCGGAACTGCTCCGGGCTCCGATGAACATGCTGCGGCTGATGTTGCATCCCGAGGGCATGGCGCCGCGCGTGCGGAACCTGAACGCGTGGGGCCACCACGTGTTGGAGAACATGCGCGCCCAGGCGCTGCGCAGCCCGGACCCGCTGCTGGACGCCTTCGTCGAGGAGCTGCGCGGCTACGTCCCGGACGCCGAACTCGGCCCCGACCACCTGGGTTTCGCCGTCCCGCTACGCCTTCGCGAACTCGACGGCCCGGGCGAACTGCGGCTGCTGACGACGCTGACGTCCTTCGCGACGGCCACCGACATCACCCTGGCCGAACTGCACTTGGAGGCGTTCCTCCCGGCCGACGAGGCCACGGCCACGGCACTGCGCCGCCGGGCGGCCGAACGCTCGTGAGCCGATCCCGCGCCGCCGCCGACCGGGCCGCACCACGCGAGAACGCGAAAACCGCCGTGCCGTCCCGTTTCCGGGACGGCACGGCGGTTGTGTCGAGCGCAACGCCGCAGGCTCAGAAGTCCTCGTCGAAGGACACCGAGCCGGTGACCGCGACCTGGTAGGCGGAGACCCGCCGCTCGAAGAAGTTGGCGAGCTCCTGCACGTCCTGGAGTTCCATGAAGCCGAACGGATTCGCCGAGCCGTAGACCGGCGCCATGCCCAGCTGAGCCAGCCGGCGGTCGGCCACGTGCTCCAGGTAGGAGCGCATGTCCGCGACCGTCATCCCGGACACCCCGCCCTGGAGCAGGTCCTCGGCGAACGCCGTCTCCGCCTCGACCGCCTCGGCCAGCATGCGCCGGACGTCCGCGGCGAGTTCGTCGTCGAACAGATCGGGTTCCTCGGCCCGCACGGTCTCGACCACGGAGAACGCGAAGTCCATGTGCGCGGACTCGTCGCGGAAGACCCAGTTGGTCCCCGAGGCGAGGCCGTTGAGCAGGCCGCGCGAGCGCAGGAAGTACACGTACGCGAAGGCGCCGTAGAAGAACAGGCCCTCGATGCACGCGGCGAAGCAGATCAGGTTGAGCAGGAACTGCCGCCGGTCCTCCCGCGATTCGAGCCGGTCCAGGCCCATCGCCGAGTCGATCCAGCGGAAGCAGAACTCCGCCTTGCGCCGGATCGAGGGGATGTGCTCGACCGCGGCGAACGCCTGCTCGCGCTCCTCGTGGTCGGGCATGTAGGTGTCGAGCAGGGTCAGGTAGAACTGCACATGGACGGCCTCTTCGAACAGTTGCCGCGACAAATACAACCGGCCCTCGGGCGAGTTGATGTGTCGGTACAGGTTCAGCACCAGGTTGTTCGCCACGATCGTGTCACCGGTCGCGAAGAACGCGACCAGGCGCTGTACGAGGTGTCGCTCCGCCGGGCTGAGCTTGTCCAGGTCGGCGAGGTCGCTGTGCAGGTCGACCTCTTCGACCGTCCAGGTGTTGCGGATCGCCGCGCGGTACTTCTCGTAGAAGTCCGGGTACTGCATCGGGCGCAGCGTGAGGTTCATTCCGGGATCGAGCAGGCTCACGTGCACGCCTCACAGGCTTCGGGGTTCTCCAGCGAGCAGGCGATGATCTCGACATCGGAGGGGGCGAGGTCCGAGATCTCCTCGATCGGCGCGGCAGTGGCCTGCGCCGGCACGGTCGCCTGCTGGATCCGCGTCGCGGGGCGCGAGCGCAGGTAGTACGTGGTCTTCAGGCCGGTGGACCACGCGTAGCGGTACATCGAGGACAGCTTGCCGATGGTCGGGTCGGCCATGAACAGGTTCAGCGACTGCGACTGGTCGATGTACGGCGAGCGGGCCGCCGCCAGGTCGATCAGCGCGCGCTGCGGGAGTTCCCACGCGGTGCGGTACAACTCGCGTACGTCCTCGGGCAGTTCAGCGATGCCCTGGACCGAGCCCTCGGCGCGCTTGATGCGGTCGCGGACCTGGGGGGTCCACAGGCCGCGGGCCTTGAGCTCGCGCACCAGGTACGCGTTGATCTGGAGGAATTCGCCGGACAACGTCTCGCGCTTGAACAGGTTCGACACCTGCGGCTCGATGCACTCGTACGCGCCCGCGATCGAGGCGATGGTCGCGGTCGGCGCGATCGCCACGAGCAGCGAGTTGCGCAGGCCGTGCTCGGCCACGCGCGTGCGCAGCGCGTCCCAGCGCTTGGTCTGGGACGGGTACACGCCCTCCCACAGGTCCGGCTGGAGCCGGCCGCGTGCGGCGTGCGTCTCGGCGTAGGCCGGGTGCGGGCCGTGCACCTCGGCGAGCGCCGAGGAGGTCTCCAGCGCGGTGAGGTAGATCTCCTCGGAGATCAGCGTGGACAACTCGCGTGCCTCGACCGAGTCGAACGGCATGCCGAGCGTGAAGAACACGTCCTGCAGGCCCATCAGACCCAGGCCCACCGGGCGCCAGCGCGGGTTGGACGCGGCGGCCTGGTCGGTCGGGTAGTAGTTGATGTCGATCACCCGGTCCAGGAAGACCACCGCGGTGCGAACCGTCGCGCGCAGCTTGTCCCAGTCCATGCCCTCGCCGGCGGTCACGTGCGCGCCGAGGTTGACCGAGCCGAGGTTGCACACGGCCGTCTCGCCGTCGCTGGTGACCTCGAGGATCTCGGTGCACAGGTTGGACAGGTGCACCACGTTGCCCGGCTCCGCGGCCTGGTTGCAGGTGCGGTTGGCGGCGTCCTTGAAGGTCATCCAGCCGTTGCCGGTCTGCGCGAGCGTGCGCATCATCCGGGCGTACAGGTCGCGCGCGGGCAGCTGCCGGACGAACCGGCCCTCGCGCTCGGCGGCTTCGTAGACCCTGTCGAACTCGGCGCCCCACAGGTCGGGCAGTTCGGGCAGCTCGTTCGGGTCGAACAGCGACCAGACGCCGTCCTCCTCGACCCGGCGCATGAACAGGTCCGGCACCCAGTTGGCCAGGTTGAGGTTGTGCGCGCGGCGCGCGTCCTCACCGGTGTTCTCGCGCAGTTCGAGGAACTCCAGGATGTCGGGGTGCCAGGTCTCCAGGTACACGCAGGCCGCGCCCTTGCGCCGACCGCCCTGGTTGACCGCGGCCACCGACGAGTCGAGCGTCTTGAGCCACGGCACGATGCCGTTGGAGTGCCCGTTGGTACCCCGGATCAGCGAGCCGCGCGAACGCACCCGCGACCACGCCACGCCGATGCCGCCGGCGAACTTCGACAGCCGGGCGATCCGCCCGTACATGTCGTAGATCGACTCCAACTCGTCCTTGGGCGAGTCGAGCAGGTAGCACGAGGACATCTGGGTGTGCACCGTGCCGGAGTTGAACAGCGTCGGCGAACTGGGCAGGTAGGCGAGCGAGGACATCAGCCGGTAGAAGCCGATCGCCTCGCCGGGCTCCTGGGCCAGGCCGCACGCGACCCGCAGCAGGAAGTGCTGCGGCGTCTCGACCACCTTGCGCGAAACCGGGTGGCGCAGCAGGTAGCGGTCGTACACGGTGCGCAGGCCGAAGTACTCGAACCGGCGGTCGCCCTCGACGTCCACGGCGGCGTCCAACTCGGCGGCGTGCTCGGCGACGAACGCCGCGGTCTCCGCGCCGATGACGCCCTCCCGGTGACCGAGCGCGATGCCGGCGCTGAACGAGCCGGCGCCGGCCTCCCGGGCCTCGTCCGCGATCCGGCGGGCGAGCAGGCGCGCGGCGAGCCGCGAATAGGCGGGCTCCTCGGCGATCAGCTCGGCGGCGGTACGCACCGCCAGGTCTGCGGCCGCACCCTGGTCCGCGCCCTCGTTCAGGCCCGCGACGACCCGGCGGACGACCCGATCCGGATCGACCTCCGGCAGATCGCGCGCCTGGGTGCGCACCAGCGTCGCCAGTTGGTCCTCGGGGCTTTCGTCGATCCGCATCCGGGTCGCGCCCACGCTGTCCACAACGGTCACGTGCTCTCTCCTCGCGAGCTCGTACGTACAAGTGACCCCGCGCCCGAGGGCACGGGCAGCCGGCAGGTATTCGGACTCGCGGGCATGCCGGGGCACCGCCGGGCACGGCGTGCTCGGCGGACCGCGGAGTGCCTAGTGGTCGTCGCTTCCCGAAAGCCTCTCGGCGTTCGGCGCTCCATGACGACGTTCGTTCCCGCTCACCGCTGCGGGGGCAGTCCCGGCTTCGCACCGGATTCCCTCTTGCTTCGCCCTTCCGCTGAACTCGGAACGGCGAACCAGCTGCGTCGCAGAGCATATATGTAGTGGCGGGGTGCTCGTCGCACCCCCAGGTGTTGTGTCGTGTCGCGTGTTCGCGACTTACCACGGATCACCGCAGGGCGGGCACACCCCCCCGGCGGCGCGGCCCTCGACACCGGGCGCTACGGCGCCCTGCGGGCTCAGGGACGACCGGTTCGGGGCCCGAGGCGGGGCGGGCGCGCGTGCCGGGCCGGGCGGTCGTGAGATCGATCCAGCGGTTGCGGCACCTCCCGGCCCGAATCGCGCCACTCCGCGACCAACGCCTCGTAGACGGGGGTCTCGAACGTCTCGGTGGGCCACGGCCCGAACGGGGCCCGCAGGATCTTCATGCCGATCCAACCGCGCGAGGAGGCGCGAAGTAACCACCAACCGGGTGATGCCACTCGGTCGGTTGACGTGTCGACTCGGATACAGGTCGTCGAAACGATCCCGACGCGCCCGGGGCACGGGCACGCCGGGCGCCGGCGGACGGCGGGCGGCCGGCCGCGGGCGGGGTCGCCGGCCCGGGCCGCGTCATGCGGGCGGCGCGCCGCCTTGTCCGTCCGGGTCCGGGGCTTCCGAGGCCGCCGACCCCGAGCCCGACACCGACCCCGAGTCCGGGTCGGGATCGCTCGCCGCGCGGAGTTCGGCGAACGCCTCGGCCAGGGCCGCCGCCGTCCAGTGCGCGTTCAGGCCGCTGGGGTTCGGCAGCACCCAGATACCGGTGTCGCCGATCGTCTCCCGCTGCCGGCCGACCACCGCCTTGGACCGGCCGAAGCCGGTCCGGTAGGCGCCGATGCCCAACACCGCCAGCCAGGCCGGTCGGTACTTGTGCACCCTGGCCGTGAGCGCCGCGCCGCCGGCGACGTACTCGTCCCTGGTCAACTCGTCCGCGCGGGCGGTGGTGCGGGCCACCACGTTGGTGATGCCGAGGCCGAGCGCGAGCAACTCGTCCTGCTCGGTCGGAGCGAGCAGCCGAGGGGTGAACCCGCTCGCGTACAGCGCGGGCCAGAACCGGTTCCCGGGACGCGCGAAGTGCCGGTCGGTGGCGCCGGACCACAGGCCCGGGTTGATCCCGCAGAACAACACCCGCAGGTTCGGCCCGATCACATCCGGGATGGTCCGGCCGTGTGCGGCGGCCATCTCGGCGGCGGTGGGATTGCGGCCCGGCGGGACGGGCAGCACGAGCGGCTTCGCGGGGCCCGACTCGGATTCCTTCCCGCCGCTCACGGTGCCTCGGCGATCAGCGCCGTGCCCACCGACCGGAAGCCGAGTCGGCCGTACATGCGCGCCACGTCCTGGTCGCCCGCCGACAGGAACACCGTGTCGCTCCCGCCGTCGAGCGCATGCCCGGCCAACTCCCAGGTCACCGCGGCGGCGAGGCCACCGCGCCGGGCCGCCGGGAGAGTGGCCACACCGACGATCTCGGTCGTGTCGTACAACTGCTGGTAGCTGCCCACGCACAATGGTCCGGCCGAGCTGTACGCGGCGAACATCACCGTCTCGCCGGAGCGCAGCCGCTCGTTGAGATAGGACAGCAGGTCCGGGTCCTGGACGAGTGCGGTGGTGTCCCGCTCGGTCGGGCCGTCGGTTCCGGACGCGGTGCCCGGGTTCGCGAACCCGACCGTCGCGACACTGTGCACGATCGCCAGGTCGGTCGCGTCCGCCCGGACTCGACGCACCGTCACCAGGTCCGGCAGCTCCGGGCGTTCGGCGGGGCGTTCGCTGGGATCGAGCACCATCAGCGGGTGCTCGTGCACGTGCAACTCGGCCTCGATCGCGGCCGCACGCAGCGCCGGGGTGGTCTCGTCGACCCATTCGAACGACTCGGGCACTTTCAACTCTCTCTGCCGCGCCCGCACCGCGCGGACGTCCGCGGCGGTGGGCTCGACGGAACCGCCGAGCGTGGGTCGTGCGTAACGGGGCCACCCCTGGCCCTCCCGGACGAACAGGGTCAACCCGCCGAACGTCTCCGCGCGAGTGGACCGACGTGCCATCGCGTCGTAGAACGTCTCCAAGCGGGCGCGCATCTCTGCGGCGGACTTCGGCATGCGGGCCAGTGTGACACGACCGCTCCGTTGCCACTTCGCCCGGCGGGCGCGGTGCCGACCGGCCGGGTGCGCGGTGGCCGGGCGTCGTCGAACCGGGCCGGATACGCCGAGCCGACGCGTGATCGCCGGCGTCCGGGCGGCGGGCGGCGCGGGTGCGCGGGTGAGCGGAAATCCCGTTGGATCGATCGATCCCGGGTCACACAATGGCGGGCATGGCCATTTCCTTGCACCACATCGTCATCGACGCGCACGACCTGCCGGGCCTTGCCCGCTTCTGGGCCGACGTGCTGGGGTGGGAGATTTTGTCGGTGCGCGACCGCGAGGTGGTCATCGGGACCGAGCCGGGTGCGCCGATCGGCATCTGCTTCATGCCGGTGACGGACGTCAAGACGGTCAAGAACCGGCTGCACCTGGACCTGACCCCGGGCGCCGGTCCCGGCGAGCGGGAGGCGGAGATCGAGCGCGTCCTCGCCCTCGGCGCCCGCCGCGTGGACGTCGGCCAAACCGGCACCGAATCGTGGACGGTACTCGCCGACCCGGAAGGCAACGAGTTCTGCGTCGTGCGTGCCAAGCGGACCCTGATCGAATGAGTGGCACCGCACTCGATGGCACCGCGCTCGGTCGCGGGAGCCGGGGCGCACGCGCCGAGTCGGCGTGCGAGTGCGGTGCGTTCGCCCCGGGTCGGTCGGATCAGGCCGTGTTGCTCGGCGGGTTGCCCGGGCCCTGCCCGCTGCCGCCGCGCCGGCGGCCGAGCCGGTCGCGCACGAGCCGACGGCCCTGCTCGACCTGGCGCGGATTGCGGCGGATATAACTCTGGATCTTCTTGATCGTCTTCGACAGCGAACTCATGTCGTGGTCCCTCCCTGAAGCCCGGACAGACGGGCCACGGCGTCCCCGAGGGCGCCGATAACAGGTTTTTGCCCCGGTCTGGCCCCAATAAGCGGTCGGCGCCGCCGCAATCGGCCCAATCCGGGCCGCCGTTGGCCCGGTAGCCTGCCGACATGCCGCATGTGATCTCGGTGAACCTTGCCCGGCCGCGCCCCAACCCGACCAAGTCCGGCGTCGAAACGACCGGAATCGACAAACGACCCGTCGACCAGCCGGTCGCCGTGCGTGCACCCGGATCCGGACCCGAGGGGCTGGGCAGCGGGTTGGTCGGCGACGGGGTGTACGACCGACACAACCACGGCGGGGACGATCAGGCCGTCTATGCCTATTCGCGCGAGAACCTGGACATGTGGGCGCTGGAGCTCGGGCGCGAGTTGGGCAACGGCAGCTTCGGGGAGAACCTCACCACGTCCGGCCTGGACCTGGAGGCCGCGCTGATAGGCGAGCGCTGGCGAGTGGGCGCGGCCGGACCGCTGTTGGAGGTATCCCTCCCGCGCATTCCGTGTGCGACCTTCGCGCTGTGGCTGGACGAGCGGCGCTGGGTGCGCAGGTTCACCGAACGCGCACTGCCGGGTACGTACCTGCGGGTGATCGAACCGGGCGAGATCGGTTCGGGGGATGCGATCACGATCGTCTTCCGCCCCGCCCACCACGACCTCACCATCGGTGAGTGTTTCCGGGCCCTGACCACCGAGGCCGACCTGCTGCCACGACTGCTCGACGTCGAGGAACTGCCCGAGTACACACGCGAGTCGGCCCGCAAGCGCACCGCCGCGACCCCCGTGCCGGTCGCGTTGCCCGAACCGGTCGCCGAGTAGCCGGTCCGGCCGACGGCCGCTCGCCCCGGTGTCATCCGACGAAGGTCGCGGCCTGCTCGACCTCGGCCGCGGTGACCTCGCCGGCCCGAATCGGCGCGCGGACCGATGGCGTCCTGCTTCGCGTACTCGTCGAGCCGCGTGCCGATCTCCGCGTCGCGAGGCGAGTCACGCCGTTGCCGGGTGGCTGCGATCGGTGGCCATCTTGACGGCGAGTCCGCCCAGGACGGTGCCCATCACGTAGCGCTGGATCCGCAGCCAGGACGGCCGCCGGGCCAGGAACACCGCGATCGTGCCCGCCGCCAGGACCAGGATCGTGTTCACCGTGAGACTGATCAGGATCTGGATGGTGCCCAGAGCGAATCCCTGGAGCAGGACGTGCCCGGCGGCCGGGTCGACGAACTGCGGGATCAGCGACAGGTACATGATCGCGGCCTTGGGGTTCAGCAGGTTCGTCAACAGACCCATCGTGAACAACCGCCGATTCGAGTCCGGCGCGAGCTCCTGCGGGGCGAACGCCGAAATGCCACCGGGCCGCAGCGCCTGCCACGCGAGCCAGCCGAGGTAGGCCGCACCGGCGAGCTTGACCGCCATGTACAGCTCCGGCACCACCAGGAACACCGCGGACAGGCCGAGGTTGGCCATCGACATGTAGATCAGGAAGCCGAGCCCGACGCCGAGCAGCGATACCAGACCGGCCCGGCGGCCCTGGGTGATGCTGCGGGAGGTCACGTACATCATGTTCGGCCCGGGGGTCAGTACCATCCCGAGCGCCACGGCGCTCACCCCGAGTATCGCGCTGGTCTCGATCACACTTGCCCCCGCAGGTGATACGGGCGGTCGCCGCAATCGTCGCCGCCGCCGTTCGCTGGTCGGGCGATTGTGTCCGGTCCCCGCTTTTCCCGGCAACCGGGTTGTCCGGTGACCGGTCTCGGAGACGTTCGAGCCCACCGACCCTCGGGACCCACCATCCGTCGCTTCCGGGCCAACTCGTCCGGGAGACCGGTTTCCCGGGCCTGCGCCCGGAGGCGAGAAAAAACCCGTGGCAGGCTCGGCGCTCATCCGTCATCCTGTTGCGCGATGGGGATGATGGACAGCATGGCCGCCAAGGTGGCGCACGGCGCCACCGTCGAGTTTCGCCCGCGCGGGGCCTCCATGGTCCCGCTTATCCGCAGTCGCCAACTCGTGACCGTCGCGCCGGTCGATCCGGCCCACCTCGAAATCGGTGACATCGTGCTCGCCCGGGTCGCCGGAAAGATGTACCTCCACCTGGTCTCCGCGCTGGACGACACCCGCGCGCGCGTGCAGATCAGCAACAACCGGGGCCGTGCCAACGGCTGGACGTCGCAGGCCCGGGTGTACGGGATCTGCGTGTCGGTGGACGGCGTCCCACGACCGGGCGCCTCCCGGAAGGTACGCGCACCGGTGTCGACGGAGTAGCCCGCGTCGAAGTCGGCCGGCGCCGCCGGCCGGTCGGCCGTCGAGTGCGCCTCGGAAACGATCGACCGGGCCGCGGGTACCCGGGTGCCGTGCACCGGGTCGCGCGCTCCGCAACCCCCCGATGGGGTTGGTCCGGTGCGCTTCCAGGTAGAGATTCAGCCATGAAGAAGCTGATCAATGCCGCCCGCGACGTCGTCCCCGAGATGCTCGAAGGGTTGGCCCTCGCCCATCCCGACATCGCGCTGCTGGCCGATGCGAACGTCGCGCTGCGCGCCGACGCCCGGGCCCACGCGGAGCGCGGCCGAGTCGCGGTGATCTCCGGTGGGGGAGCCGGCCACGAACCCGCACACGCGGGGTACGTCGGGCCCGGGATGCTCACCGCGGCCGTGTCGGGAGACGTGTTCACCTCGCCGTCCACCGACACCATCCTGGCCGCGATCCGCACCGTCGCCGGGCCGGCGGGCGTGCTGCTGGTGGTCAAGTCGTATACCGGGGACCGGCTCAACTTCGGGCTCGCCGCCGAGTTGGCACGGGCCGAGGGAATCGCCGTCGAGATCGTCGTGGTCGCGGACGACGTGGCGCTCGCGACCGGCGACGACACCGCGGGCCGGCGCGGGATCGCCGGGACGGTGTTCGTGCACAAGGTCGCGGGCGCCGCGGCGGAGGCCGGCGCGACCCTGGCCGAGGTCGCGGCCGAGGCCGACGCCGCGGCACGCGCGATCGGCACGATGGGCGTCGCACTGACCCCGGGCACGGTGCCGGCGGCCGGCCGGCCCGGGTTCGAACTCGGCGCGGACGAGGTCGAATTGGGCCTGGGCATCCACGGCGAGGCAGGCGTACGGCGGGACAAGGTCGCCCCCGCCGACGACTTCGTCACCGAACTGCTCGACCGGATCGTCGCGGAGACCGGCCTGGCCGCCGGGGACCGGGTCGCATTGCTGGTCAACAACCTCGGCGGCACCCCCACGATGGAACTCGACATCGTGTTGCGGGGCGCGGTGCACTACCTCGCGCGTCGGGGCCTGGTCCTGGAACGCGCCTGGCGCGGCTCGTTCCTGACCGCGCTGGAGATGGCCGGCATGTCGTTGTCCCTGCTCCGGGTCGACGATGCCCGGTTGACCCGGCTGGACGCGGCCACCTCGGCGCCCGCCTGGCCGACCCCGGTGGTCGGCCGCGTGGGTCGGGTCACCGTGCTGCCGGCCGCGCCCGCGCCCGGCAGCACCGACGCCGGCACGCCACTGACCGACCCGACGCCGCTGACCCGGGCGATCGAGGCCGTGTGCGCGGCGCTGACCGAGGCCGAACCGCACCTGACCGAGCTGGACCGGATCGTCGGCGACGGTGACCTGGGCATCAGCCTCGCGCGCGGGGCCGAAGCGATCCGGCGCGAGTTGCCCGGCTACGGCGGCGGTACGCCGGCCGCCGTGCTGCGCGGCCTGGCGGACACCGTGCGGCGGGCGCTCGGCGGCACGTCCGGCCCGCTGTACTCGGTGCTGCTCCTGCGCGCGGCCGCGGTCGTGGCGCAGGACACCGGCCCGCGCGGTTGGCGCGAGGTACTGGCCGCGGGCGCGCGGGCGATCGGCGAACTCGGCGGGGCGCAGGTCGGCGACCGGACCATGCTGGACGCCCTCGTACCGGCCGGTGAGACGCTGGCGGGCGGCGCGAGTCTGGCCGAGGCGATCGACGCGGCCGCGGCCGGCACCGAGGAGACGGCCGACCACAGCGCCCGCCGGGGCCGCAGCAGCTACCTCGGGGACCGCGCGATCGGCACCGTCGACCCGGGCGCCGAGGCGGTGGTGATCTGGCTCCGGGCAATCGCCGACTCGCTGGACGCCGACGAGGGGAACGCGTAACGGCCCGATCCGACCGGGCGGTGATTTCTTGACGCGCTTCGGGGCGCCGGGCGCCGGGGGCGGAGGCGACGGCGATCCGGGTGGATGCGCCGGGCTGCCCGCCTGGGCAGGGGAGTTCGAGTCGGGCTTCCGGGTGCCCGGGGCGATCACCGGATCCGTGACGGCCACCACGGCCGGGGCCGCCCTCCGGCGCGCGGGCCGCCCGCTTGCGCGCTCTTGAACCCCGTTGCCCGGGCCATCCGTTCGCGTCCCCAACCCCGCTGCCCGGCGCGCCTGTTCGGGCTCAGCCCGGTATCGCCGTCGCCGCGAGGTCGCGTAGGCACTCGTACGCGACCTGGAGGAACGGCGCCCGCGGCCCCGCCGCCGTGTTCACCAGCGCCGCCAGGGCGACCCCGGCCTGCGGGCTGAAGCCCACGAATGCGGTGAAGCCTCGGGTCGCCCCGCCGTGGAAGATCAGGTCGTGCCCGGTGCGCGGGCGCAGATTCCACACCAGGCACAGCCGATCGCCGGTGTGCGGCGCGATCAGCCGGGGGCGGCGCACCTCGACCAACGCCCGTGCGAGCGAGCCCGGTTGCACGCCGGCCGGCTCCAGGTGCGCGGCCAGGTACCGGGTCAGGTCCGTCCCGGTGCTGCGCAGCGCGCCCGCCGCGGGCAGCCCCGGCATCCGCCACGGCGGCCGGGGCCGGCCGCACAGATACCCGGTCACCTGTGGGCCGTTCGGGTCGCAGGTGGTCATCGTCAGGCCCAGCGGCACGCCCAGCCGGGAGACCACCAGGTCGGGGTAGGGCTGCCCGGCGGCGCGCGCGAGCGCGTGTCCGAGCAGACCCACGCCCAGGTTGGAATAGGACACCCGGGCGCCCGGACGCGCGTGCGGCCGGGCCCGCTCCAGCAGCGCGAACAGGCGCTTGTCGTCGTAGCCCGCGTAGGGGTTCGAGTACCACGCCGGCAGCGCCGTGCGCAGCGAACCGCGCGGCAGCCTGGGCAACCCGGAGGTATGCGTGGCCAGATGCAACAGCGTGATGTCCGAAGACCAACGCGGGCGCGCGGTCGGTGGCAGGTAGGTGATCAGCGGATCGTTCAACCGGGCCTCGCCGCGGGCGACCGCGTCGGCGAGCAGCAGCGCGGTGAACGTCTTGGTCACCGAGCCCAGTTCGAAGCGGGAGTCCGCATCCACCGCCGTCCCGCGACACACCACCGAGTGTTCGCCCGCCCGGATGGTGGCCACCACGAGCGCACCCGTCGCGGGTACGGCCCGCAGCAGCGGCGCGATCGGCGCCCCGTTCGCGTCGCTCACCCGAGTGTGGCCGCCGGCGCGGTGCCCAGTGAACGGGCCAGCGTGACGGTGCCGGCCACGACCGCCACCACCGCCGTGTGCTCGTGGTCCTTGAACGCTCGCTCCGGGTCCTCGTCCACCGGGTCCGCATCGCGCGGGAGCAGCCCGTTCGGGCGTTGCGCCGCCGCGAGCGTCTGCCACCCCTGCGCGTCGCAGACCGGTTCGGCCAGGCACGCGTCGACGATCAACAGCTCGCCCACCAGGTCGTACTGGGCCACCTCCGCCCACACGTCGACCCAGACCGGCAGCCACACCCTCAGGTAGTCGCGGATCTCGACGGGCAACAGCTCGGGGTGTGCGCCCCAGTCGGTGATGTGGAACACCGCGTGCGTCATGTTGTACGCGGTCATCCAGTCGATCACCCACGGCTCGGGTGTCCTGCCCAGCCACGAATCGGCCGCGAGCGCGGGCCAGTCCGGGCGCCGGGCCAACCCGGCGACCCGACTCGCGTTGGCCACCGCGAGCCGGCGGTTGGGCATCATCTCGATCGCGTGCACCGACCGCAGCTCGGACAGGTGGACCAGCAGCCGATCCATCCGCTCGTGCCGGATGCCGGCCCGGACGAAGTGCGCGTACGTCTCCAGCGGATCGGTCATCAACGGGTGCCGCACCTGGCGTTCGTACAGGAAGTCCCCGTTGCGGAACTGCCCCCACGCGTAGTCGATCAACGCGCGGGCGGCGGCCAGGTCGCCGGGTCCGGCGACGCCCTCGCGCAGCACCAGGGAGCCGGCCAGCGCGATCTCACCGAGCGGCTTGTACGCGCTGTCGCGGTCGTTGAAGTCGACCACGGTGTGCGTGGGCAACGGGCCGAACCGGGCGTTGTCCTGGAGCCAGCGCAGCGCCCGCGAGCCGATCGTGTGGGCGGTCTTGAGCACGTCGCCGCGCACGAGTCCCCCGGTCATGACTCCTCCAGTCCGGTCACGTGTTGGGCGATGCGGGTGTCGAGCACGGTGCGGGTGCTGCCGCCGCCGAACAGGCGCACATGGCGCAGCAGCGGGTCCAACTCCAGGGGGGAGTCGACGCCGTCGGCGGCCAGCAGGGCGAGCCAGCGGGCGATCCGCGCGGCGGTGCGGTAGTCGCGGCGCAACATCGCCCGCACCACTCCGCGGGCCAGCGAGTCGGCGTTTCGCCGCGCCGCGGCGTGGATCGGGCCGTCCAGGCCGGGCAGGGCCAGGGAGGACAGTTGGG
This sequence comes from Embleya scabrispora DSM 41855, assembly GCF_000372745.1. GTDB lineage: Bacteria > Actinomycetota > Actinomycetes > Streptomycetales > Streptomycetaceae > Embleya > Embleya scabrispora. The sequence continues at coordinate 172,277 of NZ_KB889562.1, read as the reverse complement.
CCATCCGCACCGACCAGGCCTGCCAGGTCGTGGCGTCGGCGACCTGGGCGCCGTCGCCCGGCAGGGGCACGTCCAAGGCCAGGCCGAAGCGGGTCAGGGTGCGGGCGGTGGCCCAGTCGCGCCAGGTGATGATCCACGCGGTCTCGGGCGAGGCGCCCAGCGTGTCGGGCGGGAACAGGGAGAAGGCGCGGGCGGCGGCCTCGGCTTGATCGGCCGGCAGCGGCGTGCCGCGCAGTACGTGCGGAGCGAATGCGTCGGAACCCAGCACACGCAGGCCGGGCAGGTCGGCGTCGGGGTCGTGGGGGTCGGCCAATCGAGGATCGGCGGGGGCGAAGCCGGCGGGTACGACCGTGCCCTCGACGTCCATGAGGACGCCGAGGGCACGACCTGCCACTCGCTCGACCGCCGCCGTGTAGTCCTCGTGTGGCGAGGTGTCGGCGAAGGGCATGGGTGAGATCAACTTCCCGTCGAAACCGGTGATGTCATGGACATCTGAGCCGGCCTAGCGCTCCTTCGGGGGCTTCGGCGACAGCAGTAGGCCGAGCAGCAGCAGTCCGGCGCCGATGTCTTCCGGCACGAACAGCGGCGCGTCACTGATGGTCGTCTCCTCCTCGATCATGAGCGTCGCGACGGTACCCGCTTGGGTCGGCGTGACGGGCGCGGACTGACGGATGTCTTGAGTAAGCATCGGGTGCTCCCTCATCGTGGCTTCACCGCCGGGCTCGGCGATGCCCCCGTGCTCTGACCATAGGCAGTTTCTGCGGCGAATCGCATCATTTGGTGACGTGTTGCCGACATTGCGTTGATGCGTGGGGGCGTGTGTCGGGGGCGTGTCAGGGGGAGTGCGTTTCGTTCGCGTCGTGTCCGACCGGATGCGTTCGGCGCGGCTGCCGCGTCCGGTGAATCGGCGCTCACCAGGGCGTTTTCGATGTTCTTCAGGGGGTGATCCGGGCCAGGGCGCCGATTTCCAGGGCGACCCAGACTGCGCCGTCCGGGCCCTGTACGAGGCCGTGTGGTTCGGCTCCGGGGATCGGCAAGTCGTACTCCGTCAGAGTGCCCCCGCCGGCGAGTCGGCCGACTCGTCCGGTGCCCCATTCGGTGAACCAGCAGTGGCCGGCCGTGTCCAGCGCCACCGCGTGGGGGCGAGACCGCGGGTCCGGGAGCGGGAATTGGCGGTAGTCCCCGGTGGGGCCGAGCCGACCGATCGCGCCCGCGCCGATCTCGGTGAACCACAACGAGCCGTCCGCGGACGCCGCGATTCCGACCGGGGCGGCGCCCTTGGTGGGCAACGGATGCACCGTCACCCGGCCGTTCGTGGTGATTCGCCCGAGCGCGTCGGCGGCGTTCAGCGTGAACCACAGCGCGCCGTCGGCACCGGCGGTGATCGCGGAGGGGAACGCGTCCGCGATCGGCAACGCGAAATCGGTGGCGTTGCCGGCCGGGTCGATCCGGCCGATCCGGTTCGCGGCCGTCTCGGTGAACCACAGCGCGCCGTCCGGCCCGGAGGTGATCCCGAACGGACCGGATGCCGCGGTGGGCAGGTCGAAGTGGGTGACCGCACCGGCGGTGGTGATCCGGCCGATGCGATGTGCCTTGTACTCGGTGAACCACAGTGCGCCGTCCGGGCCCGCAGTGAGGACGGTCGGTCCGCACGCGGGGTCGCCGAGGTCGTGGGTGGTATGCGTCCCGGCCGGGTCCAGCCGGTCGATCCGGCCCGCGTGCACGAGGGTGAACCACAGTGCGCCGTCCGGGCCCAGGGTGATCGCGTACGGGCCGGACTCGGACCCGGCGAGCGGGAGTTCGCGGATGGTGGTGGTCGTCATGCGAGGGTTCCCTCGGTCGGGCGGATCGGGGTTCCGGTGAAGCGCCGGGGCAGGGTCCGGTCGTGGGAGGTCGCGACGAGCGCGCCGGTGAACGCGCCGGGCGGGGGTTGGGCGGACGGCTGCACGGGGTTGATGCGGCTAATGCAACATGGTTGCATTAAGGTGAGCATGGCGGATGGAGGAGCACTAATGCAACTGGGTTGCTTTTGGTCGGTCCGGATGTGGTCGGCGCGGATGCGGATCGCGGTGGGGTCGGGGGTTCGGTCGGTGGGGGACGGCGCGTGAGTGGCGTCGGTGGGGTGCGGCCCGGTGGGCGGACGGCGCGCACGCGGGACGCGGTCCGGCGGGCGACGTTGGCCGAATTGGCGGAGAAGGGCTTCGACGGGCTGACCGTGGAGGCCGTCGCCGCGCGCTCGGGAGTGCACAAGACCACGGTGTATCGGCGCTGGCGGAATGCCGCCGGGCTGGCTGCGGACGCGTTGGATCTGGCGGCGGAGGAGCCGTGGCCGCTCCCGGACACCGGCTCCGTGCAGGGTGATCTGCGGGCGATCGCCGCGATGGTGGTGAGCGGATTCGAGGACCCCGACCGAGGGCCCACCGCGCGGGCGTTGGTGGTTGCGGCGGTGCACGAGCCGACCATGGGCGAAGCCCTGCACGGGTTCCTGGTGGGCCGGCTCGGGCAGGCCGAGGAGGTCGTCGAACGGGCGATCGCGCGGGGCGAGTTGCCGGCCGGTACCGATGCGGGCGAGGTGGTGCGCACGGCCGTGGGCGCGCTCTACTACCGGTTGTTCATCACGCACGAGCCCGTCGACGCCGGGCAGGCGCGGCGCTCGGCCGACGCGGCGGTGGTGGCGGCGCGCGCGGGGGTGTTCGTCCGCGACGAGGCGTGAGCGGGCCGCTGTCGCGAGGTCGGCTCACGCGTTGTCGCGGGCCCTCGATCGGCACCGGGCGGACGAACCGATCGGCGAGGATTTCGACTTCGACGACGACCCGTGGACGCACAGGCGGTCGCCTCGGCCGACCGCGCTGTTCCCGGGACCGATCGAGGACTGAACCGCGTCTTCGCCCGGCGGCGCGTGGTCAGCAGAACTCGTCGAGCAGGCGATAGAACTCCAGGCGCTTCGGGTCGAGGGTGTCCCGCGGGTCGTAGCGGGCCAGGAAGCGGGCCACGTGGGCGGGGGAGTACTGCCCGTTGTCGTCGTCGAGGAGGCTGCGGGTGAGCAGGGCCGGGTCCGCGTGCCGGTCGGTGCGGCCCAGTCGGCCGAGGTCGATCAGGCCGCTCACGCGCAGGGTTTCCGGGTCGAGCAGGACGTTGGGCGGGGAGTAGTCGCCGTGGCCGACGACCGGCTCCTCGTCGGCCGGCATGGTCGCGATCAGTTCGGCCAGGAGTTCGGCTTCGGTGCGGCCGACGCGGTGTTCGTCCAGGTCGTCGAGGTCGACCAGGCCGGCCGCGAGGGCGTGCTCCGCGGCCGGGACGGTGACCGCGAGACTGCGGTCGAACGGGCATTCCTCGACTGGGAGTTCGTGGAGGGCGCGGGCGGTGTCGGCGAGTGCGTCGACGACGGCGTCGCGTTGGTCGACGGGCCAGAGGTCGTCCGCCGAGCGGCCGGGCACGGCACGGGTGAGCAGCCAGCCGACGGGCGCCTCGACGTCGTGGTCGAGGATCTCGGCGACGGGAATCCCGTGCTCGGCCGCCCACAGCCCGCGGGCCAACTCGGCGGAGAGATGGAAGCCGGAATCCGGGTGCGCGCTCGGCGTGCCGACCTTGAGGTAGAACTCCTCGCCATGCCGGCGCAACCGATGCACATCGGTCCCGGAGGCGCCCACCGTGACCGGTTCCCAGGCATACGCCGCGAACCGGCGCCGAAGATCGTTGGTCATCACGACATCCTCACTCGCGCGACGCACCCCCGCCGGCGAATTTTCACGCGGCCCCGGGATCACCCATCGGGCAGGCAGCGCGCCCGCCGTGGTCGCCACCGCCTCGCCGGTCGGCAGGCCGCCCGGACCGTACGTCGAGGTGATCAGCGGGCCCGGCGCATGCCGGGAGTGGGGTGCGGTGGCGGGGTCAGAGTTCGAACCAGCCGGTGCGGACGTGCCAGTGGCGGCCGGCGCGGAGGTGGTCGCCGATGGCGCGCTGGAGGGTGGTGTCCCGGGGGAGGGACTCGGCCGGCAGGTCGGGGTCGCCGAAGACGAAGCCGATCGCGGCGGTGTCGTCGCAGGTTCGCTCGGACGACTCGGTGTCCAGGTGGAAGCGGCGCTGGAAGCGGATGATGTTGGAGTGCTCCGGCAGGTATTCGCCCAGTTGTGGATCCAACAGCCACGAGCCGCACACCGCGAGCCGATAGCGCTCGGTCGGGAAGTGACGCGGGAAGAACTCGCCGGCCAGGCGCAGCGATTCGTCGCACGCCGCAGGGGTCAGCGGGCCGTGGAAGTCCGGGATGTGCAGCGCGAGCGCGGGATCCTGCGGCCGGTAGGCGAGGCCCTGCTCGGCGGCGCTCGTGGCGGCTCGTTCGAGCACCGACGAGCGTTGGAATTGCAGCCTGCCCAGCTGATACAGCTCACCGCGAAAGTGCAGCTTGGGCCAGTGCAGCGCGAGCAACCCACCGGTGCCGCGTCGACGTCGGTGCACCGCGAGGTGCCGGCCGAGGTCGGCGAGCGTACGGCGGGAGACGTCGGCGGGGATGCCGAGGGAGCGATGATAGGCCAGCACGAACGGGCGCGCGGCGATGAACACGTACACATGGAACCAGCGCCCGACCGGGCCCGACGCGGCCGGCAGCGGCGGGACTTCCAGGTGCTGCTCGACCGTGCCGATACCCGCGACCAAGGCCCGGACAGCCTGCTCGAACAACGCGCGCAGCTCCGGATCGGCGAGCAGCCCCGCCCGGGTCGCGACGAGTTCGTTGAAGTCCTCGTGTGGGACGGCCAAGTCCAAGAGCGCCGCGACCAAGTCGTCGTCCGCGGGCAGGGCCACCTCGACACCGGTCGCGAAATCGGCCAACCCGTCCACCCACGCGGCCAGCCGCGGCTCCGCACGAAGCGACTCGACTCGAAGCGACGCCGCGCCGTCGGGCGTCGGGCCACTCGGCCGGCGCCGGTCGACCGCCGCCCCGGATCCGGTCCTGGCACCGCGCCATCGCCGGCCGGCGGTCCCACGCCATCCGGTCACGCGGTGGGTGTCCGTAGATCGATGGAGCAGAAGATCTTGTCGTAGCGGGCCGAGCCGATGGCCACGAAGTCGTGCAGCCGGCCGTACTCGACGAAACCGAGCGAACGGTACAGGTGCAGCGCGTTCACGTTGTCGCCGCGGGCGTCGAGGGTGAGGATCTCGATCGCCTCGGCGCGGGCGTCCTCGATCAGCGCCATGGTGAGCAACCGGCCGATTCCGCGACCGTGTGCCGACCGGGCGACCGCGAGCTTCTCCAGGTCGGCGTTCGGGCGGTGGGTGGGGCGGGTGTACCGGCGCCAGTAGCCGAACCCGAGCAGTTCCTCGCCCGCGTAGGCGAACCGCACCGACGCGTTGCCCGCGCGCTGGGCCGCGGCCAGGTCGGTGAGCAGTGCGGCCACCTCGGCACGCGGGGGCGGGGCCACCCAGCCGAGCGCGGCACCGCCCAGGACCAGTTCGCTCAGGATCGTGTGCACCGGCTCGACCGCATGCTCGATGGCATCCGGTGCGCGCACCACGAACCGTCGCCCGTTCCGGTCCTCGTCCCGGTTCGTGCTCGTACCCGCCGTCGTGGTCCCGGGGGGGGCACCCGCGTTCGTGTTCACCGTCACGCAGGCAAGGTTATTGAGTCCGGATGGATCGTGGGGAGCGGGGGCGCCGGCCGAATCCGGCAGACTGTGCGGGTGAGTGGAACCGTATTGGTCCTCGGGGGCCGCAGCGAGATCGGATTGGCGGTCGCCGAGCGGCTGGCCGCCCGCGGGGCGCGGACCATCGTGTTGGCGGCGCGCCGCAGTTACGACCTCGACGACGAGGAGGCGCTGCTGCGCAAGGCCGGCGCCCGGCACGTGGATCGGGTCGAGTTCGACGCCGACGACCTGGCCGGGCATCGGCCGATGCTGGACGAGGTGATCGCTCGGCACGGCCCGTTGGACATCGTGGTCACCGCGTTCGGCATTCTGGGCGATCAGCGCCGGGCCGAGTCGGACGCGGCGCACGCGGTCGCCGTCGTACACACCGACTACACGGCGCACGTGAGCGTCCTGACCCACCTGGCCGGTGTGCTGCGGGCGCAGGGGCACGGCCGGTTGATCGTGTTCTCGTCGGTGGCGGGTGTGCGGGTGCGCCGCGCGAACTACGTGTACGGCTCGGCCAAGGCCGGTCTGGACGGCTTCGCGAGCGGCCTGGCCGACGCGCTCGAGGGCAGCGGGGTGCGGCTGCTGCTGGTTCGGCCCGGCTTCGTGGTGGGTCGGATGACCGAGGGCATGTCGCCCGCGCCGCTGTCCAGCACCCCGGACCAGGTGGCCGACGCGACGATCCGGGCGTTGCTGCGCGGGAAGGGCGAGGTGTGGGTGCCGGCCGTACTGCAGCCGGTGTTCGCGGGCATGCGGCTGGTGCCGCGGCGGGTGTGGCGCAGGTTGCCGCGCTGATCGGTCGGTGGATGTGGTCCGGGCAGGGGCGGGCGGCGGACGCCGCCCGGTGTCGTCGCGGGCGGTGGGTGTCTGTGCCGAGTGCTTATGCCGGGTGCCTGTGGTGGTCAGAGCAGCGGGGTGTCGGTGTCGATCGTGGTCAGGAAGTCGTCGAGGGCCTGGAAGATTTCCCACTCGGGGCAGCCGGAGGCGGTCGCGAGCAGCCTGATCAGGTCCTGTTCCAGGGCCGTGACCCGCTTGCCCTTCCACGCCTTGTCGGCCAGGCTCACGAGCAGTTCGTCCGGATCATTCGGATTCCACGCCGCGTGCGTGCGGGCGAAGCGGGCCCGGGCGGGCGGCACACCCTGGGCGGTCAGCAGGTCGTAGCCGGCCTGCTCGTGGCACGACCCGGGGCCGGCCAACTCCGCCGGGTGCAGGGTCTTGCCGATGTCGTGGGTGGCGGCGCCGAACAGCACCGCGTCGCGGTCGAAGGCCAGGTCCGGGTAGGCCGCCTCGATCCAGTCGCACAGCCGGTACGCGACGTCGTGCACGATGCGCAGGTGTTCGACCAGGCGTGGGCAGGGCGTGAGTTGATCCAGAAGGACGGCCACTTCGGGGGGCAGCGGACGGAGCTTGGCGGAGGTCACCCGCACAGGGTAAGAGTCCCGCCACGGCATCAGGAAGCGGGGCCGCCCAGCGCCAGGGTCGGCGCATCGCCCATCACCACGACCGGGTGTGCCGCCGGGTCCAGTGCGCGCAGCAGCTCCGGCAGCGCTTCCGCCGGCAGCGTGACACAGCCGTGGGTGGGTCCGCCGTGGTCGATGTGCAGCCAGATGCTGCCGCCGAATCGATCGCCACGTGGGCGGGTCGGGTCCAGTGGCGAGGTGCCGCGGACCCGGTTGTAGTCGATCGCGATCACGTGGTCGAAGGTGCCGGCGAGCGGTTCTCCGGCGAACCCGATGCCGTCGATGGCGAAGTCGTCGGAGCGGTCGTAGGACAGCCTGGTGCCGGGGTCGGGTCGCAGGCCGCCGGCGTCGGTGAGGGTGAAGACACCGATCGGCGAGCGGAGATCGCCCTCGTGGTGGTCGTGCGTCCAGCCGAGCCGGCCGTTGCGCGCGGGTTGGCCGCCTTGGGTGTGCCAGCCGCTCGGGCCCCGGGTCCACAACGAGGCCGTGGCGCGGTCGTTGTCCGGGTGCTCGCCGGCCACCAGCAACAACTGGGTGGTCTCGGCCGGGATTTCGGCTGCCCAGCGGGGGCCGATGCCGGTCGGGACGGCGGCCGGCATCGGCGGTTGGGCCGGGATCGGATCGGCGGTGGTGCCGGTGGCGGTGCTCGCGACCGTGCGGGCGTCGTTGCCGGGGCCGGATCCGGTGATCAGGGCGTTGCGGGTGGAGGGCACGGCGATCAGGGCGAGCGCGATGGGGGCCGTGCGGAACAGCGAGCGTCGGGAGATCGTCATTCGCCCACGACTACCCGCTCTCCGCGACCTACGCGTGCACGGTGACGGGTGTGTCCGGGGGCATCACCCGGTCGGCCCTGTTCGGGGTCACTCATTGGGGGAGGCTTTGGTGGTGCTGGGGCGGGTGTTGTGATTGGTGCCGCAGTGAGCGCTTCGGCGGGTGCTTCGAGGGTGCTCTGTGGGGGCTTTGGTGGGAACCGGTGGTCGTTTTGGTGGGCGCTGCGAGGGCGCGCCGCGGCGGGCGAGGGTCATATGTCGCGGAATCGGCGGTGGGGCCGGGTGTCGGGTGCGGGTGGGCCGGTGGGATGGTCGACGGGATCGGATGTCGGAAAGGGGAGCGATGCGGGTCGGCGTGCTTGGGGTCGGGCGGATCGGGGCGTTTCACGCCCGGGCGCTGAGTGGGATGGAGGCGGTCGAGCGGGTCGTGGTCGCGGACGCGGACCACGGGCGCGCCGAGGCGTTCGCGGCGCGAGCCGGGGTCGAGGCGACGCGGTTGCCCGAGGTGTTCGCCGGGATCGACGCGGTCGTGATCGCGGCGCCGACGGCGGCACACGTGGAGCTGTTGCGCCGGGCGGCGGACGTGCGGCTGCCGATCCTGTGCGAGAAGCCGATCGCGCTCGACCCGACGATCGCGCGCGAGATCGTCGAGTACGTGCGGGCACGCGGCGCGGAGCTCCAGGTGGGCTTTCAACGCCGGTTCGATCCGATGTACATCGCGGCTCGGACGGCGGTGCGCGCGGGCACGCTCGGCACGCTGACCCGGGTGCACGCGGTGAGCGTGGATCGTCGGCCCCCGCCGCCGGAGTTCGTGCCGACCTCGGGTGGTATCTACCGGGACACGCACATCCACGACTTCGACATCGTGCCGTGGGTCACCGGCATGCCGATCGTGGAGGTGACCGCGATCGGCGCGAACCGGGGCGCGGCGGTGTTCCGCGAGTACGACGACGTCGACGTGTCGGCGGTGCTCTTCCGCCTCGCCGACGGCACCCTCGGCACCGCGCACGCGGGTCGGCAGCACGAGCCGGGATACGACGTACGGCTCGAACTGGCGGGCACGGACGGTACGCACGCGTGCGGCGGCGTCACCGAGGGCGATTTCCTGACCCGATTCGGCGACGCCTACCGCGCGGAACTCGCCGCGTTCGTCACCATGGCCGCCGGCGAAATCCCCAGCCCGTGCCCCGGCCCGGACGCCATCGCGGCCCAGTCCGTGGCCGAGGCGTGCGTGGTGTCCCGCCGGGAGGGACGCACGGTGCGGGTGCGATAGGGCCGGCTGTCTGCGGGTGTGGCCGCCATTCCCGCAGTGTGCTTGCCGGGCCGGGCGGTGTGGACCCGCGTTGACGGGCCCGCCGCGCGGACCGTACCGACCCGCGCCCGCCGTGCCCACCGCGCCCGACCTGTGCTCGCCCGATGCCGACCTGTGCTGATCGACTGCTACGGCAGGGTGAGGATTTGTGGGCCTTCCTCGGTGATTGCGATGGTGTGTTCGATGTGGGCGGCTCGGGAGCCGTCGGCGGTGTGGATGGTCCAGCCGTCCTTGGCGGTGAAGTAGCGGTCCTTGCCGCCGGCGATCAGCATCGGCTCCAGGGCCAGGGTCAGCCCCGGGCGCAGCAGCATGCCTCGACCCGGGCGGCCTTCGTTGCTTACGTGCGGGTCCTCGTGCATCGTGCGGCCGATGCCGTGGCCGCCCCAGCCCTGCGGCATGCCGTAACCCGCACCGCGGGCGACCGCGCCGATCGCGGCGGAGATGTCGCCCAGGCGCCCGCCGGGGACGGCCGCCGCGATGCCCGCCTCCAGCGCGCTTCGGGTCGCGGCGATCAGCTCGAGGTCGCTCGGACGGGGTGTGCCCACGGTGAAGGTGATCGCGGCGTCGCCGGTCCAGCCGTGCAGCGTCGCGCCGAAGTCGATGCTCACCAGGTCGCCGTCGCGCAGCCGGTAGTTGTTCGGGATGCCGTGTACCACCACGTCGTTGACCGACGCGCAGATCACGCCCGGGAACGGCACCGGGGCGGACGACGGCTTGTAGCCCAGGAACGGGGACGTGGCTCCCGCCTCGCGCAGTACCGCGTGGGCGACCTCGTCCAACTCGTTGAGCGACACGCCGATGGCGGCGACCTTGCGGGTCGCCTCCAAGGCGATTCCCACGATGCGGCCGGCCTCGCGCATCGCGGCGATTTCGGCTCGGGTTTTTATCTCGACCATGAGGTCCCCTCCTCGACCAATTCTTATACCGGTATTAGTATCACGCTCATGGTGCGAACCCCACTGACCCCACTGGAGCGCGAGCGCGGCCTGCATCTCGGCGCGTTGTTGCGTAGCGCGCGCGGAGATCGCAGCATCGGCCACGTTGCCGTTGCGGCGGGTCTGTCTCCGGAAACGCTGCGCAAGATCGAGACCGGTCGCGCTCCCACGCCCGCGTTCTTCACGATCGTCGCGCTCGCCCTCGAACTGGACCTCTCACTGGACGAGGTCGCCGCCGCGTGTGTGATCCCGGATCCCGACGCACTCTCGGCTTGAGGCTGTCCGGGTGCTCGGTTCGGTCGGCGGAGCCCGGCCGACGATTCACCTGCGAAACCGTGCCCACGACGCCCGCGTAGCCGGGCCGATGGCGCGCCCGCCGAGTCGGGGCCACGACTCGTTCATCCGGCCGGGTCGACGGTGCGCCCGCCGGGCCGGGTCCACGACTCACGCGTGGAGCCCGGCCCGCGACTTGCTCGCCGAGTCGGGGGCGGTCACGCACCGCCCCCGCTCTGTGGAGCGCCGTGTCGGAGGTTGTTGGCCTGCGACCGTGCTCGGTCAGCGGCTCGCCCGCGTGAGGCCGAGCAGTTCGCGACCCCGTTCCGGAGTGCACAGCGGGCCCAGGACCGGGTCGCCCAGCAGTGCGACCGGCGCGAGGTGATCCGGGCCCAGTGGCCGCCAGTGCGGCAGCCCGCCCAGTACCATGCGCCAGGCCGCGTCCCCCGCACCCGCCTCCGCAGCCGTGCGAGCCTGCGCGAGCACCTCTGCCCATGGGCCGTCCGGGTCACCGTCGCCGATCGCCGCGCCGCCGAACCGCTCGCGCAGCTCGTCGAGTTCGCGCTCGAAGATGCTCTGCGCCAGGGCGGGCCGCCGTTGATCGCGGTCCAGCGCGCCGAAGGCCGGCACCAGTTCGCGGCCGATCAACGCGCGTCGCGCCGGATCGTCCTGCTCGCCGCGCACGATGGTGGCGAAGGCTCGTTTCGCCTCCACCGACCCGCCGAGCAGCGCGTGCAGTTGAAAGCGGAGCAACTCCGCACGAAGGCGGCCGAACGCGCTGCCCTGTTCGAATACCGCGAGCGGCTCGTCCACCGCGCCGGCCAGACAGGCCACCCTGGCCTCCTCGATCCGCACCTCCAACGCCCGGGACGTCGCGTTGTCCGGCTTGCGCAGCCGGTGGAACGAGCGGTACTCGTTCCGCATCAACGCGGCGAACCCGGCGTATCGCCGCGGCACGTCACCGGTCCACGAGGCATGGAAGTACGCCGTCCACTCGCCGTCGGCGTCCACCTCGCCCGGATCCAGCAGCAGCACCGCGGCGTCCCCCTCCAGCGAGATCTGCAGCGCGCGGCCGAAGACGGCGCGGAAGTGCTCGTCGTCCTCCGACTCGAGCAGAATCCGGCACCATTGGGAGGACAATTCCCGGAACGGGCCCACCTGTTCGGTCGAGCCCAGGGCGTAGATGAACTCGCCCACGTTGCGCCACCCGTTGCTGATCGCGAGGAACGAGCGGTACGACGGCGGCAAGGGCTGTGCCAACCGCTCCTCCAGCGCCCGGATGCGCTCCTCGCCGGCCGGCGCGTACCCGAGCCAGCCCGCCGCTCGCGCCGACTGCGGGAAGACCTCGGCCTCCTCCGGCTCCAGTGCGTCGATCCACTCCTCGCTCCACGTCCGCAGAAACGGAAGCCACTCCATCCCACTCACCCGATCCCCCATGCACGCCACTGTTCGAACACATACTCCGGCGGCACCAGATCCTGCCAATGATCAGCGACTCCCGTTGCGTCGAGGCCCCTTCGGGCGTCAGGACGCGTGGTCGGACCAGGATCAGCGCGAGCCCGGCGGTGGCCGTGGCGAGCGCCGCGACGCCGTACATCACCGCCGAGGCGCCCGCCGCGTATGCGTGGTCGCCGGCCTGGCGGCGGGCATGTTGTGTGGTTGGCCCCGGTGCGCGCTCGCGATCGGCGGCAGCCCGGTCGCCGCTGGTACCGCCGCGCCCGGCTCCCGGCGGGCTTGCGCTCGGCGCGGGTGAAGTTCGAGCTCGGCGTCGGTCCTGGCAGGCTGGTCGGCACAGCGCCACGCGGTGGCCCGGTTCGCCCGGCGCCGGCTCGGCTCGCCACACGGCGGTCCGTCGCGAAGCGGACCCGAGGAGAAGGAGCACCGTCCGTGCCCATGCCGAATGCCGAGACTCTCGCCTGGCTGCGCGAACTCGTCGGCGACGTCCCGATCGAGCCCATGGGTGTCGGGGCCAACCGGCTCTACGCCGTCGGCGACCTGGTCCTGCGGGTCTTCCATGACACCGACCGACTGGCCGCCGACCCGTGGTACCGGCCGGAGCGGGAGGCCCGCACGTTGCGGCTGCTGGCGGACACCGCCGTCCCCGCACCGGAGTTGATCGCGGCCCGCCTCGACGGTCCGACCCCGGCGCTGTTGACCACGCGCGTACCCGGCACGCCCGAGCCGCCGGGCGATCCGGCCGTACTGCTCTCGTGCGCGGCCGAGTTGCTGGCGACGATCCATGCGGTGGATCCGACCGACGCAGACCCGGCGGCGTACGCGCCCTACTACGACCCGGCGGTCGACGGTGCGCGGACCGTGCCGAGCTGGACCACGCGCCCGCGCGTGTGGCAGCGGATGTTTGCCGCGCTGGCCGAGGAACCCCCGGACGCCGCAACCGGTTTCATCCACCGGGACTTCCACGCGGAGCAACTGCTGTGGCTGGACGAGCGGATCGCCGGGGTCGTGGACTGGACCACCGGATGTGTCGGCCCGCGCGGCATCGACCTGGCGCGGTTCCGGCTCAATCTCGCGCTGACCCACGGGGTGGCCGTCGCAGAGGAGTTCCTGCCCGCCTACACGAAGGCGTCCGGCCGGACCGACGACCACCATCCCTACTGGGATCTGCTCGACGCGGGCGACGCGCTGCTCGACTGGCCGGAGCCGGAGACCCGTGCGCAGATCGTCGAGTGGCAGCGCTTCGAGGCGTGGGTGGGCCGCGCGGTACGGACGCTGCCCAAGGGCTGACACGAGGGTGACACGGGCCCGGGGCCGGGACTCGGGCAGCCGAAAGGGCGGTCGACGCGAGGTCGACCGCCCTTGTCGCCGTACCGGTGGCTCAGCCCACCGACTGCTTCTCCCGCTCCGGCGCGTCAGTACTTTCGTCCGTCACGTCCGCGCGCGCCGCCTGGGTGCGGGCCCGGTTCGGCAGGATCAGGCCGACCAGGATCGTGCCCACGGCGAGTACGATCCCGCCGACCAGGCTGGTGTGCGCGACCGCCTGGGTGAACGCGTGATCGGCGGCCTGGACCAGTGCGTGAGCCTGCTGCGGGCCCGCGACCCGGCCGACCTGATCGGCCGCGGCGAGCGCGCCGCCGATCGAATCCGTGGCGACGTCCATCGCGGCCGGCGGCAGCTTGCCCTCGACGGCCTTGGTCAGCTCCGACTCGTAGGAGGTGGCCAGCACCGAGCCCAGGATCGCGATGCCCAGGGCGCCGCCCAGTTCCACCGCGGTGTCGTTGACGCCGCCGCCCGCGCCCAGTTCGTTCTCCGGGAACGAGCCCATGATCGCCTCCGTGCACGGCGACACGCTGAGGCCGATGGCGACACCGAGCAGCAGCAGTGGAGCCAGGAAGTCGGCGTAGCCGGAGCCGTCCGAGACGCGCGTCATCAGCAGCACACCGATCGTGCCCAGCGCCATGCCGGTGGTCACCGTCACCCGCATGCCCAGCCGCGGGGTGAGCTGCCCGGTGGCGATCGCGCCCAGGCACACCGCGCCGGCCAGCGGCAGCAGTCGCACACCGGTCTCCAGCGGGCTGTACCCGAGCACGAACTGCAGGTGCTGGGTGAGGAAGTAGATCGCGCCGAAGGTGCCCAGGAAGAACAGCAGTACGGCGAGCATCGAGCCGGAGAACACCCGCTCGCCGAACTTGCGCAGGTCGAAGATCGGGCGCGGGTGCCGCAGTTCCCACGCGATGAACGAGGCCAGACCGAGGACGAAGACGACCAGCGCGGCCACCGGGCCGCCGCCCCAGCCGAAGTGCGGACCCTCGATGATCGCGTAGACCAGCGAGCCCAGCGTCGCGATCGACAGCGCGCCGCCGACCAGGTCGAGCCGGCCGTAGTCGTGCGCCTTCGACGGCGGGACCACGAACAGCGCGGCGACCACGGCGATCAGCGCGACCGGCACGTTGATCAGGAACGTGGAACCCCACGCGTGACTCTCCAGCAACCAGCCCGCGAGCAGCGGGCCGAGCGCGATCGCCAGGCCCGAGGTCGCGGTCCACGCGGTGATCGCCTTGGCCCGCTCGCTGCGCGGGAAGGACGCGACCAACAGGGACAACGTCGCGGGCATGATCACCGCGGCACCCAGGCCCATCACCGCGCGAGCGATGATCACGCCCGACGTCGAGTGCACCAGCGAACCGCCGATCGAGCCCGCCGCGAAGATCACCAGGCCGGTGATCAGCGCGCCGCGCCGGCTGTACTTGTCGCCGATCGCGCCCAACACGAGCATCAGCGCCGCGTACGGAACGGTGTAGGCGTCGATCACCCATTGCAGGTCGCGACTGGACAGGCCCAGATCGCGGGTCATGTCGGGCGCGGCCACGATCAGCGACGTGTTGGCCATGACGATGATCAGCAGGCTCAGGCAGAGCACGCCCAGCGCCCACCAGCGGCGCGAGTACGGCCGGTCCATCCGGTCGACCGGCGTGGTGGCGAATACGGACATCAATCCGCCTTTCGGGACAGGCGGCCGGCGTAGCCGCAGTAATTGCACAACAATGTGCAACTTAGTTGATTGCACAACGCTGTGCAAATATGCTGGAACAAGTCGGTGTGAATCGGGTGATTCTCCGACTCGGCGCGGGGATCGATGCCGGCGGGAGCGAATTTCTGGCAGGCTCCAGGTCACCCCAGGAAGGAACGCGCGATGCAGACGAAACCGGGAGCCGAGCGGGCTCCGGCCGAGGCCGGCCACGCGCAGGCGGCCGCCGCCACGCCGCCTCGTCGGCGCCACGCGCAGTCCAATCGGGCGCGCATCCTGGCGGTGGCCCGGACCGAACTGATCCGGGACGCGGACGCGTCGATGGACGACATCGCGCGGGCGGCGGGCGTGGTGCGGCGCACCGTGTACGGGCACTTCCCCAGCCGTGAGGCGCTGGTCGCGGGCCTGGCCGAGGAGGCACGGCGGGACATCCTGGGTGCGGTCGAGGGCGCGATGCGGGACGAGGACTCGCCCGAGGAGGCGGTGGCCCGCTTCGATCTCGCCGCCTGGCGCGGCGGTGATCGATATCGGCTGCTGATCAGCTTCGCCCAGCGCAATCTGGACGACGGCGGGATCCCGGCCATGTTGGCGCCGGTGCGGGAGCGTTCGATCGAACTGATCGCCGCGGGTCAGCGCACCGGCGTGTTCGCCGACCACCTGCCGGCGCCGGTGCTGGCGCTCGCGCTGGAGGGGATGTGCGTGGCACTGCTCCAGGCGGTGAACGAGGACGTGAAGGTGACCGCGGTGGACCAGGCGGTGGCTTCGTTGGTCGCGCTGGGCGTGCCGGCCGACCGGGCGGTCGAGGTGGTCACCCGGGTCGCCGCTGCGGACGAGGCCGAGGCGGCGGACACGGTTTGAACCTCGTCCGGCGGATCTCGGCCGCGCCGCTCCGCCACCGCCGAGATCCGCCCTGCGGGCTCCTCGCCGCGCCCACCGCATCGGGCAGGCAGCGGAAGGGAATCGCAGCGCGGTCGCTTCGCCGGCACGGCGAGGCACGGTCCGGGACGACTCGGCCCGATTCGGCGATGTCCGGCGGTGCCGGCTGGTCGGGTCGGGTCGGGGTGGCGGTGTGGTGTGTGGCGGTTGTCCTCGTGCCCGGGTACCGAACGGGCTCAGCCGTTTGCCGACCCTTCGAGTGCGCTACGGGCCGCGGCGGCCCAGTGCGGCGCCGCGGCCCGGTGGGCCGGTTCGAGTGCGCGCCGGTAGTGTTCGCGGGCCCGGTCGGGTCGGCCGGTCGCCGTGCACAGGTCGCCCGGATGCCGGGCGACGGGTCCCAGCGTGAGCAACCCGCTGCCTGCGCCCGCCAGTTCGGCCGACGCGGGCAGCAGGTCGGCGTGGATCCGGGCCATTGCCGGCCGGTCGTCGAGCGCGGCCCTCGCGGCCAGGCACAGGCGGGCTTCGAGGAGCAGGTCGCGAGGTGACTCGGGCAACCGTCGCAATGCCCGGGCCGCCTCGTCCCGCCGTCCGAGCGCGAGCAGTTCGAGCGGACGAATCCAGGGTGCGTCCGGGTCGGCCTCGGCCTCCGGTGTCGGTTCGACCGGGTGGTCCGCCTGGACTCGCAGGCACGCGAGCGCGAACGACAGGAAACCGTCCGCCAATCCGTGCATGCCGGTATCCGGCAGCCGGGCCGCGAGAGCCCGGTACGCGGCTGCCGCCGAATCGGGGCGGTCAGCCGCAGCGCGGCCCAGCCGTCGGTGAAGACCGAGACGAGCGGGACCTCGTAGCGCTCGGCGAGCCGGTCGGCCGCCTCGGCCTGTCGATCGGCGGCGGCGAAGTCGGTACGGGCCGCCGGCGCCCGGACCAGCCCCATGACCGCTTCGAGTCGCGCCCGGGCCCGGTCGGCGTCGGGGCCCGCATCGGCCGGGGCACGGTCCAGCGCGTCGACCGCCGCGCGCCACAACCGGGCCGCCTCGTGCGGGGCGAAGCGCCGCTCGGCCCGCTCGGCGGCGGCCCGGGTATGGTGCGCGGTCCGCTCGGCCGGTACCCGGCCCTCGGCCCGCACGAAGTGGTGGGCGAGCGCGTCGACATCCTCGGGACGCAGGCGTTCCAGGACCTGCGCGGCGGCGGCGTGCCGGCGGACGCGGCGCATTGATCGGTGGCGACCCGGACGCCTTCGTCGGCCACTTCCCGGACCTGTGGACCAACGATCCGGCGGCCATTCCCGCCGACATCCGGGCCGCCTATCTGCGGGCCTCGCGAGAGGCGATTTCCTCGATCGTGGCCGACTACCGCGCTTCGGCGTTCATCGACGTCGAACACGACGAGGCCGACCGCGTGGCGGGTCGGCGGCTGCGGATGCCGGTGGCCGTACTCCAACAGGACCGGGGTACCGCGCTGGGCTTCGACGCGGCGGCCCGGTGGCGGGCATGGGCGCCGGACCTGCGGCACACCACGGTCTCGTGCGGGCACTTCATGGCCGAGGAGGCGCCCACCCAGGTGGCCGGGGCACTGCGCGAGCTGTTTCGCTGATCACGCCGATGGCGTCGTCGGGGGTCGGCCCGAATCGGTGACCAGGGCCGGCAGGTCGCGCATGGATTTGAAGACGGTGGTGTTCGGACCCTCCAGCAGGTGCGGCGCGATCAGGTCGCTCGCGTAGGCGAACGAACGCATCCCGGCCGCGCGGGCCGCGAGCAGGCCGTTGACGCTGTCCTCGACCACCACGCACCGCTCGGGGGCCACCCCCATGCGGGCCGCGGCGTGCAGGAACACGTCGGGCGCGGGCTTGCCGTGGGCGACCTCGCTCGCGCTGAAGATCCGGCCGGCGAACCGGTCGTACAGGCCGGTGCGGCCCAGGGTGTGCGCCATCTTGTCGTGGCTTCCGCTGGAGGCCACGCACGTGGGCAGGCCGAGTTCGGCGAGGGTGTCCACCGCGTACTCGATGCCCTCGACCGGACTCAGCGCGGTGTCCACCTCGATCCGGTGCAGGCGCTCGAAACCACGCGTCCACTCGGCGGCGGTGTCCGCCCCGACGCGCTCGGCGATCTGCTCGGCGATCGACGTCGAGGAGCGGCCGACGAACCGCTCGATCACCTCGGCCGGAGTGAGCGGCCAGCCGTGCTCGGCGCCCAGTGCCACGTGCACGCGGATGGCGATCGGCTCGCTGTCGACGAGGACGCCGTCGCAATCGAAGATGACGAGTCCCACAGAGTTGATCATGAACGGAGCCTAGAGCGCCACGCCTCCCGAGCGGCGTGGGGGGCGGACCAGGGCGGAGTTTCCGTGGAGATTTACTGGACTCCGTCAAGGTAATCCGGCATGGTCGGCGCATGCCTCACCACACTCCCGTCGCTCTCGTCACCGGCGCCAGCCGCGGCATCGGCCGTTGCGGAGCCATCGCCCTGGCCCGCGCCGGCTACGACGTCGTACTTACCGCCCGCACCGTCCGCGAGGGGGAGGGCCGCGGCGGGCCCACCTCGTCCACGGCGGATCCGACGCCGTTCGCGATTCCCGGCAGCCTGGAGACCACCGCCGGCGAGATCGAGGCGCTGGGCCGGCGGGCGCTGCCGATTCGCATGGACCTGATGGACAGGCGCTCCATCCTCGACGCCTGCGACGCGGCCCTGGACGCCTGGGGTCGGATCGACCTGCTCTTCAACAACGCCATTCACCAAGGCCCCGGTGCGATGGACCGAATCCTCGACCTGCCGATCGAGGCCGCGCAGGACCTGCTCGTGGGCAATTACCTCCATCAACTCGTGCTGATCCAAAGGCTGTTGCCGCACCTGCTCGAACACCCGCGCAGCCACGTGATGAACATGACCTCGGGCTCGGCCCGACTGAATCCGCCCGGTCCGGCGGGCGCGGGCGGCTGGGGTGTCGCCTACGCCGCGTCCAAGGCCGCGTTCGGGCGGGTCGCCGGCGTACTGCACGCGGAGTATCGCGAGCGTGGGCTGCGCGCGTTCAACGTCGACCCCGGCTTTGTGCTCACCGAGTCGCAGAAGGCTCGTGGATCGAGCGGCCACCTCCAGGCCAACTTCACCGCGGCCACGCCCGACATCCCGGGCGAGATCGTCGGCTGGCTCGCCACCGCCGCCGACGCCGATCGCTTCGCGGGCGAGACGGTGTTCGCCCAGCGAGTCTGGAAGGAACTGCATCCGGCCGACGCGTGAGCGGCCGCGCGCGCTCCGACGGTTGCGGGCGATCCCACGCTTGCGCGCGGTCCCTCCGATCGTGCGACGCCGAGGCCGCGCCCGGTCCGTGGCCGCGCCGTCCGGCGCGAACGTCCGGCGCGAACGGCCGGCACGATACGCCCGGGCGGGCGCGGCGCCCGGTGGGCCGGCGCGCCCGAGCGGGATCGCCGTCGATAGGGTCGCACGATGGCCACAGTCGTCGAACTGATCTGCTATCCGATCAAGGGCTGCGCCGGCACGCCGTGCGAGCGGGCGCTGCTGACCCCCGCCGGCCTCGCCCACGACCGCGCCTTCATGGTGGTCGACGGGGACGGCGTCTTCCGCACCCAGCGCCGCGATCCGCAACTGGCGAGGATCCGCCCGCACATCGACGCCGCCGGCGAACGCCTCACCCTGCGTCGACCCGACGCCGCCCCGGTGACGATCGAGGTGGACACCACCGGTCCCCGGGGCGACGTGCACCTGTTCGGCAACCCGTTCCGGGGCATCGACCAGGGCGACGCGGCCGCCGACTGGCTGTCGCAGGCGCTCGGCGCGGAAAGCCGGCTGGTCCGCGTGCCGCCGGAGCACGCGCGGGTGACCGACGGCGCGATCCCGGGCACCGCCGGCTACGCGGACAGCTCGCCGCTGCACATGCTTTCGCGCACCTCGCTGGACCTGCTCAACGCCCGCCTGGGCGAGCGTGGCGAGGCGCCGCTGCCGATGACCCGCTTCCGGCCCAACGTCGTGGTCGAGGGCTGGGCCGAGCCGCATACCGAGGACCGGGTCCGCCGATGCACGGTCGGCGAGGCCGAACTCGGCTACGCCAAGCTCGCGATCCGCTGTGCGGTCACGCTGGTGGACCAGGAGACCGGCATCAAGGCGGGCCGGGAACCGCTGCGCGCCTTCGCCGACTACCGGCGCGCGCCCCAGGGCGGGGTGGCTTTCGGCGGCAAGTTCGCCGTACTGCGGCCGGGCAAGTTGTCGGTCGGCGACGAACTGGCCGTCACCGAGTGGGGTACGGCCGAGGTGTAGCGCGGCGGCCGCCGCGCCGCTGCCCGACGCGGCGGCGTCGGTGTGCTCAGCCGAGGTCAGGCCGGCCGGGCAGGAGCACGACGCCGACGAACCGCGCGGCGCTCGTGCCCTCGTTGCGGTAGGCGTGTGCCCGGTCGGCCGCGAAACGCGCACACGCGCCGGTGGCGACGTCGACGCGCTCGCCGGCCACCTCCAGGGTGAGGGTGCCGTCCAGGACGGTGACCAGTTCCCGCACGCCCGCGCCGTGCGCCGCGCTGACGTGCGTGTCGCCGGGCGCCAGCGTCCAGCGCCACAGCTCGGCCGAGACCGGCGGGTCGCTGCCGATCAACAGGTCGCCGTGGCCGCCGTGTTCGCCCCGCCACAACCGGGTGCCGGCGCCCGCCGGGACCACCTCGACGATCGGCGCGGGCGCCCGGTCGACCAGGCCGGTCAGCGGCAGACCGAGCGCGTCGGCGATCCGGGCCAGGGTGAGCACGCCAGGGTTGCCCCGGCCCTGTTCGACGCCCACGAGCGCGCCCTTGCTCAGGCCGCTGCGCGTCGCGAGCGCCTCCAGGGACCAGCCGCGCGCGGTGCGAGCGGCGCGGACGTTGGCCGCGATCGCGCGGCTGACCGCGGTTTGACCGGGATCGGCCAACGGGTCATTATTTTGTTCCATGTGGTTCACACTAATGGACCACGGCCCGATCGGGTCGACAGCTCGCGGAGGAGAAGCCGAACGTGCTCACGTCCATCACCATCGACCCGGCCGTGCACGCGCTGCGTCCCGACGCGGTCGTCCTGGCCCTGGTCGCCACCGGGCTGCCGGGCGGCCCGAGCGACGACGGCTCCCGCGCCGCGCTGGCCGAGGCGACCCTGTCGCTGCCCGTGACCCCGCCGGAGGAGCACCCGAACGTCATCGCGTGGCGGGAGGCGTACCGGGCCTTCGGTGCCAAACCGCAACGCACCCGCTGCTCGGTGGAGGCGCTGATGCGGCGCGGCGGGCTGCCCGAGGTGAACCGCCTGGTCGACCTGTACAACGTGGTCTCGGTGCGACACGTGCTGCCGGTGGGCGGCGAGGACCTGTCCCGCTACCGCGGCGCGGCCCGCCTGCTCCGGGCCGAGGGCACCGAGCCGTTCGAGGTCCTGGAGGCCGGGGTGCCCGCGATCGACCATCCCTCGCCGGGCGAGGTGGTGTGGTGCGACGACGAGGGCGTCACCTGCCGCCGATGGAACTGGCGCCAGTGTGTGCGCACCCGGATCACCGAGGACACCACCGAGGCGCTGTTCCTGTTGGAGCGGCTGGCGCCGATGACGTTGGACGCGCTGCGCGAGGCGGGCGAGGACCTGACCAAGCGGCTGCGTGACCTGTCCCCGGCGGTGCGGATCGAGAGCCGCCTGATCGGCGCCTGAGGCATCAGCGAGGCAGCGGGCCGACGTACACCCAGGCGCCGTCGTGGCGGACGAACCGGCTGTGCTCGCGCAGTGTGTCCCGGTGTCCGTGCTCGCGGTAGGTCGCGATGAACTCGACGGTGCCCTCCTGGTGGAACGGCCCGCCGTCGGTGCTCGCGAGCACCTCCAGGCCCAGCCACCGGGTGTGCTCGTCCACATCGACCCGCTGCGGCCGGGTGTCGGGATGCCAGGTGCGCAGCAGGTAGGCCGCGTCGTGCACGGCGAACGCGCTGTAGCGCGAGCGCATCAGCGATTCCGCGGTGGGCGCGGGGGAACCGGCGTGCCGTGCGCCGCAGCACGCGCCGTAGGTGTCGGGCAGGCCGCATGGGCACGGCGAACTCGCGGTGACGGCGTTCGGTCGAGGGCGTGGGGTGCGTCGGGACATGCCCCGATTCTGGCCCAACCGGGTCGCGTCGCGCCTACCCGGTGTGGGCCGGCGGTGACGGTGCCAGGCACGGGCCCGGCAACAGGTCGCGGATCATCGCCTCCCACTCGTCGGTGCTCGGCGGCGCGTCGGTGAGCAGGGCCTGGATGAGCAGGCCGTCCAGGGCGCCGACGAAGACCCGGACCCGGACCGGGTCGGTGGTGAAGCGCAGCGCGAAGTCGGTGACCGCGGCCATCCAGTGATCGGTGGACTCGCGCAGCTCCGGTCGCCGGGCGGCGAGCAGGAACAGCTCGTACTCGGCGACCAACAGGCCGGGCGAGGTGCAGATGTGGTTCAGGTGTTCGGCCAGTGCGCGCCTGGTGTCGCCGGGGGCGGCGGCGATCGAGCGCACGTGTATCGCGTCCGCGGTCATGCACGAGGTGAGCGCCGCGGTGAGCAGGTCGTCGACGCCGGCGAAGTAGTACGTGGAGGCACTGGTCGGCAGGCCCGCCTCGCGCGAGACGGTGCGGTGGCTGACCCCGGCCGCACCGTCGCGCTCGACCACGCGCAGCGTGGCCTCGATCAGCGCCCGACGGCGGCGGTCGCCCTTGGCTCGGCGGCCGTCGACGGCTTCCTCGATCAGTGGGGTTCACCTTCTCGTACGGGGGTGGCGCGGGCCAACGAGCCGCTGTGCGCGACGGTGGTCGCGCGCGGCGCGGTGCGGCGCAGCACACGGTATCCACCGAGGGCCACCGAGGCCGCGAGCAGGGCCGCGCCGGCGGCGACGCCGAAGCCCGCCCGAGCCCCGAAGTGGTCGACGACCATGCCGGACAGCGAGGAGCCGGCCGCGACGCCGATACCGATGCCGGTGGTGGTCCAGGTCATTCCCTCGGTCAGCCGTGCGGGCGGGACCAGGCGCTCGACCAGGCTGATGGTCAGGATCATGGTGGGCGAGATCGACATGCCGGCGACGAAGACGGTCGCGGCGAGTACGGGCAGGTTGCCCGCGAGCAGCAGCGGCGGGATGGTCACGGCGGTGCAGCCGATGCTGATCAGCAACATCCGGGGCAGCGGGGTGGCGAACCTGAAGGCGCCGAAGGCGATTCCGGCCACACAGGAGCCGGCCGCGTAGGTGGCCAACACGAAGCTCGCGGAGCCGCGTTGGCCGTGCTCCTCGGCGAACGCGATGGTGACCACGTCCACCGTGCCGAAGATCGCGCCGATCGCGATCAGGGTGACCACGAGCACCTGGAGGCCGCGGATGCGCATCACCGACGTGGTCTTGCCGGCGACGCGCGGGTGCGGCGGGGGCTCGGTGCCGCGCTGCACGATGAACAGCAGCACGCCGACGGTGAAGAAGACGATCGCGGCCAGTGGGCCGGCCTCGGGGAACGCCGCGACGGAGAGTTGTACGGCGATGATCGGGCCGAGGATGAAGCACAGCTCGTCCACGACGGACTCGAACGAGAACGCGGTGTGCAGGTGCGGCGAGCCCCGGTACAGCACCAGCCAGCGGGAGCGGACCATGGCGCCCATGCTGGGCATGCAGCCGGCGGGTACCGCGCACGCGAACAGGGTCCAGTCCGGGGCGTCGTAGCGGGCGCAGAGCAGCAGTACGCCCATCGCCAGGACGCTGACGGCGGTGGCCGGGACGAGTACCCTGCCCTGGCCGTAGCGGTCCACGATGCGCGAGATCTGCGGTGCGATCAGCGCGGTGGCCAGCGCGAACGTGGCGGCCACGGCGCCGGCGAGGCCGTACTCGCCGCGCAGTTCGGAGAGCATGGTGACGATGCCGATGCCGGTCATCGAGATGGGCATGCGGGCGATGAAGCCGGCTGCCGAGAATCCCTTGGCGCCGGGCGCGGTGAAGATGTCTCGGTAGGGGTTGCGCACGGGATTTCCCGTCGATAGAAAAAATAAAGTGGGACGTTCGTTCCAGTTTCTATCACGGGACGTGCGGTGCGCCAAGCCGCTTTCCGACCTCGATCGGCTTGCCCGATACGCCGACACGCCGATACGCCGACGCGGCGGCCTGCTCGTTCGCCGACCGCCGCGTCACCGGATCGGGCCCGCTCAGGCCGGGTCGACCGTCCAGTCGGGATGACCGGGCATCGGCGGCGCGTGGGAGCCGTACAGCCACGGGTTCAGGAACGGGGCCAGGTCGCGTCCGGCAACCTCGGACGCGAGCTTGATGTAGTCGGCCGTGCCCGCGGCGCGGCCTCGGTAGCGGGTGGTCCAGGCGCGCTCGATCCGGGCGAAGGTGTCCGCGCCGACCTCGATGCGCAGCGCGTACAAGACCAGTGCCGAGCCGTCGTAGCGCATGCGCTTGAACAGGTTGGGCTCGGTGGGCTCGGCGGGCGCGCCGGTGTCACGGCGCCAGATGTCGTGCTGCCGGTAGGCATCGCGCATCAGCGCCTCGAGGTTGGCGCCGCCGTTCTCCTCGCTGTAGACCCGCTCGTAGTAGCGGGCGTGCCCCTCGCTCAGCCACAAATCGGACCAGCGCTTCATGGCCACGCTGTCGCCGGTCCACTGGTGTACGAGTTCGTGCACCATGTTGCGTTCGGCGTTGATCCTGTCGCCCAGCAGGTCGGCCTTCGGGATCAGGGACAACGACTGGGTCTCCAGCGCGACGCCCAGGTCGGTGTCCGCCACGAGCAGCCCGTAGCTGTCGAACGGGTAGGGGCCGAGCCTGCTCTCCACCCAGGCCAGGTGACGGGGGGTCAGCGAGCGGTACTGCTCGACCTGGTCGACCAGTTGCGGCGGCACCGCGTCGCGCAGTCGGGTGCCGTCGGCGGCCCGGCCGTCGATCGGCGTGTACTTGCCGACGGCGAGCTGGAAGAGCTGGCCGGCCACGGGTTGCCGGCTGTCGTAGGTCCAGCGGGTGCGGCCCGGTGCGACCCGGCGCTTGTGCGTGAGAGTGCCGTTGGACAGCGCGACGAGGTCGTCGGCGGCGGTGATGTCGACCGTCGTGCGGGTGCGCAGGCTGGGATGGTCGTTGCTCGGGAAGATCATCTTGGCGCCGTCGGGTTGCGGGTAGATCACCGTGCCGTCGGGCGTGGGAATCCAGCCGAACGTCTCGATCGCGTCGTCGCGGTGCCGCTGTTGGGTGGGGTCGGCGGTGTACTCGACGCGCACCGTGAACGAGCGGCCCTTGGGCAACGGTCGGGCCGGGGTGATCACCAGCTCGTCACCCTCGCGGGTGGCGGTCGCGGCCCTGCCGTCGACCGTGACGCGGCCGAGCGTGTTGCCCGCGAAGTCGAGGTCGAACCGGGACAGCGCCTGGGTGGCGGTGGCCTCCATGGTGGTGGTCGCCGGGAACGCCGCGCCGGGGGCCCGCCAGTCGAAGTCCAGCGTGTAATGGTCGGCGCGGTAGCCGCCGTTGCCGCTCAGCGGCAGTAGCGGGTCGCCGATGCCGGGTGCGCCGGGAGTGGGCCGGGCGTCGCTCGCGTGTGCGCCGGCCGCGCCGGCCGCGGTGAGGGTCAGGGCGGTCGCGATGGCGAGGAGGGCATGTGGTGGATGTCTCATGCGCCTTACCTTGTGCCGGCGTCGTCGCGCGCGGTAGTGCCCGATGCGCCCTTTCACCCGCGTGGCGTGGCCCGTTCCGGAGGTTTGCCACAATTGTCGGCAACCGGACGGGTGAACGCTCGTAGGCGACCCGCTCGGCGGCCCGGGACGGTTGCCCACCCCGGGTCGCCGACCGCCGGTCGCGGGTCAGGCGCGCGGTTCGGCGGCGCGTTCGGCGGCCTTCTCGGCGGCCTTGTCCGCCTGGAAGCCGTCCTCGTCGCGGCCCTTGCGCCAGTAGCCGGAGAAGGAGATGTCGGCGCGCTCGACCCCGCGCTCGTCGACCAGGTGTCGGCGCAACTCCTTGACCACGCCGGCCTCGCCGTGCACGAACGCGTGCACCCGGCCGGCGGGGAAGTCGAGCTTGCGCAGCGCCTCGAGCAGATCGGGACCCGCGTCGCGGGTGATCCAGGCGAGGTCGAGATCCACCTCGGGGTGGGTGGCGGGCAGGGTGCCGGTGGGGGCCTCGGCGGCGGTGCCCACCTCCAGGAGGGCGATCGCCTTGGCCGCGGCGGGGAGCCGTTCCAGCGAGGCACTGATCGCGGGGTACGCGCTCTCGTCGCCGATGAACAGGTGCCAGTCCGCCTCGGGGTCGGGCGCGTAGGCGCCGCCGGGGCCGATCAGACGCAGCGTGTCGCCGGGGCGCGCACTCGCCGCCCACGGGCCGGCCAGGCCCTCGTCGCCGTGGTGGACGAAGTCGATGGTCAGCTCGCCGGTGTTCGGGTTGTTCGCGCGCACGGTGTAGGTACGGGTGCGCGGCCAGTCCTCGCGCGGGAGTTCGGCACGGATGGTCTCCATGTCGAACGGCTCGGGGTAGGTCACCCCGGGCAGCGGGAAGAGCACCTTGACGTAGGCGTCGGTGTAGCCGTTGTCGGTGAAGTGTCGGTATCCGTCGCCGCCGGCGACGATCCGGACCAGGTGCGGACCGACCCGTTCGCTGCTGTGTACCTGGAGTTCGATCAGTTTGCGGTTCTTGCGTACCGGGCGTTCCGCCATGGAGGTTCTCCTCACCTGCACTGTGCGACTGGTGCCGTGCCAGTTAGGTATACCTAACCAGCACGGATCGCGGGCCGTTCCTCGGGGGTGGCTCTCCTGCGCAGGGTGTGCCCGCCCGGGCGCACGTTCACCGCCACGGGGTGAGATCGGCGCGCTTGGGCGGGCGGCCGTCGCCGGAGGAGCGGCCGGTGGCGCGGCGGGCGAGCCACGGGCCCAGATGGGTCCTGGCCCAGCGCACGTCGGCGCGTCGGCGATCGGTCCAGGCCCGCGGCGCGGCGGCGGGCAGCGGCGCGCGCCAGTCGTACTCGACGGGCAGGCCCAGGGCCTGTGCGGTGGCCTCGGCGACTCGGCGGTGCCCCTCGGTGGACAGATGCAGACGATCGTCGGCCCACATTCGAGGGTCGTCGAACACGCGCGCGGTGAACAGGTCGACGACGGTGGCGTCGTGCCGCGCGGCGACGGTGTCCACGAAGGCGACCAACTGCTCGATCCGGGGCATCAGTCGGGCCGAGGAGCGCAGCCGGCGGGTGGGGTCGGTGCTGCGGAACAGCACCAGATGCGCGCCGCCGGCGGCGAGCTTGGCGGCGGCCTGTTCGAACACCGCGCAGACCGCGCCGACGTCGCAACGCGGGCGCAGCACGTCGTTCAGACCGCCGGCGAGGGTGATCAGGTCGCCGCCGAGCGCGACGGCGGTGTCGACCTGTTCGTCGGCGATCTGCCGGATCAGCTTCCCGCGCACGGCGAGGTTGGCGTAGCGCAGCGTCGGCGTGTCGAGGGACAGCCGGTCGGCGAGCAGGTCGGCCCAACCGCGGTAGGTGCCGTCGGCGGCGAGATCGGACATGCCCTCGGTGAAGGAGTCACCGACCGCGACGAAACTCGTGAAGGTGGGATGTGGTGTGTGCATGGCCGGAAAATCCTAGCCCCGGTCGACGTGGGGTGCGCACCGGCCGGACTCGGCCGCTCGGTGCCGGCGGCCCGCCCGGCGACGGTCGGGACTCGGCGACGGTCGGCCGCTCAGCGACGGCGGGCCACGCCGAAGAAGTAGTCGCCGAGCAGGGACTTGCTGCCGATCACGTCGAGCCCGTGCCGGGGGAGTTCGTCGAGGAAGTCCCGATCGCCGAACCGGTCTTCGGTGGGGTGGTCGAACAGGAAGGCGAGGCTGGGCCGGGCCAGCGCGCGAGCGGTCATCTCGGAGAAGTAGAACCGGCCGCCGGGGCGCAATACCCGGCCTACCTCGGCCAGACAGGCACGCCAGTCGATGATGTGGTGCACAATGGCGAAGTCGAAGACGGCGTCGTAGCTCGCGTCCGCCGCGCCGATGCCGGCCCGCAGGTCGGTGGCCGAACACTCGACCAGCGCCACCCGGCTGTTGCCGTGCCAGCGTCGGCGGGCCTTGGCGAGCAACGCGGAGTCCAGGTCGATGCCGTCAACCCGAGCGGCGCCGAACCGGTTCAGGATCAGCTCGATGCCCCGGCCGGTGCCGCAACCGATCTCCAGGGCGTGCGCACCGGGGTCGAGCCGCCCGCCCAGGCGCAGCAGCAACGGCGTCTCGTACCAGATCTGCGGCGCTCGGCGGAGGGGGCCGGCAACGACGATCTTCTCGACCGTGTTCATCCGCATGGCGTGCTCCCCCTGGTCGCCGAGTGTGGTCGGCGCACCACGATGGGCCATGTCATGGGCGGCGTCAAGGATGTGAGCGGCGGGTGCGGTGCGCCCGCCTGCGCGACGGACGAGAGGCGTTAGCCTTCGTGACGCGGGTCGGTGGTGCGAGCGCGCCGAATTCGTCGAGTGATGCCGGTCCGGGGAGCGGGTCGGTCGGGGCGACCGAAGGTGGTGCGATGAGCCGGACCGCGATGGCAGGAACGCTGACGGTGTTGCTGGTGGAGGACGATCCGGGCGACGCGTTGATGATCGAGGAGGCGTTGCTCGATCGCGATGGGGGACACACGCTGTGCCGGGCCGCGGACGGCATGGAGGCCCTGGAGTGGTTGCGCGCCCACCCCCGGCCGGACCTGGTGATCCTGGACCTGAACATGCCGCGGATGGACGGCCGCGAGTTGTTGTCGGCGATGAAGGCCGACGAGCGGTGGCGGACGATCCCGGTGGTGGTGCTGACCACGTCGGCCGCGCCGGACGACGTACGGCGCAGCTACGACCTGCACGCCAACGCGTTCGTGACCAAGCCGGTGGAGTTGGAGTCGTTCCTGGCGGCGGTGCGCGGCATCGACGAGTTCTTCCTGCGGTTGGTGACCCTGCCGCGCGGGTGAGCGGTGCTCGACACCCCGCCGTTCGGGTGCGGCCCGCTCACCCGGTCGGGGGGAGCAGCAGGGCGATGCCGTCCAACAGGCAGTCGAGTCCGAAGCCGAACAGCGAATCGAGGTCCATTTCCACCTCCGGATCGCTGAGCGCGGCGGCGTACATCGGGAAGTGACCGTTGCGCAGGATCAGGTCCATCGTCTCGTCCTGCGCCTGAATCCACTCCTCGCTGGAGATGCCGGTGGCCCGCTCGGCCTCGAACTCGGCCGCGATGTTGACGGCGGTACCGCGTACGTAGTTCAACATCGTCACCGCGATGTGCACCATCACCTGCGGCGACAGCCCGGTGAACTCGGCCATCGCCCACTCCACATGCGCCATGCCGCGCATGGTCGGCAGCGGGCGGGTCATCGACATGACCTGGGCAAGCCACGGGTGTTCGCGGTACATCCGCCACTGCAACCGGGCCGAAATCTCCAACCGGGCCCGCCAGCCCACCCGCTCGTGGGACGGGATGGGCTGCTCGGCGAACGCGCTGTCGGCCATCGCCGCGAGCAGATCCTCCTTGCCGGGCACGTGCCGGTACAAGGTCATCGCGGCCACGCCCAGTTCGGCGGCGATCTGGCGCATCGACACCGCGGCCAGGCCGCGTTCGTCGGCGATCGCCACGGCCGCCGACACGACACGTTCGCGGGTGAGTTCGGCGTCGGTGCGCGGTGGATGCACGGGCGGTACGGCGATGGTCGCGGCGCGCGGACGCG
This sequence comes from Embleya scabrispora DSM 41855, assembly GCF_000372745.1. Classification (GTDB taxonomy): domain Bacteria; phylum Actinomycetota; class Actinomycetes; order Streptomycetales; family Streptomycetaceae; genus Embleya; species Embleya scabrispora. Next base: position 142,907 of record NZ_KB889562.1, on the reverse strand, counting down.
GGCGGTCGGCGCCCTCGGTGCGGCCGGTGCGATCGGGGTGGTCGGCGACCACGGTACCGATGCCACGTACGGCGCGAACCAGGCCGGCCTCGCGCAGCGCGGTCAGGGCCTTGGTGGCGGTGGCCATCGCCACGCCCCACTCGACGGTGATCGCCCGGGTGGAGGGGACCCGGTCGCCGGGCCGCAACTCGCCGGTCTCGATCCGGCGGCGCAGTTCGGCGACGATCCGGGCCGTGGGGGTGGTCGCGGTGGTGGGGCGGGGCATCGGGGCCTCCCGGGCGGTGGGGCGGGCGGTTCGGCGGTGCACTAGGGCGACGGTCAGTGCACTATAGGGCACGCACGGCGTGGGGATTTGGTGCACTAGTTTCGGTGCACTACTTGAATAAGCCTTTATCTGCCCAGGTGGTGGCGCCATTGCATGTGCCGGTCGGCCTTGCATACTCTGTACGCTCGAAGGCGTACGCCGTATTGGTGCATCAGCGGGGGAGAGCTCCAGTGACGAACATCGAGACATCCGAGCGGCCCGAGTCGGTGCCGTTGGCGGGGCGGCGGGAGTGGATCGGGCTGGCCGTTCTGCTGTTGCCGCTGCTGCTGGTGAGCATGGACGTGTCGGTGCTCTACTTCGCGGTGCCGTTCATCGGCCGCGCGCTGGAGCCCACCGGTACGCAGCAGTTGTGGATCCTGGACATGTACGGATTCGTGCTCTCCGGCCTGCTGATCGTGATGGGCGCGCTCGGCGACCGGATCGGCCGCCGCCGACTGCTGCTGGTGGGCGCGGCGTTGTTCGGCGGCGCGTCGCTGGCGGCGGCGTACGCGCACAACGCGGAGACGTTGATCGCGACCCGGGCGCTGCTGGGTGTGGGCGGCGCGGCGCTGATGCCGTCCACGCTCGCGCTGATTCGCACCATGTTCGCCGACCCCAGGCAGCGCGGGACCGCGATCGCGATCTGGACGGCCGTGATGACCGGCGGGATCTCGCTCGGGCCGATCCTGTCCGGCGTGCTCGTCGAACACTTCTGGTGGGGTTCGATCTTCCTGATCAACGTGCCGGCGATGGCGCTTCTGCTGCTGTTGGTCCCGGTGTTCGTGCCGCGCCATCGGGGCCTTGCCCAGGGGCCGTTCGACCTGATCGGCGCGGTGTTGTCGCTGGGCACGCTGTTGCCGGTGGTGTACGGGATCAAGGAGATCGCCCGCTCCGGCGCGGCCGTCCTGCCGGTGCTGAGCATCGGCTTCGGGTTGCTCGTCGGCGCCCTGTTCGTGCGTCGTCAACTCACCGCCGCACACCCCCTGTTGGATCTGGAGCTGCTGCGCGTGCGGGCATTCGGCGGGTCGGTGGTGGCCAACGTGTTGTCGATGTTCGCGATCGTCGGCTTCGCCATCTTCACCACGCAGTATCTGCAATCGGTGCTGGGGATGAGCCCGTTGCGGGCCGCGCTGTGGAGTCTGGTGCCATCGCTGGCGGTTGCGGTGGCCACTCCGGTGGCCACCGTGCTGGCCCGGCGGATCGATCGGGCGTGGGTGATGTGCGGCGGGTTCGTACTGGCCGCGGGCGGGTTCGCGGTGCTGAGCGGGGCGCGGCCGGAGTCCTCGTTGGGGGTGGTGCTCAGTGGGGCGGCCGTGTACGCGGCGGGCGTGGTCGCGGTGATGAGCCAGGTGACCGAGATGGCGATGGGCGTCGCGCCGGCCGATCGGGCCGCGTCCGCCTCCGCGGTGTTGGAATCGGGGAGCGAACTGGGCGGCGCGCTGGGCATGGCGCTGCTCGGCACGATCGGCGACGCGGTCTATCACCGCGCGATGGCGGACACGGCGCCGAGCGGCCCGGCCCGGGAGACGCTCGGTGGGGCACAGGCGGTCGCGGCGCACCTGCCGGGAGACTCCGGACGGGCGCTGGTGGACTCGGCTCGGGACGCGTTCTGCGACGGGCTGAACGCGGCCGCGATCGGGGCGTTGGTGGTGATGCTGGTCGCGGCGGGGTACTGCGCCCGGTTCCTGCGGGGTGTGCCGGTCGCGAGCGGTGGTGGTGCGGGGGATGGCGCCGCTGCGGGGGAGGGCGTTCGTTCGGGAGATGCGGGGTCGGGCGCGGATGCGGGCGCGGATTCGCGTGCGGGTAGGGATTCGGTCGCGGGTGTGGGCGTGGGCTTCGGTGCGGGTTCGGGTGGAGTGAGTGGGCGATAGGGCGGCGGTTGGGGTCGGGGAGGCGTCGGACCGGCGGTGAGTGGGCGGGCGGCGGGGACGGGGACGGGGACACGGTTGGCTCGGTGCCGGTCGTACCCGCTTTCCCGCCGCTCGAGCGGATGTCCGCGGTCGTCCGGTGGCCGGGCCCGTGCGTCGATCCGGTCCCGGGGCTCGCGCGAGTGATGGACGCGGGTCAATTTCGGGTGCAGGCGCGGGCGGTGTGGATGGTGGTGGCGGCGAGGTAGAAGGCGTCCGGGCGCCACAGGATGCCGGTGTCGGCGTCGGTGTCGAGCAGGGCGTCCAGGGTGGCCAGGTCCCGCCCGTCGAGGCGGTCGGCCAACAGGGTCCGGCGATGTGCCAGTTCGGCGTACAGGTGTTCGCGGGGCGCGGCGTCCAGGGGCGACGGCAGGTCGATCAGGAACGAGTGCGAACCGGTGGGTACCAAACCCGCGCGGGCCAGCATGGCCGGCCAGTCCTCGACCTCGGCGCGGGATCCGGGCAGGGCCGCGCGCAACTCGGCGAACCAGTCCTCGTGAGCGGCGTCCAGCCGGGCCTGCAGACCCGGCCGGCCGATGCCGATGTCCCGGGGCAAGAAGCGTGGGGCCAGGCCGCGTTCGGCGACCGCGATCACTCCGCCGGGACGCAGCACCCGAGCCAGCGCGTCCAACGCGGCCTGTTGGTCGCCCAGGTGGTGTACGACGTCGCCGGCCCAGACCAGGTCGGCGCTGCCCAGCGTATGCAGGTCGGCGGGCAGGTCCACTCGGTGGGTGCGAACCCGGTGGCCCAGGCCCTCGCGCCTGGCCCGGGCACCGGCTCGGGCCAGCAGGCCCGGATTGGGCGCGCCCGTGACCACGTCGGCGTTGGGGAAGTAGCGAGCCAGCAGGCAGGAGGCGATCCCCGGGCCGCCGCCGAGGTCGAGGATGCGGTCCACCCGGGCCAGCGTGTGGTCGCCGTACAGCGCGAGATCGCGCAGGCGCGCGGCGGCCTGCTCCAGGAACGGGGCATGCAGCTCGGCCTCGCGTTCGAGGTGCCGACCGGCGGCGTCCCGATCCAGATCGTCGGGGCTGGAGTGGATGGTCATCGCTGGGTCTCCCGAGGTCGGGGCGCTCATCGCGGTGGGCGGCCGGGTCCGATCTTGTGCGTTGCGGGGGACAACGTCGGGGCATGGGCGCGGTAATCCTGCTTGTTGGGCGACTTCGTCGCCGGCTCGCGAGGGGTTGCTTGTTGGGCGACTTCGTCGCCGGCTCGCGAGGGGTTGCTTGTTGGGCGACTTCGTCGCCGGCTCGCGAGGCACCACCTTTTTCTCTCCCCCGCTTCGCTCCTCCGAGAAAAAGGCGGCCCCTCGCTCGGGACGGTGTGTCCCTCCGCTTCGCTCCGGGTCACACCGTCCAAACTGGCGGCTCCGCCGCTCT
>NZ_KB889562.1:0-139275 GCF_000372745.1 Embleya scabrispora DSM 41855 | reverse complement strand
GGGCGGCACGGAGGGCCGGAGTCGCGAATGTGGCCAGGTCTGAGTGGCCCGGGTCGGGGGCGCGGCGAGGACGGGCGGGCCGAGGCGCGAACGCGGCGAGCACGGGCAGTCAGAGTCGCAAGCGCGGCGTTGCTGCTTGTTGGGCGCCTTCGGCGCCGGCTCGCGAGGCACCACTTTTTTGCGGACGAGCGATCCGATAGAGAGCGACTGGACGGACCACTCAGGGAGCCTCTCTGTGTCCGTCGCCCCTCTGCTCAGCGCCCCGCAGCCATCGTTGACCCCCACACGGGGCATGGAAACGACGACCCTTCGAGGACTGCGAGCCATCCGACTCTCAGTGCTCACAGACGAGACGACCTCGGTCGACCGGCAGCGCGAAACCAACGACCGCGCGGCGGCAGCACTCGGCATCGACTTCGACGGGCGTGAAGCGTGCGACCTTGACGTCAGCGCGTCCAAGACCAGCCCGTTCGAGCGGCCCGACCTCGGCGAGTGGCTGCGCAAGCCGGCCGAGTACGACGCCATCGTGTTCTGGCGCTTCGACCGTGCCATTCGGTCCATGGCGGACATGAGCAAGCTCGCCGAGTGGGCGCGCGAGCACGGGATCGTGATCGTGTTCGCCGAAGGACTCGGCGGGTCCGGCCCGATGACGTTCGATTTCCGCGACAGCGTCGACCCCGTCGCCGAGCTGATGTTGACCTTGTTCGCGTTCGCCGCTCAGGTCGAGTCCCAGTCCACTTCGGACCGGGTGACCGGCGCCCGGGCAGCCATGCGGACCATGCCGCTTCGGTGGCGCGGCGGACGTGCCCCGTTCGCCTACCGGTCGGTACCGATGCCTGCCGAGCACGGCGGCGCCGGGATGACCCCGGTACCGGACTCGTACGGTGTCGAACTGCTTGAGCGCATCATCCGGGAACTTCTCGCCGGCGCGTCGCTGCAATCCATCGCCGACGGGCTCAACGCCGACAACAAGCCGACATGGCGCGATTACACATCGCAGAAGAAGGGGAGCGCGATCGGCGGGAAGTCCGGCGGCAGGAACGGGCGCGTGGTCGAACGCTTCCGATGGACCGCGAACACCCTCAAGGGCATCCTGACGTCCCCCACGCTGCTCGGGTGGGAAATGCACGCGGGCACACCCGTGCGGGACGTGGCCGGCGCTCCGGTGCTGTTCACCACGGATCCGATCCTGACCCGCGAAGAGTTCGACCGGATCGGCGCGGCGGTCACGGAGCGCTGCCACAAGTGGAACGGCGCCATGCGCCGGGACTCGGCCGACGCGTTCCTGTTGCGCCTGATCCACTGCGACGCCTGCGGCGGGCGCGTGTACCGGCACCAGGGCGACGACGCGCGCCCCTACGCCATCTACTACTGCAACCCCCGCGCCCGGGGCGAACGCTGCGACCGACCCGCCATCGTCCGCGCCGAGTGGGTCGACGCCTATGTGACCCGCGAGTTCCTGCGCATCGTGGGACCGATCGAGTACCGGCGCACGATCACCACACCCGGCTACGACCCCAAGGAGTGGAGCGAGCGCGCGAACAAGGTGGTCGATGAAGGGAGCGCCGCACACGAGCGATTCAAGGAACTCATCCGCGCCGAACCCTGGTTCATGGTCGTTGCCGAATACCGTAACAATGCCCCGACTCGTTGGCTACCCGCCGGCGGGTCGGGGCATTTTCACGTTGCCGAACTACCTTTCACTGCAAGGGAGTTCACGGAGCGGGGTGGCTCCCGGCGGTCCGAGCATGGCCGGGGGTCGCGCGGAGTGCTTCAGACCGTGCGCAGCGTGGACAGCAGCGCCGACCAAGACGCGGGGACGACCGTCAGGTGACCGACGCTCGGGTCCTTCGAGTCACGGACCGGGACGACCGCGAAGCCGTCAGCCACCTCCACACAGGCGCCGCCATCCCCATTGCTGTAACTCGACTTGCGCCAGACAGCTTGGTCGAGTTGAGGGGTTTGGGTCATGACTTGCACTCCTTGATGACCGCCGTGATCAGGGCTGCCGATTCACCCGGCGTCAGCGCGTCGGCACTAACTCGATCGTAGGACCGCCGGCGCGCTCGCACAGCATCCGGGTCTTCGACGAGTTGCCCATTCACCAGCCCTTCTTGGTAGGCGGCCTGTCCACCATCGGCCAGACCTAGCAAGATCAGCGGGGCGCCGAGGGCTGCATGGGCACCACGGGCAAGTGGGGCAACTCGCAGCAGCGTGCGAGACGTGTCCAGCAGCGGGCAAGAGGGCTTCGAGCTGTTCGCACAGAACGGCCGGCCCACCCACCTCGCGCCGGATGACCGCTTCGTCAAGTACGGCAGAGACATAGGGCGGGTCAGCGCTGCGCAACCGAGTCTGTCGACTCATGCGCAGATCAACCATGGATTCAATGGCTTCGGGTGTCGCGTCGGGGTTCACTGCTTCGAACAGCGCGCGAGCGTACGCAGGTGTCTGTAACAGTCCTGGGATGACGTACGGGGCGTACTCGCCAATCTCCCGTGCCCCGTCTTCGAGCCGCATGTAGTCGCGATACCGGTCCGGCCACATCTCGTCTTTGATCACGTCCCAGAGCACGGCGAACATCCCTTGTGTGCCCATGACTTCGTCGAGCTTCGCGGGCAGCTCGGGTGGGATCGGGCTTCCGTTCTCGTACCGCGACCATGCCGACGTCGAGTACCCGCACGCGGCTGCCATGTCGGCAAGCGTCAAGCCCTTTCGCTCGCGCTGCGCCCTGATTGCAAGCCCGAACCGATGCAACCGTTTCACGCCATCGGGGGCCGCTTCGAATCGCACGCCGGGACCTCATTCCCATCAAAATTCGGGACGGGCGCTCACTCCCGAGTGGTCCGGCGCCGCGTCACGATCGGTGTACACACAGCAGTGAAGCGCGCGAAGTGTGAGGAGCGCAGCCGAAATGCGAGACCCGACGCAGGACAACCGAAGCCCGAAGCTTCCCGCCGCCGATGGCCGGATGTGGCTTGCGGTCTACCACGTCGACCGGGCCGGAACCCGCATGGTGAAGCCGCCCGAACTGTTCGCGGGCACGTCGGCAGCGTGGCCGTTCGGCGACGGATCCATGGGCCCGAACCCGCCGTGCAAGTGCTCGCCAGGCTGCCGATTCCCCGACCCATGCGAGCCGCCGCGAGCACTCCCGTAGTTGTCCTGGTGTCGCCTCCCTTGCCCGAGTCCCGACACCGGGGCGCCCGATCCCGCCGCGCCGACCTGGTCGCCCCCCCCGACGCTCGGCGCGGCGGGCACCACCTGACCCGAGGAATGAGCACTTGAGCGAGAAACCCCCCTGCTCGCCAGGGAAGTGCACGCCGGTGCAGAAGGGGCCAACCATCTGCGGGACCCGAATGATGGTGTGCACCAAGTGCGACCGGGTCACCGAAGTAACCGGTATCCAGCGACCTGACAGGGAGCGTGAACGCACATGACAACCGCACTCAAGCCCGTGGGGCTGGACTTCCTCGAACTCGAAGTGACGGCAGGCTGTCAACTCGCCTGTACCCACTGCCTTTCGTCGTCATCCCCGCAAGGCACGCACGGTGTGATGACACTTGCCGATTGGCGGATGCTCATCACGGATGCCGCGGCGCTCGGCATCGAACGGATTCAGCTCATCGGCGGGGAGCCGACCACCTACCCGCACTGGCGCGAGTTGGTCGACTTGGCGCTCTCCCTCGGTCGACAGGTGGAGGTCTACAGCAACCTGTACAAGGTGCTGCCCCTCGCATGGGCGGTGTTCGAGCGCCCCGGGGTCTCGCTCGCCACGTCCTACTACAGCGACGACCCCGCGGAGCACGACACGATCACCACAAGGCCAGGCAGTTACCAGCGGACTCGGGCAAACATTGCCGAGGTCGTGCGCCGGGGCATTCCGCTTCGGGCGGGGATCGTTGACATCCTGCCGGGGCAGCGCATCAAGGAGGCGCGCGCCGAGCTGGTCGGTATGGGTGTGCGCCGCATTCAGACCGACCGAGTACGCGCGGTCGGGCGGGCAGCCGAGACCTCCGCGACTCCCAGCGTGACCGAGCTGTGTGGCCGGTGTGGTGATCGGCGCGCGGCGGTGCTCCCGGACGGCAGTCTGAGCCTGTGCGTGCTGAGCCGGTTCATGCCGGTTCTCAACGTCCGGGATCACCGGCTCGCCGACATCGTGGGCAGCCCGGAATGGTTTGCGGCAGTCGAGCGGATTCCCGTTCGGGCGGTTGTGCCGTGTCAGCCCGACGACAGCAACGACTGTGACCCGTCACGGCAGGAAGCGTGCACCCCGAAGTACGACGAATAGAAAGGCCGGTCATGGACTGGGAAAGACATGCCGCCCGACTCGCCGAGGACATCACGGATCCCGTGTCACGGTGGCGCGAGCCTGTCGCACACACCGCCCGGCATGCACTCGTACCGAAGTGGTGGGAACGGGCCGACTCGGGCTGGCAGGTGCGCGACGGTGCGGCGGATCCGGAAGCGTGGGCAACGGCCGCGTACAGCGACACGTCGTTGGTAACCCGGGTCGGTCCCTTGCACGCCGACCACGCCGCGCCGGACGACCGCCCGATTGGTCGTGCGACGTCCTCGGCGACAATGCCCGGTTTGGTGGTGCAAATGCTTCGCCATGGGCGGTTGACCGCGGGGGTCGACCTCTTGGACGTCGGGACCGGGGCCGGGGGACTCACGGCCTATGCCTGCCGTCGACTCGGCGCCGAGCACGTGACGAGTGTCGACGTCGACCCCTATCTGACCGAAGTCGCGCGCGAACGACTCGCAGCGATGGACATGCACCCGACGTTCGAAACAGTCGATGCGACCGGACCCCTTCCGGGCACGTACGACAGAATCATTGCGACCGTCGCCGTTCGCCCCGTTCCCGCATCGTGGCTCGCCGCACTGCGCCCCGGCGGACGACTCGTGACCACGATTGCGAACACGTCACTGATTCTGACCGCATGGAAGGACCCGGACGGCGGGGCGATCGGCCGCATCGAACGCGACTGGGCCGGCTTCATGCCGACTCGGCACGGCGACGACTACCCGCCGGGACTCGCCGACCTGGTGACGCTCGCGTGGGTAGCGGGTGGATTGCACGTCACAGCGGGTCGTTTCCCGGTGATGGATATTGCCGAAGCGTGGGAAGTCCGGTCGATGCTTGAAGTCGAAGTGCCCGGCGTGGAACTCGACTACCGGCATGAAGGTGACACGCGCTCCGCGGTACTCGTCCACCCGGATGGATCGTGGGCGAGGGCAACCGCCCATCGGTTTGCGGCACCCATCGTTCACGAAGGCGGACCCCGCCGACTCTGGAAGCTGCTCGAACGTATCCGACTACGGCTGAACGTGGAGGGTCGGTTGCCGCTCTACGGCGCGCACGTCCGGATCACCCCCGACGGCGTCTGCCACCTGAAGCGCGGCGGATGGACCGGCACCATCGACTAACCCGAGCTGCCCCGCCCGTCCGTGACCTCAACGCGGCCGGGCGGGGCTTCAGAAGACTGGACGGCGCGGCTACACCGGGGGAACGGCATCGAAGATCATGGCCACTTGGCCCGTGTAGTCGCCCGGCTGGAACGTCGCATAGCGACCAATGGGTTTATCCGACCCGTTCGCAATCGTGAGCCCCGTTGGGTTCCCCCGACCGTTCGCCGGCGTTGCGAACGGCTCGGGCCATGTCGTCCTGACTCGGAAGCCGCCCCATGCGGACCGCGCGAAGTGTGCTGTTCGCCTCCGTCATGTAGATCACGGTAGACGTGCGCACACGCTTCCGACAGAGACGTCCGACCGCCGCCCCGGACCCGGGGCCCACAAGACGGGTGTCCGCCCCACGGGACGGCACCTGACCCGGATACGGCCGATCCGTGCGCGGAAGGGGGCAAGGGGCAAGTCGGCAACCCCCGTTCACAGTTGGTCGAACGCCCCTTGCCCCGTCCGGCTCGAAGCGGAAGCCGATACCCCATATGGGGGTTCGGGACCGCACGCCGGACGAACGAACGCACGATGGATACCGACTCGACAACTCGGGAGGTACGGCGATGGGACAGCACAACAAGCCCGGCGACGACGGCGACAGCAAGACCCCCATCCGGGAGCGGGACGGCCAAGTACCCCAGCCCAAGCCGGACAAGGACAAGTGACGGCGGTCAATTGGGATCGCGTGTTCGCGGACACGCCCCGTCGCTCGTACATTCCCGCCGTGGTGTGGGCGGACGACGACGACCCGATCAACCGCGACAAGGACCCGGACGCGTGGGCGGAAGCCGTAGCGACGGATACCCCTCTCGTCACCCAAATGGACGACGGAGCGGAAGGGGGCGGTCTGTTCCCGTCGTCGTCCGCGTCGATGCCGTCCCTGGTTCGGCTCATGCTCGATCAGCTCGACATCCGCCCGGATCACCGAGTCCTTGAAGTCGGGACCGGCACTGGATGGAACGCCGCGCTGTTGGCCACCGCGCTGACCGATGGCGAGGTGATCACGATCGAGGTGGACCCGGCCCTGGCGGCACAAGCCAAAGAGAACCTGATCGCTTGCCGCGCCGCGCCGTTCGTTGTCGTGGGCGACGGATTGCGGGGGTACCCGGACGGCGCACCGTACGACCGCCTCATCGCGACCATGGCGGTTCAGCACGTGCCGTACGAGTGGCCAGAGCAAGTGAAGCCCGGCGGTGTGATCCTCACGCCCTGGGGAACCGCGTTCCACAACAGCGGGCTTCTACGTCTTGTCGTCAACAGCGACGGCACGGCGAGCGGTCCGTTCGTGGGCAGCGTGAACTTCATGTGGGCACGGTCGCAACGTCGGAGGTTCGACACCCGCGAGTTCGTGGGCGACGTCATCCCGGACCCGGCGCCGGACAGGGTGCGACACACCACGACCGACCCGCGACCCGTGCGGGAAGAACACGCCGAGTTCGCAATCGGGCTGCGCCTGCCGGATGTCGAGCAACGCGTGTACTTCGGGCGCGGTGACGCTGCGGACGAGTACACGCAATGGCTGAGTGACGGCTTGTCGTGGGCATCGGTCGACTACGTGCCCGGGGCCGACAAGTTCGAGGTGAACGAGTCCGGACCACGTGATCTGTGGGCGGAGATCGAAGCCGCCTACGACGCGTGGCGTGCCCAGGGCGAACCCGCGCGCGAACAGCACGGCGTCACCGTGACCCCGGACGGGCAACGGACATGGGTCAACGGGCCGAACGGGCGGGTGGACGTCGGACCGGCGTCCGTCGCCTAGCACCGTGTCAGCCCCGGCCCGCCCATCAGGGGTCGGGGCTGTTCGCCCTGTGCCTGGCACTCGCCCCGCCGATCACTCCGACGTGTCGACCTCAGCGCCCTGGTCGCGGCTCACAACGTACGTGCCTCGCTGGGGCACCGTACGCACGTACCCCTGTTCCCGCAGGTATCGGACCGCTCGCCGAGCTGTCTCCCGGGCCACTCCGTAGGTCTCGATCAGCGTCGACTCGGACGGAACCCGCTTGCCCACGGGCAACGCGCCCGACTCGATATCGCGGACAAGGTCGGCCGCGATCTGCCGGTACGGCGGGTCGGGTGCTTCGTAGTATGCGTCCGGGGCGGTCATGCCCTGGTCGACGAGCTGCCGCCGACTCCCGTTCGGGCGAACAGCGCATTCCCGAGGACGGCACTGTCGTACTCGGCTACCGGGTCGCGCCGGGGCGACCCGGTGCTTCAGCCGCAGACCGCGATTGCCGGTGGACCGGCTGCGGGACGGCTGCGGCTACGGTTGATCGCCGGGGCGCTGGTGCCCCGCTCGGTGGGTCGACAGGGGAGTGGGATGTCGGTGACGGAGTCGAGTGCGGCGGCGGGGGACGATGCGGTTGCGTGTCGGGCGGAGATCGTCCGGCTGCATGAGCTGATCGAGGGCCTGCTCAGCGGTACCGGCGGGGATCCGGCCGAGTTCGCGCACGCGCACGCGCCTGGCTTCACGCTGGTCGAGCCCGGCGGCGGCACGCTGTCGCGGGCGGAGGTGCTTGCGATGGTCGATGGGGCCCGGGGTGTGGTGCCGGGGCTGCGGATCGGTATCGAGGACGTGCGTGTGGTGGCCTCGGCGAGCGAGTTCGTGGTGGCGTCGTACCGCGAGGTGCAGGTGCGTGCGGATGGTGGCGGGGATGTGCGGGCTGTGACGGTGGTGTTCGCGCGGGACGCTTCGGCGGTGCACGGGTTGCGGTGGCGGCATCTGCACGAGACGTGGGTCGAACGCTCCTGAGGGCGGGGCGGGGCCCGGTGGCGTGGGAGGCGCGGGTCACTCGGGTGGAGGGCGCGCGGTGGCGGGTGACGGCGGGTTGCGTGTGGGACTTTTCACGGGTCTTAGGGTCGAGGGATGAGCGACGAGACCGTCTACAAGCTGGTGGGCACCGACGAATGGGCGACCGCGATGCGGCGCGGATCGTTCGAAGGTGCCGGAATCGACCTGGTCGACGGGTATGTGCACCTGTCCACGGGAGCGCAGGTGGCCGAGACGGCGCGCCGCCACTTCGCCGGCCGTGCCGCGTTGACCCTGGTCGCGGTTGATCCGGGCGCGTTGGGGCCATCGCTGCGCTGGGAGCCGTCGCGGGGCGGGGACCTGTTCCCACATGTGTACGGCGCGGTGGAACCGGCCGCGGTGCTCTGGGCCGAGCCGCTGGAACTGCCCGAGACTCCCGACGGCGAGAGGGTCGCCGAGGCGGTCCGGCGGGTTTTGCGGGCGCGTGGACACGTGGGCACTGACACGGCGGAGTGACCATGGGTGACGGCTGCCGGGGCGCGATCGACTGATGGCGTAATCCGTGGGGTACGTGTCGTGGACGCCATGGTCGGCGTGCGCGACGCTGGAGGGGTGACAGAGCGCGAGGTCGTTTTCGTCGTATTCGACGGGTTCCAGTCGCTGGACCTGGTCGGTCCCTACGAGGTGTTCGCCAACGCCGGCGGGTATCGGTGTTCGGTGCTGGCGCGGCGGGCCGGGATGGTGAACTCGCACAGCGCGTTGCCGGTGTCCGCCGGAGTCGGGATCGCGGACGTGGCCCCGGACACGGTGGACACGCTCGTCGTGGTCGGCGGGGCCGGCGTGGACGCCGCCTGCGCCGACCGCGAGTTGGTGGCCTGGGTGGCGGCGACGGCCGCCTCCGCGCGGCGGGTCGCGTCGGTGTGCAGCGGAGTGTTCCTGTTGGGCGCCGCCGGGTTGCTGGAGGGGCGCCGGGTGACCACGCATTGGCGCCGCGCCGCGCAGTTGGAGCGGGAATACCCGGGTGCGCTCGTGGACGTGGATCCGATCTTCGTCCGGGACGGGCGGCTGTGGACGTCGGCGGGAGTGAGTGCCGGGATGGACCTGGCGCTGGCTCTGGTCGAGGACGACGCGGGCCGTGAGGTGGCTTTGGAAGTGGCCCGCGAGCTGGTGTTGTTCCTGCGTCGACCGGGTGGCCAGAGCCAGTTCGGCGTGCCGCTGTGGGGGACCCGTCAGGTGGGCGATCCGTTGCGCGGTGTGGTGGACGCGGTGTCGGCCGATCCGGGCGCGCGGCATTCGGTGGCGGACCTGGCCCGATGCGCCGGGATGAGCGAGCGGCACTTCCAACGCCGGTTCACCGCCGAGATGGGCGTGGGCCCGGCCGGCTACGTGGAACGGGTGCGGGTCGAGGCGGCCGGCCGGGCGTTGGCCGAGAGCGCGGATCCGGTCGAGGCGATTGCGCGCCGGTGCGGATTCGGTACGGGCGAGACGCTGCGGCGGACGTTCCATCGGCACCTGGGGGTGACGCCCAGTGACTATCGGGAACGATTTCGGTCCACGGGACCGGCGGCTTCGCGGCGGCCGGAGGACTCGGTGAATTTGGCGGGTTCGGTCGTGTCGGCCGAGTCGTCTGTGTCGATGAAGGAGACGTTGTGACCATTTACGGGCTGCTGATGTTCGACGGACTCGAAGAGTTGGACCTGGTCGGGCCCTGGGAGGTGTTCACCGCGTCCGCGATGTTGCGCGAGGGCGTGGACACCGTCACCACGATTGCGGCCGGCGGCGAACCGGTGCGCTGCGCCAAGGGGTTGCGCTTGATACCCGAGCACACCTTCGCCGAACACCCGCGCTTGGACGTGCTGTTGGTACCGGGCGGCATCGGGACTCGGACCGAGGTGGGCCATGAGGCGTTGATCGGATGGATCGCGCGTACCGCGAGGGACGCCGCGTGGGTGACCAGCGTGTGTACCGGCGCGCTGCTGCTGCACGAGGCCGGCCCCGCGCGGGGGCGCCGCGTGGCCACCCACCACGCGTTCGAGGACGCCCTCGCGGCACGCGGTGACATCACCGTGGTCCGCGACGCCCGCTACGTCGTGGACGGCAACCTGGTCACCAGCCAGGGGGTGTCCGCCGGCATCGATATGGCGCTGTGGCTGGTCGGGCGCCTGCACGGAGTCGAACACGCCCGCGCGGTACGTCGCTACATCCAGTACGAGCCGGCTCCCCCGTACCTGGCGGACGCTCCTGCGGCGTGACCGGGGCGGGAGTGTCGGCCGACGTCCGGTGTGTGCCGAAGTCGGGCTACTCCGAAGGGGACTGCGTCGAGAAATTGCGCAGGCTGTCCAACCGGTCCCAGTGCTGGGCGATGCGCAGGCGGCCGGTCGCGGTCAGGGCGACGTTCGTGTTGGGCTTCCGGTGAACGAACCGCTTCTCGATTGTGACCAGTTCGGCCTCGGCGAGCCGGGTCAGATGGCTGGAGAGGTTGCCCTTGGTCAGTCCCGTCGCGCGCTGGAGGAACACGAAGTCGGCGGACTCCACGGTGGACAACACCGTCATGATGGCCAGTCGGCCCGGCTCGTGGATCAGCCGATCGAGGATCGGCCCGTCGCTAGGCGCCGACATCGCTGCCGCCGAGGTCCGGTCCCTGGGCGGGACCGAAGGCGCGCCGGAGCGCCGCATGATCGAGCACCCCCGTCACTATCGTTGCCACGCCGACGAGCATAAGACCTCCATTGATCCTGCCCGCAGCCCCCACATCCCCCCAGATCGGCAACAGGCCGGCCGCCGCGAGCGTGCCCCAGACGGCCACATGGTGTGGCCTCGGCCGCATGCCGACGGCGTAGGAGACGTACATCACCGCTGCGAACGCGGCGGTGGTGGTGCTGAGCGGCAGAGCGACACGCCAGTCCAGGCTCACCGCGCCGGCCACCAGGGCCGCACCTCCGGCGGTGACGATCGCGGCACGGGCGCGGGCTCGGCCCGACGGGGTGACCCGACCGTAGTTCTCGGCGTAGTAGCGGGTCAGCCACAGGTAGAGCGCCCCGGCCGCGCCCATCAGCGCTCCGGCGGCCCAGGCGGCCCAGGGGCGGTCCAGTGGCCCCCACCCCAGGTTCGTCACCCCGGAGACGAGGAACAGGACGCCGGCCGGGATCGAAAGCAGCCCCCGGAGATAGGAGTAGTCCGCCGCCGCCGATTCGAGGCTCTTACGATCCATCGCAATTCCTCCCCAAACTGGTTTGTGCCACAAACTCTACGGCTCGCTGGGCGAGTTGCAAACAGGTTTGCGGTACAAACTTGGTGCGGGAGTGTGGTCGGCTGAGCCGGTGGGGGTGCGGGAGGGGGCTGGGCGCGGGGTGATCGGGCGCGCGAGTGTCCGAGGGCGCAGGGGGTGGGGCGGGGCCGCGAGGGCGACAGTGCTCGTGCCGGCGTGGGCGACGATGACGGCCGGGCCGGGGCGCGATCGAGGAGGGGCCGAGCCGGGTCGGCTCGGGTCCGGTTTTTGGCGCTTGGCGGAATGGTTCGACCGGCCGCCCCGCCCCCATCCCGCCACTACCGGGTTGCGGGCGTGGGCCGGGAGCGGGGTGGTCAGGGGGTGGTGATTGGGATACCGGTGGGGGTGGGGCGGGTTGGGGGGTGAGGGAGGGTGATGCCGAAGTGGTCTTGGTAGGCGGCCAGGACGGCGGCGTCGTCGGTGAGGTGTTCCTCGTGGCGGTCGGTGCCGGTGGTGCGGACGACGGTGCGGTCGCTGATGGTGATGCGGCCGTCGGGGGTCGGGCGCGAGCACAGGGGGGCACGGGTGAAGTGCGACGTGGGCGAGGTCTGATGCCACCAGCAGCCGGCCACGAAGTCGCGTAGATCGCGGGGTCGCGGCTCCAGTCGGTACTGGGGTTGGCCCTCGTGCAGGACGTCGAGTTCGCCGTACTCGCCTTCGACGATGCGGAACTCCCCGCCCGGATCGCGCTGGTCGGTACGCAGATCCAGGCGTATCGGGTGGTGGGCGAACCGACCGAAGCCGACGTCGACGAGCCACGGTCGGTCCAGGTCCACGCGCAGCGCGAGATGGTCGAACGGGATGCCCGGACGGCCCTGATCGTCGTACGTGCGCGCGGCGAGCAGGGTTACCCGGTAGTCGAGGGCGCGCAGCAGCGCGGCGAACGCGCCGCCGAGTTCGTAGCAGAAGCCGCCGCGGCGCCGGTCCAGGATCTTGGCCAGGAGCGCCTCTTCGGTGAGTTCGACGGGCCGGCCGAGGTGGATGTCGAGGTTCTCGAACGGCACCGCGAGTAGATGCCGCCACTGAAGGTCGGCCAGGGCCGCGGCGTCCGGACGCACGGGGCGGGCGGCGTCGAGAAGGGCGAGGTAGGTGTCGGCGCGGTCGTGGTCCACCGGGTCTCCGTGCTGTGAGCGCGCGACGCGGGGTGCGCGCGGCGGGCGGGTGTGTGGTGTTCGATGGTGCTGCGTGCTGCGTGCTGCGTGCTGCGTGCTGCGTGCTGCGTGCTGCGTGCGATGTGTGGTGCGTGAGGCCGGACGACCCGGCGGCCCTCATCATGCCGATGCCTGCGACCTCGCTCATCACGAGGCGATACCGACACCCACCCCGCCTCTCGGCCTCGATGGGGCGGATGTCGGTCGTGGGATCGGGCCGGGCCGGACCCGTCGGACCGACGTCGATCGTGTCGGGCCGGTCGGCCGAGCGGCACCACGCCCACGATCGCGCCCGTTGTCGAGGGCGCGAGTCGGGGCGGCTAGGTTGGACGGCATGCTTGTGGCGTTGATCGATTCCGGGACGGGACTGTTGCCGACGGCGGGGTGGCTGCGACGGTTGCGGCCCGACCTCGACCTGCTGCTGTGCATGGACCCCGACCACATGCCGTGGGGCGACCGCGGCGAGGCGACGATCACCCGACGGGTGCTGGCCGCCGCGGACCTGGCCGCCGAGCGCGGCGCCGAGGGCATCGTGGTGCCGTGCAACACCGCCACCGTCACCGCCCTGGACACGCTGCGCGCGCGCTGCGAGCCCGCCGTACCGGTGGTGGGCACCGTGCCGGCGATCAAGCCCGCGGCCGGCTCCGGCGCCCCGTTCGCGGTGTGGGCCACCGTCGCCACCACCGCGAGTGCGTATCAGGCCCGCCTGATCGAGGAGTTCGCCGCGGGCCACACCGTGGAGCGGGTGGCCTGCCCCGGTCTGGCCGAGGCGATCGACCGAGCCGATGAACCGGCCGTCGGGGCCGCCATCGCCGACGCCGCCCGACGTACCCCCGCGCACTGCGCCGGCGTGGTTCTGGGATGTACGCACTACCCGCTCGTCGCCGACCGGATCGCCGCCGCGCTGCCCGCCGGCGTGGGGCTGTACGACAGTGCCGAGGCGGTCGCCCGCCAGACGCTGCGCCGGCTGGGCCTGACCGAGGACCCGGACGCGGAGCCCGGCACGATCGAGGTCACCCTCAGCGGACGCCCCGGCACGCTGCCGCCGAACGCGCTGGCCTACCCGCTCGGCCGCGCGCTCGCCGCCGGCGGCCGGCCGGCGCCCGCCCGTCCCCAGCCGGCCTGAGCCGACGCGGATCCGACGACCCGCACTACGCGTTCCAGGTCCGGGTGCACAGCACCAGGTGGTAGCCGTCGGGGTCGACGACGGTGACGCCGTACTTGTCCCAGTACGGATTGTGCGCGGTGGTCCGGGTGCCGCCGGTCGCGATCAGGCGGTCGATCAGTGCGGGGTCGATCGGCTCGCCCAGGTAGAGCACGAACAGGTCCTCGACCGTCGGCGTGGGCGGCAGCGGGTTCTCCGGGTCGTTGGTCAGCTCGAAGTGCCAGTTGCCGCCCGGGACGCCGACCATGACCAGGTCCCACTCGCCCGAGACACGCTCGGTGGTGCGCCACAGGACCTCCAGGCCCAGGCCCTCGACGTAGAAGCGTTCGGCGGCGGCCAGGTCACGCGAGGGGCGGGCGATTCGTACGTGCGTGTCGGTGCTGATCATGCGGGTGAGGTTAGCGGGTGGCCGCCGGCGGAGTTCGCCGCGCACGGCAAGGGCGAACTCACCCTGCGCGAGCTGCTCGCCCACCGCTCCGGAGCGGTCGGGGTGGACGGCGGGTTCACCCTCGCGGAACCGGCCCACGACCGGCTGCTCGCCGCGCGCCTGGCCGACCACCGGCCGTTCCGGGAGCCGGGCACGGCGTACGGCTACCACGCCTTCGTGATCGGCGCGCTCACCGGCGAGGTGGTGCGGCGGGCCACCGGGCGTTCGCTCCAGGAGATCTACGAGGAGCGCGTGCGCGCACCCCACGACCTGGACATGTACCTCGGCCTGCCCGTCGGACTGGAAGCCCGAACGCCCGACATGCTGCCGATGCGGCCCACCCCGCAGCAGCAGGCCCGGATGGCCGCCAACGCGCCGGACCGGTTCGGCCGCGCCGGCGTCGCCTTCAACCTCAACGCCGAACCTGCCACCGGCCTGGTCGAATTCGCCAACACGCGCGAGGTGCGCGCGCTGGGTCCGGCCTCCTCGGGTGGCGTCGGCAACGCACGCGGTCCGGCCGGGATGTACGCGGCCGCGATCTCCGGGCTCGACGGTCGCCCGGCGCTGCTCCAGCCGGACAGCATCGCCGAGTTCGGGCGCGTGCACCGGGGTGGCACCGATCTGGTCACCGGCGAGCACGACCACTTCGCGCTGGGCTTCGAGGCATTGGGCCTGCGCCACGCGTTCTTGGGCGACGACGCGTTCGGCCACGGCGGCGCGGCCCCGGAGAACACCCGGCCGGCGGCGGTCTTCCGAGCGATCGGCGGCTGACCCGGACGGTTCCCGCGCGGCCGCCGCGAGACGGATCGACCGCGCGGTGCCGTACCCCGCCCGGGTCCCTGCCGGGGGTCCGGGCAGGGACGGAGTGTCAAGGCCGAGGGGACGGGCCGGGCGGCGCGGGGTCAGGCGAAGTCGGAGCGGTGGTCCCGCGCCCAGTCCTCGAAGGTGCGGGCCGGGGTGCCGGTCAGGTCCCGGACCGTGGTGGTGATCAGCGGCGGTTCGGGGGGCGTGTCGGCGCCGGCGAGGAGCGCGTCGACGAGGGCCGGCGGGCGGCCGTCGGCGAGCATCTGCGCCCTCGCGGCGGCCGGCGGGATCGGCTCGAAGCGCAGCGGGCGGTCGATCGCGGCGCCGATCAGCGCGACCTGGTCGGCTCGGCTCACCACCTCGGGGCCGGTCAGCACGTAGCCGACGCCCGCGTGGCCGTCCTCGGTGAGCACGCGGACCGCCGAGGCGGCGACGTCGCGTTCGTGCACGACCGGTTTGGCAGGCAGATCCGGGCCGCGGACGACGCCCGAGGCACGGATCTGCCCGGCCCATCCGAGGGCGTTGCTCGCGATGGTGTCCGCCCGGAGGAAGGTCCACGCGGCGGTCGACTTCGTGATCACGCGTTCCATCTCGGCGTGCAGTCCGCCGATCGGATCGGCCTGGCGGTCGGCGTCGTCGCGCACGCGAGAGGAGGAGAGGTAGACGACGCGGCCGGTGTGCGCGGTCACCGCGTCCAGCACGCCGGGCGCGCCCTCGGTGGTGAGGAAGGGCCAGACCAGGAACACCGCGTCGACCCCGGTCAGAGCCGCCGTGAGGCTGTCCGGCTCGGCCAGGTCGCCGCCCACCACCTCGACCTCGGCGGGCAACCCGGCCGCCTCGGGACGACGCGCCAGGGCCCGCACCTCGACTCCTGCGGCCAGTAGCCGGTCGACCACCTGCCGGCCGACGTTTCCGGTTGCCCCGGTCACCAGAATCATGTGCAATCCCTCGTGTTTCGAAGGCGGAGGGTCCCGCCTCGTCGGGATGATCCTGCAACCTTGACCTCGCGTGAGGTCAAGCCGTTTCGGCCGGGCCCGGGCCCGGCCGAAACAACGAGGTGGGCCCGGGTGCGGGGCCGCTGTCTACTCGATGACGTTGGCCAGGAACGCCGACAGGTTGGCCCGGGTGCGCTCGATCTGTTCGGCCAGGGGCAGCGACTCCTCGAAGCGCCCGCCGGGAGCCGGGGTCTTCAGGCCGCGTACGTACAGCGAGCACGCGAGGTCGGTGCAGATGTACATGCCGAACGAATTGCCGTCCCGACCGGCCCGGCCGGTCTTGGGCGCGGTCATCAGCGAGACGCCGCGGCCCGGGTGCGTGGTCAGGCACAGCGAGCACATGCTGCGGTGCAGGTAGCCTCGCTGCTGGGCGGGAAAGCGCAGGGCGATGCCGACGAGGTCACCCAGGTATTCGGTGACCAGATAGGTGCGATCGGGTGCCCCCGGATCGCCCCAACCCAGGAAATCCAGGTCGGCCCACGGCCGTTCGGCCAGGTCACGGGGCATGGGCAGGCGCTGGGCCGCACCCTTGGAACAGTTGACGAACGACGTACGGATGTCCTGCTCGGTGAGTGGGTTCATGCGGCGGAAACTAACAGTGCCTAGGTACCCTAGGCAAATACCTAGAGGCTCTAGGAAGCGCGGACGGCGCGGTGACCGGCGCCTCGACGGAAGGGTGACGTGTGGCTCGGGCGGGACTGACGGCGGAACGAGTGACTCGCGCGGCGGCGGATCTGGCGGACGAGGTGGGGTTCGAGAACATCACCCTGACCGCGCTCGCGCGCGGTTTCGGGGTCAAGGACGCGAGCCTGTACTCGCACGTGAAGAACCTCCGGGAACTGCGGCTCGGGATCGCGATGCTGGCCGCCGACGAACTGGCGGATCGCCTCGGTGCGGCGGTCGCGGGCCGGGCGGGCAAGGACGCGCTCGTCGCCTTCGCGCGGGCGTACCGGGAGTTCGCGTTGGAGCGTCCCGGCCGTTATGCGGCGACCCAGGCGCGGATCGACCCGGCGCTGTTGGCCACCTCCGAGGGCCACCGGCGCAATGTCGAGAACACCTACGCGATGCTGCGTGCCTACGGCCTGGAGGAGCCGGACCTGACCGACGCGGGACGGCTGTTGCGCAGTGCGTTCCACGGCTTCGTGGTGATCGAGGGCAACGGCGGGTTCGGCCACGCGCGCAAGCCGAGCGAGTCCTTCGACCGGGCCGTGGAGGCCCTGCACGTGGCGCTGGAGAACTGGCCCGGCTGAGCCGGCGCGCCGAAACCGCGCCCGGAGTCGAGTCGCCCGGCGGGACGCGATCGGCCACGACCGGGCCCGCTTCGGCGCGCCTTCGCCGAATGCGACGGAATCCGCGGGGATCGGTTCGATCATGTGCGTGGGAGCGGGCGTCGCATGGGCGAACCCGGGTGCGAGGGAGGCACGTGGTGACGAGGTACGTGGCGCTGTTGCGCGGCGTCAACGTGGGCGGGCATCGACGGGTGCCGATGGCGGACCTGCGTCGCGTCCTGACCGAACTGGGATACACCGACGTCAAGACGCTGTTGCAGAGCGGGAACGCGGTGTTCGAGGCAGCCGAACCGCGGACCGCCGATCTGGTGGCGGCGATCGAGGCCGGGCTGGCCGACGAGTTCGGGTTCGCGGTGGACGTGATGGTGCGCAGCGGCGCGGAGTTGCGTGCGGTGGTCGCGGCGAATCCGCTGGAGGTATCCGACCCGGCCAAATTCGCGGTGGCGTTCCTGAGCCCCGCAGCCGATCCGGCGGTGCTCGGCGAGGTCGATCCGGACAGCTACGCGCCGGACCGACTGCGGGTGGGCGAGCGCGTGTTGTACATGTACTTCCCGGACGGCCTGGGCAAGGCGCGGCTGTCGCCGATCCTGACCCGCAAGCTCGGCGACACGGTCACCGTCCGCAACTGGAACACGGTGACCAAACTGCTCGCGATGGTGGAGTGAGAACGGGGCGACGGGAGGTCGACGGCCTCGGTTGCACCTGATCGGCCCGATGCTCGGCAGTGGGTGATCGAGTGGCCTTTCGGACCCGCCGCGCCGTCGGGCGGGGCGGCGGGCTTCCGGTGCCGGGACCAGACCGCCGACGGGTGCGATCGTGCTCGAAACCGTTGCACAATTTCCTGTGCACAGATTATTGTGCACAGGTGGCCGTGTTCCCGGAACGCCGAGATGTCAGCGAGCTCGAAGCGCTGAAGGCATTGGCGCACCCCCGGCGCCAACGGATCCTGCGGGAACTGGAGGCGAGTGGGCCCGCGACGTCCGCGTCGCTGGCCCGGGCACTGACCCTGAACACCGGCGCGACCAGCTACCACCTCCGGGAACTGGCCCGACACGGGTTCGTCGAGGACTTCGCGGATCCGCACGCGCACGGGCGCGAGCGGTGGTGGCGCGCCGTGCAACGGGACCTGCGGTTTCCGCCGCGCAGCGAGCAGAGCGAGGAGATCCGGCCGGTCGTCGACGAGCTCAACCGCCTGGCCTTCGCGGCCGACCTGGAGGAATACCGCAAGGCGCAGACCGCGACCGAGGCCGAGGAGGGGATGGACATGCCGTACTCGCGCGGGACCATCCACGTCACGCCGGCCGAACTGGGCGAATTCTTCGAGGAGTACATCGCGCTGCTGAACCGGTACAAGCGGGCCGGCCCGCTGCCTGCCGAGGCGCGCCCGGTACAGACGCGCTTCCTCGCGTTCCCGGCCTCGCACAGCGGGCGGGACGACGACGGGGACGACGACGGGGCACCGGAGAGCGCCGACCCCGGAACCGGCGAGCCCCGAACCGACCGGCCCTGAGTCGCCGGGCCCGGCGATCGGGCCCCGACGCGCGGCCCCGGCAGCCGGAACCCCGGCATGCGAGACCCGGGCATGCGAGACCCGGATATTCGAGACCCGGATATTCGAGACCCGAGCACTTCACCCAGGCCCGAGCACCGAGCCACCGATGCGCCGCGCGCCGGCGCCCGTTTCGGCGACTCCGGAATCCGTCCGGCTCGGCACCGATCCCCATCCGAACAGACAAGGGCGGCACCGCACCATGAGTACGCACGACCAGATACCCGACGCCGTGTCGCTGACCGGCGTGGGACGCATCCACGGCAAGGGCACCGCCGCGGTCACCGCCCTGCACGACGTCACCGTCGGCATCCGCCGCGGCAGCTTCACCGCGGTCATGGGGCCCTCGGGCTCCGGGAAGAGTACGTTCATCCAGTGCGCCGCCGGCCTGGACCGGCCGACCAGCGGCAGCGTACGGCTCGGCGACACCGACCTGTCCGGGCTGTCCGAGACCGGCCTGACCGAACTGCGGCGCGAGCGGATCGGCTTCGTCTTCCAGGCGTTCAACCTGATGCCCTCGCTGACCGTGCTGGAGAACATCACGCTGCCGCTGCGCCTGGCCGGCCGGAAGGCGGACCGGGCCTGGCTGGCGGAGATCGTCCAGCGGGTGGGCCTGACCGGGCGTACCGAACACCGGCCGGCGGAGCTGTCCGGCGGCCAGCAGCAGCGGGTCGCGATCGCCCGCGCGCTGGTCACCCGGCCTGAGGTGGTCTTCGCCGACGAACCCACCGGTGCGCTGGACACGGTCACCGCCAAGGAGGTGCTGGCACTGCTGCGCGACACCGTGGACGCGATGGGCCAGACCGTGGTGATGGTCACCCACGACCCGGTCGCCGCGTCCTACGCCGACGAGGTGCTCTTCCTCGCCGACGGACGCATCACCGACAGACTGGCCGGGGCCGGCGCGGACCGGATCGCGGACCGGATGACGCACCTGGGCGCGTGGGCCTGATGTTCTTCCTCGCCCTGCGTACCCTGCGTGCCCGCAAGGGTGGCTTCGCCGGCGCGTTCGTCGCGCTGGTGTGCGCGGCCGCCCTGGTCACCGCGTGCGGCGCGCTGCTGGAGACCGGCCTGCGTGGCGACATCCGGATCGAGCGCTACGCCGGTACCGACACCGTGGTCACCGCCGACCAGAACCTGCACTGGACCAAGCACAAGAAGGGCAAAACCAAGACCAAGTCGAAGCCGCTGACCGAGCGGGCCTGGCTGGACGCGGCCGCCGTGGGCAAACTGCGCGCGGTACCGGGTATCGAGGCCGTGGTTCCGGAACTGACCTTCTCGGCCCACGTGCTCACCCCCGGCGGCCGGGCCCTGGACACCGACGGCAACGCGTGGGGACACGCGTGGGAGTCGGCCCGGCTGACCCCGTTCACGCTGCGCGCGGGTCGGGCACCGGCGGCGACCGGCGAGGTCGTGCTGGACGCGGACCTCGCCCGCCGGGCCGGGGTCCGGGTCGGCGGCACGGTCACCGTGCAGGCCGGTCGGGCGCCGGGCGCCTACCGCGTGGTGGGCATCGCGGCGCCGCCCGGCCGGGACGCCCTGGCCCGGCAGGCCAGCGTGTTCTTCGCCGACGCGGACGCCCGCGAACTGGCCGGACACCCCGGACAGGTCGCCTCGGTGGGCCTGTTCACCGCACCCGGCGCGAACCCGGGCACGGTGCGCGCGGCGGCTCGGGAAGCGCTGGCGGGCACCGGCGCGCAGCTGCGTACCGGTACCGATCGCGGGCCGGCCGAGTTCCCGGCCGCGGCCAAGGCCCGGGTGACCCTGGTCAGCCTGGGCGGCGCACTCGGCGGCACCTCGCTGCTGGTGGCCATCCTGGTCGTGGTGGGCACCTTCGCGCTGTCCATCCAGCAGCGCCGGCGCGAGATCGCGCTGTTGCGCGCGATCGGCGCGACGCCTCGGCAGATCCGCCGCATGGTGGGCCGCGAGGCACTGGTGGTGGGGCTGATCGCGGGCGCGCTCGGCGCGTTCGCCGGGTTGGGGCTGGCCCGTTGGTTGCACGGGCGGTTCGTCGCGTTCGGCGCGTTGCCGGACACGCTGGCACTGAAGCTGAGCCCGATCCCGCTGATCGGCGCGGTACTGCTGACGCTGCTCGCCGCCTGGACCGCGGCGCGCGTGTCGGTGCGCCGGGCCGCGCGGGTCCGGCCGACCGAGGCGCTGGCGGACGCGGCGATCGAGCGACCGCGGCTCGGCATCGGGCGCACGATCGGCGGTGTGGTCGCGGCACTGGGCTATGGCGTACTCCTGCTGGTGTTGAGCACGCTGGACACCGAACCCAAGTCCACGCCGGTCACCTTCCTCACGGTGATCCTCGCCGCCGTCGCGATCGCGCTGCTCGGTCCGCTGCTCGCGCGTGCCGGCGTGGCCGTATTGGGGCTGCTGGTCGGGCGCCTGTCGCCGATCAGCGGGTTCCTGGCGGCGCGCAACGCGCGGGCCGCCGCCGAACGGGTGGCCGCGGTGGTCACCCCGCTGAGCCTGGCGGTGGCGATGGCGTCCACCATCCTGTTCACCCAGACCACGGCGAGCCACGCCGCGGCGGAGCAGGCGAAGGCGGGCACGTTGGCGTCGTACTCGCTGGTCGCGGGCCCCGGGGTGCCGGGCAGGGCGGCGGAGGCGGTGCGGGCGGTGCCCGGGGTCGAGGTGGCCACCGAGGTCCTGCACACGCTCGTACGGGCCGGCCAGGACAAGTTCCCGGCCCAGGGCGTCACTCCGCAGGGCGTGTGGCGCACGCTCGACCCGAAGACCCGCTCCGGCTCGTTCGCGGCGCTCGCCGACGGCACGGTCGCGGTGAGCGAACTGGCGGCCAGGACCAAGGGGGTCGGTGTCGGCGCCGATCTGCGGATCACCATGGGCGACGGGGTCGAGGTCACCCTGAAGGTGATCGCGGTGTACGAACGCGGCCTGGGCTTCGGCGATCTGACGCTGCCTCATGCGGTGGTGGCGGCGCACGTGGACCGGCCGGCGGCGGAGGCGGTGCTCGTTTCCGGTACGGCCGCGGCGGCGTTGTCGCGGGAGTCGTTGCAACGGGCGGTGGGCGAGTTTCCCGGGGTTCGGGTGCTGGATCGGGGCGAGGTCGAGCAGGCGCGTCGGGAGCAGGCCGGCACCCAGGCCCAGGTCAACTATGTCGCGATGGGGTTGATCATCGCGTTCACCGGCATCGCGGTGGTGAACACGCTGGTGATGGCGACGTCGGCGAGGCGGCGCGAGTTCGCGCTGTTGCAGCTGGTGGGCACCACGCGTCGGCAGGTGATGCGGATGCTTCGCTGGGAGACCGGGGCCGTGGTGCTGTTGGCCGCAGTGCTGGGGTCGGTGGTCGCGTACGCGACGTTGACCGCGTACAGCGTGGGGATGACCGCGAGTGCGTCTCCGTACGCGCCGCCGTTGACGTATGCGGCGGTGTTGGTCGCGGCGACGGGGTTGGCGTTCGTGGCCACGGTTTTGCCGGCGCGTGTGGCGTTGCGGGGCAATCCGGCGGACACGATGGGGTTGCGGGACTGATCGGCCTCAAGCGCGCGGCCGGGCTGGTTGGACCCGGCCTTCGGCCGCGGTCGCCTCAAACGCCGGCGGGGCTGGTTCGCCTCAAATGCCGGTAGGGAAAGGGCGTTGGGCGCCGGTCGGGCTTGGGAGCTCGGCCGGCGCCTCGGGGGTGAGGGGGGTCAGGTTGTGGGTGGGGGTTGGGTGAAGGTGGTTATGGCGTCTTCCGCGGCGGTGAGGAGGTCGGTGTCGTGGGCACCGGTGGCCACCGTGTCGTGGAAGAGGTGGACGTGGGCGTTCTCGATGCCGGCGAAGTTGGAGATGCCGATGCGGAGGCGGCGGTCGAGCAGCTCGTCCCAGCCGCCCTTGGTGAAGTGCTCGTGCGAGTAGCCGGCCAGGCCGAGCCACAACATGCGCCTGCCGGCCAGGCGCGGGCGGCTGCGGCCGTAGGCGAAGCCGTAGTTCCAGACCCGGTCGATCCAACCCTGGAGCAGGGCGGGCAGGCCGAACCACCACATGGGGAAGACCACGACGATCGTGTCGGCCGCCTCGATCCGGGCCATGTGCGCGCGTACCTCCACGCTGTAGACCTTGTCCCGGTCGGCCCAGTCGGGTTCGTCCTCGACGGTCATCCGCGGATCGAACCCGTCGGCGTGCAGGTCGAGTACGTCCACGGTGTGGCCGTCGGCCGGCAGCCGGGCCCGGGCCCGGGCGGCGACTCGTGCGGTCAACGAGTCGGCCCGCGGGTGGGCGAGGACGACGAGGGCGTGCGGTGCTTCGGCGGTCATGGCGTGGCCTTCCTCGGTGGTGGTGTCGGTGACGAGGGAGCGGGGGAGGTGGGTCAGTCGGCCAGGCGGACGAGCATCTTGCCGGTGTTGGCGCCGTTCAACACACCGAGGAAGGCGGCGGGTGCCTGCTCGATGCCTTCGAACACGGTCTCCTTCGTGTGCAGCGAACCGTCGCCGAGCCAGCCGAGCGCGCGCTCGGTGAACTCCGGGAACAGCGCGAAGTGGTCGGTGACCAGCAGGCCGCGCAGGTTCAGCCGCCGGGTGTATGCCTGGAAGAGGTTGCTCGGACCGGGCACCGGCTCGGTCGCGTTGTAGCCGCTGATCGCGCCGATCAGGGCGAACCGGGCGCCGACCTTGGCGTTCGCGATCGCCGCTTCGAGGTGGTCGCCGCCGACGTGGTCGAGATAGACGTCGATGCCCTCGGGAGCGGCCTGGGCGAGCTGATCGCCGATCGCGCCGGCGCGGTAGTCCAGCGCGACGTCGTAGCCGAACTCGTCACGCAGCCGCGCGACCTTGGTCGGGCCGCCCGCCGAGCCGATCACCCGGGCCGCGCCCAGCTTGCGGGCGATCTGGCCGGCCACACTGCCGACCGCGCCCGCCGCGCCGGAGACGAACACGGTGTCGCCCTCGCGGACCGGGGCCACCTCGGTCAGCGCCGCGTACGCGGTCAATCCGGTGGTGCCCAGCACACCGAGGTACGCCTGGGCGGGTACCGCGGAGATGTCCAGTACGACGGCGGTCGCCGCGTCCACGACCGCGTACTCGCGCCAACCGGCGAAGTGCGACACGGTCGCGCCGACCGGGACGGCGTCGGAGCGGGAGGCGATCACGTCGCCGACCGCGCTGCCGTCCAGAACCGCGCCGAGCTCGAACGGCGGGATGTACGACTCGACATCGTCCATCCGACCGCGCATGTACGGGTCCACCGACATCCACGTGTTGCGGACCAGGATCTGGCCCTCGGCCAGGGCCGGGATCGCGGCGGTGACCAGTTGGAAGTCGGCGGCGGTGGGGGTGCCCACCGGACGGGCGGCCAGGCGGATCTCCCGGCCGGCGACGGGGGTGGCGCCGGTGATGCGGGTGTTGGCGTCGACGGACATGGTGTGTGCTCCCGGTTCGTGTGTCGTGCTGTTCGTGTGTCTTGCTCGGGCCGTCCCGAACTCGATGACACGACAGTGCCGTCGGCCGCGCACGGAATCCTGCGGGTCCACGCACGGGCACCGGCGGGCGACCGTCAGAGCCCGGTTGACCTGCGCTAACGTGGCGGCATGCGCTTCGGGGTGATGGGTCCGCTGGCGGTGTGGACGGCGGACGGACAGCCGGTTCGGGTCCCGGAGTCGAAGGTGCGCGCGCTGCTCGCCGACCTGCTCGTGCACCGCGGCCGCCCGGTCTCGGCGGACCTGCTGGTGGAGGACCTGTGGGGCGCGGACCCGCCGGGCAATCCGGCGAACACGCTGCAGACCAAGGTCTCCCAGCTGCGCCGGGCGCTGGAGGCGGGCGAGCCCGGGGGGCGTGAACTGGTCGTCCATCGCCCGCCCGGCTATCAGCTTCGGGTGGACGCGGACGCCGTGGACGCGGATCGGTTCGCCGAACTGACCGCGCGGGCGCGGGCCGGTGCCGACGTGCGCACCCGGGCGGGGTTGCTCGCGGATGCGCTCGCGCTGTGGCGTGGGCCGGCGTTCGCCGACTTTCGGGACGAGGAGTTCGCCCGCGCGGCGATCACCCGGCTGGACGAGCAGCGGCTGACGGCCATCGAGGACTACGCCGAGGCTCGCCTGGAACTGGGCGAATACACGGCGCTGGCGGATGAGCTGGGAGAGCAGGTCGCGCTGCATCCGGTCCGGGAGCGGCTGCGCGCGGCGCACTTGCGCGCGCTGTACCGCTCCGGGCGGCAGGAGGAGGCGTTGGCCGGGTACGCCGAGCTGCGCGAGCGGTTGGCGGAGGAGCTGGGCCTGGATCCGGGGCCGGAGTTGGCCGCTCTGCACCGGGCGATCCTGGCCCAGGACCCGAGCCTGACTCCGGTCGCGGCGCCGGCCGGTGCGGCGACCGGTGCGCCGACAGGGGTGGCAGCCGGCGTGGCGGCGCACGCGCGGGCACGGAGCAATCTGCCCGCCGCGCTGACCGAACTGGTCGGTCGCGAGGAGGCGGCGGCCGAGGTGGACGGGCTGCTCCGGAGCGCTCGCCTGGTGACCCTGACCGGTCCCGGCGGGGTGGGCAAGACCCGGCTCGCCCTGGAGAGTGCGGCCCGGGCGGTGGACGATCCGTCCTTCCCGGACGGGGTGTGGTTGGTCGAACTGGCCGGTCGGCGCGACCCGAGCGGCGACGACCTGGCCGACGCGATCGCCTCGGCGTTGGGCATCCGGGACGAGGCCACTGCCGGCGCGGGGCATCGCGCGGCCGAGTCGCGGACCCGGCTGGCGGACGCGCTGCGCGGGCGCGGGCTGCTGCTGGTCCTGGACAACTGCGAGCATGTGATCGAACCGATCGCGGAACTGGCCGACCTGCTGCTGCGAGCCGCACCGGAACTGCGGATCCTGGCCACGAGCCGTGAGCCGCTGGCGGTGGGCGGCGAGGTGCTGTGCGTGGTGCGGCCGCTGGCGGTGCCGGCCGCCGGGGCTGATCCGACGGCACTGGCCGAGTCCACGGCGGTACGGCTGTTCGTGGCTCGCGCCGCCGCCGCGGCACCCGGGTTCGTACTGGACGGGCATACGGCGGACGCGGTCGCGGCGATCTGTCGTCGCCTGGACGGGATTCCGCTGGCCCTGGAACTGGCCGCGACCCGGGTGCGCGGGCTCGGCGTGCACGGGCTCGCGGCGCGCCTGGACGACCGGTTCCGAGTGCTCGGCGTGGGTCGGCGCGGGGTACCGGCCCGGCAGCAGACGCTGCGCGCGATGATCGACTGGAGCTGGGAACTGCTCGGCGCGGCGGAGCGGATCGTGCTGCGCCGGTTGGCGATCCACGTGGACGGAAGCGCTCCCGAGGCGGCGGAGGCGGTCTGCTCGGGGGACGACGTGGCCCGCGCCGACGTGCTCGACCTGGTCGGGCGGTTGGTCGATCGTTCGCTGGTGGTCGTGGTCGAGGGTCCGTACGGGCCGAGGTATCGGTTGCTGGAGTCGGTTGCCGCGTACTGTGTGGAACGCCTGCACGCGGCGGGCGAGTTCGACGCGGTGCAGGGGCGGCACGACGGTTGGGTGGCCGAGCTCGTCGAGTACGCCGGGCCGCGGCTGTACGGCCCCGATCAGCGTGAGTGGCTGACCCGGTTGGACGCGGAGGGCGGGAACCTGCGCAGCGCGTTGGACGGCGCGGCGCGGCGCGCGGACGCGGGGCTCGCGGTGCGGCTGGCCGGTGGAGCGGCGTGGTACCGGTTCCTGCGCGGGCGCTATCGCGAGGCGTGGCGGGCGTTGGACGCGGCGTTGGCGGTGCGGGCTCGTCCGGATTCGGATTCGGATTCGGATTCGCGTGCGGGTGCGGGTGCGGGTGCGGTGGACCCGGCTCGGGTGGCGGCGGGGGCCTGGCGGGCCGGGTTCGCCATGCTGATCGGGGACGGCAGAGATCTGGTCCGGCAGAGCCGGGACGCGTTGCGGGCGTACGACGGGATCGTGGAGGGGCGGGCCCGGGCCGAATGGTTCCTTGGCCTGGCGCACCTGCATGTGGGCGACGCGGACGCGGGCGGCGAACTGATCGAGCGGGCCCTGGTCGGCTTTCGCGCGGCGGACGACGCGTGGGGTATCGCGGCGGCGTTGACCGGCCGGGCGAAGGCGGTGATGTTCCGCGGCGATCCGGCGGCGGCCGGCGCGGCGGCCGAGGATGCGGCGGCCCGGTTCGCCGCGCTGGGCGAGCGGTGGGGGCTCGTGCAGGCATCGGACCAACTCGCCTATGTGGCCGAAGTGTCGGGCGAGTACGACCGCGCCGCCGCGCTGCATCGCGAAGGGCTGTGCGGAGCCGAGGAGTTGGGCCTGTGGACCGACGTGTCGTACCGGTGGTCCGGGCTCGGCCGGATCGCGCTGTTGCGGGGTGACTTCGCGCGGGCCGAGGAGTTTCACGAGCGTGGGCGGCGGCTCGCGGTCGAGCGGTCGGACCGGTTCGCGGAGGAGTTCGCCGAGGTCGGACTCGGACTCGGGGCGCGCCGGGCGGGGGACCTGGTGGCGGCCGAGCGGCATTTGCGCAACGCGCTGGAGTGGAATCGTCGGCTGCACGACGACTACGGCGTGCCGTTCTACGGGGTGACGCTGCTGCTGGCCGAGTTGGGCTTCGTGGCCGAACTGCGCGGGGACGCGGTCGGCGCGCGGGAATGGCACGAGGAGGGCCTGGCGGCGGCGCGCGCGTCCGGCGATCCGCGGGCCGTCGCGCTGGCGTTGGAGGGGTTGGCCGGGGTCGAGGCGATCTCGGGTCGGGCGGTGGAGGCGGCCACGCTGCTGGGCCGCGCGGACGCGCTCCGCGCTTCGATCGGCGCGCCGTTGCCGGTGGGCGAACTCGGCGATGTGACGCGGATCGCGGCGGCGGCTCGGGAGGCGCTCGGGCCTTCGGCATACGCGATCGCCTTCGGCGCGGGGGTCGACTCGTCGGATGGGTAAGACGATGTCGGTCACCGCTGAGCCGGGTCGCGGTGGGTTCGAGCCGCGCAGGGGTTGCTCAATCGCGTGGGCCGAGTCGTGGACTTCCGGGCTCTGCCGGCACCGGGCCGGCCGCGGGGCTCTCGGTGTCTGGTGCCCGGACCACAATAGGGTTCGTGCGGGGCAAGGGGGATCAGATGGAGCGGGCCCGAATCCTGCTGTTGGACGCGGCTCCCGGCGATCTGCTTGATCGGGAGCTGAAGCGTCTGCTCGACCACGGGCCGGCGGTCACGTTGAATCTCCGGCGGGTGGCCGATCCGGCCGGCGTGCGCGCTGCCTGGGCCGGTCGGGTGGACTTCACCGATTTCGACGCCTTCGACGAGTCCGCGCTGCTCGCCGAGATGGTCCGGGACGGACTCGGCTACCACGCGGTCAAGTCCCGTGCCGGCGTGCCGCTGCGCGCCGCTTTCCTCGCCGCGGCGACCGATGCCCGGTTGGCCAACCGGCTCCGCGTGATCGGCCGGGCCGGGGCGGGCACCGATCACGTCGAGTCGGCGGCCGCGGCCCGTCACGGCGTGATGGTCACCCATACCCCCGGTTCCAATGCGAACGCGGTCGCCGAGTTCGCCCTGGCCCAGCTCCTCGCCCTGACCCGGGACCTCCCGGCGCACAACGAGGCCGCGCACCGGGGCAACTGGCGCACCCCGGCCGCACCGACGGTGGAGCTTTCGGAGCTGACCCTGGGCATCGTCGGGCCGGGGCGGATCGGTCTGGCCCTGGCCGACCGGGCGAAGGCCCTGGGCATGCGGGTCCAGGGCCTGTCGCGGCGCCCGACCGAGGTATCGGTGTCCCCGGCCCACTCCCTCACCGCGCTGCTGACGACCAGTGACGTGGTCTCCCTGCACGTGCCGCTCACCGCGCAGACCCGAGGGCTGATCGGCAGGGCGGAGCTGGCGCTGATGCGTCCGGGGTCGATTCTGCTGAACACCGCCCGAGGCGGGATCGTCGACGAACAGGCGCTGGCCGACGCACTGCGCGACCCCGCACACCCGCTCGCCGCCGCCGCCGTCGACACCTTCGAGCACGAACACGCCGCTTTCGCCTCGCCGCTCTTCGGCCTGCCGAACGCCCTGCTCACCCCGCATGTCGCCGGGATGACCAGGAGCGCGATGGCCACAGCGGCCCTCCGCTGCGCGGACCACATCGCGGCCCTGCTCGCCGGCCGCCCGGACGGCATACCCGTGGTGACCATGTGACGGACGCCGTCGATGCGAGGCAGACCGCCCCGCCGGTCGAGTTCGCGAGGCCGAGGCGAACCGGCCCCGTCCTGCCGCCGTCCACTCGGCGCCCGATGGCGGGTGCTCCCGCGAGGACTTCGCGTGCCGTCGGTCGACGGGCTCTCGGCCGAAACCGCGGGGCGGGGCGAGGGTGGTGGGAGGGTACGGTCGGGGGTCATGGAGATTTGGATCAATCCCGCGTGTTCGAAGTGTCGGTCGGCGCTGTCGCTGCTGGATGCGGAAGGGGCCGAGTACACCGTGCGGCGCTATCTGGAGGAGCCGCCGACGGCGGCCGAGCTGGAGGGCGTGTTGGCCCGTCTGGGACTGGAGCCGTGGGAGATCGCGCGTACCGGAGAGGCGATCGCGGGCGAACTGGGCATGCGGACCTGGGCCCGGGAGGAGGCCGAACGGGGCCGCTGGATCGCCGCGTTGGCGGAGCACCCGATCCTGATCCAACGGCCGATCATCACCGCCGACGACGGTAGCGCCGTGGTCGCCCGCACTCCCGAGGCGGTCCGCTCGGTCCTCGACTGAGGGACCGAGGGACCGAGCGACATGGCGACCGAGCCCGAGTCCGAGCGGGGCCGCGACCCCGCCGCGGCCATCCGAATGCCGCACTCCGCTCGGCGATTGCCGGAACAGGCGGAAAAACCCGAGACATTCGTCCGATTAAAGGTGATTTGGCCGAATCGCCCAATATCTTGACGTCATGATCTTCTCGGTGGCCTCGTACTTCGTGGTCGCGGCGATCGCCCCGTGGCTGGTCCGACGCCTCGGGCGCAATGCCTTCCTCGTGCTCGCCGCCCTGGCGGTGGCGACCACGGGATGGGCACTGACCCGGGCCACCTCGGTGTTCGACGGCCGGCCCGTGGTCGAATCGCGCGAGTGGATTCCCCAGCAAGGTGTCTCCCTGGCGTTTCGCTGCGACGCGCTCGCGCTGCTCATGGTGTTCCTCGCGGCCGGCGTGGGGGTCCTGGTCCTGGTCTACTGCGCCCGCTACTTCGCCGCCGACGAGCCCGGGCTCGGCGCGTTCGCCGGGGTCCTGGTCGCGTTCGCCGGGGCGATGATCGGCCTGGTCACCACCGACGACCTGATCCTGCTGTACGTGTTCTGGGAGCTGACCACGGTCTTCTCCTACCTGCTGATCGGCCATCGCAGCGAACACCGCGGCTCGCGCCGGGCCGCGATGCAGGCGCTGACCATGACCACCTTCGGCGGCCTGGCGATGCTGGTCGGGCTGATCCTGCTCGGCCAGACGGCGGGCACCTACCTGCTCTCCGAAATCCTCGCCGCCCCGCCCGGCGGCACCCTCGTGACCACCGCCATCGTGCTGATCCTGGTCGGCGCGCTGGCCAAAGCGGCGATCGTGCCGTTCGGTTCCTGGCTGCCCGCGGCGATGGCGGCGCCCACCCCGGTCAGCGCCTACCTGCACGCCGCCGCGATGGTCAAGGCCGGTGTGTACCTGGTCGCCCGACTGGCCCCCGGCTTCGCCGAACTCGATCCGTGGCGACCGATCGTGCTGATCGCCGGCTGTGCCACGCTGCTCCTGGCCGGCTGGCGGGCGCTGCGCGAGGACGACCTCAAGCGGGTGCTCGCCTATGGCACGGTCAGCCAACTCGGCCTGCTGACCGCGGTCACCGGCGCGGGCAACCGGGACGCGGCGCTCGCCGGCATCGCGATGCTGATCGCCCATGCCCTGTTCAAGGCCACACTGTTCCTGGTGGTCGGCGTCGTCGACCACGCGGCCGGCACCCGGGACCTGCGCCGGCTCTCCGGTCTGGCCCGGACCATGCCGATCACGTGCCTGGCCGCGGTGGTGGCCGCGCTGTCCATGGCGGGGCTGCCGCCGACGGTCGGATTCGTCGCCAAGGAGGCGGTCTACGAGGCGTTCCTGCACCGGGGCCGTACCGACACCGTCGTGCTCGGCGTGCTGGTCGCCGGGTCCGCGCTGACCGCCGCGTACAGCCTGCGCTTCGTCTGGGGCGCCTTCGCCCGCAAACCCGGCGTGCCCACCACCCGGTGCGAGCCGGCGGGCGCACTACTGCTCGGCCCCGCCCTCCTGCTCGGCGCGGGTTGCCTCGCGCTCGGCCTCGCCGCAGGAGCGCTGGACCACTGGATCTCCTCGTACGCCGACCTGTTCCCGTCCACCGGGAGCGACTACCACCTGGCCCTGTGGCACGGCCCGGGCATCGCGCTGAACCTGTCCGCCGCCGCGATCTGCGTGGGCGTCGTGCTGTTCCTCGCCCGCGAGCCGGTGCTGCGCCTGCAGTCGGCCACCGCGCGGATCGAACCCTCGCGCCTGTACGACGCGCTCGTGCGCGGCGTGGACCGGAGTGCGCTGCAACTGACCGGCACCACCCAGCGCGGCTCGATGCCGGTCTACGTCGGGGTGATCCTGCTCAGCCTGATCGCGATCATCGCCGCGACCGCCCTGGGCAACCTCCCGCTGCCGTTCCCGCGTTCGCCGCGCTGGTCGGACTCGGCCGCCCAACTGGTGGTCTGCCTGCTCGTCATCGGCACCACGCTGATCGCCGCAGGCACCCGGGGCAGGCTGCCCGCGGTCCTCCTGGTCGGCGTCACCGGCTACGGCTGCGCGACCCTGTTCGTACTCCAGGGCGCCCCCGACCTCGCACTCACCCAGGGCCTGGTGGAGACGGTCAGCGTGGTGGTGTTCCTGCTGGTGCTGCGCCGACTGCCGCGCCGGTTCGGCGACACCACCCGGCCCGGTCGCCGGGTCGTGCACATCGTCCTGGGTGCGCTCACCGGTGCGGTGCTCGCGGGTGTCGCCGTCTCCGCGTTCGCCGCGCGGACCCGGCCACCGGTGTCCCGGGCGTTCGCCGCCGCGGCCGAGGAGGCGGGCGGCAAGGAGATCGTGAGCGTCCTGCTGGTGGACATCCGCGCGTGGGACACGATGGGCGAGATCGCCGTCCTGGCCGTTGCCGCGATCGGCGTGACCAGCCTGATCTTCGTCCGCCGCGACCGCGCCCTGCCCCGACTGGGCGACCGCGCCCCGGACCAGCCGGCGCGCGGCCCCCGGCCGGTCGCCGCCGAAACGCTGGTCCCCGAGCGGCGCACGGTGGTCTTCGAAATGGTCGCGCGCGTCGTGTTCCCGACCGTGCTCGTGTTGTCGCTGTACTTCCTCTTCAGCGGCCACTCCACGCCGGGCGGCGGCTTCGCGGGCGGCATCACCGCCGGGCTCGCGCTGCTGGTGCGCTATCTCGCCGGCGGACGGTACGAACTGGCCGAGGCCGCGCCGCTGCCCGCCGGTCGGCTCCTGGGCGCCGGACTGGTGATCGGCGCGGGGACCGGACTGGTCGGCCTGATCGCGGGCGGGTCGGCGCTGCGCAGCACGGTGATCGACGGCACGCTGCCGCCCTTCGGTGACGTACACATCGCCACCTCGGTGTTCTTCGACATCGGCGTCTACCTGCTCGTGGTCGGCCTCGTGCAGGACGTGCTGAGCGCGCTCGGCGCGGAGTTGGACCGACGCATCGAGCAGACCCGGGACCAGGACGCCGAGCGCACGGTGATCGTATGAAAAGCCCGACCCTGATCCTGGTACTGACCGCGGCCGTGCTGGTGAGCGTCGGGGTATACCTGGTGCTCGAACGCAGCCTGACCCGGGTGTTGCTCGGCGTGGTCCTGATCGGCAACGGCGCCAACCTGATCGTGCTCTCCGGTGGCGGTCGTGCGGGCGGCGCCCCCGTGCTCGGGGTGACGCTGCCGTCCGCGATGAACGACCCGCTCCCGCAGGCGATGGTGTTGACCGCGATCGTGATCACGCTCGCGGTGACCGCGTTCGTGCTGGCGATGGCGCACCGGCACTGGGAGCTGACCGGATCCGACGAGGTCCAGGACGACATCGAGGACCTGCGGGTGGTGCGCCGCGCCGAGCGCGGCGACCTGCGCGCCGAACACCGGCGACTGCGCCGCGAGTTGCGCAGGCAGACCAGGGAGCGCCGAGCGCTGGTGCGACGTCTGGGGGCACAGGCCCGGGCGAACTACGCCGCCGAGTGCCGGCGGCTGGGGGTGGGCCCACGGGGGCAGGGCGGTCGGCCGCAGGCGCAGCGGATCGCGCGCGAGCGCCGCGAGGAACTGCGACTGCGGCTGCGCGGGATCAAGTCCGAGCACCGTATCCAACAGGCCGAGCTGCGGGCCCGTTTCCGACGGGCCCGGCGCGCGTTGAACCGGCAGGCCTGGGCCGAACGGGCGGCCGTCGCCCGGGCGGACAGCGTGGTGGACGCCGTGCCCGACACCGAGTTTCCGCGCGACGTCGGCGACCCCGCCGGTCCCGAGCGGGATCGGAACGGGCCCGGTCGATGAACCATCTGGTGCCGCTCCCGGTCCTGCTGCCGCTGTTCGGCGCCGGGCTCAAACTGGCCATCGGTGGCCGACTGCCGCGCGGTCAGCGGCTGATCAGCGTCGGTGTGCTGACCGCCGTGCTCGGCGTGGCGATCGCACTCCTGGTGGCGGCCGATCGGGACGGCCCGGTGGTGGCCCGGGTGGCGGGGTGGCCGGCGCCGACCGGGATCGTGCTGGTGGCGGACCGGCTGTCGGCGCTGATGCTGGTGGTCTCCTGCGCGGTCACCCTGGGCGTGCTGGTCTATTCGATCGGCCAGGGCCGTGCGGACGAGGACGAGGCCACGCCGCTGTCGGTGTTCCACCCCACCTATCTGATCCTGGTCGCGGGAGTGGCGAACGCCTTTTTGGCGGGCGACCTGTTCAACCTGTACGTGGGCTTCGAGGTACTGCTCGCGGCCAGTTACGTGCTGTTGACCGTCGGCGGTACCGCCGCCCGGGTGCGCGCGGGCGCCGGCTACGTGGTGGTCGGCCTGCTGTCGTCGGTGGTGTTCCTGTCCGCGATCGCGATGGTGTACGCGGCGACCGGCACGGTCAATCTGGCCCAGCTCGCGGTGCGGCTGCCGGAGGTGGATCCCGGCGTGCAACTGGTCCTGGAATCGATGCTGCTGATCGGATTCGGGGTCAAGGCGGCGGTGTTCCCGCTGTCCGCGTGGTTGCCCGACTCGTACCCGACCGCGCCCGCGCCGGTGACCGCGGTGTTCGCCGGGCTGCTCACCAAGGTCGGTGTGTACGCGATCATCCGGGTGCAGACGCTGCTGTTCCCGGACGGGCGGCTGCGCGAACTGTTGCTCGTGGTGGCCGCGGCGACGATGATCATCGCCATCCTGGGCGCGATCGTGCAGAGCGACCTGAATCGGCTGTTGTCCTTCACACTGGTCAGCCACATCGGCTACATGGTCTTCGGGATCGCCCTCGCGAGCGCGGCGGGCATGGCCGGCACGGTGTTCTACGCGGTTCACCACATCACCGTGCAGACCTCGCTGTTCCTGGTCGCCGGGCTGATCGAGCGGCGCGGCGGAAGTACCGACCTGGGCCGATTGGGCGGGCTGGCGCGGATGTCGCCGGCGTTGGCGGTGTTGTTCTTCGTGCCCGCGATGAACCTGGGCGGGATCCCGCCGCTGTCCGGGTTCCTGGGCAAATGGCTGCTGCTGCGGGCGGGGGCGGAGATCGGCTCGTCGGCGGCCTACGTGCTGATCGGCGCCGCGGTGGCGACCAGCCTGTTGACGCTGTACGCGATGGCCCGGGTGTGGGGGCAGGTGTTCGGCAGCTCGCCGGACGCCTCGGGGGCGACCGCGTACTCCGTCGCCGCGAGTCTGAGCGGGCGCGATGTCGTGGCCACCAGCAGTGCGTTGCCGCGCGCGATGACGCTGGCGTCCGGTGCCCTGGTCGCGGTGGGCGTGGCCTATACCGTGCTGGCCGGCCCGCTCGTCGCGCTGACCGATCGCACGGGTGCCGAACTGGTGGGTCGAAGCGCCTATATCGAGGCCGTGCCGCTGCCCGGAGGGTTCGCCCGAGGAGCGAATCGGTGACCGTCGGCCGGATCCGGTCCCGGACCCGGCGCGTCTTGCCGCTGCCGGTGGGGTGGCTGACCGTGGTGTGGGTGGCGCTGTGGGGCACGCTGACCATCGCCAACGTG
This sequence comes from Embleya scabrispora DSM 41855, assembly GCF_000372745.1. Taxonomy (GTDB): domain Bacteria; phylum Actinomycetota; class Actinomycetes; order Streptomycetales; family Streptomycetaceae; genus Embleya; species Embleya scabrispora. The sequence goes on along the minus strand of NZ_KB889562.1, from coordinate 104,334 downwards.
CTCACCGGGCTCGTGGTCGCGGTGCTGTTACAGGTGCTGCTCCCGCTGCCGCCGGCGCCCGGCCGGTTGGTGTTCCGGCCGTTCGGACTGGTCCGGTTCGTGGTCCGGTTCGCGCTCGATCTGGTGGTGTCCTCGCTGCGGGTCGCCTGGCAGGCGTTGTGGCCGGGGCGGTTGCCACGCAGTTCGGTGGTGGGCGTCGCGCTGGCCACGCGTTCGGATGTGTTGCTCACGCTGACCGTGCTCGCGCTGAACGTGATCCCCGGCAGCATCGTGGTCGAGATTCGTCGGGGTCGACCCACCATGTTGTTCATCCACGCCCTGGGCGCCGACACCCCTGCCTCGGTGGAGGCGGCTCGGCGGGCGGTGGTGCGTCTGGAGGCTCGGGTGGTCGCCGCGTTCGGCACCCGCGAGGAACGTGCCGTTTCGACCGGAACTTCCGGAGGTGGTCGATGAATCCGCTCGTCGGCGGAGCCGTGATCGTGCTGCTCGGCGCGGCCGCGGTGCTCGCGCTGATCCGGCTCGTACGCGGGCCCTCGACGTTGGATCGGGCGGTCGCGGTGGACATGCTGCTCGCGGTGGTGTTGGCCGCGGTCGCGGCGGAGGCCACCTTGAACCGGCACACCACGACCGTGCCGGTGCTGCTCGCCCTCGCCCTGGTCGGCTTCCTGGGTTCGGTGTCGATCGTGCGCTTCTCGGCGCGCGAGGGCGACTGACGTGCGGGCCGGCGAGTTCGCCGACGCCGCGTCCGCGGTGTGCCTGCTCACGGGCTGCGCGCTCGCGTTCGTGGCGGGCGTGGGGCTGCTGCGCTTCCCGGACACGCTGTCCCGGATGCACACGGTGGCCAAACCCCAGGTCCTGGGCCTGCTGCTGGTCACGCTCGGGTTGGGGCTGCGGCTGCGCAGCGGGATCGACATCGGGATGCTGGTGATGGTGGCGTTCTTCCAACTGACCACGGTCCCGGTGGCGACCCACCTGGTGGGGCACGCGGTCTATCGGCTGCCGCAACTGCCGACGGGGGACCTGGCCATCGACGAACTCGGCGACGGGGCCGACCCGAAGCGCTGAGAGTGGACCGGCCGGTGGGCGCGGTGCCGGTCAGCGCACCCGGTGGGCGCGGCTGATCCGGGACCACACGCGTCGATCGCACACACCGGCGGGGCGGCGGAAGGCGTCGTGGCCGATCGAGCGCAGCGGTCGGGTCTCCAGCCAACTGCGGTGCTCCGCGTCGGGATCCCAGGTCTTGGTCGGCAGTCGCACATAGCGGTCTCGGGTGCTCTGGTCCCGGCTGGTGATCTTGAGTACCTCGGCGCCGCGCGGGCCCACCCGGACCACCAGGCATGGGCGGTCCTTGGCCTCGTCGCCTTCGTCGAAGGGCACCGAGGCCCACCAGATCTGGCCGGGGGCCGGGCGGGCCGAGCGGCCGAAGGGCACGGTCGGTGGCGCGGTGCGCGCTCGGCGGCGGCTCAGGAACCATGCGAGGGCGGCCACGGCGAGGACGACCGCGAGGGCCGGGACGAGGAACTTCATGACGCCTGTCTACCCGATCCGGGCGCGACGGCGGGAGGCCGAGGGTTGCGCCGGATCGTCATATTTCACTCCGATGCGTGAGGTTGACGGGTCGGAGTGGTGGATACCCGGGACGAGACAACCCTCGACCGAGGGCACGCCGGGGCCCGCGCGTCCGTCACCGATCCGCGGAGCAGCCGGGTCCGAGGCCCGTGACTCGGCGCGCCCGCACCCGGGTCGGCCGGGCCCGCGCCCGACCGCAGGGGCCGTCGCACGCGGCCGCCGGTTGGTGTCCGCGTCCACGCTTCCCGTCGCCCGCAGCCCGTTGCCCAGGAGGTCCGAGCCCATGGTCACGGCCCAGCCACAGCGGTACCTCTACCGCGACCACCCGGCCGAGTCGGCGGCGGATCGTCGGACGCTGATCGTCCCGGTGCACAACACCGGCGACCGGGCGATCCGGGTCGGGTCGCACTTCCACTTCTTCGAGGTCGACCCGACGCTCGCCTTCGACCGGGCGGCGACCTTCGGGATGCGGCCCAACATCGCGGCGGGTACCTCGATCCGGTTCGAGCCGGGCGCCACCCGGCAGGTGGAACTGCGCCCGTTCGCGGGCTCGGGACGCCTGGTCGGTTGCTCCGAGTTGCCGCACGGCGGCGGCGGCGCCGCACAGCGGGCGGCCCGGCTGGGGGCCACGCTGCGCGCGATCGAACACGGCCTGCGGGAGGCGCATGCGCGGGCCGGACGGATCGATTCGGACGCACCGGCGCCCGCCGCAGGCGCGGCGCAACCCCCGGCCGGCCGGGCGGGCCGACCCGCCGGCCGCCCGGTCCGGAACAAGCCGGGTACTCGGCCGCCGACCAAGCCGGGGTCCGCGCCGGGCGCCGCGGGAAAGGGCCCGCGCTGACGACGATTTCCCGTCCCGCCCCGTCATCGGCCACCGCGGCAGCGCCCCGGGACCCGGCGCCGGGGACCGTCGTTTCGTGTGCTCGGCGATCAGCTCCGGTGCGGGTAGGTCATGCCGATCCCGAGCGTGGACTGCATCGGCAGCAGGCCGGTGCCGATCGTGTCCATCACGGCGGGCAGGATCAGGTCGGCCAGTCGGGCCGCCTCGGCGGCGCCGATGGATTCCCACGGCCCGGCGGCGAGTTCGTCGGTGAGCGCCTCGACCGAGTCGCGGCCGGTCCGGCCCGCCTCGGTGGCGGTGCCGTCGGCGTTCAGCCAGCCTCGGGCGACCAGGCGCTCGCGCGCCGCGTCCCACTCGTCGGCGGTCCACTGCCGGCTGGCGAACACCTCGGCCGGAGCCGCACCGGCGGCACTGTGCGAGACCAGTGCCTCGACGCCGTCCAGGCGGTGCGCCACCAGGGCCGCGATGTGGCCGTCGCCCCGGTGTTCGCGCAGCCGGGTGATCGCCTGCCACAACACCAGGTGCGGCTCGTCGGCCCACGGGAGCGCGGCGTGCGCGGCGGCCAGCGGACGGCCCACGGTGTCTGCGGCCTCGGCCACTGTGCGGGTCAGCGCGGCGGCCTCGGCGATCTCCGGCGCGTACACCCGCTCGCCGAGCGCCCAGCGCAGCGTCGCGTCCGCCGCGCGCAGCCGGGCCGCGAGTACGGCGGTCGGATCAGCGATCGACCAGACCCGCGGGACGTACCGGGCGACCATCGCCGGGCTGAAGCTGTAGAAGGTCGAGGTGACCAGCTCGGCGGAGGCCGCGCCGAGCGCCGCGGCCCGCATCGCGAAGTACGCCGGCCATCGCTCGTCCACCGCGTAGCCCAGCGCCGCAGCCTCCTCGAACATCTGCGGCGAGTAGTAGTTCAACGCGTGCAACGGCTCCAGGGTCTGCCACATCCGGCGGGCCGGGCCGGCGTCAAGGGTCTCGTTCGTCGCACTCATGTCCTGTCCCCTTTTGTTTCCTCGGCGCGGTCCGGCCCGTCGTCGTGCATCCGTGCGGCCGCTCCCGTGTCGCCGTATCCGGCGTAACTTGTCACTGGCAAGATTGCGCTCGTGCCGCAAACTTGTCAATGCCTAGATCCCGGGTAACATCCATCCATGACCACCGGACGCCCCTATCACCACGGCGACCTGCGCCGCGCCGTGCTCACCGCCGCGCTCGATGTGGTGGCCTCGGACGGGATCGGCGCGATCAGCCTGCGCGACCTGGCCCGCCGCGCGGGTGTGTCGCACGCGGCCCCCGCGCACCACTTCGGCGACAAGACCGGGTTGCTGACCGCGATCGCCGCCGAGGGCTACGGGCTGCTCGCCGACACCCTCGCCGAGGTCGCCCCCGGCGACCTGGACGCACTGCGTGAACTCGGCGTGCGGTACGTGCGCTTCGCGCTCGCGCATCGCGCGCACTTCGAGGTGATGAACCGCCCGCACGCGGTCGACGGCACGGACCCGGAGTTGCTGCGCCAACGGGCCCGGGCCGGTGCGTCGCTGCGCGGCGGAGTCGCGGGGGTGCCGGCCGAGCGCCGGGGTGATCCGGACCAGGCGGTGCTCGCCGCGTGGTCACTCGCGCACGGCTACGCCACCCTGTGCCTGTCCGGTGGGATCCCCGAGGCCGCCGATCCGGACGGCACCTTCCGGGCGCTGGCGGGCATGTTGTTCTCCGGGCCCGTGGCCGGGTGATGGCGGGGTGGGACGCGACACCGCGCGCCTCGCTCGGCCCGGAAGTGCGCCCCGACCGCCCGGAAGGAACGATTCGGGCGCCGGTGCGCACGCCGACCCGGGCGGCATGCCCCACGACCGGTGAGCCCGCACCGCCGCCCACCGAGCCGGTGGGCGGGTCGGCGCGACGGCGCGATCGGTGCCGACCCGATCCGGCTACCGGGCCCGGTCCGGCCGGTCCCGGAGCAACGCCAGGCCCGCCGCGCACTGGGAGTGCAGCGGGGTCGGCAGGGCGTCGGGGGCGAACCATTCCAGTGCGTCGAACTTGTGCGGCTCACCGATGGCGACCCGCGCCGGATCGACCTCGACCGCGAACACCACCGCGACCCAGTGCGATTCGACCGGGTCACCGCGCAGCACGTTGCGCACCCCGATCGTCTCGATCGACAACGGCTCGGTCGAGTACTCCTCGCGCACCTCGCGAGCCACCGCGCTCTCGAACGTCTCGCCCCACTCCAACGCCCCCGCACCGGTGTCCCAGGTGCCGGCCTCGTCCCGGGCCGCCGCCGATCGGCGGGCCAACAACACCCGCCCGGTCCCGTCGTGGCAGATGAAGACGCAGGACACGGACGGGCCGGTCGGCCGGTTCGTCGCCATCAGAAGTGCTTCAGCAGCTCGGGGAACGCGTTCAGCGTCAGCACCCGATCGTCGTGCGGGTCCAGCTCGCTCTGTTCCAGGACCCAGGTGTGCGCGTTCGGGATGAACACCGCGCCCAGCCCCGCACCGCGCGCGGGCAGGATGTCCGACTTGGGGGAGTTGCCGATCATCCAGGTCGTCTCCGGCGCCAGCCCGTGCGCGCGGGTGAGCTCGACGTAGGCGTCGACGCCCTTCTCCGGCACGATGTGCACGCTGCCGAAGTGGTGCGCCAGCGCGGACGCGTCGATCTTGCGCTGCTGCTCCTCGGTGTCGCCCTTGGTGAGCAGCATCAGGTCGTGGCGCGCGCCGAGCGTGGTGAGGGTCTCGACGACGCCGGGCACCAGTTCCACCCGGTTCTCCACGAGCGCGACCGCGAGCTGCTCGATGTGCCGCAGCTCCGCCTCGGTGGCCGGCCGCGCGTGCAGCCGCTCCAGCGCCTCGCCCAGACTGCGCAGGAACATCTTGCTGCCGTACCCGTGCGTGATCGCGTTCGCGGCCTCGATGTCGTTGAGGATCGCGCGGATCTCGGTCCGGTTCAACGTGGGGTGGTCGAGCCAGTCGAGCCAGTCGTCGATGACCCGTTCGAACAGGACGTTGTTCTCCCACAACGTGTCGTCGGCGTCGAATATCAGGACCTGACGCGGGAGGCCCGTCGGCGTGTGCATGGTTCGTTTCGTCTCTGTCCGCTCGGCGACACTGGCCGTTCATCCTAGGACGGGCCGTCGGCCGTGCTCATCGGGTTTTCCGACCGCTCCGTGCGGCGCGCGGATTCGTCGAGCAGCTCGCGGGCGCGGCGCGCGGCCTCGGCGACGAGCGACTCCAGCGTGCCCGCCGGGATCCCGGGCGGAGGTGTGATGCGCATCGGCGAGACGGCGTCCGACACCGGCGGCGGGTCGGCGGGCAACGGGTCGGCCGGGCGGTACGCCTCCCGGGCGGCGACCCCGGCCTCGGGCGCGTGGGCCGGCGACCCGGGCGCCCGAGGGCCCGGGTCGCACTCGCGCAGGCCGTCCAGGAACGCCCGTTCGTCCCGCCCGCGCAGCAGCAACAGTACGAAGGGGTCCGCGTCCAACAGCCAGGCCGCCTGGTAGCACAGCGCGGCGGCATGTCGGCAGGGCAGCTCCCAGTCCGGGCAGTCGCAATCCGGATCCAGGTCGCCCATGCCCGGCAGCAGCCGTACATCCGTGTCCTCGGCCGCCGTCACCAGGTCCTGCGGCATGTCCCGGTCCAAAAGCGCGGCCAGGTACCCGGACCTGGCGGCCACCTGGCCCAGGAAGCGAGCCCACTGCGCATCGGTGAGCCGCTCGATGCGCACCACCGTCTCGCACTGCGACCCGTCCGCGTCGTGCACGGACGCGGCGATGCGGCCCGGGCTCACGGTGATCGGGCCGACCCGGCCGGTGTCGGCGTACGCGCGGCCCTTGCGCAGCGGCTCGCCGGAGAGCGCGGCGTCCTCCAGGGCATCGGTCCAGGCGCGGCCCCACCAGGTCCGCCCCCGGGCGCCGCGCGATGTGCGCGGGGTGAACGCGGGGAAGGCGCGGGCCGGTTCCGCGGTCATCGGGTGCTCCTCAGCTCGACCAGGTTCGCGAGTTCGGTGTCGGAGAGTTCGGTCAGCGCGGCCTCGCCGCCGGTGAGCACCGAGTCGGCCAGCGCGCGCTTGTCGCGCAACATCGCGGCGATCCGGTCCTCGATGGTGCCCTCGGCGATGAACCGGTGCACCTGGACCGGCCGGGTCTGTCCGATCCGGTACGCGCGATCGGTGGCCTGCTCCTCGACCGCCGGGTTCCACCAGCGGTCGTAGTGCACGACATGATCGGCACGGGTGAGGTTGAGCCCGGTGCCGGCGGCCTTGAGCGAGAGCAGGAACACCGGTACCGCGCCGTCCTGGAAGCGGGCGACCAGTGCGTCGCGGCGAGCCGGTGCGGTGCCGCCGTGCAGGAGTTGGTTGCCGATGCCCCGGGCGTCGAGGTGCCTGGCCAGCAGCCGGGCCATCGTGACGTACTGGGTGAAGACCAGGACCGAGCCGTCCTCGGCGAGGATCGTGTCGAGCAGCTCGTCGAGCAGTTCGAGCTTGCCGGAGCGACCGTCCAGGCGCGGCTCGCTCTCCTTGAGGTATTGCGCCGGATGGTTGCAGATCTGCTTGAGTCCGGTGAGCAGGCCCACGATCCGTCCGCGCCGGGCCATGCCCTTGCTGTCCCGCAGTTCGTCCATCGCCTCGCGCACCGCAGCCTCGTACAGGCCGGCCTGCTCGCGGGTGAGCGACACGGGCTGGTCGGTCTCGGTCTTGGCGGGCAGCTCCGGCGCGATACCGGGGTCGGACTTGCGTCGGCGGAGCAGAAACGGCGCGATCAGCCGGCTCAGCCGCTCCGCCGTGGGGCCGTCCCGGTCGGCCTCCACCGGCTTGACCCAGCGGCGGCGGAACGCGGCGAGGCCGCCGAGCAGGCCGGGTGTGGTCCAGTCGAGGATCGCCCACAGCTCGGACAGCCGGTTCTCCACCGGCGTGCCGGTGAGCGCGATCCTGGCCTGCGCGGGAATCGTGCGCAGGGCCTTGGCGGTGCCCGAGGTGTGGTTCTTGACGTGCTGCGCCTCGTCCGCGACCACCAGGCCCCACGGCACCTCGGCCAGCCTGGCCCGGTCCAGGCGCATCGTGCCGTAGGTGGTGAGTACGAAGCCGTCGGCGAGGTCGTCGAGGGTGCGCGCAGCGCCGTGGAAGCGGCGCACCGGGGTGCCGGGTGCGAAGCGTTCGATCTCCCGCTGCCAGTTGCCCAGCAGCGACGCCGGGCACACCACCAGGGTCGGCGCCGGGCCGGCCGGGTCGGCGGCGTCGAGCGACGCGGCCCGACGGTGCAGGTGCAGCGCGATCAGCGTGACGGTCTTGCCCAGGCCCATGTCGTCGGCCAGGCACCCGCCCAGGCCCAGCGAGGTCATCCGGTCCAGCCAGCGCAGGCCGCGCAGTTGGTAGTCGCGCAGGGTCGCGGCCAGCGCGTCCGGCGCGGCGATCGGCTCGCGACCGCCGTCCGGATCGGCGAGCCGCTCGCGCAGTTCGTCCAGCCAGGCCGAGGTGCCCACCTCGACGCGTTTGCCGGCCACCTCGATGCCGCCGGTCAGGGCGGCGGTCAGTGCCTCGATCGGGGTGAGCGGCTTGATCGAGCGGTTGCGGGCCTTGGCGATCAGGGCCGGGTCGACCAGCACCCACCGGTCGCGCAGTCGCACCACGGGGCGCTGCGATTCGGCCAGCGCGTCCATCTCGACGGCGGTCAACGGGTGCTTGCCCAGGGCGAGTTGCCAGTCGAAGCCGAGCGGGGTGTCACCGCCGAGGAAGGCGCGCAGGTCGCCGGGCGCCCGATCGTGCGCGCCGACCACGGCCTTGGCGGTGAGATCGCGCACCAGGTCGCGCGGCCAGTGCACCTCGACCCCCGCCGCGGCCAGCCGCGCGCCGGCGGCGCCGAGCAGCGCGCCGAGGTCGTCGTCGCCGACCACCACCCGGTCCGGGACGCCGGCGTTCAGCAGCGGCTCCAGCGCGGGCCACACCCGAGCGGCCCGGCGCAGCGCGAGCAACACGGCCGGCCGTGCTCGTTCGCCGAATCGCGGGTCGGTGCCGGTCCACAACGTGTCCGCGTCGATCACCGCGGTCGGATCGGCGAGCGAGTGCACCTGAACGATCGCCCGAAACGGCGCGTGCTCGACGTCGTACGTCTCCAGCCGCAGCGAGATCCGGACGCCGGTGTCGATCTCGGCGGCGACCCGATCCGACCACGAGCGCAACTCGGGCAGCCGCCGCGGGGCGGTGCCGGCGAACGCGGCGGTCTCGCCGGCGCCGGTCGCGGGGGCGGTGCGGGACGCGGCGGCGGTGCGCGGCATGGTGTCGGCGACCGCGTCCAGGAAGGCACGGATCAGCGGCGCCGCCTCCGGGAGCAGCGCGCCGCCCGGGGCCGGCATCGCCCGGGCCTGGCCCGGCATCGCGTCGGCGAGCGCCCGCACCCGCTCCACGTCGGCGGCGTCCAGGGGGCCGGCCCGCCAGGCGTCGTGGTCACCGGGGGAGAGCCCGGGCAACATCCGGCCGCGGGCGACCAGTTGCAGGGCGAGCACGGTGGCGGCGCCCCAGAACGCGGCGGCCGGGTGGGCGTCCGCGGAGCGGCGGGCCCGGGAGAGCAGCCGGACCGCGTCGGCGACCGGCACCAGGACGGCGGGATGGGTCTGCTCGATGCCGTCGGCGTCGAGCACGGTGACGGTATCGGTGCCGGTCGGGTGCGGCCAGAAGGCGACGGTGCCGGCACGGGGCGGGTCGGCCGGCGCGAAGGTGGCGGCGTGTCGGATCAGGTCGGTCGGGACGTGCGTGCCACGGGTACCGATGTTCGCTACTCCTGCGTTGCGGGGGGCTCGGCCGCGGCGACCGGTTCGGCGGGTCGCCGCGAGCGGATCAGGGTCTCGATGCCGTCCAGGACCAGGCGCAGGCCGAACTCGAAGCCCGCGTCGGGGGCTTCCTCGTAGGTGCCGGCGGCCCAGACCCGGGTGAGGGTGGGGAAGCGGGCGGGCTGGATGAGCCGTTCCAGGTACGGCGTGCTCTCCGCCCACCAGTCCTCGTAGCCCACGCCGCTGCTCACCGCGTCCCGGTTGACGTCGACGGCGACCTGGGTGACACCCCGGACGTACGCGTCGACGAGCCCGACGACGTGCGCCATCTCGGCCTCGGTCAGCCCGAGCTCGGCGACGGTGCGCAGCGCCGACTCGGCCCGGGCGGTGATTCGCGGGCCCATGAGCAGCAGGCCGGGGCCCCACAGTTGCACCACCCACGGATGTCGTTGGGCGAGCGCGTGGTCGGCGCGCGCGTGCCGCTCCAGCGCGGCGCGCCAGCCGAGCCCGGCCGCGTCGGGCAACTCGTTCTCGCCCAGCACGGTGTCGAACATGACGTGCAGCAGTTCGGCCTTGCCCGGCACGTACGTGTACAGCGACATGGTGCCGACCCCGAGCCGCTCGGCGACCGCGCGCATGGACAGCGCGCCGAGCCCGTCGGCGTCGGCGATCCCGATCGCCGCGAGCGCGATGCGATCCACGGTGAGCCCCTGCTTGGGGCCGCGGGTGGGCCCCTCGCCGGTGCGCCACAACAACGCGAGGGTGCGCGCGGGATCCGCGCGCCCGCTTTTCTCTCGTGCCACGTGCGTACCCCCTTCCGAAAACTCCGTAGTGCGTACGGTACGTCATCCGGAGTTGATCGACAAGCGCTGCGAGTGTGATCGGAAGCGTGCTTGCCGTGCCACTCCGTATGGCGTACGGTACGGCGTACGGAGCTACTCCGTACGTTGTACAGAGTCGGCTCGCGAGCGAAATCCCGCGGGTTTCGCAAGACCGCGACCAGCGATACGCGAAGGGGTTCACATGCCACTGGCGATCTCCGCCGAAGGCGTGACCAAGGTGCACGGCGCCGCACGGGCGCTGGACGGATTCGATCTGGAGGTCCCGGCCGGGACGGTGCACGGACTGCTCGGCCCCAACGGTGCGGGCAAGACCACGGCGGTACGGATCCTGACCACGCTGTTGGGTCCGGACGGCGGACGGGCCGAGGTGGCCGGCTTCGACGTGGTGCGGGACGCGGCGCGGGTGCGCACGCGGATCGGGCTGCTCGGGCAGTACGCCGCACTGGACGAGGTGCTCGGCGGCCGGCAGAACCTGGAGATGTTCGGCCGGCTGTATCATCTGGGCGCCCGCGCGGCGCGGGCCCGGGCGGGGGAGTTGCTGGAGCGGTTCGCGCTGACCGACGTCGGCGAACGAGCGGTGACCACGTACTCGGGCGGCATGCGGCGCCGGTTGGACCTGGCCGCGTCGCTGATCCAGGCACCCGAGGTGCTGTTCCTGGACGAGCCGACCACCGGACTCGACCCGCGCGGCCGCACCGAGGTGTGGGACGCGGTGCGCGAACTGGTGGCGGGCGGTACGACGGTGCTGCTGACCACGCAATACCTGGAGGAGGCGGATCGGCTCGCGGACACGATCTCGGTGGTCGACCACGGCCGGACGATCGCCCGGGGAACGCCCACCGAGCTCAAGTCGCGACTGGGCGGCGACCGGATCGACGTGGTGGTCCGCGAACCGCTCGACCTGGCCGCCGCCGGCGCGATCCTGGCCCGCGTCGGCAACGGCGACCCGCGGGTCCATGCCGACGAGCGCCGCGTGGGCATCGCGATCACCGACCGGGTGAGCGCGCTCACCGCGACGGTGCGGGCACTGCACGACGCCGGGATCGAGGCCGAGGACATCGCGCTGCGCCGGCCCACCCTCGACGAGGTCTTCCTGACCATCACCGGCGTGCGCCGGGACGATGAACCGGTCGACGGCGCGGGCGGATCGCGCCGTACCGGCAGACTCGGCACGGGCGACGCGACGGAGGTGGCGGCATGAGTACCGCGCTGCGCCGAGCCCTGCCGGACACCTGGACGCTGACCCGCCGCACGTTCGCGCACTGGGCCAGGCAGCCCGCGCCGGTGCTGGTCGGGCTGCTGTTCCCGGTGCTGATGGTGCTGATGTTCGGCTACCTGTTCGGCGGCGGCATGGACGTGCCCGGCCGCGGCGACTACCGCGAGTTCCTGATGCCGGGCATGTTCGCGATGACGATGGTCTTCGGCATCGAATCCACCTTCACGGCGGTGGCCGGCGACACGGCGCGCGGGGTCACCGACCGGTTCCGGTCGATGCCGATGTCGCACTTCGCCGTGCTCGGCGGCCGGGTGCTCGCCGACATGCTGCACGCCGCCGTCGGGTTGCTGGTGCTGATCTGCTGCGGGCTCGCGGTGGGCTGGCGGTGGCACGAGGGGCCCGCGCGGGCGGCGCTCGCCGTCGCGATGTTGCTGCTGCTGCGACTGGCGGTGTTGTGGCTGGGCATTTACCTGGCCCTGCGGGCCAAGGGACCCGAGTCGGTGGCGATCCTGCAGATCCTGGTCTGGCCGCTGGGCTTTTTGTCCAACGTGTTCGTCTCGCCCGACACGATGCCCGGTTGGCTCGGCGTGATCGCCGAGTGGAACCCGCTGTCCGCGAGCGCGGGCGCCGGACGCGAATTGTTCGGGAACCCCGGCTGGGCGGGCGGCTCGTGGGTCGTGGACCACCCGATCCTGATGGCCTTCGGCTGGCCGCTCGTGCTGATCGCGATCTTCGCGCCGCTGTCGGTGCGGCACTATCGCGGACTCGGCCGCTAGGGCGTGACGGCGTCCGGCCGCTCGCGGGTTCGCGAGCGGCCGGACCGGGTGCCCATGGACCCGTGATCAGCCGGGCCCCTCCCCGCGCTCGACCAGATCCCAGGCATGGGCGAACAGTTCGGGCAGGGTCAGCCGCCAGACCTGTTCCTCCCAGACCTGGTCGCCGATCCGCCGTACGCCCAGCAGATTCGCCTTCCACACCTCGATCGGCCACAGCGGCTTGCGGGCCTTGGCCCAGTCGCCGGGCAGGAAGATTCCGCGACCGGCGCGCGCCCGCTTGTCCGCGACCACCACACCGGCGGCCACCAGCGCCGCCGCGGCCTCCCGATGCCGAGCGGCGTTCCAGCCGTTCCACAACCGGATCCGCCGATCGCTCGGCCGCTCGATCGCGAGCAGTTGCAGGTACAGCGCGGCCGCGTCGGCCTCGACCCCGAGTGCCTTCTCGACCCGCGCGACCGTCTCCGGCGCGCTGAGCGCCGGATTGCCCTCGTATCCACCGACCGGCAGCGCGTCGCCCGCCACCCGCTCCACGACCCGTGCGCACCAGTCGCCGCGCAGCATGTCGACGGTGTTACGGACGTGCGCGTCACCGGAGGTGACCTGCCGCAGCAGCGCGGAACGCTCGTCGACGCCGTAGCGGGCCGGCCGGAAGTACATGCGCACGAAGGGATGCGGATATTTCTCGCTGGGCTCGGCGATGGTGGCGATGCTCAGACCGTCGTCGAAGCTCGCCGTCGTGAGCGGGATCGGGCCGACATAGGGCCGCTCGCCGAACAGGGCGCGCAGCTCGTCGGCCGACTCGTGATGACGCGCGGTGTACCCGCCGCTCAGCAGCAGACCCGGATGATCGAGTCGCGCGCGCAGCGCGGCCACCGTGGCGGGCAGCCCGGCACGTACCGGATCCCCGGCGGGCAATTCGGCGTAGACGATCGGCAGTGCGACGGCGAGCGCGAACAGGAACTCCTGGAACCAGCGCACGCCTTGCTCCTCGCTGGTGGAGTAGGTCCCGCCGAGCCCCTCGGCCAACCACGGATCGTGATCCCGAGCGGTCAGGGGGTGCGTCTCGGGGGCCATGAAGGCGGCACAGACGTGCGCGGCCGGGGTGTGCAGGGTGAGCCGAGGATGCTCGGCGAGCACGGCGAGGGTCTCTTCGGGCACCTGCCGCGCGCGTCCGAAGCGGGCCTGCCACGCGGCTGCGATCCGGGCCGCGAGCACACCCGGGCCGGTCGGCTCCCACAGCTCGGCCGGGTCCTCGGGCAGGACGTGCGCGAACAGCTCCAGCCGTTCGAGCTCGGTCAAGCGGCGCAACTCGTCGTAGCCGGCGTCCGCTTCGGCCGTGCTCAGCCCGAGTACCGCGCGCTGCTCGGGATCGAGCGGCGGCACCGTGCGGATCCCGCCCGCATCGCCGATCGACAGCAGCGCCGCCGCCGCCCGGGACACCCCCGTTTCCGCACCGAGCAGTCGCACCGCCGCGGGGTCCCAGGGCATCGGCCCACGCTCGCGCACCAGCGCGATCAGCCGGCGCAACTGCGCCGCGTCGCCCCAGCCGCGGGCGACCTCGACCCAGTCGGCCGGCTCACCGAACTCGGGCGGATCCGCGTCCCCGGTCCGCACCTGGACGACCGCACAGCGGCCGTCGTGCGGCCAGGTCGTGGCGATGGTCGCCCCGTGCTCGTCCCGTACGGCCTTGGCATCGGCCCGCGCGACCCCGGTACGCAAGCGGGCCGACGGATCGGCCATCGGTGTGCCCGCCCAGTTCTCCAGGAACGCCAGCAACGCCTCGCGGTGTTCGGTTCCGGTGGCCGGCGCCGCCGCGCGCAGCGCGATCGCACCGACCCGGCCGATCACCGGCGGCCAGGACCCGTCGCCGATGATTCCCGGCCCGTCCTCTCCGGTCGGCGGATCCCACGTGCCCGCGAGATACCCGCCGACCCGCTCGACGCCCGCCAACACATTCCAATTCCACATCCCCAGACCGGTGACCAGACCCGACAATGCCGGGGAGAGCCACTGATCCCAAGGACCAACCGTCGTAGGTGCCATGCCGACATCCCTACCGCGCCGCACCGACGCCCCCCAACCCGCCCCCACCACACACCCGTCGCCGATGCGATCGGTGGTGCGCGTGGCACGGCCCGGCCACAGGGGTGGACGCGGTGGCGGGGGTCAGCCGGTCCGGACCTGCTCCGCGAACGCCAATGCCGCCCGCAGGAATTCGGCGGTCGCCGAGTCCTCCGCCTTGACCAATTCGGCCGGTGTCCCCTCGAAGACGACCATGCCGCCGTGCTTTCCGCCGCCCGGGCCCAGGTCGAGCACGTGGTCGGCGCGCTTGACCACGTCCAGGTTGTGTTCCACCACCACGACCGTGTTGCCCGCGTCCACGAGCCGGTCCAGCAGCCGGATCAGCGTGTCCACGTCGGACATGTGCAGGCCCGTGGTCGGCTCGTCGAGGATGTACACGCTGCCGCTCTTGTGCAGTTCGCTCGCGAGCTTGAGCCGCTGCAACTCGCCGCCGGAGAGCGAACTCAGCGGTTGCCCCAGGGTCAGATAGCCGAGGCCGACCGAGACCAGCGATCGCACCCGGGTGCGCAGCGCCTGCTCGGTGAAGTAGCCCACCGCCTCCTCGGCGGTCAGCGCCAGCACATCCACGATCGACTTGCCGCGCAGCGAGTACGCCGACACCTCGTCGCGGAACCGCCCTCCCGCGCACGCCTCGCAGCGGGTGGTGACCGGATCCATGAAGGCCATGTCGGTCCGGACCACCCCACGTCCCCGGCACTCCGGGCAGCCGCCCAGCGAGTTGAACGTGAACAGCCCCGGATCCACGCCGTTGGCCTTCGCGAACAGCCTGCGCAGCGGATCCGCCACACCGACGTAGCTCGCCGGCGTCGAACGGGAGGAGACGCCCACGCCCGACTGGTCGACCACCACCGCCTCCGGGTGCGCCGCGACCAGTACGTCCGAGATCAGCGTGCTCTTGCCCGAGCCCGCCACCCCGGTGACCACGGTGAGCACGCCGGTGGGAATGTCCACGTCCACGTTCCGCAGGTTGTGCAGGTCCGCGCCGCGAATCCGCAGCGCGCCGGTGGGTCGGCGAAAGCCTGCCTTGAGCGCGGTGAGCCGGCGCAGCGCGCGCCCGGTCGGCGAGTCCGCCAGGCGCAGTTCGGCGAAACTGCCCTCGAACGTGATCGTGCCGCCGTGGATGCCCGCTCCCGGCCCGACGTCCACGACGTGGTCGGCGATCGCGATCACGTCCGGATCGTGTTCGACCACCAGCACGGTGTTGCCCTTGTCCCGCAGCCGGGTGAGCAGATCGTTGAGCCGGACCACGTCGCGCGGGTGCAGGCCCACGCTCGGCTCGTCGAAGATGTAGGTCATCCCGGTCAGGCTCGACCCGAGATGGCGCACCATCTTCAGTCGCTGCCCCTCGCCGCCGGACACCGTCGAGGTGGGCCGATCCAGATGCAGGTAGCCGAGTCCGATCGCGACGATCCGCTCCAGCGCGACCGCCGCCGGCCGGGCCACCCGGCGCGCGATCGGGTCGGCCAATCCGGTGAGCACCTCGACCAGGTCGCTGATCTCCATCGCCGCGTAGTCCGACAGCGAGCGCCCCTCGATCAGCGACGTGCGCGCCGCCTCGTTCAGCCGGGCCCCCGCGCAGTCCGGGCAGGCACCCTCGGTGACGAACCGGGCGATCGTTTCGCGGCTCTTCTCGGCCAGCGCGGAGGTATCGCGGTTGAGGTAGAGCCGGTTGAACCGGTCGACCAGCCCCTCGTAGTCGATGTGGTGCCGGCCGTTGTTGTTGACGATCTCCACCTTGGCGCCGGTGCCGTACAGGAACAGCCGCCACTGTTCGTCGCCGAACTCGCGCACCGGGACATCGGCGGGGTAGAGGTCGTGGTTCGCGTACAGCTGCCACTGCCAGCCGCCGACCGCGAACCCCGGGTGTCGGATCGCGCCGTCGCGGATCGATCGGGACGGGTCGATCAACGCGTCCAGGTTCAGCCGCACGGTGCGTCCGAGACCCTCGCAGGTCGGGCACATGCCGTTCGGGTCGTTGAACGAGTAGTGGTTGGAGGGTCCCGCCGGCGGTGTGCCGTGCCGGGAGAACAACACGCGCAGCAGCGGGTGGATGTCGGTCATCGTGCCCACCGTCGACCGGGAGTTGCCACCGACCGGACGCTGGTCGACGATGATCGCCGTGGACAGGTGCTCGATCGAGTCCGCCTCGGGCCGCTCGTGTTTGGGCAGCCGGTTGCGGATGAACGCCGTGAACGTCTCGGCGAGTTGCCGCTGCGACTCGACCGCGATGGTGTCGAACACGATCGACGACTTGCCCGAACCGGAGACGCCGGTGAACACGACGATCCGGTTCTTGGGGATGCGCAGTGACACGCCCTTGAGGTTGTGCTCCCGGGCGCCGGTGATCACGATGCTGTCGTAGTCCATGCCACCAACGTACGAAGGGGTCCCTGACACATGTTGTCAAGGATTTCCGAGCGATTCGCAGCCGATCACGAACCGGTTCGGGGCTGCGCCCGGCTGATGTGACGGCCCACAATGCGGTTGCGCGGGGCGCGGTCGACCCAGCACCATCTCGGCCATGACGAACACGACGTTCACGGCGAACACGACGCACCGAAAGGGCGACGACCGCCCCCGCACGTGACCGCCCCGACGTCGGCACCCGAGCCGACCGACCCCATCGAGACGAGCGCCGCGCGGCCGAGCCCGACGATGGGCGATTCACTCTCGGCCGGCTCCGACCGGGCCGAGCCGCTGATCCGTTCCCCGGACCCGGCGACGGCGCGCGTGGGCATCCGGTTCGCCCGCGAGGCGATCCACAAGTGGCGGGGCGGTCCGGCCCGATTGTGGCCGGCCCTCGTCCACGCGCTCGACCACGAGGACCCGGACGTACGGGCGAGCGCGGTGGACACGATCGGCCGGTCCATCTGGGCCACCCGGCGCGCCGCGGACCGACTGGCGCAACTGACGGCCGACCCGATCGTGGGTTGGCCGGCCACGGCCGCCCTCGCCCGCGAGGGCGATCGCCGGGCACTGCCGGCTCTTCGCGCGGTGTTGGCCACGGCGGCGACGGATACGACGCACCCGGGATTGGTACGGGCCGCTGCCGGCTTCGCCGACGATTCGTCGGCTCCACTGCTCGGGGCCGTACTCGACCGACTGGCCGGGCATGACGCCGCCTCCTGCGCATGTTCGCTCCGCGACCGCGGATGCCTGCTGCCCGCGGCCCTGGCCGCGCTCGACCCCGGTGTGCCGGCCGCCTCGGCGGCGGTGCCCGCGTTGATCGCGGCGCTGTCCGACGTGGCGAGCGTCGAAGCGCACACCTGGCCGCGCGGGCGGATCGCGCAACTGTTGGGCGAGTTCGGCCCGGCCGCGGGCGACGCCGTACCGCTGCTCGAACGCCTGATCGCCGAAGGAGGCGAGGCCCTGGAGCGGCACGCGACCCTGGCGCTGATCCGGATCACCGGCGACCGCAGGCTCGCGGAAGCCCGCCTCGACGCACTCGGGCCCGCGACGCGGCGCCCGCGCCAGGCCGTGGTGCTGCTCGACTGGCTCGTGGACCACGGGGGCCTGAGCGCTCGCCATTCGGCCGAACTGTGGTCGATGGCGGCAGACCCGATGTGGACCTACGCGCGGGTCCTGCCTCCGCTGTGGCGGCACGCCGGGGAGGCCGCCCTGCCGGTCCTGCTCGCGGCGCTGCCGCAGTTGCTGGAGGTCGACGTCTACGGCGCGTTCGTCTACCGCCTGCTCGACGAACTGGGCGCGGCGGCGGAGCCGGTGGTGCCCGCCCTGGACGCGATCATCGACCGCCACGAGCGTGCGCCCGAGCCGGGCGACGACGCGGACACGGTAAGCCGTGACGAGAGGCTGGTCGAGCGTGCTCGGGCGACGCGGGCACGGATCGTCGAGGCAGTTGCACATGATGTGCAAATACATGGGACCGGCAACTAAGCTCGTGCCATGACCGCCTCACCCATCGTCCTCGGCATCGAATCGTCCTGCGACGAGACCGGGGTCGGCCTGGTCCGGGACGGCCGTCTGCTCGGCCACGCGGTGGCCACCAGCATGGCCGAACACGCCCGATTCGGCGGTGTGGTACCGGAGATCGCGGCCCGCGCGCACGTGCACGCCATCACCCCGACGGTGCGCGCCGCACTGGATTCGGCCGGCCTGCGCCGGCGCGACATCGGCGCGGTCGCGGTGACCACCGGTCCCGGCCTGGCCACCGCCCTCCAGGTCGGCGTGGCCGCAGCCAAGGGATTCGCGCTCGCGCTGGACGTGCCGTTGTACGGAGTGCATCACCTGGCCGGACACGTCGCGGCCGACACCCTCGAACACGGCCCGCTGCCGGATCCGTGCGTGGTGTTGATCGTCTCGGGCGGCCACACCTCGCTGCTGCTCGTGCGCGACCTCGCCCGCGACCCGATCGTGCACCTCGGCGACACCCTCGACGACGCGGCGGGGGAGTGCTTCGACAAGGTGGCCCGGGTGTTCGGCCTGCCCTACCCGGGCGGGCCGGCGATCGACCGGGCCGCGCGCGACGGTGACCCGCGCGCGGTTGCCTTCCCGCGCGGACTCACCGGCCCGCGTGACGACCCGTACGCGTTCTCCTTCTCCGGCCTCAAGTCCGCCGCCGCCCGCTGGGCCGAGCGCTCGCGCGCCGATGGCGGCGCGTTGCCGGTCGCGGACGGTGCCGCCGCACTCCAGGAGGCGGTGGCCGATGTACTGACCCGCAAGGCCGTCGCCGCCTGCACCGCGCACGACGTGCGCACCCTGGTCGTGGTCGGCGGCGTCGCGGCCAACTCCCGGGTGCGTTCGCTCGCGGCCGAGCGCTGCTCCGTCGCGGGCATCACGCTGCGGGTGCCGCCGCCGCGCCTGTGCACGGACAACGGCGCGATGATCGCCGCCGTCGGCGACCTGCTGCTCCGCGCGGGCGTCGCGCCGGCTCCGCTCGACGTGTCCATCGACCCGTCCGCACCCCTGGAATACGCGCGCCTGCACCCCGTGGCGATCTCGGCCGAGTCGCCGGATGCCGCGCTGCTGCCGCACCCGCGGCATCCGGCGCCCGATCGCCCCGGGCCGGCGGCTCAGGGCGCGTAGCGCAGCAGCCAGTCGTTGTTCGGATCACGGCCGAACTCGGGGTCGTTGGGCGGATCGGCCGGGAGTTCCTCGACCTGGTCGGCGGGCTCGACTCGCTCGGGCAGTTTGCCCCAGCGGGCGGCCCGAGCGGCCTGCTCGACGCCATCGCCGGGAGTTTCGTTCGCCGCGGGCTGCCGCCCCTGCTGCTCTTCGATGTTCATGAGCCCCTGCCCTTTTCGAGCCGCGCGTCCTGACACCCCACGGTACCGCCGTCCGCCCCGGGGATACTGGGACCGTGTACGTCGAACGTCGTTCCCACCTGGCGCCGCTGATCGTCTGGACCCGCACGGTGCAGATCGCCGGGTCCGCTCGCGTGCTGCCGGACGGCTGCATGGATCTGATCTGGTCCGGTGACGAGCTGATCGTGGCCGGCCCCGACACCGTCGCGCATCCGGTCGAGAACACGCCGGGAACGCGCTACGCGGCGGTGCGCTGCGCGCCCGGCATCGGGCCCGCGTTGTTCGGGCTCCCGGCCCACCCGCTGCGCGATCGACGGGTCCCGCTGGCCGACGTGTGGGGCGGGCGCGATGTGCGGGTGCTGACCGAACGCATCGCCGCAGCCGCCGATCCGGCCGCCTTCCTCGAACATCTGGCCGCCGAGCGGCTGCGCGAGCACGACGCCGCGGCGGCCCGGTTCGCCGGCGCCGTGGTCGGCGAACTGCGGGCCGGCGCCGACATCGCGACCGTCGCCGCCGAGGTCAACCTGAGTGAGCGGCAACTGCACCGCCGCTCGCTCACCGCGTTCGGCTACGGGCCCAAGACGCTGGCTCGGGTGCTGCGCCTGGACCGCGCGCTGGGCCTGGCCCGCGGCGGCGTCCCGGCCGCCCGGGTCGCCGCCGTCGCCGGCTACGCGGACCAGGCCCACTTCGCCCGGGATGTCAAGGCACTGGCCGGCGTGCCGCTGCGCACCCTGCTGTCGGGCTGAACACCGGCGATCGCTAGGGCGTGTTCGGCAGTGGCGCGAGCAGGTCGACGCCATTGCCGTCCGGGTCGTGCAGGACCGCGTACCGCTGCCCCCAGAACGCGTCCCACGGCGCCCGATATCCGGCGTACCCGGCCGCGACCAGCTCGCCGTACACCTTGTCGACCTCGGCCGGATCGGCGAAGGCGAAGGCCAGCGAGGCCCGGTGGTCGCCGGTCGGCGCGGTCCACTCGGGGGCGAACGAGCGGACCGTCTCGACCGTGTCCAGCACCAGCAGCGGCCCTTCGGGCAACTGCACCTCGACATGCGGGAGCGCGTCGTGCTCGGCGGGGATGTCCAGGCCGAGCGCCCGGTAGAACGCGAGCGACGCGGCCATGTCGGCGACCACGAGCCCGATGAAGTGGAAACGAAACGCACGAGAAGTCATGCCTCCACGCTAGCCGGCGCCGGCGGTCCTGCTCTTGAACGAATCGGACGTGTTCACCCGCGCGCCGTGGATGCCCGTCCGCGCTCCCGGCGCGCCGCCGCCAGAGCCGGCAGCGTGGTCGCCGCGGCCAGGACACCGCCGCACCACAACACCGCGGAGGTGGCCACGGCGTCCACGGCGGCGCCGCCGAGCAGCGAGCCGAGCGCGATGGCGAGCTGGAACCCGGTGACGAATACCGCCGATGCCGCCTCGGGGGCGTCCGGCGCCGACCGCAGCAGCCACCCCTGCAGGCCCACCGGCACCGCGCCGTAGGCGAGACCCCACGCGAGCATCGCCGTCACGGTGCCCGGCGTCCGGGACCCGGACAGTGCGAGCACCGCGACCGAGCAGGCGAGCAGCCCGGCCGCGACCGCGAGCGTGCCGTGCGGAGCGCGCCCGGTGTACGCGCCGGCCACGAAGTTGCCCACCACGCCCGCCACGCCGTAGCCGAGCAGCAGCCCGCCGATCGGCCCCGGACCCAGGTCGCCGACCTCCTCCAGGATCGGTCGGACGTAGGTGTAGGCGCCGAAGTGCCCGGCGACCAACAGGATCAGTCCGGTGGCGCCGGTGAGTACGGTGCGCCGACGCAGCAGCGCGGTGAGCTCGCGCGGTCGCACGGCCCGTTCGGCGGGCAGCGGCGGCAGCAGCAGCAACAGGGTGATCAGGACGGCCGCGCTGAGCCCGGCCATGACCGCGAACGCGACGCGCCACCCGGCCCATTCGCCGATCATCGTGCCGATCGGCACCCCGACCACCGAGGCCACCGAGACTCCGCCGAAGATCACCGCGGCGGCCCGGCCGACCGATCGGGCGGGCACCAGGCGCACCGGCAGGCTCGCGCCGATCGCCCAGAAGCCGCCGATGCTGGTGCCCACGAGCACCCGCGCGACCAGCAGGGTGGCGAAGTTCGGCGCCAACGCGCTGATCGTGTTGGCGGCGAGCAGCACGAACATCATCGCGGCCAACACGATTCGTCGGTCCACCCGACCGGCGGCGACGAGCACGATCGGCGCGGCGAAGCCGGCCACCACCGCGGCCAGGGTGATGGCCAGGCCGGTGCTGCCGTCGGATACGTGCAGGCCGTGTGAGATGGGCGTGAGCAGGCCGACGGGGAGCATCTCGGTGCAGACCACCGCGAAGGTGCCGACGGCGATGGCCGTGACGGCGAGCCAGGACCGGGCGCCGGCTATCTCGGGAGCGGATCCGGGCGCGCCGGCGGGCCCGGAATCGGGGGTGGACGAAGCGGTCGAAGCGGTGTCGACGACTGGGTTGGACATGACGCCCAGCGTGGCCGGCGTGCCGGCCCCGAACAACGGCCGAGATCGCATGCGAGCACAAGCCTCGCTTATGCTCGCAGGTCGAAGTCCGGCGGCTGCCCGCGAGGGCGGGATCGAGCCGGTACCCGAGGGGGAGGAGAGCGCGGATGAGCGTGGAGTTCCGCGAGTTGGAGTGCTTCGTCGTGCTGAGCGAGGAACTGCACTTCACCCGTACCGCCGCGCGGCTCTACACGTCGCAGGCCCGGGTCAGTCAACTGTTGCGGCAGTTGGAGGAGCGGATCGGCGCCCGGCTGTTCGAGCGCAACAGCCGCCGGGTCCGACTCACCCCGCAGGGCGAGCTGTTCCTGGCCGAGGTGCGGCCCGCGTACGGCGGGATCACCGACGCGATCGACCGGGCCCGGGCGCGCGCCCGCGGCATCGAGGGGGTCCTGCGGGTCGGTTTCGTCGGTACGCCCTACGGCACCCTGCTCGACCTGGTCGGCGACTTCCGGGCCCATCACCCACAGGCGCGCGCCGACCTGGTCGAGACGCCGCTGTCGGATCCGTTCGGCCCACTCCTGCGCGGCGAGATCGACGCGGCCTTCGTGACCCTGCCGGTGGTCGACCCGGCGTTGCGCACCGGTCCGGTGGTCGCCGCCGACCCGCTCGTGCTCGGGGTTTCCACCCGGCACGCGTTCGCGGCCCGCGAGCACGTGGGCGCCGAGGAGTTGGCCGAGTGCACGTTCGTGGACATCGCCGGCCCCGCGCCCGCGCGCTGGCGCGAACTCCAGTCGCCGACGACGACGCCGGGCGGCCGAGCGATTTTGCACGGGCCGAGCGCGGGCACCCTTCAGGAAGTGCTGTCGTTGATCGCCGCCGACCTGGGCGTGCTGTTGTTCTGCGCGCAGTTCGCCGGCTACAACGGGCGACCCGACGTGGCGTTCGTGCCGGTCACCGGCCTGGCCGAGTCGGCGGTCACGCTCGCCTGGCGGGCCGGGCACGAGACGCATCTGCTGCGCTCGTTCGTCGCCGCGTCGACCCGACGGTCGGTGCGAGCCGCCTGAGCCGGCCTTGACCGGACCTGACCCGCCCGGACCTGACCCGCCCGGACCTGATCGGAGCCGGCCCGACCGAAGCCGATCCGATCGGATGTGACGATCCATCGACAAAACGATGTCTTCGAACGATGTCCGTATCGGCGTCCTCGCCCGGTCCGGATCGGCCGGGCCGCCCGCCTCGGCCGCACAGCCGCCCGAGGGGCCATACCGTGGGTCCGTCAACCGATCTCGTACCGAAGGACCTGGTCATGCCGCTGCTCACGATCAAGTCTGAGGGTGAGGTCGAGATCGAGGTTCGGCGCTCGCGCTTCCTGTGCGCCGTCGCGCGGGCGGCCGACGACGCCGAGGCGCAGGCGTTCCTGGCCCGACGTCGGGCGCTGCATCCGTCCGCGCGGCACAACTGTTCGGCGTGGATCGCCGGCGGTCAGGAGAAGGGGTACGACGACGGCGAACCGTCCGGCACGGCGGGCGCGCCGATGCTCCAGGTGCTCCGACGTCGTGAACTCACCGAGACGGTCGCGGTGGTGACCCGCTACTTCGGTGGCATCATGCTCGGCGCCGGCGGCCTGATCAGGGCGTACGGCTCGGCGGTGACCGAGGCGGTGGACACGGTCGGGGTGGTCGAACTGCGGCCGATGCTGGTGCTGACCGTGGACGTCGATCACGCCCACGCCGGCCGACTGGAGAACGACCTGCGCGGGCTCGGTCACGAGGTGCGCGACATCCGCTACGGCGCCGAGGTGGCGATCGACGTGTGTGTGCCCGAGCCGGATCGGGAGCGTTTCACGGCCCGGCTGACCGACCTGACCGGCGGCCGGGCGAGCGCCCGGGAGACGGGGCGCACATTCGTCGAGGTTGACGCCTCCCGAAACACTTCTTGACGCACTTCTCGCGCCGGTGCACGCCGAGGCCGGTTGAAACGCGCCTCAGATCGGAACACCAAGGGATACATGGGTGCTCGCACGGGGCTGCGTGAAATGAGGAAGTGATGACGGCTGGATACGACGAGAAGTCGGCGATCGACCAGGCGGAGGTCGTCAGGGTCGTTCGGGAACGGGTGATCAGGGCCCGTGCGGTGTTGTCCGAGGCCAGTGCCGCGCACGATACGAACGCGCTGTCACCCGCGCTGGACGAGTTGGAGGAAGCGCTGCATGCCGCCCGCGAACACGGCGTGACGGTCCCACCATCGGCGGGCACCGCCTGACCTCGGTGCCACCGGCCGGCTTCGGTGCCACCGCCCGGGTGGGGCGGGGCGTCGGGCTGCGCTGACGAAACGGTCGGTTTCACGGGTTCTCGTGCAGTCCCGCGTCGGCGGGTCCGACCACGAAGCGGGTGAAACGTACCCGCAGGTCCGTGCGTTCCGGCGAGCAACAGAACGGCCCGGCGAAGGTTGGCGCATCCGGGGCCAGCGGTGCGAGTCGGATGGTGCGCCACGGGTCGTCTTCGGCGCGCGCCCGAATGGTGAGCGCGTCGCCGGTACGGCTGACCCGAACGGTGACCGAGCGACCAGCCCACTCGGGTACCGGCGCGATCGACCAGTCGGACACCCCGCGGGTGACCACTGCGCCCACGTGCAACGCGCCGTCGGTGACCTCGACTCCGGCCTTGACCCAGGTCTGCTCGTCCACGCGGACGAAGACGCCGGCCTGGTCGTAGAGCGCGTCGAAGTCGCCGTCGAAGGTCACCTCCACCGAGGTGTTCGGCGGCAGCTCCGTCAGCAGCGCGCTCCCGGTGTCCCGGGTGAAGCCGTACGAGGTCTGCCGCCAGAAGTCCGCGCCGGCATGCGGACTCACCACGAGCGCGGTGCCGACCCGCTCGGCCGTGTTCGGCGGATTGAGCCAGCGTGCGTCGTCCCAGCCCACATCCTTGGTGCCCATGTGCCGAGCGTAGTGCGGGCCGCCGCAACGATTTCGGCGGGCTCGGAGCGATCGGGCCCGGAACGCTCCTCGCCGCCGAGATCGTTTCGGCCGGCTCGTCGGACGGTCAGATCGCCTTGTGCATGCCGCCGTCGACGATGTAGTCCACGCCCATGATGTTCGCGGCCCGCTCCGAGGCCAGGAACAGCACCACGTCGGCGACCTCCTGTGGTTCGGAGACGCGACCGGTGAGCACACCCATCGCCTGCGGCAACACCTCGTCCATGAACACCTGCGCGGTGGTCCCGGCGGATGCGGCCATCATGTCGGCGAACTGCCCCGGATCGGTCCACAGCGGGGTGCGCACCGGCCCGGGCGAGACGGTGTTCACCCGCACGCCCTGCGGGCCGAACTCCTCGGCCAGCGACTTCGAGTACGAGCTCAGCGCGGCCTTCGAGGCCGAGTAGTGCACGAGCGACGCCGCCGGCAGGTGACTGTTCAGCGAGCTGATGGTGATCACCGCGCCGCCGCCCCGGGTGAGGATCGCCGGCATCGCGGCCCTGGTCGCGCGCACCGCGCTGAACAGGTTGATGTCGAAGATCCGCTGCCACTCGGCGTCCTCGACCTCGATGATCGAGGGCGTCGGCGCACCGGTGCCGACGTTGTTGACCAGGACGTCCAGGCCGCCGTGCGCGTCGACGGCGACCTGGACCAACTCGGCCGGGCCATCCGGGCGAGCCAGGTCCACGGCCACCGGGAGCACATCGAACTCGGCTCGCAGCGCGGCCAGTTCGGGGGAAATGGTGCGACTGCCGGCGACGACTCGGGCGCCCTCCTCGGCGAAGCCGCGCACGATCGCCAGGCCGATGCCCTTGCTGCCACCGGTGACCACGACGACCTTGTTCTTCAGGTTCAAGTTCATGGCTCAATGATTGCTTCGCGGAAAGGTCATTGCTGGCGGAAATCCGTCGTGGCGTTCGGTGCGGCGGCGACTCGATCGGCGCGGTGGTGGTCGGGTCGTCGGGTCGCCGCGAGGGGATGGATCGCGGCGACCCGACGAGCCGGGTGGTACGTGGAGCCCTGCCGAATCAGTCGGGCCGGCTCGCCGTCAGTGCCGCGTCGAGGAGGGCGCCGGTCTCGGCGATCGCGGTGGACAGCGTCGACGGGGTCAGCCGGGCCGCGATCTCGTCGACGCCGCGCAGGCCCGCGCGATCCAGGAGAGTCTTCTCGTTGGTCACCCACTCGCCGCGGCCGGCCGACACCGCGTGCGCGGCCTCGCATGCCGCACGGCCGATCGCGCCCGCCACGTCGGTGACGTGGCCGCGGCCGGCATGCGCCCGGTCCGCGTAGCCGAGGGTCAGCCGCGCGTCGTCGCTCCACCGGGCGTGTCCGGCGCGGCGCAGCGCCTGCGGGTAGGAGGGGCGCGGAAGTTCGCCGAACAGCACCCGGTTTACCGCGAGTTCGGCCACCACGAGGTAGGTCGGCACGCCCGCCAAGTGGAAGAGCAGCCGCTCGACCTCGAACCGACCCTCCCGCGCGTGCGCCAACCGCCGCTCTACGTCCGCGAGTTCGCGATAGTGCAGGTCGACCGCCCGGTCCTCGACGGTCAACCGGGCGCCGCCGTTGAAGACCCCGCCGCCCCAGGCGCCGAACTCGCAGACCTCGCCCGGCCAACCCAGGCCGCGGACCGCGTCCGGGGTGAACCCGTCCCGGTAGTACACCGAGAAGTCCCAGTCGCTGTCCGGGCGGTGGGTGTTCTGGGCGCGCGATCCGCCGAGCGCGACGGCCGCGACACCGGGCAGCGCGGCCAGTCGTTCCGTGACGTGGGTGGTGAAGGATGCGTCACTGGTCATGATCGCAGGCTATAACGCACCCGGATCGGAGCGGATCGGCGAGGCCGCGGGCCCGCCCCCGCCGGGGCCGACGGGCCCGTCGATCCGGTCCGGGCGCGCCGGTCAGGGGCGCAGGTAGCCGCGGGCGACCGCCTCGTCGATGAGCTCCAGGGTGTAGGCCCACAACGACGGCGAGCCGTCCGCGATCGTGCCGCCCTGCTTGGCCAGCACCTCGGTGCGGGTGAGGTCGTACTCACGCCAGGTGCCGCCCTCGGTGTGGAAGTTGAGCAGGCACGGTTGGAACCGGTCGACGGCCTTGGCGAAGCGCGCGTCCGGGGTCTCGCGGGCCTCGAACTCCTCCCACAACGCCCGCAGTTCCGCGCCCTGTTCGGTGGGGAGCAGGCCGAAGATCCGGGCCGCGCCCAGTTGCTCGCGCTCGACCTGGTCCGCCTCGGCGACCGTGTCGTAGTAGAACGTGTCACCCGCGTCGATCTCGACCAGGTCGTGGACCAGCAACATCCGTATCACCCGCGCCACGTCCACTTCGGTCGCGGCGTGCTCGGCCAGAGTGCCGGCCAGCATGGCCAGATGCCACGAGTGCTCGGCGGTGTTCTCGCGCCGCGACGCGTCCGCGATCAGGTTGCGCCGGACCACGCCCTTGAGCCGGTCGATCTCCAGGACGAAGCCGATCTGCGCGGCCAGGTGCGCGTCGGTGGGCGGGAACAGCGGGACACCGGACAAGGCAACTCCTCGGTCGAACGGTCGGGCGGCGTCCGGACCGCCGCACCACCCTGCCGACGCGGTGGGCGGCAGCCGACCGCCGGCGCGCGGCGCGGTGAAGATCGCGAACGCCTCCACGATATGCAATCCGCTCCGGCCGAACCCGACCGCGGTGGAGGCGACCCGGTGCCGTCGCCGCCGTCGACCGGCCAGGGCGACGGAAGCGGCATCGGCGCGTTCGGGGGTTACTCCGTCGCCGACTCGGCGAATGCCGCGAGGGAGTCCTGGCTCCAGGTCAGCCGGCCCTCGGCCAGGTCGGCCGATACCGCTTCCACCCAGGCCAGTTCCGCCGCGGTGACCGCGCGCAGGTATTCGTCCTCCAGCATCAGCACACGTGGCAGGGCGAACCCGGACGCGCTCGCCGCGTCCGCGTCGAGCGCCGCCAGGTCGGCGGCGAGCCGGTCCCGACGGCGGGCGAGCAACTCGCGCGTGGTCTCGGGGGTGAGCAGCGCGAGGAAGGACAGCGCGGCCGGGAACTCCGGGAACTCGTTGCGCGGCGTGTCCAGCATCTCGGCCATCCACGTGTGGCACGCCGCCCGACCCGCCTCGGTGATCTCGTAGACCGTGCGCTCCGGGTACTGCTGATCGCGTTCCGTCTCGCGCACCGTGACCAGGTCGGCCTCGCGCAGCCGATTGATCGTCTTGTACAGCGACGCGCGCTGACCCACGTTGACGACCTTGTCCTTGCCCCACTGCTTGATCCGCTGCTGGATCGCATACGGGTGCATCGGCTCGCGGTAGAGCAGGCCCAAAAGCGCCAGCGCCAGCGGCGATCTGCGGAAAGTCGTCGTCATGCGGCCAGCCTACTGGATTCCCGGCAACTAGCTCCAGTGAGACTAGTTGCCAAGACACTAGTCGCCATGCCACTATTTCGGTTGTCGGCAGCGAGCGGCGGAAACCCCCACCGCCGCAGCCGAAGCGCCACCGACCGAGAGGAATCGCCATGACCACCACCCCGATTCGCATCCACGCCGACCACACCACCACCAAGCGCCTGGGCGACTGGACGACCGGGACCTCGTTCGAGGTCCGCGAGCGCCGCGCCGCCGCCGTGCTCGACCTGCGCTCGCCGCGGATCGACGAGGGCGACATCGAGATCCGGGTCGACCTGGACCACGCGATGCTCAAGCTGCTGGTCGCCGACGACGCGGTCGTCGAGCAGGACGGGCTGCGCTGGACCGGCCGAGGCCGGGTCAAGGACGCCGCCCGCCCGGGCGCCGCCAAGGGTCGGGTGATCCGCCTGGTCGGCCACATCGACCACGGCGAGGTGCGCGTCCATCGGGGCGGCGTCGCGGTGTTGTCCGCGATGTTCAGCCGCGCCTACGTCGAGGACGTCCGGCGTGCCCACCGCGAGGGCGACCTGCCCACCGTCGCCGACCCGGCCCGCACCCGCTGACCCCGCTTTGGCGCCGTCATCGAGAGCGCGGGTCGGCTCCGGACCCCCGGCACCCATCCGCGCGGATCCCGGCCTCGGCGCGGGATCCACCACCCCACTCCACCCCGCGCCACCACTCACCTCGGGAGCAACGACATGACCCGCGTCAAGACCGCGATGATCATCGGAGGCGGCATCGCCGGCCCGGTCACCGCCGCCGCCCTGGGCAGGGCCGGCATCGAGGCCACCGTGTACGAGGCGTACGCCGACACCGCGAGCGCCGACGCCGCGGGCGGCGTGCTCAACATCGCCCCCAACGGACTGGACGCCCTGCGGGTGGTCGGCGCCGAGGACGCGGTGTGCGCGATCGGCCAACCGACTGCGGACATGGCCTTCGAGAACGGCCGGGGTCGCCGATTGGGCACCGCCGCCGGCCTGTCCGACCTGCCGCCCACCCGCACCGTGCGGCGCGCCGACCTGCACCGCGTACTGCACGAGCACGCGATCTCCCGGGGCATCCGGATCGAGCACGGCAAGCGGCTGGTGGGCGTGCGGGAGGCGCCGACCGGCGTCACCGCCGAGTTCGACGACGGCACCACCGCGAGCGCCGACATCCTGATCGGCGCCGACGGCATCCGCTCCACCGTCCGCACGCTGATCGATCCCGCCGCCCCCGAACCGCGATACGTCGGCCTGCTCGGATTCGGCGTCGGCGACTACGTTCCCGGCGACGGCGACCCGAAGGCTCGCCCGAGCACCATGCACTTCGCCTTCGGCAAACGCTCGTTCTTCGGCTACTGGACGCAGAGCGACGGCAGCATCGCGTTGTTCTGCAACCTGCCGCACGAGCCGATCACCACCGCCGAGGCCCGCGCGATCCCGGCCCAGGAGTGGCTGCGCAGATTGCGCGAGGCACACCGAGGCGACGTGCCCGCCGAACGGGTGCTGCGCGAGGCCACCGCGGACAGCGTTCTGGTCGCCGGCCCGATGGAACTGATGCCGCCGCTGCCGCGCTGGCATCGCGATCGACTGGTCCTGGTCGGCGACTCCGCGCACGCGCCGTCCTCCAGTTCCGGCCAGGGCGCCTCGCTGGCGATGGAGAGCGGCGTGCAACTCGCCCGCTGCCTACGCGACATCGACGATCCGACGGCGGCGTTCGCCGCGTACGAACGGCTGCGTCGTCCGCGCACCGAGAAGATCGCCGCGGACGCCGCGAAGACCAACGCCGACAAGTCGGCCGGCCCGGTGGCCAAGGCGATGATGGGCCTGTTGATGCCGATCATGACGCGCACGTTCCTCACCTCGGAGAAGATGTTCGGCTTCGCCCAGCGCCACCACATCGACTGGGACGCGCCGGTGATCGGATAGCCCGCCCGCCGCGACGCCGCCCCCCACGTCCGCCCGCCGCACGTTGGCCAATACCCGTCGATTGCCCCGCACTCGCGTGGCAGTCGACGGGTTTCGCCGTTTCGGTCCAGGGATCCGGCGTCGGCCCGAGAACGACTTGAACGTGTTCAAAAACAGGTCTACAGTCACGCACGTCGGCTGGTTTGAACACGTTCAAAAAGGAGCCGGGTCATGAATATGACCGTCGTCACCTACGCCATCTATCTGGCCATCAGCATCGGGCTCACCGTCTGGGTGGCCCGAACCCTCAGCCGCAGCGGCCAGGTCTTCCTCCGGGACGTCCTGCACGGACGCGAGGAGCTCGCCGCCGCCGTCAACCACCTGCTCGTGGTCGGCTTCTACCTCGTCAACCTCGGCTTCGTCGCGCTCTACCTCAAGGTCGGCGACACCGTCGAGAACGCCCGCGACTCGGTCGAGGCGCTGTCCGTCAAACTGGGCACCGTGCTGCTGGTCCTGGGCGTGCTGCACCTGCTCAACGTCTACGTGCTCAACCGGATCCGGCAGCGCGGTCTCGACGACGAGTCCTACCGCGCCGGCGGGGCGCGCCGCGCGCACAAGGTCTCCGGCCGCGACCTCATGCCGCCGGTGCACCCGCAGGGCACGACCCGCCCGGCGCCCGGGGTCTGATCCCGATGGTCGCCGAACCCGAGAACACCGTGCCGGGCCGATCGGAGGGGACGGCCCGGCACGGCTCCCCCGACCCCGATTCGCCGGCTCCGATCCGCCGGCTCACCGTCCTCTACGACGCGGACTGCCCGCTGTGCACGGCGCTCACCGACTGGATCGCCCGGCAGCAGACCCTGGTCGCCGTCGATCTGCTCCCGGCCGACTCGCCCCGGGCACACAACCGTTTCCCCGAACTCGACCACGCCGCGACCGTGCGCGAACTCACCGTCGTGGGCGGCGGCGGCGAGGTGTGGTCGGGGGCCGCGGCGTGGGTCACCGTGGCGTGGGCGCTGCGGGCCTACCGGGGCCTGTCGCACCGGCTCGCCACGCCCATGGGCATGCCGGTGGCCCGAGCCGCGGTGCTGGCCGCGGCCCGGATCCGGGCGGTCACCCGCAGCGAACCGCTTCCCCCGTATCCGTACGCGGATCCCTACCGGGAACCGTGGACGGTGGTCGAGTGTGACGACCGGTGCGAGATCGCGCACTAACCTTGCCTGTCGTGGAGCACGTGGAAGACACCGACGCATCGACCCCGGCCGACAAGGGCGACCCGCCGGACCGGGGCGGTCGACCCGGCAAGAGCGAGCAGACGCGGTCTCTGATCCTGGAGACCGCGCTGCGGCTGTTTCGCGAGCGCGGCTACGACAAGACCACCATGCGGGCCATCGCCCAGGAGTCCGGCGTCTCGGTCGGCAACGCCTACTACTACTTCGGCTCCAAAGAGCACCTCATCCACGGCTTCTACGACCAGGTCACCCACGAGCACATCGGTCGGTGCCGGCAGGACCTGCGCGGTGTCCGCGACTTCGGCGACCGGCTCCAGGTGGTGTTGTCCGCGTGGTTGGACGTCGCCGAGCCGTACCACGCGTTCGCGGTGCAGTTCTTCCGCAACGCCGCGGACCCGGAGAGCCCGCTCAGCCCGTTCTCCGCCGAGTCCTATCCGATCCGCGAACAGGTCACCGCGCTGTTCGCCGATGTGCTGCGCGGCTCCTCGCTCCGCATCGACGACGAACTCGCCGAGCTGTTGCCCGAGTTGTTGTGGCTGCATCTGATGGGCATCGTGCTCTTCTGGGTCTACGACCGCTCGCCCGAGTGCGCCAAGTCGCGCGCGTTCGTCGCCCGCACCACGCCGATGGTGGAGCGGGTGATCTCGCTGTCCCGATACAAGGTCTTCCGTCCGCTGGTGCGCGACGCCGAACGGCTGATCCGCGACTACATCGTGCCCGAGGGCGCCGCGCCGACGGCGGGCGGCGGGCCGTCCGAGGCGCCCGCGGCTCGCCGATAGGCCGACGGCGAGCCACGCGTGGTCCGCCTCCACCGACCCGGGCGGGTCGACGGAGGCGGCACCCGAAGGTGGGCGACGGTGGGTGCCGGGCGGATCGGTCCCGTTCGACGTCACGCGGGGTCCGCGCGTCGTGTTCGGGGTGGGCCCGGCCCGCCGTGGGGCGGCCTTATCATCCACATGATCGACAACTCGGTGACCGCGCTCGGCCCGAGCGCGCCGGGTGGCGACGACCCGGGAGCGACCTTGTCCGACGCGCTGGAATACCACGCCCTGCACATCGCGGTGGAGACCGAGAGCGAGGGTCGGCAGATCCTCGACGAACTCGCCCGGGACCCGGGCCGGTTCGGCGAGATCGCCCGGAAGCGTTCCAAGGATCCGCTGTCCGCGGCCAACGGCGGCGACCTGGGATGGGGGCGGGAGGACGACTATGCCGAGGCGTTCGCCGAGGCCCTGGTCAAGCTCCGCCCGGGCGGGTTCAGCGACCTGGTCGCGTCCCAGTACGGCTTCCACATCATCAAGCTCGTGGCCACCCGCCCGGCCCGCTTCGTCGACGAGGACTGACCGGGCCCGCGGCTGCTCGACCCGGCTGGGTGGGACGAACCCGGTCGAACCCGTTCGACGGAAGTGCGCCCGGTGGACGGATGGGGCCCGCGCGAAAGGGGATGCATCCGCAGGGCGACCGCGCGCGTGCAAAGGGTAGGGCCTTCGGCTCCGCCGAGCGCCCCCGTCGCACGGCCGTCCGATCGAAAGGGATCGCGAGATGATTCGTACTCGGCAGCAGCAGGACTCCCACGGACGCGCGTCGGTGAGGATGTTCGGCGCGGCGGCCGTCGCACTCGCCGCCATCGGCGTCTGCGCGGCACCCGCCTCGGCCGTGCGCTTCGGTACCGACGCACCCGCCGGCGCCGCCCCGTACGCCGTGGCCCTGTTCACCGCCGACGGCCAACAACTGTGCGGTGGAACGCTCGTGGCCCCGAAGAAGGTGCTCACCGCGGCCCACTGTGTGCACGGCCTGGCGGACCCGACCGGCATCACGGTGGTCGCCGGGCGCCTGGATCTGGCGGGTACGGGCGGCCAGACGCGCAAGGTGACGAAGAGCAGGGTGCACCCCGGGTTCGAGCCGGGCACGCTCACCTACGACGCCGCCGTGCTCGACCTGGACCGATCGCTGAGCCGGCAGCCGCTGCCGATCGCCGGAGCCGAGGACGACGCGCTCTACAAGGTCGGCAACAAGGCGATGGCCTACGGCTGGGGCAAGACGGACGGCGGCGCGACGACCACGCGGCTCAAGCAGACCACCCTGGTGCTCTCGCCGCTGGCGCAGTGCGAGCCGTACACGTTCCCCACGGACAGCCCGACCACCCGGGTGTGCGGCCAGGCGCCGGCCGACAACCCCGGCACCAGCATCTGCCGCGGCGACTCGGGCGGGCCGCTCGTGGAGAAGGGCAAGTTGATCGGGATCGTGTCCACCGGCAACAAGTACTGCACGGGCGAGCAACCCGAGTCGGTGTTCACCCGGGCGAGCGCCGTGATCAAGGGCCTCGGACTCTGAGCGGAGGCGACAACACCCGGTGATCCACGGCCGGGTGGTTCGCAACCGGCGGCCGCGCGGTAGGCGGTCGAACGAGCGCGCGCACTACCACGAGGGCGCGCCGCCGATGGGCGGCGCGCCCTCGTGCGATCTCGCTATACACACTGGGTATACCTGCTGTGTATAGTCCTCGGCATGTCAATCGGACACACCCTGCTCGGGCTCCTGGAGTCCGGCCCCCGCCACGGCTACGACCTCAAGCGCAGCTTCGACGAGCGCTTCGGCCGAGACCGTTCGCTCGCCTACGGCCAGGTCTACTCGACCATGTCGCGGTTGCTGAAGAACGGGCTCGTGGAGATAGACGGCCTGGAGACCAGCGGCGGCCCCGAACGCAAGCGCTACTCGATCACCGACGCCGGCGTCACCGATGTCGAACAGTGGCTCGGCCAACCCGAGAAACCCGAGCCCTACCTCCAGTCGACGCTCTACACCAAGGTCGTGCTCGCGCTGCTCACCGGCCGGGACGCGAACGAGATCCTCGACACCCAACGCGCCGAACACCTGCGCATGATGCGCGACCTCACCCGGCGAAAGCTCGACGGCGACCTCAGCGACCGGTTGATCTGCGACCACGCGCTGTTCCACCTCGAAGCGGATCTGCGGTGGCTGGAACTGACCACCGCCCGTCTCAGCGAACTCACCCAGGAGATCCGCACGTGATCGACACCCTGCTCAGCGGCCACGAGCTGCACAAGACGTATGGTGCGACACCTGCGCTGGCCGGTGCCGAGTTCACCGTCGGCGCCGGCGAGATCGTCGCCATCATGGGCCCGTCCGGGTCGGGCAAGTCCACCCTGTTGCACTGTCTGGCCGGCATCGTCCGCCCCGACTCCGGCACCATCCGCTACGACGGCGGCGACCTGACCGCCATGTCGGACACCCAACGCAGCGCGCTGCGCCGGAGCGACTTCGGCTTCGTCTTCCAGTTCGGCCAATTGGTACCCGAGCTGACCTGCCTGGAGAACGTCGCGCTGCCGCTGCGGCTGAACGCGGTCAAGCGCAAGGAGGCCGAGACGAAGGCGCGGGAGTGGATGGAGCGACTGGAGGTCGCCGACCTCGCGGGCAAACGGCCCGGCGAGATCTCCGGCGGCCAGGGCCAGCGGATCGCGGTGGCCCGGGCTCTGGTGATTCGCCCCCGTGTGGTCTTCGCCGACGAGCCCACCGGCGCGCTGGACTCGCTCAACGGGGAACGCGTCATGAAACTGCTGATCGAGGCCGCCCGTGATACGAGGGCCGCGGTCGTGCTGGTCACCCACGAATCCCGGATCGCCGCCTACTCCGACCGTGAGATCGTCGTCCGCGACGGCAGGTCCCGGGACATGGCGCGTGCCACGTGAACGTGTTCCGCGATCTGAGGATGGGCGTCGGCTTCGCGGTCACCGGCGGCCGGGAGGGTTGGACCCGCACGCTGCTGACCGCGGTCGGGGTCGGCCTCGGCGTGGCGCTGCTGTTGTTGACCACCGCGATACCCGGTGCGCTGGGCGCGCGCGACGACCGAGGGCGCGGCCGGGACGAACTGGCGGGGCGGGTTCGGCAGGCCGCCGAGAACACCCTGCTGGTCGGCACGATCGACACCACGTACAAGGGCGACGAGATCCGCGGCCGGGCCCTGCGCGCCGAGGGCCCGCGGGCGCCGATCCCGCCGGGGCTGAGCCGGCTGCCGGCCCCGGGCGAGATGGTGGTCTCACCAGCCCTGGCCGACCTGCTCGCCTCGAAGCGGGGTGCGCTGCTCAAGGAGCGGCTGCCCTACCGCACGGCCGGGCGGATCGCCGAACGGGGCCTGATCGGGCCGGACGACCTGGCCTTCTACCTCGGCAGTGAAGCTCTCACCGGGGAATCGAGTTCGGTGGTCCGGATCACCGCGTTCGGCAACGACTTTCCCGCGGAAAAGCTGGACCCCCGGCTGCTTCTGCTCGTCGTGGTGATGTTCGTGGTGCTGCTGATGCCGGTTGCGGTGCTGATCGCCACGGCCGTGCGATTCGGCGGCGAGCGGCGCGACCGACGGCTGGCGGCGCTGCGGCTGGTCGGTGCGGATGCCCGGACCACCCGATGGATCGCGGCCGGCGAGGCGCTCGCGGGATCGTTGTTCGGGCTGCTCTTCGGGCTTGGCTTCTTCCTGATCGGCCGACAAATGACCGATGTGGCGGCGGCGTTCGACCTGAGCATCTTCCCCAGCGATCTGGATCCGAGTCTGCCGCCGGTCGTCCTGGTGGCGCTCGCGGTGCCGGCCGCCGCCGTCGCGGTGACGCTGTTCGCGCTGCGCTCGGTGATGATCGAGCCGCTCGGCGTGGTGCGCACCGGTACACCGGCCCGGCGCCGGGTGTGGTGGCGGCTGCTGTTGCCGGTCGTGGGGGTGGCCCTGCTCCTCCCGTTGATCCGTCGGGGTGCCGATGCCGGGGAGTTCAACCGGGGGCAGGTGATCGGTGGCACGGTGTTCCTGCTCCTCGGCGTGACCGCGTTGTTGCCGTGGTTGGTGGAGGCGGTGGTGGCCCGGCTCGGCGGCGGCCGGGTGCCGTGGCAACTCGCTGTGCGCCGGCTCCAGTTGGGCAGCGGTTCGGCGGCCCGCTCGATCAACGGCATCGCGGTCGCGGTGGCCGGTGCGATCGCCCTGCAGATGCTCTTCATGGGCATCGAGAACGACTACGTCAAAGAGACCGGCCAGGATCCCGGCCGGGCGCAGATGTCGGTGACGTCCAACGGACAGCTCGGCGGTGACCGGGTCACCGAGATCACCGACCGGATCCGGCAGACCAAGGGGGTTCGCAGCGCCTTCGGGCGCGCGGGCACCCGGATCGGCGACCGGGCCGACAATCCCGCCGAGGGCGCGTCGCTGACCATCGGGACGTGCGACACACTGCGCGAGTTGGCTCGGATCGATCGCTGCGCGGACGGTGACTCCTTCATCATCGAGCCGGTCGGGTCGTCGGACCGCATCGTCGGTGGGATGAAGCTCGCTGCCGGACGGCAGGTGGTCATCGATCCGTCCTATGGGATGACGGGGCTGCCCGCGTCCCGCACACCGTGGCTGATTCCCGCGACCGCGGTGACCGTGCCGGGTCGGGTCGACGCGAGCGGGATGTTGTACGACGGGGTGCTGGCGACGCCTGGCTCGGTGCCGGCGGCGGCGACCCGGAACCTGACCTACTCGCTGCATGTGCGGATCGACCCGACCGTCCCGGATGCTCGGGACCTGGTCCGTAACACCGCCGCCCGGGTCGACCCGCTGTCCACCGTCAACGACCTGTCCTGGACCCGGGAATCGCGGCGTTTCGCGAACGTGCGCACGGCGTTGTTCATCGGCACGGCCGTGGTGCTGCTGCTGATCGGCGCGAGTTTGTTGGTGACCATGCTGGAACAACTGCGCGAGCGGCGGAAGTTGTTGTCGGTGCTGGTGGCGTTCGGCACCAGGCGCAGCACGCTGAGCTGGTCGATCCTGTGCCAGACGGCGGTTCCGGTCGCGCTGGGACTGCTGCTTGCGGCGGTCACGGGCGTGGGGCTGGGTGCCGCGCTGCTGAAAATGGTGACGCGGCCGTTCGCCGTGGACTGGAGCGGCATGGCCTTGATGAGCGGGATCGCCGCGGGTGTGGTGCTGCTGGTCACGGTGCTGAGCCTGCCGCCGCTGTGGCGGCTGATGCGCCCGGACGGGCTGCGCACGGAGTAGGTGCCGGCGGGCGGGCTCCGGGAAGCGAATTCGCGGCGTGCCGGACACGGGCTTCCGTGCCCGGCGCCGCCGTCGCCGGGCCCGGGGTGGCCGCGGATGCGGACGCCCGGGGCGGCGGGTGTGTGGCGGGCGCTCAGGCTTTGTGCGCGATCGCGCCGAACTGCGGTACCACCGGCGGCAGTTCACCGGAGGGGGAGTCCGCGCGCCAGCGTGAGCAGGAGACGATGCCCGGTTCGAGCAGCTCCAGGCCCTCGAAGAACCGGCCGAACTCGGCACGGCTGCGGGCGGTGATCGGCGGTGTGGCGTTCTCGTTCCAGAAGCGCATCGCCTCGACGTTGCCCTCGCCGCCCAGTTCCGTGGTGGGGTGGGTCACCACGAGGTGGCTGCCGGCCGGCATCGCGTCCATCAGCCGGCGGACGATGTCCACGGCCGTGTCGGTGTCCAGGATGAAGTTGAGGCTGCCCAGCAGCATCACCGCGACGGGCCGCTCGAAGTCCAGCGTCGCCGAGGCGGTCCGGATGATCGCGTCCGGATGGTGGGCGTCGGCGTCGATGTAGTCGGTGGCGCCTTCGGGGGTGCTGGTGAGCAGGGCGCGGGCGTGCGCCAGTACCAAGGGGTCGTTGTCCACGTACACGATCCGCGCGGCGGGGTTCACCCGCTGGGCGACCTCGTGCGTGTTGTCGGCGGTGGGCAGTCCGGTGCCGATGTCCAGGAACTGGTCCACACCCGCCTCGCCGGCCAGGAACCGCACCGCGCGGCCCAGGAAGTCGCGGTCCGCCCGGGCGACTTCGCCGATCGAGGGGAACATGTCCGTGACGTGGTCGCCGACCTTGCGATCGATCGGGTAGTTGTCCTTGCCGCCCAACCAGTGATTCCAGACTCGGGCGTTGTGCGCCACGTCCTGGTTCGATGTCGGCGGGCTCTCGGCGGGGCGACTCTCGCTCACGGGGGTGGTTCCTCTTCCCTGGACGCCGTTCACCCGGCGCGTTCCGATGGAAAGGCGACGCCGACCGGCGCGATCGAACCGATTCCCGAGCCATTGTGCCAGGCCGGCGCGGATCGGCCGGACGCGGTGCGCGGGCGTGTCGGGCCGCGTGACGATCGCCGTTCGCCCGGGTCGCCCGCTCGCGGCCGGCGCCGTTGTGGCCGGTCCGGGCCGGGTCGGCGATGGTGGAGGGATGACCGAGGAACGGTTCGACACGTGGGCGGCCGGGGACGCCTACGAGCGGTACATGGGGCGATGGAGTCGGGCGGTCGCGGCCGAGTTCGTGGCGTGGTTGCACGCCGCGCCGGGGCTGCGGTGGGTGGACGCGGGCTGCGGCACCGGTGCGCTGACCGCGGCCGTGGTGGCGCGGTGTCGACCCGGGTGGGTGCTGGGGCTGGACCGGTCCGCCGCCTTCGTGGCCCGAGCCCGGGCCGAGGTGCCCGCGCCGGCCGGCTTCGTGGTGGCCGACGCGATGGCGCCGCCGCTTCGGGACGGGGCGTGCGATGTCGTGGTGAGCGGGCTGGTGCTCAACTTCCTGCCGGCGCCTGCCGCGGCGGTGGCCCGGGCGGCCCGGGTGGTGCGGCCCGGCGGGACGGTGGCCGGGTATGTGTGGGACTACGCCGAGGGCATGGGGTTCCTGCGGTACTTCTGGGCCGCCGCCGGCGCGGTGGATCCGGCGGCGGAGCGGTGGGACGAGGGTCGCCGGTTCGCGCGGTGCCGCCCCGATCGGCTGCGGGCGTGCTGGGAGCGGGCCGGGTTGGCGGACGTGGCGGTCGTGCCGATCGAGGTGGCCACCGGATTCGCCGGCTTCGCGGACCTGTGGGAGCCGTTCCTGGCCGGGCAGGGGCCCGCTCCCGGGTATGTGGCCGCGCTGTCCCGGCCGGACCGGGACCGGCTGCGGGAGACGCTGCGCGCGTCGGTGCCGACCCGGGCGGACGGATCGATCGTGCTCGGCGCGCGGGCGTGGGCGATCCGGGGCGGGCGGCCGGGGCGAGCGCACGGCTGAGCGGCGCGGCCGGCGGGCGGGCCCTATCGGCCGACGAGCCCGGCCCGGGGTCACCTTTCGGTGATCGGCGCGTTCGCGGGTGCGCGCGGCCCGCGTGCGCGCGGGCGGCCGGCGCGGTGGCGCGGATGCGCCGGAGCGGACCCGGAAGCGTGTCGGGCGGAACGGGTGTCGTTATTGTCGGGATTTCCGGGCGCGGGGTGAGGTCGTCCTTTTGCATATGCAATTGCATGGGTGTCACCCGGGAGGGTGGATTCGATGAACGGGGCGTCCGGGCCATGATGGGCGGGGAAATCGGGCCGTTCCGCGGCTTTGACGTTTTCCGATCGGGTCCTGTTCGCGTGTGTGCTTTTATGCCCCGGGGCCTGCGGTTCTCGGTGCGTCGACCGGTCGATACCGTCGGATCGCCAGGACGTCCTCGATCGTTTCCGGTGCTCGGGGCCAGTCTCCGTGCATTTGCATTTCTGCGGATTCGTTGATGTCCGGGAAAGTCTGGGAGTAGCTTCCGGAACAACGAATGACCCCGGGCGGCGGTCACCGCTCCGGGGTCGTCGGGGACCACGATCAAGGAATCGCACATGTTGATCGAGTTATCCGCCGGAGGGTTTTCCGACTGCCTCCGACGATTCCCGAACGTACCATTCCGTGGTTTCTCCCCGGAGAAACAACGGGGAGTGCGGAGATTACGGACGCCCTGCTCCGGCCGCGCACCGAGGCGCCGCCGGTGAGGTGCGTGCGTACCGCGGACCCGGCGGATCCCGTGACCGCCTCGTCCGGAACCGGAAGGAGAACCAGGGGATGAACGCCCGAAGGGACATCACCAGGTGTGCGGCCTGCGGGCGGCGCTTCGCCCAGCGCATGGCGACCGGCCGCAAGCGGCTGTACTGCGACCCGACGTGTCGACGGCGCGCGCAGCGGGTGCGCGAGCGGGAGCGCGGGACGCCGGCGCCGGCCGACCGGAGGGGCTTGGAGACGGGCATCGTGGAGATCCTGCGCCGAGTGGCTTGTGCGCTGGAGGAGGCCGAGCGGACCCGCGAGCCGTTGCGGGTGCGCCTGGCGTACGCGGATCGGCTGAGTGGGGAGACCCAGCGCTATCGGGCGATGGTGGGCGAGGCGCTCCCGGCCGCGGCGACGCGGCCGCGCCCGGAGTGGTCGGCGCAATTGGCCGCGCGGCTGGGCGCCCGGGCGGACCCCGGCGCGGATGCCGGGGGCGACGAGGACCTGTCCTGCTCGCAGCACGCGGGGGAGCGGTTGGCCGCCGCGTTGCGCGAACTGCGCCGGCTCGACGGGATCGCCGTCGCGGACCTGGCCTGGCAGGCCGGAATCAGCGAGGGGTTTCTGGCCCGAATCCTGGCCGGGGAGGTGTGGGCGTCGTGGCCGGCGGTCGAGACGCTGGTGGGCAAGCTGGGCGGCGACGCCCACGAGTTGCGTGCGCTGTGGGAGTGTTCGCGCGGTATCGATCACGGCATCCGGCGCGAACTGCGGGACCTGGTCGCGCTGTTGGCGGCGATGTTGCGCGGGTTGTGGCTGGCCGCCGGTCGACCCGCGCCAACGTCGCTGGGCGCGGCTCCGCTGACCGCCGACACGCCGGCGCGGATCCTGGCCGGCGAGCTGATCCCCGATCGGGTCGGCGCCGAGATCCTGGTCGAACGCCTGGGTGCACATCCGGACGTGGTGCGCAGGTTGTGGACCCTTGTGCACTACGGCGTGCTGACCCGCCTCGGCGACGCCGGATTCCCGGCCGGCGGACTGCCGTTCGCCATGCTCGGCGCGCCCGGCCCGGCGGTGTACGCGCGCTCCGGTGGCTCCGGCTGGGGCCCACGCGCCCGGCGCGGTGGTCTCGACCCGGACGCCCCGGCCCGTACCGGCGGTGCCGATGTCCCGTGACCAGGTTCCGGGCCGACCCGGCATGGCAGGCGTCGCGGTCGTCGGGCGGTCCCGTGCTCCGCTCGACTTCGCCGCGTTCTGCCTGCTGCACCGGGCCCGCTGGGCGCAGTACGCCCACCTGCGGGTGGGTGATCCGGTCCGCGGCGAGCGGGCCGTGCAGTCGGCGGTCGCGGAACTGGCCACGAACTGGGCGGACATCCTGCGCGGGCCGAATCCGACCGCCGGAGCCTGGCGCATCCTGGGCCGAGCGGTCACCCGCTCGCCCGGGTCCGCGCCGGACTCCCTGCACGACGCGCTGCCGTGGCCGCAGGCGGACGCGGTGATGCTGCACTATCGCCTGGGCCTGACACTCACCGCGACCGCCGATCTGATGGGCACCGGCCCACCCGAGGTGGCGGCGCACCTGGTGGCGGCCGAACGCAGCCTGCCCACCGACGTGGTCAAGACCCTCGAACGCGGCCCCGACCGCGCCGGGTCCGGACATCGCGACCGATGAGACGACGCGGGTCGCGCGAACCCTCCCGCGCGACCCGTTCTTCCCCGCCGCCGTCCCCCGGCCACCCCCGTTTCGCGCCGCGAAACCGCATGGGCGCTTCTCGAACGAGTACCTGCCCCCGGACGACCCGCGGACCTAGCATGGCCGTGGGCGCCGGGACGGTGACGGCCGGCCGGCGCGAAAACGAGGGGGCGGTATGGGGCACGGGGACAAACGCGTTTTCGAGATCGACGTGGACACACCCAGCGCGGCCCGGATGTACGACTGGTACCTCGGCGGCACGGACAACTATCCCGCCGATCGGTCGGCCTGCGAGGAACTGCTCAAGATCGTTCCGAGCACTTGTGAACTGGCCCGCAACAACAGGGCGTTCCTGCAACGGGTGGTACGGGTGCTGGCCGCCGAATACGGGATCCGACAGTTCCTGGACCACGGATCGGGCCTGCCGACCCGGGAGAACGTGCACCAGGTGGCCCAGGGCGTGGACCCCACGGCCCGGGTGGTCTACGTCGACAACGACCCCATCGTGTTGGCGCACGGCCGGATGTTGCTGGAGGAGAACGACAACACCGCGGTGATCCAGGCGGACATGACCGACACCGAAGCCATCTTCGAGCACCCCGACGTCAAACGGCTGATCCTTCTCCAGGAGCCGGTCGCCGCACTGTTCGTGTCGGTCCTGCACTGCCTGCCCGAATCGGCCGAGCCCGCCGCGATGATCCGCCGGGTCGCCGAGCGGTTGCCCTCCGGCAGCTTCATGGTGATCTGCCAACTGGTCAGCGACGACCCGGCGATCCGGGACGGAGTCAGCGACTTCATGGCCGAGGCGACCGGGAACAACTGGGGTCGGGTCCGTGAGCCCGCCGAGGTGGACGCCTACTTCGATGGACTGACCATCCTGGAGCCGGGCCTGGTCGAGGTTTCCACGTGGCGACCCGACTCGCATGTCACCGCGCGCCAGGAGACCGACGAGTGGATCGAATACGGCGGCCTGGCCAGGATCCCCTGACCGGGATAGCCAGGACCGGCACGACGGCTGAGCCGGACTATCCGGGCCGGGTTCGACCCTCGCCCGGGTCCGGCCCGGCCGCCGCGAAGCGCTGTTCGGCGTCGCGCAACATCCGTTGGCTGGACAGGCGGTCCTCGGCCACGGCCCACAGCCGCAGCAGGATCTCCCGGTAGGCGTCGATGTCCGTGCGTCGGCTCAAGTACGTGGCACTGTTGGCCTGTTCCAGGTAGATCATCTCGCTCGGTCCGCCCGAGGCGAAGCGCAGGTACGTCATCGGCGACGGCGGGGTGATGCTGGCCGCCCGGTCGAAGCGCACGACGCGGATGTTGATCCGGTCCCGAGCCGACTCCGCCAACAGGTGCCGCATCTGCTCGGCCATCACCTGCGGACCACCCACCGGCCGCCGCAGGATGCCCTCGTCCAACAGTGCGGTCAGATCCGGACGGCGCTCGTCGGCGAGCAACGCCTGTCGCTGGCACCGCAGTTCGAGCCGACGCTCGACCTCCTCCTCGGCCGCGCGGGGCAGCCCGGTGCGCACGATCGCACGGGTGTACGCGGGCACCTGCAACAGGCCCGGAACGACATGCACCTCATACGTGTCGATCTTGGTGGCCGCATCCTCCATGCCGATCAACCGGGCCAGCCAGCCCGGCATCACATCGCTGTAGTGGCTCCACCACGCGCGCTCCAGTGCCTTCTTCAGCAACTCCTCTATCTCGGAGAGGGATTGCTCGTCGTGGACGCCGTAGAAGCGGACCAGATCGAAGACGTCCCGGGCGCGCGGCGGGCTCTCACCCCGCTCCAGCCTGCTGATCTTGGACATCGACGCCCGAATCGCCTCGGCCGCGTCCTTGAGTCCCTTGCCGTTGTCCA
Source organism: Embleya scabrispora DSM 41855 (assembly GCF_000372745.1). Classification (GTDB taxonomy): domain Bacteria; phylum Actinomycetota; class Actinomycetes; order Streptomycetales; family Streptomycetaceae; genus Embleya; species Embleya scabrispora. Next base: position 60,772 of record NZ_KB889562.1, on the reverse strand, counting down.
GTCGCAACTTGCGCAGCGTGGCGCCCAGGACCTTCACGGCGGCGGCCGGACTGCTCTGCTGGGTCAGGGACACCACGGGTGCGATCGACGGGACGCGGGCCGGTCGGTCGGCGGACATGCGAGCTCCAGGAATGGGCGTGTCGACGCGCGCCATTATCCCGAGTCGGAACCCGCGTGTCCGTCGATCCGGTCGGTCGAAATCCGGTCGAACCGCCGAGGTCAGTCGATCAAGAAGTCGAACTCGCCGCACTTGGCGCCCGCCACGAACGTGGCGAGCTCCGCTCGCGAATAGACCAGGGCCGGCCCCCGCGCGAACCGGGAATCGCGGACCGCGATCTCCCCGCCGGGCAGCGCGGCCAGTTCCACGCAGTTGCCCTCGGCCGTGCTCGCACTGCTCTTCACCCACGTCACGGACCCGAGCGAGTCCGCCGGATCCCCGTTGCCGGCACGCATCCCCATCACCCTTTCCGATCCCGCTCGCTCGTGACCCGCACGGCGCGATCACGGACGCGACCACCGTCGTGCAAAGCCACCTGCATTTGCATCATGGAACCGACGAGAAGCCTAGTCACGGGAAGCTCGACGCGAAGTCCCCCTAAAGAGTGCCCGTATACCGGACGCACCGATCCGGTCGTCGGCCCGGTGCCCACCCCGGATCGGACCCCTCGAAATCCGGTCACCGCGACCCGAATTCGGCTGGAATCAAGGGTTTTGCCGCAGCCCCGAGCGAACTTGACGGATGTCCAACGGATGGTCACAAGATCCTTGCGCGCAGTTGGCAAACGGGGCTTGTGGCATGCCGCCGCAATGGCGTAACAAGGAACCCGCTGATGGTGTGACACAGCTGATCGGCGTGCCCCGCACCGCGGTTCCCGACCGCGGAACCCGACGGCAGGGCCCGCGTCGTACGACCGGAACCACCAACGCACGACCGGAACAGGCGGGACATTCCACGTCCCCGATTGCGACACACCGCTCCGGCCCCGCGGGGAGCCGTCGGCGGCGTTCCCGACGAGCAACGCTGTGCCCACCTTCCCCGCACAGCGTCGCGGTGCGGGCCGCGCCCGGGGGAAGGGGAACGCTGCAGTGGAACCGGAGCGGGTGTCCGAACTTTCCGATCTGCTGGCGCACGCACGCGCCTCCCGAACCGGCGCCGGCGGTCGCGCCGTGATCATCCGCTCCCCGTCCGGGATGTGGTGCCGCGACCTGCTCGTGGAGTTCACCGACCGGCAACGCCGTGCCGGCGCCGCGCCGATCCTGGTCTCCTGCCAGCACCGCGACGCCGGCGAACCCTTCGCGGCGTTACGCCAGTTGCTCACCGGTCTCGATGACGCGGCGGACACCCCCGGAGACGGCCGTTTCGACGAACTGCGCCGGGCCCTGCCGCACGCGGTCCCCGACAACGATCGGCAACTCTTCGACGAGCTCTACGAGGCGCTGCTGCCCGCCGTGCGTCGGTGCCCGCGGGTGATCGTCGCCGACCACGCGCAATGGATGGACGACGCCTCGCTGCGCTGGTTCGCCTACCTGGTCCGGCGCCTGTCCCGGCTGCCGCTGCTGGTGGTCCTGGGCGTGCGCACCGACGACGACCTGCCCGCACGGGACGTGCTCGAGGACATCGGCGCCCAAGCCGCATGCCACGCGAGCACGCTGCGCCCGCTGTCCGTGCACAGCGCCCGCGAACTCGTGCAACGGGCCTACGCCGGTCGCGTCCCCGACGACCCGTTCGTACGACTGTGCCACCACGTCACCGGCGGCGTGCCCGAATACCTCGCCCGACTCGTCGACGCCCAACTCCAGGCCGGGCTGCCGCCCGAACTGGGCACCACCCGCTCCACCGGCCACGTCGACGGCCGACCCCGGCTCACCCGGGCCGACCACATCCGCCGGATCGCCGCCCGGATCGAGGCCGCGGCGGTGACCACCCGACTGGCCCGCCAACCCGAGCGGGTCCGGGCGTTGGCCCAGACCACCGCGCTCTTCGGCGACGGTGCCGACCTGGACATCGTGGCCGACCTGCTGGGCACCGGCCCGGACCGGCTGGACGGCCCACTGGCCGAGCTGGTCCGCATCGGCGCGCTGCGCCGGGCCCCGGCCGGCAGCCGGCTGATGTTCCGCACCCCCGAGTTGCGCGACGCCGTGCACGACACCATCGCGGAGACGCTGCTGCGCGACCGACACCTGCGGGCCGCGCGCCGCCTCGGCGACTACGGCGCGCCGGTTACGCGCGTCGCCGAGCACCTGCTGCGGATCGACACGTTGGATGTGGACGACCACGCGTGGGCGGGTGCGGTGCTCTACCAGGCGGGCCGTGCCGCGCTGGAGGCCGGTGCCACGCTGCGCTGCGCCGAGTACGCCCGGCGCGCGCTGCGCGACGACCCGGCGCCCGAACAGCGCGCGCGCCTGCTCGTGCTGCTGGGCCGAGCCGAGGTGCCCACCGCGCCCGAGGCCGCCGGCCGCCACCTGGAGGAGGCCCTGCGGCTGCTCACCGATCCGGCCGAGCGCGCCGAGGCGGTCCTGGAACTGTGCCACGCGCACGTACTGCGCGAGGGCGACTGCGTCGAGTCGGTGATGCGCCCGACCCGCGGCACCGCGTCCCGGTTGGGCGAACTGGCCGAGCGGGACTGCCCCGACCCGGACCTGCGGCTGCGGCTGCGCGCCGTGGTGCACCAGGCGGGGCCCGGAAACGCCCACGCGGCCCGCGAACTGCCGTACGGCGCCGACCCGTCGACGGATCTCACCAGGGTGACCGGAGTCACCGCGGGCGAACGCGAACTGCTCGCCGCGTTGGCCTCGGACAGCGCGTGCCGGGCCGAACCCAGCGCGGTGGCGCTGGACCTGGTGGAGCGGGCGCTCGCCGGAGAACCGCCGCGAGGCGGTGCCTCGGCGCTGCTCCTGCTGCGCAGCGTGGTGGTGCTGGCCTGGGCCGGCCGGCTGGACGAGGCCCGTGCGTGGGCCGCCGGCCTGACCGCGAGCGTCGCGGTCGGGCCCGCGCACTCGCGGATCGGCCTGCCCGCCGTGGTGGCGCACTGTCTGTGCGCGGACATCGCGCTGCGGGCCGGGAACCTGTCCGAGGCGCTGGCCGAGGCGCGTACCGCGAGCCGACTCGCGCGCGGCCCCGAACTGTCCGCCCTCGCCCAGTTGACCCGTGTGCAACTGGCCCGCATCCGAGTGGTCCTGGGCCAGTACGACACCGCCGCCGTGATGTTGCGCGGAGCGTTGGGCGTACCCCGCGCGCGGGCCACCGCGCTCGGTGTGCGCGGGCGATGTCGCCATGCCACGGGAGACATTCGAGGAGCACTCGCCGACCATCTCGAATGCGGCCGACGGCTCGCCGAACTGGGCATCGTCAACCCGGCGTCGAACGACTGGCGAGGCGGCGCGGGACTGGCACTGACCGAACTGGACCGGCGCGCCGAGGCGGTGCCGTTGCTGGACGAGGGACTGGAGACGGCCCGGCGTTGGGGCGCCGCGGCCACCATCGGCGAGGCGCTGCGCAACCGCGCGCGGGTCGAACCCCCGCGCGCCGCCGCCCGACTGCTGGAGGAGTCGGTCGCGGTCCTGGAGAACTCCGGCGCCCGACTGCAACTGGCCCAATCCCTCGTCGAGTCGGGCCGGGTGTACGCGCTGGCCGGACAGCCGGCCGCGGCCCGGCAGTCGTTGCGGCGCGGGATGGGCCTGGCCCAGGAGTGCGGCTGGGACCTGCTGGTCGAGCGGGCGCACAAGGACCTGCTGGCCTGCGGTGGCCGGTTGCGCCGCACCAGCCTGTCCGGCCCCGGCTCACTGACCCCTTCGGAACGCCAGATCGCCGAACTCGCCGCCGCCGGGCACACCAACCGGGCCATCGCCGAGTTCCTGTGCGTCACGCGCGGCACGGTGGAGGTGCATCTGACGCACGTCTACCGCAAGTTGGGCATCTCCGGCCGCGCCGCGCTGTCCAACCGCCTGGCGCCGAAGTAGCGATCCGCGCCGCCCGAACGGCACCGGCACGCCCGATCCGCGACGACCGCACGCGCTCCGTGCCTCAACGCACCCGTCCGCCGACCACGAAGCCCAGCAGCAGGGTGAACCCGTCCAGTGCGACGAACCGCTCCCACGCGGCCATCGCCCGGGCGTACGCGCCCAAGCCCACCGCGCCGCGCTCGACCAGCGGGAGCAACCGCTCCGGCGACAACTGCGGAGCCAGCGCGGCGACCCCGCCGACCTCGTCGCTGGTGTAGGCGAACGGCCGTACGACGATCTCCGTCAGACCCGCCGCGCGCAGGATCCGCGGCAGCCGGCGCGCCACCAACCGGTCCCCGCCGTCCGCCGCCTGGGCCGAGCCCAGCGCGCGGTAGGCGTCGGCGGAGAAGGCCGACAGATCCGGGTCCGCGCAGCCCCACAGCCCGGCGTCCACGTCCACGACGGCGAACCAACCGCCGGGCCGCACCAGGCCCGCCAGAGCCCGCGCGGCGCCGACCGGGTCGGCGAGATGCTGGAAGACGTACCGGGCCAACACCAGATCGAACTCCGCGGGGTGCAGCGGCGGCCGGGCCACATCGCCGGCCACGTAGCGAATCCCGTCGACGGGTCGCTCCGCCCGCGCCACCGCCAACAGCCGCTCGTCCGCGTCCAATCCCACCACCCGGGTACCGGGGTCGGCCAGTTGTCTCCGCAAGCGCCGGGTGACCGCGCCCGTACCGCATCCCGCGTCCAGCACCGCCCCACCCGCGGCGGGCGCCCACTCGGCGAGCACCCGCCACTCGTGCGCCCAGCTCAGCTCCGCCTGGGTCTCCAAACGGCGCACCTCGCTCGGCACCCCGCCCCGTTCGGCCTGGGGCCGGTAGCTGCCGCCGGGGTGGACGGTGCCGCTCATCGCGGGTCCCCGTCCCCGAGCAGGTGCGGTGTCATCAGCAGCCCGTCCCGGGGCCGCAGCGTCACCAGCGCCTCCGGGACCACCGGATGGCCGACCACGCCGCGCAGTTCCAGCCGTTGCAGGATGGTGGCCAACACCAGGACCGCCTCCGTGGTCGCGAACGACTGGCCGATGCACACCCGGGGCCCGCCGCCGAACGGCACGTACGCGTGCGGGGGTCGAGCCTGCCGCGCGGTCGAGGTGAAGCGCTCGGGCCGGAACTCCTCCGGCGCGTCCCACACGCGCGGGTGCCGGTGCAGCGTCCACGGACTGATGCACACCAGGGTCCCCCGGGGCACCGGCAGCCCGTCGAGCACGTCCTCCGTGTCGGCCCGCCGGGAGATCAGCCACACCGGCGGATACAACCGGATCGCCTCCTCCAGGCAGCGCCGGGTCAGCTCCAGACGCGGCAGATCCGCGGCCCGGGGCGCCCGGCCGCCGAGCACCTCGGCCAACTCCGCCCGGACCGCCGCCGCGTGCTCGGGATGCCGGTCCAGCAGATGCACCGTCCAACTCAGCGCCTTGGCGGTGGTCTCGTGCCCGGCCATCACCATGGTCAACACCTGATCGTGCAACTCGCGATCGCTGAACGCGTCCCCGTGCGCGTCGCGTGCCGCGAGCATGGCGTCCAGCAGGTCCGCGGGCCGATCCGGCGGCGGCCCCGTATAGCGCCGAGCGGCCACGAGCATGCCCACCACGCGCTCCAGGAAGGTCTGCGCGGCCAGATACGACCCGCGCAGGCCGCGAAACGCGGCGTCGGCCACGACGGGCGCGGTCGGCTCGCCGTCGAAGTGGCCGATGAAGCGATTGATGTCGTCGACGGCCCGCCCGAACCCGGGCCCGGCCGCGGCCAGATCCGCACCCAGCAGCGCGTCCGCGACGATCCGCAGGGTCAGCGCGGTGAAGTCGTGGTCGACCCGCACCGGCCGCCCGTGACGCGCCGCCTCGCTCCACGCATCGGCCAGATCGGCCGCGGCATCGGTCATCAGCGTGTCGAACGCCTCCACCTGCCGGGCCCGGAACGCCGGGGCACACAAGCGGCGTTGCCGCTCCCAGACCGGCCCGTCGCTGGTCAGCAGGCCGGTGCCGAGCAGCGGTGTGAGCATGAAGTCGTCGGGGGTGCCCGCCTTCGTCCACGCGGTGTAGTTGTCCTTGAGGATGTGCCGGACCAGATCGGGCCGATTGACGAACCACACCACCTCGCCCCGGGTGCGATGGCTGCACAGGTCGCCGTACTCGGCGGCGAGTTCGGTGAGGAAGGCCAGCGGATCCTCCCGGATGCCGGCAAGGTCGAGTTCGTCGGCGGGCCCGGGCGGGCGCCGGCGTACCGGGGATTCGGACATGGGAGACCTCCAGGGCGGCGGACGGCAGGAACCGGTGTCGGACGCGAACTCGGCGGGGGATCGAAGACACGTCCTAGGCCATCTGGCGTTGCACCAGGCGATGGAACAGGCCGTCCTCGTCGGCCAGCAACTGATCCGGCGGCCCCTGCTGCACCACCCGCCCGGCGTCGAGCACGACGATGCGATCGGCCTGCATGACCGTGGACAACCGGTGCGCGATGATGATCCGGGTGGCGTTGAGCCGGCGGGTGCTCTGGGTGACCACCTCCTGTGTGCGGTTGTCCAGCGCGCTGGTCGCCTCGTCGAAGAACAGGATTCGTGGTCGGCCGATCAACGCGCGGGCGATCATCAGGCGTTGCCGCTGTCCGGCGGACAGGGTCACCGCGCCGTCGTTGAGGACGGTGTGCATGCCCATCGGCATCCGACCCAGATCATCGTCCAGACCGGCCATCTCGGCGGCCTCCCAAGCCTCGTCGAGGGTGTAGTTGCGCAGCCCGCAGATGTTGTGCAGCACGCTGCCCGCGAACAGTTGCCCGTTCTGCAACACCACGCCGAACTGCCTGCGTACGGCCGCCACATCCAGCGACGCGAGGTCCTGCCCGTCGTAGAGCACCGAACCGGTGGTCGGCTCCTCGAAGCCGATCAACAACCGCAGCAGGGTCGACTTGCCGCACCCGGTCGGCCCGACGACGGCCACGAACTCGCCCGGACGAGCCCGCAGGTTCACGTCCTCCAGCACCGGCGGGCTGTCCCGGTGATAACTGAAGGACAACCGGCTGACCTCGATGCCGCCGTACAGATCGCCGGGCGGCTGCTTGGACTCCAACACCTCGGGCAGCGCCCGCAGCACCGGCTGCACGCCCTCGTACAACGGCACCGCCGCGGCCACCATGGTCACGCTCGCGGTCATCTGGAGCATCGCGCCGAGCATCACGGTGAACGCGACGTTGAAGGACAGGAAGTCGCCGACGTCCAACTGCCCGGCCGCCGGCCCGGCGACCATCGCGAACAGCACCAGGGTGCAGGCGAGCAGGTATGCCGAGTTGAACACCGTGACCAGGTTCTGCAACCGACGGGTGCGCACGGTCAGCGTGCGACCGCGGGCGAAACCCATCGCCCAGAACGCGAACGCGCGGTCCTCGGCAGCCGCGACCCGCAACTTCGGCAACCCCGAGAGCAGTTGGAACATGCGCCCGGACAACGCGTGTTCCTCAGCGACCAGTTCACGCTGACGGCGCATCTGGCGCAATCCGGCGATCGCGCAGACCGCGCCGCCCAGCAACGCGAGCAGGGCGGCGAGCAGCGCGAGCGGCACGCTGTAGAAGAACAGCAGCCCCAGATCGACCGCGAAGACCAGGAACGCGGGCACGAACAACGCGGTGACCCCGCTGAGGATCTCGCGCAACCCGCTGATGCCCATCGCGGCGCTGCTCAGCGAGCCGGCGGAGACGGACCCGAAGAACCCGGTGGGCAACCGCAACAGCCGATCCCATACGGCCGCCTGCGCGGACGCCTCGAACCGGCCCTCGATCCGCAGCAGGGACAGATTCTGCACCGCCCCCAGGGCCGCGGCCAGCAGCGCGGACGCGATCAGCACGATGCACATTCGAGTCACCAGGGCCCGATCGCCCTGCGGCACGAACACGCCGAGCACCTTGCCGGTCAGCACCGGTACCAGCAGGCCGAGCAGGGCCGCCGCCAACCCGCAGGCGAGCATGACCGACAGATCGCGCGCGCTGCCCCGGATGCCGAAGCGCAGCAGCGCACCCGGGCCACCGGGCTGCTCCGGGAGCGCCGGGTGGAACATCGTCGCGCGATGCTCCAAGGTGCCGGCCAGCGCCCGGGTCACCGGCTTCCAGTCGGCGCCGGCCGGGTCGAGTACGTGATAGCGCCGTCGCCGCCACACCAGCGCCACCGGTCGGCGGGATTGCGGATCCTTGTCCACCGCGCGCACGTGGCCGACCAGAGGGCCCGAGTCGGTGCGCCACCAGCGGTTCGGCAACTGCACGTCGCGCACCCGGAAGCCGGACGAGACCGCGATTCGCTCCAGCGGGTCCAGCCGGGCATCGGAGGCTTCCGAGGTGCCCGACCGGGTGACCTGGACACCGCCGGCCTGCCCGACCACCCGGGCCACCGCGAGGTAGTCGTCCTGGTCGGCCGCGTCCAGGCCGGGCCGGTGGGCCGGCCGGTACGGGTCGAGCACCGCGCCCAGCGCGCGCGAGGAGCGGCGCAGCGCGTCCGCGTCGACCAGCCGCCGGGCGTCCAGTTCCCGTCCCGCGCTGCCGCGTCGGCCGCGCAGCCGCTCGTCCACGCGCTGCATCAGGGTGTGCTGGTGGCGGGCCAGGTCGACCGCGAACACGGCCTCCGCGAGCACGTCGCGCGTACGGACGACGTGCACGAAGGCGCCGCCGGCGGAGTACAGCCAGTCGGCCGCGCCGATCGCGATCCGGCCGCCGAAGCCGACCGTGGGCACCACCTCGGTATCGAGCCCGGCTGCGACTGCGGGTCGGGCCGCGGCGCCCGGTCCGCGCTCGTCGGGCTCGGTCGGTTCCCCGTCCGACCCACCGATGGACACCGCGCCGGAGAGCACCCGCACCCACAGCGTGCCCTCGACCGAGCGGGCCGAGCCACCGGCGGGCAACTCCGCGCCGTCCCCGGCCTCCAGAGCGGTGAAGGTACGCGGGGGCAGGCCCATCCGGACCGCGTCCGCCAGCGCGCCCAGGCCGCGGTCCAGACCGACCGCGAAGCATCCCGCGAACGCGTCGTGGCCCGCCGCGGCGGTGAGTACGTCGGTGAGGGCGGCGGTGCGCACGGTGCCGCCGGGCAGCGGTTTGCCCAGCATCGCGGTCCCGCCCGCGGGCACTCCGCACAGCACGGTGCCGGCGCCGACCCGACACAGGAACTGCCAACGGCCGCCCTCCTCCTCGGTGGTGGCGAATACGTCCACCATGCCGGTGGTGACGAACCACACCTCGCGCGCGCCGACGAGCGGGAAGGCACCGGCCACCGCGGGCCCCACCCGGTCACCGAGCGCGTGCAGGTCCAACGGCGTCTCGTCGGGCGGCTCGGTGGGTTCGAAGCCCTGCCGGGGCTCGGTCATCCTGCTTCCTCCATCGGGCGGTTCGCGAGTGGTGGGCAAAGCGGCCGAGGCGCCCGGCACATCCCGGGCGACCAGGCGTCGAGGCAGCGAAAGCGGCGGGCCCGCCGGGCGCGGGCGGGGCGGCGCGAGGGACACCCGCTACTGGTCGCGGATCAGTTCGGCGTACGGCCCGGCGACCGCGGCGAGCGTGTGGTGGTTTCCGCGTTGGGCGACCCGGCCCTGTTCGAGCACGACGATCTCGTCGCTGTCGCGCACCGTGGACAGGCGGTGCGCGATGATCACGCACGCGCAGCCGCGTCGGCGCAGGTTGTCGTCGATGGTCGCCTCGGTCTGCGCGTCCAGCGCGCTGGTGGCCTCGTCCAGGATCAGCACACTGGGATTGCGGACCAGGGCGCGGGCGATCTCCAGGCGCTGACGCTGGCCACCGGAGAAGTTCTTGCCGCCCTCGGACACCGCGCTGTGGATGGTGCCGGGACGCGCGGCGACCACGTCGTACACCGCGGCGTCGCGCAGCGCGGCCACGACCGCCTCGTCCGGGATCGAGTCGTCCCAGAGCGTGACGTTGTCGCGCACGGTGCCCTCGAACAGGAAGATGTCCTGGTCCACGAAGGCGACCGCGGTCCCCATCACATCGCGCGGATAGTCCCGCCGAGGCCGGTCGTCGAAGAGCAACTCGCCGCTCCACGGCTCGTACAGCCCGGCGATCAACCGACTCACCGTCGACTTGCCGCTGCCCGAGCCGCCGACCAGGGCAACCCGCTCGCCGGGGCCCACCCGCAGCGAGAAGTCGTCCAGGAGCGGTTTGCCCAGTGGGCTGTAGCCGAAGGTGACGTGCGCGAGTTCGATGCGACCGGCGAGTACCGGGGTGCTGTCGTGCCCCTCGCCGAACCGGGCCCGGCCGGCCTGTTCGTCCGCCGGGAACTCGGCTGCGGGCGGGAACTTCTCGATGTCCTTGAGCCGGTTCAGGTCGGCGGTGACGTCCTGCAGACGTGGCCCGAGGTTGGCCAGTTGGGCCACCGGCCGGCTGAACGAGGTGATCAGCGTCTGGAAGGCGACCAGCAGGCCGATCGACATGTGTCCGTCGATCGCCCGCAGTCCGCCGATCCACAACAGCAGGCCGCTGTCGACGGCGGCCAAAAGCGGCGGGACCACGGCCAGGACCGAGGTCGGCGCCCCCAGGGACTGCTGCCCGGTCACCACCCGGGCCTGGAATCCGGCCCAGCGCTTGAAGTAGTCGCCCTCGGCGCCCGACGCCTTGAGCGTCTCGATCAACTGGAGCCCGTTGAACGACGCGGCCACCAGCCCCGAGCGGTCCGCGCGCAAGCGGGCCACGGTGTCGGTGCGCATCCGGGCGACCAGTTTGAGCACCACGATATTGAGCATCGCCACGCCCACCCCGACCACGGTGAGCTGGGCGTCGTAGGTCCACAACAGGCCCGCGTAGACCACCACCAGGAGGGTGCCGACCGCGGTGGTGGCCACGTCGCGGGACAGGATCTGGGCGATCGTGGCGTTCGAGGACACCCGCTTGCCGATCTCGGCCGGGCTGCGCTGGGTGAAGAACACCACGGGCAGGCGCAGCAGATGGCGCACCACGCGCACCGAGCTGCGGATCGAGGACGCGGACTCGACGCGCAGCAGGTGGGTCTGTTGCAGCATGGTCAGCCCCACCGTGACCACCGCCGCCAGGCCCATCGAGGCGAGCAGCGCGGGCAGGAACGAGTGGTCGCCGCCGGTGAGCACCCGGTCGATGAACACGCGCGTGAACGCGGGCGTGGCCAGTCCCGGCAGGATCAGCAGCAGGCTGGCCAGCAGGGCGAGCAGGAGCGCGCCGCCGCTGCTGCGGTAGCGCGCCCGCAGATCGGCGAGCAGCCGCGGCGGGCGCCCGCCGCGGCGAAAGTCCGGGCCGGGCTCGAAGGTGAGCACGATGCCGGTGAACGCGGCGTCGAACTCCTCGGCGGTGACCACCCGACGGCCCTGCGCCGGGTCGTTGAGGCGGATCACCGGGCGGCCGAGTCGGCGGGCGGTGCCCTCGTAGACCACGAAGTGATTGAACTTCCAGAACAGCACGGCCGGCGGCCGGCTGCGGACCAGCGCGGTCGTCTCCATCTGCATGCCGCGCGCGACCATCCCGTACGCGCGCGCGGCGCGCAGCAGGTTCGCCGCCTTGGCGCCGTCCCGGGAGACGCCGCACGCGTGCCGCAGTTCCTCCAGCGGCACATGCCGCCCGAAGTGGGCGAGCACCATGGCCAGCGCGGCGGCGCCGCACTCGACACCCTCCAACTGGATGACGGTGGGGGTGCGGACCGACGTCCGGCGTTCGGTGGACTCGCGGCGGCGCCGTCCGCGCTCGGCCGGGGCGGGGGAACCCGGGGGTGCCCCGGCCGGCGGGGGCGAGGTGGTGGTCATCCGGGAAGCAGCCAATCGAGCGGGCGTTCGCCGGGCAGGCGGGCGAAGCCGGTGATGGGGGTCTGCGAGTCGATCCGGAACGGCGGGCCGGCCTTGTTGGTCCACCGGTAGCCGCTGAGCGTGCGCGGATCGGTCTCCAGGTCGACGGTGATCCGGACCGCGCCGCCGGCGGACAACAATCGGGCCGCGGCCTGTTGGTCGCCGCCGAGGAAGTCGCTCACCTGCTGGGCGGTGTAGGGGAACTGGTCGATCGCGGTGATCCGGCCGCGCAGCAGTCCGAACGCCTGGGACGGCGCGGACTGCACGGACACGTCCACCTTGGTGCCCGGCCGCAACATGCCGGCGCTGCGCGGCGAGACGAACAACGTGGCCAGCAACCGGTCGTCGTTGGCGTCGGTGCGCTCGACGGTCATGAACGTGGTGCCCACCGCGATGTACTGGCCGCTGGAGACCAGGACGCCGATCACCCGGCCGGCGAACGGCGCGCGGACGATCTGGGTCGCGCCCTGCTGGTCGACCACGGACAACACCGGAGTGCCCTTGGGCACCAGCGTCGCGGAGTCCACGAACAGGTTGGACACCAGGCCGGTCTGCGGGCTCTGTACGCGCGAGACGCCCAGCGGGTGGGTCAGGATGCCGGGCACCCGAACCTTGCGGGGCACCGTGCCGGTCGCCGACCACACGGTGGCGCAGCCGACCAGCAGCGCCAGGGCCAACAGCAGCGCCCACGAGCGCGGGCGCGCCAGGCGGATCGGCGCGTCCAACTCCTCGGGCGCCTTCAGCGCCTCCAGGGCCTCACGACGAAAGTGCATCGCGGCCTCCCGTCGGGCCGGCGCGCTCCGGATGGTCCGGCTCGACACGGTCCGGTCGGGGGCCGATCGTGCCGAGCAGGAACTCGCCGACGCTGCCCTCGTGTTCCCACCGGTTGCCGGTGGCCAGCGCGAACATGTCCGAGTCGCCGCCGCCGAGCCCGCACGCGGCCAGGCCCATCGCGCCGGCGACCAGGTACATGGTCTGGTAGAGCACGCCCACGTGCTTGAGTACGAGCGCGTAGCCCATCGTCTGGTACTTCCACATCACCCGACCGAAGCGCGCGCTGACCACCAGCACCACCTGCGGCGGCGTGGCCATCAGCGACGTCGCGCGCGCCACCTCGGACAGCCGGTGCACCGCCGGGCCGGGCTCGGCGACGCGTTCCAGGCGATGACCCTGCGGGTCGTAGTGGTAGAGCCCGGGCGCGACGCCCTCGACGTTGTTGATCAGCGGGTACAGCTCCAACTCGTGGCAGCGCCCGCCCGAGGGGTAGGGGCGGTCGCCGATCTCCTGGCGCTCCTCGTGGAAGATCGCCCGGTTGCGGGCCGAGCGGTAGAGGAACTCGCCCAGCCGGTCCAGAGTCAGCGGCGCCGCGTCGTCGTGCACGCGGATCGAGCGGCGGCCCTCCAATACCTCGGTGAGCGAGGGATCGGCGCGGCGCACCAGGTCCAGGTCCGGACGCGGCAGGTCGATGGTGGGCCCGGCGAACGGCGGGCGCACCGCGGGCAGCGGCGCGGTCGACGCGGCCCGCCAGTAGGTGCCGCCGTACGGCAGGTCGTGTCGGCCGGCCCGGGTGCGGCCGTGAAACCACAACTCGTGCGGCGACCACTGGGCCCGGTCCGGATCGGCGTCCTCGGCCTCGGGATCCACCAGCAGGCCGTGCCGGGCCAGTAGGTCCAACGCACGCTCGACGCCCGGCGGCGGGTCGACGGGTCGGTGCGGCAGGCCGGCGAGCAGCGCGGCCAGTGCCGGGTCGGTCAGTTCGGCGGCGACCGGGGCCAACGGCGACTCCAGCACGGCGTGCTCGCCGTCGCGACGCAGCAGGGCGAAGCGGGACAACCGCAGCCGGGCCCGGTCCACGGCGGCGCCGCGGGTACCGGGCAGGGGTCCCGGGGGCGCGAGCGGACGCAGTGTCAGCAGTGGCCGGCCGGCCACCTCCAGGTGTGTGCCCAGCCAGCCGCCCCTGCGCAACCGGCCCAGCAGCGCGGGCAGTTCGAGCAGCGTCGTCTCGCCGTCGTGCGCGAGCACCGCCCGGTGCAGATCGTCCTCGGCGCACGGGTGCGCGGCGAGCAGTGCGACGGCCGCCGCGACGCCCGGCGACAGGACGCCCAGGGCCAGCCCGCGCGGGCCGAGGAAGAGCAGCGTCGCGCCGTTCGCGGCGGTGTTCACCCGGGCACCCGGGTGCAGGGCGATCCGTTCCACCGGCGTGGACTCGGTGGGGGCGGCGACCGCCGCCGCGGGCGGCGTACCGAGGCTGGTCATGAAACCTCCGGGGGCAGATCGGGCGGAACGAGGTCGCGCCGGGGCGAGCGGGGGCGGCCGGTCCGGCGGCGCGAGGCCGGAACCGGCTCGGCCCGGGGCGCGGGACGAGGCCACGCCCCCGGGCCGCCCGGCGCGCTCAGAAGAAGACGCTGTACGGGTTGAGCTCGGCCTCGGGCGTGGGCGCGTCGAGCCAGCCCAGCCGTACCGGCGTGTCGTACATCCGGCCCGGACCCAGTCGGCGCCAGAAGTGCCGCAACCCCGGCACCATCACCTTGGCCACGTGCAACTCCAGGTCGGGCAACGACTGGTCGAGCACGATCACCTCCAGGTCGACCGCGCGCAGCCGGTCCACCGTGTCGCGGATGTCGCGGGCGATGTCGCCGCTGTGCAGCGTGCCGTAGCCGGCCAGGGTGGTGGCCGGCAGGTGCGCGGCGGGCAGGGCCCACGGCTCGCGCTCGGCGGTGGCGGTGTGCAGCCAGGCCAGGGTGTGCGGGTCGTCCTCCCAATACCTGGTGGTGCCGTCCGGATTGCGGTTGATCACCGCCGGCAGAAACTGGTTGACCTCGGTGAGCGCGCGCAGCACCGCGATCCGCACGTCCAGGTGCGCGCCGAAGCCCAGCAGGATGTCCTCCACCGGGTGGTCGGTGCGGCGCGAGACCGCGGCGAAGGTGGGCACCCCCAGGTCGGTGGTGATGTCGACGACCTCCAGGGTGCGCTGCATCCCTGCGTAGAACTCGCGCAGCGTGTCCACGTACGGCTCGCGCAGCGAGTCCAGGTCGAAACCCGGACGCAGCGCCCGGTTGTACCACCACAGGCCGACCGCGTCCCGCTCGCAGCTCTCGAACAGGCCCTGCATGATCGCCTCTTCGAGAGTGTTCCCGGAGGCGTTGCCGTTGCCGTCGCTGAAGCAGAAGAAGTGCTCGTGCAGGTCGGGGTGGCCGAACCAGGAGTAGCCGGCCGGCACCAGGCGAGGCCGGTCCTCGGTCAGCGACCAGGCACGCGACCAGTGCAGTCGGCGGTCCTCGTCGAAGCGTTCGGGCACCAGGTGCAGCCGCCCGGCCGATTCGCGGTTCCACGTCTCGCGCGTTTCGTACTGCGTGTCGGAGTACAGCAACAGGTCGTACGGGTGCACCGCCAGGTGTGCGCCCAGTTCGGCGAACGAGCCCGGCTCGGTGGACCGGTCGCCGCGCCAGACGCCCGAATAGCGCTCGATCGCCTCGCACACCCCGCTGACCCGCGCCTGTACGTCGCTGCGGCCCTTGCCGCCGCTCTGCCCGCGCAGGTTGCGCCGCAACATGGCGATGTTGTGCCCGGGCACCGCGAAATTGTGGCTCGCCGAGTAGCTGAAGGTGACGCCGTTGTCGACGTCGTTGAGCAGGCGCAGCGAGCTGATCGCGCCCAGCAGCCGGCCGATGTGCTTCTCCAGGCGTTTGAACGTGTCGTCCGGGCGCATCGTGCGGTGGCCGCCCTCGTCGTCGAACACCACCGGCTGATCGGTCAGTTCGATTCTGGGGTCACGGTCCAGGAGCAGCGCGGGGTCGCCGCAGGCCGGGCACTGGGGTTGCCGGATCAGGCGGTGCCGCTCCAGGCGCCGGCTCGGTACGTGCAGCGAGACCAGCACACCCTCGTGCTCGGAGCGGCCGCCGGCCAGGAGTTCGGCGGCGGTCGCCGCGACCAGGTGCGCGGACAGGCCCACCGACCACGCGGTGGCGGCCAGCGACGTGCGGATCGGGTCGTCGGCGACGGTGCCGTCGTCACGGCGCCGCAGGAAGGTTTCCACCTGTTGGTTGCCGGCCAGACGATGAGCCAGGCAGTGCCAACAGCCGGTTTTCCCGGGCACCAGGTAGGGGCCGGTCCACACCTCGGCGCCGGTCGGCTTGACCGGCAGCCACGGCAGCCCCTCGGCGCGCAACCGGGCGTCCATCGCGGCCAGTCGCGGGTCGAGGTAGTCGTCGGTGAGCACCACCGTCAGGTCCGGCCCGCGCCGCCCCTCGACCACCTCGGCGCCCACCTCGGCCGGAGTCACCGGGGTCACCGTCGCGCCGATCTCGCGCAGCGCGGCGACCACGACGGCGGCGTCCACCGCGCCCAGCGCGGCCACCTCGATCCGTGCCTCGCCGAGCCGGCGCAGCGCGGTCGCGGTGTCCAGTCCCAGGCCCTCCCAGGCCGCGGCGACCGCCCGGTCCTCGCCCACCGCGCCGTCCACCAGGTGTCCGAAGCGCTGGAACTTGGAGACGGCGAAGACGACTTCGCCCATCGTGAAGCGCTCGGCCAGCTTCTCGGTGATCTCCGCGATGGTGTGCGTGCCGTCGAGATACGGCAACACCGCGGTGACCGCCTTGCCCTGGACGAGGTAGTGACCGTCCTCGCAGACGAGGAAGACCCGGTCGGGACCGAAGGCGCGAGCGACGAGATGTGCCTTGAGACGAGGCAGGTCCACGAATTCTCTCCCGGCGTAGTCGAAATTCCACAAGCGGCGGTCGACGGCTGCTGCCGGTAATTCTTAGCCGCCGCAGAGGCGCCCGGACAAGGTCGTTTCGGTGATTTCCCGTTGTTTCTCCGGTGCCCGCGCGCACGGGTATGGGGGTACCCCTCGGATCTCTATCGGGGGGTCTTCCCTAACCTTGGGGGGTGCCCCGACTAGCCTTCCGGACCACCGCATTGACCTGCGGGAGGCGGCGGTCGGAGAGCGGGGGAGGGGCGCCGTAACCCTGGGATCCGGCAATTAGGAATTCGGGCATTGACGGGCCGCCGGCCGCCTCCGCATGCTTCCGGTATCGCAGCCGACGTCGATCCGAAACCGGCGTGAACAGGGCACCGGGCAGGTGGGATGCCGTTATTCCGAGCCGATTCGAATCGGTACGGAATTGGCTGCACGACCCGAAGTCGCAACCCAATGAGGGAGAATCGGATGGACCCCAGGGACAGGGCCGCGTTCGTCAGGTCCTACACGAAGGTGCTGACCGCGGCCTGGTCGGACGACGAGTACGCGGCCCGACTCGAGAACGACCCGCGCGCCGCGCTGGCCGAGCACGGCCTGGAACTGCCCGCCGGCGCCACGGTGCGCATCGTGCGCAACCTCGGCGGCGAGCCCGACCTGGACGCCCAGGTCCAGCTGTGGGAGAGCGGCGCCGAATCCGGTTCGTACGAGCTGCGCGTGCCCAACTCGCCGCAGATCGAGCTGCGCGAACTGTCCGAGGCCGACCTCGAATCGGTCGCCGGCGGCGGCCTGGAGACGCCGGATAACCCGGACGGCACCGTGTACTGCTGCTGCTGTTCGCCGTGCTGCTGCTGCACCTGACCACGCGGCACGCTCGACCGACGTCGCGGAGAGGAGGGCTCGCATGGAGCCCAGGGAAAGAGCCGCGTTCGTCGGCTTCTACGCCAAGGTGCTGACCTCGGCGTGGTCGGACGACGACTACGCGGCCCGCTTGGAGGCGGACCCGCGAGCCGCCCTCGCGGAGATGGGCTTCGAACTGCCCGCCGGAGCCACGATCGACATCATTCGTGAGGCCGGCGGCGAGCCCGACCTGGAGGCCCAGGTCCGCGCCTGGACCGAGGGAGCCAAGACCGGTCGGTACGAACTGTGGGTCCTGGACTCGCCGTTGCTGGAGACGCGCGAGTTGTCCGAGGCCGACCTGGACTCGGTCGCGGGCGGCGACGCGTACAGCTGCTCGTGCTCACCGTGCTGCACCAGCACCTGATCGGCCGTTGTTCGCACACCCCGCTTTGCCCGTACACCCGGTTCCGGCGCCTCGGGAGTCGTCCTCCCGAGGTGCCGGAACCGCCCCGTTCCACCGACCCGAGGCGGAGACACATGCCCGGACCAGCCGCGCCGGACGAGCGCACACCGCGCCCGTTCCCGGCGCGCGTGACCTCGACGCCCGGCCGTGCCCGCCGGGCGACTTCGGGCGTTCGGCGCCGTTCGGCCATGCTCGTCGCCGCCCTGCTGCTCGCCGGCGCCGCACTGGCCGGTTGCGGCGACACGCCCGCCGACCCCAAGCCGGCCAAACCCCAGGGCGCCCCGCCCCCGGTGGGCGTCGAACAGGCCGCCCGACTGCTCCAGGAGTACGCCGCGGCGAACACCCGAATCAACGCGAGCCTGGACTCGGCCGGGGTGGACACGATCGAACTGCCGCCCGCCTCGACCGGCAGCAAGGCCGGACTCCAGGTGGCCAAGACCCAGGCGATCGTGGTCCCCACGACCGGCTACGTGCATCCCAGATTCGTCTTCCCCCGGCTGACCGGCCACCCGAAGTTCTTCGTCGCGATCACCCAACTGCTCCAGTCCGACACGGTCTCCCCGTCGCCCAAATACCTGCTGTTCGTGCAGGACCGCGAGGACGCGCCGTGGAAGGTCGCCTACTACCCCTTCGTCACCGACCGCTCCGAGATCCCCGAACTCGAACAGGACGCCGCAGGCGGCGCCCCCGCCGTCACCGACACCGCCGGACTGCTCGCCGACCCGGCCACCCTCGGACGCGCCTACCAGGACTACGCCCAGGGCAAACGCGACCCCAAGGTGCCGCTGTCGCCGACCAGGACGCTCACCGGGCAGCTCACCGGCGGTTGGACCGCCGGCGTGCAGGCCCTGCGTGCCAAGGGCTGCCTCATCGAGCGCACCATCCCCGCCGACGGGCCGCGGTACCCGACCTTCCTGCTGCGCACCCGCGACGGCGGCGTGCTCGCCTTCACCGCCGTGCAGGTCCGGGACACGATGACCGCGTCCGGCGGCAAGGACGGCGTACCGCTGGACGCGGGCAGCCGCGAAGCCGCGCTCGCGGGCAGCCCGGAGGGGGCCAGGGCACCGCAGTATGTGATCGACCGCCTGGTGGTCTCGCTGAGTCACATCCCGCCGGCCGCCGCGCCCGGCACCGGTGTGCAGCTGATCGCCTACGGCGACTACGCGCTATCGGTCACCTGACCCGCGTCGCACCGGTCCACACCCGCCTTCCCACTCGTCAGGAGACCTCCGGATGTCGTCGCCGCCCGTCGCACCGGCCCGCCGCCGGCAGGTCCATCTGGTCGAACTGACCGTGATGCCCGGCGTCCGCTACAGCGCCGTGCTCGGACAGCTCCAGGCGGCGGCCCAGGCCGACCCCGAGGTGGACGCCGCGGTGACCTTCCACAAGCACGTGCGTCTCCAGGGCGGGACCGGCTCCCGGCAGGGCGTCCGTGCCGTGCTGGACAGCCTCGACGATCCGCTCGCGGTCGCCTTCACGGTCTACTTCTGGAACCGGGCGCGCACCCTGGAGCTGGCTCGGAAGGTCAAGGAGCGCTGGCCGCGTTGTCGGATCGTGGTCGGCGGCAACGACGTCACCCACCAGCAGCACGAACTGTTCGCCCAGGCGCCGTGGGTGGACGTACTCGTGCACGGCGAGGGTGAGTTGCGCTTTCGCGACCTGTTGCGTGCCTTCCTCGCGCACCCCGAGGGCCCGCTCGACGACCCGGCGGCGGCTGCGGCGCTGGCCGGTGTGCCGGGGATCAGCCGGCCCGGGCCCGAGGGCCACCCGATCGACACCGCGGACGCCCCCAGGGTCACCGACCTGGACGCGCTCGTCTCCCCGCTGCTCGACCCGCGCGTGTGGTCGGACCAGGACCTGGCCGCGTCCCGGATGATCGTCTACGAGACCAACCGCGGCTGCCCGTACTCGTGCGCGTTCTGCTACTGGGGCGGCGCGACCAACTCCAAGGTCCGGCAGTACTCGCTGGACCGTATCCGGGCCGAACTCGACCGGATCGTCACCCACGTCGGCCAGGGCACCCAACTCTTCATCGCCGACGCCAACTTCGGCATCCTGCCGCGGGACACCGAGATCGCCCGGCACCTGGTCGAGCTGTGCGCGCGGCACCGCAAGCGGCTGTTGGTGATGACCAACTGGGCCAAGAACACCAACGGGCGCGTCGTGGAGATCGCCTCGATCCTGCACCGGGCCGGGTTGACCGGGGCGATCACACTGTCCGCGCAGTCGTTCGACGCCGAAGTGCTGCGCCTGGCCAACCGGACCAACATCCGGGTGGACAACTACCGCCGGATGCAACGGCAGTTCCGCGACCGGGGCATCCCCACCTACACCGACCTGATCTGGGGCCTGCCCGGCGAGTCGCTGGCCACCCACCTGGACGGCGTCGAGGAGGCGGTCGCCGCAGGCGGATCGCCGGTGGTCTACCCGCTGCTGTTGCTCAACAACACCGACTACACGCACGCGCGCTTTCGCGACGAGCACGCGCTGACCACCCGCCGGCTGCCGTGCGACCCGGGCAACACCGACCTGATCGCCGACGTGGTCACCGGCCACGCCCGGATGGACTTCGAGGACTGGCTGCGCGGTATGGAACTGCGCATCCCACTCACCCTGTTCCACAAGTGCCTGCTGCGCTGCACCCTGCGCGTGCTGGCCCACACGACCGGCACGCGCACGGTCGACCTGATCTCGGCGCTCGGCGAACACCTGCGCGCGGGCGATCCCGACCCGATCGTCGCGTACTGGTTCGCCGACTACGTCCGCTCGTGGCGCGAACCCGAGACCTTCCCACGCCAGGCGCTGTACGCCGAACTGGGCGCCGAGGTGATCCACGAGGAGGTGCACTACCAGGCGATCCTGCACCGCGTGGTGCGCGATCCCGAGCGGGCCCGGCAACACGCCCATGCCGCAGTCGACTTCCTCTACGAACACCTCGGCGCCGTCCCGGCCGTGGCGGCCCGGCTGCCCGGGCGCGCCGATCTGGATCGGGTGATCGACCTGGACCTGGCCGCCGCCGCGGTCTTCCGGGCCGGCATCCACAAGGTCGCCGAGACGCACGAGTTCACGCTGCCCGGTGCGTTGTGGGCGATCCTGCGGGAACACGGCGACGTGCCGCCGGCCGACGCGGGCTGCCCGGACATCGGCTCGGACACGGTTTCCCGCACGGAAGCGCTCACCGACCCGGGCTCGATCCGTGGCCTGGTCGCGGTGCCGTGGGCCCGCGTGCACTACCCGTTCAGCGCGTACGCCCTGTCCGTCTGGCACGGCAGCGGCCGGCCGGTCCACGACTGCGCGACCACCGCCCGAGCCGCCGGTCGGCCGCTCCCGGCCCCCACGTTCCAGTGAGGCAGCCATGAACCGCAACGTGCGCGTCGCCGCCCCCATGCTCTACGCCGCCGCGATCGTCCTGGCCTTCCTGCTCGACACCCGAGCCGGCGTCGTGGTCTGCGTGGTCGGCGGCATGTTGCTCGGCGTGTTGTTCACCGTGGCCCGTCGCCGCTGATCGCCGCGCCCGCCGCCCATCGATCGCCGGCCGTGCCCGGCGTGCCCGGCGTGTTCGCGGTGGCCGGGTGGACTCGGGACGGACCGGTGTGCTCGCTCAGGCCGTCCGCGGCTCCGGCGAGCAACTTCCCGACGCGCGCGCAACCGGCCTCGTCGAGGCGGCCGGCCGGGGCGCTGACGATCAGCGCGGCCAGCGGTCGGCCGGCCGCGCCCAGAACGGCCGCCCCGACACTGGCGACATCGGCGTTCACCGCGCCGATGCTGAGCGACCAGCCGCGGTCGCGGGTGCCGGCCAACTCCCGCCGGAAGTCCTCGTCGTGCGGATCGATGCCGGACAGATCCCATTCGTCGGGAGGTGTGGCCGCGCACAGTGCCAGCCCGGCGGCGCTGGTGGCCGCCGGGAACACCAGCCCGATGCGCGGGACGGTGCGCACGAGTTGCCGGCTCTCCGCGACGTCGACGGCGACGATGCGCCCGGCGTCGGGCACCGCGAGAGTCACCGTCTCGCCGGTCGCCTCGCGAAGGTCGGCCAGCACGGGACGAGCGCGCGTCAGCAGGTCGTCGCGGCGCCGTGCCTGAGCCGCCAGGACCAGGGGACGGGTGGTCAGCTTCCATCGGGTGGGCGGCTCGGCGGTGGGCCGCAGCCAACCGCACGCGTGCAACGTGATCAGGACGCGCTGTAGGGCGCTCTTGTCCACCCCGGTGATCCGAGCGAGCTCCGCGACCCCGACGGGCTCGTGCGCGGCGACGACCTCGATCACTTCCAAGGCGCGCGCGAGGCTCTGCAGGGGCTTGACGGCCATCAGGCGGCCTCCGATACATTGCGAGTCACTCTGCAACATAGCGTGTCACATGGAAACACGCAAGGATCCAGGGAGCTGTCGTGACGATCCTCGACCCCGAACTGTTCCTCCCCGATCCCGAACCCGCCGACGTGCGGTACACCGTCATCTCGGTCGACGATCACGTCGTCGAGCCGCCGCACCTGTTCGACACCCACCTCCCGGCGTCGCTCCGCGAACGCGGCCCGCGCATCATCGCGGACGCGAACGGCGCGCAGGTCTGGGAGTTCGAGGGCGAGCGCTACTCGCAAGTGGGCATGAACGCCGTCGCCGGTCGTCGACCCGAGAGCGTCAAGCTGGAACCGGCGCGCTTCGACCAGATGCGCCCCGGCTGCTACGACGTACACGCCCGGGTCGAGGACATGGACCTCGGCGGCATCTGGGCCATGCTCAACTTCCCGTCCCAGATCACCGGGTTCTGCGGTCGGGTGTTCGCCCAGGCCCGGGACGTCGAGGTCGGGAAAGCGTGCGTGCGCGCGTGGAACGACTGGATGTACGAGGAGTGGTACCGCGCCTACCCCGAGCGGATCATCCCGGGAGGGATCACCTACCTCGCCGACCCGACCGAGGCCGTGGCCGAGATCGAGCGCAACGCCCGCCGCGGCTTCACCTCGGTGACCTTCCCCGAGCGCCCGCACGCGATCGGCCTGCCGTCACTGTGGAACCGCGAGCACTGGGACCCCATCATCCGCGCGTGCGACGAAACCGACACCGTCATCTCCCTGCACGTCGGCAGCTCGGGCATGCACGCCACGCCGCCCGGCGGCCCCGCGCTGCAACTGGGTGCGACGATGTTCGGGCAACTGTCGCTGGGCGCGTGCAGCGAATGGTTGTGGTCCGGCCACCCGGTCCGGCACCCCAACCTGAAGATCGCCATGAGCGAGGGCGGCATCGGCTGGGTGCCCATGCTCATCGACCGGCTCGACAACATCGTCGACCGTTCCGGCTACGGTCTGGGCTGGGACGAGCGCCCCGCCGACGTGCTGCGCCGCAACTTCTGGTTCTGCACCCTCGACGACCCCTCCACCATCGCGCTGCGGCACGTCATCGGCGTCGACCACATCATGCTCGAAACCGACTACCCGCACGGCGACGGCACTTGGCCGCACACCCAGGACGTGGTCGCGCGGTACTGGGGCGACATCCCGGCGAACGAGCTGCGGATGATGTGCAGCGAGAACGCCGCGAAGCTCTACCGGCACCCCTTGCCCGCCGTCGTCCTGCCGTTGGACGCCTGAGCCTCGACGTCCGGGCGGGCCGGGCCGGGTCCCACTGCCCCGGCCGCGCGCCGGATTCCCGGCCGACCCCCTTCCGTGAAAGGTGCTTGATGGCATTCGGACCGACGCCCGACAAGCTCATCCCCGACCTCAGCCCCGCGCAGGAGATCGTGCTGTTGGCACGCACGCTGTGGCGCGAGGGCTACGACGATCACCTTGCCGGCCACATCACCTACAACCTCGGGGACGGCACGTTGCTGTGCAACCCCTGGTTGCTGACGTGGAACGAGATCCGCCCGCAGGACATCATCCGCATCGATGTGGACGGCAACGTGGTCGAGGGCGATTGGCCGGTGCCGCTCGGCATCCCGCTGCACCTCGAACTGCACAAGGTCCGCCCGGACGTTCAGGTCGCGATGCACAACCATCCGCGATTCGGCACGGTGTGGGCCGACATGGGCGAAGTGCCGCCCGCGTACGACCAGAGCTCCACGCTCGGCGGTGGGGACCTGATCCTGGTCGACGAGTACGACGAGGCGGTCAACAATGCCCAGGCCGCCCGCAAGGTGGTCGCGGCGATGGGCGACGCCGACCTCGCACTGCTCGCCGGTCACGGGGTGTTCGTCCTCGGCGTCACCACACGCGCCGTCCACCAGCGCGCGGTCGCCCTCGAAATCCGCTGCCGCAACGCCTGGATGGTGCGCGCCGCCGATGGACGCCGAACCAGCCCCCTGCCCGCGCACTGGCTCGAACGCAGCCGCGGCAGCGACGGCAACGGCTTCGTCGGCTATTGGGAATCCTCGGTGCGCGCGGAACTGCGCGCCGACCCCGACCTCTTGGCCGACCGAGAGGAGGCCGACTGACCGGGCCATCCACGCCGACTCGCGTGCGCCGTAGCCGTTTCGAACAGCCCCCGGTCCCGGGTCGTTTCCCGCCCGGGAACACCTTCGGCTCCCCTATTCTCGTCCCGGACCGACGGGGGTGGGGCACGGGTGTCGATGAACGAGGCGAGGCGGCCCGCGGTGCTGCTGGCGGACGACGACGTCGCCATCACCGCACAACTGGGGCCGCTGCTGGAGCGTTCCGGTTTCGACGTGCGGATCGTGCACGACGGGGCGGCGGCGCTCGCCGCCGGGACGGCCGAGCCGGCGCCGGATCTGATCCTGCTGGACGTGCTCATGCCGTCGCTGGACGGGCGTGAGGTGCTGCGCCGGATCCGCCGCTCGGGAGCCTGGATCCCGGTCATCCTGCTCACCCAGGTCGGCGAGTCGACCGAGCGGGCGATGGCTTTGGAGGAAGGCGCGGACGACTACCTCAACAAGCCCTTCGACCCGTACGAACTCGTCGCGCGAATGCGCGCGTTGTTGCGCCGCTCCGGCCGCGGCCTGCCACCGCTGGCCGGGGCCCGGGTGGTGCGTGCCGGGACGCTGCGGGTGGACCGTACCGCGCGACGCGCGTGGCTGGGCGACCGCGAGTTGACGCTCACCCCGAAGGCCGGCGCGCTGCTCGACTACCTGGTCACCCACCCCGACGAACTGCTCTCCCGGGAGCGGCTGATGGAGGTGTTGTGGGGCTGGGAGTCGGCGAGTACGACCCGCGCGGTGGACAACCGCGTCGCGGAACTGCGCCGGGTGCTCGGCGACGACTCGGGCGCGCCGCGCTGGATCGAGACGGTCACCGGCGAGGGTTACCGGTTCGTGCCCCGCGTCGAGGCGGCCGAATGAGCCGCCGGCGCCGGATCGGCCTGACGGGCGCGGTGCTCGCGGCGTTCCTCGCAGCAATGGTGGCGACGCTGGTGTTCGGCAGCGACTGGCGGGTGTACGTGCGCTTCGCCCCGGCCCTGGGCGTGTTCGTGCTCGGTCTGCTCGCGGCCGGCGCCACCGCCGTGGTGATCGACGTGCGCGGGCGCATCACCCGGGCCCGGGAGAGCGCGCGGGCCGAGGCGGCGGCCGAGCACCACCGATTCCTGCGCCGACTGGACCACGAGCTGAAGAACCCGCTGACCGCGATGCGCCTGGGCCTGGCCAACCTCGCCGCAGCCGGCGCCGATCCGGACCCGGACGGCCCGCTGGCCGGCGTGGGGGAGCAGGTCGCCCGGCTGGCCCGGATCACCGGCGACCTGCGCAAGTTGGCCGACATCGAATCGCGCCCGCTGGAACGCGTCGCCGTGGACGTCGCCGTCCTCCTGGACGCCGCCGGCGAGACCGGCCGGGACCTGCCCGGCGGCGCGGACCGGCGGATCAGCGTCTCGGTACCCCGCGTGCCCTGGCCGCTGCCCACCCTCGCCGGCGACCCGGACCTGTTGGAACTGGCCCTGGAGAACCTGGTCGGCAACGCGGTCAAGTACAGCGATCCGGGCTGCGCCATCGAACTGCGCGCGTTCGCCGAGGACGGCTACGTGGTGGTCGAGGTCGCGGACACCGGGCGCGGTATTCGGGCCGACGAACTGCCCACGGTTTGGGAAGAGTTGGTGCGTGGAAGCGATGCGCGCGGGACGCCGGGCAGTGGCCTGGGGCTGGCCCTGGTCCAAGCGGTCGTGCTGCGCCACGGCGGTCGTACGGAACTGCGCAGCATGCCCGAGTCGGGCACCGTCGTGCGGCTGCGCTTGCCCACCTCGTGACCGTGTCCCGGGCGTGTCGGGGATGTCGCAGACCTGGTTGACGGCTGCCACATCGGTGCGACACGCGGCCCCTAGCGTTGAGAGCACAGGCCGAACCGGCCTTTCGAAACCGGGGGAGAGACTCGAGATGCGTATTCGTACCGTGCTGCCCGCGATCCTGATCACCGCGACCATCGCCGTCGGCACCACCGCCTGCGAGGCCGGCGTGGAGAAGAAGAGCAACTCTTCGGCGCCGTCGACCTCCGCCACCCCGGCCGTGTCGGGGGGCTCCACGGGGACACCTGCCCCGGCCACCGCGAGCGGGCAGCCGTCGACCTCGACCACCAGCGCGCCCAAGACCGGCAAGGCCACATCGCCGCAGAGCGTGCCGGCGGCACCGAGCACGCACGGCGGCGCCGGCCCGGTGGTCGTCTCGGGCACCGGTGCCCAGCCGACCACCGACTGCACCGGCAGGGACGTTCGGATCGAGGGCACCGAGATCACCGTGACCCTCACCGGCTTCTGCCACGACCTGACGGTCACGGGCTCCGACCACACCATCGAGGTGGCGTGGGCCGACAAGATCACCGTGGCCGGCTCGAACCACCTGCTGTTCTACGGCGTCAAGGCGGACGGCAGCAAGCCGGACATCGTCGACAACGGCACCAGCAACAAGATCATGACGAGGTGAGTCACCCGATCGTCGGGCGAATGACGAGGTGATCCCCCCGGCCGGGGCCCGACGTACTACCGGGCGCAGGCCCAGGTTCGCGGCGGCTTTTCTTCGACCTTCCATCCCGCTGAGCCCGGTTGATGCCCTTCCCCGCGCGCTCGGCTGCGCCGGGTGCACCGCGTGCGCCGGGGGCGCGAGGAAGGTCGGCCGCCGGAGCGGAGCCGGCGCACGTCGGGCCGACTCACGGCACCGAAGAGAGGATCGGGCGGCGTGCCGGTCGAGCTTCCCGCCCGGTGGGCCGATTCGACGTCGACTTGCGGCCGACGCCCGCGTACATCCACTGGCGGTCCGCATGCGGGCGCGGCAGACGATCGGCCCGCCAGGACGAGATCGGGACCACGCCGGGGTCGACCAGGGTCAGCCCGGTGAAGAACTCGCGTACGTCCCGCAGATCGCGCGGGAAAAGCGGGGCCGCCGAATGCCGATACGTCTCGGCCGTGGCCCGGGCCGCCTCCGGACGCAGATCGGCGGCGACATGCGAGAGCACCAGTGCACTGCCGGGCACCGTGGCCGCCATCAACTCGTCCACCAGGGACCGCGGATCGTCCGCGTCCGAGAGATAGTGCAACACCGCGGTCAGCACCACCGCCACCGGCCGCCGGAAGTCCAATCCGGATCGCGCGGCGGCCCGTTCCAACAGCGCCCCGGGGTCCCGAAGATCAGCCTCCACCACGTGTACCCGACCCGGCCGGGCGGACAACGCGCGGGCGTGCGCGAGTACCAGCGGATCGTTGTCGACGTACACCGCCCGCGCCTCCTCGGTCGCGAGCACCGCGCACTCGTAGGTGTCGCCGGCCGCCGGCAGGCCCACCCCGATGTCCAGGAACTGACGAATCCCGCATCCGGCCGCGAACGACACCGCGCGCCGCAGGAACGCCCGATTCGCGAAGGCCATCCCGCGGACCTCCGGCGCCAGGGCGAGTACGTCCGCCGCCGCGCCGCGATCGATCGCGAAGTTGTTCTTGCCGTTGAGATAGTGGTCGTACATCCGCGCTGGATGCGGCAGAGCGGTGCGGACCTCGGACAACCGAGACCAGGGCGCCGGCGCCACCGGAATCGATTCCGGTGGCGCCGACGCCCTGGCCGCAGGTACCCGCGCTGGCGGTCGTACGCCCGGTCCCCGTACGTCCGGCCCCCGTGTGCCTGACGTCCGTGTACCCGATGTGCGTAAGACCGCCGGCCGCGCGTCAGCCGGGCAGCCGCCGTATGGCCTGCCACCCGGTGTCTGGTCAGGCATCACAATCATTGGCCTTCCCGACTGTCGACGCGCGCATCGCGGGTCGCGGGCCGCCCGAATCGGGCGAGGCGGGGATACCCGCCGGGCGGTCCGCATCTTCCTCCGCACCGCCATCCGGGAGGTCAGCGGCGGAGGAAATCCATGACGACGTCGTCGAATAGCTCGCGTTCCTCAACGAAGGGCACATGCCCGCTCGCAGAGAACTTCGCCACCCGCGCGTCGGGCAAAACCCCGGCCAGCCATTCCGCGAGGTCTCCGGGGAAGATCCGACTGCGCTCGCCGTAGACGAGCAGCGTCGGCACACTCACTTCGGGCAGCACGGCCCGCCAGTCCGAATGCGCCATGTCCATCCACACGTCCAGCGCGGAGGAGGTGTGCGTCTGGGTCGTCTCCGCATACGCCGCATCCACCGCCTCCGCCGCCGGCGGCTCGGCGAAACAGGCCCGGATGAACGGCTTGATCGCAAGCGGCCGGGCATGCCGAACCGTCTGCGCGAACACCGCCAGGTCGGCGGCCGAGTAGCCACCCTGCAACGGGAACTCCCAGCCGGGAGCGTCCATGAAGCACGGAGACTGATCGACGAACACCGCGCCGCGCAGCCCGTCGCAGCCGAACTGCCGTACATAGGACAGCAGGACCGAAGTCCCCATGGACCAGCCCACGAGGGTCGATTCGGTCAGATCCAATGCCTTGACCAACTCGCGGACATCGCGGGCATATTGCGCCAACGAATGCCCATCGGGCGTCTTCCCCGAACGCCCGTGCCCGCGGAAGTCGACGACGATCACCCGGTTTTCCGCCGCGAGGGCGGCGATATTGCCCGCCCAGAAGGTGCTGTTCATCGTCCAGCCGTGCAGCAACAACACCGGTCGGCCGGCCCCGTGCTCCTCGTAGTACAGGGGAACGGCGTCGGACAACTCCAGATAGGGCACCGTCTCTCCTCCGATCTCGGCCGCCGAGTCACCGACCCGCGTCCCGCAGTCTGCGCGAGTGCGCACCCCTTGCACCAGACGCCGACGGGGGGTTGCAGCAACGTTGCACATTCCGCTTCGCACGCCGCGCAAGGACGGCGCGGGGCGGTGTGGTGCGGGAGGGGTGCCGCCATGCGCGCGGCGCGACCACGCCATTCACCGCCTCGACGGGGCAAGTCGCATCAACGTCGCAGATTCCGCGTAACCATCCGAGCCGAAGAACGTAACCTCACGCCGGCATGATGGCCACATGGCGCTACGACCGAAGGCGCGCGACCGGGCCCTGGGCGGTGGGTCGGCGCGGGACGTACGAGACCCGATCCGGGCCTCCTGGTCACGCGCGCGGCGACAAGGTCTGCCGCCGGACGCCTACCTCCCGCCGGTCACCCTCGACGACGACGAACTGGCCCGACACCGCGAGGAACACCCGCTGAGCCCGATCTGGCCGCTGCTGCGCCGCTCGCTGAGCGGCCTCACCGCCGACCCGGGGCGGCTCCTGTTCCTCAGCGACGCCCGAGGACATCTGCTCTGGGTCCAGGGCGACTCGGCCACACTGCGCTCGGCCGAACGTGTCCATCTGCTGCCCGGAGCGCTGTGGAGCGAGGACGCGGCGGGCACGAGCGGAGTCGGTACCACGCTCGCAACCGGCCGTCCGTTCCAGGTGTTCGGCGCCGAGCACTTCCTGTCCGCGGCCACCGCGTACACCTGCACCGCCACCCCCATCCACGACCCGGCCAACGGCGAACTGCTCGGCATCCTCGACTTCACCTGCCCCGAGCGGCACTGGCAACCACTGTCGATACCCCTCCTCGACACCGCCCGCCGGCTGGCCCAATCGGAACTCGAGACGATCCGGCTGCGCGAAGAGGCCCGGCTGAGCACCCGCTACACGGAGCGGATCGCCCGCCGCCTCGGCACTCGCAGCGCGATCGCCGACCCGCGGGGCCGCATCCTGCGCTCGGACCCGCCCGGTTGGCTTCCGCACCAGCTACCCGGACCCCCGACCGAGGGCCGACTGCTGCTCCCCGACGGACAGCCCGTCCTGGTCGAACGCCTGGCCGCGGGCGGCCTGTTCCTGCTGCTCGCCGACGACTCCGCAGCCGGCGCCCTGACCACCGCACCGCTGCGCTTCCACGCGCTGGGCCTGCGTCGAGCCCGCCTGGAGATGGCGGGCACCACCCACGAGCTGACCCCACGACACGCCGAGATCGTCACGACCCTGCTGAGCGAACCCGGTGGCATGACCGCCAGGGCCATCACCGAGGCGGTCTACGGCCCCACCGGCCGCCCGGCCACCACCCGCGCCGAACTCGCCCGCCTACGCCCGATCCTGGGCCATCGCCTCGCCTCCGACCCCTACCGCCTGACCGGCGCCGTCGAAGCCGACTTCCTCGACCTCGACCGCGCCCTGTCCAACCCCACGACCCCGATCGACACCCTCCTCGACCACTACCGAGGCCCCCTCCTGCCCGCCTCCACAGCCCCCCGCATCCTCACCCTCCGCAACACCCTCCACGAACGCCTCCGCCACCGAGTCCTGGCCACAGCCGACTACGACACGGCCCTGCGGTGGTCGATGTGACCCCCGACGCGGTCGAGAACGGGGCACCCCGGTGAGCGTGGACTTCCACCGGCGCCGCGGGTCCCGGCGTCCGCCCTGTCCGAACTCTCGCCAGGTGAGCCGCACGCGTTGATCCCTTCTCGCTTCGACGAGGAGTACGAGCCTTTGGCGGAGCAGAGGCTGGTCACGAGGGCCACGAAACCGGACGCCCTGATGCACTTCGAATCGCCGTGGGCGTGGGCATGGGTGTGGGTATGGATCCGGCGTCGGGCCTCGCCCCGTTCGCCTCCTGTCGCCCGGCTGCCCGCGCTCTGCCCGCTGATCGGGTGTGGTGTCCGGAGCCCATCGCCGCGGGCGCGGAAACCTGCTTTGTTTCCTTACGACCAAGCAGGTTCCGGAGGTGGATCGCGATAGGGTCGAAGGTATTGGTGTTCATTGTGGGAAGGCCGGGCGGATGAGGGACGACGAGATGCACCCGTCGGCCGCGCGCGTGGCGACCCGGACTTCGCCGCGCCCCGCGACCCGCGGCGGTTCCGGCGGCGGCTCCGATGTGACCCCGGATGCCGGGCTCGGCGTCGAGGAGGCCCGGAAGCGGTGGGCGCGCGTGGTCGGTGAGGCTGCGGCCGGTGCGCGGATCACGCTGCACGCTCCGCACGGGGTGCGGGCGGTGCTGGGGCCGCCGTCCGAGGATGTGGTCGCGGCACAGGGGGAGTTGCCGACCTTCACGATGACTGCGGCCCGGCAGGGCCTGGGCGACCTGGTGCGCTCCGCCGCCGCCGGAACGCCGCAATTGTTGTTGCGCTATCGCAGCGTCTACGCCCAGATCACCCACGCCACCGTCACGCCCGCGGTCCACACCACCCCTGAGCCGGTCGAGGTCGCGCCCCTTCCGTCAGCGCACGCGGCAGAGCTTGTCCTCGATCTCGATCTCGACACCCACCGCTCCGCGGCTCCGCCCCGCCCGGCCCCGGGCTCGGCGGCGGGCCGCCGGATCGCGGGCTTCGCGGAGGCGTTGCACGAGGCCGGCACCGTGCGTCGGCGCGCCGTTTCGTTCGGAGTCGCCGCCCTGGATGAGGCGCTGGGCGGTGGAGCGCTGCCGGGGCGCCTGCTACTGGTGGTGGGCGCGCCCGGCGCGGGCGCCGGGCTGTTGGCAGCGGGTACGGTGCGGTGCGCGGCATCGGCGTCCGCGCGGTTCGGCGAAGACGCGACGCCCCCGGGCGCGGTGCTGTTGTGCACACCCGGCCGGCCACGTGCCGAGATCGCCGCCCGCCTGACGGCCGCCGCCGCGGGTGTGGACCACCAGCGACTGCGCGCAGGCACACTCACCGAGGAGGAACAACGCGCCGCCGACGCGGCGTCGAGCCGCCTGGCCGGCGGCGGGCTCCTCCTCGACGACGGCCAGGACCTGACCCTGGACATACTGCGCGAGACCGCCACCGACATCGAGAACCCGCGCCTGATCGTCCTCGACGCGCTCAACCACATCCTTCCCGAACCCTGTGGCAAGAGCTCCACCGCCGGCTCCGCCGGCAGCACCACCGCCATCGGCTCCCGGAGCGGCCCGGATGCCGTCGCGCTCGGTAGCGCGCTGAGTGCCCTGCGCCGGCTGGCCGCGGACCTGGACGTACCCGTGGTCGCGGTATGGGAACAGAGCCCGACGCGAACCGAGGACATGGCGAGCGCGTTCGTCGAGGCCGACACCGTCGTCCACCTGACCCGCGACAGCGACCAGGCGTTCGCCATCGTCTCCGAACGCGACCTCGGCCCCATTGCCCAGGCGGCCCTGCACGCCGACCTGGGCCGTGTGCGGTTCACCGACGCCCGCCCCGTCCCGAGCGCGGTCGTACCGCCCGCGCTGCCGCGGCCCACGACCACCGCCGCGCGAGAGGCCGCCGCCGGGGACAGCACCCCTGCCGAACCCACCACCGGCGAACCCCCCGCAGCCGCAGCCGACATCCCACCCGCCCCGGACCCGGACGCGGAACCGACGGCGCCGCAGAAGGAACCCGTCTCCGCGGCCCCCGAGCCGACGCCACCCGCGGCCGCCCCCGGCCGTACCGCCGCCCCTCGCTCACCCGCGCTCAAGCGCCCCACCACCCCCAGGCCCGGCCGCGTCGTGGTCGACACCGACGAGGACCCCTTGCCGGGAGCGATCGCCGATGCCGTCGCCCGGGAACTGGTCGCGGCCGAGGGCGATGTGGAGGCCGCCGCCCAGGCGTTGGCCAGGCGAGCGATCCCCGACGTGATGGAACTGCTGCGCCTGGCCCGGGCCGGATCGCGCTACGAGCACACCTGGTACCCGCCCCTGCCGGACCTGCTCCGCAAGCGCAGCAAGGAGGAGGCCGACGCGGTCTGGGAGGCCCGGCCCAAGTGGCGCAACACGAGCCTGCCCCCGGGCGAGCACGAGGTCGTCGCACTGGACATGAACGCCGCCTACCTGTCCGCGCTCAAGGCCCACCTGCCGATCGGCCCGCTGGAGCACCGCGTCGGCCCGGACCTGGACGACTTCGACGGCCCACGCGGCCGCAAACGCCGGCACGCGGGCATCTACCTGGTCGATCCGCCGGCCTGGCCCCACGACGACCTGCCCAACCCCCTCGGCGACCGCGACGAACCCGGCCCGCTGTGGATCACCGACCCCACCCTGCGCCTGCTCCTGCGCTGCGCCTCGCCCGCCTACGGCAACCTGTGCGAGCCCCCGCGGGTCCTCGAATCCTGGACGGCCGTCGCCACGGAGAATCTCCTGGAGCGGCTGCGTACCGCGCTGCGCGACGCCCGCGACGCCGCGATCGCCGAGGGCGACGACGTCACGCTGGACTACGTGAAGCAGATGTACGCCAAACTCGTGTCCACGATGGGCGGTTCGAACTACAACCGGGAGATCAACCGCCCGGATTGGATGCACATCATCCGCAGTCAGGCGTTCGCCAACCTGTGGGTCAAGGCGTTCAAGGCCCGTCAGGCCGGCCTGACCGTGGTACGGGTGATGGGTACCGACGAACTCCACCTCACCGGTGGCGACTGGCGCACCGTGTTCACCGAGGGCCGCGGTGTGGCAGACGTGAAGGTCAAGGACGCCTACATCCTCGAAACCAAGGAAAGGAAGTGATGCCCGGCATGCCCCGCACGCCTCGGCTGCACCGCAATGCCCATCGGCCCAAATCCCCGCACCCCGAACGCCGTTCGCACGAGAGGACCTGATCCCGCATGCCGTATCGCTCCCTGGAGCCCGGCAAGTACGGGATGCGCGGAACCAGGGCATCCGCCCTGGCCGCCGAGCGCCTGGACGAACTCGCCGACGGCATCACCTCCCCGGTCGACACCGAACGCGGCCTGGCCGCGCGCCTGCGCTACCTCACCGCGTCCAGGGCCGGGTACGCGGCGATGGACGCGGCCGGCATCACCGTCACCTCCCGCACACTGGCGGCCTGGCTCGCCGAGGAGCAATTCCCCACCCGGGCGAATCTGCGCCGGATCGAGGCCGCCTACCGCGACCTGCGCCGTCGCAACGTCGCCCGATCGCTGATCCGCCGGCTGAACAACAACGGCCGCGGTACGCGCGTGGAACTGCACCCGCACGACCAGTCCGGAGTACGCGAGCCACATCGCCGCGCCGGCGTCGCCGCCCACCGCAGCGTCAACGTCCGCCGCTGGGACGCGATCGTGCGTGCCTGGGCAGCAGGCGACGAACCGACCCTCGACGACCTGTGGACCGACGAGGTCCTGGCCGACCTGGGCTCCGACTGGGGCGGCTACGAATACGCCACCGCAGTGGGCTTCGCCGCCTGACCCGCTTACGGGTCTCAGATTTCGTGTCCTGATCTCGACCCCGATGTTCCGGGGAGCCCGACAGCACACGAATCTGAGACCCACAGGCGTCGACCGCGCAGGTGCGCCCGGCGCTACAGCAGGGGCCGCACGTGCCGGCCGCCACGTGCCCCACCGAGGTGCGGCGAGGCAGGGTTCCCGGCGTCTGTGTCTCGGCGGGGCGACCGGGGGCGTCGTGCTACGGGTAGTGCGGTGACGCGGTCAGGTAGGCGAGTCGGAAGCTGTTGTCGGTCGGTGCGCCGGTCGGGGTGTAGCAGGCCAGGTACATGAGGACGTCGTCCTTGGCGCCGTAGTCGTTGCGGAGCACCGTGGTGCAGTACCCGCCGCCGATGGCCGTCAGGTGGGCGTAGCTGGTCATGTAACCGACCGACAGGCGCAGGGTGTAGCGGCCGGTCGCGGTGCGCGTGACGGTCGCCGAGCCGGGCCGGGACATCCACGATCCGGTGACTGTCGGCGCGGCGGAGCCGGGTGCGTCGGCGACGGTGAGGTGCACCGCGTGTGGGACCCGAGCGTCGTCGAGCAGGCTCTGTCGGCCGGTGTGGCTCAGGGTGAACGCGGTGTCGGCCGGTGCACCGGTGTGCGTGGTGCAGGACACCGACGCGGTGCCCCCGGACGGTGCGGTGACCGCGCAGTGCCGCGGCGCCGTACCGATCGGCGAGACCTGCACGGACTCCGTGTCCGCCGCGACCGCCACGGTGTAGCGGCCGGGGCCGGTACGGGTCACCGCGCCGGTGTTCTGCCGGGACGCGGTGGAGGGCAGTTGGCGGGTGGCGGTCGGCTCGCCGGCGTACACGTAGCCGCGCGAACCCGCCTGGCCGTGCGGGCCGTTCCGGTCGCCGGCGAGGAACAGTCCGGTGAACGGGATGTCGGCGCGGGTGCCGGTGCGGTCGAAGCAGGCGACCTCGATCCTCTCGTCGGCGCCCTCCGGCCACCATCGGACCGGCTGGCAGGACACGCCGTTCGCGGCGTAGTCGGAGACCGCGACATGGGCGATGCCGCCGGGTGCGCCGCTGTCCGGGAGGATCACCACGTGCCGGCCGACGTCGATGTGCGTGACGCGTACCGTCTTGACGGCGGGCGGGTTGCCCAGCCGCCATATGCCGTAGGTCCAGTTCGGCTCGTGGCTGTCCGGGCGTTGCGGGGACGGTGACAGTTCGCGCGTGGTACCGATCGGGTCGTCGGCGTAGCGGACCATCCAGAAGCCCCAGACCGCCGGTACGGGGCCGCTGCTCGCGCCGCCGTCGCCGCCGCCCGATGCGGTGCCGGTGCCGGTGCCGTTGCGGCCGCCGGTGCCGGGTGTGGTGCCCGGCGCAGTGCCCGTACCGCCCTGACCGGCACTGGCGGAACCGGAGCCGCTGCCGCCCGGAACTGCGCCTGGGCCGACGGCGGTTGCGCCCCGCTCGCCCGGGGGCGTCGGATCGCTGGGCGAGGAGGCGGGCAGCGGTGCTCCGGAGGCATCCGTCGGGGTGGGGCTCGGCGGTGGGGTTCCGTCCACTGCCGGGTTCGCCGACGCGCCCGGTCCCGTGCCGCCGGGGGCCGCCGAGGAACCGGAGGAGGGCCGGGCGGACGGGGTGTGCGCGGAGTCGGGGGCCACGGCGAACAGGGTCAAGGCGGCTGCGGTGGCCAGGGCGACGAAGGCGCCGCCGACGCGTACCGTCATGGGGTTGTCGGCGGCGAGCCGCGAGGCGGTGTTCACCATCGGAGCGACGCCGGGGACGCGCAGCAACCGCTGCAGAACCGTGTCGCGTACGACGCGAGTGGTGGTGACCAGGGGGCGTGCCACGGCGTCCAGGGCCGGGCGTACGTTCCGTAGGATCTCGCCGAACCGGCCCGGATCGGCCGGTGCGGGCGCCGCGGCGGCCATCGACGCGGCCACCTCCGGAGTCACGACGGGCGTCACCGAGGCCGCCTCGGCCGTGGTCGCGGGGCGACCCGTCCACCAGGCCACCGCGGCGCGGCGGCGCTCGTCCTCGTCCGCCGCGTCGTGCCGGGCCGCCGCCAACGCCAGGCCGGGGCCGAGCACCCAGGTGCGCTGGAGTACGGCGTCCCTGGCCACGGCCGAGCAGTTCGCACACGTCTTCGCGTGCGTCCCGAGGGCCCGATACTCCGCCCGGGTCGGAACCAGGTCGGACCCGGCTTCCTCGGCCACGAACAACCGTGCGAGCGCCGGGACTTGGGCCGCCTCGGAGCAGGAGCGCACCGCGCGGGCCGCCGCCAACAGCCCCACTCGTTCACGTACCTTCTTCAGGCCGCGACTCAGTTCGCGGTCGACCCTGATCCGGGACCACCCCAGATGGGCGGCGAGTTCGGCGCCCCTGACCGGGCGCATCTCGGCGAGCGTGTGGTCCAAGTGCGCGCTCACCACCGTGCGCTGGGTCTGCGACAGCGCGTCGGTCGCGGTGTAGATCGCGGCGAACGCCTGGGTCTTGCCGTACGCGTGGCCCAGGTCGGCGCCCCACGCGGCCGCACCCGAGGCGGTCACGCTCTTCGCGTCCGGTGTCTCATCCTCCACCGACCGGTCCGCGCCACGTCGCCGCGCCTTGAGTTCCGCCATCCACACGTGCTTGGCGATGCCCCACAGCCACCGGTCGACGCCCCTATTCGGTTTCAGGTCACGGGCGATGCCGTCCAGCGCCCGGACGAACACCTCGCTGACGCAGTCGTCGGCCTCGGCCGCGGAGGGCAGCTTCACCCGGAACCAGCGAACCAACGCGTCGTGGTGACGCTCGTACAACGCGATCCGGGCAGCCTCGTCGCCGTCCCGCAACCGCCGCCACATGTCGTCCGAGCCCGAGCCCGAGTCCGAGCCCGAGCCCGAATCAGCGCCCGAGCCCGAGTCCGGGTCCGAATCGTCCGCGCCCGGATCCGAAGCCGGATCCGGGTCCGAACTCCGGCCGCCACCTGCCGAGTCGGCGTCATCGACCGATGGCGCGCCCGGACCGTCGAGGCCGTGCGGGAGACCCGATGATCTCCGGTCCGACGGCAGATCCTCAGGCAGCTCTCCGGGCAGGTCCGGTCGGGTCTGTGTCATGGCACCCTCCGCAACGGCGACGCGGCTCTGTCACACGGAACGTGGCCCGAGGGGCGCGGATCTCTCCACTCTTCGCGCGACCGATTATCCCCCGGCGGCGGGCGGTTGATCCGGGAAAGCGCCCATCGCGGCGAAACTCACGAAGTCGGCGCTCGAAAAGTGGAGAGATATCGCCGCGCCCGACCACCTCTCGGGCAAGCGGACCACTTCCGGTGGCCGCTCACCGGCCCACACCGGTGCACACCGAAGGAAACACACCATGCGCGAGCACTCGCATACCTTCCTGGCGGCGAGGGAACTCGTCCTGATCGTCGGCCCGTTCGTCATCGTCCTGATCGCCCTGCGGGTCCGCTACCTGCGCAGGTCCGGGATCCGTGCGACCGGCACCGCCGTGTCCACCCGCATCGAGCGCCGCACCCGGCCGAGCGCCGACCCCGACCGCACCCGCGACGACGTCTACTACGTGCACGTGACCACCGTCGACTACACCGACCGCAACGGCTCTCGGCACCGCTGCACGGTCGAGGGCCGCCACCGCCCCGGCTCGTCGGTCCCGCTGGTCTACACGCCGCGCCGGCCACACCGCGCCCAAGCCGCGACGGCGGCATCCTATGGCCGGGTCTTCATCGCGATCCTGACCTACGCGATCCTGCTGGCCGGCCTCACCTACATCGCCCGTCAAGTCGACGACCAGGTCGACGACTTCTGCGCACCGCTCACCCCTCAGGCCCGCACATTCCACGACTGCCCCTGAAGACCGCAAATCACGGCGTTGCCGTGGGCGGCGGGAAAAGCCAAGGCGGCGCCGACGCGCCGTTGGCAGCGACGAAACCGTGGCGCGTCGGTGGCCGCGCACCCGCGCGGCCACCGACGTGGTTCAGCGTTGCCAGTTGGGCATGTTCCCGACCTGAGCCCGCAGTTCGGTCGGGTCGACGACGTCGATGACGCGGTAGGCGGTGGTCACCGTGCCGGCCCGGCGCTGTTCGCGGAAGAAGTTCTCCACGGACGCGCGGGAGGCGCCGACGGCGTCGGCGATGTCGGTCTGGGAGAAGCCGGAGATCCGGACGCCGTCCCCGACGGCTTCGCCGAGGAAGTCGGTGAGGAAGCACAGGTACCGGGCGATCCGCACGGACGTGTTGCCCTGCCGCACGTGGACGTTGACGAACAGGTCGAGTTTCTCCCGTTGGGCCATCGAACGGGCCAGTGCTGCCATCGCACGAGGACGTTCTCCCAGGAGCGAGACGAATCCACGCCGGGAGACGGAGACCAGCACGGTGGACTGCACACCATGGACGGTGATGTTACCGCCCGTCGGGTCGAAAACCGCCGATGATTCGAGAATATCGCCCGCCGTGCGGAGCTTTGTGTTACAAGGGCCTCCGGCGATCGGGGCTTCCTTCAGAATTCCCCGCAGGACGACCATCACCGCGCGTTCCGAGAACAGATTCTCCGACGCTCCCTTTTCGAGGCGGTGGACCAGCGCCATGGACAACAGCGCCTCACGGTGGACCCGGTCGAGCGATCCGAAGAAGCTGTGTGCGGGAAAGCGCATGCGCGAATACACCAGGGGCGCCGTGATTCGCGCCGCGGTCTCGGGTACCGGCCGCCGGGGCCTGGGCAAGAGCGTCACGCCCGTCATGGTGCGGACGGGACGTCGCCCGCATCGGCAGCCCGGAACCGGGTCGTGGGGGACTCCGAAACGGTCGACACCATCCGCGGCGACGCGGCCTGGGACGGGGCGACGGGGGACCCGGCCGACGACGCCGGGGAACCGGCGAGCGCCGCGTAGATCACCGCCGGCACCACTCCCGCGAAGGCGGTGATGGCCGCGATCACCGCGGCCAGGCGCCCCGGGGCACTCGCGCTCAACCGACGGACCGCGTACGCGATCACCGCCGACAATGCGAAAACGATCAGGACGACGCAGAACAGCGTCGCGAAACTTTCAGACATTCTCTTCCTCATTCGCCCGAGCTCTGGAACACGAAAGGGCCGGTGCCTTGGTAGGAGGCGGACACATTTCGTGGCGGACAGCCTACGCTGCCATGTGAGTGATTACCAAGACCACTCGAATGGCCCCTGACCTGCGTATTCCTCGACGTATGCGAACCGATTCCCCAATTCCGGGGGGTTTCCGGTCGCGCTTCGCGTTATCGTGTACACGCTGACGTTGACCTCATTCGCCCGAGCTCGGCTCAGCAGCCCGGTCGACCCGCGGGGGTGGTAGCCCGCCGAACACCGACCGGGCGGGTGAGCCCTCGTCGGTCGTTGGCCGGCGGGGGCTCACCCGTTCGGGGAGAGCACGACCGGCAACGTGAGGCACGTCCGATCGAACGCGTCACACCGTTCCATCGAACTCGCGCCGCCCACCCGTCGCCACTCCCTCGCACGATCGCGGACAGTCGCGGACGCCTGCGGACGTCCTCGGACGACGCTACGTTGAGTCCTCGCACGATCGCGGACCGCCGGCAATACGGGTGAACCCTGGGGGAGAAACGAATGACCGCCCGCGAGCGCAACGAGCCACCCCTGACCGTCGTGGAAGACCTCACGCCCGTCCGCGACTTCGCGAACTGGCTCAGCCTCGTACGCCTGCACAGCGGCGACCCCTCCTACGACGAGATCTGCCGCCGCTGCAGGAAGGACGGCGTCGAGATACCCAAGAGCACCCTCGGCGACGGCCTCACCGGCCGCCGCCTGCTCAGCCACGAACGCGCCCTGGCCGTCGTGCGCGCCTGCGGCGGCGGCCAAGCCCTCCTCGCCGAATGCCGCAGCCGCTGGACCCTCGCCAAACAAGGCCGGATCACCAGAACCC
Organism: Embleya scabrispora DSM 41855; assembly: GCF_000372745.1. Lineage (GTDB taxonomy): Bacteria > Actinomycetota > Actinomycetes > Streptomycetales > Streptomycetaceae > Embleya > Embleya scabrispora. Next base: position 20,650 of record NZ_KB889562.1, on the reverse strand, counting down.
CGGCCGAAGGCACACCCGCCGACGGCCTGCGCGACGCCGACCCCATCGACATCCCGCTCGGCGCCCATCACCGCCGCTCCGGCGTCACCTGTCACATCGTCCAACACGGCGAATGGCAGATCGTCCGCCTCCGCGGCGACTGGGACGGCCAAGTCATGCCCGCCGTCCGCCCGCACCTCGAAGGCGCCGTCGCCGACACCCGACACCCGCACATCGTCATCGACCTCTCCGACGTGACGTTCATGGACAGCAGCGTCCTCGGAGGTCTGGTCTACGTCCTCCAGACCATGCGCCTGCGCGGCGCCGTCCTGCGTCTGGTCTCCGGAATGGGCGCCGAGAACCTCGCCCGGATGGGCAAGGTCATGATCGTCACCGGCCTCAACCAGATCCTCCCCGTCTACCCGACCCTCGAGATCGCGCTCGCGCCCCTGTCCACACTCGACAGCCCCACCGCACACGACGACCAGGCTGCTTCGGACCTCACCGAAGCCCCGGCGGCGACCGTCCTTCAAGGCAGAATCGTCCCCACGCCGCGCTCGTCGATCGGTTGGCGCGAGGACCCGCCGGCTTGACCTACGTCGTCCCCGGACACGGAAGTCGTCGATGAGGCCACGTGCGGCGTCACCGGTCAGGGACAGCGCCGCGCGACCCACAGCCAACTCGCCTGCCGGGCGGCTCACTTCCGGACCCCGGTCGATGCTTGCGTCAAAGGCGCCTGGCGGAACGGGGGCTCGGAAGGTAGGCTCCACGGCGATGATCACTCTTTCTGTTCATGGAATGGGGGTCCCGTCCGCGCAAGGTGAGTGCTGATGCTCACTCGGATCGCGAACGGGGATTCCCGGTTCTCCTTTTGGCTGCGCGTGCGCGAGTTCGCCGTGCCGCCCTCCATGATCGAGACTGCGACCGCTCGCCGTTGTGGCGGCGACTGGGCGGGGGCATGTGCCGCCGCGGGTGTCGATGTCGACGTCCATCCACGTTCCCTGGCCCGCACGCACGGCCGGGTCCTCGCGGCCCGAGTCCGGGACGATCTCCGCCACTTGGCTCCCGATCTGCTGCGTTGGCACATGCCGAGGGTCGCTCCCGACGGGCTGCTGAGGCCGGGTCTGACCCTTGCCCTGGCGCGGTACGACGTGGAGGACGACGGCCGTGCCGGACGGGGACCGGTGTACCTGGTGGCCAGAACGCCGCCGGCGTGGGCGGATGCCGGTCAGCGAATCAGCCTCGCGCTGTGGGAGGGATCGCCCGACCGGGCCGATGCCCTTCCTCGGTCGTACCCCCACCCCCATCCCAACCGGCGGTTCCGCCTCGACCTGCACCGCCACCTGTGGGACGGGCGCAGGACCGATGAGCTGCGGATCCGGTCGGGAGCCGATCGGCGGCCAGGCGACGGTCGTTCCGTCCCGGATCGGGCCCAAGCCCCGATCTCCGAAGCGGTCCCGCCCCCCGAAGCGGCCTTGGCCCCGGATCCGCTCGGAAGGCTGCCGTACGCGCACCGCTGCGCCGTCGACCGATGGGCAGCCGAGGCGCGGATTCTGCTCCGCGCCGAGGGCCGACCGACCGGCACCGTCCAGGTGCGGCTCGACGCCCGACATCGGCTGTCCCTGGACCTGACCCCGGCGGCCCCGGCCCCCGACCCGACCGCCGACGGCGACGAACTCGGGCCGCCCGCACTGCGGATCGCGCCGGCGCCGGCCGGTCGCGGCGCCGCCGGGCTGCCGATCCTGCCCGACGCGGCGACCTGGGTGCTCCCGGACCTGGCCTTGCTTCGTGCCGGTGCGATCGAGGTCGATCGGCTGCACCCGCTGGTCGCCTCGGCGCTGGTACCGGATCATCCGCCGACCGCTCGGCCCCAAGTCCCGGACCCGGCAGGCCGACGGCAGCCGGTCGAATGCCGGGGCGCCCGCCACCGGATCGCTCTGGTCGACGGGGTACTGGCGCCGCTGGACCACGACCCGGCGGAGGTCCGCCGAGAGGAATTGCCGGCCGCGCTGACCGGCACGCCGCTTCCCTGCCTACAGGCGATCGACGAGGCGCACCGTCGCCCGAACTGCCTCGCCGGCGTGCGCGAACGCCTGGACCACGGCGACACCGCCGGTGCCCTGGCCGTCGTCGAGAGCCTGTTGGGCCCCGACGCACTGCTGCGCGACGGCCCACTTCGCGACGAACTCGAAACGGCCGCGCTGCGCCGGGTCACCTACGGGCTCTTCAGAGCCGGCCTGATCGACCCCGGGGCCGGCCGAATCCCCACGAACCATCGCCGCCCGCGCGGCCACCGCCCCTGCCCGTGCCACTCGAAGTCGCGTTGACCCGAGACCTCGGTCCACACCTCCACGCGCGCACCGGAAAACCGTCGCCGGCCCCGGGGACGTCCGTTAACGCCCGTGCGATCGACGCCGTCGTTCCCTCACGCACACAACACCCGAAGGTGACCGAAGACATGCCCACATACACCCCGTACAGCCCGCCTGCCCCCGACTCCCGGACCCCCGCCTCCGGCACTTCGCCCACCCCAGACGCCCGACCCACCGACACAACCACGCCCCGCCTCGCGTCCGACGCGCCCGGACCTACCCCTCAACTCGACGTCGCCGGCGACCTGTTGGCCCTCCTGCGCGACGCCACCAGCGAACCGCGCGCAGACACGCATCTGGAAGCCCTGACCCTGGCGGTGGCCGCCGACCTGCCCGTACTCCTGTGGGGCGAGCCGGGCATCGGCAAGACCGCGGCCCTGACCCAACTCGCCGCGGCCCTGGACCTTCCGCTGACCACGGTGATCGCGAGCGTGCACGAACCGTCCGACTTCTCGGGATTGCCCATCGTCGGTGACGATCCCGCCGAACAGGGTGTCCCGATGGCCCCGCCGGACTGGGCGGTGCGCCTGGTACGGGCCGGCCGAGGGCTGCTGTTCCTGGACGAACTCTCCACCGCGACACCGGCCGTACAGGCCGCTCTGCTTCGGCTCGTACTCGAACGACGGATCGGCGCCCTGCGGTTGCCGCCCGGGGTGCGGATCGTGGCCGCCGCCAATCCACGCTCCTCGGCGGCCGACGGCTGGGAACTGAGCGCCCCCTTGGCCAACCGATTCGTGCATCTGCAATGGGTCCACGACCACGACGTCGTGGTCCGCGGGCTCGGTGGCACCTGGCCCGAGGCGACCCTGCCGCGCCTCGACCCGACCGGTCTCCCGGAGGCGGTGGCGTTCGCCCGCCGCGCCGTCTGCGGGCTGCTCGCCGCTCGACCGGCGCTCGTGCACCGGCTGCCGAGCAACGAGAGTCGCCGGGGCGGCCCGTGGCCGTCGCCGCGCAGTTGGGAGATGGCGCTGTGCCTGATCGCCTTCGCGACCGCGGCCGGTTCCTCCCGTGAGGTGCTCTCCATGTTGGTCAGAGGCACGGTGGGGGACGGCCCGGGCCTGGAATTGCTGGCCGGCCTGGACCGGATGGACCTCCCCGATCCCGAGGACCTGCTCGCCGACCCGGCCGGCGCCGTCCTCCCCGAGCGCGGCGATCTGCGTCAAGCCGTGCTCGACGGTGTGGTGGACGCGGTCCGAAAGCGTCCGGAGAAGTCCCGCTGGGACGCGGCGTGGGCGCTCCTGGTCCGGGCGACGGAGACCGGCGCCCCGGACCTGGTGGTCGTCCCGGCGACCACGCTCGCCTCGCTGCGCCACGAGGACTGGGACGTCCCGGCCTCGATCGAACGCCTCGCCGGAGCGGTATCCCTGTCCCGCCGAGCGGACCGCACGGCCGACCGGGCGGCGGCCCGAGCCGCGGCCGCGACAAAGGCGGTCCGATGACCACGGGCGCACCGACGACGACGGCCACGCCGAGCACCCCGACCGCCCCCGACGCCCCCAAGCCCCTGGACCTCCACAAGCTCTACGCCGCCCGCCTGCATGCCGCCCGGGCCCGCCCCTACCTGGCGACGGCGCTGTTCGCCCTGCACACCGTGGAGTCGCGGAGCGTACCGACGATGGCCGTCGACCGGCACTGGCGGTGCTACGTCTCGCCCGCGTTCGTGGACCGCACGCCTGCGGAGGAACTGGCCGCGGTCTGGGTGCACGAGGTGTCGCACCTGCTGCGCGACCACCACGGACGCAGCGACCGGGTCGCGCGCGAGCGCGGGCTGGTCGGCCCGGGGGAGCGGTTGCGGATGAACATCGCCGCGGACTGCGAGATCAACGACGACGCCTTCGGTGCCGGATTGGTCAGGCCCGAAGGCGCCGTCGAGCCGGCGACGCTGGGGTTGCCCGAGGGTGAGCTCATGGAGGACTATCTGCGCCAGTTTCGACTCGGGCCGTTCACCCAGGGACTGGCCTGGCTGGACTGCGGCAGCGGCGCCGACGGTCTGGAACGCGAGCGGGAGTCGGGGCCGCAAGGCGCGCACGGCCTGAGTGCGCAGGAACGCGACGCCGTGCGGTTCCGGGTGGCCCAGGGCATCACGGCCCGACCGGGGACCGCGCCCGCGGGGTGGCGGCGATGGGCGGAGGAGGCGTTCCATCCGCCGCAACCGTGGCGGGAATTGTTGGGAGCGGCGGTGCGCTCGGCGACGTCCGGTGCAGGCGCGGGCGACGACTACACCTACGGCCGGCCGTCCCGGCGCTCGGTCGGTGTGCCCGGCGTGGTGCTGCCGAGCCTGCGTCGCAAACCGCCCCGGGTCACCGTGGTCATCGACACCTCCGGGTCGGTCAGCGACGCCGAGCTGGGCAGCGCGCTCCTGGAGGTCGCCGCGATCTGCCGTGCCGTGGGCGGTCGTCGGGACCTGATCACCGTGGTGCCGTGCGATGCGGCGGCCACGATCGCGCATACGCTGTGCGGCAGCGAGGGGATCCCGTTGGTGGGCGGTGGGGGCACGGATCTGCGTACGGGCTTCGCCAAGGCGCTGCGGGCGCGGCCCCGACCGGACGTGGTTGTGGTGCTGACCGACGGCCAGACGCGCTGGCCGAGCACCCGGCCGCCGTGTCGCACGGTGGTCGGCCTGTTTCCTCGGCAGGCGAGCCGGTCGTGGAACGAGGACGATCCCGATTACGTGCCGGACACGCCCCCCGAGTGGGCCAGGGTGGTGGTCGTCGAGTCGGCGTCCGCCGGCCGGTGAGCCGCGGACCTGCGGAGGCGCGGACGAAGGCCGTCGGGCCGGGTTGTCGCAGACCATGCCCGAAAGGGCGGCCGTGCGGTGTGGCTCGCGCCGCTTTTTGTAGGAACCCTACAACGCAGCGGCGCCGGCGTGCTCGATGCAGGACATGGGTGTACTGGACGGTAACCAAGCAGGGTATAGATAGGTGCAGGCGACGCTCCGAGACCCGGACGTCGCCTTCTGCACGTGGGTACTTGGGAGGCTCAGCCGGTGTTCAGTCGTGTCGCGATCGTCAACCGTGGAGAGGCCGCAATGCGGCTCATCCACGCTGTCCGGGATCTTTCGGCGGAAACCGGGACGAGGGTGGAGACGGTCGCGCTCTACACCGATTCCGACCGCGACGCGACCTTCGTCCGTGAGGCCGACATCGCCTACCCGCTGGGCCCCGCCTCGGCCCGCCCCTACCTCGACCACGCCGTCCTGGAGCGCGCGCTGGTGGAGACCGGCGCCGACGCCGCCTGGGTCGGCTGGGGCTTCGTCGCCGAGGACCCGGCGTTCGCCGAGCTGTGCGAGCGCATCGGCGTCACGTTCGTGGGCCCGAGCGCGGAGGCGATGCGCAGGCTCGGCGACAAGATCGGCGCCAAGCTGCTCGCCGAGGAGGTCGGCGTCCCGGTCGCGCCGTGGAGCCGCGGCGCGGTGGAGACTCTCGAAGACGCACTGCGCGCCGGCGACGAGATCGGCTACCCGCTGATGCTCAAGGCCACCGCGGGCGGCGGCGGGCGCGGGATCCGGATGGTCGCCTCGGCCGCGGACCTGACCGACGCCTACACGCGCACCAGCCAGGAAGCGCTACGCGCGTTCGGCTCCGGCGTGGTCTTCCTCGAGCGCCTGGTCACCGGCGCCCGGCACGTCGAGGTCCAGGTCATCGCCGACGGGCAGGGCACCGCGTGGGCGCTGGGCGTGCGCGACTGCTCGGTGCAGCGACGCAACCAGAAGATCATCGAGGAGTCCGCCTCGCCGGTCCTGGACCCGGCGCAGACCGCGGAGCTCAAGGCGTCCGCCGAGCGGCTCGCCGTGGCCGTCGACTACCGCGGCGCGGCGACCGTCGAATTCCTCTACCACCCCGGTGAGAGGCTGTTCGCCTTCCTGGAGGTCAACACCCGACTCCAGGTCGAGCACCCGATCACCGAGATCACCACCGGCACCGACCTGGTGCGCCTGCAACTGCACGTGGCGAACGGCGGCAGGCTGACCGGCCCGCAGCCGGCCGAACTCGGCCACGCGATCGAGGCCCGGCTCAACGCCGAGGACCCGGACCGCGACTTCGCCCCCTCGCCCGGCCGCATCACGCGCCTGGCGCTGCCCGCCGGCCCCGGCATCCGGGTCGACACAGGCGTCAGCGAGGGCGACCGGATCCCGGCCGACTTCGACTCCATGATCGCCAAGATCATCGCCTACGGCCGCGACCGCGACCAGGCGCTGGGCCGGCTGCGCCGGGCGATGGCCGAGACCACCGTGATCATCGAGGGCGGCGCGACCAACAAGAGCTTCGTGCTCGACCTGCTCGACCAGCCCGAGGTGATCGACGCGAGCGCCGACACCGGCTGGATCGACCGCGTCCGCGCCGAGGGACGCCTGGTCACCCACCGGCACTCCGCGATCGCCCTGGCCGCGGCGGCGATCGAGGCATACCAGGACGAGGAGGAGATCAGTCGGCAGCGGCTGATCTCCACCGCGCACGGTGGCCGCCCGCAGGTACAGCACGAGAGCGGCCGGCCGCTGGACCTCAAGCTCCGCGGCGTCGGCTACCGGGTGAGCGTCGCCCGCGTGGGCGACAAGCGTTTTCGCGTCGCGATCTTCGGCGGCGGCGCCGCCGCGCACCCGGCCGACATCGAGGTCGAGCGCTTCGACACGCACAGCGGCCGGATCGTGGTCAACGGACACCGCTTCCGGCTGGTGTCGGCCACACACGGCCCGACCCACCTGGTCGAGGTCGACGGCGTCACCCACCGGATCAGCCGCGACGAGGGCGGCGTCGTACGCTCTCCCGCGCCCGCCCTGGTGGTCGCGACGCCGATATCGGTCGGCGACGAGGTCGCCTCGGGAGCGCCGATCCTGGTGCTGGAGAGCATGAAGATGGAGACGGTGCTGCGCGCGCCGTTCCGCGCCCGGGTCCGCGAATGCCCCGTGTCGGTGGGCAGCCAGGTGGAGACCGGCGCACCGCTGATGCGCCTGGAGCCGCTCGCCGAGGAAGGCGGTGAAGGCGCCGTCGAGGACGCCGCGGGCGACGGCGAGAGCATCGAGGTCGACCTGCCCGCCGAGGCCGTGCCCGCGTCCGCCGCCGAGCGGGTCGAGCGCGGCCTGCAGGACCTGCGCAGCCTGCTCCTGGGCTTCGACGTCGACCCGCAGGACTCCAAGCGCGTGTTGTCCGAGTACCTGGCCGCCCGCGCCGACCTCGGCGGCCGACCGCTGCCGGGCGAGGTGGACCTGCTCAAGGTGTTCGCCGACCTGTCGGAGCTGAGCCGCAACAAGCCGGGCGGTGAATTCGACGTCGAGCCGGACAGCCCGGTACACAGCCCGCGCGAGTACTTCCACAGCTACCTGCAGAGCCTGGACCCCGAACGCGCCGGTCTCACCGAGGCGTTCCGGACCAAACTCGAGCGGGTGCTGGGCCACTACGGCATCGCCGACCTGGACCGCACACCCGAGCTGGAAGCCGCGATCTTCCGGATCTTCCTGGCCCAGCAGCGCATGTCGACCGATGTCGCGCTGGTGTCCGAACTGCTGCGCCAGTGGCTGGCCGGCGCGCCCCCGCTGGAATCGCTCAGCGAACGCGCGGGACTCACCCTGGAACACCTGATCGAGGCCACCCAGGTGCGCTTCCCCGCGGTGTCGGACCTGGCCCGCGGCGTGGTCTTCCGCTGGTTCGCCCAGCCGCTGCTGCGCCGCATCCGCGCCAAGGTCTACGCCGGCGTACGCAACGAACTGCGTCACCTGGACCAGCACCCGGACGCGCCGGACCGCGCCGAGCGCATCCAGACCATGGTGGCCGGCTCCGAGCCGCTGGTGCGGCTGATCGGCCAGCGGATCGGCCGGCCGGGCCGTGACCACGCACCGCTGTTGGAGGTGTTGACCCGCCGCTACTACGGCAACCGCGGGCTCTCCGAGGTCGCCGTGCGCGAGCAGGCGGGCTGCCGGTTCGTCACCGCCGAACACACCGGTGGTACGGCGGGCCCGACCCGCGTGGTCACCACCGCCGTCGACATCGCCGCGCTGCCCGACGCCATCGACGCGGTCGCCGTTCTCGCCGCCGACGTCGCCGACCACGGCTTGGTCGCCGACCTCTACCTCACGTGGGAGGACCAGCCGGACGCCGAGGCGATGGCGGAGCGGCTGGGCCGGCTGCTGGCCGAACAGCCGCTGCCGGCGGGCGTGCGCCGGGTCACCACCACCGTGGCCGGCACCAGCGGCGCGGTGATGCACCACCACTTCACCTTCCGTCCGGACGGGGCCGGCTTCGCCGAGGACCGGCTGATCCGCGGTCTGCACCCGCAGATCGCACGGCGACTGCAACTGCAGCGGCTGCGCGAGTTCGACCTCACCCGGCTGCCCTCGGTCGACGAGGAGATCTACCTGTTCAAGGCGGTCGCCAAGAGCAACCCGGCCGACGAGCGGTTGATCGCGATGGGCCAGGTCCGCGACCTGACGCCGCTGCGCGAGACCGACGGCCGACTGGTGGCGCTGCCCGCGGTGGAGGACGCGATCAACGCGGGCCTGGACGCGATTCGCAACATCCAGGCGCAACGACCGCAGAACAAGCGCTTCGACACCAACCGCATCATGATGTACGTCTGGCCGTCGACCGAGCTGACCGCCGACGAACTCAACTCGCTGGTCCAGCGCATTCTGCCGACCACCGCCGGGGCCGGGCTCGAGGAGGTCCAGTTCGTGGCCCGCCGGCGCACCGCCAGTGGCGAACTGACCGAGATCGCCGCGACCATCACCCTCGACCCGGGCCACGGCGCGAGGCTGCACGTCGGCGAGCCGTCGACGGAATTGGTGCGTCCGCTGGACGACTACCGGCAGAAGGCGCTGCGCGCGGCCCGCCGCGGCAACGTCTACCCGTACGAACTGACCGGCATGCTCACCGGCGCGCACGGCGACTTCGTCGAGCACGACCTGGACGAGACCGGCGCGCTGGTACCGGTGGACCGGCCCAGGGGCAAGAACACCGCGGCGATCGTCGCCGGCGTGGTCTCCACGCCCACCGAACGCCATCCCGAGGGCGTCACCCGCGTGTTGCTGCTGGGCGACCCGACGAAGTCGCTCGGCGCGCTGTCCGAGCCGGAGTGCTCGCGGGTGATCGCCGCACTCGACCTCGCCGAGCGGATGCGCGTGCCGGTGGAGTGGTTCGCGCTGTCGTCGGGCGCGCGGGTCTCGATGACCTCGGGCACGGAGAACATGGACTGGGTCGCGGCCGCGCTCAAGCGGATCGTCACGTTCACCCAGGACGGCGGCGAGATCAACATCGTGGTCGCCGGGATCGCCGTCGGCGCCCAGCCGTATTGGAACGCCGAGGCGACGATGCTGATGCACACCAAGGGCATCCTGGTGATGACGCCGGACTCGGCGATGGTGCTCACCGGCAAGCAGGCGCTGGACTTCTCCGGTGGCGTCTCGGCCGAGGACAACTTCGGCATCGGCGGCTACGACCGGGTGATGGGCCCCAACGGCCAGGCGCAGTACTGGGCGCCCGATCTCCCGGCCGCCCGCGACGTGTTGATGGCGCACTACGACCACACCTACGTCGCGCCCGGGGAGAACGCACCGCGCAAGGCGCCCACGAACGACCCGATCGACCGCGACGTCTGCGACTTCCCGCATCCGGCCGTGGACAGCGACTTCACCACCGTGGGCCGGATCTTCTCCGCGGAGCACAACCCGGACCGCAAGAAGCCGTTCGACATCCGTACCGTGATGCGCGCGCTGTCCGACCAGGACCACCCGGTGCTGGAGCGCTGGGCGGGCATGGCCGACGCGGACACCTCGGCGGTTCAGGACGTGCACATCGGCGGTTGGCCCGTCTGCCTGATCGGCATCGAGTCGCGGGCGGTACCGCGGCGCGGCTTCCCGCCCACCGACGGCCCGGACACCTACACCGCGGGCACCCTCTTCCCGCGATCGTCGAAGAAGACCGCACGGGCGATCAACGCGGCATCGGGCAACCGGCCGCTGGTGGTGCTGGCCAACCTGTCCGGGTTCGACGGCTCACCCGAGTCGATGCGCAAGCTGCAACTGGAGTACGGCGCGGAGATCGGCCGAGCCATCGTCAACTTCGACGGCCCGATCGTCTTCTGCGTCATCTCCCGCTACCACGGCGGCGCGTTCGTGGTCTTCTCCAAGGCGCTCAACCCGAACATGACCGTGCTGGCCCTGGAAGGCTCCTTCGCATCGGTCCTGGGCGGCGCCCCGGCGGCGGCCGTCGTCTTCTCCGGCGACGTCAACAACCGCACCGCCACCGACCCGCGGGTGACCGACCTGCAGACGCAGATCTCGACCACCCTGGGCGCCGAGCGAGCGATCCTGAACGCCCGCCTCGCCGAGGTGCAGTCCGCGGTCCGCGCCGAGAAGGTCGGCGAGGTGGCCGCCGAGTTCGACCGCGTGCACAGCATCCGCCGTGCGGTCGAGGTCGGCTCGGTGGACGCCATCATCAGCGCCGCCGAACTGCGCCCGAGGATCATCGAAGCCATCGAGCACGGCATGAAGCGCTGATCCTTCGCACCTGGGGTGCGACTTCGGGCCACGGCGGAGGCGCGCCGCGGCCGTTGGCCAGGAGCATCCGGCAACACGCCGGCCGGGCGATCTCGACGGGGGGCAGGGACGGTACGCCGTCCCCGCCCCCCGTCGAGCCATGTCGGAGCCCGACGGCATCGCACACCGACCCATCCCGTGACCGGCGGCCGATCCTTCCGGCTTGGGCAACGCTGTGTAATCGCATCGGAATCCTCGGTGGCGACCGAAATTCGTTGCTACGTTTGCGCTGTGCACATCCCGTATCACACGGAGGTGGCAACCATGCCGGACGATTCCACGGTGGTCGAACGAATCTACCTGTCCGATGTCGACCCGCACGCGTCCTCACCCATCGCGCGGATCGGCGATCTGCGCGCACGGGTGGTCCTGCACGTCCTGTTCGCCGACACGCTCCTGATCGGCGACTCGCAAAGCCTCAACAACAAGTACTTTCGCTCCCTGCTCTCGACCGAGGAGGCCGAACAGGTCGAGCTGGAGCGCCTGTTCGACCACACGGCCCCCCTGGCCGACCCGATTGCGGCGGCCGTGTCCACTCCGTTGTCCGACCTGACCCCACTGCTCGACCAGGGGTACATCAGGGTCGCCCGGCGGGTGGGATGCACACTGCGCGAACTGCGCGATGTGCTCGCCGCGAAGGGGGTCGACAATGCGGCCGGCCCGGCCTATGCCGCCTTCCTCGACGATCTCACGCACGCGCACGCCGTCGACTACGACGGGGTCATGGTCTCGGCCGCATTCAAGGCCGGCGTACTGCTGCGCGTCGAGGCCGGCGTGGAGGCGCGCACCGGGGACGCACGGGCGGTCCTGCACGATCTCCGGGACTGGGCCGAGGAGCAGCGACCCTTGGACTACAAGGCGCTCAGGGACCGCTTGTTCGGGATCCGCGCACGGTTCCCGGGAGCGAGCGCGGACGTACTGTCGGCCCTGACATCAGTCGACCAGTGGGCGGGGGAGTCCTACCGACAGGCCCTGCCCGAGGTGCTCGACGCCGGCCTGGGGAGCCCGTGTGACGTGCCGGACCTTCTGCCCGAGCGGCGCAGCCACCGCGTCCTGCGGCTGACCGGCCTGCCCTCGGCCATGTTGAACGAGTTCCTGCTCTCCCGGCTTCCGGTGGACGTGCTCCTGGAGGCACTCGGGCAGCCCGCACGAAACGCCCTGGTCGGCGAGTTGAGCGCACTGCGTCGCGGCATCGCGCCCGACACCGCACTCCTGGGCGCCGCGGCAACGGAGTTCGCGACCTGGATGTCCGCGGCATTCACCCGGACGTTCGCCCAAACCGACGACATCGCCGGAGCGCATCTGCGTGCCGAACGCAACGAGATGAGTCTGGACCTGCACGAGGATCCGCAAAGTGCCCGGTACGGCGCGGAGTTGTCGGTCCGGGACGCACCGCAGCGACCGCAGGGACCGACAGGATCCACGAGCCTGTCGATGACCGTGGTGACCGGCGCCGACGAGGAGGACCTCGAACAGCCGCCTCGGCAACCGGTGGCCGAACTCGACGCGCGCGCACGCCTCGCGGCCTGATCCGGGCTGACCGGGGCGGAGTCACAACCCGGACGGGGACAGGGGGGTCACGACGGGTCGACCGACGAGCGATCGGCGGCCAGCACGAGCGCGAACGCCGCGAGCGTGACCCCACATGTGACTCCGCCCTGCCCCAGCAGGTCCAACATGCCCTCCTGGGACACCCATACCGGTTCGGCCACCGACTCCATCGCCTCGGGCCGGGCGGCCTCGACCGGCCCGGCGACGACGGTGGCCTCCACGACGTGCACCCCACTCTCGATCAGCCCCGTCTCCGCGTGCAGAAGGCCGATGTCGCGGGTGGTCACCGCGATCAACCCGGCCTCCTCGCGCAGTTCCCGTGCGGCGGCCTCCTCCGGGCTTTCACCGATCTCGCAGCCGCCGCGCGGAAACTCCAGCGAGGCCGCGCCCAGCGGATATCGGTAGGTGGGCACGAGCGCGATGCCGGCCGGGCCCCGAGCCACCACCACCACGCCGGTGTGCGCCCACTGCCAGCGCAGGTACTTGCCCGGTCGGCCGCCCGGCGACAGGACGTCGTCGTTGTAGAGCCGGCCGAAGCGATTGCCGAACACCTCGATCGCCTTGTGCCTTCTGATCGGGGCCGGAGTCCCCGGAGTTTCCTGGTCGATCGGCATTTCGCCCTCACCTTTCCCATCCGGGATCCGCCGGATACGCGGTTCGCGAGCAAGGTCACGCGTCATGATCGTGCTCCACGACCGACCGTGCCAACCAGATCTCCCGCTCCGACGCGAATTCGTCGAGGCGCCCGGACAGTTGGGCCAGTGCTCGCAACAGCGTTCGTTGCCGGGCTTCACGCTGCGCCATCACGCGTGCGGACGCCACGGCCGGCAACGCGGTACGCAGCGCGACGGCCTCGCGCATGACGAGGTATGCCTCCCGATCCCGATCCGCCCGGACCAGGGCGCGCGCCAGCGCGTGCAACCCCTCCGGCAGTTGGGCCAGATACCGTCCGGGCCGGCGCTCGGCCACCACCCGCAGCACCTCGACGAGCCGCGTCGCCGCCGTGACGGCCCCCTCCCCGGTCCGAAACCTCGCCTCGACCAGCACCTCCAGGCAGGTCACGAACGTGTCGTCGTGCCGGGTCCCGGGCCGCGCTCGCATACACAGCGCCACCGCGCGCGACGCCTCGTCGGCCGCGACGTAGACCTGACCGTCGGCGAGGCGCAACGACACGAGAGTGCTCAACGCCGCCGCCGTGTCCAGCCGGCGCCACGAACACAGGGCCTCGTCGCCCGTCGCCAGGGCCTCGTCGAGCTGCCTTTGATAGCGCTCGACCGCGTCCCGGCTGTGTACCAACGCGGTGGTGAGCGCGCCGCTGCGGTACAACAACAGAGCCAGGTTGTTGAGCACGGCGGCGTATTCGACGGCGTACCGTCCGGTGCGTCGATACAGATCGTCGGCGAGCAGCGCGGCCCTGCGGGCGGCGTCCAGCGCGGCCTCACCGTTTCCCGGGGCGTCCAGGTCGCCCAGCCGAAGACTCAACCGCGAGAGCAGCCGCAGCTGTTCCGCCTGGGCATCCACGGTGAGCGTCGCGCTCGCGGGCGCCAGTAATCGACGGAGCGTCAGCTCGGCTACCGCGGACAGGCCCGAGGGATGGTCCGGCAACCGCTCCTCGACCGCGCGAAGCACCTCCGGATCGCAGACCTCCAGCACCGGCATCATCAGCACGCCCAGCGGCTCGGCGTGCGGCAACGCCTCACCGCCGACCACGAGCGCGGGCAGCAGCACGGCCGGGTCGTGCCGGGCCGCGGCGGCGAGGGCGGCATCCATTCGTTCGTAGGCGCCGTGCGCTTCGACCCGCCCGGTCCCGGTGCAACCCCGAGCCCGTGCGAATACCTCGATCGTCCGGGCCGCGCCGGCGATCCGGTCGTGGTTCGGTGCCCGGTCCGGCGTCCGCAGGATCGCGGCCAGATACGCGACGACGTTGCCCGAGCTGACCTCCGACTTGAACACCCGACGCACCAGGATCTCGCCGATGCGATCGGGCTCCATCGGGGCGACGCCCCCGTCCTCGCCGGGGTAGAGCGTCCGCAGGCACGTGTACACCGCGGAGACGTCCGGCTCGGGGGTATCGGCGAACGCGGCCCGGCACACGCGGAGCAAAAGTGCCTTCAAGTCGTCCGCGTCCCGACCGGGAGCCAGCGTGGGGACCACCAGCAGCCCTTCCGAGACGAGCATGCCGAGCGTTCCGGTGAGCACCGATCCCTTGGGTAGTTGGCCTTTGAGCAGGGCCGACCAGGTATGCAACTCGTGCTCGGAGACGCGGGTCAGCGGATCGTCGGTCTCGATCCAGGTGTCGCCCTGTCGCATGGTCAACACCGCGTCCAGCGCCAGCGCGAGCACGCTCAGCGGTGAATCCGCCGTGGCTGCCCGGGCGTCCAGGGCGTGGGGCGCGGTCAGCCACCGACAATCGAGGTGCTCGGCGAACACCTCGAAGGCCAGGGCGGCAAGGGAGTTGGAGCCGCCCGGGTCGAGTCGGCCGGTGAGCGGCCGCTCGTCCGCGTCCGCGGGCATCCCGCGAACCGCGCTCAGCGCCTGCCACAGCGGCTCGACCGACCGGGCCAACAACAGGATCCGCAGTCGCGACGGTTGCGGGGGATGGTCGTCCAGGTACTCCAACAACGCGGAGACGCCCGGCACTTGGCCCTCTGCGTAGTCGAGGACGACCAGGACCGGGATCCCCACGGCCAACGCGGCGACGAGTTCGGCCCGCCAGGCCGCCTCGGCGGGAGCGCCCACCGCCACGAACCCGGCGTTCCAGCCTTCGCCGCGCAGACGGCGACACAACTGCGCCGCGAGCCTGGTCTTGCCGGCTCCGCCGGGCGCGTGCAACAACCGCAACGCCGACTCGGGTTCGCCGGTACACCACCCGTACAACTCGGCGACCTCGGGCCGGTCCACGAACGGCATCACGTCGCCGGCGAGCAACCCGGCCGGGGTCGCGGGCCGGCGGCCGCTCGCGCCCCGTTCTCGGTGCGACCGGAAGAGCCGCTGCTGCCGGGCGTCGAGCAGCACCGCGATGTCGCGCCACCGGGTGCCCGGCACATGTGCGTCCGCGTTGCGGCGGATCGTCTCGGGCAGATGCTCGACCACCGCGCCGATCGGAATCAGCCAACCACCGCGCTCGTCGTCGACGTCCCGGGACGACTTGAGCACGCCACAGACCCGGCCGGTGCGCGGATCGAGCACCGGGGACCCACTCAACCCGCGCAGCACCTGATCGCTCTTGACCCGGGCGAATCGTCCGCTGGGACCGGCGACCACGAGGTCGAGGGTCTCCGGCAGACGCAGGCCCTCCAGACCCTCCCGGCTGTATCCGTAGGCGGCCACCTCGTCGCCGCGCAGCGGTGGCCGCTCACCGAGCCAGACCCCGATGCTCTCGACGGGAGAGCGCAGCCGCAGCTCGGCCAGGTCGGGGAACGGGTGGATCCCGCCGGGGGTTTCGGCCGGGATCCGCCGCACCACGTCGACCTCGATACGGGTGCCCGCGAGCGATACGGACAACCCCGACGAGCGGCCGTGCACCACGTGCGCACACGTGAGCACGGTGTCCCCCGCGACCAGGAAGCCGGTCCCCAGGTAGGTGTCCGGCGTGCGGATGCGAACCACCTCGCCGACGATCAGGTCGTCGAGCCGAGCCGCGATGTACCGTTCGTCGTCGTCGCCGAACATCCGGCCTCCCTCCGGGCGAACCGCTGCCTCGACGAGCGCTCACGCACGGTCAGAAGTCCTCCGGGTCCGGGTACCCCTCCGCCTCGCCGGCCCCGGTGTCCACCGGCGAACCGTCCGCCCGCCGAGGGTCCAGCCGGACCGTGACGTGATGCGTGGCCTTCGCCGCCCGCTCGCCTCGCCCGTCCAGGCTCGCCACCCCGAACCGCAGGCCACCCCCGACGCCCTTGGTCCGGGTCAACTCCATGCCGAACTCGACGGTGATCTCGCCGAGTCGAAACCGCACGTCGGCCCCGGAGCTGCGCCGCTGCGCCTCGGCGATCTGGACCCGCAACAGCTCGATGGCATCCGCCAGATCGAGCCAGTCGTCCGCATCGGTATTCGCGCTCATCGGACCCCCAAGGCTGCACCATCGGTCACCGGATTCGGACCGTGTGTGCCCAGCTTGGCATCCCTCGAGAGCAGTTCGCGCGGTTTCCGTCGGTCGAGCGGATGTCGTGCGTGGTATCGCGCCGGCGGGGGAGGGGCGGATGGTCTATGCGGTGTCGTCGGCCGGGCCGAGTACCCGGCCCAGTGCGTCGCGGACGACCTGACGCATCGTGTGGGCGTCGTCCAGGTAACAGCCGACGGCCAGGCCGTCGCGCAGCAGCATGAGAATGTCCGCGGTGGCCCCGGGGCGGGTGTCGCCGGCGGCGGTCAGCAGGTCGGTCAGCATCGTGCGGAACCACGTGCGGTGGTCGAGGACGGCGGCGCGCACCGGGTGGGAGGCGTCCGGGAATTCGGCGGCGGCGTTGATGAACGGACAACCACGGAACCCGGGTTCGCGGCCGATCTCGATCATCAGCTCGAACAGCCGCAGCAGTACCTCGCGCGCCGGCAGGTCGGCCGAGGCCGCATGCAGCGTGGCGACCGCGCGGCGCTGCGAGCGGTACTGCTCGTCGAGGTACGCGTGGACCAGTTCGTCCTTGGACGGGAAGTGGTTGTAGAACGTCGCCTTCGCCACGCCGGCCTCGGCGATGATCCGGTCCACGCCCACCGCGTGCACGCCCTGGGCGTAGAAGAGCGTGGTCGCGGTGTCCAGGACACGGCGACGGGCCGGACTCTCGCGGGGGTGGTCGGAGGCTGTCGTACGCACACCTTGACGATACCAGACAGACCTGTCTACATTCATGAAGCGGCCCTAGACAGAAAGATCTGTCTAGGTGGCTACCGTGGCTACCGGCGCCGGCGCCACGCGTCCACCCCCACTCGGAGAAGGCGGAAACCACCATGAGTCTCTACACCGCAATCGCGACCTCGGCCGGACGGGACGGACGGGCGGTGAGCTCCGACGGGCAGCTCGACGTCACGCTCGGCCTCCAGAAGGAACTCGGCGGGGACGGCATCGGCACCAACCCCGAGCAGTTGTTCGCGGCGGGATACGCGGCCTGCTTCGCCAGCGCGATGCAACTCGTGGCGAAGCGGCAGAAGGTGGATGCCGCGGATGCCTCGGTGACGGCGGAAGTCGGCCTGGACGCCAACGGCGACGGCGGTTTCGGCCTCAGCGTGACCCTGCGTGTGGAGTTGCCGGAACACCTGTCCACGGAACAGGGGCGCGCCCTGATCGAGGCCACCCACCAGGTCTGCCCGTACTCGAACGCGACCCGAGGCAACATCCCGGTCGAACTCGTCGTCGAGTAGACCGCCCCCTCGGGTGGCACGACCGGAAGTGGCGAGAGCCTCCGACCGAACGGCCGGCAGTTCTCGCCACTCCACCTCGGCGCCGCTCGCACGCCAAGGCCGGACGTTCAGATCAGTCCGGCCACGTCCGATGCGTACTGCGGTGTGATCCGGTTCGCGTCCACCATCATCCGCAGCACCATGACGGCCGACTCCGGGTGGTGCGAGGCGGTGTCGGCGATCGCCCGCTCGAACAGGTTGTTGCCGAAGGTCAGCGCGATGCCGGCCATGCGATACCAGGCATGCGGATCCTCGTGCTCGGCCGTCTCCTCGGCCTCGATGGTGTCGTCGTCGGTCGCGTGCACGGGAAGACGCCCCTGCGCCACGGCTGCCAAGTGCCGGGCGGTGGCGGGCTCGGCGTGCAGCACGAGTTCGTGCAGCAGATCCGCGTCCAGCTTGTCGGCGTGGTCGCCTTGGTCGACGTGAACGGTGACGGTGATTCCGGTGCGGCCGCCGCTTCGCAGGGTGGCCACGGTGTCCTGATCACCCACACCCGGCTCCACCTGGATCAACAGCACGATGTCCTGCCTCGTCAGCATCTCGTTCACGGCCGCGTTCTGCGCCGCGATCTGCTGAACCAGGTTGTACGCGCGCGTTCTGATCGTTTGCGAGGCCGCTCCGTGGACCTTGTCTTGCAACAGCATGCGGTGCCCGGCCTTTCCGTGGAATGGTGCCGACACGACCCGAGTACGTCTCGAACTCCCGGTCAAACTAACCGAATTCCCTTACACGCCGGGGCCTTTTGCGCTGATTTTCGTATTCCTCGTACCTCGGGCGCCTCTGCGCCACCCGACCGGGTCGCCCGAAAACCTCCGTACCGGACCACGAGACACGTGGAGGCCGGGAATCACCGGAGTGATTCCCGGCCTCCACGAAGCTGCACGGGCGGGGCCCACCGGGGAGTGCGATGGGTGTGGCTTCAGTCGAGACGCTCCGCCGTCGCGTCGGGCCGCTCCCCGGCGAGCGTGCCGGCCGCGCCGTCGGAGTCCTGTCGCAGGCCGCAGTATGCCGCGACGACACACACGGCCGACGCCGGCGCGAGGAACGCCCGGTCGGGTCGGACGAACCCGCCGGCTCCCGACGCCCGATCGGCGCCGTGCCCGAGGGGTTCTCGATCGGACACGGGCCCGGCGTCGTGGGTCGAAGGCCGTGTCGTGCTCAAGGTCCACTCCCTGTTCCGTGCGCGACGCCCGGACATCGAGCCCGCTCGGGCGCATCCTCCGGTGTCCCGCGTACCCGCCCGGGCACGGCGCGCCCCGGCAACTCGACGACGTGTCAACGACGTTCGAGGTGCCTTGTCGTTGCCCGCGATCACCCGTCCCAACCGTGCGCGACGGCCCGCGCGTTGGTGGGCGAGCCCGATGCGGTGGCTTCGGCCTACCGGGTCACACGCGATGACCGCACTCGGTCCGTCGGCTCGATGACCGTCGCCCGCAGGAGGTTGTGGTCGGACAACCCGTCGACGTCTTCGACCACCGCTTCGTCGATGTCGGCGCCGTGCACGGCCACATGGTCGATGTGCCGCGGCGCGGAGCTCGGTCCGGCCGGTCGTGTCGGCAGCGCGCCGGACGGGAGAGCGGCGATGGAGAAGCCCGGGCCGAGGCCGTCCGCGACCGTGTGCGAGTCGGCGTTGAAGTCGCCGAGCAGAATCACCGGGGACACCGCGTCGGAGGCCAACTCGGCGAGGCGTGCCAGTTGCCGAACTCTCGGCGGACCGAAGCTCAGATGGGTGGTGACCACGAGCACCCCGGCGGTGTCGACGGCGAGGAACCCCTTGCCCGGATCCTCCTCGAACACGTGGGCGGCCGACTGCCGGCCCCGTCCGCGCACCAACAGCACGAGGTACTCGGCCGGGTCCGCGAGGCGGCTCGGTCCGCGGCGCGGTGTGGGGACGCGCGGGTACCGCAACACGTGGATCGTACGGTCGGGCATCCCGGCGCCGCGCAGATCGGCGAGTTGGTCGCCGCTCACTTCCTGGAGTGCGACGACCCGTTCGGTGCGTTCCGCCAACCGCGCCGTGATCGCGGCGATGCGCGCTGATTCGTCGGGCCGGCGTCTCGTCGCTTCCTCGCCCCAGTTCTCGGCGTGAATACGGTGCAGGACATTCCAGGTCGCAACGGTGATCAGGGCTACTCCCGGTCGTATGACGCCCCAATGGCGTGGTGGAGCGGAGCGGCCCACCCCCTGAGCCTCACGGATCCGCCGCGCCACGGCAAGGCCGCCTCGCGCGATCAGCGGTCGCGGACCGCAACCGGGCCCGGCCCGGTCGCCCCGGCGTACGGGCCCGCTTCGCGAGGCCACGCGAGCACCGGCGAGACGAGTCCCACGGAGCCGGGCGTGCCGAGACCCCCGCGGGATGCAGGCGCGGGGGTCTCGGGGTGCCGGACGTGGAGGAACGTCCGCGGAAGGTGTCCTCGGGGGTCAGCCGTGGTTGCCGCCGAAGTCGTTCTTGTGGCCCTCGTGGTGTTCCCCGTGGTGCTCGTCGTCGTCGATGTTGATGCAGGTGTTGCCCCAGGTCGGGTTGAGGACGCCGACGATGTCGACGGTGTTCCCGCACACGTTGACCGGGATGTGGATCGGGACCTGGATGTTGTTGCCGGAGAGCACGCCGGGGGAGTCGACGGCGGCGCCGTCCGCGTCGGCCTGGGCACTGGCGGCCCCGGCACCGGCCAGCACCAGCGCGGCGGTACCGGCGGCCATGACCGTGGCCTTCTTGAACGTGTTCACTGCACTCTCCCGTTTGTCGCCTGTCCGCGCCGCCCGAGTGCGACGCACGAACCTCACAACGACGCCCGACCCCCCAGGGCAACCACCCGATGCGCACGTTCACTCG
>NZ_KB889561.1:458867-482739 GCF_000372745.1 Embleya scabrispora DSM 41855 | reverse complement strand
GGGCTGCCGCAGATCGAGGTCACCTTCGACATCGACGCCAACGGCATCGTGCACGTGTCCGCGAAGGACCTGGGCACGGGCAAGGAGCAGTCGATGACCATCACTGGCGGCTCCGGCCTGCCGAAGGACGACATCGACCGGATGATGCGCGAGGCGGAGGCGCACGCGGAGGAGGACCACCAGCGTCGCGAGGCCGCGGAGACCCGCAACCAGGCCGAGCAACTGGTGTACACCACCGAGAAGTTCATCAAGGACAACGGCGACAAGGTGCCCGCCGACGTGAAGACCGAGGTCGAGACGTCGCTCACCGAGCTCAAGGACGCGCTCAAGGGCGAGGACCTGGCCGCGATCCGCGACGCCGCGGAGAAGGTCGGCACGATCAGTCAGAAGATGGGCAGCGCGCTGTATGCCAATCCCCAACCGGGTACCGAGGGCGCGGCCGCGGCGGACGCCGGTGGTGACGTCGACGACGACGTGGTCGACGCCGAGATCGTCGACGACGACAAGCAGGGAGGTGGGACCGCGTGAACCGGACCCCTTCCGGCCCGGGGCGGCTGTTGCCGGTCCCCGTCGGGCATCCGCAGTCACCGATCCTGGACACACTGTTGGCCGAGATCGCGGCGCTGCACGGGCGATTGGGCGAGCGAGAGGACGAACTGCGGCGGCTCCGGGCGGACTACGACGCCTATCGCGCACACGTACGCCGGGATCGGCTCGCGGTGCGCGAGGTCGCGCTGGCCAATGTGCTCGCGCCACTGCTGACGGTGGTCGACGACTTCGACCGGGCCCGCGCCGCCGGTGAGGCGACGGCCGGAGTGGCCGGTGCCGTCGACGCTCTGGAGGACACCCTCGGGGCCCTGGGATTGCGTGGATTCTGCGCGGTCGGGGACGAGTTCGACCCGCACCTGCACGACGCGTTGGTGTATCGGGTCGAGCCCGGGGTGGATCCGCCGATCTGTTCGGTGGTGCACACGCCGGGCTACCGCGTGGGGGATCGACTGCTGCGCCCGGCCCGGGTGACGGTGACCGGACCGCCGCCGGGCGGCGAGCGGGCGAACGACGACCCGGGGGCGGGTGGTCGCGTCGAGTAGGACGCGGGACGCGGATCGAGGTGACGGAAGGGAGCGGAGCATCGTGGTGCGGCACGACGCACCACGCCGGTGCGGAGGGGTACGACCGGCACCGACCGGACCGGGGGCCTGGAGGAGACACTCATGCAGATCGTCGGATGGCACATCGAGATGGAGTTCAAGGAGGACGGCAAGCGGACCGAGGCCGCCGCGCTCCTTCGGCTGCGGGACGGAACGGAGTTGCGCTCGCATGCGCACGCGAGCCGCTTTCCGGACGACCCCGATCAGCCGCAGGTCGGCGAGGAGATCGCCGCCGCCCGGGCGTTGACCGACCTGACCCGACAACTGCTGGACAAGGCGGCGGGCGAGATCGAGACGACGACGCGGCGTCCGGTGCAATCCCTGGCGTAGCCCGCGGGCCGGCCCCGCCGGTTCCGCCGGTCGCGACGCGGCCGGCGGAACCGGCCCCGCGCGCGGACATGACGTGCTCCGGCGGCTCTTTCGGTGTGGTTCGCGGACTTTTGAGGCTTGTGGCGGGGCGTCGTCGGCGACGGTACCCTTAGCGCAACCGGTTGATTACCCTGTGTGGTCGACGGTCGATGGGCCGGTCACCGGATGCGGCACGCCGCACGAGGGACACGCGGGACTCGCGGGACGGTGACGCGGGGACCGCCCGGTGAGCGTTCGACGGCGGGGGGCAGAGAGAAGCCGATGAGTGCGGCGATCGAGGTAGTCGTGATCACCCCGGTCCGGATCTATCGCGAAGCAACCGTGCGGGCGCTGGCCGACGAACCGGCGTTGCGTCTGGTCGGTTCGGGCGGCTCCGCCTCCGAGGCGGTGGCCGGTGCGCGCCGCCTGCGGCCCTCGGTACTGCTGCTCGACCTGGCGACGCCCGACAGTATCGCGGCGATCCGCGCGATCCGGCGCAGTTCGCCGGAGACCCGACTGATCGCGCTCGGGGTGGACGAAGCGCGCGACGACGTGATCACCGCCGCGGAGGCCGGTGTCGCGGGCTTCATCGGGCTGGAGTACTCGGTGTTGGAGACCGCCGCGGCCATCGTCGGCGCGGTGCGCGGCGAGGCGTCGTGCAGTCCGCGGATCGCCGCGCTGCTGTTGCAACGCATGCAGTCGCCGGCCATCGGTCCGCAGGGCGCGGCGTCCGCACTGCCGGAGACGCTCACCGCGCGCGAGCGGGAGATCCTCTTCCTGATGGCCGAGGGGATGAGCAACCACGAGATCGCGCGTCGGTTGTCCATCGGCTTGTCCACGGTGAAGACCCATGTGCACGCGGTACTGCGCAAGTTGGGCGTGCCGCATCGCGAGGCGGCGGCGATGTTGTTGCGGTCGGTACCGGTTCGCGCGCCGCGTACGCGGCGCGCGCCGGATCGCGAACAGCCCGCCAAGGGTGGGCAGAAGCCCTCCTGACGCCGACGTCGAAGGCGGCGCACGCACGCGCGTGCGCACGCCGTCGGCCAACGCGGCCCTGTCCAACGGGCGGTCGTGCTCCCGAGGTCCGAATCGACGACGGCGCGGCCACGATGGGTGGTTGTGCCGCACGATTCGGTGGAGCGCGCAACTCGCCGCCGGTGGACGCGGGTGGCTCCGAAGCCGGTTGCCGAACCCCGATCGACGGGTATCGGCAACCGGCTTCGGTCCTGTTCCGGGGCCCGGCGCGGCCTCGATGGGGTGGACCTCGATCTCCACCTCGGGTGGAGAAGCACGCTCCGGCGGTCGGTCGTGGATCTACTCCTGTGGCCGGCAAAGATCGTCCTGTCGGGTGGATGACGCGCTCCCGGCCGATGATCAAGGATCGCGGCATGGCCGCCACCGCCTCGATCGGTTCGAGCGCATCCGTGATTCCCGACCTCTCCGACCTGGAGCGGTGGATCGCGGACGTGCTCTCCCGAGCCGTGGCGACGATCGACCGGCAGCCCGAGGAGAGTTCGCTGGAGCGGCTCTACCCGTCGTACGGAGAGGTCCTCGACACGCTGTCGGACAAACCGCGCCCGAAATGCCTCCTGATAACGGGCCCGCCGTTGCCGACGCACATCGCACTGCCGCTGGCGCGCCGCGGATTCGACGCATTCGACCTGGCCGTCGTGGCGTTGGCCCTCGCGCCGGACCTGGACCCCGCCCTCGGTCGGGTGATCGGGTGGCTGCATCGCGATCCCGGGCAGCCGTACCCGACGCTCGACCTGCTCGCCCGGCTGTGCTGCGAGAGTGGCGCGGACCGGGCGGCGGTGGCGGTTCGGCTCTCCTCGGCCGGAGCACTGTCGCGCAGCGGGCTGGTCGAGACGCTCGGCGCCGGCTCCGGGCCCTCGTACGCGAGCGCCGTGCGGCCCTCGGCCGTACTGCTGCGGCGGATCTTCGGGGTGACCCGACTCGCCGACGAACTGGCGCCGTTCGCGACCCTGGACACGTACGCACCGGCCGGTGTGGCCGACCCCGGGACCGCCGAGGCGCTGGTCGGCCGGCTGTCGGGGGACGACCCGACGCTGACCCACCTGTACGGCGCGGCACCGGCGCACTGCCTGGACCTGGCCTGGTGGAGCGCGGCCCGGGCCGGACGCCGAGCGTTGACCACACGGCCGGAGGCGCTGACCGACCCGGCTCTCGTGCGCGGACTCGCCGCCGAGGCGATTCTGCGGGAGGCGGTGCTCGTGGTGGACGCTCACGCGCTGACGCCGCCCACGTCGGTGTGGGAGCGGTTCCCCCACACGATCGTGATCGGCGGCCCCGACTCGCTCGCGCCGACCGGGCCCGACGTGCCGGCCGAGCGGGTGGTCTCGCTGGCCGTGCGGCGCACACCGTCGGCGGGCGGCCCGGGCGGCCTGACCGCCGCGCTGGCCGAGCGGGGCGTGCACGTCACGGGCGGCGCCGGGGCCGATCCACTGGCCGGCTGGACCCACCTGGCCGGCCCCGAGCTGCGGCACACGCTGGACGCGGTCGCCGCCCGGGCCCGTGGGCGGGTCGAGACGGGCGGCGAACTGCACACCACCCCGATCGAGGCGGCCGAGGTGGCCGCGCAGGTCACCGGTGGTGAACTGGGCCGACTCGCCTCGCGGTTGGGCACGTCGCAGGATTGGTCGGCGCTGATCGTGCCGAGCGATGTCGGCGAGCGGCTGCACGACGTGTGCGCACATCTGACGGCCCATCGCACGGTGCTCGACGGACACGGGTTCGCCGAGCGGCCGGGCCAGGGACGAGGCGTGTCGGTGCTGTTCGCCGGGCCCAGCGGCACCGGCAAGACGCTCGCCGCCCGGCTGGTGGCGGGCCGGCTCGGGCTGCCGCTCTACCGGGTGGACCTGGCGTCGGTGGTGTCGAAGTACATCGGCGAGACCGAGCAGAACCTGGACGCGGTGTTCACCGCCGCCGCGCGCACCGACGCGGTGCTCCTGTTCGACGAGTGCGACGCGCTGTTCGGCAAGCGCAGCGAGGTGCACGACGCGCGCGATCGCTACGCCAACCTGGAAGTGGCCTACCTGCTCCAGCGGTTGGAGGACCACGACGGGCTCGCGGTACTGGCCACGAACCTGTTGCACCACATGGACGACGCGTTCATCCGGCGGTTGACCTACTGTGTGCACTTCCCGTTCCCGGAGGCCGCCGAGCGGCGGCGGATCTGGCAGCGCGTCTGGCCGCCCGCGCTGCCTCGCGATGTCGATGTCGACCTGGGCGAACTCGCCGAGAACTACCCGCTTTCGGGCGGCCACATCCACAACGTCGCGGTCGCGGCGGCGCATTTGGCGGCAGCCGAGGGGCGGGCCGTGGACCGGGCCGCGGTGCTGCGCGCGATGGCGCGCGAGTACGACAAGATCGGGCCATCCCCGCAGGCCCCCGCAGCCCTCGGGGTGGTGTGATGGCATCGGGTGCCATGGCGGGTGGCGACAAAGGGTCGCACCTGCCCGCCGCGTTGGAGTCGCGGGCCGAGCGGGCCAGGCCGTTGGACGCGTCGGTGCGCGGTGCGATGGAGCGCTCGTTCGGTACATCGCTGGGCGAGGTGGTGGTGCACACCGACGCCGAGGCGGCGGCATCCGCCGAGCGGCTCGACGCGAAGGCGTACGCGGTGGGGCGGCACGTCGTGTTCGGGCCGGGCCGCTACGACCCGCACTCGGATGCCGGCCGGGCACTGATCGGCCACGAACTCGCGCACGTGGTGCAGCAGCGGCGCGGCGGCGCGCGGCCGGGGTCGAACGGCGTGCACCCGGCCGGCACCGCCGCCGAGGGCGCCGCGCACAGTGCGGGGGCGCGCGCCGCGGCGGGGCTGTCCGCCTCCGTCGGCGGCGGCACCGCGCCCGGGGTGTCCCGGGCGTCGAAGGGGGAGGAAGATCCGGAAGTCGCCCGCCTCAAGGCGGAGAACCGCGCCTCGGACATGCAGAACCTGGGTGCGGTGGAGGGCGTCCTGCTCGAAGGCGCCGGGATCGTCGACACCCTGATCGGGTTCGGATACAGCGCGCACGACGTGGGCCGGCTCGGCGTGGACGAACTGGCGTCGGCTCTGGACCTGAGTCCGGAGAACCGGTCACGACTGAAGTCCGCGACCGACGTGCTGACCGGGGGGCCGGTGCTGGAGGCGGTGCGAGACCGGGCCAAGGCAGCCGAGCTGTACGACCCGACGACCCGTTCGCCTGCCGTTTCGTCCCTGGTCACCTCGGCCGGCGACTGGCTGGAGAAGAAGTACGACGAGACACTCGGGACCACGAAGCCGGAGAACGACGACCTGTTCACCGACCGTGAGTTGTACGAGATCTTCGGGCAACTCGGCGCCAAGACCGTCCTTACGGCGATCGACGTCGAGGAAGTGAAGACCCTGCTCGCCGTGGTGAACGTGTTGGGCGCCGTCAAGCCGATTCTGGACGCCGTCAACAAGAATCCGCACGGCTGGCCGTCCGATCGGGACTTCTGGACGAAGGTGGTCGCCGCGGTGCTCACCGTGGCCGGTATGCGTGCGGGGGGCGCCAACCGGAAGATCGCCCGGGTGCTGATCGACCTGGCGTTGGCGACGGTGACGCTGGGACCGTTGGTGGAGAGGCTCTCGCAGGACTGGAATCGGCCGCCCGGAGCGGACCGGGACGCCGCGCTCAAGCAGGATGCGAAGGACCTCGCGAAAGCCATCCTGAACCTGCTGCACCAAATCCTCCTGCAAGCCGCCATGAGCCGGAGCGCGAAGGCTCGTGGCGAGCGGTCGCCGGCGGGCGGCGCGCCGAAGGCCGGCAGGCAGGGTGCGACATCCGTGAAGCAGCCGCAGCCGAGCGGCGAGCCGCGTACGCCGCTGGGGTCCCCGGCACCTCCCTCGACCGCGCCCGTCGCCGCGCCCCCGACACCCGCCGCACCGGCCGCCGCCGCACCCAAGGCGGGAGGCACGAAACCCTCCGTCCGGAAAGCCCCGGGCAGGAAGTCCCCGGCGAAGCGGACTACGCACACGTCGACGGCCGTGACGCCTGTGCCGGCAGCCGGCACTCCGGAGACTGCCGGCGTGCCCGGTGCGCCGACCTCGGGTACGGCGAAGACGGAGCCGGTGAGGATCGAGCCGGTGAAGACCGGGCCGGTGAAGACCGGGCCGGTGAAGACCGGGCCGGTGAAGACCGGGCCGGTGAAGACCGGGCCGGTGAAGACCGGGCCGGTGAGGATCGGGCCGGTGAAAACGAGTCCGGTCGAAAAGCCTTCGGGGTCCGAGGCCGGGGCCGACAAGACGTCGGCGGGGACGACCACCGCGCCGCCGGCGAAGAGCGTGCCCGCGCCGGTCGAGGGGGGAGAGGCTCGACCCGGGTCCCAGACGGCCGCGTCGACGCCGACCAAGACGACGGTTCCGAAGGCCGGGGCGACTGCGACGCGGAAGACCTCGGACCGGAAGCCGGCGGCTGCCGCGGCCGGGAGGGAAAAGGTGGCCGCCAAGACCGTCGCGCGGGAGACGGCGGCCGCAACCCGGAAGGACGTGGCGGCGAAGAAGGCTGCCGCACGGGCGGAAGCGGCTGCGACGAAGGCGGCTGCGAAGGGAGCGGCTGCCGCGGCCCGGAAGGAAGCGGCAGCGGCGAAGGCCGCTGCGAAGGAGGCGGCGGCTGCGGCCCGGAAGGAAGCGGCGGCGAGGAAGGCCGCCGAACGGGCGGAAGCCGCTGCGGCGAAGGCGGCCGCGAAGGAGGCGGCCGCTGCGGCTCGGAAGGCGGCGGCTGCGGCGAAAACCGGCTCCGCGGAGACGACCGAGCAGGCCCATCGGCGGCGCCTCAGGGAAGTTCGGCCCCGGGCGGCGGAGTTGCGGGCCGAGATTCGCCGGGACAAGAACGGCCCCGGCCTCGATCGACTGGAAGCCTTGTACAAGACCCAGCCGGACCGCGTGCTCGCGGCTCTGGAGAAGAGCGATCCGGTGGCGGGCCAGGTGCTGACGCAGCGCTACAAGCAAGGTCTGGAAGCCGATGTGAAGCGCCATGCGGAGGATGATTTCCGGCCCCCGCACGAGGCGAGCGTCAGGGTCGTGGACAAGGACGGCTACCCGGTCCACCACGAGACGGTCCACAGCGGTGGTGTCACCAAGGAGCGGCGGCAGGAGGTGGGCATGAACCAGGCCAACCAGGAGAGCCACACCGAGGCCAAGGCGTCGCGTGAG
Organism: Embleya scabrispora DSM 41855; assembly: GCF_000372745.1. Classification (GTDB taxonomy): domain Bacteria; phylum Actinomycetota; class Actinomycetes; order Streptomycetales; family Streptomycetaceae; genus Embleya; species Embleya scabrispora. The sequence continues at coordinate 475,068 of NZ_KB889561.1, read as the reverse complement.
ATCCCGCTGAAGCCTGGACAGACGATGCGTATCACCGGTCAGTACAACCCCTGCGATCCCTGTCTGGCGGCGATGCAGGCGGGCGCGGACCGCAGCGGCGGCCGGATCAACTACTGGTGGCCGGGCGGCCCGAAGGAAGGCATCACCTTCGAACCCACCTCCCGACGGGGCAAGAAGCCGTGATCGACATCCTCGACCTGATCATTCGGGAGACCCTGGTCGCGGGTGTGCCCGGGCTGACGAGTGCGCGGATCGGGTTTCAGCCGCCGGACGACGACTGGCGGCAGCGGGTCGGCGCGAGCACCGGGGTGTGGGTCAACTGCGCGCTGGTCGACCTGCGCGAGGACCGGCACATGCGGATGAACATCCGGCGCCGGATCACCTCCGACGCGGGAATCGTGGAGCGCCGCGAACCGGCGCGGATCCGCTGCCACTACCTGATCACCGCGTGGAACGCGGCCAAGGACAGCGCGCAGATGCCCGCCACCGAGCAGGAGCACACGGTGCTCGGCGCGGTCCTGGCACTCCTGCTCGACGCCGACCCGCTGGTCGCCTCGGCGATCCTGACGCCCGAGCAACTGGCCAAGCTGCCCTCGACGTTGCGCGAGGCGGAGCTGCCGGTGGAGGTGGTGCCGCCGGAAGGCTTCAGCAAGCTGGCCGAGTTCTGGGGGACGGTCGGCCGGGCCACGTCCTGGCGACCGGCCGTCTATCTGATCGTCACGATGCCGGTTCCGGAACCGGACCGGCGGCTCGACGGCGTCGTGCACACGGTGCTGACCTCCTACGACGCCTACGAGGGCGGATCGACGCGGGCCAGCGACGGGCACGGCGAGCAACTCGCCGACGTGGGCGGCCTCGTGCTCGACGCCACCGGGGGACCGGCGGTGCCGGCGGTCCCGGTGGCCGACGCGGACGTGGTGCTGGTGGACCCGGCGGGTCGGGAGGTGGCCCGGGTGCGCAGCGGCGACGACGGGCGCTTCGTGCTCGTCGGTCTGCGACCGGGCGCCTACCAGGCGCGCGTCACCGCCGCCGGATTGCCGCCGCCGGCACCCGGTGCGGTCCAGGTTCCCGGATCACCCGACGCGCTGATCGAACTGCGCTTCACCTGAGAGGACATCCGCCATGGCCGTGCAGGTCTCGTACCCCGGCGTCTACATCGAAGAGACCGAGCCCGCCGCGCCCATCCAGGGCGTGTCGACCAGTGTCGCGGCGTTCATCGGCATCAGCGGGCAGGGGCCGATCGCCGAACCCACCCTGGTGACCAGTCCGGACGCGTTCACCGCGCAGTTCGGGCCGCCGGTGGACGGCGGCGACGTGCCCTACTATCTGCCGCTCGCGGTCGACGGGTTCTTCCGCAACGGCGGTACCCAGTGCTTCGTCCTGCGGGTGGGCACCGCCACGCCCGCCGGCGCCGATCTGCCGGGTCGTGCGACGGGTGCGCCGGCCGTGGCCCGGGCGGTGGCGCTGCTCGACGGTCCGGACGGCGCGGGAGGTTCGGTCCGGGTCACCGATTCGAGTGCGCTGGGCGCGGCGTTGACGGCGGCGGGTGCCGGGACCGATCTGCCGGTGGCGCGCGGGACGGCGAACATCACCGCCGTGGACGCCACCCGGCGTGTGCTCACCGTGAACGCGGTCGACGGCCTGGCGGCCGGTGAACGGGTGGTCGTGGCCAAGGGCGCGGAGACCCGGAAGCTGCGGGTGAGGTCGGTACAGGCGCCGGACACGATCGTGCTCGACGAGGGCCTGTCCGGCGCGACCGACTTCGTCGGCGGCACGGTGACCTCGGACGACCTGGCCGCCGGGGACACGGTGTTGCGGTTCACGGTACCGGCCGGCATCGCACTGCGTCCGCTGGTCCCGGTCGGCTCGTCGGTGCGGATCGGCGACGGCACCAATACCGAGTGGGGGATCGTCGCCGCGGTCACCAACGACGCGTTGACCCTGCGCAGGCCGCTGACCAAGGTATACAGGCTGGCCGGGCCCACCCGAGTGGCCACGGCCGAGTTCGATCTCACCGTCACCGACCGCGACGGCAACGCGGCCACGTACCCGAATCTGTCCACCACGCCGTCGCATCCGCGCTGGTGGGGCGGTCCGGTGGTGCCTCGGAGCTACCTGAGGATCGTGATCTCCCCGAACGCCCCGACACCGGTCGGTGATCCGCGGCCCAAGGCCGGAACGTACGTGTTGGCGGGTGCGGTCGCCGACGACCCGGCCACGTCCTGGGCGGATGTGGCCGGCCGGATCGACGAGCACCTGAAGCTGCTGCGGCCGATCGACGAGATCTCGCTCGTGCTGGCCCCGGGGTGTACCGACATCGGCGCGCAGCGGGCGATCGTCGAGCACTGCGAGTCGCTCTACGACCGGTTCGCGATCCTGGACAGTGCGCCCGGCATCGACGTGGTCACCGTCAAGGCGCAACGCGCGCAGCTCACGGGTGCGTTGGACAAGGGTTTCGCGGCGCTGTACTACCCGTGGATCCAACTCCGCGACCCGGCCAAGGTGGCGGTGGTGCTCCAACCGCCGTCCGGCCACATCGCCGGGATCTACGCGCACACCGACGCGACCCGCGGTGTGCACAAGGCCCCGGCCAATGTCGGCATCGCGGGCGCGCTCGGACTCGAACGCCGGCTCGGCGACGCCGATCAGGGCCTGCTCAATCCGGACGGCGTCAACGCGCTGCGGATTCTGCCCGGGCGCGGATCGCCGGTGGTGTGGGGTGCGCGAACCACGACGGGTGACCGCAACTGGCAGTACATCAATGTGCGTCGGTTGTTCCTGTTCCTGGAGGAGTCGATCCAAGAGGGCCTGCGCGGGGCCGTGTTCGAGCCGAACGACCTGGAGTTGTGGGGCCGGCTCAGGCACACGCTCACCGAATTCCTCACCCGGGTCTGGCGGGACGGCGCGCTCTTCGGCGCCAAGGCCAAGGACGCCTTCTTCGTCCGGATCGACGAGGCGTTGAATCCGCCGAGCACCCGCAAGCTCGGCCTGCTCTACATCGAGATCGGCGTACAGCCGGTGTACCCGGCGGAGTTCATCGTGGTCCGCATCGGCATCTGGGACGGCGGCGCGGAAGTGAGCGAACAGTAGCGGCCGGCCGCGCGCGGAGGCGCGCATTCGAACCCGCGGGCAGGCCCGCCGGCGGGCACCCACGATCGGCAACGGACAGGCAGCGGAGGACGCCGTGAGCACGGGCGATATCCAGGATCCCTTTGTCAACTTCAACTTCAAGGTCGAACTCGACGGCATCATCCGGGTCGGGTTCCACGAGGTGAGCGGCCTCGACGCGACGGTGGAGGTGATGGAACACCGCGAGGGCGGTTGGAACATCACCCCGTACAAGTTCCCCGGTCAGGCGAAATACGCCAACATCATGCTCAAGTGGGGCATGACCACCGACACCGAGCTGTACGAGTGGCATCAGCAGATCGTCGAGGGCGACATCCTGCGGCGCAACGGCGCGGTGCTGCTGCTGGATCGGCGCGGTGTGGTCACCTCGCGGTGGAACTTCGTCCGGGCTTGGCCGACCAAGTACACGGCTCCGCCATTGACGGCCGAGTCCGACGACATCGCGATCGAGACCCTCGAACTGGTCCACGAGGGCCTGGTGCGGGTGCAGTGACCATGCTTCAGATCGAACACGACTTCACGCTGCCGATCGGGCTGCTCGGTGAGGACGGCGCGCTGCATCGCGACGGCACGATGCGGCTCGCCACCGCCGCCGACGAGATCCTGCCGCTGGCGGACCCGCGCGTGCAGCGCAATCCGGCCTACCTCTCGGTGATTCTGCTCAGCCGGGTGGTCACCCGCGTGGGCGGCGTCGAGACGGTGACGCCGCGCACCATCGAGACGTTGTTCGCCGCCGACCTGGCGCATCTCCAGGAGCTGTACAACCGGATCAACACCGTGGACGAGCCGCTCGGTTCGGCGGACGGGTCCTGCCCGAACTGCGGCGAGGAGGTCCGCCCGGGCCACGAGCGCCTGGGGGGATCCGTGGATATCCGGTCGATCGGCTGAGGGAGGAGATCGCCTTCGTCGCCTACCACCTGCACTGGTCGCACGCCGAACTGATGGGCCTCGACCACGCCGAACGCCGACGGTGGGTGGAGCGGGTGTCGGCCATCAACCAGCGCCTCAACGACGCGCTCTAGAGCGGAGCGCGCGGGGCACGGCCCACCGACGTCGCGAGGACCGCACCGCGTGGATCGCATGGGGAAAGGAGGGGATTGTGGACGTCACGAGAGTACGCGTACCGGCGGTCGGATGGCCGGTCCGATCGGCCTCGGCGTCGATGCTCGCCGGCCTCCGGTCCCGGGCCGAGGCATTGGTCGGCGGCCGTGCCGCAGGCCGGGTGGAGGCCGGATTGCCCGGGATCGGGCTGGTGTTGCACACGCCGCCGCGCCCGGTGCCCCCGCGCGCGCCACGCTCGGCGTCCGGGTCCGCTCCGGACATCCGGCGCTGCGCGCACGTACGACTGGATGTGCGGGTGAGCGTGCCGCGCATGGTGGCCCTGGCCGGTGCGCCGTCCGGCGGGTCGTCCGGGTCGCCGTCCGCCGGTCCGGGTCGGTTGCCTGCGCCCGTGTTGCGCACCGCGTTCGCGGGGCCCGGCCGTGCGGTGGCCGAACGTGGCCGGGTGACACGGGAGTTGTACGAGCACGGGGCCGGCCACGGTCGACGGATCGAGGAAGCCGGCCGCCCCGGCGCGACGCCGCGCGACGCCCGCCCGGCCGCCCCGCCCGGTCGGGCCGGCGGGCCCCGCGGCGGATTGACGCTCACCCTGCCCGGCCGCCCGGCGCCGGTTTCGACCGCGGCCGAGCGGCGGCCCGCGCCGGCGGAGGCGTCGGTGCGCGGCCGGGTCGAGCCCGCGCACGGGCACGGTGCGACGGCGCCCGCGCTCACCTCGGCCGACCTGCCGCGCCTGGTGGACGGGGTGGTCCGGGAGATCGACCGTCGGGTGCTCGCCCGCCGGGAACGTCGGGGGTGGAGCCGATGACCGTGATGGAACGCGCGACGATCACCAACACCGTCACCGGTGCGCGTACCCGTGTGTTGTTCAACCCGGAGGACTACACGGTCAACCGGGAGACGACCTACGCCCAACTCCCGGTGCCGGGGCTGTCCGCGCCCGTCGTGCAGTTCGTGCACGGCAACGCGCAGACGCTGGAGATGGAGCTGTTCCTCGACTCGCTGGAGGCGAACGACCAGGCGGGTGCGGGCAGCGACGTGCGGATCCTGGTCCGCCGGATCGTGGATCTGATGGACATCGATCCCACGTTGCACGCGCCGCCGCCGCTGGTGTTCGCGTGGTCGAGCCTGACCTTCACGTGTGTGCTGACCCGGGTCGCGCAGAAGTTCGTGATGTTCAAGCCGGACGGGACCCCGGTGCGGGCCCGACTGACGGTCACCTTCGGCGAGTTCCGCAATGTGGACATGGAGGCGAAGGAGGTCAAGCGGCAGACCTCGGACTACACCAAGGCGCACACCGTGGTCGCCGGCGAGAGCCTCCAACTGATCGCCTGGCGCGAATACGGCTCGGCGTCCGCGTGGCGGCCGATCGCGCTGCACAACGGCCTGGACGATCCGCGGGTGTTGCCGGTCGGCGCGACGCTGCACCTGCCCCGGCTGCCGTATCGGGATCCGGCCACGAACGAGGTCTTCGACACGCCGCCCCGGGAGGTGCCGGCATGAGCGCGTTTCCGCAGTACGCCCCGGAGATGCGGCTGCGCTTCGCCGGTCGGCCGGCGCCGGCGGCGTTGCGCGGCTCGGTCACCGGCGTGACCTGCCAGACCGGCATGGGCGACGCGGATCGGCTGGAGGTCTCGCTCGCCAACGAGGGTCTGCGCTGGCTCGACGACCCGCTGTTGCGGCTGGACACCGAGGTGAGCATCGCGCTCGGTTACGCGCCGGACGAACCGCGTCGGTTGTTCACCGGCGAAGTGGTCGGCACCGAGGCGAGTTTCCCCTCCGACGGCATGCCGATGTTGCGGGTGGTCGCCCAGGACCGGCGCACCCGGCTCGCCGCGGCCTCGCCCGCGCGCTGGTTCGGTGTGCCGGTGCCCAAGCTCGGGGTGTTCCCGCTGCCGGATCCGGTGGTGGCGCCGGTGCTCGCGATCGAGCACGGCATGGTCCCGCTGCTGGACCCGCTGGGCGCGTTCCTGTCCGCGGCACTGGGTGTGGTGGACGTGGTGGCCTCGGCGGAGGACCCGAGCATGCGCCAGCGTGTGGTGCGCCGCCAACAGTCGGAGACCACGCTGGACTTCCTGAAGAAGATCGCGGTGGAGAACGCGTGGGAGTTGATCGTCGAGCACGACAACGAGCCGTCGGGTTTCGTGCTTCGGTTGATGTCGCCCGCCGGCAATCTCTCCTCCGATGTGACGTTGCGCTACGGGCGTTCGTTGATGGAGTTCACCCCGCGGATCAGTACGGTCGGCCAGGTCGCGCGGGTGTCGGTGCGGGTGTGGCGGCCGGAGATCCGGCTCGAACTGACCGTCTCGGTCGGCTACGACTGGGACCGGCAGGCGCTCACCATCGAGGTGACCCCGGGTTTCGGGTTGCCGATCGCGGGCGGCGCCGAGGTGTTGTTGGTGGACGAGCCGGTGACCATCGCCACCGCCCCGCGGCTGATCGTCGCCAAGCTGTTGCCGAGGCTGAACCGGCGTACCACCGCGAGTGGTTCGTGCGTGGGCGATCCGCGGATCAGCGCCGGCCGGGTGTTGCGGATCGAGGGTGTCGGCGAGACGTTCGGCGGCCTGTGGCGGGTGGTGTCGGCGCAGCACACCCTCGACGGCGGCGGCTATCGCACCTCGTTCGACCTGCGCAAGGAGATCTGGTTCGACGGCATCCCGCCCGCAGCGCAGGGCGCGGTGCGCGTCCAGGGCGGGCTGCTGTCGTTGCCGGCGCCCAACTCGTGAGCCGATGGCCGCTTTCGCGTCGCCCGCGCCGGGCGGCCGCTTCGCCCCCGACCCGTTCCCGACGTACCGCTCGATCCATGGGAGGACCGGCATGTTCGAACCGCTCTTCGACGCCCTCGACGACGTCCACGAGTCCGACAGTCCGCGGGTGACCGGCGTGGCGCCCGCCACGGTGGTGGACAACCTGGATCTGACCGGGGCCGGACGGGTGCAGGTCAGGTACGCGTGGTTGCCGGGCATCGAGCCGTGGGCGCGGGTGTGTGCGACGGTGGCCGGCGACGGCTCGGGGGTGTGGTTCATGCCGCAGCCGGACGACGAGGTGCTCGTCGCGTTCCGCAACGGCGACGTGCGCGAGCCCTACGTGCTCGGCGGGTTGTGGACGATGACCTCGCGTCCTCCGGTGGATCTGCCCATCGACTCGGTGAGCAAGCGGGTCATCCGCACACCGGTGGGCCACGAGGTGGTCATCGACGATCTCGTCCAGTCGATCACCCTGTCCCACGTGCTGGGCCACTCGATCGAGATCGCCGTCGACGGGATCACCCTGGCCGTGGCCGGCGGCGCGGCGAAGATCTCGCTGACCACGTCCGGCGCGGTGACCGTCTCCGGTACCCGCTCGGTGGACGTGAGCGGCCTGGACGTGAGCGTCAAGGCCGGCAACGGTCTGGCGGTGAACGCCACGCGCGCGGATGTGCAGGCCGCCGCCACGTGCAGCATCCAGGGCGCGCTGGTGAAGATCAACTGACCCTCCCTTTGGATACCGACCACCCCGTTTCCCGCGACCCGAGTACACCCACCCCCCGAGGAGGCAGTCGTGCCCGCAGCAGCGCGCGTCACCGACCCCACCGGTCACCCCGGCATGGTCGCGGGACCCGGCGTGCCCACCGTGTTGATCGGTGGGTTGCCCGCCGCGGTGCAGGGCGACATGCACGCGTGCGCCTTCCCGCCGCCCGCCGCGCATCCGCCGTCGCCGTTCACCAAGGGCTCCGCGACGGTGCTCGTCGGCGGCCGCGGCGCGCTGCGCCAGGGCGACCTGGCGGGTTGTGGTGCGCCGGTGGTGGCGGGCGTGCCGACCGTGCTGATCGGAGGTTGACGGTGGCCGAGCCGAACGCGCCGCTGAATCCCGACCCCGTGCAGCGCACGCCCGACGATGCCGCCGTGCTCGGTCGGGGCTGGGCCGCGCCGGCCCGGCTGGACCCGCTCGGCGAGGCGGCCCAGGCGGCCGGGCCGGAGAAGGTCCGCCAGTCGGTACTGCTCATCCTGGGCACCCGGCGCGGCGAGCGGGTGATGCGTCCCGACTTCGGCGCGGGCCTGGAGGACATGCTGTTCGAGCCGGTCACCGCGGCCACCGCCGCGCTGGTGCGGCTGCGGGTGGAACAGGGCCTGACCGCGTGGGAGCCGCGGATCGACGTGCTGGGCGTGGACGTGTCGGTGGCCGATCGTGCGGCGGGTCGACTGGACGTGCGCATCGACTACCGGATCCGCGCCACCAACACCTTCTACAACCTCGTCTACCCGTTCCACCTGCACGAAGGCGCGGCCACGTGAGCGCGCCGCGCAGTCGGGCCGAGGTGGTCGCCGCGCTGTTGGCCGCGCGCACCGGCTGGGTGCCCGACTGGCACCCCACCCCGGGCGGACCGTCGCTGGGCGCGGCGCACGGACTCGGCGCGCTGCTGGCCGCGTTGGAGGAGCGGCTCGCCGCGCTGCCCGACCGGCAACTGGCCGCGCTCCTGGACATGGTGGGCGTATCGCTGCTGCCCGCGCAGGGCGCCGCCGGCACGGTGCTGCTCCAGGCGCTGCCCGGGGTGAGCGGGGCCCGGGTGACCGCCGGATCCCGGCTGGGTGCCACCGTGCCCGGGCAGGACGCGCCGCTGGTCTTCGAGACCCGCGAGACGGTGGCGCTGGCCGGCGCGCCCCTGGTCGAGGTGTGGAGCCTGGACCCGGGCGCGGATGCGGCCGCCGAACACTCCGCCGACGTGCCGGCCCGGCGTCCGGTCACGCTGTTCACCGGACTGCGGCCCGCCGTGCGGGAGTTGTATCTGGCGCACGACACGCTCCTGGCGTTCGCCGGGCGGGCCGGCGTGGAGATCACCGTCGTCCTGCGCCGGCCGGCCTCGACCCCGCTGCGGATCACCTGGACGTGGTGGGACGGCGCGGCCTGGCGGCCGTTCGCGCCCTGGGGCCAGGGCGACGACGCCTCCCGGGACGGGACCGCGGGGCTCACCCGCTCCGGCACGGTGCATCTGGTCGCGCCCTGTGCGACGGCGGTGGCCACCACCGTCTCGGGCATCGAGTCGTTTTGGCTACGGGCTCGGCTGGACTCGGGACTGAGCGCCCAACCGGGCTTCGTGGTGCCCGAGTTGGCGCACCTGCGGCTGGCGGCGGTCGGTACGCATGCCCGCCTGGCGCTGTTCGCGGGACCGCCGACCGGGGCCGACACGACCGTCACCGTCCACGCCGCGCACGGCACGACCGCGCCGGCCACCGCGACCCTGCACGTCGCGGACACCACGGCCGGCAGCAAGGAGAACCAGGCCGCCAAGCCCGGCATCCCGGTCACCGTCGCGGCCGAACACCTGGGCCACACCGTACGGTTCGGCGTCACCGTGCCGCCCACCGCCGCCGACACCTTCACCGCGGGCACGGGCGTTCCGCAGCCGGGTGTGGACTACTTCCCGCTGGACGACCCCGACGACCTCACCGCGCCGCTCGCCCTGGACGCCCCCGCCCACCTGGACCTGACCCTGCGGACCGGCCTGGTTCCGGACAAGGCGGTCGCCGACGCGCAGGCGGTGGACCTGACCCGGGCGTTCACCCCGCTGGGCCCGGCACCGGTGCGCGGCAGCGCGTTCCACGTGGCGTGCGACGCCGCGTTCGCCAAGCCGGGCGCCCGGGTGACGGTGGTGGTGGGCCGGCCGCGCACCGCGGCGGAGGAGGCCGACCAGCGCACCGGCGAGTTGACCGGGGGAGTGCAGAACGCCAAGGAGTTCCGGGACAAGACGGTCGCCGACATCCGCACCGTGGCGACCCGGCTGGCCGCGCTGACCGCGGTCAGCGGAGACCTCGGTCGAGCGGTGGTCTCGCCGTTGTCCGACGAGGACCCGACCACGTGGTACACCCAGGTCAAGGCGCATCTGCGGGACGCGCTGACCTCGTTGCGCGGCGCCGCGCAGGCCGAACCGGGCCTGTTCGCCAACGTCGGCTCCGCCCGCGACCACGTCAAGGCCGCGCAGACCGCCGCCGATCCGGCCGCCGACCTCGCGGCCGCGCTGTCCGCGCTCGGCGGCGCCCCGCGCGCGAGCGCCGCGTTGCTGCTGGCCACCGCCGACGTGGCCGCGCAACTGTCCGCCGGCGCCAATGCGTTGACCGCGCCCCGGGCCGCACTGGCGCAGGCGCTCGCGGGCGGCACCGACGCGCAGGTGGTCGCCGCGCACGGCGCGCTCGCCTCCGCGCTGGGCACCGTGCTGGCCACACCCACCCCGTACCTGGCGGACACTCCGCTGCCGTCCTTCCTCAGCGCCGACCCGCAGGCGTTCGTCACCGACGTGACCGCGCGCATCGACGCGGCCAGGTCTGCCGTGGACACCCAGGTGGCGAAGGCCCGGGCGATCGCCACCGCGCTGGAGAGCCTGGCACCGGAGGACCTGCTCAAAGCCGTGGCCGGCGCGCAGACCCCGAACCAGCTCACCGCGCCGGAGGTGACCTGGGAGTACTTCGACGGCACCCGCTGGCGGGCGATCGGCGCGGCGGGCGCGCCTGCGGTTTTGGCCCTGCAACGCTCGGGAGCGCTGCACTTCACCGTGCCGGACGACTGGGCGCCGGCCCCGGTGACCGGTGACGAGCGCCGCTGGTTGCGGGCCCGGCTGGAACGCGGCAGCTTCTCGTTCCTGCGCCAGGTGAGTTGGACCGACAAGTCCGGCGTGCTCAACTTCCTGCCCGTGGTGGAACCCCGCCCGCCGGTGCTGGACCGGTTCGAGGTGTTCTACCGGCACGTCGCAGGGCCGGACCAGCCGCGGCACATCCTCGCGCTCGACGACCACGCCTGGGCCGATCTGACCGCCGCCCTCGCCTTTCCCGGGACCGGCGCGACCCCGTTCCGGCCGATGGCCGAGACCGCGCCGACGCTGTATCTGGGCTTCGACGGCGAACTGCCCGCCGACCGCCTGGGCCTGTACGTCGAGCCCGCCGACGAGGACCCCGACGCGGTACCGGTGCGTCCCACCTGGGAGGGCCACGACGGCACCGGCTGGGTCGCCCTGGCCACCGACGACGGCAGCGAGGGCTTCACCCGCGCCGGCGTGATCGGCCTGATCTGGCCCGGTACGGGCGGCCCACCGGGGGCACCGGTCACCGGCGCCGCCGACCACACGGTCACCCTGCTCGGGCGCGGCGCCGCCGCCCGATTCGCGCCCGGCGACCGGCTGTTGATCACCGACCTGCGCGGCGGCGAACCGGTGGTCGTGGCCGCCGCCGACGGCGCGACGCTCACCGTGCGCGAGCGGCTCTCGCGCGCCTACGCCGGCGGCGAACTGCGCGACGCCCCGCCCGCCCGGTTCGGCACGCCCCGTACCTGGATCCGGGCCCGCTTCCCGGCCGAGGCCGACCCTCCGCGGCCGACCCTGAACGCGCTGGTGCCCAACGCGGCACAGGTGCAACAGGTGCAGACGATCACCGACGAACTGCTCGGCTCGGCCGACGGCAGCGCCGGACAGGTCTTCCGGGCGCTGCGCACGCCGGTTTTGGACGGCGCCGTGCTGGAGGTGCGCGAACTCGACGGCGACCGGGCGTCCGTGGACCTGCCGCTGCTGCAACGGGAGTTGGCCGATCGAGCGGGCACGGCACTGCGCACCGTGGCCGATCCGCGCACCGGCCGGGTCACCCAGGTGTGGGTGCGCTGGGACGAGGTGCCCTCGCTGGGTCTGGCCGGCCCGGCCGACCGGGTCTACGTCTGCGACCACGCGACCGGACGGGTGTTGTTCGGCGGGAACGGACACGGGCGGGTGCCCGCGGTGGGGCCGGACAACGTGCGGCTGCGGGTGTACCGCTCCGGCGGCGGCGCGGCCGGCAACGTGCCGGCCGGCGCGATCACCCAGGCGGTCGGCGCGGTGGCCGTGGGCGGGGTGAGCAACCCGCGCGGTACGAGTGGCGGCACCGACGCCGAGCGCTTTCCCGACGTCCTGCGTCGCGGCCCCGCGCTGCTGCGGCACCGCCGGCTCGCGCTGACCGAGACCGACGTGGCCGCGCTGGCCCGGGAGACCGTCCCGGCGATCGCGGCGGCCCGCGCGCTGGGTGCGCGCGACCGCCACGGGCGGGTGTCGCCGGGTGTGGTCCGGCTGGTCGTGGTGCCGCGGGACGGCAGCGACCGGCCGCAGGCCACCGGCGAACTGCTGCGCCGGGTGCGGGACGCGGTCCGGGCGCGGATGCCGGCGGCGGCCCGGCTGGTGGTCGAGGGCGTGCGCTACTTCCCGGTCGGAGTAGCCGCCACCGTGCGGCCGACCCGGGCCGGCGACGCCGGGCAGGTGCGCGGTGCGGTGCTCGCCGATCTGGCCCGTTTCCTGCATCCGCTCGACGGCGGACCGCAGGGCACGGGTTGGCCGTTCGGCCGCGGCGTGTACCTGTCCGACCTGGCCCGACGGCTGGAGGCGGTGCCCGGGGTGGACGTGGTGACCACGCTCGACCTGACGGTGGACGGGGTGCCGGCCGGCGACGCGGTGCCGGTGGCCGCGGACGCGGTGGTGTGCGCCGGCCCGCTCGTCGTGCGGCTCGCCGGCGCGGCGGAATCGGGGTCGCCCCGGCCGGCCGGCTCGTCGGCGCCTTCGGGGTCCTCGTACCCGGGGTCCTCGTACCCGGGGTCCTCGTACTCGGGCGGCGCGTCGATGTCTTGGCGGTCCTCGCGATCGCCGGGAAGGGAGTTCTGAAGCATGCCCCTGTTCCCTCCGAGTCTGGACACCCGACGCTGGCCGGATCTGGTCGCCGAGGCGCGGGCGTTGTTGCCGCTGGAGAGTCCGCAGTGGACCGACCACAATCACTCCGATCCCGGCATCGCGGTGATCGAGATGCTCGCGTGGCTCGTGGACACCGACGTCTACCGGGCCTCGCGAGTCACCGATCGGCATCGACGCAAACTGCTCGCGCTGCTGGGCGTACACCCGGCCGCGCCGAGCGCGGCGCGCGTGGTGCTCGCGGTCCGGCCCGGCCCGGGCGCGCCGTCGGAACTGCCCGCCCGGCTCGGCTTCGTCGCGCACGGAGCCGACGCCGCGACCGGACTGGAAACGACGCAGGCGCTGCCGCTGACCGGCGCGTCGGTGATCGCTGCGGGCACCGACGACGGCACGGCCGAACAGTCGGCTTACACCCTCGGCTGGACCGACCACACACCCACGCTGCTCGGCGGCGCCCCGGTGGACGCGCTCGGCCCCGACCCGCGGGCGGGCGCCGCGCTCGTCCTGGGCCTGGACCGGGCGCTGCCCGCGGGCACCGCCCTCGCGCTGTATCTGGACACCGACCCGGAGCCGGCCGAGGTCGCCGGCAGCGCGCCGCACCACGACGCGCACACCCGCTGGGAGGCTCGGGCGGGCGGCGCCTGGCAGCCGCTCGCCGACGTCGTGGACCGGACCGGGTCGCTGACCCGATCCGGCGCCGTGCGGCTGCGGCTCGGGCCGGCCGGGCTGCCGGTCGAGCCGCTCGGCGCGGCCGGGACCCGGGCGTGGGTGCGCTGCCGGCTCGACCGGGGCCGGCACGACGCGCCGCCGCGGGTTCGCCGGGTGGTCGCCGACGCGGTCGAGGCGGTCCTGGCCACGGCGGCCGTCGGCGCCTACGACGTCGCCTCGACGGCCGTGCTGACCGGTGCGGCGGCCCTGGTCGAGGGCGCGCTGGTGCCGCTGGCGATCACCGTGGACGGTGCGCGCGTGGTACGGACCGTGCGCACCGACGACCCGGCCGCCCCGGTGGTGCGGATCCTGCGCTGGATCGCACCGACGCCGGCGACCCCCGGGCGGCTGGTGGCCGAACTCGTCGCGGCCGGCGTCGGCGACGGCGCGCCGGAGCAGGCGTTCACCCTGCCCGGCGGCGCGATCGCCGCGGACTCGCCGACGCCGGGGCCCCACCGGGTGTGGCTGGTCGACCCGGTGGGCGGCGTCGAGCCGGTCCGCCTGGTCCCGGATCTGGACGCGGCCGGCCGCACCGACCTGCACGCCGTGCTCGACGCCGCGACCGGCACGCTCACCTTCGGCGACGGCCGCGCCGGCCGGGTGCCCGAGCTTGGCCGCACCGTGCTTGCCGCGTACCGCACCACCTCCGGAGCCCGCAGCGCGGCCCTGGCCCCGCCGGCGCCCGTGGTCGTCGCACCCGACGCGCGCACCCGCGTGCTCCTGGGCGGCCCACCCGCCCCCGGCGCGCTGACCGTCACCCTGGTCGGCCCGGCGGTGGGCGGCACCGACGCCGAGGACACGGTCGCCGCCGCGGCCCGCGCCGAACGCGCGTTGTGGGCGCACGAGCGCCTCGTGGACGCACTCGCCGCGACCGAGGCCGACTCCCTCGACGAGCTGCCCCGCGCCGCGGTGCTCCGGCTCGCCGCCCCCGAACGCGCGGTGACCCTGGCCGGCGTCGAGCGCTGCGCCCTGGACACCCCCGGGACCCGGATCGCCCGGGTCCGCGCGTTCGCCGAGACCGACCCGCGTCTGCCGGGCCTGGTCGCCTCGGGCTGTGTGAGCGTGGTCGTGGTGCCCACGCTCCCTCGGGGCCGGCCCGAACCCACCGCGGGCCTGCTGCGCGCGGTGCGCCGACACCTGGCCGGGCTGCGTACGACCGGCACCCGCCTGTTCGTCACCGGGCCGCGCTACGTCGTGGTCGCCGCCGAGGTGACCGTGGCGCTGCTCCCGGGCGCCGACCCGGGCGTGACGGCCGTCGCGGTGCGGACCGCGCTGGACACGTTCCTGCATCCGATCACCGGCGGACCGCACGGCACCGGTTGGCCGTTCGGCCGTGATGTGCACCGCAGCGAGGTGCTGCGCGTGCTGGACGAGGCCCCGGGCGTGGACCACGTCACCGCGCTCGCGCTGCGTGCCGACGGCGGCCCGCCGGGCTGCGGCGGGTTGTGCGTGCCGCCGACGGCCCTGGTGGTGCCGGGCGAGCACGCCGTTCGCGCCGTCCGAGCGGAGGTGCCCCGATGACGGCGAGCCCGTGGCGGCGGTCGGTGGGTGGGTGGAGGCGTTCCGATGACGGCGGGTCTCGATCGTGTGGTCGGGGGACCCGATGCGCGGGTGGGGGCATTGCGATGACCGCGACCCCCCGGTCGTGTGGTGGCGGCGGTCGGCGTGTGGGCGGAGGCGCCCCGATGACCATGACCCCTGATCGCGTCGTGGCGGTACCCGGTGAGCGAGCGGAGGCATCACGATGACCGCGACCCCGGACCGAGTGGTCGAGGAACCCGGCGTTCGGTTGGCCGCCGCCGATCTGCGCGACCTCACCGCGAACGAGGCCCGGCAGTTGGCCCGGCACACCCGCGCCGCGCATCGCACGTGGGGCGTCGCGGTGGGTCTCGCGGTGTGGTCGCTCGGCGACGGGCGACTCCTGGTCGATCCGGGCGTGGCCCTCACCCGCGGCGGCGACCTGGTCGTGCTCGGCGACGACGACGTGCTCGCGGTGCCGGACGCGGCGACCGGGTCCTTGGCGGTGGTGCTGCGCCGCGAGTGTGGCGGGCCGCGTGGCCGGCCGCGGCTGTTGGAGGCCGGCGACGTCGCCGGGCCGGGTGATGTGCCGCTCGCGGTGTACCGGACCGATACGCGCGGGGTGGACGTGGGCGACGGGGCCCGGCGCAACGCGCACCGACCCGGGCCGACCGTGCTGCTCGCGGGCCGGCCGGGCCGGGGCGCGATAGCCGCCGAGGGCTCGCGGGCGCACTGGTCGGCGCGGGTCGACTTCGTGCGCGCGTTCGCCGACGTGCCACAGGTGTTCGTCAGTGCGCAGGGGCCGCCGCCGGCCGGCACCGCGGGCACCACCGTGCAGGTCGCGGAGGTCGACGCGACCGGGTTCCGGATCACCGTGCGGCACGCGCTGCCCGAGTCCGGCGACGTCGACGAGCAGCCGAAGGTGTCCGCGGTGCCGATGGCGTTCGCGTGGACGGCCGTGCTCGGCGCGCGACCGGTGCGGGCGCTGTCCGGGCCGGCCGACCCGCCGTGCCCGGTGCCGTGCACGCGGCCGGTGGTGTATGTGCCGCGCGACGCGCGCGGCACGGCGCCCTCCGAAGGCCGTGCCGGGCCCGGTCCCGGTGATGCGGCCGGGGGTTCACC
>NZ_KB889561.1:0-458752 GCF_000372745.1 Embleya scabrispora DSM 41855 | reverse complement strand
CGTGCCGGGCCCGGTCCCGGTGATGCGGCCGGGGGTTCACCCGGTGTCCGGCCGGGTTCACGATCGAGGGGAAAGTCCGCATGACCGGCCCGACCACGAGTGGGGCGGCGCTGCCGCCCACGCATCGCCCGACCTTCTTCGGCGGCCAGGTGCTCGCCGCCGCCGACCTGAACGACGCGGTCACGGTGGAGCGTTCCCGGCGCTGGCTGCACAACCGGGTCCTGCACGGGTGGGGCGTCGGACTGGGGCTGGAGGTCACCGGCGCCCGGGGCGCGCGACGCGTGGTGATCGGCGCGGGCTACGCGCTGGACGCGCTCGGACGCGACCTGATCCTGCCGGACGGCGCCGAGTTGGATGTGCCGGCGGTGGCCGCCGGGCCGGACGGCGGCGACGTGGTGTTCTGCCTGACGCTGCGCTGGACCGAGGACGACGAGGCCGACGTGCGGACCCGGGCCGGAGCCTGCGCGGTGGTCGGGGCGGTGCGGCTCGCGGACGGCCCGACGGCGGGCTGGTGTACGCCGGCCGAACTGCGCGAAGGGTTGGACGTATTGCTCGCGACGGTGGCCGTGCGCGGCTGTGCGCTGACCGCGCCGCCCGATCCGGCCGGGCGCCGGATCCTGGCGGTGCTCCCGACGCCGTACGTGGCCACCGGCACGACCGGTGCGTTCGGCACCGCGTGGTCGGCCGTCCAGGATCCCGTGTCGGGGGTGGTGATCGGACTGCGCACCGTGGTGGACACCGGCGCGGCGGGCTTCGGGGACACGCCCGCCTATACGGTCCGGCTGGACGGAGACCGGGAGTTGAGCGCGTCCGCCGCACCCGACGGTCAGGCGTGTGTGCTCGACGGAACGCCGTACGTGGACGGCGCGGAACCGGGTCGGCTGACCGTGGTGGTACCACTGCCCGCCGGGCGGATCGGCGGTGTCGTCGGCGGCACCACGACGTTGCCGCTCAATCCGGCGCAGGTGCTCGCGGATCCGGGGACGCCGAACCTGGTGCGGACCGAACTGGGTTGGCACATCGCGTGGATGGGGGTGGAGGGGGCGTGAGCGGTGCGACCGGCTACCGCTGGGTCAACGCGCTGGGGCGCTGGCCGGGAGCCCGCTTCGAGGGGGTGCGAGCGGACGGCGAGCGGGTGGTGCTGAGCCCGGGCGCCGCGGCCCTTGAACCGATCGCCGCCGCCGACCTGGATCCGGTGGGCGGCCCGCTGGGGCTGGTCGTCCTGGGCGACGGCACGGTCCTGGTCGCCGATCCGGGGCACGGCCGGGTGCTGCGGGTGGACGGTTGCGACCATCTGGTGTGCGTGCTGGGCTGCCTGGACGTGGCGACCGGGGATCGCGCTGCGCCGCGCGGGCCGCGGGGGCTGTGGCTGCTGGACGGCGGGCGGCTGCTGGTGGTCGGGGACGAGCCGGGTGACGGGCGTGGTGCCCGGGCGCGTCGGGCGCGCGGCGTGGTCGTGCGTGCCGACACCGGCGAGTACCTGACCCCGTGGACCGATCCGCCGCCCGCCGAGGACCCGGCGCTGCGCGCGGCCCGCGAGCGGGTCGGCGGTCTGGCGGCGGTCCGGGTGTCCGACGGCGTGCTCGTGGTCGGCGGTGCCCGGCAGCGGCCGGGGCCGGGTGTCGTGCTGGTCCCGGACGACGGCTCACCGGCCCGGGTCCTGGCCGCCGGCGACCTCGCCGGGATCGGCGTCGACCGTTGCGGACGCGTGTTCGTGGCGGGCCCGGGTGGCATCGCCCGACTGGGCGCCCGGCGCACCGGGACGCGCGGCGTGCTCGTGCTGCCCGCGCCGATCGAGCCACCCGGCATCGAACACTGGGACCGGGTGCGGGTGTTGCTCGCGGAACCCGCGCCGTCCGGCACGCACGTGCGGCTGTGGACGATGCTCGCACCGCCCGGAATCACGCCCGATCCGCCCGATCCGGCGAGCGCGGACCCGGACGACGCGCCCGTGCCGAGCGCCCCGGGCCGTTGGCGGGCCGGCCCACTCGACGGCTTGGACGTTCGGGTGCTGGCCGGTCCGGCATCGCCCGGCGCCCGGTTGTGGATCGCGGTCGAACTGCTCGGCGACGGGCGCGGCACACCGCGTGTGGACGACGTGCGCGTCGAACACGTGGGCCGGGGGCTGCTGGACGCGCTGCCCGCCGCGTACACCGGCGACGACGACGGCTCGGGCACGCTGGGCCGACTGCTGGGTCTGTTCGCCGGCGCACACGAGGCGTCGGTGCGCGAGTTGGCGGAACTGCCCGCCTCGCTCGACCCGGGCTCGGCCCCGGACCGTCCGGACGACCCGTGGCTGGAGCGGCTCGCCGGCTGGGTGGACGCCGCGCCGTCGTCCCGCTTTGCCGACTCGGCCGCGCGCCGCGCGGACATCGCCGGGGCGTACGCCGCGCACGGTCGCCGCGGCACGCCGGTCGGGCTGATCGAGGCGATCGCCCGGGAGACCGGCGTCACCGTGCGGCTGTCCGAGCCGCTGCTCGGGGCCCATATCTGGCGGTTGGGCAGTGGCGGACTCGGCCGGGACACCGCGGTGCACCTCGCGGATCCGGGGCCGCCTGTCCTGGACGCCACGGCCGTACTCGACGGCGCCCACCTGATTCCGGCGCAGGACCGCGGTTCGCCGCTGTACGCCGCGTTCGCGCACCGGGTGTGCGTGCACGTTCCGCCGGAACACGCCGAGGCGGTGCCCGAGATCGCCCGCGTGGTCGAACGGGAGCGTCCGGCACACGTGTTCGCGCGGGTGCGGGCCGAGCGGCGCGGCGCGATTCCGCAACTGGTCGGCGTCGACAGCTACGTCGCCGGCCCGCCGCCCGACTGGGCCGCGGGTGCCGGCCCCGCGCTCGGCACCTCGATCCGGCTGCCCGGGCCGGCCGCGGCGCACGTCGGCGGTCCCGTCGAGACACGCCTCGACACGACGCTTCCCACACCAGGCGGTCGCGGGTCGACCACCCGACCATCTCCAAGGGGTTGAGCACAAGTGAGTCAGCACCGTCAGGACCACGCGGCGGACACGGGATGCGGCTGCGACGGGGGTGCGGACGCGGCTCCCGCGCCGCCGGTACGCAACCGCTTCTACCCGGGCAAGCTGATGGACGTCCGGCACTGGAACCTCGAACAGGGCTACCACCGACGGACCGCGGCCACACTGGCTCGCCTGGGGCTGGGCCCCGGGGTGCTGTGCGGGCTGGACGCGGAGTTGGCCGACGACGGCGCGGTGACCATCTGCCCCGGCGCCGCGGTGGACGGCCACGGCCGGCTGATCGTGGTGGATCACCCGGTGCGCATCGACGAGCCGTACCAGCCCACCGACTGCGCCGGCGCACCGCGCGGGGAGCCGGTCCGCGAGGGTACGGTCGCGATTCGACTGTGTCGGCACGAATGCGGGACCGAGTTCGTGCGGATGCCGGTGGTGGACTGCGAGGTGCGCGAGGAGTGCGTGCCCTCGCTCACCCTGGAGCGTTTCCTGATCCGGATCACCGAGGGTGAGCCGGACCCGGTCGGTCTGACCGAGGAGCAGTGCGCGGCCATCTTCCCCGCCCGGCGCGGCGAGGACTTCGATCGGCGCGAGCAGGTCGCCGACACGGTCGAGCACGAGTGCGGGTGCGACGACGACTGCCTGGTCCTGGCGACCGTCACCTACGAACCCGAGCAGGAGCCGGACCTGGACGCGGTCACCGCGCGGCCGGTCGTGTACTCCAACCGGGTGTTGTTCGACCTGCTCATGTGCCTGGCCGAGCGGGTGGACCGGTGCTGTGCCGGCCACACCTTCGCGCCCCGGATCACCGCACTGTGGCCGCAGGTCGGCGCCGCCGCGACGGCTGCCACCTGGCGGGCGTTCGTGGCCGACAAGCGCATGGAGATCGCCTTCGACCGCCCGCTCGTCGACGCGGCGTTCGATGCGCCGAATCCGTGGCTGGGCCTGTGGCAGCTCGACCACACCGGCGTACGACGGCTGAAGTTGTCCCGGACCGGCGGCGCCTTCACCCGGATCACGGTGCCGCCGGGCGGCGAGGGGGTGGCGTACGCGGTCGAGCTGGAGGGCAACGGGCTGCTCACCTCGACCGTGTTCGTGGTCGGCCTCCGAGTGCCCGTCTCCGGGCCGCCGAAGGCGCAGGGTCCGGACGGCTCGGCCCTGGACCCCGACCTGGTGGGCACCGGGCTCACCGTCGCCGACCGCGACGCGCTGTGGGCGCTGAACCCCGGCGGCGCCAAGGACACCGGTCTGGCCGCGCTGGTGGATCGGGCGCCGCTCGCGGCGGTGCCGCCGTTCCCGTCCGGGAACGGGACGCAGGGCGGTGAGTTGCACGTGTTCACCCCGCCGCCCCCGCCGACCGCCAGAGGCGCGGCCGGCCCGCGACTGCTGCGGGTGTGGCCGCCGGGCGGATCGCGGCTGGACGCCGCCGGGGCGCTGCGCCGGGAGTGGACCCGTTTCGTTCGCACCCCGCACGTCGAGCTCACGGTGGATCGGGCCCTCGCCGACGCGGCGACGGCCGAACCGGGCGGATGGGTCCGGTTGTTCCAGGCACAGCGCGAGGGGGACCGGCTCGTCGGCTTCCGGCGCCTGGAGCTGGGTCCCGGCGCGCCGAAGCGCTCCGACGCGGATCCGGAGTCGGTGACGTACGTGTTCGAGGCGGCGGGGGCGCGGCTCCCGGTCGAGGGCGAACCGGCCGGCGAATTCCTGCTCCAGGTACGCGTGTCGGCCGCGAACGCGGCGCTCGTGGTGGGCGCGGAGGAGCCGGCCCCGGCGCTGGACGCGGACTTCGCCGGGACCGGGCTGGACAACCACACGCTCTTCTCGATCTGGTCCGGGCAACAGACCCTCTCGCCGTCACTGCCGGTGTCCGCGCTCGGCGCCCGGTCGAGCGTCGACGTCGACCTGTTCGACGGCGACCCCGGTGGGTTCGTGCACCTCGCGTTCGAGGTGGCGTCGGAGTGAGCGCCGACACGGGCGCGCGGCGCCATCGCACGGGATCGCCCGGAGGGGGCCGGCCCGGGGAATCGGCGGGGCGGCGCCACCCGGTCGCGGCCACGGCACTGGACGACGCACATCGAGGAGCTGAAGGACGTTGAGCGTGCACGAGCAAACGATCCGGCCCATTGCGGTGGCCGGGCAGGGCGGCTGCGGATGCGGCTGCGACGGAGCCGGCGGAGCAGGCGGGACCTCGTCCTGCGGATGCGGCGACTGCCTGGCGGGCAGCGCCACGGGGCGGCTGCGCCCGCGCTGGTTCGGCGGCCAACTCGTCGGCCCGGAGGATCTGGCCCAGACCGGTGTCTGGCTGCTGGAGCGCATGCGCCGGCACAACCGGTTGCTGCACGGGTGGGGCGTGGTGTGCGGGGTGACCGTGCGCACGGTCCGCTTCGGCGACGGCGGTCGGCTGCCCTGGCTCCTGGACGTGTCGCCCGGCTACGTGCTGGGCCCGTACGGGGACGAGATCGTGGTCGACCACCGGGTCAGGGTGGATGTGCGCGACGCGCTGCCGGGCGGTACCGACGGTTGCCCGCCGCCGACCGACCCGTGGTGCGCGCCGGTGCGCGAGCGCCGCGAACCCGGGCGTACGTATTATCTCGCGGTGCGCTACGACGAGTGCCTCACCGTGCCGGTGGCGGCGGCCGGGTGCGGGTGCGAGGACACCGCGTGCGAGTACAGCCGGGTCCGCGAGGGCTTCACGCTGGGCGTGCTGGACACGCTGCCCGACGTGTACGTCGAGGGCGAGGACGGCACCCGACAGGAGACCACCGGGTGTTCGTCCCGGATCACCGACACGGGCACCCGTCCGTGCCCGCGCTGTCCCACCCAACCGTGGGTGGTGCTGGCCGACTTCACCGTCGCCGCCGACGGCACGTTGAGCGTCGACCAACTGCGCAACCGCCGATTCACCGCCTCGTTCGGCGGGTTCGGCTTCTACTGCGGGCAATCCGGGGACGGTCGGGAAGCCGCGGGCTGGAGCGACGTCACCCGCCAGGCGCTGGCGCACGCCTTCGCCTCGACCCACGCCCGGGAGATCCTGGCGGCCGACGGGCCGGAGCAGGTCCGGGCCATGCCCGCGCGCCGGCTGCTCGGTGTCTCGCGCACCGCACGCCTGGCCGACCTGCTCGGCGACCGCACGGTGGCCGACCTGGCCCGGACCGACCCCGAGGACCTCGTCGAGGCGGCCCGCGCCGCGGAGGTCGCCCCCGACCCCGTCCTGGAGGCCATCGACCGGGCGAACCTGGTGCTGCGACTGACCGACGGCTGACCCGGCACGTTCCCCGGACCCGCCCGGGACGCTCATCGCGTGGCGCCGACACCCGCCGCGGATCGTCCCGGGCGGCCGCCGGCCGCCCGGACGCGATGCGCCGGCGCCATCCCGGCGCGGCGTTACCCTGAAAGACAGCCGGTGTCGACGTCGTGACGATCGCGACGGGCGTTGACGGGCCGTGGACGCGAGCGTTCCCGGCCCATGCGGGGACGCCGGCGAGGCTTCGGCGGACCGGACGGGCATCCGCGCCGGCCGCGCCCGGTGGCACGCGTCGGTACGGGCCGTTCTTCGCGGGCCTACCGTGCGGGAAGGGATGCCCATGGCGACCGCGTACGTGTACGACTTCGGCGAAGGTTCCCGGGAGCAGGCCGAACTGCTCGGCGGCAAAGGGGCGAACCTCGCCGAGATGACCCGGCTGGGGCTGCCCGTCCCGCCGGGCTTCACGATCGGCACGGACGCGTGCCGGGTCTTCCTGCGCACGGGCGCGCCGCCGAGCGCACTGGCGGACGAGATCGCCGAACACCTCGCCGGCCTGGAGCGCTCGATCGGGCGACGGCTGGGAGCGGCCGACGACCCGCTGCTGGTCTC
This sequence comes from Embleya scabrispora DSM 41855, assembly GCF_000372745.1. Classification (GTDB taxonomy): domain Bacteria; phylum Actinomycetota; class Actinomycetes; order Streptomycetales; family Streptomycetaceae; genus Embleya; species Embleya scabrispora. The sequence continues at coordinate 451,925 of NZ_KB889561.1, read as the reverse complement.
GGTGCGCTCCGGTGCCCGGTTCTCCATGCCCGGCATGATGGACACGATCCTCGACGTCGGCCTCAACGACACCTCGGTGCTCGGTCTGGCCGCGGCGAGCGGCCGGGAGCGCTTCGCGTGGGACTCGTATCGGCGCCTGGTGCAGATGTACGGAGCCACCGTGCTGGGCGTGCCCGCGGCGCGCTTCGAGGAGGTGCTCACCCGATACCGGCGGCGCCTGGGAGTGGCCGACGATCTCGGGCTGGGCGTCGGTGAGTTGACCGAGATCGTCGGGGAGTTTCGGCGCATCGTGCGCGAGGTCGCGGGCGAGGAGTTTCCGCAGGATCCGCGCGAACAACTCGCCGGCGCCGTCCTGGCGGTCTTTCGGTCGTGGAACGGCGAGCGGGCCCGGGTCTATCGGCGGCGCGAGCACATCCCGGACGACCTGGGCACGGCGGTGACGGTGCAGGCGATGGTCTTCGGCAACTCGGGCCGGGACTCGGGCACCGGCGTCGCGTTCACCCGCGACCCCGGCACCGGGCGGCCCGGCGTGTACGGCGACTATCTGCCCGACGCGCAGGGCGAGGACGTGGTCTCCGGGGTCCGCGACGCGCTGCCGCTCCAGAACCTCGAGCGGCTGGACCCCTTCTCGTACGAACGCCTGATCGCGGTGTTGCGGCTGCTCGAAGCGCACTATCGCGACCTGTGCGACGTCGAGTTCACCATCGAGCGCGGCCGGTTGTGGGTGCTGCAGACCCGGGTGGGCAAGCGGACCGCCGAGGCCGCCTTCCGGATCGCCTGTGCGCTCGTGGACGAGGGGACGATCACCTGGGCGCAGGCGCTCGCCCGGGTGGACGGCCGGCAGTTGGACCAGCTGACCTTCCCGCGCTTCGACACGCAGGCGGACGGCGCACCGCTGGCGCACGGTGTCCCGGCCTCGCCGGGCGCCGCGGTCGGCGCGGTGGTGTTCGACGTGGCCGAGGCCGTCCGGCGGGCCGCGACCGGCGAACGGGTCGTGCTGGTCCGCCCGGAGACCCGCCCGGACGACCTGCCCGGCATGATCGCCGCCGAGGCCGTGGTGACCGGCCGGGGCGGCAAGACCAGCCACGCGGCGGTGGTGGCCCGGGGCATGGGCAAGGTGTGCGTGTGCGGCGCGGCCGACCTGGACATCGATGTCGAGGGCCGACGCTGCACCGGCGCCGACGGGACCGTGCTCGAACAGGGCGCCACGGTCTCGGTGGACGGTACGGCCGGCACGGTGTACGCGGGCGCGTTGGCGCTGGTGCCCTCGCCGGTCAGCCGCTACCTGGAGACCGGTGTACGTTCGGCCGGCGTGGTCGAGGCGGTCGCCCGTTTCCTGGAACAGGCGGACGCGGTACGGCGATTGCACGTCCTGGCGAATGCCGACACGGCCGAGGACGCGGCCCGGGCCCGGCGCTTCGGCGCCCGCGGGATCGGGCTGTGTCGTACCGAGCACATGTTCCTGGGCCCGCGTCGCCCCCTCGTCGAGGACCTGATCCTGGCCCGTACCGACGCCGATCGCCGGCTCGCCCTGGACGCCTTGCTGCCGCTCCAGCGCGAGGACTTCACCGAGTTGCTCGCGGCGATGGACGGCCTGCCCGTGACCATCCGGCTGCTCGACCCGCCGCTGCACGAATTCCTGCCCGACCACACCGAGTCGGCGCTCCGGCTGGCCCGGGCCCGGGCCAGGGGCGAGGAGCCCGAGCCGCGCGCGGTGCGCGTCCACGAGGCGATCGAGCGCCTGCACGAGCAGAATCCGATGCTGGGTCTGCGCGGGGTACGGCTGGCGCTGACCATTCCCGGGCTGGTGGCCACCCAGGTGCGGGCCATCGGCGAAGCGGTGGTCGCGCGGGTGCGCGCCGGCGGTGATCCGCGGGCGGAGATCATGATCCCGCTGGTGGCCACCGTCGAGGAACTGCGCATCGTGCGCGCGGAGGTCGAACGGGTCCTGGCCGAGGTCGGACAGGCGGCCGGGACACCGGTGCACTGTCCGGTGGGCACCATGATCGAACTGCCCAGGGCCGCGCTGACCGCCGCGACCATCGCGCCGGTCGCGGACTTCTTCTCGTTCGGCACCAACGACCTGACCCAGACCACCTGGGGCCTGTCCCGTGACGACGCCGAGGCGTCCTTCCTGGCCGGCTACCTGGAGCGGGGCATCCTCGACGTCTCGCCGTTCGAGACCATCGACCGCGCGGGCGTCGGCCGGCTGGTCGACCTGGCCACGCGGGAGGGCCGGCGGGCGAGTCCGGGGCTGCGGATCGGGGTGTGCGGGGAACACGCGGGCGACCCGGAGTCGATCCGGTTCTTCCACGAGGTCGGGGTGGACTATCTGTCCTGCTCACCTTTTCGACTGCCGGCCGCCCGCCTGGAGGCCGGCCGTGCCGCCGTCGTGACCGCGACGGATGCGGATTCGCGCTGAGGGTCGGGTCGTTCGCGGTCGCGAACCACCGGCGGGACGTGTGTCGAGCGGGGTGCCGTAGCGGGGTGCCGGCCGGGTCGCGCGGTGACCGTGTGGGTTTCGGCCAGGGGGTCGTGTCCGAGAGCGAGTGGGTGAACCGCTCGATCCGGTCCGGGTGGGGTCGCCGGGCGACCTCGCCCGCGGACCCGGGGGGCGAATTCCTGGGATCTACCGCCAGTAGTCGAATGATTACACCCCGACCCCCAAGGGGTATCGGCGGTCGGTGACGCGGCCGAAACGGCGTGGTTCGCCACTGTCCGTAAATGTGGTTTCACGCAGCGCTGTCGATACGGAAACGTGGCCTGCGTCGGACCCCGCCGACCAACCGGCGCAGTTCCGGCGCACGACCCGTCGACCCGTCGACCGGTTCGCTTCGTCGACCGGTTCGACCCATCGAGAGTGAGGACACTCGCATGATGCGTAAATTGGCCACCCTCGCCGCCGGCGCCGCCGCAGGTACGCTCCTGGGCGTGCCGGCCTTCGCCCCCACCGCCCGTGCCGACGACGCCACCTCCTGCCCCGCGGCCAGTCTGTGCGTCTACAGCGGCCACAATCTGACCGGGACGCGGACCGTGGTTCCCGCGCGGGCGATCGAGGACCGCGGTGACGCCGGGTACACCATCGCCGGACCGGTGCTCTCGATCGCCAACCGCGCCGGGTTTCCTGTGCTGCACGGCGTGAGCCGACCCGTCGTCTGTATCCGGTTCCCGTGTTACCAGTACACGGTGCACGGCCGGATCGATGCCGGGCAGGACCTCGCCAGTGCCGATTCGGCCGGGCAGCCCCTCGTCGTCGGCCGGGACTACGGCCGGTAGAGCGGGAGTCGGGCCGGCGCACCATGGTGCGATGCCCGCCGCCCGGCCGGAGCGCAGGTGGCTCCGGCCGGGCGGGTCGGCTTCGGGCTCGCGGTGCCGAGTCGGGTCGCGGTGCCGACTCCGGCTCGCCGCGCGGGGGTCAGACTTGCGGAGCCGGGCGAACGAGCTTGAGCAGGACCTCGCCGTAGGGCTCGTCGGTGCGCCGGCTGTGCTCGGTGAAACCGACGCGGGCGTAGAAGTCGCGCGCCCGGGTGTTCTTCTCGTACACCTCCAGCGTCAGCGTGCCGTGCAGCGTGGCCGCGTGCTCCACGAGCAGTCGGCCCACGCCGGTGCCCTGTGTCTCGGGCGCCACGAACAGGCCGCCGATCTCGCCGCAGCTCACGCCGTCGATCTCGCCGAGGATGAGACCGAGGAGCGCGACCACCCGGCCGTCCGCCTCGGCGACCCAGTTGTCGGCGTGCACGAGGTAGGTCTCGCGCATCTCCCGCTCGCGCTCGCCCTCCCCCTCGCCCGGGATGAACGGATGTGCGATGCGGCCCGCCCGGGACCAGACGTCGACCGCGGCGTCCTCGTCGGCGGGCAGATAGGGACGGATCTTCGGGGCTTCGGACATGTGGGTGACGCTATCCCACCCCCGTTCCGCCCTGCGGAGCGCGTCCGGTCCGCTTCCGGCGGCAACGGACGGGCCGTCGGCGTCGGCCGGATCCGGGCGCACCGGACCCCCTGAGCCGACCTCGGCCGGTGCGCGCGCACAGGGTGGCTGTGGATCCGAGCACGTATCGCGGACACTTCCCGGCCGGTGTATCCGTCGCGGCGGACCCCGGTGGCGGCACGGCGAGCATCGCACCTCCGGCCGGTAGCGTGGCGCTCATGACCGGGAGTTCGGACGTCGGGGTCGAGGCGTTGCTGGGCACGGAGATCGTTTCGTTGGCCGCCGGTACGTTCGTGGCGACGTTCGCGGACGTCGGGCTGGGGCGTGAGCAGGCCCGGCACCGGGTGGACAAGGAACTGCACCGCCGATTCGGGAAGCCGCGCGGAAGCGACGCCCATAGCGCCTACCGTGCGGTCGTCATGGAGATCGTGCTGATCTGGGAGCAGGCGCGGATCGTGTCGCGGGCCAACTCGGGGGTGCTGATCCTGCTCCCCGCCGGTGCCCGACTGCTCGGCGCGACGGATGTGGCGGCGGAACTGCGGACGCTGCTGCGCGGCTGACGTTCACCGTCACGCGCAACGCGCCTCCGGCGCGGACGACGGTGGGTCGGGCGTACGGGTGCACGCTTCGGGCAGGCAGCGCGGAGCCGATGTTCCGGCGCGGGCTCCGGCGTACGGGGGCGCGGTTGTGGTCCGGGGAGCCGGCCCGCGGTGCGCGGCGGCAACCCGGCCCGGTCAGCCGGCCAGGTGCTTTTGCAGGACGGCCAGTTGGGTTCGGCGGGCTTCGAGGTGCAGGGCCCGGCCGCGGTCGGTGGCGGTGACGAACACGCCCCGGCGGTCGGTGTCGCACATCGCGCGTTCCACCAGGCCGCACTTCTCCAGTCGGGCGACGGCCCGCGAGGAGGCGCTCTGGCTCAGGTGCAGATCGCCGACCAGGTCGTGGATGCGGGCCTTGCAGCCGTCGGCGGCGATCAGGCGATCCAGCACCTCGTAGTCGCTCATCGTCAGGCAGTGCTCCGCCTGCAGGGCGCGATCGAGCTCGTGGGCGACCAGGCTGTACTGCGACAACAGGTTGCGCCAGCTCTCGATCAGCGGCTCCTCGGTCTTCATCGCGTCACGGTAACGCCACCCGTCATAACATGCAAGCAAATTTATTGCACCCACATTTAATGCGTAGACATTCAATGCGTGCGCATATAAGTTCTCCTCCATGGCTTCAACAGTCGAGACCTACGCGGGACCGTCCTCCCGCGAGCACTCCGCCCCCTCGTCCGACCCGACAACGTCCGCCCCACACTGGACCCCCAGACTCTGGGGCGTCCTGGCCGTGCTGTGCCTCGTGCTCTTCCTGGACGGCCTCGACGTCTCCATGGTCGGCGTCGCGTTGCCGTCGATCGGCCACGAACTGGGCATGTCCGCGACCTCGTTGCAGTGGATCGTCAACGGATACGTCCTCGGGTACGGCGGCCTGATGATGCTCGGCGGTCGCACCGCCGACCTGCTCGGCCGGCGCCGGGTCTTCCTGATCGCCCTCGCGGTGTTCGCCGCCGCCTCGCTGCTGGGCGGCCTGGTGGACAGCGGCGGCCTGCTCATCGCCAGCCGCTTCATCAAGGGTCTGGCCGCGGCCTTCACCGCGCCGACCGCACTGTCCATCCTGACCACGACGTTCCCGGAGGGCCCGGCCCGCAACCGAGCGCTCTCGGTGTTCTCCGTCTTCGGCGCCAGCGGCTACTCCTCCGGCCTGATCCTGGGCGGACTGCTCACCGAGTTCGGCTGGCGCTGGACCTTCCTGACCCCCGTACCGCTGGCCATCCTGGCCCTGGTCGCCGGCTACGTGCTCATCCCGCGCGATCGCCCCGCGGACTCCGGCGGCCACGACCTGGTCGGTGCCGTCACCCTCAGCGGCGGCATGCTGCTCGCCGTCTACACCGTCGTCTCGGCACCGGACCGCGGCTGGACCGCACCCATCACGCTCGGCTCCATCGTGCTGGCCGCGGCGCTGCTCACCGCCTTCGTGTTCGTCGAGAAGCGACTCGCCCACCCGCTGGTGCGCTTCGGCATCCTGCGGATCGGCACGGTGGTGCGGGCCAACCTGAGCATCGTCGCGCTGATGGGCTCCTACATGAGCTTCCAGTTCATGATGACGCTCTACCTCCAGGACGGCCTCGGCTGGTCCGCGCTGCGGATGGCACTGGCCCTGCTCCCGGCCGGCCTCGTGGTCGCCTTCGGATCGCCGTTCACCGGACGCCTGATCAACCGCTACGGCACCGCGCCGCTGCTGATCGCGTCGATGGCCTCGATGAGCCTGGGCTACGTGTGGTTCCTCGCCACCGCCGGCGGCACCCCGAACTACGCCTTCACCGTGCTGCCCACCATGCTGCTCCTGGGCGGCGGCTTCGCCTTCGGCTTCAGTTCGATCATGTCCCAGGCCACCGAAGGCATCGAGGACTCCGAACAGGGCCTCGCCTCAGGCCTGGTGCAGACCTCCGGCCAGGTCGGCGCGGCGCTCGTACTCGCCGTGGTCACCGCCGTCACCACCGGTGCCACCGCCGGGGACACCGACTTCGGCGCCTACCGGCCCGGTGCGAACCTGGTCACCGGCGTCGCGATCGTCGGTCTCCTGCTCAACCTGGTCCCCCTGTTCGGTTCCGCCCGCCGCCGGGCGAAGACGGTCGACACGACCCGCCTCTCGTAGTCGGCATCCGGCCGCGTCGTACCCCACGGGCGGCGGGCCGCGAACCGGACGGGCGAGGCCCGGCACTGGGCCGGGCCCGAAGCCGGAGCCCCCACGCAGCGACGCGTGGGGGCTCCGGCCGTGCCGGGGGGACCCGTCGCGCGTGAACCGGCGGTGCTCAGGCCCCGGCCGAGTGGGCGCCGGGGAAGCGGCCGCCGCCGAGGAGTTCGAGGCCCAGCGGGGTCAGGGTGTGCAGGACGGCGCCGCCCCGGCGGGTGGTGGAGATCAGCCGGGCGTTGCGCAGTACGGTCGCGTGCTGGCTCGCGGACGCCGGCGACAGGTTGAGCCGACGGGCCAACTCCGTGGTGCTGCACCCGTCGTTGATCACCGTCAGCGCGGCGGCTCGGGTCTGTCCCAGGAGTGCGCCCAGCGCCCGGTCGCCGCCCGCACCGGGCTCCCACAGCGCGGCGGCGTCTTGAAGTTCGCGCACGGTGGGCACGGTGAGCACGTACGGCGCGGTCTCGTCCTCGGTGTCGTGGAGCAGCGCCAGTTCCCGCCACAGGAACAGGGTCGGCGCGATGACCAGCCCCCGGCCACCGAGCCGAAAGTCGTCGTGCCTGGGGTGGTCCACCTCCAGGACCGGCGGTTTCCACCGCACGAGCGGCACGCACAACTCGGCCAGCAGGCGCTCGACGCCGCCCTCGAGCAGGGTGCGCGCGTACCCGGTTCGCGCCGACTCCAGGTGGGACCGTATCCGGGATCGAAACGGCGCGAGCGTGACATCGTGGCAGGCCCGCAGGGCGTCGGCGAACTCGCGGCGCGGTTCCCGGCCGCCGTCCAGGAAGTCGCGGACCCAGGTCGCGTGGGTGGGTGCGAAGTCCACGTTCGCCATTTCCTCGCGCAACCGCCGAGTGGGCACCGCGAGCAGGTTCTCGATGCCCTCGTCGAGCGAGAGGGAGTCCCCCATCAGCGTGCGCAGATCGAGGCCGGGGCCGCGCACGGGCATCAGCGCGGTGATCGGGCCCGCCGCCGCCTCCACCCGACCGGCCACCGCGGTGCGCCAGGCCCGGAAGGGCAGCGGTCTGCGCTGCCCCTGTAACAGTTCCAGGCTGTGATATGTCTCGGCCGCGGCACCGACCGTCGTGGCGAGTCGGGTCCGGGCCAGGTCCTCCGCGGTGAAGTGGATGCGCAGCACCGGTGTACCCCCTGGTCGTGTCCGTTGCGTCCGCAACGCCCTGTGGGCCGCCTCCCGTTCGGCGCGGCCGCGGGAACGACCACGACAGTTTGCGTCCTGGAACGCCCCCGGACCAGCAGGTTTCGGCTCAGGCTGAAAGGCGTTTCCAGACACCGCCCGGTCCGGCAGGCTTTCGGTGTCGGGGGGCGAGCCGGCAGGTTCGCCCGCCGAGGGCAGGAGGCGAGAGGAGTCGCGTGCGCGACGTCGACCGGATGTGGCGGTGATGCCGCGGCCGCGGATCCGACACGGGGCGGAGGCCGAGGCCGTGCGTGACGTCGTCGTAGGGCCTTCGGCCCGACCCGGCGGGGATCGAACGGGGATCGGTCCCCGCCCGGCGCTGCCCGGCATGGGCCGCACCGGCCGGAAGCGGGGTGGGCGCGACTCGGGTTCCCACGGTGGGCGGGTCAGGCGAAGGCGTTCACTCCGGTCAGGGCGCGGCCGATGAGGAGCTTGTGGATCTGGCTGGTGCCTTCGTAGAGCGTCATCACACGGGCGTCGCGCAGGTACTTGCCGACCGGGTACTCGTCGATGTAGCCGTAGCCGCCGAACACCTGGAGTGCGTTGTCGGCCGCGCGTACGGCCGCCTCGGAGGCGAACAGCTTGGCGACCGAGGACTCGGTGGCGTACGGGAGGCCACGGTCGATGTGGTCGGCGACCTGCCAGGTCAGCAGGCGGGCGGCGCGCACGTCGACGGCGATGTCGCTGAGCAGTTCCTGGACCAACTGGTGGCGGGCGATGGGCTTGCCGAACTGTTCGCGCTCGCCCGCGTAGCGCACCGCCGTGTCCAGACACGCCTGCCCGATCCCGACGCAGCCGGCCGCGACCGACATCCGGCCCTTGGCGAGTGCGGCCATCGCGATCGAGAAGCCCTTGCCGAGCTCGCCCAACCGGGCGGAGTCCGGCACGCGGACCGCGGCGAAGGCCAGTTCGGCGGTGGCCTGTCCGCGCAGCCCCAACTTGCCGCGCACCTCACGGCGTTCCAGGCCGGGGCTGTCGGTGGGTACGAGGAACGCGGTCACACCCCGGTGGCCGGCCGCACCGGTGCGGGCGAACACCAGCGCCAGATCCGCCCGGGTGCCGTTGGTGATGAACATCTTGGTGCCGGTCAACAGCCAGTCGCCGCCGTCGCGTTCCGCGCGCAGGGCCAGGTTCGCCGCGTCCGATCCGGTCTCCGGCTCGGTGAGCGCGAAACAGCCCAGTGCCCGGCCCGCGCACAGCCGAGGCGGCCAGGCGTGCTTCTGCTCGTCGCTTCCGTAGGCGGCGATCGATTTGGCGACCAGGCCCAGCGAGACGGACACGATGCCGCGTACGGCCGAGTCGCCGCGCCCGAGTTCCTCCAGTACGAGGCAGTAGGCGAGGTGGTCGCCGGCCGATCCGCCGTACTCCTCGGGGATGGTCATGCCCAGGAAACCCAGCCGCCCCAGCTTGGCGACGATGTCCGGGTCGACGGACTCGGCGCGGTCCCACTCGGCGGCGTGCGGGACGAGTTCGCGGTCGGCGAAGCGCGCGGCCAACTCCCGTACGGCGCTGTGCTCGTCGGTCAACTCCAGGTTCATCGGCCGCCTCTTCGGTTCCCGTTCGGTGCCCGGTTCGACCGAAGCCGGCCGAACCGCGGTCGCTCCGACAGTTGAATTAGCACTGCTAATTTCGGACTATAGCCAAGCCGCCTCGGTGCCGGAAGGGGCGGCTCGCCGCGCCATCCGGGCCGCACGACACGAGGGGGTGGGCCGTGGGCCGGCCGCGTCAGGCGCTGCTCAGCAGGGACCGCATCATCGGGACGGCGCTCGCCCTGGTCGACGCCGAGGGCCTCGGAGCGCTCTCCACCCGTCGGCTGGCCGCCGAACTGGGGGTCAGCGGACCGGCGTTGTACAACCACTTCGCGACGAAGGACGCCATCGTCGACGCCGTGGTCGACGCGGTCCTGGGCGATGTGGACCTCACCGCGTTCGACGTCGACTTCGCCACCGAATCCGGTCGCGACACCTGGCCGGACGCGGTGCGCGCCTGGGCGCGCTCGTATCGTGCCGCGCTGGCCGCCCATCCCAACCTCGTACCCGCACTGGCCGTCGGCCCCGGCCGCCGGGCCAACGCGCTGCGGATGGCCGACGCGGTGTTCGGAGCGCTGGTCGACGCCGGTTGGCCGCGGGCCCAGGCGACCCGGGTCGGCGCGCTCATGCGTTACTTCGTCACCGGGTCCGCGCTCGGCTCGTTCGCGGGCGGGTTTCCGGACGACGCGGCGGTGTACGCCGGCGCGTATCCGCACCTGGACCAAGCGCACCTGCTCGCCGACATGCAACGCGAGATCGACGAGAGCGCGTTCGAGGCGGGCCTGGACGCCCTGCTGGACGGCCTCCGTGCCCGATACGCGCGGATCGCCGACGGCTGACCGGACGGTGGTCCGACACTCGAGGCGAGGATCCGGGCGGCGGGCAGTGGGATCTCGACCGTGCCCCGCGGCGACGTGCGGAGGAGACCATCGGCGGCAGGCGGGTCCGGAACTGACCAACGAGCGCTGAACACCGGTGACAGCAGCGGAGTTGCCGGGTGCCGCCACACGCGTCGCCGATCCGAATCCCGCGCCCCGTGGCGGTGTTCGCCGTTACGGCCCACTCCGCCGGGGCGGTCGGTGCGCGCCCTTGGGTCACCCGTGGCGCGGACTCGGCATCGGCCGGCCAGTCGGTGATGGCGCTCCCGCCCGCATCGCCCTCGCCCCGTGCCGCCGCGCGGGACGCGCCCGCCTCGCGCCCGTGTGTTTGCTGATATGTGACAGTGCGGCGGCGGTGCTTGACGCGCGGCCGGGAGGCTGTGAGCGTTTCGAGCGCTCGGGCGACGAAAACGGCTTGTGTGGTGGGCTGTTCGTCCTGGACGAGGGGGCGGCGGCGGTCGGATTCGTGGTCGGGGTTCGCCTTCCATCCGAGGAGCCTCGATGCATCGCAGAACGCTGACGATCGGCACCGTCCTGGCCGTCCTGGTCGGCCTGTTGATCGGCACGACCACCCAGTCGGGCGCGGCCCGACCGCGGCCGACTCTCGCGGCCGACTCCCGCGCCGCGGCCGTCGCGGCGGCCGACCGGGCGATGACCGGACCGCACGCCCCGACCATGTCACCGGGCGAGCGCTACCTGCGGCAGAGCGTGCTCGCCTGGATCGGCGACATCTACTCGATCTCGTACGGCCGCACCTACCGCGGCCTGCCCGTCGTCGGCGCGGACGCGGCCGTGTTGGCCGACGGCAGCGGCCGGGTGCACGCGGTACAGAAGGCCGGCGACGTGCGCGTCGACGTGCCGACCCGGCCCACCGTGGGTTGGCCGGCGGCCGAACGCACCGCTCGCACGCGGTTGCGCGTGGTCGATCGGGTCGACACCCACCGCCTGGTGGTGCGGGTCGACGCGAGGGCCGCGCAACTGGCCTGGGAGGCCGTCCTGGTCGGGCGCACCGACAACGCGCCGAGCAGGCTGCACGTCTACGTCGACGCGTCGACCGGCGCGGTACTCGACTCCGTCGACGAGGTGCACGCCGGGGTCGGCCACAGCGCGTGGAACGGTCCCGACCCGATCACCATCGACACGCAACACTCCGGCTCCACGTACTCGCTGCGCGACCCGCTCCGGATGAACCTGAGCTGTGTGAAGTACGGCGCCGGCGGGGTGATCAGCAAGCCCGTCGACGACTGGGGCAACGGAAACCCGACCAACATCGAGACGGGCTGCGTGGACGCCATGTGGGCCGCGCAGAAGCAGTTCGACATGTTGCGCAACTGGGTCGGCCGCAACGGGCAGAACGGCAACGGCGGCACCTGGCCGCTACAGGTCGGCCTGAACGACGTGCAAATCTACTGGGACGGCACCAAGATCGTGATCGGTCACAACACCAACAACCAGTGGCTGACCTCGATGGATCTCGTCGGCCACGAGTACGGGCACGGCATCGACAGGATGTCCCCGGGCTGGCCGTTCACCGAACGCGGCCTCACCGAGGGGTTCGCGGACATCATGGGCACCCTGACCGAGGCGTACGCCAACGAACCGGCGCCCTTCGACACCCCGGACTACCTGATCGGCGAGACGGTCGACCTCACCGGGAGCGGACCGCTGCGGTTCATGTACGACCCGGCGCTGCGCGGCGACGCGAACTGCTATTCCTCGGCGATCCCGACCATGGACGAATACCGGGCGGCGGGCGTGTTCAACCACTGGTTCTACCTGCTCGCCGAGGGCTCCCACCCAGGCGGCGGCAAGCCCGACAGCCCGACCTGCATCCCCACGCCGGTCACCGGCGTGGGCATCCGGATGGCCGCCAAGGTCGTTTATCAGGGCCTGCTGTTCCGGGCCGGCGGTACGAACTACCGCCAGGAGCGCCGCCAGACCCTGTACGCGGCCAAGGCCCTGGATCCCACCTGCGATGTCTTCCGCAAGACCAAGGCCGCCTGGGACGCGGTCGCCGTCCCGGCCTCGGCCGCCGACCCGACCTGCACCTGAATCCGAACCCGCGCCCGCGCCGGGACCCGAATCCGAGCCTCGACCCGAACCGACCCGCGCGCATCGTCAGCGATCGGTCGTTCCGTTCCCTACGGGATGTCCTGTTCGGCCCAGACGATCTTGCCGTTCGGGGTCCGGCAGGAACCCCAGCCCCGACAGAGCATGTTGATCAATTGCAGGCCACGGCCGCCCTCGTCGCTCAGCGAGGAGTGTTGGATCTGTGGCAGGTCCGGGCCGGTGTCGGAGACCTCGACGACCAGACGGTCGTGCCGCAGCAGGCGCAGTTGGCCGGGTGCGACGCCGTAGCGCAGTGCGTTCCCGACCAGTTCGCTGACCACGAGTTCGGTGACGTCCGAGAGATCGGTCAACTCCCAGACGTCGAGCTGCTCCCTGACCAACTTGCGCGCGATGCCCGCCGCCGAACCGCTCGCGGGCAGGTCCCACGTGTGCAAGTCCGTGCCCAGCAGCGGATCCACGGTGGCGGCCACGAGCACGACGGCCTCGTCGAAGCGGGTCTCACCGCCGGGCGCGAGGTCGTCGAGCGCACCGGAATCCAGCGCGGCCGGCCCTATCCCGGCGGCCAGCGCACGCAGTCGGGCCAGTTGTACGTCGATGTCCTCGGTCCGCGACTTGACCAGCCCGTCGGTGTAGAGCACCAGTCGGCTGCCGGGCGGGACGGTCAACCGCAGCGGATCGTAGGGGATGACGCCGGTGCCGATCGGAGCACCGACCGGCACGTCCACGAACGACGCCTTGCCGTCCGGGGTGACCAGCAGCGGTGGCGGGTGCCCGGCGCTGACCAGGGTGTAACTGCCCTCGGCCGGGTCGTAGACGGCGCACAGACAGGTGGCGACCTGGTCGTCCTCCAGGTCACGGGCGGCCAAGTCCAGGCGGGCGAGGATACGTTCGGGCGTCAGGTCCAGGGCCATCAGGGTGCGTGCGACGGCCCGCAGCACGCCGGTGGTGGCCGCCGCCGACATGCCGTGGCTCATCACGTCCCCCACCACGAGGGCAGTGCGCCCGCCCGGCAGGGGCGCCACGTCGAACCAGTCGCCGCCGACTCCGAGCGGATCGGCGGTCGGGATGTACCGGGAGGCGACCTCCAGGCCCGGGGTACGCGGGGTGACGCGGGGGAGCAGATTGCGCTGGAGCCGGGCCACGTGCTGGCGCTCGCGCCCGTACAGGCGCGCGTTATCCATGTCTACCGCGGCCTTGGAGGCGAGTTGCACGGCCAGTGCCAGATCCGCCTCGGTGAAGCCGGGCCGGCCGCCCGCGCGGATGAAGTCGGCATGGCCCAGCAGCACTCCCCGGGCGATCAACGGCACCATCAGGTAGGTGTGTACGCCGGCCTGGCGCAGTTTGCCGGCGGCACTTGGGGTGGGTGCCAGCTCCTCGTAGTCGTCCGGCCCGAAGCTGCCGATGAGCAGCGGTCGGCCGTCGGCCAGGGCCCGGGTGAAGCGGGAGTCCCGGTCCGGGGCGGACGTGGACAGTTCGCCGACCTCGTCGGGTTCCAGGTCGGCGAGTCGCTCGATCGCCGCCACGGCCATCGCCCGACGGACCGGCCTCCCCCGGCCACGCGGCCGTTGCCCCTCCTCGCCCTGGAGCACCGACTCCAGGAGATCGACGGCGGCGGCATCGGCCAGGCGGGGAACGGTGAAGTCGGCCAGCTCCTGTGCGGTGGTCTTCAGGTCGAGGGTGGTACCGATGCGCAGGCTCGCCTCGTTGAGCCAGTTGAGCTGATCGCGGGTGGCACGGGTGGCACGGCTTCGCGGGCTCGGCCCCTGGGCCGTCGCCGCACTGCGTCGACGCACATGTCTGCGACCGTGACCGCCATCCACTCTCCCGCTCACCCGCACCTCTTCCCTCGGCACCGGATCGCCGCGCGCGACTCTGCCGTCCGTAGCCCGTCCCGACCCACTCTACGAGCGGTTCGGGCGGCTGACGTGTGGGATGCGACTGTACCCGCGCCGTGTTGCGATTGCATGGAATCGATCGAGGTCGAGGGCTCGATCGAGGGCCCCCGCGACGTCGACGGCGATTGCCGGCCATTCCGGCCCCGGCCGCGGCCGCGCACCGGCCGGGCCGGGACGGAAACGACGCGGCTGGGCGGGGCGAACCGGATCCCGGCGTTCCGGGGATCGGGCGGCAGGCCGTGTGCGCTGCACGGATTATCCGCCACTCGTCGCGGATGCGGCCGACGGTGATGGCAACAGGGCCACAGATCAGCCGAGTTCGCGGTGCGGCGGTGCGGCGGCGGGGGCGGTCGACGGTCGCGCCCCGGGGGCGATTTCGGGCCGGAATCGGTGATCGCCTTGCCCGGGCGGGCGTGCGCTTCCTCCACTGTCCGGATGGCCCATACGGTCCGGGCGGTTTCGGGAGGCATTCGATGGCGGCGGTCGGGGTGGGGGCGTGGCCCGGGTGGGCGGGGGGGACGGGGTGCATACGGTCGTGATCCCGGCGGTGCTCGTGGTTTCGGTGGCGGCATTGGCAATCGTGGGACTTGCCGTGGTCAAGGCGGGCCGTCGCGAGCGCGGCGGCGAACGGGACCGGGTGGCCGACGAGCAACGTCCGGATCGGGAAAGGTCGTTGACCTCGGTGTGGGTCGGCTCGGCCCGCACGGTGGACGGCAGTGCGGGCCGAGCCGGTCGAGGCGGCGTGCCCGGACGGCACGCGTGGGGTGGGATCGTTCATGTCTTTGGCCGATCCGCGGAGGGTTCGACGGGGCCGGCGAGCGTGGCGGGGGAGTCCGCGTCGGGGATCAGCACGCTCGGGGCGCCCGATCCGTCCGCCGGGACCTGCCAGACATCGGCGTGCCCACCCCCGCGCCGGAGTCCGTAGGCGACCGTCCGGGCGTCGATCCACGCGGCCTGGTCGTCGACCGAACGCGTCTCGGCGAGCGGGAGCACCCCGCCGCCGGCCAGGTCCAGAACGGACAGGCGCCAGCCGCGGTCGGGATCGCCGGCCACCGCGGACTTGAAGGCCAGCCTGGTGCCGTCGGGTGAGAGCGAGGGACACTCGACGTTCTCCCGGACGGTGCGGATGCTGCGCGTGGTCAGGTCGCCGTGCACGAGGTAGCGGCGGCCGGCCGTGGACATGGTCGCGTAGAAGTAGCGGTCGTCCGGGGCGAACGTCACGCCCCAGAAGTTGAGATCCTCCGCCTGGTACGGCCTGCCGTCGACGCTGACCGCCCAGTCCTCGAGGGTCGAGACCAGGTCCCCGGTGCCGGTGTCGAGGATGCCGACGCGGGTGGCGAAGCGGCCGCCGTTGTAGGAGTCGCCGGTGACGAACACCGTCCAGGTGACCAGCCGGCCGCTGGGCGAGACCCGGGCTCGGTTGGGCACGCCGACCAGTGGCAGCGCGCGATGCTCCGTCCCATCCGGGCCCAGGACGACCGCCTCGAACGTACGCAGGCCGTCGGCCAGGCGCAGGCAGATCCCGGTACCGCCGGCCGCGGACACCCGTACGCACGAGATCTGGGCCACGGTGCGGGGCCCCGCGGGATCGCTCGCGGCCACCGCGACCAGGTGATCGCGGGTGTCGCGCGCGGTGCTGCGGGCGATCAGGCGTGGCCCCGGGTCCAGGGACACCGCGCCCGGTGTACCGGCGTGCGCGGCCCGGCGGGTGGGCCCGGCGGCGGACCCGATCGCGGCGAGCGCGACCGCCACCAACGAGACGAAACCGACGACGGCGATCAGGATACGCATGCGCGTACTCACGCGAGAGCCTCCTCGGGAGCGGGTTCGGGGAGCAGGACCGCGGTGACCGCGATCGCCGCGAGTACGGCGCCGGCGGCGACCCTGGTCGCGGTGGCGGGGCCGTAGTTCACCCAGGCGAGGCCGAACGCGACCGACGAGACGAGATAAGCCAGCGCCTGCGCGGTCTGTACCAGGGCCAGCCCCGTCGTGCGCAGCGACGCCGGCAGCACCGGGCCGGCGAGCGCCATCAGGACGCCGTCGGCGGCAGCGTAGAACATGCCCAGGCAGCCCAACACGAGCACGGTGGTCCACGTCGCGGACAGCGGGCCGAACAGCAGGAGATAGCCGACGCACAGCGCCGTGTAGCCGCACAACAACATACGTTTGCGGCCCCAACGGTCGGCCAGCGCGCCGAACGGCGCTGCGAGAGTCAGGTATACGAGGTTCGTACCGACAGCGCACAGCGGAAACCAGCCCGCCGAAAATCCCTGACGATCCATCAGCACGAGGTAGACGAAACCGTCGCCGATGGTGGCCAGGCCGAGCAGGGCCGCCGCGTAGACCAGTCGGCGCACCCGGACCGAGCCGAGCAGGCCGAGCGCGGCGCGCGCGGTGACCGGCTCCGCCGGCGATGTCTCCGCACGCCGGTCGCGGGTGAACAGCGCCAGCGTCAGCAGGCCCATGCAGGCGATGCAGAAGCTGGTGATGAACAGGGCGTCGAACGCGGCCGGGGAAGCCGCCCCGACGACGGCCAACAGGCCCAGCGCCACGAGCGGTCCGGCGAACGCACCCGCGCTGTCCATGGCGCGATGCACGCCGAACGCCCGGCCGAGCATCGGTTCGGGTGTCGACAGGGTGATCAGGGCATCTCGGGGGGCCGAGCGCAGGCCCTTGCCGGCTCGATCCGCGACGATCACCGCGCCCAGCGCCGGCATCGACCCGCCCGCGACGAGCAGGGCGGGTTTGGCCAGAGCGGAGATCGCGTAGCCGACCCCGGCGACCCGCTTGCGCCGGCGGGTGCGGTCGGCCAGATAGCCGCCGACCAGCCGCAGCAGCGCGGTCGCGCCGGTGTAGAGGCCGTCCATGACGCCGTATGCGGCCGGGCTCATGTCCAAGGCGAGGACGAAGTACAGCGGCAGTACGGCGGTGACCATCTCCGAGGAGACGTCGGTCAGCAGGCTCACGGCGCCGAGCGCGAGTACGTTGGCGCTGATCCCGGCCGGCGGGCGGCGCGGTCGGCGCGAGCGCGCGGCGTCCTTGGCCGGCCGGTCGATGGTCGAGAGGTACACGGGTGCGTTCACCTTCTCGGATGCCGAGCGGGAGGGGACGGGATCGACCCGGTGGCCACGATCGGGGCACGGCCACCGGGTCGATCGACTGTGGGTGGTGCGGCTCAGCCGGTGATCGTGACGTCGTCGACCTGGGCCTCGATGAGACTGGCCGTGCCGCTGTCGGCGGCCTCGATCTCCAGCCGGATCGTCCGACCCGAGAAGGCCGAGAGGTCGACCGTGGCGTTCTGCCACGCGCCGGCCACCTCGGTCGCCGAGCCGGTGCGCTCGAACACGGTGGTGGCTTGCGCACCGTCGATCACCCGGACGCGGATGTGGTCGTCCGCATCGGCGTTGTTCGCGTGGGCCAGGTTGTACGAGAACCGCAGGCTCGGTGCCGGCCCGCCCGCGGGCAGGGCGATCTCCGGCGAGCGCACCGAACTCACGCCCCCGTCGAGGTCGTTGGAGCTGTAGTCGGCACCTGCCCGGGCACCGGTGGACAATGCGCTGGTCCCGGACCCGGTGCTGCCCAACTGCTTGATCTGCTTGGGACCGTAGGTGGATCGTGTCTCGTCGGGATCACCCCGCTCCCAGGCCCCGGATGTGGCGGTGTCGGTGCCGGCGGAGTTCACCGTCCATCCCCGATCGGCCTCGAAGTCGTCGGCGAACAGCGTCGATCCGCCCGGGGTCGACCCGGACCAGGCGTCGGTGATCGGTGACTTGCGGGCCGCCTCGCCCAGCGCCGGCAGGCCGTGCATGTCCTCCAGCGTGCGCAGCACGCTGTAGTGGTTGATCGAGCCGGAGGACTGGTGATCGGCCTTGACGTGGTCGCCGACGAAGACGGTGTGGATCTGGTTGACCGAACGGAAGTCGTCCTCGTCGAAGGTGGTGATCAGCAGGCTGTTGTGGGTCTTGGCCCACTGCGCGTATCCGTCGAGATTGCGCTGCAGCCAGGTGTCGCCGGTGCCGGTCGGGCAGTCGTGCATGTCGTTGCACATGTCCGGCACCACGAACGACACGTCCGGCAGCTTGCTGTAGTCGGACGGGAAGGCCGAGAACGGTACGTGGGTGCTCGCCCCCGCGGTGTTCGCGAAACTGGCCCAGGGCGCGTGCTTGCGGCGGTACTTGCCGCTCTTGCAGTCCCGGGAGCCGGCCTTGGGCAGGCCCTCGGAGTACGCCTTGAACGTCTTGCCCGCCGCCGCGAGTTGTTGTCCGAGGTTGTCGCCGGTCAGGTTCGTACAGTCGTCGCCGGTCACACCGTGCTGCGAGCCGGAGAACAGCCCGATGTAGTTGGGCTGGCTGGGGTGGGTTATCCCGAACGAATTGGTGAACAACGTGCCTTGCCGGGCCAGGGAGTTGAAGTAGGGTGCCTTCGAACTTCCCTTGATGGATTCGTAGTTGGTGTTCTCGAAGAGCACGACCACCACGTGGTCGAACTTGGGTACGGACGACTCCGCGGCGGCGGGTGCGGCTGCCGGGTTCGCGGCGGAGTGCTCCTTCGCCTGTGCCGTGGGTGACAGCGCGGCGGCTCCGACGACCAGTACGGCCAATGCGGGGATGCCGAGCCTGGTCGGGATGCCTGTGATCCGCATCGGGGACCTCCTCATCGGGGGACGGGTTTCCATTGGGGGTGCGGCCGGTTCCGTGCCCTCGGCTCAACCACCGGTGTAGAGAAGGCGGTTGGGTGTACCCGAGTGGGCGTCGGAGATCAGGCCGGGGGTGGATTGCCGGATCAGGGCGCTTTCCACCTCGGCCGGGGTCGCCGTGGGGTGCTCGGACAACCACAGGGCGGCGGCGCCGGTCACGTGCGGTGCCGCCATCGAGGTTCCGGTCTTGGCCTTGGTCGCCGTGTCGGTGGAGTTCCAGGCCGACTTGATGCCGGTGCCCGGCGCGAACAGGTCGGTGCACGACCCGTAGTTCGAGTCGGAGCGGCGCCGGTCACCGGAGTCGGAGTTGTTCACCACGATCGCCTGCTCGACCGCGGCCGGCGCGTTCCGGCACGCGTCGGTGCCGTCGTTCCCGGACGAGACGACCCACGTGACACCGGACGCGATCGAGTTCTTGATCGCGGTCTCCTCGCTGGTGCTGCGGGAGCCGTTGATGCTCATGTTGACCACGGCCGGCTTCACCGCATGCGCGGTGATCCAGTCGGCGGCCGCGATGATGCTCGACTTGCTGGCACTGTCGTGGCAGTCCAGGACCCGCACCGACACCAGGCGCACACCCTTGGCCACCCCGTAGTCCCGGCCGCCGATGGTGCCGGCCACGTGCGTGCCGTGACCGAGACAGTCCTGGCCGTCGCGGCCGTCGCCGACCTCGTCGACGCCCACGCTCGCCCGTCCCTCGAACTGCTGGTGCGAGGTGCGGATCCCGCTGTCCAGGACGTACACCGTGACGTTGCTCGCGGTGTTCGCATATGTGTAGGCGTGATCGAGCGGCAGCTTGCGCTGATCCACCCGATCCAGACCCCAGGACGGCGGATCGGATTGAGTGGCCGATGCGGAGGCCCGCGCCTCGGTGTCCGGATCCACGTAGGCCACCCGTGGATCCGCCGCGATCCGATGCGCCTGCGCCGGACTCAGCTCCGCGGCGAACCCGGCGAGCGCCGTGCCGTAGGTGGCCCGGACGGTGCCGCCGTACGTCGTGACGATGCGGGCGGATTCCGCGCGGACCGTCTCCGGTGACGCCGCTTCGTCCTTGAGTACCACGATGTGCC
Source organism: Embleya scabrispora DSM 41855 (assembly GCF_000372745.1). Lineage (GTDB taxonomy): Bacteria > Actinomycetota > Actinomycetes > Streptomycetales > Streptomycetaceae > Embleya > Embleya scabrispora. Next base: position 431,934 of record NZ_KB889561.1, on the reverse strand, counting down.
GACCGGTGCCGGAAGCGGCCGCGGTACCGCCGGGAGCGGTCGACTGGGCCACGGCGTGGACGGGTGGCACGAGCAAGAGCGGAAGGACCACCGCCGCGGCGATGGCCGCGGTCGGCCTTCGGATGCGTATGCGCACAACTGCTCCCAGGGGGAGGAGGGGACGCCCCGGAACCCGGGGGTGCGCATGGTCTACTCCCGATCCGGCCCCTGCGGCGGCACACGATCGCCAGTGGCGGAATTGGGCACTCCGACCCAACCGGACGGCCGCGCTGCCATGCTGCCACCGGATCGGGCACCATGTCCGCGCCATGAAGGCATCGCCGCGGGCAGCAGCAGGCAGGCGAAAGGAACGAGCATGCGCGACGAGGATCTACCGAAACATCTGGGCCGACTCGGCCTTGCCGATCGCGAGGCCCTGGTCTACCGGGCGATGCTCGGTACGGGACCGACCGGGACGGCGAACCTGGCCGCCCGCCTGGGGCTGGACCTCGAGGACGTGGACAAGTCGGTGGCCCGCCTGGTCGAACTGGGCCTGGCCTCCGCCGCCGGACCCGCCCCGGCGGCGGTCACCCCCATCGAACCGAGCATCGGTATCGAACGCCTCGCGCACGTGCGTTCCGCCGAACTACGCCAGGCCCAACTGGCGGCGATCGACGCCTATCGCGGCTATCGGCGTTCGGTCCACCCGCAGGCCAGTACCGACGAAATGATCGAGGTGCTCACCGGGTCGCAGATCAAGGAGCGCATCCGCCTCGCCGAGGACACCGCGACCACCGAGGTGCTGCGCTTCGATTCGCCGCCGTACCACACCGGCGGCGTGTCCAACGAGGCCGAGGAGCGCAACCTCGAACACGGCGTCGCGTATCGGATCGTGTACTCGAAGTCCGCCGTGCAGAACGCTCATTACTACGCATGCAACATCAAGCCATGCATAGCCGCCGGCGAGCAGGCCCGGGTCCTGCCGACCGTGCCCGTGAAGCTGACCATCTTCGATCGGCGACTGGCCCTGGTGTCCATGTCGTTCGTCGAAGCCGACATCAACGACTCGCTGCTCATCGTGCGTTCGTCGAGTCTGCTCACCGCCCTGATCGGGCTGTTCGAGAGTTCGTGGCGGGCGGCCTTCCCGCTGTACCTGGGCGGTCGGGTGCCGCCGGCGCTGCGCCCGATCCACCGCCGCATCCTGGAACTGCTCGGCAGCGGTCTGACCGACGAGGCCATCGCCGAACTCCTGGGCATCAGCCGCCGCACGTTGTCGCGCAACCTGGAGCACCTCAACCGCAGCGCCGGCTCCACGACCCGCTTCCAACTGGCCCTGCACGCGGCCCGAAAGGGCTGGATCTGAGCCGGCGTCCGAACGGGCCGCCGCCCCACGACCGCGCGCCGCGGGGCGGCGGCCCGTTCGGACGGGGCCACCGGCGGCGAGGCGTGGGGATCGGCGTGTTCCGGTGGTGATCCCCGATCCGGGTGCAATCCTCGGGTTGCACTCGGTAAGCCGATGTGCAACTCTGGGGTTGCATCATATGGTGACGACGATGAAGGAGCACCTCGTGAGCGAGGACCGAATCGAACGCGAAACCCTGATCGAGGCGTCCCTGGAGCGGGTCTGGTCGCTGGTGGCCGAGCCCGGCTTCTGGGTCGCCGACAAGGCGAGCCTGCCCGGCACGGTGGCCAGGGAAGGCGAGACGATGATGGCGAAGAACCCGGAGTACGGCGACTTCCCGGTGCGGGTGGAGAAGGTCGAGCCGCCGACGTACCTGGCCTACCGCTGGGCCAGTGCGTTCCCCGGCCACGAACTGCGCGACGACAACAGCACGCTCGTGGAATTCACCCTGATCGCGGAGGGTGACAAGACGCGGCTTCGGGTGGTCGAGAGCGGGTTCGCGGCCCTGGCCGGATCCGAGGAACTGCGCGGCAAGGCGGTGCGCGACAACTCCGGCGGCTGGCCGCAGGAACTCGACGCCCTCAAGACCCGCGCCGAACAGGCGGCCGCGTGACGGACGAGCTCGGCGGCGTCGGCCGGGCGGTCGACGACGTCCTGGTCGCATTGGCCGACCCGACCCGCCGCCGGCTGCTCGACCTGCTCGCGGCACAGGGCGAGGCCACCGCGACGACGCTCGCGGAGCGACTGCCCGTCTCGCGGCAGGCGGTGGTCAAGCACCTCTCCGTCCTGGACGCGGCCGGGCTGGTGACCGGCGGCCGGATCGGTCGCGAAGTGCGGTACACGGTACGGCCCGCGGCACTGGACGCGACGGCGCGCTGGATGGCCTCGCTCGCGGCGGACTGGGACCGGCGGTTGGCGACGATCAAGCGGGTCGCCGAGGCGACGGAAGGCGACACTCCGTAGCGGGAGCGCGCACTTCGGCCGCCTTTGCCGCGCCGGCCGAATCGAGACGGTCGCGGGGCGGGCGGCGAAGGCGGTCGCAGGGCTCGCGGGCCGTACGCCCGGGCGTAACGAGCGGTTCAGCCGCCGAGTTCGGACCTGACCTTGTCGATCTGGCCGCGGACGAGGTGGTCCGGGAAGGTCGGCGCGGTCGTGGTGCCGTCCTCACCGCTTGCCCGCAACTGCACCACGGTCGTGCCGACTCGGGCGATGGCCTGGGTGAACGGCGCGGTGGCGCCCTGGACCCGCAACATCGAGGAGATCTCGATGCTGCCGGGACCGTAGGCATCGATTCGGACGTCGAGCACCTGGTATTCGACCGTGCCGGCGTCGATCCGGAAGGTGAACCGCTTGCAGCTCTTGGCGGCTGCGATGTAGGTGGTCCACTGACTGTCGAGCAGGTCGGATCGGAAACTGCTCAGCACGACATCCGTGTCGGGCTGGACCACCCCTTGCGGGTCGGTGCCGCCGACGAGGTCGCGTTCGATCGTGGCGACGCTGGTCCGGCGCTGACCCACCAGCGGCTGACACCGGGGATCGGAAACGGTCGGGATCTCGCTCTGCTCGGGGTCGACGGTCTCCTTGACGGTCAATCCGGCCGGGAGTTCCTGGGCGTTCAGCAGCGCGGCGGTCAACTGCGCCTTGGTGGCCGGTGCCTTGGCCTGTGGTGCCTTCGGGTCCGCGGACGTGTCGACGGACTTGTCGGTGGGCGGCTCGGCGTCGCCGGGCTTGCCCGACCGGGTCGCACCCGCCTTCGGGTTCGCCTTGTCGGCGTCGCCGGTGTCGGACTCGCAGGCGCTGAGCCCCGCGACCAGGACGAGCGCGGTGAGCGGCAGCGCGACGCGGCGGATGGATCGACGGACTACGCGCGTGGACATAACGGAGTTTTGCACCGTGTTCCCCCCGGATTCGGTGTATGAACGAAGACGGGCCGCGAACCTCGTCCCCCCGGACCGATCCACGTGCGAAACGCCCTGCGGCGGCCCGTCGTCCCAGGAAACTAGCCGCCGTCGCGGACCGCGCGTTCCGCTGTTACCGCTTCCGCACAGATCCGGGACCCTACTCGGAAAGTGTCACCGCTTGATCATCCGCCGTCGCCACAACGGATCGATCGGCACGCCGAGTGTCGCCGGGCGGACGGCGTGCGGAGGCCGGGTGCCGACCGCGCGGACCCGAGTCCGGCGATTGCGCCGGCCCGGCCGGGGGCGGGCTCGTCGCCTGCCCCCGGTGGTCGGCTACGGGCGGACGTAGGGCCGGGTCATGATCTCCATGTTGTGGCCGCTCGGATCCTCGAAGTACGCACCGCGGCCGCCGAAGAGGTCGTTGATCGCGCCCGGCCGGGTGTGGTGCGGGTCGGCGTAGTAGGTGACGCCGAGCGCCTTGAGGCGGGCGATCATGCCGTCGAACTGCCCGTCCGGTACCAGGAACGCGTAGTGCTGGGACTGGATCGGTTCGTCGCGCTTCTCGTAGTAGTCGAGTGTCACGCCGTTGCCGAGTTCGATGGGCACGAACGGCCCGAACGGGGTGCCGACCTCCAGGCCCAGGATCGTGGCGAAGAACTCGGCCGCCGACCGCCGATCCTTGGCGTAGATGGCGGTGTGGTTCAACTGCACGCCGGATATCGGCGGTTGCGGTTGCTGGTCGTGCGTCATCGGTGGAAGCCTCTCCAGGTCTCGAATCCGTGCGGGACGGGCGCCGCAGATGGGCGCCGGATGCGAGGAAACGGAGAGGGAAGGGCGGGGCTCTGGCCCGCCTCGGACTCACGCCGAGGCCGGGCGCCCCACTCGTGAATGGCCCATGGCCGACCCGGCAGTCACCCGAGCGAGGCTAGCGCCGGCGCCGACCGGCGGCAACCAGGGGGTCCTCGGCGGCGTTCGGGTGGCCGGAGTACCTCACCAAGGCATCGGCGAAACCCTGGACCGGAATGAGCGCACGCCACACCGGATGATTCATCCCGGTTTGCCGCACATGCGAGCTACAGTGACCCCGAGGAGGCGGATCTTTGCATCGGACCAGTCGCCCGGAGATCCGACGTCGACGTTGCGAAGAACGCTGTTCGCCACCAAGGATCCGGTCGGCCGACGGCGGATGGTGCTCGCTCTGTTGCGCGGCGCGCTGAGCGCCACCCTGCTGCTGGTCCTGTACTACGTCCTTCCGTTGGACCGCCGTCTCGACCTCGTCGCCGAGGTCGGACTCATCGTCGGGCTGCTCGCGTTCGTCGCCCTCGTGGCCTGGCAGATCGATGCGATCATGCGCGCCGACCGGCCGCGACTGCAGGCCGTCGAGGCGCTGTCGGTCTCGCTGCCCTTTCTTCTGGTGCTCTTCGCCGCGACGTACTTTTTGATCGGATCGGACCGCGTGGACGCCTTCACCGAACCGATGAACCGTACCGACGCGCTCTACTTCACGATCACCGTCTTCTCGACCGTCGGCTTCGGCGACATCGCGCCGACGTCCGAGACCGCGCGCGTGGTGGCCATGATCCAGATGCTGGTGGACCTCGTCGCGCTGGGCGTGATCGGACGGGTCGTCCTGGGCGCCGTTCGGATCGGCCTGCGCAGACGGTCGAGCGAGTCCGGTGCCACATCCGCATCCGGAGCCGATCCCGCGGGCGCCCCCGGTCCCGACGCCGCTCCCGACACCGACCCGCCGTGGGCGCCCGGATCCGGCGGCTAGATCCACCGTCGAGCGGCCACCGCACGGCCACCGTTCGGCCGGTTCACGAACGTAAACAAGACCACGCCGAACGCGTCGCGATCATTACATCCACCGGGCCTGCTTCCGTGCGTCGGCCATTCCGGAAAGGGCTCGACCGGCACAGGATGGTGCCCGTCGTTTCCGGCCCGTCGGAACGGTGAAAAGCCCGCAAGGAGAGGAAGCGACGATGAGCGACGCCCCGGTCGTCACGTACGGAAGTTATCTGCGCCTGGACACGCTGTTGTCCTGCCAGGAGCCGAGGACCGAAGCACACGACGAGATGTTGTTCGTCGTCATCCACCAGGTCTACGAGCTGTGGTTCAAGCAGATCCTGCACGAGGTCGCACTGCTCCAGCGACAACTGGAGAGCGGCAACGGCGCGGGCGCGCTGCACACGGCGCGGCGGGTCGCCAAGATCCTGAAGACCGTCGTCGGCCAGTTGGACGTCCTGGAGACCATGACGCCCCGGCAGTTCGCCTCCTTCCGCGACGCGCTCGGCACCTCCAGCGGGTTCCAGTCGGCGCAGTTCCGCGAGTTGGAAGCCGTGCTCGGGCGACGCGAGTTCGGCGGCTACGAGACCGGTGAGGACGAGGGGCTCAAGGCCGCCGCACACCGCCCGTCCGTGTTCGACTCGCTGCTGCGACACCTCGCGGGGCTGGGATACGCGGTTCCCGAGCGGGTCCTGGAGCGCGACACGAGTACCGTGTGGCGACCCGACCCGGACGTCCAGGAAGCCCTCAAGGCCGTCTACATCGACGAGACCGGACACGGGGCGCAGGTCTGCGAGGCCCTCGTCGACATCGACGAGGGCCTCCAGGAGTGGCGCTACCGACACATGAAGATGGTCGAGCGCACCATCGGTGCCAAGATCGGCACGGGCGGCTCGGCCGGCGCCGCGTATCTGCGCTCCACCCTGTTCTCTCCGGTCTTCCCGGACCTGTGGGAGGTCAGGTCGCAGGCCTGAGCCGCACGCGCCGGCCGGGGCCGGGCCGCCGCGCGCCGCCCATAGCGGGTCACTCCGTGCGCAGGGCCGTCGCGGTGCGTGCCCGAGCCGCCCAGCCCGCCGGAACGGCCGCGCCCAGGACCGCGATCACCATGCCCGCGAGTCCCAGCAGGAGCAGTTCCGGCGTGCTGTACACATCGAGGATGCTCGGCGGCAGGTTGGTGCCGGCGGCATGTCCCATCACCGGCAGCACATAGGCGTGCAGTGCGAATCCGGCGGGCACGCCGATCAGCCCGCCGAGCAGACCGATGCCGGCCACCGAGGCGAAGACCAGGCTCAGGGTCTGCCTCGGCGTCATGCCCACGGCCTTGCACACTCCGATGTCGTGGACCCGCTCGCGGGTGTCCAGGACCACCGAATTGAGCACACCCAGCGCCGCCACGGCGACCAGCATCAGGGTGAGCAGGACGGCCATCGCATCCAGGACCAGGATCAGGCCCTCGGCCTCCGAAGCGGAGTCGACCAGCACCTCGCCGCCCAACGGGCGCAACACCGAGCCCAGTTGCCGGGCGTACTCGGCGGGCTGCACGCCCGATTTCGGCTCGACCAGGTACACGTCGGGGCGGGCGGCGGCGAAGCCGGCGAGGTCCGCGTGGATGCGCTTGCCGTCGTCCGAGGTGTCGAACGCCTCGCCGACGATCCGAAGCGTCTGCGTGTCGCCCTGGTACGTCACCCGCACCGTGTCGCCGATCCGGGTGCCGGTGCGGTCCAGGAAACGGGTGGGTACCACGGCCTCCCCGGGACCGCCGAGCCAGCGCCCGGAGATCATCTCGTAGCTGCCGGAGCGCGAATCGCCCTGATACAGGGTCGCCCGGACCGAACCGGCGATGCCGGCCACGGTGACCTCCGTCTGGGCCAGGCCGTAGTACGAGGCGGTGCCCGGCTGCGCCTCGATCGCGGCGCGGACCCGGGCCGGATCGACGGCGGGCCCGGTGGTGCCGCCCTCCCCGTCGCGCGGCCCACCCGGTTCACCGGGCCCGCCGTGCGCGATATTGCCGATGACGGTGATCGCGGCGCGGTCCTCCGGATCCTGCGCCCTTCCGACCGCGTTCAGGGACGACGTCAGCCCCACCGCGAAGGTTGCCGCGACCGTGCCGAAGGCCACCGCGAGCAACATCGCGACCATCCGCACCGGATGCGCGAACGGACTCGCGAGCCCGTACGTCACCGCGCGCGGCAACGGCAGCCTGCCGGCCGCGCGGTGCGCCCACTGGCCCCGCCCGGTGCGCGGCGCCCGGCCGATCGCGATGGCCTCGACCGTGCGCAGCCGACCGGCCCGCAGCGCCGGCACCAGCGCCGCGACCGCGACGATGAGCAACACGGCGGCGGGCACCACGACATCCACCCACCAGGCCACCGACAGCGAGGTGTCCCCGTATACCTGCTCGGTGTCCGCCAGCAGCGGCAGCGCCATCAGGTTGCCCAGCGGCACGCCCAGTGCGATGCCGACGGTGGCCGGGATCAACGCCTGGGCCACATAGGCGCGGACCACCTCGCGCGGGGTGAAGCCGATCGCCTTGAGGATGCCGATCCGACGCAGTCCGGTGCCGACCGCGCCGCTGACCACGCTGCCGACGATGATCACCGACATCGCGATGCCGAGTGCCCCGAACGCCATCAGGAACGGGATGGTCGGCGCGGCGTTCCGGTCGGCGGAGCGCTTGGTGTCCAGGTACGACTGGCTGCCCAGCAGTGCGCCTGCGGGGACCGCCGCCGTGAGGCGAGCCCGGGCGGCGGCGATGTCGCCCCCGGTGCCCGCCGCGGCGAAGCGGTAGAGCATCTGCGTGGTGAGCGGGCCGGCCGCCGAACCCAACGCGGTGACCTGCTCGGGCGTGGCCCACGCGTCGGCGGTCCGGCTCGCGGACATGGCGATCCCCACGATGGTCAGGGTCGGCGCGTCGGCGGCATCGGATCCGCGCAGCGTGGCGCCGAGTTCGATGTCGGGGCCGGTGAAGGCGGCGGACAGCACGATCTCGCCCGGGCGGGTCGCCCATCGGCCGGACCTCAGGTCCAAGTCGTCCACGTCGGCCTCCGGCCCGGACCGCCCGACCAGGGTCAGCGCCGGCGGATGCCCGCCGTTGCGGTCCACCGGACGGATCGTCGTCGCCGGGAACGGTCCCGCGGTCGCGGTGACCCCGCCGGCTCGCCGGGTCGCGTCCAGCCGCGCCGTACTCACCGCGTCCGGGTCGAACTCCACGCTCAGGTGCGCGCCGTGCTGGTGCGCGAAGGCATGGTCGAAGGGCGCGCTCGCGGCGACCATGAGCGATCCGGCGACCACGGCCGAGGCCACGGCCATCATGGTGGCGAGCGCGACCACCAGGGTCTGCACCCGCCGTCGACCCACTCCGGAGCGCACCACCCGCCCCAGCGCGCCGGTGCCTCTCATCGCAGGGCCTCCGCACTCGTGTCGAGCGAAAGGTGCCCGTCCACCAGATGGATCGTGCGGCTCGCACACGCCCGGGCCAGCGCCAGGTCGTGGGTGACCAGCACGATGGTCTGCCCATCCCGGTGCAGATTCACCAGCAACTCCCGTACGTCGTGCCCCGATGCGGTGTCCAGTGCACCGGTCGGCTCGTCGGCGAGCAGCAGCGCGGGCCGATTCACCAGGGCCCGGGCCACCGCGACCCGCTGGCGTTCGCCGCCGGACAACCGGCCCGGGTAGGCGCCGGCATGCCGCCCGATGCCCAGTACCTCCATCAGTTCGCCCGCGCGGGCCGCCGCCTTGCGTCGGGAGGTACCGGTCAATTGCGCGGGAAGCCGGATGTTGTCCTCGACCGTGAGGTCGTCCAGCAGATTGAAGAACTGGAAGACCATGCCGATGTGTTCGCGACGGAAGTGGGCCAGCGCGTGCTCGCTCAGTCCGTCGATGCGCCGCCCGGCCACGGTCACCGTGCCCTCGGTCGGCCGGTCCAGGCCGGCGACCAGGTTGAGCAGCGTGGACTTGCCGCTGCCGGAGGGGCCGGTGATCGCGAGCGCCTCGCCCCGGGCGACGCCGAGGTCGAGCGGTCCGAGCGCGGGCGCGCCGGCGCTGTCGTAGCGCTTGGCCACGCCCGCCAGTTCGATCACGTGGGTCATGGGATGCATCCGTCCTTGGGGTCGAGAGGGGCCGTTTCCGTGCCGGCCCAGCGAACGTAGGGGCGGCAGCCGACCGGGCGCGTCGGCCGGCCAACCGACATTCGGCCCTTCCAGCGGAGGACCCGGACGCGGGGTCATCCCTGCGAAGTACGCCGCAGAGACCGGGCCTTGGTCGGGCAGGCGGATGCGGTCCGAGGTGGGCCGGTCGCACAATGAACCGGTGGATACGCAAGAGGACCCGGCGACCCGGCGCGGGTGGCGGGCGCGACTGGCGATCGTGTTGGGCCCGGACGCGGAGCAGGCCCCGCTCCCACGCCGTGCGGTGCGCGCCGACGCGGTGTTGGCGATCGCGCTGACCGTGCTCGCCCTGATCGTGGCGGCTCGGTATCCCGACAGTGGGCCGGTCCAGGACGCGCGGCGGGCCGACCCCTTCGGGCCTCCGGTGCCTCCGCCGCCGCGGGAGATCTGGATGCCGGAGGAACGTTCGGCCGTGCCCTGGCCGTTCGTGGTGCTCTCCGCACTGCCGCTGGCGGTGCGCCGTCGTCACCCGCTGGCCGCGTTCGCCGCGGTGTTGTGCGCGGGGGTGGCCATCGGTGAGGACGACGCGTCCTGGATCAACGTGCTGACGTGCGTGATCGGCGCCTACAGTGCCGTCGTCTACAGCCCCTACCGGGTGCGTGCGCTCTCGGTTTTGGCGGGCGCCGCGGTGCTGGCCGGCGTCGCGTTTCGGGACTCGGCCCCGATTCTCCCGGGCTGGTCGAGCCCGGGATTCGTGTTGCTGGTCGCGGGGGCGATGGCCGGGCTGGTGCTGTTCCGGCGACGGGAGTTGGCCACGAGCCGGGATCGGTACACCCGGCTTCAGCAGGCCCAACACGAGGCCATGCGCCGGGCCGTCGAGGAGGAACGGTCCCGGATCGCCGCCGAACTGCACGACGTCGTGACGCACAATGTCAGCGTGATGGTGATCCAGGCGGGAGCGGCGCGCAAGGTGATGGACGCGGCGCCGGAACGCTCGAAGGAGGCGCTGCTCGCGGTCGAGGCCGGCGGGCGGGCGGCGATGGCCGAACTGCGCCACGTGATGGGGCTGCTCGCCGCCGCGGACCACGAGCGCCCCGACGACCTCGAACCCCAGCCCGGCCTCGACCGGTTGGACGAGCTGATCGAGCGGGTACGCGCGGCCGGGACGCCGGTGCGCGTCGCGATGTCGTTGCCGCCGGACCCCCTGCCGCCCGGGGTGGACCTGGCGGCCTATCGGGTCGTCCAGGAGGCGCTGACCAACACCATCAAGCACGCGCCCGGCGCGGCCGCGAGCGTCGTCCTCGGCTACGCCGACGACTGCCTGGAGATCGAGGTCACCGATACCGGCGGTGCGCGCGGCGGCCGGACGATGGACGGCAACGGCCGCGGGCTGATCGGCCTGCGCGAGCGGTTGGCGGTCTACGGTGGCGAGTTGACCACCGGCCCGACGCTGACGGGCGGGTATCGGATCCGGGCCCGAGTCCCGTGGCGGACGGCGTGAACCGGCCGGCGCTGCGTGTGGTGATCGCCGACGACCAGGCGCTGGTGCGGACCGGCTTCGGGATGATCCTGGCCTCGGACGGCATCGAGGTGGCGGCCGAGGCGGCCAACGGCACCGAGGCGATCGCCGCGGTGCGGCGCACCAGGCCCGACGTGGTGCTCATGGACATCCGCATGCCGCAGATGGACGGCATCGAGGCCACCCGGCGCATCCTGGCCGACGGCGGCGCGGCCGGCACCCGGGTGATCATCCTGACCACGTACGACCTGGACCACTACGTCTACGCCGCGCTCACTGCCGGAGCCAGCGGCTTCCTGCTCAAGGACGTCACACCCGAGCAACTGGTCGCCGCGGTGTGCCTGGTCCAGGCCGGTGACGCCCTGCTCGCGCCGACCATCACCCGCCGGCTGATCGAGCGCTTCGCGCACCGCGACGAGCCGCGCGCGGCACCACCGCGCGACCTGTCCGAGCTGACGCCGCGCGAGCTGGAGGTGCTCCGGCTGCTCGCGACCGGCCTCAGCAACGCCGAGCTCGCGGAGCGCCTGTCGCTGAGCCCGACCACGGTCAAGACGCACATCGGCCGCATCCTGTCGAAACTGAACCTGCGCGACCGGGTGCAGGCGGTGGTGCTCGCCTACGAAACGGGGTTGATCGCACCGGGCGGCTGCGCCTAGGGCGGGGCGCGCCTGGCGTTTCGCGTGGAGGGCTTTGCCGGGTCGCCGGGCGAGGCCGCCCCGGATCACACAACCCGCCCGGCTCCGGCGGCGCCGACCCGGTCGCCCCCTATGCTGCCGATCATGGGTAGCGTTTCGCGAATACCCGCGTGGGTGCGCGGTCGCGCTTCGGACGCGTCGTTCACCGCGGTCGTCGGTGCGTTCGTGGTCGTGTTCACGATCGTGGACATGGCGCCGATGGACAACACGGACATGCTGGGCCTGGTGCCGGTCGTCGGCGCGTCGGGCGAACCCGCCGGGCCCGGCGGCGGTGCCGGCAGCGGCGTCGCGGGCATGGGTGAGCGGGCCCGGGCGCTGGGCGGGGAGTTCACCGCCGGGGCGCGGCCGGGTGGCGGGTACCGGGTCAGCGCATCGCTGCCGCTGCGCCGGGAGGGAGCGGCGTGATCCGGGTGCTGCTCGCGGACGATCAGGCGCTGGTCCGGGCCGGCCTGCGCTGGATCCTGGACAACGAGGACGACATCGGCGTGGTCGGCGAGGCCGTCGACGGCGCGGAGGCGGTTCGGCTCGCGGGCGAACTGCTCCCGGACGTCGTGCTGATGGACATCCGCATGCCGCGCCTGGACGGTCTGGAGGCGGCCCGTCGGATCATCGCCGACCCGCGCTCGGCCGAGGTCCGGGTGGTCATCCTGACCACGTTCGACCTGGACGAGTACGTGTACGGCGCTCTGCGTGCGGGTGCGAGCGGATTCCTGGTCAAGGACACCGAACCGGTCGAACTGATCCACGGTGTACGGGTGGTGGCGCGCGGCGACGCGCTGATCTCGCCCACGATCACGCGCCGGCTGATCGCCGAATTCGCCGGCCGGGTCGCACCGCCGGAACCCGACCCGCGCGTGGGGGCGTTGACCGATCGCGAACGCGAGGTGATGGTGCTGGTCGCGGCCGGGCTGTCCAACGACGAGATCGCGGCGCGGCTCGGGCTGAGCCCGGCGACGGCCAAGACGCACGTGAGCCGGATCATGACCAAGACCGAGGTTCGCGACCGGGCCCAACTGGTCGTGCTGGCCTACGAGTCGGGGATGGTGACGCCCGGCTGGTCGAGCTGACCCCGCTCCGGAGCGGTCACGGGGCCGGTCGGGGCGCCGATGGGGACGGCGCGGGGGCGGACGGGGCGGTTCGGCGGTGGTTCGGTGGCGGTTCGGCGGCGACCCACAACCGGGGGTGTACGGCGGTCGCAACCGTGGGGGTATCCGCCGACGCGGCGGGCCCACCGGGGGCGTCCGCCCACACCGTGCCTGGGCAGGACGTTCGGCGGCGATCCCACCGAGAGGCTTGTGGACGAGCGACACCACGTCCCCAAGTCCTCCGGCGGAACGAGCACGTCATGTCCGAGACCCCGGTTCCACATCCCTCGCCCGGCGTCGTCGCCGACCCGTCGCCTCCGCCACGCACCCACCGCCCGAGCGTGTTCGAGCGCATCGCGAGCTGGGCCCACCGCCGCCGCAAGGTGGCCCTGCTGGTGTGGGTCGCGGTGCTGATCTCGGTGAGCGGCATCGCGATGGTGATCGGCAGCGACTACCACAACGACTTCTCGCTCCCGGGCACCGAGTCGCAGCACGCCGCCGAATCGTTGAAGCGGCACGGCGCCACCCAGGCCGGCGACAGCGTGCAGATCGTCCTGCACGACAAGACACCGGTGTCCGCGCCGGCGACCCGCGACCGGGTCGAGCGCATGCTCGGCGCGGTGCGCGGCCTGCCGCACGTCGCGGAGGTGCGCAGCCCCTACGCCGACGCGGGCGCGGTGTCCCACGACGAACTGACCGCGTACGCGACGGTGACCCTGGACGGTGTGGGCACCGACGTACCCAAGGACGCGGTGCGCGAAATCATCGATATCGCGCAGGATGCCGAGACGAGCGATGCGACGCTGCGGGTGGAACTGGGCGGTGACCAGATCCGGGGCGCCCAGGAGGGCGGCGGCGGTGCGGCCGAGGGCGCGGGCATGCTCGGCGCGCTGATCGTGCTGGTGTTCCTGTTCGGGTCCCTGGTGGCCGCAGCCGTACCGCTGTTGACCGCGGTCTTCGCCGTCGGCAGCACCCTCGGCGTGGTGGTACTCGCATCGCACCTGGCCGACATCGCCGACTTCACGCCGCCGGTGATGCTGCTGGTGGGCCTGGGCGTCGGGGTGGACTACGCGCTGCTCATCTTCTCCCGCTACCGGGCCGAGCTGCTGCGCGGCGCGGACGCCGAACAGGCGACCCGGCGTGCCCTGGACACCGCCGGCCGGACCGTGTTCTTCGCGGCCTGCACGGTGATCATCGCGCTGCTCGGCCTGGTCACGCTGGGTCTGGGCTCGCTGCGCGGCGTCGCGCTCGCGGTCGCGCTGACCGTGCTGACCACCATGCTCGCGTCGCTGACCCTGCTGCCCGCACTGCTGGGCCTGTTCGGCAAGCGCATCAAGCGCAACGTGGAGCGGCGCGCGGCGAAGGCCAAGGTCGCCGAGGGCACCAGGTGGCGTGCGTGGGCCGCCTGGGTGCAGCGGCGTCCGTGGATCGCGCTGATCGTCCCGGTCGTCGCCCTGGTCGGGCTGAGCGCACCGGCGGTCGACATGCGCCTCGGCTTCGCCGACGCGGGCAACGACGCGGCGACCAAGACCAGTCGGCAGGCGTACGACCTGCTCGCGGACGGGTTCGGGCCCGGGTTCAACGGGCCGCTGTTCGTGGTCGTCGAGGGCGACGGCGGCGCGGCGGAGCGGACCCGGGCGACCCTCGAAGGCACGCCCGGCATCGCCGCGGTGAGCCCGATTCTTCCCTCCGGCGATCCGAGCGTGTCCACGGTGATCGCCTACCCGAAGTCCGCGCCCCAGGACGAGGAGACCACCCGGCTGGTCGAGCACCTGCGCGAGGACGTGATGCCCGCGGTGGAGCGCGGCACCGGCGCGACCGTCCTGGTCGGCGGCGGTACGGCCGCGGTCGAGGACTTCGCGGCCAAGGTGGCCGATCGACTGCCGCTGTTCGTGGCCATCGTGGTGGGCCTGTCGTTCGTCCTGCTCCTGCTGGTCTTCCGGTCGATCCTGGTACCGCTGAAGGCCGCGTTGCTCAACCTGCTCAGCATCGGCGCCGCGATGGGCGTGATCACGCTGGTCTTCCAGCACGGCATGTTCGGCGTGCAGGAGGGACCGATCGAGGCATTCATCCCGGTGATGATCTTCGCGATCGTCTTCGGGCTCTCGATGGACTACGAGGTCTTCCTGCTCGCCCGCATCCACGAGGAGTGGCAGCGCACGCGGGACGCCGCGCTCGCGGTTCGCGAAGGGCCGGCGAGCACGGGCCGGGTGATCACCGCCGCCGCGGCCATCATGATCGTGGTCTTCGGTGCCTTCGTACTGAGCGAGGACCGCATGCTCCAACAGTTCGGCCTGGGCCTGGCGGTGGCGATCCTGCTCGACGCGGTGGTGATCCGCTGTCTGATCGTGCCCGCGGTGATGCGTCTGCTCGGCCGCAAGGCGTGGTGGCTCCCGAACCCGCTGGACCGCGCCCTGCCGAAAATCGCCCTGGAACACGGCTGACCGCACGGCGACGCCCCCGGTGGTCGAAGACCACACCGCCGACGGCCACACGTCGACGACGCGGCGGTGCCGGCGAAGGAGCAGCTTCCTCCGCCGGCGCCGCCTCCACGCGCCCGCGTCCGACGGGGTCGCGCCGGTCGACCCGGTCCGTCGTTACCGCCACCGGCCCGCGCAATGTCCGCCAGACGCAAAAGGCTTGCTATTGCGAGTTGTATGCAACAAGGTTGCCCGGTTGTCATCGACCGTCGAGGACGCGGAGCCACACGATGCCCCACCTGCTGCCGGACGCCGGACCGCAACGCGTCATCGCGGCCGCCAATTTCGTCTACACCGTCGGCAGCGGCCTCTACCTGACCGCCGGGGTGCTGTACTTCACCGAGGACGTCCGTCTTTCGGCCGGCCTGGTGGGTCTCGGACTCGGCATCGCCGGCTTCGTCTCGCTCGCCGTGGGCATAGCCGCCGGCCACCTCGCGGACCGGTACGGCGCACGCGGTGTCTACGTGAGCACACTCGTCGTACGCGCGCTGGCCACGGCCGGCTTCCTGTGGGTGGACGGCTTCTGGCCGTTCGTTCTCGCGGTGGGCACGGCCACCGGGGCCCAGGCGGCCGGACTGGCCGCACGCAGTCCGTTGATCAGGCGCTACGGAGGGGACCGGCCACAGGAATTCCGCGCCTATCTCCGCGCCGTGACCAACATCGGCATCTCCCTCGGCGCCCTCCTGGCGGGCTGGGTCGTCCAAGTGGGCACCCATACCGCCTACCAACTGCTCGTCGTCGGCACCGCGACCGCCGTCGGGGCCGCCGCGGTGATCGTCGCCTTCGTGCCGGCGGTCACGGCCGAACCCACCGCCGAAGGCCCACGCTGGGTCGCGCTCCGAGACCACCCCTACCTTCTGCTCACCGCGCTGGACGGCGTCATGGCGATCCAGTTCAAGGTGCTCACCGTGGCCATTCCGCTCTGGCTGGTCGCGGCCACCACCGCCCCGCGCCGGCTCGTCTCGGGCACCATGCTGATCAATACCGTCATCGTGATCGCGTTCCAGGTACGGGCCAGTCGCGCCATCGATTCCCCGGCGGCCTGCGGGGGCGCCTACCGCCGATCCGGGATGACCTTCCTCGTCTCCTGCGCGCTGGTCTCGCTGTCCGCGGGCATTCCGGCATGGGCTGCCGTGACACTGCTGACGACCGCGGTGGTGATCCACACCATCGGCGAACTATGGCACTCCGCCGGGGGGTTCGAGTTGTCGTTCGCGCTCGCGCCGGAACACGCCACCGGCCAGTACCTCGGCGTGTTCGGCCTGGGAGCCGGTCTCGCCGAGGCCCTCGGCCCGGGCCTGCTCATCTCACTGTGCATCACCTGGGGCCGCCCCGGATGGTATGTCGTGGGAGCGCTGTTCGCCCTGACCGGCCTGGCGGTACCCTTCGCCGTCCGCTGGGCCGAGCGCCGGCAACTCGCCCGACCCGTGCGCATCGAGGCCGCGTGGAAGGAGTCGGCCGCCTGATCGCGCCCGTGCTCGGGTGTCGAGATCGTCAGTCCCGCGCGGTGTGGGTGAGGTGGTCGAGTACCAGTCGCCCGCGCGGTGAGATGCGGTAGCCGACGTCCAGGCTCTCGGTGAGACCGCGTTCCTTGAGCTTGCGTACGTCCGCCTTGAAGTGTGCCGTTTCCCGGCCGGCGCCGGCCGCCAGGTCGGGGGCGCGTACGGCCGGGTTGGCGTCGATCAGTTCCAGCATCGCGATGGTCCACGGACCGCGTCCGCCGCGCGCGTCCAGACGGCGCAGTCCCGCGACGATCTCGTCGAGGTCGGCCGTCGACAGGTCGGTGTCCTCGCGCAGGCCCACCCGCGGATCCGGGCCGGTGAGGCGCAGGCCGATCCGGTACAACCGCCGGTCGTCCCCCGGGCGTTGGTCGGCCAGTAGTTCCGCCCGCCCGGGGTAGCCCGCGCGCTGTGCGTCCCGGTCCGAGACGTCGTCCTCCGATACGATCTCGACCACCCCGACCTCCAGCACGCCGACCTCGGTGCGCAGCGCGGTGCCGGGGCACACCGCCGGTCGGCGCCACCGCCGAAAGGCCAGGTCGACCTCGCCGGACGCGATTTTGGTCAGTACCTCGTGCCTGAACAACAATGCCAACTCCGGGTTCTGGAGATCGGAAGCCGGCCGGCCCGCCGGCTCCGATGTGGTGCCCGCACCGCAGGTACGGCACACCCTATGTCGATCGGATGGCCAGTCCGTGCCGAGAATCGCGACGATTTCCCCCGGAAGCGTGTGACGGGTGCCGGCAAATGCCAAGCTTCGGGATGTTCCCGGCGGCCGATCTTTCGCCGGTCGATGGCGAAGGCATAACCGTCTCCGTCTACCACAGGAACTCGTCCCATGCATTGAGTGCAACGCCGCAGAGGGCCTTCCGCGCGGGTGAGAGCCCGAGTCGTTATCCCGTTGTCGATTTTCAAGGAGGCCGGTGTTCGGGCTCTGGGTGTACGATCTCCCCGCTCCCAGGAAGGGGATTCTCAACAATGGCTCAGCGCGTAGTCACGCTCTACACCGATGACGTCACCGGCGAGACCGGCGAGGACATCGCGACCCACACTTTTGCGTTGGATGGCGTCACCTACGAGATCGACCTCGGCGAGGACACCTACCAGCAGTTGCTGGACAAGTTGGCTCCCTACTTCGGCGCCGCCCGCAAGACCGGTACCGCCGCCCGTCGTGGTCGCAAGGGAGCCCGTACCACCGGCCAGGGCCCGGACCCGGTGAAGGTCCGCGAATGGGCGAGGTCGCAAGGCATCGAGGTCAATGCGCGCGGTCGGGTACCTGCGGATCTCATCGAGAGGTACCAGGCCGCCCACTGACGGCCGGTAAGCGTCCGCGGGCTGCGCGGTGTTCGCGTCGGCCGCCCCGCGGTGGGGCTTTCCTGCGCGGGCCATGCCCGACATCGCACGGATACCACGACGACCCGGATACGACCACGACCCCGCAGGCGCTTGCGCAGGCGGGGTCGTTGTCCATCCCATGGGCCCGCACCGCGAGTGCGCGGACCGTCGCCCGCGCGGGAATCGCACCGAGCACCCGGGAGAGGAAGTCCGGCCGGGGCATTGGGCGCGACGAACTCGGCCTCTCCGCAAGCTATTCGCAGCCCGGCGCACCGCTGCCATTCCGGTAATTCGACGACTTTGGTTGCGTCTCGTCGCTGCTTTGTATCCATAAAGCGGCCGGCGCGACGACCGGATGAAAGTTGCCCGGCCGGTCGGATACCGTCCGGTTGTCCCCGGGTTGCCGCCCGGTCGTATGGTCGTGCCACCGCCCCGCGGTCCCGGACCCCGTCCCGCGACGTCGACCGGCCTCGTACGCGACCCGGCCGTCGCTGCCGAGGGTCGGCGGTCGGGGGTTCCGGTGGACGGCGTTTCGGGCCGCGTGTACAACGTCCTTGTCTCGCTGTTTCGGGCCACCACGGGGGAACGTGGTGGGCGGACCTTTTCGGCCGAAGGAGTCGCGTGTGTCGACGGAACCTGCCTCGAACGAAGCCGAGGTGATCGTCTTCCGGGACGCCGCGGAGTTCGGGGACTGGCTGGAGGCACACGGCGACGAAAAGGTCGCAGTGTGGCTGAAGATCGCGAAGAAGGGATCGGGCATCCCGTCGCCGACCAGTGACGAGGCGGTGGATGTCGGCCTGTGCCACGGTTGGATCTCGGGCCAACGGAAGTCCCACGACGAGGTCTACTACCTCCAGAAGTATGTACCCCGCCGGCCACACAGCCGTTGGTCGCAGGTCAATGTGGCCAAGGTCGAGGAGTTGCTCGCGGCGGGGCGGATGCGGCCGTCCGGCCTGGCCGAGGTCGAGGCCGCGAAAGCCGACGGGAGATGGGCCGCCGCCTACGAGTCGCAGCGCGACGCCACCGTCCCGCCCGACCTCGCCGCGGCGTTGGCGGCGAGCCCGCGGGCGGCGCGGTCGTTCGACGCGCTCGGCAGGACGCGGCGCTACGCCGTGATCCTGACCCTGGTCACGGCACGCACCACCGCGACCCGCGCGGCGCGGCTCGCGCGGGAGATGGCCACGCTCGAAGCGCGCGACGAATCCTGAACCGACCCCGCGCGATTCGGATGTGCGGGCGCGCGGCCGTTCGCTCGGCCCGGCGNGCCNCCNCTCCCGAGCCGGTCGCGGCGACCCGCCGAGTCCGCGGAGCCGGCCCGACCCGACGGCGGGATCGGCGGCACGGGTTTCGGTGAGCGGGAATGATCCGGCGAGGAGGTAGGTTGTTCAGGTGTCGGTGAGGGTGCGCCCCCGGGCCCAACCATTGCCTCCGTGGAATACCGCTCGGCTGGAGCCACGGTGTGCCTTCCGCCGTGAGGCGGCCACCCTCACCGACCTCGACGCCAACGGCGCCGCACACCCTCGCGGCGCGGCGCCGTCTTCGGGTGGCAGGGGATGGCCCCCTACCCGGCCCGATTGCCCGGCCGGGGCCCGCTGCCGTTGCGGAACGAGCGACCCGGGCGCCGAAGAGTGCCGGCATCGCCCCGCCGGCCCGGGTGTGGGGCCTATCCGTCGGCGGCGATCCGAAGCGTCGCGGTCAGGTGCGTGGGTGCCTGCGGATCGCTCACCAGCGGCCGGGAGACGCGGGCGGTCTCCACACAGACGAATTCCCGGTGGCCGTCGTCCGGCACATCGGCCATGGTGCGAGTGAGTTCCGCGCCCGGGTTCCACACCACCACGTCGCTGTGCCCGGCGTGGTGTACCTCGACGATCCGTTTCCCGGAGGGGTCGTGGAGCCGACTGACGTCGTCCGGGCGCGTGTAGATGCGGTCGATCCGCTCCGGGAAGGACAACCCGTTCCCGCCCTGGTCCGGATCGTTGTCCGCGTCCGCCTCGATGTCGAGGACCTTGTCGATGTAGTGCCCGTGCAGACCGGTGACCCGGACACCGTCGAGGTCGCCGACACGCAGGTAGGTGTGCAGCGCGGCGGTGCTCTCGAAGTCGCCGCGGGCCGTCAGCTCGATGCGGCACTCGTTTCGCCCCAGCGTGAAGCGGGCGACCACCTCGAACGCGAACGGCCAGTACGCCCGCGACTCCTCGCCGTCGCGCAGGATCAGGCTCACGTGTGCCGCGTCGTCGTCCTCGCCGGAGTCGAGCAGTGTCCACGGCAGGATGCGGGCGAAGCCGTGGTTCGGGCGACCCGCCGGGCCGAACCACGGCCAGCAGATCGGCACGCCGCCGCGCACCGCCCGCCCCTCCTCGAAAGCGCCGGCATCGCTCAGCCACAACACCGGCTCCGCGCCCTGCGGTTGCCAGGCGAGGAGGTGGGCACCCTGGAGGGCGATCGCGGCACGCACCCGCGGGTGGTCCAGCACGACCACGTCCAGCGCGCCGAGCCGGCGCAGGGACAGGTGGACGCCCAGTCGCCGGACGACGGGAAGGGCGAATACGTCTTCGGACACGTCGTGGCCTCTCGCGTTCGTCGGGGCGCCGCTGCGCACTGAACCCGCCACGATGCCACAGCCGTACCCGCGGATCGGAACCACCCACGCCGACACTGTCGGTGATCGCCGGTACGTTCGGGCCGTCCCGCCGATCCGGTGGGGCGAACCCCCCTGGGCGTAAAGGAGATGGTGTGTTCCCGGATGGAGATGGGAAAGTGTGGGAGGCGTCGAGCACGGCGCGGGTGATCCCACCCGCCCGGCCACGCAAGCTCGCCAAGGTCCCGTTCGTCGAACTGGCCGACGGACGCCTTCAGGGCGTGGTGTCCAGCGGCTCCGACATCGGACGGGTCTACGTCTCGTCGGTCGCGACGCGCGGCTACTCCTTCGCGTGCAGCACCAACAACAACCGGCCCTGCGGCGGCGCCCGCGGCTCGTTCTGCAAGCACATCCAAGCGCTGATCACCGAGGCGGTGCTCCAGTACGGCGCCGAGCGGGTCGCGCGCTATCTGCGCGTCGAGGTCGACGCGGCGGCCGGCGCCCCGGCCATCATCACCACGATGACCGCCACCCGCCCGGCGCAGGCCGACGGCACGGCCGCCGCACCCGTCTTCAGTCGGTTCCTGCGCCACCTCGGCTACCTCGAACTGGTCGCCGACACAACGCCGTTGCCGGAGATGCAATGGTTTCCACCGACCGGGGCGGCGGCCTGATGCGCGCCGATCTGCTCGCCGAACCCGTCCCCGGACTCGACGAAGCCCTCGCGGTGGTCGAAGCGTTCGACCGGACCCTGATCGGCGGCCTGCTCCGACCGCAGCCCACCCAGGCCGCCGCGCTGACCGAACTGGCCGCCGCCGTCGCCGGCACGCCGCTCGCCTCCCTGGTCGCCGAAGCCGTCGAGAAGGCGGCGGTCGGCGCCGCGAGCGAGGACCACCTGCTCGCCCTCGCCGCCGCCCGCACCGCGCTGCTCGGCGCGATCCACGACGCGCTCACCACCCGGGTCGACGAGGCCACCGGCCGAGGCCGTGCCGGGCAACCGGCGGCGAAACCGGGCGCGTTCGAGGCGGTGAACCTGCTCGCCGCGGCGCGTGCCTGGCTCGCCGACCTGGCCCGCGCCGGATGGCAGGGCATCGACCACGACCTGGTCTCCGGGGCGGGGCAGGTCGTCTCCGCAATGCTCCCGGACCCGGCGCTGCGCCGCCCGGCCACGCTGTTGGACGGCTTCGCCGCCGAACTCGCGGCGTGTTGCCCGGGCGCGGCCCTGGAACGCTTCCCGGTGCGCCGCTGGGCCGACCTGTGGTCGCGCGCGATGATGCTGACCCACCCCGGCGCCGGCGGCTCGCCCGCCATGGAGGCCGTGACCGGTCGGTTGCTGCCGTTGGGCGTCGACCTGCACGAGCACGCGACCGCCGTACAGGCCCAGGTCCACGCGGTGTTCGAGCCCGCAGACGGCAGCTCGCCACGTCTGGTGCGGGCGAGCGTCTCGGCACCCAAGCCGGACACGGTCGTCGGCGTCGGCGTATGGCAACTGCTGCGCCCGCACATGTCGTTGCCGGCCGCCGCCGGCGACGGCCGCTCGATGCATCTGACGGACATGCCGATCACCGCCGAGGGCGACCTGATCTGGAGCGACGCGCACGCGCGCCTCGGCGAACCCGCCGACGCCTTCGCCACCGCCCGGGTCGCGCTGCCCGGCGCCGGCGCCGGGGCGATCGCGCCCCTGGACCGGCATCCGGCGGTCATCGCAGTCCCCGTGTTCCTGGAGGACTACGCGGTACAACGAGACGACGGCCGGCTCGCGTTCACGGTCGCCGGACAGCGCCTCCCCGTCGACGCGGACCGCATACCCTCGGCCGGCCCGCTCACTCCCGACGCCGTCGCGACGTCGAGCGCGTGCATCGGCCTGTTGCGCTGGGACGCGGGCAGCTTCCGGGTCCAGCCGCTCGCTGTCGAGACCGTCGTGAAGAAGAAGACCGTCGCGATCCACGCCGGCGCCTGGGCCGGCGGTACGGCCGACAAGCCGGCCGTCAAAGCCGAGCAGGCCGCCACCGAAGCCGTGCGGGTGTTGCGCGAGCGCGCCGGAAAGTTGCTGCGCACATGATCGACCCGAGCACGAAATCCACCACGGCATCCAACACGGCATCCGCCACGGAACCCACCGGCAAGCCCGTCGCCCAGCTCGTCACCCAGCCGGTTGCCGAGCCGGTCGCCGACGAGAACCGTCGCCAGGTCCTGTACTGGCGACTCTTGGCCCGTCTGTTCGACCCCGAAGAGCAGCCGAGCCTCGAATCGGCGAGCCTGGCCGTCGTCGAGGACATCGGCCTGCCGCCCGCGCTGCTCGACCCGCAGGCATCCGTCGACGCGATCGTGCAGCGGCACCCCGAACTGGCCGCCGAGTTCGACGGCCTGATGGTGCCCGAACCGGATCCGGACGGACGCGATCGGGCCGCCGAGGTGCGCCGCGCCGCGATGGTGTCGAAGGTGCTGCTCAACGTCCTGAGCACCGGATCCGGCACGGTCAGCGCCGGGCAGTTGTCCCGGTGGCAGTCGGACGCCGGGTGGCTGGAGCGGGCGTTCGGCTGCAAGCCCGGCGAACTGCGCGGCGGTCGCCCGGGGGCCGCGGGCCGAGGCGCCGCGCGGACCGGCTCCGGCGGCGGCGCCGGGACACCCGATCTCGGCACGCTGATTCCGACGATCGGCCCGGAACTGGCCGCCATCGAGGCGGACCTGGTCAAACGTATGCACCTGCGCGAAGTGCTCGCCGACTCCAGGCTCGCGGCACAGCTGACCCCCAGCATGTCGCTGATCGAGCAACTCCTGCGGGACAAGGACAACCTGTCCGGCGTCGCCCTGGCCAATGCCAAGGACCTGATCCGCCGCTTCGTCGACGAGGTCGCCGAGGTGTTGCGGACCCAACTGGCCAAGGCCAGTGTCGGCACCCTGGACCGCTCGATCCCGCCCAAACGGGTCTTCCGCAACCTGGACATCGACCGCACGATCTGGAAGAACCTCACCAACTGGAGCCCCGACGAGGAGCGGCTGTACGTCGACCGCCTCTTCTACCGGCACACCGTCCGCAAGACCACACCCTCGCGGCTGATCGTGGTCGTGGACCAGTCGGGCTCGATGGTCGACTCGATGGTCAACTGCACCATCCTGGCGTCGATCTTCGCCGGACTGCCCAAGGTGGACGTACATCTGATCGCCTACGACACGCAGGCCATCGACCTCACCCCGTGGGTACACGACCCGTTCGAAACCCTGCTGCGCACCCAACTCGGCGGCGGTACCGACGGCACGGTCGCGATGGCACTGGCCCGACCCAAGATCGCCGAGCCGCGCAACACCGTCGTGGTGTGGATCTCCGACTTCTACGAATGGCACACCGATCGACTGTTCGACAGCATGGCCGCCGTGCACCGTTCCGGGGCCAGGTTCATTCCGGTCGGCTCGGTGACCAGCTCCGGCCGCGGCAGTGTCAACCCCTGGTTCCGCGAACGCTTCAAGGACCTGGGCACACCGGTGATCTCCGGCCACATCCGCAAGCTCGTCCACGAACTCAAGACGTTCCTCGCCTAGAAAGGCCCCATCACATGTCCGACCTGTTGCGCGCGCCCGCCGAGCTCAAGTACGCCGAGGAACTGGACTGGCTGGAGTCCGTCGACGACGGCCCCAAGCCCTTCACCTGGCGGTTGTCCCCGAAGATGGTGCGACTGTTCGTGCTGGGTTCCGAGCGCTCGGACGGTCTCGACCGGGAGATCGCCCAGAAGTGGTTCGGTGACCGCAGCATCGTCGAGCGTGCCATCGTCACACTGGCCTCCGACCGCGGCCTGCTGCTCATCGGCGACCCCGGGACCGGGAAGAGCTGGCTGGCCGAACTGCTGGCCGCCGCGATCTGCCGCAACTCCACGTTGGTGGTGCAGGGTACGGCCGGCACCACCGAGGACCACATCAAGTACTCGTGGAACGTGTCCATGGTGATCGCCAAGGGCCAGTCACGCGAGTCGATGATTCCCTCGCCGATCATGACCGCGATGGAGTCCGGCGCGATCGGCCGATTCGAGGAGCTCACCCGCTCCACCAGCGACGTACAGGACGCGCTGATCTCCATCCTGTCCGAGAAGTACGTCTCGGTGCCGGAACTGGACAGCGATGCCATCGTGTTCGCCAAGCCGGGCTTCTCCGTCATCGCCACCGCCAACAGCCGCGACCGCGGCGTCAACGACCTGTCCTCCGCACTCAAGCGCCGCTTCAACTTCGTCCGCATCCCGGTGGTGACCAACAAGAAGAGCGAGGCGGAGATCGTCCGCTTCCGCACCGAGGAACTGCTGCGCCGGCACCAAATCGAGTTGGAGGTGCCGCCGACGCTGCTGGACGTACTCCTGCAGAGCTTCGCCGACCTGCGCGCCGCGGCTGCGGCGGCCGGCAGCGACGACGAGAAACTGGAGTCGTCGTTGTCCACCGCCGAACAGATCGGCGTCCTGGAGGACGCCATCCTGCACGGCAACTTCTTCGGCGACCGTGCGCTGACCGCCCACACCCTCGCCTCCTCCCTGGTCGGATCGCTGGCCCGCCGCGAACCCGAGGACCTGGCCATCATCAACAAGTACCTGCACGGCGTGGTCGAGCCGCGCGGCAAGGACGAGGGCGGGCACTGGCCGGAGTTCCTGGAGGGCGGTCGCACGGCGATCGCCGCCCTGTCGTGAACGGCCCGCACGAGGGCGCGTTCGACGCGCTGCGCGGTCAACTCCAAGACGCGGCGGCGACATTCGCCGACGGCCCGGACGCGCTCGCGGACATCCTGCTCGGCATCGTCGACGACGTCGACCGCGCGGCCCGCGAACCCCTGGAGATCTTCCCGGTCTGCCACCACTCGCCCGCCTCGGCGATCGCGATGGCCCGGAGGCTGCGCGCGAAGCAGCCGAAGGTGATCTACCTCGAACTGTGCGAGGACATGGCGCCGCTGCTGGCCGAGCTGCGCAACTGCACGCTCCCGGTGGCCGTACAGGCGTTCGCGTCCGAGATCGACGGCTTCCCGATCGAATGGGCACCGCTGTCGGTGGTCGCGCCGATCACCGAGGCATCGGCCGAATACCAGGCGATCGCTTACGCGTTGGACACCCCCGGCGTCGAACTGGTGCTGGTCGACCGCTCCTCGGACCACGTCTACCAGTGGGAACCGCACGGCGGGGCCGGCGGCGAGCCGGTCGATCCGGACGCGCCGCCGGCCGAGGAGGAAAGCGCGCTGCACGGCGACGCGATCGGCCTGGAGATCGGCGACCTGCGTCCGCGCTTCGCCGAATTGGAGGAGCACCTGCTGCGGCACGGACGGGTGCGGCACTGGTCGGAATGGTGGCACCAGTACGTCGAACTCCCGCTCGGCGACTGCGACCACGACACCTACCGGCAGGTCATGGTGCTGATCGGCAGCCTGTTCCGACGGCTGGCACCGGGCGATCCGCAGCGGGTGCGCGTGGACGAGGACCGCGAGCGCTACATGTGGACCCGGATGCGCGAACACCTCACCGCCACCGGCACCGATCCCGCGGACTGCCTCTACGTCTGCGGCGCCTTCCACGCGGCCGCCCGGGTCGCGGAGTTCGGCATCGACGGCACGGACACCTACGAGATCGGCCCGCGTACCGCGACCACGTGGCAGCACGGGCTGATCCCCTCCAGCCACGCCGCGATCGAGGCGCAGTTCGGCCTCGCGGCCGGCTCGGTGTCGATCGCCGCGACGGTGTGGGCGAAGAACCTGAAGCGCACCGGCGTGCGGCCGTTCCGGCTGATCGGCCAGGCGGGCACCAAGAAGGCCGCGAAGCCGAGGAAGAACGCGCACACCCCACCGCCGGTACCGGTGCCGGCCGCGCCGAACACGCCGGCCGACGACAAGCTGTCCGGGTTCCTGGGCCGTCCGCCGGTGCTCGACCGGCTGGACGAGGACGAACTGCTCGGCTGGTCGGTGGAGGTGGTGCGGGCCGCGCGCCGCAACGGCTATCTCGCCTCCACGGCCGATGCCATCGCGGTGTTCGAGACGTCGATCCTGCTGGCCGGGATGCGCGACCGGGCCAAACCCACGCCGTACGACTTCCAGGACGCGGCGGTCACCTGCATCGAGAAGGACGTGGTGCCGGGCCGGCGCGACGTGCGCCGCCTGGTCGAGATCATGATGGGCGGCGACCGGATCGGCAAGGTCGGCTACGATGCCCTGCCGCCGCTGGCCCGCGACGTGCACGACCGGCTGGCACCGCTCGGGCTGAACCTGGAACAGCGGGGTGTGCGCAGGGCGTTGCTGGACATCGCGGCCCGGCCGGAGCTGGCGCGCTGCTCCGACGTGTTGTGGATGTTGCGCTATCTGATGCCACCCGGTACAGCCCGGCCGATCATGGGCGAGCGGCGGCTCGGCGAGCGACCGATCCAGGAGTCGTGGGACCTGGCGCTGGGCACCCAGCAGCGCGCGCTGATCGAACTCGGCTACGAGGGCGTCAGCATCGAACAGGTGCTGGAACAGCGGTTGCGACGCGTCGCCTACGGTCCGCACGCCACTGCGGCGACCGTCCTGGAGGCCGTCGAGGACGCGACCCTGTACCTGCGCGGCGGCCGACTCGCCGAGGAACTGGGCACCCGGGCACTGGAGGTGCTCGCCACCGAGCGCAGCGTCGACGGCGCGCCGGAAGTGCTGCGCCGAGTACGGCGGTTGCTGGCGTACTACCGAACCAATGAACCGGTTCTCCCGGCCTGGATCGAGTCGTTCGTCAAGACCGGATACGCGCACTACTGCACGCTCCTGCCGACCGCGTTCACCGACGAGGACGCCGGCGTGCGCCAGGTCGCGGCGATGCTGGGCTTCCTGTTCGGCATGGAGAGCCTGGCGCTGTCGCTGGGCTGCGACCGGACCCAGTTGGAGTTGGCGGTCGCGCAGTCGCATCCGGACGAGCCCGCGAAGGTCGCGCTGCTGTGGGCGGCCCAGGTGCAGCTCGGCCGGCTGTCCCGGGCGGACCTGCGCGGGCGCTGCGACGAGCTGCTGGGCAACCCGCTGGTGTTGCCCGCCTATCCGCAGTACCTCAGCGGATTCGTGCACGCGCTGGAACCGGTGCCGGGGTTGACCGACTTCGTCGTGGAGGCGGTGTCCAACGCATTCGCCCGGCTGCCCGACCCGGTGCTGCTGCCGTGGTTGCCGACCCTGATCGGCACGTTGCGATCCGGCGGTGCCGAACTCGCCCCGCTGCTGATCCGCGAGGCGGGGCGGATCTTCCCGGGCCGGCTCGCGGCATTGGACGCCTGGATGCCGCCGTGGCTGGCCCCGCCCCGGCCGGAATCGCGTCCGACCGACGGCCGTTCGCGCGGCGGCCTCGGCCTCGCGCTGCTCGCGACCCATCCGGCCGCGTGCGACGCGGTGGCGGGCCTGCTGGGCTGCGAGGATCCGTGGACGACGGCGGAGATCGGCTCGCCGGGCGCGGCCCTGGTCGAGCGGCACCCGGACACGGCCACGGCGCTGGCCGCCCTGCTCGCCGACGCGTGACCCTTACCGGGCGGCGGCGCCCCGGACCGCCGCCGCCCGGACGGGAACCTCCGCCCGCGGCGGGGTCGGCGACGGGCAGGCCGCGCAGGACGTGCTCGATCGCGCCGGCGAGGGCCCAGGCCGGGCCACCCGGCCTGCCGTGCGCGCACAGCCAGGCGCCGGCGCGGTCACCGGCCGAGGTCGGCCGCTCCAGGGCCGCGCGCTGTTCGGGCGAGATCGGGGTGTCGGCGGCCATGGGGGAGTCGCCGGTCGGCGGGACGTGGTTGCTCATGCCCGGCGAACGAGCGACCACCTCGACAGGTCGCTGTCGTGGTGGCGAGCGGCCCGGGCGGTAGGCCGAGTGGTGGAGCGACGGCCGGGCTCACGAGTGCGCGGCCGGGCCCGGTGGGAGGTGGGAGCGTTCCCCGTTGTGGTCGAGGATGATCAGGATCTCCACGGGCCCGCCGTGGGCCCCGACGCAGTGCGGGGTCATCGTGGAGAACTCGGCCGCGTCGCCGGCTTGGATCAGCAGGACCCGCTCACCCAGTTCCAGTCGGGCCGTGCCGGACAGGACCGTGAACCACTCGCGGCCGGGATGCACCTTCAGGTGTTCGACACCGGTCGGCCGGTCGGGCGTGATCCGCAGCTTCGCCACGGTGACCCCGTGCAGCGAGCGCTCGCCGGACAGGAGCCAACTGGTCATGCCCTCGGTGTGGCACGCCTGCGCCCGGATCACCACGTCCTCGTCGTCGGCGGACTCGACGAGGTGGTCGAGGGTGGTGTCCAGGGCCCGGGCGATGGCGACCAGTTGGTCCAGGGCGATCCGGCGGTGCCCGGTTTCGATCCGGCTCAGGTTGGACGGACTCAGATGGCAGCGGGCGGCGAGGGTGTCCAGGGACCAACCACGGGCGAGGCGCAACCCGCGGATGCGGTGGCGGACGACGTTGTCGAGCCCCAATTCTTGCGTCATAGGCAAGAGTGTATGTGTACGACGCACGAGTGCGCCTACCGTGGGGCCATGGCAACGCACTCTCAGCCCCATGGGCAGGACCGGCACGCACAACACCACCCGCGCCGGCACGAACACCGACACGGCGGCGGCGCTGCCGCACCGCACGGCGACCTGGACCGGCCCCACGACGAATCGGGTTGGGCCGACATGCTGGACCTGGACGCCGAGGTGTTCGGGCCGCTTTTGGACGAGCTGACCGACTGGGTCCGTCGCCATGCCCCCGAGGCGCCGCGCCGGATCGCCGACGTGGGTGCGGGCACCGGGACCGGGAGCCTGGCGCTGGCCCGACGATTCGAGGGCGCGGAGATCGTCGCGATCGACCGCTCGGCGGTGCTGCTCGACCGGCTGCGCGCGGCGGCGCCCGGCGCCGGACTCGCGGCCGAGCGGCTGCGCGTCGTGCAGGCCGACCTGGACGTCGCCTGGCCGTCGATCGAGCCCGTGGACGTCGCGTGGGCGGCCTCGTCGCTCCACCACTTCGCCGACCCCGACCACCGGCTTCGCGACATCCACGCGGCGCTGAACCCCGGTGGCGTGCTGGCGGTCGTCGAGATGGACGCGCTGCCGCGCTTCCTGCCCGACGACCTCGGCATCGGCCGGCCCGGTCTGGAGGCACGCTGCCACGAGGTCGCCGCGCAGGCGGGTGCGAACGCACACCCCGACTGGCGGCCGCATCTGGAGCGGGCCGGTTTCGCGACCATCGCCCAACACACCTTCACGGTTGAGGCGAGTCCGGCGCCGCCGGGCGCGGGGCGCTACGCGCGCGCCCTGCTGGGGCGCTTCCGCGCGGCGTTCGCCGACCGGTTGGCCGCCGACGACCTCGATACCCTCGACCACCTGTTGGCGGACGAGCGCCCCGAGGCTCTGCTGAACCGCCGCAACCTGACGATGCGCAACACCCGGACGGCCTGGGCGGCCCGACGGCGCTGACCCCAAGGGGCCCACCGGATCCTCGGCACCGAGCGGTGGCCGGCCGACGAGGTTTCGGCGCGGCGGTGGTCTGGCTTCGTCGCGCGGTCGGACCGACCTGCCGGTGATGGCCGCCCTGCCGCCGGTGCCCGGGGAATCGGCGTTCCTGCGCCGGAACCGGAGTCGACTCGCGCCCGACGACTCGGATACCTGCGCACGCGTCGGCGGTGTCCGCACCCCGAATCGGTGCGGTGAGTGCGCCTCTTCCCCCGATCGAAGGAAACGTATGTGCGGCATCACCGGCTGGGTGTCCTTCGAGCACGACGCCCGCCCGCGGCGCGCGGTCCTCGACGCGATGACCGCGACGCTGGCACGGCGTGGTCCGGACGCGGGCGATGGCTGGGTGGACGGCCACGCGGCCCTGGGACACCGGCGGTTGGCCGTGCTCGACGTGGAGGGCGGCGGGCAGCCGATGCTCGACCGGGACGACGAGCCCCAGGTGGTGCTGAGTTACAGCGGCGAGGTGTACAACCACCACGAACTGCGGGCCGAACTACGGCGCGCGGGGCACCGGTTCCGTACCCGCAGCGACACCGAGACGGTGCTCCGCACCTACCTGGAATGGGGGGAGGGTTGCGTCGATCGGTTCGAGGGCATGTATGCGTTCGCCATCTGGGACGTCCGTCGTGCCTGCCTGCTGCTGGTCCGGGACCGGCTCGGCGTCAAACCGCTCCACTGGGCGTTTGTCGAAGGCGGGATCGCCTTCGCCTCCGAGCCCAAGGCCCTGTTCGCGCACCCCGAGATCGACCCGATCGTGGACGCGGACGGGCTGCGCGCCGCGTACGGCCTGCTCTTCGACACCGGGCCGACCGTCTGGGCCGGGATACGCGAGGTCGAGCCCGGCTCGGTCCTTCGCTTCGGTCGCGACGGCATTCGCGAAACCGCCTACTGGCAACTGGCGATACGCCCGCACGAGGACGATCGCGCAACCACTGTGGAGCGTGTCGGGGAACTGGTCGGGCGGGCCTGCCGCAGCCAACTGGAAGCGGACGTGCCGGTGTGCAGCCTGCTGTCGGGCGGCTTGGACTCCACCGTCGTCACCGCCCTGCTCGCCGACGAACTGCGGCTGCGCGAGGGCCCCGAAGCGCGGATCCGCTCCTACGCCGTCGACTACACCGACCAGGCCGAATCGTTCACCGCCGATGTGCTGCGCACCGGGCACGACACGCCGCACGCGGATCGTGACCCTGGGCCAGGGATCGACCGAAACCTCGACCGCACCGGTCCGACCGACCTCGCCGACACGCTCGCGGGCGACCTGTCCGGCGGACAGCGCCAACGGGCCTGGATCGCGATGGTGTTGGCCCGGCAGACCCCGATCGTGCTTCCGGGCGAGCCGACCACCTTCCTCGACATCGCCCACCAATACGACCTGTTGGAGTTGTGCGCCGAGTTGAACGCCGAGGGCCGCACCGTCGTGGCCGTGTTGCACGACCTCGACCAGGCCGCCCGCTTCGCCGCGAACCTGGTGGTCATGAAGGCCGGCCGGGTCGTCGCCGAGGGCCCGCCGGCACCGCGACCGTGGCCTGAGGCCCGACCGGGACGGCCGAGCATCCTCAATGTGCAATCCATCGGTTGCGCATGCCCGTGTCGACGTGCAACTCTGAGGTTGCATTTGGTGGCTATGGCGACAGAGGGGTGCTCCCATGAGCGACGGCCGGATCGAACGCACGGGAAACGATGGGAACCACGCCGGCGGCACCGGTGACCCGGTGCCGCCGGCAACGATCGAGGGCAGACAGCGGTGGGTGTTGGCGGTCCTGCTCGGTACCGGCTTCATGCTGTCCGTCGACTTCTCGATCCTCAACGTCGCGCTCCCGCAGGTCGGTGCCGGCGTGGGACTGGAATCGACCGAACTCCCTTGGATCACCTCCGCATACGCGTTGCCCGCGGCCGGTCTCACCCTGCTGTTCGGTCGGATGGCGGATCTGTTCGGCCGACGCAGACTGTTCTTGTCCGGAATGGCCCTGCTGACCGCCGCGTCGTTGCTCGGCGGCTTCGCGAGCAACGCGGAGATGCTCCTGGGTGCCCGTGTGCTTCAGGGCGTCGCCACCGCGATGGCGACGCCCGCGGCCATGTCGCTGCTCACGAGCACGTTCGCCGAAGGCGCGTTGCGCGACCGGGTGCTCGGCCTCAACGGCGCACTGCTCTCCGCCGGTTTCACCGTCGGCGCGCTGGTCGGCGGCACGCTCGTCAGCCTGTTGAGCTGGCGGGCCGCGTTCTTCGTCAACGTCCCGATCGCCGTGGCCATCCTGCTGGTCACGCCGTCCCTGATCGCCGAGAGCAGCCTGCCCGATCGGGTGCGGCTGGACCTGCCCGGCGCGGTGACGGTGACCGGCGGCCTGCTGGCCGGGATCTACGCGATCATCGAGAAGGACATCGTCGCGGCGGTGGTCGGCGTGCTCCTGTTGGCCGCGTTTCGGTTGATCGAGCTGCGCTCGCCCGCGCCGCTGGCGCCGGTGCGGATCCTCAGCCGGCCCACGGTGAAGTGGGGCAACCTCGCCGGGTTCGTGGTCTTCACCATGGAGACGGCGATGATCTTCCTGACCACCCTCTACCTCCAGCACACCCTGGGCTTCTCGCCGTTGACCACCGGCCTGATCTTCGGCATACCGGGCCTGGCCGCGGTGGCCGCCGGTGTGCTCGCCGGTCGTGCCATCGGCCGCCTCGGCAGCCGCACGGTCCTGACCGTGGGCCTGTCCGTGCAGGGCCTGGCGACCCTTCCGCTGGTGTTCCTCGGCGCCGATCGACTGGCGCTCCTGGTGCTGATCCCCGCGCTGTTCGTCGGATTCTTCGGACACGTGAGCGCCATCGTCGCGTACACGGTGACCGGGACATCGGGTCTGGCCGACGACGAACAGGGCCTGGCCACGGGCCTGACCTCGATGACCCAGCAGGTGGCCATCACGGTCGGCATCCCGATCCTGAGCTCGGTCGCCACGACCCAGGGCGCCGAACTCCACGGCATCCACCTCGCGTTGGGCGTGGACGTGGTGGTCACCCTCGCGGCGGTGGCGCTGATTCACTTCGGTCTGCGCCCGCGCGAGACGCCCGGCTCGGCAGTCGTACCGCCCGCGAGGGCCGTCGACGCGTGAACGGTCCGCCGTCCATGGGGGCGGCGGACCGTTCGGCGCGCCGCCGGACCTGGTTGGGGGGCAAGTCTCCGGCGGCACCGGCGAATGTATCCGTCCGCACCGACATGGCCGACGCGCTCGGTGTCGGCGGGGCGGTCGGTGAACCGGGAGGCCGGTGACCCGGGCGGTCGGCGAACCGGCGCCGGTGACGGGGGCCGACGACCCGGGCACCGGCTACCCGGGGCCGGGCTTTGCCGCGTCCGGTGTCCGCTCGGTCTGTGGCTCAGGCGCTCGCCGCCGTGTACACGGCCGTGACGGCGGTTGCCACCAGGTCGGTCACCACCGCCGGCTCCCGGGTGGGATCGCGGCGAGCCAGGCCGTCGTAGGTCTCGAAGCCGGTGAGCTGCCATATGACGTCGATCGTGTCGTCGGCGGTCGTCTCCGCATGGGCGCCCAGCAGCGTGGTCAGCGCGGTGCGGCGCATGTCGTCTCGCTCGCGCAACAACCGGTCGAGGTCCGAGTCCAGCACGGCCATGCCCCGCAGTCTGCGGATCACGACCGGATCCGAGGCCCAGAAGCGGCAGAAACTCTCGGTGAATCGGCGTAGCGCCGTAACGGGATCGGCAGCGGCGAAGGCCGGAGGCAGGTCGATGTCCGCCCGGGTGGCCAGCGAGTCGAACAGGGCTTCCAGGAGGCCGGACTTGGAGCCGAAGGCGTTGTAGATCGTCTGCCGTGACACATCCGCCGCCTTGGCGATGGCGTCCACCGAGATCTGGGTGGGTTTCGGGGCCGCCAGCAGCGCGCGGGCGGCCGCCAGAATCCGCTGCCGAGTGTCCTCGGCGGCGGATTGGCGCTTGTCGGACTTGTACACGCGCGGACTCACGCGGCTTGCCCCTTCCATCGTTTTGGATTTACTGTCTGTCCATTGAATTCTACGCGACCCACCGGATCGCGCCCACCCCGGCCTGCCCGGAAGCGCTTGTGAGCCGGGCCGCGTCCGACTTCGACCGGTGGCAATCGGTCGCGGCCGGGTCACCGATCCGGCCTCGACCCGCCGTCTTCCACATCCGCTCACCCGACCTCACGACCTCACGACCCATTCGCTCAGCCTCGACACAGGAGTGCACCATGTCCACCCAACAACCGCTCGACGGCCGCGTCGCGATCGTGACCGGTGCGAGCCGCGGCATCGGTGCCGCCACCGCCCGCGCCCTGCACCGTGCCGGAGCGGCGGTCGTCCTCGCCGCCCGTGACGCCGACGCGCTGCACACGCTGGCCGCCGAGATCGAAGCAGACGGCGGTCGCGCCCTCGCCGTGCCCACCGACGTCACCGACGCCGCCGCCGTCGAACGCATGGTCGACGCGACGCTGGACCGCTTCGGGCACCTCGACGCGGCGGTCAACAACGCGGCAGGCGGCGGTCACTCGCCCACGCCGCTCGCCGAAGTGGACATCGCCGACTTCGACAGCGCCCTGGCCGTCAACCTGCGCGGTGTCTTTTTGGCCATGAAGTACGAGATCCCCGCCATGCTCGACTGGGGCGCGGGCACCATCGTCAACATGTCCTCCACCGCCGGACTCCAGGCGGTCGGCGGACTGACCGGCTACGTCTCGGCCAAGTTCGGGCTGATCGGCCTCACCCGGACCGCCGCGCTCGACTACGCCGACAGGGGCATCCGGGTCAACGCGCTCGCCCCCGGACCCATCCACACCGAACAACTGGAGGCCGCCGGCGAACAGGCCCGGCAGGCCGCCGCACAGGCCATGCCGATGCGGCGAATCGGCCTCCCGGAGGAGGTCGCGGCGGCGGTGGTGTGGCTGTGCTCGGACGAGTCGTCCTTCATCACCGGCGCCACGCTGCCGATCGACGGCGGCAAGCTCGCCGGCTCGCCGCCCTTCCGCCGGCCCACCGGTGGTGGGCGACCGAACCCGACCGCGACGTGAACCTGCTCGTCGTGGGCGCGGCCGGCGGTACGGGAGCCCGCCTGGTCGGGCAGGCCCTGGTCGCCGGCCACCACGTCACCGCCCTCGCCCGACACCCCGAACGCATCACCACGCGCCACGAACGACTGCGCGTCGTGGCCGGCGACGCACTGGATCAAGCCACGATCGACGTCGTACTGCCCGGCCACACCGCCGTGCTCAGCGCACTGGGCGCCACCACCCGGGCGCGCACCACGATCTACTCGCAGGGCACGACCAATCTGCGCCGATCGATGACCGCCGCGGGCGTGCGACGCCTGGTCTGCCTCTCCTCCGGTGCCCTGGACTCGGGCGTCGGTACGCCGGCGGCCCAACGCCTGGTCACCCGCCTGATCATCCGGCCGTTGCACCGCCACGCCTACGCCGACATGCAGCGCATGGAGGACGACCTCGCCGCCGACGACCGGGTCGACTGGACCGTCGTGCGGGCCCCCATGCTCACCAACGGGCCGCACACCGGCGCGTATCGATTCACCCATGACGGGGACCGCGCGCTGGACCGGCCGACGCAGATCTCCCGCGCCGACCTCGCCGACTTCATCCTCGGCCACCTCGACGACCACGCCCTCTTCGGGCGTCGCGTCTCGCTCTCGTACTGACACCGCCGAACCACCGACACCGCCGAACCGCGTCCCCGCCTCGCTCTGCCCTGCCCTCTCTCGCCCTGCCCCGACGGGGCCGCCGGCGATCGATCGGTGCCGCCCTGCGCGCCTTATGGCTCGGTAACCCACTCGTGCGCAGCCCACCCCACCCCTGACCCACCCCACCCCTGACCCACCCAGTCGATCCATGAGGAAAGACCATGCCGACAACCCGGGCGGCGATCCCGCCCTCCGCCCCGCCCCGGCCGCCCGCGCGCGGATGGGAGCGCTACGCCCGTCTCGTCGCGGGCCGCCGCTCCAAGTGGGCCGTCCTGGCGATCTGGGTCGTGCTGATAGCCGTCGGCGGATCACTCGCCGCGAAGATCGGTTCGGTCCAGGACAACGACCCGCAGACCTGGTTGCCCACGAACGCCCAGTCCACCAAGGCCATGGACGTCGGCGAGAAGCACTTCGCCGACAAGAACGTCAGCACCGCCGTCGTCGTCTACGCCCGCGAGAGCGGCCTCACCGACGCCGACCTGGCCAAGGTCGCCGGCGACCGCACCGCGCTCACCACGAAGGGCGCCGCCGCCGCGGATGTGCCCGTGCCGGTCGTCGCCGACGACCACAAGGCCGTGTTCCTGAGCGTTCCACTGCGCACCTCCAAGAACGACAACACCGTGCTCGGCGACGGTGTCCACGACCTGCGCGACCTCGCCCGGGAGAACGCGCCGAGCGGACTCGACGTCAGGATCACCGGCCAGGCGGGCAACATCGCCGACTTCATCGACGTCTACTCCGGGATGGACGTCGCCCTCCTCGGCGCGACCCTCGGCCTGGTCGCACTGCTCCTGCTGATCACCTACCGCAGTCCGGTCCTGTGGCTGATTCCGCTGGTGTCCGTGGCGCTGGGCGCGCAGATCGCGAACGGGGTCGTCTACCTGCTCGCCAAGCACGCCGGATTGTTGGTCAACGGGCAGAGCGCTTACGTACTGACCGTCCTGGTCCTGGGGGTGGGCACCGACTACGCGCTGCTGCTGGTCGCCCGCTACCGCGAGGAGTTGCGCCGCCACGAGGACCGGCACGAGGCGATGACGCAGGCGCTGATCAGGTGCCTGCCGGCGATCACCGCGTCCGCGCTCACCGTGATCGCGGCCACGCTGTGCCTGGTGTTCGGCAGCATGAACTCCACCCGGGGACTCGGCCCGGTCGTGGCCATCGGGGTCGCGGTGGTCTCCCTGGCGATGACCTCGCTGCTGCCGGCCCTGCTGGTGATCCTGGGCCGCTGGACGTTCTGGCCCTTCGTCCCGCGGTACGCGCCCGACGCCGTCGCTTCCGCCCGCGGCGGTGGCGGGTTGTGGGCCAAGGTCGCCCACCTGGTGGGACGTTCGCCGCGGCTGCTCTGGATCGGCACCGCCCTGGTCCTGGGCGCGCTCGCGCTCGGTGCCGGTGCGATCGGCACCGGCCAGACCCAGGCGGAGCAGTTCACCAAGGAGGTCGACTCGGTCGGCGGCCAACGACTGCTGGCCGCGCACTTCCCGGCGGGATCCGCGGCGCCGGCCGACGTCTACGTGCCCAGTGGTGGAACCGCGACCGCGCTGTCCGTGCTCGACGGCGTGCCGGGGGTCCTGTCCGCCACCGTCGACCGGTCCGCCGCGGGCTGGACCCACCTGGACGTCGTCCTGGCCGACGCCCCCGACACCCGGTCGGCCCGGCGTACCGTGCAGCGGATGCGCGCCACCCTCGACCGCGCACCCGGAGCCGCCGCCGATGCCGTGGTCGGCGGACAGAGCGCGGTCGCCCTCGACACCTCCGACGCCCAGGGCAGCGAGGAGAAACTGCTCATCCCGCTGGTGCTGGGCATCGTGCTGATCATGCTCGTGGTGCTGCTGCGGGCGCTGGTCGCACCGATCGTGCTGCTGCTGTCGGTCGTGCTCTCCTACGCCGCCGCGGTCGGCGCCGCCGTTCTGGTCTTCCGTGCCCTCGACCATCCGCGTATCGACCGCGGTTTGTTGCTCTTCGGCTTCCTCTTCCTGGTCGCGCTCGGCATCGACTACACCGTGTTCCTGATGACCCGCGCCCGGGAGGAGGTCCGCCGGCAAGGACACCGCGAGGGCATGCTGACCGCGCTGACCGTCACGGGCGGGGTGATCACCTCGGCGGGGATCGTGCTCGCCGCCACCTTCGCGGTGCTCACCGTCATCCCCACGGTCACTTCACTGCAACAGGGCCTCCTGGTGGCCATCGGCGTGCTTCTGGACACCTTCCTGGTCCGCAGCCTGCTCGTGCCCGCACTCGCCCTCGACATCGGCCCGCGGATCTGGCGCCCGGGCCGGCCGGAGAAGCAGCCGGACCGAACGACGCGCGTGCGCGCGGACCATGTCCGGGGAGCCGGATGACCTGTCCGGGCGCGGAACAGGCCGCGGAGACGCACGACGTGCGCGGGTGACGAACGGCCGGCGGTCTCGCTTCCGAGACCGCCGGCCCTCGCGCGTTCGGCGGCGTGACGGGTCGGTTCGGGTATCGCCGCCCGAGGCGGTCGCGAGACCCGACGTTGGGACGCGCCTGGCGCCCGCGCGGCGGCACCGTCCTCGCTACGCTGCCCGTATGGCGGTTGACGGGGGCGTGGGAGACGGCGGTACGGCGGGATCGGGGAGCGACACCGGGGCCGGAGGCGGTGATGGTGCCGGAACCGGGGCGGACGGTGGGGGCGCGCCGCGACTGGGGTCCGGTGACGGGTTCGCCAAGGTGTGCCACAGCGTCGGGCTGGCGATGCTGCTCATGTCCGAGTTCTGGCGATCGACGATGGAGGGTTTGAGGTCCGGAACCCGGCAGCCACCGGACAACCTCCGCTCGGTGCTCGAATTCGCCGCGTCGTTGGCCGATGACGGTTGGCACCGCGGCGCGGCCGACCTGTACGAGTCGGTGTCGTTCGGACAGGAGCGGGCGGCGCTGTGGGCGGCGGTCTGCTGCGCCCTGGTCGTGCGCCTCAACAGGCACGGCTCCGCGGAGCTGCAGGTGGCCCTGTCCTACGTCTCCGCGGCCTATTGCGCGTTGGCTTCCCTCACCGCCGCCTACTACTTCGCGTCGGGTCCGCTCGTGTTCGCCGCACTCGCGATCGGGTTCGGCGTCATGCACACGGCGACCCGCAACTGAGCCGACGGGCGCGGTGTTTCATCGGCGCGGATAGGTGGCGCAGACCAGGGTGCTGTCGGAGCGCGCGACCCAGTACCAGTAGTAGGTACGGTCGTTGGCCGCCCGCGCGCAGGCTCCGGCCCGCACGTTGCTCGGCGCGCGATATACGCCCGTGACGACCAGGAGCGAGTCGAAGCCGGACGGGATTCGCTGCGCGCCGCAATCGACCCAGGTGAACAGGTTGGCGGAATAGCGCGGCGCATCCCCGGTGCCGCCCTCGCGTGAGACGAGGAAGCACTGGCCTTGACGGAACTGCCTTTCCAGGCACAGCTCTACGGTGCCGTACCGCCAGTCGGTGATGCCGGGATCGATCGTGGGACAGTTCGTGGCGTTGACACCGACCACCCGTACGAAGGCGGAATCGGCGTCGCAGTCCACCGCGCGCGGCGTGTCGGTGTTCCATCCGCTGCCGCGCTCGGTGCCGGTCTGCCACGCGTTGAGGCAGACCCCCTTCCGCGCCACGGCGGTGAACGCGTCCGCCCGCGGATCGCGTACCGGAGTCGGCGTGTCCTTTTCGGGACGGGTGTCCGGTGCGGTGGTGGTACGCCCCGGCGTGCGGCGCGGATCCGACGGTAATCCGCGCACCGCCGTCTCACCGGTGGGCAGGCCGCCCGTGGGCAGCCCCCGGGTGGCCGCCGTCAGCCCGGCCGGGGAGCGCCCGTCGTCGCCGTCGTCCTCCAGTACGTGCGGCAGCACCAGCACCGCGAACAGCACCGCGGCCAGCAGCAGCACCAGGTTTCCGTGCCGATTTCCGTCTTCCGTGACCCCCGTCATGACCCGCATCGTACGGATCGGGGCGGCATCCCGACAGGACTTGGGCAGGAAGCCGTCATGGGTGTGATGCCTGCGATGCGCGGGGTGCCTGGGGCACGCGGGGCGTCGGAGCGTGGGACCGGGCGGGGAGCGGGATCGGTGCGGGCGACACGCCGGGCCCACGCGGGCCGGGCACCCGGCCGATCGTTGGCGAGCGGGGTGGCATGCGGGGTGGTGTCAGGGGTGGTGTTCGAGGTGTGGAGGGTGCCGGTGGGGTGGGACGGGGAAGCCCGGGACGGGCGGGCCTGTGCGAGTAGGGCAGGATGGACACCATGAGCAACGTCTACTTCGACATCAGCATCGACGATGTCCCTCAGGGTCGCATCGTCTTCTCCCTCTTCGACGAGGTCGTCCCGAAGACCGCCCAGAACTTCCGTGAACTCGCGACGGGCCAGCACGGCTTCGGCTACGCCGGTTCGCCGTTCCACCGGGTGATCCCGGAGTTCATGCTCCAGGGTGGCGACTTCACCCGCGGCAACGGCACGGGTGGGAAGAGCATCTTCGGCGAGAAGTTCGCCGACGAGAACTTCACGCTCAAGCACGACCGTCCGTACCTGCTGTCGATGGCGAACGCTGGCAAGAACACCAACGGCTCGCAGTTCTTCATCACCACCGCCGTCACCTCGTGGCTCGACGGCAAGCACGTCGTCTTCGGCGAGGTCGTCGAGGGCAAGGAGCTGGTCGACCGGATCGAGGCGCTGGGTTCGCGCTCCGGTGAGACCAAGGGCAAGATCGTGGTCGCCGCCTCGGGCATCGTCAAGGACTGACCGACCACCCACGCCACACCGGCGAAACGCGGCCCGACCCACGTCGGGCACGTCCGCACCTTCCTTGTGCCCCGGATGACGGGCGCCCGGCCCGATCGACGGATCCGAGCCCGCCCTTTCCCGGCCGCACGAGAACGGGCCCGGTCCCGCCGCCGAACGCGGCGGAACCGGGCCCCGGGCGCCGCCCGGGATCGCGTCAGCCGGCCACGGCCAGGCGGTAGCCGCGCTTCGTGACGGTTTTGATCAGGCCCTTGTGCGGGCCGAGCGAGGTGCGCAGGCGGGCCACGGCGGCCTCGACCGCGTGCTCGTCCGCGGAAGCGTCACGCCAGACCCGGCGCAGGAGTTCGGCTCGACTGAGCACCCAGCCCGGTCGTTCGGCGAGCGCGCGCAGGACCGCGGCCGAGACCGGGGACAACGAGATCACGCCACCCTGCACCAGGACCGCGCTGCCCTGCAGGATCAGGCGATCCGTACCGGTATCCAACTCCCGTCGGACCCGGCCGGGCAGCGTCTCGGTGACCGTACGCACGAGCGAGCCGAGTCGCCCTCGTTCCGGCCACACCGCGTCCACACCTTCGTCGGTCAGCGGTTTGGCGCAGATCCCGCCTATGCACACAGGCAGCACACTCGTCCGCAGCGCGGTCAACACCTCCTCGTGCCGCCCCAGTTCGTCGGCGGCCTGGAGAAACGCGCCGATCGCGGGTGCGCTGGTGAAGGTGAGCGCGTGCAGCTCGTGTCGGGTCACCTGGTCGACCAGGCGGCGTACCGCGAGCGGATCCTCCGGCGGTCCCCACCGATACACGGGCAGTTCGATCACCTCGGCGCCGCGCTCGCGCAGGATCGAGGCGAACCCCTGGAGCGGTGCGCCGTGTTCCTGGAGCGCTATCCGACGGCCCCGCAGATCCCGGGCGAGCAACCAGTGCAGAAGCTCGTCGTTGGCCTCCGAGCCCGGCGAGTACGTCTCGCGCAACCCCGACGCCCGAACCGCCCCGGTGGCCTTGGGACCGCGACTGATCACCGTCGCGGCCTCGCAGGCCCGTCGCAGCTCGGCCGATCGTCCCCAACCCTCGGCCGCGTTCATCCAACCGCGCCAGCCCACGCCGGTCGTCGCGACCACGTAGTCCAGCGGTTCGACCAGGCAGCGCTCGGTGGCGAGACGCAGTACGTGGTCCTCGCGCAGCGGAATGATGCTGAGCGTGGCGGTGCCCACGACCTTCGCGCCGCGGCGTTCGAGCAGGGCGACCAGTTCGTCGCGGCGCCGGGCGGCCGTGACGCCGACCGTGAGCCCGACGAGGGGTTCGGCGGCGTTTGTCCGAGTAACCATGTGAAGAGGGTGGAGGGCCGGCGTTACGGGGGTGTTGCGGCTTGATCACCCCGGGGTTAGGTCTTCGTCTCTCGTGGGGCTCTTCGGTGTCACTGTTCTCACGGTCGACGCCCGGCCCGGTGAGACAGCCGTAC
Source organism: Embleya scabrispora DSM 41855 (assembly GCF_000372745.1). Taxonomy (GTDB): domain Bacteria; phylum Actinomycetota; class Actinomycetes; order Streptomycetales; family Streptomycetaceae; genus Embleya; species Embleya scabrispora. The sequence goes on along the minus strand of NZ_KB889561.1, from coordinate 390,259 downwards.
CGCCGGCGCAACATCACAGACCAGGCGGCGTAACCGTAGCTCGCCACGCTACCGACATGACGACGCACGCCGGGACCACGACGACGGACACCCATTGCCCGTACTGCTCACTGCAGTGCGGGATGGGCTTGCGGGCCGAGCGGGGTTCAGGGCCCGGGATCGACTCGGATGCCTCGAAGGATCCAGGTGCTCCGGGTGATCGGGATGTCTCGGTCGAGGTCGTCGAGCGGCCCGGGTTTCCGGTCAATCGTGGTGCGTTGTGCGGCAAGGGACAGAGTGCGGCGGAGGTGTTGCGCCGCGGGGTACGGCTGACCGCGCCGCTGGTGCGCGGTGTCGACGGGGTGCTGCGCGAGGCCGGCTGGGACGACGCGTTGGATCGGGTCGCGGCCGGATTGGCGGCGGCCGGTCGGGCGTATGGGCGAGACGCCGTCGGGGTGTTCGGCGGGGGCGGACTGACCAACGAGAAGGCGTATCTGTTGGGGAAGTTCGCGCGGGTGGTGCTGCGGACGGCGAACATCGACTACAACGGCCGGTTCTGTATGTCCTCGGCGGCGGCCGCGGGCAAGGCGGCCTTCGGGGTCGATCGCGGGTTGCCGTTTCCCATGGAGGACATCGCGCGGACCGGTTGCGTGATCCTGGTCGGAGCCAATCCGGCGGACACGATGCCGCCGGCGCTGCGCTACTTCACCGACATGCGCGCGGCCGGCGGGCGATTGGTGGTCGTGGACCCGCGCCGGACCCGGACGGCGGCCCAGGCGGATCTGCACCTTCAGCCGGTACCGGGTACGGACCTGGCGCTCGCGCTGGGCCTGCTGCACCTGCTGATCGCCGACGGGCATGTGGACGAGGAGTTCGTGGCGGCCCGCACGGTCGGCTTCGACGCGGCGCGGGCGACGGCCATGGCGCACTGGCCGGAGCGCGTCGAGCGCATCACCGGAGTACCGGTGGAGGCGATGCGGGAGGCGATCCGGATGTTCGTGTCGGCGCCGGCGGCCATGGTGCTGACGGCCCGCGGGCCGGAGCAGCAGAGCAAGGGCGTGGACACGGTCGGGGCGTGGATCGATCTGTGCCTGGCAGCGGGCAAGGCCGGGCGTCCGCTGTCCGGCTACGGCTGCCTGACCGGCCAGGGCAACGGGCAGGGCGGACGCGAACACGGCCAGAAGGCCGACCAGCTGCCGGGCTACCGGATGATCACGGATCCGGCGGCGCGGGCACACGTGGCGGAGGTCTGGGGCGTGGACGCGGATTCGCTGCCGGGGCCCGGGCGTTCCGCGTACGAACTCTTGATCTCCTGCGGCGAGGAGATCCGCGCGCTGTTCGTGATGGGCTCGAACCCGGTGGTGTCCGCGCCGAACGCGGCGCACGTGCAGACCCGGCTCGCGGCGTTGGACTTCCTGGTGGTGGCGGACGTGGTGCTGTCCGAGACGGCGGCACTGGCCGATGTCGTGTTGCCCAGTGCCCAGTGGGCCGAGGAGAACGGCACCATGACCAACCTGGAGGGCAGGGTGATCCTGCGTCAGGCGGCGCTTCCGGTGCCGGACGGCGTGCGCACGGACCTGTTCACGCTGAACGCGCTCGCCCGGCGGCTGGGCGTCGAGCGTGGCTTCGCGACGGATGCGGAGGAGGTGTTCGACGAACTGCGCCGAGCGTCGGCGGGCGGGGCGGCGGATTACGCGGGCATCACCTACGACCGCATCCGGGCCGAGGACGGGGTGTTCTGGCCCTGCCCGGACGTGGCCCACCCGGGTACACCGCGGCTGTTCCTGGACCGCTTCGCAACGCCGGACGGAAGGGCGCGCTTCGCAGCGCCGACGCACCGGGCGGCGGCCGAGGAGCCGGACGCGGAGTATCCGCTGTATCTGACGACGGGTCGGGTCCTGAGCCAGTACCAGAGCGGCGCCCAGACCCGCCGCGTCCCGACCCTGAACCGCGCTGCGTCCGGCCCGTTCGTGGAACTGCATCCGGACCTGGCGGAGCGGATGGGGGTGGGTGAGGGGGATCCGGTCGCGGTCACGAGCCGTCGAGGACGCGCGGTCGCGCCGGCGAGGCTTTCCCGGGAGATCCGGCCGGACACGGTGTTCATGCCGTTCCACTGGGCGGGCGAGGGGCGGGCGAACTCGGTGACGAACGCGGCTCTGGACCCGGTGTCGAGGATGCCGGAGTTCAAGGTGTGCGCGGTCCGGCTCGAACGGGTCGCGAAGGTCGAGTCGGCGGCGGGGGAGGGCCGGGCCATCGCCTCGGATGGGGTCGATGGCGCGGGTTTCGGTTTCGGCGGGGGTGCCGGTGTCGATGCGGCTGTGGGAGTGGGGGGCCGGTGACGGCGCGCTGTCGGTGGGGGTCGGGTGGAGCGGTGCTCGGCGATGCGAGCACTGCTCGCGCAAAGTCGCGCAGTCGGATGTGGTGGCGTTCCGGCAGAGCGGTGCTCATGAGTGTGAGCAGTGCTCTTGGCGGTGAGAGGTGATCGCGGTGCGGGTCGGGGTGGTGGGCGCGGGGATGGCGGCGGCGCGGTTTGCGCAGCAAATGGCGGAACGGGCACCCGGGACGTCCGTGACGGTGTTCGGGGACGAGGTGTATCCGCCGTACAACAGAGCACTGCTCGCGGATGTGCTCAGTGCTCGCTTCGGGGCCGAGGCGATCGGATTGCCGGTCGGGCCGGCGGCGGTGGTGCGGATCGGGACGCGGGTCGGTGCCCTCGATGCGGAGCAGTGCTCTCTTCGGTTGGCCGACGGCGAGGTGCACTCGTTCGACGCGATCGTGCTGGCGACCGGAGCCGGGCCCGTGCTGCCACCGATGCGGAACCTGCGGGTCGCGAGCGGGCCGCGCAGCCCCTTCACGTCGGCCGGGGCGACCGGGTCGACCGGGTCGACCGGGCGAACCGCGGTGGCGGGTCCGGTCGGGCCGAGTGAGCCCACCGGCGCCACCGCGTCGCCCGCTCCGGCCGCCCCCGCCGCCCCGAGCGGTGAACCGAGCCTGGACCTGCTGGCGGGAGTGCACGCCTTTCGCTCGCTGGACGACTGCGCCGCGCTCGCTGCTGCGGCGCCCAGGGCCGAGCGTGCCGTGGTGATCGGTGGAGGTGTCCTCGGGGTGAGCGCCGCGCGGGCCTTGGCGGCGTTGGGGGTCGCGGTCGAGATCGTGCACCAGGGCCCACACTTGATGGAGCGTCATATCGACGCCCAGGCCGCGGGCGCACTGCTTGGCGGACTCGCCGAACTCGGTGTCGCGGTCTACCTCGACAACCGGGCTCGGGCCCTGACGGGTACGGATCACGTCGCCGGCGTCGAACTCGCCAACGGGCACGTGCTCGACGCGGACCTGGTCGTGCTTGCCTGCGGGGTCCGTCCCCGGGTCGCGCTGGCTCGGGAAGCGGGCCTGCGGGTCGACACCGGAATCGTGGTGGACGACCGGCTCGCCACCTCGGCGGCCGGCATCTACGCGATCGGGGACTGCGCCGAGTTCGCCGGGGACGTACACGGCCTCGCGGCGGCGGCGTGGGATCAGGCCGACGTCCTGGCCGCGCACCTCACCGGCGGCGAGCAACGCTACGCCGGGTCGCGCACGATGATGCGTCTGACGGCCGGCCCCTTGGCGGTCGCCGCGTTCGGGGCGACGGGCGCACGAGCGGGCGACGACGTCGTACGCGTCGCCGATCCGACCCGCAACGCCTACAAGAAGCTCGTCATCCGTGGCGACCGTCTGGTCGCCGGGATCCTGATCGGCGATCTCTCCACCGCCGGCGATCTGACCCGAGCCTTCGAACGCGACGATCCGCTGCCGGCCGACCCGCTTCACCTGTTGGCCGTGCCGGGAGCGTACCGATGACCCGGTCACCCACGACCGCCGCTCGACGGCGACTCCGCGACCACCCGGGCCGCCCCGAGCGGCCGGTGCCGCGCGCACGCGGGCTCGGCGTGCCGTGGGGCCGCTTCGCTGGCGGGGGCGGGGTGGTTCGCGGTCGCGGGTGAATTCGTGAGTGTGCGTGCGGGTGCCGGTTCGGGGTGTTGTGGCGTCGTTGGAGGAGTCGGGCGTGAGTGATGTCGGGAAGACGAATGTGGTTCTGGTCGGTCACGGCATGGTGGGGCAGCGGTTCGTCGAGGCGCTGGTCGAGCAGGCCGGTGGGCGGGTCGCCGTCACCGTGTTGGCCGAGGAGCCGCGGCGGGCCTATGACCGGGTGCACCTGACATCCTGGTTCTCGGGCACGACTGCGGAAGAACTGTCTTTGTGCAGCGCTGAGTTCGCGCGGCAGCACCAGATGGACATTCGGCTCGGGGATCCGGTCGAGGCGATCGATCGGATCGGTCGCACCGTCACCACCCGGGCCGGCCGCAGCGTGCCGTACGACGTGCTCGTGCTGGCGACGGGGTCGTATCCGTTCGTGCCGCCGGTGCCCGGCCATGACGCGGACGGGTGCTTCGTGTATCGCACGATCGAGGATGTCGAGGCGATCGAGGCCGCCGCGCGCGGGGCGCGGGTGGGAGCGGTCGTCGGCGGCGGGTTGCTCGGCCTCGAGGCCGCCGGAGCGCTGACCGCGATGGGGCTGGAGACCCATGTCGTCGAGTTCGCGCCGCGTCTGATGGCCATACAGGTCGATGACGGTGGCGGGGAGGTGTTGCGGCGCAAGGTCGAGGAGTTGGGAGTGACCGTGCACACCGGTGCGGGGACGCAGGCCGTCACCACCGGTGCCGACGGGCGGGTTTCGGGCATGACGTTGTCGGACGGCAGCGAACTGGCCGCCGATCTCGTGGTGTTCTCGGCCGGAGTGCGGCCCCGGGACCAACTCGCCCGCGCCGCGGGCCTTGCGGTGGGTGAGCGCGGCGGCATCGTCGTGGACGAGCGCTGCCGGACCGCGGACCCGCACATCCTGGCCATCGGCGAGTGCGCACTGGCCGCGGACGGGCGGGTGTACGGGCTGGTCGCGCCGGGGTACGCGATGGCCGAAGTGGCCGCGGCGGAGATCGGTGGCGCCGGGACGGACGGATTCACCGGCGCGGATCTGTCCACCAAGCTCAAGCTGCTCGGCGTGGAGGTGGCGAGCTTCGGCGACGCACACGGGGCGGCCGAGGGGTGCGTGGAGGTGCTGTACTCCAACACCCGGGCCGGCGTGTACAAGAAGCTGGTCATCGGAGCGGACGGGCGGCTGCTGGGCGGCGTTCTGGTCGGTGACGCGGAGGCGTACGGGACGTTGCGGCCGTTGACCGGCGGAGCCTTGCCGGTGCCGGCCGAGCAGCTCGTGTTGCCCGCGTCGATGGGTGCGCCGGTGCGATTCGAGCTTCCGGACCAGGCCGTGGTGTGCTCGTGCCACGCGGTGACCAAGGCGGTGATCCGAAACGCGGTCACCACCCACGACTGCCTCGACCTCCCGGCCGTGAAGAAGTGCACCAAGGCCGGTACCGGGTGCGGAAGTTGCGTCAAACTCATCGGCTCGATCGTGACCGAGGAGCTGGCCGCCGCCGGGATCGAGAGCATGCGCGGGCTGTGTGAGCACTTCGCCGAGCACACCCGCGCCGAGTTGTACGAGATCGTTCGGGTCAAGGGCATCACGTCCTTCACCCGGCTGATCGACGAGCACGGCAGTACCGGCGCGCCGGGCGGCGACGGATGCGACGTCTGCAAGCCCACCGTCGGCTCGATCCTGGCGAGTCTGGCCCAGGGCCACATCCTCGACGGCGAACAGGCCGCGCTCCAGGACACCAACGACCACTTTCTCGCCAACATCCAGCGTAACGGATCGTATTCGGTCGTTCCACGCATCCCCGGCGGCGAGATCACTCCGGAGGGCCTGATCACCATCGGTGAGATCGCCCGCGACTTCGGCCTCTATACGAAGATCACCGGCGGCCAGCGGATCGACCTGTTCGGTGCGACGGTCGACCAACTGCCGCAGATCTGGAAACGGTTGGTCGCGGCCGGTTTCGAGTCGGGCCACGCCTACGGCAAGGCGCTGCGGACCGTGAAGTCGTGCGTCGGCGAGAGCTGGTGCCGTTACGGCGTACAGGACTCGGTCGGCCTCGCGATCGAGCTCGAACTGCGCTATCGGGGTCTGCGTTCGCCACACAAGCTCAAGTCCGCGGTGAGCGGGTGCGCCCGCGAGTGCGCCGAGGCGCAGAGCAAGGACTTCGGGGTGATCGCCACCGCCGAGGGCTGGAACCTGTACGTCGGCGGCAACGGCGGGATGACCCCACGGCATGCCGACCTGCTGGCGAGCGACCTCGATCGGGACACGTTGATCCGTACGATCGACCGCTTCCTGATGTTCTACATCCGTACCGCCGACCGACTCGAACGCACCGCGTCGTGGGTGGAGCGGATGGAGGGCGGCCTCGACCATCTGCGCGCCGTGATCATCGACGACTCGCTCGGGATCTGCGCCGACCTGGACGAATTGATGGACCGTCACATCGGGACCTACCGGGACGAGTGGGCGGAGACGCTGGCCGACCCCGACCGGGTCCGCCGGTTCGTGTCGTTCGTCAACGCGCCCGGCATCCCCGACCCCACCGTTCGGTTCACCGCCGAGCGGGACCAGATCAAGCCCGTTTTGTTCGAGAAGTTGGAGGTACGCGGCCGATGACGACAAGTATCGAGTCGACAACCACGCTCACCGTCGAGATCGCCGGCGAAACCGGTTGGATGCCGGTGTGTTCGTACGCGGACCTGGTGCCCGGCCGGGGTGTCGCGGTGCTGATCGAGGGCCATCAGGTCGCGGTGTTCCGCGACCGGGCGGGGCGGCTGTACGCGTTGGCCAACCGTGACCCGTTCAGCGGCGCGTACGTCATGTCGCGCGGCATCGTCGGGCAGCGGGGCGAGGTGCCCACGATCGCGTCGCCGATGTACAAGCAGGTGTTCGACCTTCGTACGGGTGAGTGTTTGGACGAGGACGAGGGCCCCGACGGGGATCCGGCCGCGTTGCGGACGTGGGCGGTTCGTACGCGGTGATTGGTGCCCGCCGGCGCCCGGAAATTCTCACACCGCTCGGACGCCGATCCTGAGCGAGTTGTAGCGCCGGCGACCGACAGGACGTAGTGCGCCGAAATCTGCCGTTCCTAACGTGACGGATCGTCAGCCGGTATTCCCCCTCGGACAGGCAGGTCCCAGTGACGACGACTACGACAACCACCACCACGACCGCACCCGTCGCCGCGACCGGGTCCGGACCGCTCGACGACTGGCGGCCCGAGGACGAGGCGTTCTGGGCGCAGGCGGGGGCCGGGATAGCTCGGCGCAACCTGATCTTCTCGGTCCTCTCCGAGCACATCGGCTTCTCGGTCTGGAGCCTGTGGTCGGTCATCGTGCTCTTCCTCGGCCCGGCCTACGGGTTCGACCCCGCACAGAAGTTCACCCTGACCGCCGTACCGACCCTGGTCGGCGGGGCGATGCGGATTCCGTACACCTTCGCGGTCGCCCGCTTCGGCGGCCGGAACTGGACGGTGGTCAGCGCCCTGTTGCTGCTGCTGCCCACGGCGGCGATCGCGATCGTGTTGGAACCGGGCGTCTCCTACCGCACGTTGCTGGCGGTCGCCGCGATCGCCGGGGTCGGCGGCGGCAACTTCGCCTCCTCGATGGCGAACATCAACGCGTTCTACCCGCAGCGGCTGAAGGGGTGGGCGCTCGGGATCAACGCCGGTGGCGGCAACCTGGGCGTGCCGGCGGTGCAGCTGGTCGGGCTCGCGGTGCTTGCCACGGCGGGCGCGCGGCATCCTCGGCTGCTGCTCGTGGTGTACATCCCGCTGATCGTGCTCGCCGCGCTGTTGTCCGCGCGCTACATGGACAACCTGCCCGCACTGCGCAACGACAAGGGCGCGATGCGCGAGGTCGCCCGGGAACCGCACACGTGGGTGATGTCGCTGCTGTACATCGGCACGTTCGGGTCGTTCATCGGCTTCGGCTTCGCCTTCGGACAGGTGCTCCAGGTGCAGTTCCACGCGGAGTTCGCCACACCGGTCAAGGCGGCCTACCTGACCTTCCTGGGACCGCTGTTGGGCTCGCTGGTGCGTCCGGTCGGCGGGTGGTTCGCGGATCGGTGGGGCGGCGCGCGGGTCACGTTCTGGAACTTCGTCGCGATGGCCGGCGCCGCTCTCGTGGTCTATCTGGCCTCGCGGCAGGAGTCGCTCGGGTTGTTCCTGACCGGTTTCGTGCTGCTGTTCGTGTTCAGCGGGTTGGGCAACGGCTCGGCGTACAAGATGATCCCGGCGATCTTCGCGGCCAAGCTCGGCCCGGGCCCGGCCGCGCGGCGCAAGTCCGGTGCGCTGATGGGCATCGCGGGTGCGGTGGGCGCGTTGGGCGGGGTCCTGGTCAACATCGCCTTCCGCGAGTCGTTCCTGAACTCCGGCCGGGGCGACGCCGCCTACCTGGCCTTCCTCGCGTTCTACGGGCTGTGCCTGGTGGTTACCTGGGTGGTGTACCTGCGACCGTCCCCGCGGCGGTTGGCAGGCGTGTGAGGCGAGCAGCTCGCGATTCGGCGGCCGATCCCAACGGGGGCGGCCGCCGGTCGGTTTTCCGCGTCCACCCCATGCTCGCCCCGCGTCCGCCCCCGCATGCGTCCTTCGCGCGCCCCGCGTCAGCCCGACTTGCGGGCGGTGAGTTGTACCGGGGGCCGGCCGACGTTCCTGTGGCGGGCTCGAATTCCCGTCCTCGTCGGGGTGCACGCATGCGTCCAGGTCCTCGCGGCCGTCCTTGCGACTACGCTGCCCACACTCGCGGCCACCGTGGGGGAGTCGGGCTGCTTTCGACCGGCCGGAGGAAACGCGTGCGAGCAGTGCGGGTGCGTGAGTTCGGTGGATCCGATCCGACGTGCCGCGCGTGGTCGGCTTACCCGTTCCGGCTCCCGAACCCGGGCACAGGGGGGCCGGTTCACGTGGGCCGGGCCGGCGGCAGGCCCGAGTCGGTCGGGGCAACACTCAGCGGGAGGCGGCGCGTTCGAGGCGGACGGTGAGGAGAGTGGGGACGAGGGAGACCCAGAACAGGATTTGGGGGACGAGTCGGCCGGTCCACGGGATCGTCACGATCAGTACGGCGGTCAGGGTGCACCACGCGGTCTGGATCAGCACCAGACGTGCCCAGCCGACCCGTCGGATCAGCGACCACATGCTCAGCTTGACGCCGGTGCGCAGCCGTCGGTAGCGGCGCCACGCGCCCAGGACCCACGCGATGCCCATCAGCGTCAGCGCCCACAGCCGGATGCCGAGTGGAGCGGGCAGCGCCGTGGGGTCGTCGCCGGTCGGGAAGACGCGGCCGGCCAGGGCCGCGATCACCAGGCACAGCAGCGCGATCCAGCGGGTCCCGCGCAACATTCGGAAGACGGCCGTATCGACGTCCGCGCGCAACCGCTCGGACGTCGGATCCGCGGCGAGCGCGTCGGCGGCCGCGTCGGCGGCGGCCGGCAGTTTGGCTCCGGCGCCGATCAGTGCCGGCCGGGCGGCGGCGTGCTTGGCGTGGTCGGCGAGTTCGCCCAAAGCCCAGGCGTTCTGCGGGTCGATGCGCAACACCTCGCGAACCGCCCGCGTTCGCACGTCGTTTCGGCCGACCAGCAGGGAAGCCTTCCACAGCGCCCAGTGCGCACCGACCGCCTCCGGACCCAGACGCACCGCGGTACAGGCCGCCTCGAACGCCTCGGGCCAGCGTGGCTGCCACGAGTTCAGCGCCTCGGACAGTGCGGCATGGGCCTGCCACAGGTCGGGTGCGACGCCGATCGCGGCCCGGGCCGCGGCCTCCGCCTCCTCGCCGCGGGACAACTTGCGCAGACCGTACACGCGCACCAGGAGTGCCTCGTAGTCCTCCGGCGCGACGGCCAACGCGGCGTCGCTCGCGGCGACGACCTCCTCGTCGTGCCCGAGCTTGAGGTGTACGTAGGCGAGTCGGACCCAGGCGCGGGTATCGGACGGGTCCTCGGCGACCCGGCGGGCGAGGAGTTCGCCCGCCTCCTCGTGGCGGTCCAACTCCATCAGCGCGTGCGCCCGGGCGGACAGCGGATGTTCGCTCACAACTTCCCGGTCTTCCTCAGGTAGGTGAGCAGGTCGTCGTACGTGCCGCCTTCGTTGGCGAACATCGCCACGTTGCGCGCCGTCGCGAACCATGCCTCGGTGGAGGGGCGGATGGCCTTGGCCGCCGCCAACAGATCGCGAGTGTCGATCATGCGGACCGAACCGGTGCGCACGGAATCCAGCAGCGCGGCTTCCGCGGCGCTCTCGCACACGTGGGCGAGATCCGCGCCGGAGAACCCGTCGGTGATCTTGACCAGCCTACCCAGATCGATCGACGCGATGGGCCGCTCGCTCAGGTGGTAGCGCAGGATCGCCTCGCGGGCCGGTCGGTCGGGCGGCAGCACGAGCAGGGTGCGATCCAGGCGGCCGGGTCGGCGCAGCGCGAGGTCCACGTCCCAGGGCACGTTGGTCGCCGCCAGTACGAAGACGCCCTCGTTGTCGTTGCCGACCCCGTCCAATTCGGTGAGCAGCTGATTGACCGTGTTGCGCATGCCGCCGTGCAGGGTACGGCTGCGTTTGGCGCCGAGTGCGTCCAACTCGTCGAGGAAGACCACGCACGGCGCTCGGCGGCGCGCGGTGGCGAACACCTCGTGCATGTTGCGCTCGGAGTTGCCCATCCACATGTCCAAGACGTCGTTGATGGACACGGAGACGAAGGCGGCGCCGAGTTCGCCGGCGACCGCTCGGGCGATGAAGGTCTTGCCGCATCCGGGCGGTCCGTACAGCAACAGGCCGCCGCGCAGGCTCTTTCCGTACAGCCTGCGCAGCTCGGGATTGCGCATCGGGGCCAGGAAGGCGGCCTCCAGACGGTCCTTGACCTCCTGCATCCCGCCCACGTCGGCAAGGCGCAGCGAGCCGGGCGCATCCACGTCCCACGCGCTCGCCGCACCGGGATCACCGCCGCCGTCGGCGGCAACGGGCGCCTCGAATTCGTCCTTGTGGCCCTCGTCCGGCGCCGCCACGAACCGGGGCGGGACCACGTCCTCGACCTCCTGCTCGGCCGCGGCCCAGTCGAATCCTCCCGCCCGAGGCGCCTGTTCGGCGGCCGGCGACGCCGCGGGCGCGCCCATCGCCCGGGCCATCAGCTCCCGCGCCTGTGCGTCGCCGGGTGCCTGACCGAGTACGGCGGCCACTTCGGCGACGGCGGCGTCGAGGCGGCCGGCGTCGATCAGCAACTGCGCCAGGTGCAGGCGCAGCGGCAGATCGCGGGGCGCCGCCTCGACGGCCGTGCGCAGGCTGCGGATCAGCGGAGAGTCCGCCGCTGCCGATGGTTCCGGGGTTTGGGGACGCTCGTCGGGCATGGGCACAAGATTACGATCATGGTGCGTCCGGCCTTCGCTCACCCCGCCTTCGTCGCGGTCGTGCGGGTGTAGTGCTCGGCGATCTCGTCGCTCGTCGCGAGCCACACCCCCGGGTGGTTGGCGACGTACTCCAGCGCCTGGTCGGCACCCGGGTCGGTGGAGGACGAGGGCGCACGCACGCCCCGGGTGGTGGGCGGCGTCGCCGGCTCGTGCCGGGGTGCCCTTCGCCGCGATGGGGTCGGTCGAGGGGCGGGGCGCGCGCCGGCGGCCCCCACCGGGTCGGTGGGCCGCATGGCCGGCGTCGGGGGTGCCGGGGCGCCTGCGGTGTGCCGGGTGGGCGTGCGGGCACGGCGGGGTGTTCACCCGGGCGGCGGCATGGCCGGGACCGGGTTCTTCCGTTCCCGGGTGGGCGTGCCGGCGCGGAGACCCTGCCTGCGGGCATGCGCGATGTGTTGCCGGCGGCTTACCTGGTGAAGGCGACGGATCATTTCGGACGGAGTGAACATGCGCAGGACGAGAACGGCCGCGAACACGCCGAGTGCCGCTCGGCGGGCGCCGAGCCGCAAGAAACCGGTACGGCACGGCGTCGGGCCGATGGACGGGCTCGACGACATGGGTACGGGCATCGGCGACAGCCGACGCCGGCGTGAGATGTTCTGTCCCCGATGCATGGGCGTGACCGAACGTTGCACGCACGCGATCGGGGAACTGTCCGGCGTGAATCCGGATTCGCCCCCCGAAGGCCCACGCGCCGCCCGGCGCGGCGCGCCCCCGCAGGGGTGACCGGACCGGACGCCATGGCCCGATGAGGATCCGCCTCGACGCCGTCGACCTTCCCGGCCCGCCCGGGTGGTCGCTCCCGAGTCCCGGCAGGTCCGCGTCGCCGGGCAGCGGCGCGACCGATCCGGTGACCTGCTCGATCCGTATCCGGCCGACGCGCCGCACGCCACTCGGGGGCGCCGGCGACGACCGCGATCCGGACGGCGACCGGCCTCGCTCTCATGAGGCCGTACATCCTGGGTCGACCGGGGGCGGTTCGTGAGGGAGCGGGCGCCCCGTCGGAGTGAGCGGGGCGCCCGGGTCGATCGGCCCGGCGCTCGTTCAGTCGGCCGCGACGAGGCAGAACGGGTGCCCCTCGGGGTCGGTGAGCACGATCCACGTGCCCTCGCCCGGCTGGAATTCGGGCTTCGACGCTCCGCACGCGATCAGTTCCTCGGCCGCGCTCTCCAGGTCGGGGGAGGCGACGGTGAGGTCGAGGTGCGCGTGCTTGCGGGCGTCGGGCCAGTTCGGAGCACGGTAGCCCGCGATGTACTGGAACGCGATCCGGAGTGGGCCGCCGTTGTCGAGGCAGACGAACTCCTCGTCACCATAGGCGATTTCCCAGCCGGTGGCTTTGCGGTAGAACTCGGCGAGCCGGGCGGGCCCGGCACAGTCGATGGTGATGGCGGTGATGTCCGCGAGCGCGGGCATGGCGGGCTCCCTGGTGTCGACGGCGACTTCGGTGCGGCTCCCGGACCCCGGCGACCTTGGCCGGTCTCCGTCGGTCTCCGCCGACCCGCACCGGCGATGCGTACCCGAGCCGTAGGTGCGCCGGTGTCAGCGTTTGACGGCGACGAAACCCCATTGGTCAACCGGCTTTGTGGTGACCGGTTCGTCGGGTCGCCACAGGCTGATCGAGCCGAAGCCGGGTTCGAGGAGGTCGAGGCCGTCGGCGAATGAGCGCAGCACGTCGGCGGGACGCGAGACGTACGGGAGGGCGCCGCCGTCGGCGTACTCGTCCGACGCGGCACGCGTCAGCGGAGTTTCGATGGTGTCGCACAAGACCAGGTGGCTGCCCGCGGGGAACGCGTCCAGATAGGTGCGCAACAGGGCGGCGGCTCGGGCGTCGTCGGTGACGTGGCCCAGAGTGGAGAGCAGCATCAGCGCGACCGGTCGGCTCGGGTCGAGCGTCCTGGCGGCCTCGCGGAGCACGGTCTCGGTGTCGGTGAGGTCGGCCGGCACGTACGCGGTCGCTCCCTCGGGTCGGCCGGACAGGAGCGCGCGGGCGTGGGCGAGCACGATCGGGTCGTTGTCCACGTAGACGATCCGCGCCTGCGGGGCGGCCTGCTGGGCCACCTCGTGGGTGGCGTCGGCCGTGGGCAATCCGGTGCCCAGGTCCAGGAATTGCCGGATACCGACCTCGCCTGCCAGGTGGCGCACCGCGCGCGCCTGGAACCGGCGGGAGGCACGGGCGATGTCGACGATCTGCGGGAAGGACTCCTGTAACTGTGCGCCCAGAGCCCGGTCTATCGGGTAGTTGTCCTTGCCGCCGAGCCAGAAGTTCCACATCCGCGCCGAGTGCGGCGTCGTCGTGTCGATCGTGAGGACCGAGTCGAAGGCTCCGACCGAAGCGGCGGGTTCGGCCGGTTCGACATGCTCGGTTGCTTCGGTGGTCTCGGCTGCTTCGATCGGCGCGGGGTTGCGCTGGTCCGCGTTCATGTCACTCTCATCCCGTTGCCTCACATGATTCTCACAAAGTCATGTGCATCCTTTCACCACGCGTCACACGCGTTCCGATCGGGCGCCGTGCTCGGGTGCGGCGCCTTGTCGGCTCAGGCGTCCGGGGACGGCGCGAAGAGATAGCGGTCGATGATGAGCGCGGCGTCGGCGAGGATCTCCGGGTCACCGTCGGGGCGTTCGCGGAAGGCGAGGTCGAGCAGGTTGCCCCCGACCGCGAGCGCGAGTCGGGCCCGACGGCGGGACACATCGGTGTCCGGCAGCGCGTAGCCGCGCACGAGGGCTCGGTGCAGCCGATCGGCGATGTCCAGGTCGGTCTGCCGGCCGACCGCACCCACCGCGGCGATCCGCGGCCCGTGGAACCAGACTCGGCGGTATCCGGGTTCGGCGCGAAAGCGGTCCGCGTAGGCGGTGACCAGCTTTTCGAGCAACTCCCGCGAACTCTCGGGCGCCGGCTGCTCTTCGGTGACCTGCTCGGCGATCCGCACATCCATCCGCAGCCAGTCCCGGATCAGATCGGCGACGATCGCCTCCTTGTCGGCGAAGTAGCGGTAGAGCACGCCGATCGAGACACCCGCCTCGGCGGCGATCACCTTGGTGCCCAGCTCTTCGTAGGACGTCGTCTCCAGCAATGTCGCGGTCGCCCGCAGGATGCGGGCGACCTTTTCCCGGCTGCGCTGCTGCTGTGGCCGATGGGCTTGATCGGTCATCCGGACTCCTTGACACCTCGAAGAACACGAACCAGAGTCTGGTTCATGTTATCGGTCGGGAGGACCCCGCGCGCACGGCTCGGACCGAGCTTCGATCGGGTCTGGGCGTCGGTCACCGTATCCAGCCTCGGCGACGGTATGAGCTTCGTCGCCTTGCCGCTCCTGGCAGCACAACTCACCGCCGATCCACGGCAGATCGCGATCGTGTCGTTGGCCGAGCAGGCACCCTGGCTGCTCCTCGGCCTCCTCTCGGGCGTGCTGGCCGACCGCCTCGATCGCCGGCGCATCCTGTGGCTCGTCGACGCGGCCCGGGCCGTGTTGGTCGGGGCGCTCGCCGCGGCGGTTGCGGGCGGCGTGGTCACCATCACGCTGTTGGCGGTCGTCGCCTTCCTGCTCGGCTGCGGGCGGACCCTGTACAGCGGCGCCTGGTCGGGAATGGTCCCGGCCCTGGTCGTGCCCGCCGCACTCACCCGAGCCAACGCCCGCCTTCAGGCGAGTTCGCTGATCACCGACACCCTGCTCGGAACCCCGCTGGGCGCCCTGCTGTTCGGGATGGCCGCCGCGCTGCCTTTCGCCGTGGACGCGGTGTCCTTCGCTGCGGCGGCGGCACTCGTACTCCTGCTCCGGGGCAACTTCCGACCGCCTCCCGAGCCGGGGCCCACGACCTGGACGAGCCTGCGTCGCGACACGACCGAGGGGGTGCGTTGGCTCCGGCGGCACCATCCACTGCGCCGACTGTGTCTGGCGTCCGGGATCAACAGTCTGGTCGGCGGTGGCCTGATCGCCATTCTGGTGCTCTACGCCCAGCGGATCCTCGGCCTGGGCAACCTCGGCTTCGCTTTGCTGATCGCCTCGTTCGCGCTCGGTGGCGTGCTCGGCGCCCTGTCGACGCCTGCGGTCACCGCACGCTTCGGTGCGGCCCGCATTCTGCGGCCGGCTGCCGCGGGCACCGCGCTCGCCGCCGTGGTCGTCGGTAGCGCGACGTCGGGCCCGGTGGCCGCGCTGGGCATCGCGATGTACGGGGCGGCGAATCTGGCCTGGAACGTCACCGCGGTGTCGCTGCGCCAGTTGCTGGTGCCTGCCGCGTTGCTGGGCCGGGTGACGATGGCCTACCAAATGGTCATCGCCGGCGGCACGGCACTGGGTGCCGTCGTGGCCGGCTTCGCCGCGCATGCCTTCGGGCTCCGTGCCCCGTTCCACGCCGGGGCGGGACTTGTCATCGTCGCCGGCCTGATCAGTACACGATCCTCCACCGCGCGGGCCGGAACGCCGCCTCCGGCGGGCCCTGTTGCCGGGGCGGGGGACGGAGAAGGCTCCTGAGCCGGGGCGGGGGTGGGCGCGACCGGGTTCGTAACGCTCCGGCCCGCGCGACTGGTCCGGGTAACTCACCGGCGCGCGTGATCCGGTCCGGAAGCCGGGCCGGGCGAGGAGATGGTCCGTCGGGCCGACGGGGTGGTGGGGGCCGGTGCACGGACGGGCGGGTGAGCGGTACGGGGTCAGGCTTCGGCTGGGTCGGACGTGTGCGGGTCGTCGAAGTGCGGGTAGCGACAGGTGGCGGAGCAGCGGCAGGGGGGTTCGTCGGGAAAGGCGAGGATCGACGGTGGAGTCCCGTGATGGACACGGGAGTCTCGGATCAGCCGGGTGCCGTGCGGGTCGACTCGGTACACGGTCACGGTCAACCGGGAATCCCCGGGCGTCGGTGGGGCGTCGACATCGGGACGGACGGTGTCGGACATGAATCCTCCTTCTCCGACCGGAATGGCCATTCCACAGGTACCACGGGCCCGGGCGGCGAGTCGGTCGGCCGATCACCGATCACCCGAACGGCGGTGTGGAAACGGCGCCGCCCACCTCGGGTTTTGCGGGACCCGTGATGTGCGAGCGGCGGCGAGGGATTCGGCGAAGGGGGCCGCGCAGGGCCGGTACCTGCGCGTTCGCGGTCGGCTGCCGAGCGGTGGCCTGCCCGGGACGGACGCGCTGTGCCAATCGGGTCGAGTTCGGCGGCGTCGGGCCATCGGTGACGGTCCTGCCCGCGGCGCCGGGCCGAGCCGGCGACGGACGGTTCGGCGAGCGCATGGCGCCTGTGTCGAACGTGCGCCCGATCCCGATGTGCGGCGGGTGCGGGACGGGGGTACCGGCCGTCGTTCCGGCCCCTCGGCCCCGGGGCGCCGCGTCCGATGGACCGTACCGGTCCCGGACGCGGGGTCGACCGGTTCGACCCGCCCGCCCGGGACGGCCGTCGGTGGCGTCGTCGATGGCGTCGGCGGCGCGGGGGCAGCCGTCGGCGGCTTCAGTAGGTGAGGCGGGCGACGACGGGTGCGTGGTCGGAGCCGGGCCTGCCCTGTCGTTCGGCGGGTTGGTCGGTGACGGACGAGAGGGTGTGGCCGGTTCCGGTGGTGACGGTGTCGACGCGGGCCAGGAGGGCGTGGCTGACGAGGATGTGGTCGATCAGCTCGACCTGGCCCTCGAAGACGCGGGAGAAGCGTTGTTCCTCGGGGATGAGCGGAGCCAGGTTCCACAGTCGGGTGGCGTCGCCCCGGTCCGGGCGGTCGAAGCCCGGCGTGCCGATCTGGGATCCGGGCGGGCCGTAGAGGATCTGGGTGGTGGCGGCCTGCGGTTGGTCGTTGAGGTCGCCCATCACAACGACGTCGTGGGTGCGGCCGTCGTCGGCGAGGAGGCGGTCGGCGAGGGCGCGCATCGTGGCGGCTTCGGCGCCGCGGCGCCACAACGCGTAAGCCGCGTAGCGGGCGCGTTCGCCCTCGTCGCGCGGCGCGTGTCGGTTGCCGGGGTAGCCGAGCAGCTTGGACTTGAGGTGGCAGACGGCTGCGGTGAGGGTGCGGCCGGGCACCGGTTCGAGGGTGACGGCGAGGCCGCCGCGGCCCATGGCGCCGACCGGGACACCGGTGTCCTGGGTCTGCACGGGCGCGAACCGGGCCGGGAACGCGGTGACATCGGCAATGGTGGTGAGCGGCGTACGACCGAGGAAGCCGACGCGGATACCGCGCCCGTCCGGGTGGGCGGACAGCGCGATGTGCCACTCGCCGTCCAGCAGGTCGACCAGATCGGCGAGGGCGTCGGGATTGCCGACCTCCTGGACGCCGAGCAGATCGGGTTCGAACTCGGTTATCGCGGCGGCCAGCGCGGCCAACTTCGCCCGGTAGGACTGGTCGTCCTCGGGACCGTCCGGCTCGCCGGGGCGAAAGAGGTTCTCCAGGTTCCACGTGCCGATGGTCACTCTCACGAGCTGCTCCTGACGACGCCTGGGAGTTGACGCGCCCAGTGTTTCGGCCCGCGCCGCCCGTACGTAAGAGCCCGGCGGTGACATTCGCCCGCCGGCAGGCTCGGGTCGGGGAGGCGATCGGCGCTGCGGTTCCGCGCGGGTTCAGCGGTCACGGGGCCGGGTTGCGTGCGCCGGCCGGCATCGCAAGCGCTCCGCCGAGGTTGTGGCCGGTGCCCGTGCGCCGCGGCCGTTGGGGAGCGAACGTGGCGATCGTGCCGGGGAAGTCGGGTGCACGACATGGTGGGCGCGATGGAATCCGAAGCGCGGCCGCAGGCGGTCCGGGCACGTTGCGCCGTCGGCGGGTGCCGCGGGCGCGGCGGCCCGCCCCGCTTACGTGCGGGCGTGGTGGGCCAGGGCGGCGTGGGGGTCATGCCCGCCGGTGAGCGTGGCGGGGTCGGTGTGGACCAACGCGGCGTCCAGGCGGGGGAGGGCGTGCAGGAGGGCGTGTTCGGTGGCGACGGCCACGGTATGGGCGTTGCGCAGGTCGAGGTCGGCGTCGACGACGACGGCGACCTCGGCGCGCAGGCGATGGCCGATCCAGCGCATCCGCAGTTCGCCGACGTCCAGCACGCCGGGCACCTTGCGTACCGTGCGCTCGGCGGTGTCGACCAGCGCCGGGTCCACGGCGTCCATCAGTCGCCGGAACACCTCGCGCGTGGCGTCCTTGAGGACCGCCAGGATCGCCAGGGTGATCAGCAGGCCCACGATCGGATCGGCCGATGTCCACCCGAGCGCGGCACCGGTGGCGCCGAGCAGGACGGCCAGTGACGTGAAGCCGTCGGTGCGGGCGTGCAGTCCGTCGGCGACCAGCGCGGCGGAGCCGATGCGGCGTCCGGTGCGGATGCGGAGGCGGGCCACCCATTCGTTCCCGACGAAGCCGATCACCGCCGCGACCGCGACGGCGGGCAGGTGCGACATCTCCCGTGGGTGGGACAGGCGGTCGATCGCGGTCCAGGCGGTGAGCGCGCAGGACGCGACGATGGTGAGCAGGACGACGATCCCGGCGATGTCCTCGGCGCGGCCGTAGCCGTAGGTGAAGCGTCGGGTCGCGGCGCGACGCCCGAGCAGGAACGCGATGCCCAGTGGCACGGCGGTCAGGGCGTCGGCGCCGTTGTGCACGGTGTCGCCGAGCAGGGCGACCGACCCGGACCACATCACGACGAACGCTTGCAGGACGGTGGTCGCGCCCAGGATCGCCAGTGAGATCCACAGCGTGCGCATGCCGTCCGCGGACGCCTCCATGGGCGCGTCGATCCGGTCGGATGCCTCGTGCGAGTGGGGGGCGAGCGCGTGCGCCGCCACGTGGCGTATCCGGGACCATCGACCGGTTCCGTGGCTGTGCGCGTGGGTGTGGGCGTGCCCGGCGTCGCGCTCGACGTGTTCGTGTTCGTGTGCGTGGTCGGGTTCACGACGGTCGTGCGGGTGGTCCGGCGCGGTTTCGGGCACGGCGGCATCCTCGTGGTCGGCGGCCGGCGTAGCGTGCTTCGGACTTCGTGTCGGCCGGGCGGTACGGCTCGTCGTGGGCGCGCCGCGCCTCCCATTATGTGCGTATGAGCGCACGCATGCACCTATCACATGCGTACGATGCGCAGGTGCACGACGAAAGCGAGCGATACGCGGTCGCGGTGGAGATCCTGACCCTGCTGGCGGACCGCACCCGACTTGCCCTGCTGCGACGCCTGGTCGAGGGCGAGGCGGATGTGGGCACCCTGACCGAGGTGTGTGGCGCGAGCCGCACCTCCGTCAGCCAGCACCTGGCCCGGTTGCGCCTGGCCGGACTCGTCACCACCCGCAAGGAAGGCCGCCGCGTCGTCTACGCCTTGCCGCACGGACATGTCAGCCGCCTTGTCGACGAGGCCCTGCGCGTCGCCGATCACCGCATCGGAAACCTCCCGCCACACGACTGAACCCGCACCCGGTCCGACTCCGGCTCGCGCGGGCGGGTCGCCCCGGTGAACCGGGGCGCGGCACGTCGCCGGGCCGACTGCTCGACGGTGCGGCTCCGCCGAGCCGGGGCGGCGGGCTCGCGCGTGACGCGCACGAGCGGTGCGTCGCCCCCGCCGACGGGTTGTCGGTGGGGACGACGCCCAGGGCGGCGCCACGGCCGAGGGCGTGGTCGGCCGCCGGGCCCGGGGTGGTTACTTCACCCACAGCTCGTAGTTCTCGAACTGGCCGCCGCCCGTGCACTGGTAGGTGGACCAACGGTGGGCGTTGATGCCCTGGTTGCCGGTGTCGTTGCACGCACTGGCCCAGTAGTAGTCGGTGATGTACGTGTAGCCGGGGCTGGCCGGCGGGTGGCACGGATGCGTGCAGGCGACCGTCGTGGGGGCCGCCTGGGCGGGCGCGGCGCCCAGTACGGTGCCGGCCAGGACGGCGCTGCCGGTGGCGAGCCCGAGGACGAAGTTGCGGAGACGCATGGTGGAGTCCCTTCGATGTGCGATATGCGGACATCCCGTACACGTTCGGTGACGACTCCCGGTATGACAGCGATTGTGTGACCTGAGTCACATCAAGCTGCGGAGTGCGGCTGCGTCGACCTGTGCACGGTCGAGCGCGACCGGGCCTTCGGTGGTATCGCCCGCGCGGTGTACGGGTTCCGACCACCCGTAGACCGCGCGAGCGGCGCCGGGTGGTCGACGTGCGTCAGGTCAGGCCCAGCCCTTGCGGACCGCCAGGGCGCCCGCCTGGAATCGGCTGTCCGCTCCCAGCAGGGCCAGCAGATCGCCGACCCGGCGGCAGTACGTGCGCCCGGACAAGCCGATCCGGGCCGCCGCCGCCTCGTCGGTCAGACCGGCGAGCAGACACTCGAGTACGGGCACCAGATGGGCGGGCGGTTCCTCGTCGAAGAGGCGGGCGCTCGGGTCCTCGCCGGACTGCCACGAACGCTGGTGGGCCCGGACCAGGGCACGGACGACGACGGGGTCGCGGACGAGAAGCATGCCGTTGTACAGGACGTCGAGATCGATCGGGACGAGGGCGACCGACCGGTCCATGACGCCCATCCGGAAGGGGATTTCGTCGATCAGTCGAGCCTGTCCCCCGTCGCGCCACCGGATGGTGCCCACCTCCGCGTCCCGGGCGAGGCCGCGTCGCGAGGTGATCTGGCGAACCCGCGGAACTCGGGCCACGACCTCGCGGACGCACGTCGCCGCGTGCACGAGCATGCGCTCCGGGACACCCTGCCCGATGCAGCCGGACGGGTCGTCGAAGGTGAGCAGTTCGTGCCGGGTGACGGCGGCGAGCCGGGCGGCGGCGGTGCCGACGTGTTCGGGCCGCACACTCTGCGCGGGTGGCCTGATCCCGCGATGGGCGTGAAAGGCGGACTCCTCCAGCGTCTCGGTCAACGACTCGCGCAGGACCGACCGCATCGGCACCCGGCCGGACGACACCGACATGGGACCCGCTCCTCCCCGGACAGGCGTGGACAAGCCGCCATTACCGAGAGTACGCAATCGTGCGCGCAATGCAGCCGAATTTCCAATGGTCGAAGCCCGTCGAAGTCTGGTTGAAGCCTGTACCACTGGCGAGTTCACGCCATCGCGGCCCGTCGGCGAAACCGGGCCCGGCACAGTGAATCCGGGCCGCACCGCCGACGAGCACATGTCGCCGCGACGACGCGAGACCACGTCGCCGACCGGGACATCGCACCGCATGGGCGGCCCCGTACCGGCGGATTCCCGTCCGTCGACGCTACGAGAAACGAGATCCGAAGATGCGAATCGACCACCCCGCGCCCCGCGCGGCGACCGTACCGAACGCCGGCCGAAAGGGAAGCTCCATGTCCACTCTTCGCACCACCCTCGTCACCCTGTCCACCGCGGCACTGCTCGCCGTCCCGGCGACACTGGTCACGGCCTCGACCGCCGGGGTCGCCTCCGCCGAGCCGGGACCGGGATGCGCGCAACTGGGCAACCACGGTCCCGGCTGGGCGGACGTCGTCAACGACTGCTCGCACGGCATCAACGCCTCCGTCGAAGTCGACGGTTATGACCCCGACTGCATCGCGATCCCGGCGAAGGAGAGCCGCAGGGTCAGCTTCGCGGCGGACGCGGCCGCCTACTACGCGTACGAGTGCTGAGCATTCATCCCCCTCGGCGGTGCCCCGACCGGCTGCGACAGCCGGTCGGGGCACCGCCCTCGTCGAGTGGGAGCGCCGACCTCGGCTCATCCGGTCGCCGACGCCGCCCCCGCGCATCCCGCGTCGCGCCAGAAGTCGAGGTTGTGCGCGCTCGCGTAGT
Source organism: Embleya scabrispora DSM 41855 (assembly GCF_000372745.1). Lineage (GTDB taxonomy): Bacteria > Actinomycetota > Actinomycetes > Streptomycetales > Streptomycetaceae > Embleya > Embleya scabrispora. The sequence continues at coordinate 368,257 of NZ_KB889561.1, read as the reverse complement.
CGACGGGCCCGATCCGCTCCGGAGCCAACGACTGGGTCTGCGGCGGTGCGGACGACGCCGGTGCGTCGACGAACCGGGGCCAGTACGGCAGACCCGAGCGATTCGGGTTCCCCTCGGCCGCGAAGGCCGCCCAGTAGTCGGTCATGGTGCCCGACAGCCGCACCTGGGCGGGTGTGAACAGGGGTTGTGCCGCCGGGTCTTCGAAGAGGTAGGGCGTGTCCGCCGCGTGGTAGGCGCCGAAGTCGAAGCGGCCGGGCAGCGGCAGGTACATCGGGGCATTGCGATCGGCGAACTCGTAGGCGTAGGTCGGCACGAAGCGGCCGAAGGCGGTGTTCTGCGCGTACGTGCCGCGCGCCCACATGCGGTCGGTGACCACTGTGGACCAGGCCAGGGCGGGGGAGGCGAAGTCGCGCACCGGATACTCGGCGAGCACACAGTCACGCCGGCCCGGGAACGCGGTCTCCACCGCCTGCCCGTACTGCTCCTCGGTGAACGGACGGGTCACCGGGTCGTAGGTCGCGCCGACGAACAGGCGATGCTCGTCACGGGTGGCCCCGGAGAGCACCGGCACCCGGTGGAATCGGCCCTCGCGCAGCGCCTGTTCCGGCAGCTCGGGCAGGATCTCGTTGCCGAAGGCGAAGGCCTGGAAGGCATTCATGATGTACGGGACTCGAAACAACCGCTCGACCGGCAGCGCGCGCAGGCAGCGCAGCACCTCATCGGGATTCGGCGCCGAACAGCCCAGGGACGCGGCCGTCTCGACCCCGGTGTCCTGCATCTCGCGCGTGGTGCGCCAGCTGTACCACGGATACGCCGGTACGCCCGGGCCCATGGCTCCGGCGGGCATGTCCATCATGGCCTCGCCGCTGGAGAGGGCGGCTCCCCGGAACAGGCCGCGGGCGGTGGGCGAGGTGAGGTGCGCGCCGATCGCCGCGGCGCCGAACGACGAACCCGCCACCGTCACCCGCTCGGGATCACCGCCGAAGGCGCCCGCGTTGCGCCGCACCCAGCGCAGCGCGGCCTGCTGATCCTGGAGGGCGAACGTGCCCGAACCGGGCAGACCCGGATGGGCGAAGCCGCCGAAGACGCCCAGGCGGTAGTTGATGGTGACCACGACCACCCCGCGGTCGGCGAACCGGCGGCCGTCGAAGAACTCGCCGCCGCCGACGGTGCCGTCCCCGTGGATCCACACCAGCACCGGCGCGGCTCGTCCGGGGGTGGTCCGCGCCGGGGTGGTGACGTTCAGCAACAGGCAGTCCTCGTCGAGGTGGCCGGTCACCCGCGCGTGTGCGGCCGGAAGCTGCGCGCACAATGGTCCCGGCGCGGTGGCGTCCCGAACGCCCCGCCACGGTGGGACCGGCCGCGGCGCGGCCCAGCGGTGCTCGCCGGTCGGCGCTCCCGCGTAGGGGATGCCGTGGAAGAGGCGGTGGTCGGCGGTTCGGACACCGCGCACCAGGCCCGCGTCGGTCCGTACCACCGTGCCGGCGGCGGATGCGGACGCGTCGAAGCGGTAGCCGAAACCGGCTGTGGAGTCGGCCGCCGCCGCGCTCGACGCCGACATCACGGCGCAGGCCAGGGCCAGTGCCGCAAGCCCTCGTCGTGCGCGCTTCGCCGGAGCTTGTCGCGCGCTCATGGTGTCGTGCTCATGGTCTTGTGCTCCCTTTCCCGGACCGAGGCTCTTCGGGTCCCCTCGCCCGCGGCGGATCAATCGGCCGTGGACCGGGTGAAACGGGTCGATCGCGCGGGCCGTGCCGGTCGCGCGGGCCGCGCGGATCGGTGGAACGGGCGTGTCGTGGTTTCGTGGGGTTGGGCGGCGGTCGTGGTCCTGCCGGCCGGTGGTTCACAGCCGCCACCGAAACCTCGGGTCCGGGGTGTAACAGCACGTCGAGCCGGTCGAGATGCCGGCTCGCAGGTGCGCCGCGAGTTCCGGGTGCCGCTCGTCCAGGCGTCGCAGGGCGTCCCGAATCCGGGCGGTGACGGTCTTGCGCGCGCGCTCGTTGTGATTGCCGAGGCGACGGACGCGTCCGCCGAGGCCGGCCGCGCGGCGCAGTTCGGCCAACAACGCGACCCGCTCCCGGTCGTATTCGGCCGCCTGCCGGTCGTCGCCGCGGTCGACGGCCTGTTCGATCTCCTCGTCGAGCCGGTCCAGGCGGCGGCGGTAACGGGTGCGCGCCTCCTCGTCCAACAACGCGTCCCCGCCCATGGCCGCCGTGGCCGACACCACGGCCCCGCCCTCGGGCGCCAGCAACCGAGTCGCCGGGACGGCGGTGCCCGGTTGCCCGAGCAGGCGGTGTACGTCCCGAAGACCCTTGGCATCGGGCATGTGCACCACACGACCGGCGAAGCTCAGCCGCCAGACGCTTCCGTCCCGGCGGAACTCGCAACAATTTTCGAGGGGTTGCGCCACCGCCGCGCCGGTCGATCCGGGTGGTGTCGTCGGCTCCGTCGAACTCGCGCGGCCGGTCGATGGGGTGCTCAGCCGTCGTACCCGGTCGACCAGGTGGATCATGCCGAGCCGGTCCGCCTCGGCCCCGGCGTCGATCAGCAGTGCCCCGGCCCGGGCGCGATCGCCGTCGGCGTCCCGGGCGAGCAGGGCGCCGGCCAATTCGATGCCGGCGCGCACCGACCAGGGACGTGCGTGCAGCCGGTCGGCCGAACGCCGGGCGTCGGCGAACTCGCGCACGGCGTCGTCCCAGTGTTCCCGCGCCGCGTCCACGATGCCCGTCCACAGGGACGCGGGCCCGCCGATGTCCCATCCGTAGAGCGAGACCAACCACCGCCCCCGGTACGGCGCCAGGGCGGCGCGCGCCTGCTCGCATCGCGCCGGATCCCGCTCGACGGCGGCGGCCTGGGCCTGGTGGCGCAACCACAGCGGAATGATGCTCCGGTGTGCCACGGTGCCGTCGCCGTCACCCACCGGCACGGCACACGGGTACCGGGGTCGGTCGCCGAACTCCAGCGCGCCGATGCCCTCCAGCAGATCGGCGAACGGGTGGTCGTGCTCGCGCAGCGCGCGGTGCGCCCGATCCAGCTCTGCGGCGTCGCCGCGCAGCAGTGCCATCGACCACGCGTGTTGGCAGCCGAAGTGCCGGTAGTTCGGCTGCGGACCGTCGAGCGCCACCACCTCGCCGAGCAGGGCCGCGGCCTCCTCGAAGCGACCCTGGCACGCGCACACCACGCTGCGATCGATCAGCGAGGTCAGCGTCATCCGAGGTGAGCCGCTCGCGCGGGCCACCGCCACCAGAGCCTGCAACTGGTCCAGGAAACGCGGATCGGCCAGTTCCAACAGAGCCACCCAGCGCAGCGATATCGCGATGTGTTCCATCCAGCGGTCGCCCCGCCGACGGGACACCTCGCTCAACTCGGTGGTCAGGAGGGCGCGTTCACGTAGGGTGTCCGGCCCCCACGACGCCTGTACGGCGGCCCACAACCCGGTCTGTAGGGCCTCGTCGTCACCGCTGCGGCGGGCGGCGGCGGTGACGTGCCGGGCCACCACGGCCGCGGGGACGCAGGGATCGCCGTACGGGGATGGGGAGTCGACCGGGGCCGCGCGGTCGGGTGGGGTGGGTTGTGCGCCTGGGGAGTACCCGGTCAGGGCGGCGTGTGCCTCGTGCGGGAGACGGGACTTCAGGCCCGATGTGTCGCCTCGGGCGTCCACGCCGAGCATGGTCAGCGCCACCAGGCCCAGCAGGACGGGGTCGTGTCGACGGGCCAGCGCGGCGGCCTCCTCGAAGGCGAGCCACGATCGCTGGTGGGCGCCGGTGAGTTGCCGAGCCAGGGCCAGGTCCAGAATCAGCTTCACCCGCCGATGCGGCGCTCGGGTGCCCAGCCGCTCCAGCGCGTGCAGGTAGTGCCGCACCGCCTCCTCGTTCGCCAGCCGGCCGGCGGCGTGGCGGGCGGCGGCCACGAGGAGGTCGACCACCGCGTCGGGAGCGAGTTCGGTGCCGGCGAGATAGGCGTGGTGGGCCGCCTCGTTCGGCCGCATCGGGTGTGCGACGGACCCCGTGGCGGGCAGTGCGCGCACCACGGCGGCGTGCAACCGGCACCGGCGGTCGTCGGCGAGCGACGTGTACAGCGCCTCGCGCACCAGGTCGTGGCGGAAAGCCACCCCGCCGTTCTCGACCGGCTCCAACACATGCGCGTCCACCGCCTGGGCCAAGAGTCGTCTTGCCGCGATCTCGCCGACTCCCGCCGCTCGGGCCAGCGGGCCGATGTCGAAGCTTGGGCCCAGCACGGATGCCACGCGAAGGAGTTCGACGACGGCCTCGTCCAGGAGGGCCAACCGTCGGTGGACGGCCGCCCGCACGCCGGGGGAGACCGCGCCGACGGGTCCACCGGCGGCCCACAACCGGGCGGTCTCCTCCACGAAGAACGGATTGCCGGCGGTGCGCCGATGCACCTCGTCGACGACCGCCTCCTCGGGCCGGGCGCCCGCGGTACGTGTCATCAACTCCGCCACCCCGACGCGGTTCAGACCGGTCGGTCGAAGGATCGCCGTCTCCGCGCCCGCCGCCGGCAGCCGCCGGCCGGCCTGGCGCGCCTCGAACTCGCGACAGGTGCCCACCACGAGCAGGCGCTCGAACCAGGTGTGCCGGGCCACGAATTCCAGCAGGCCCAGCGATGCCGCGTCGGCCCAGTGCAGGTCCTCCAGGACCAGCAACACCGGTCGGTTCCGGGACGCGGTGCCCAGCATCGTCGTCACCGCGTCGCCGATCGCGAACCCGTCCGGGCCCGCGACCCGCTCGCCGGGCGGTGTGGCGTGCTCGCCCAACAGGACGGGAAGCGTGGTCCCGGCCGCCGCTGTGATCAGGGCCCACTCGGCGTCGGTCGTCTCCCGCCGCAGATTTCGCAACGCCTGGGTCCACGGCCAATAGTCGGGCGTGGCACCGGAGTCCCAGCACGTCCCACGCAGGACACACATGTCCAGGCCCAGGGCCTCGTGTGCCATCTGTCGCACCAGCGCGGTCTTGCCGATCCCGGCCTCCCCGCCGACCAGGACCAGCCCGCCGTGGCCCGCGCGGGCCCGTTCGACCCGGGACCGCAGCACGCCCAGACAGTGGTCCCTGCCGATCAGTGCGGAAGGCACGGTGTCCTCTCGGGCCGGAACGCGGGGCCGGCGGGCGTCGAGCCGTTCTCGCCCGGAACGGGTCCGCCGACCCACCGCCGACTCTAGGAAGCCGGTGGGTGCGCGTGCCGCATCCAGAGGACTATTCCCTCGAAAGTGTGGCCGCCGGCGGGGACTCGCGGTCCCGCGCCGAACCGACCCGATATGCCTCGGGGGACAGATAGATCGTCACCCGTGACGGCCGGCCGGCCGCCTGCACCAGGGAGAGGTACGAGACGAGCCCCACCCCGTCCACCGGACGGCGCCTCGTCATCGCGCCCAGCGCACGATCGAGCGAGGTGGTGGGCAGGCCGTGGCGCCGAAGCAGCGAAGCCGCGCGATCCCGAGCGTGGTCGTCGTTCGCGGCGTAGTCCCGAACGGGTAGATGCAGTGTGTACCCGGCAGGACCGCACGCGTTGCGACCGACGAAGGACAGGCACGACACCGGCGGACGGCGATCGAAGCGATGCGTGCCGCCGGCGATCCGGCAGAACTCCACCGCGCGCCGCGCACACCGATCCGAAAACGAGCCGGCAACACGGCGCACACCGTCGAGGTCGAATCGGTGGTGGGCAACGTAGACCTTCACCCTCGGGGTCGCCCACGACCCCAGATCCAGCGCGAGGAAGGCGAACCGATCGTCGTCGGGGTACCGCGCCGCGACGTGCTCGCGCAGCAACGGCCAGGCTCGTGCGTGGCCGAACCGGGCCAGCGCCTCCTCGACGACCTCGGCCGCGTGTTCGGGGCCGTGCGCGGCGGGATCCACGTACGCCTTGAATCCCGGCCCGCCGGGCGCCGTCCGCAACTCCATCGCACACCACAGCGCGAAGGTGCCCCGCGGAGCGGCCGGGAAGAAGAGCGTCTCGACGCGGCGCAGCGGCTCCACGGAGAAACCCCAGCGCCGGGCCGTCCGTCGCAGGGCCGACCGGCCGACTCGGCCGTTCTCGGCGAGCGTCGCCGCGCCGCACCCGGGCTCGGTCAGCACCCGCACGCGCGGGCGGTCGCCGCCCGGGAAGGTCAGCGAGAATTCGGCCGGTGTGTGGTCGTCGGAGATGCACGACGGCGGCGCGGGCGCGGAGAGCGGTCGGTCGGCCCCGACGCCGAGCAACTCGGTCAGCGAATCCCGATATCGCCCTTCGGGGTCGGTCACCGCGGCGACCCGGCACAGGCGATCCAGTTGGCCGCGCAGATGATCACCCAACGTGGTGGCGCGTTTTTCGAGGTCTCGTCGCGTCGCCGCGATCTCGTGGGGGTTGTCGATACTGGTCAAGGTCGGCTCCAGGCAGTCCGTCCCGATGCCCGCCGGGTCGCCGCGGCCTCGCCCGGGAAGGGGAGGACGCGGGCCGTTCGGCGGACCGGTGGCCCGCCGGGACGGCGGGCTCTACCGGACAGGCGCCGGATTCGATCCGGCGGGTGCCGGCTCGAATCCGGCAATGCGAGGTGGTCCGTCCCGCCCGCGGGGAACGGGTGCCGCAGCGGGTCGGCTCGCCCCGAAGGTCACCGAACCGCACGGGCGTTCGCCGATCCGCCGTCGCGAACGCTGCTAGTGTCCCGCTGGTGGCAATCATGGGGTTGGGACGGCGGTTCCGCGGGTTCGCGACCGTCGCGGTGTTCGTCGCGGCGGCCGGATGTGGTGGTGGCGACGGCGGGGACGACGAACGGGACCGCGTGAGCGACCAATTCGCCCGTCAGTCGCGGGCGACGATGACCGGGGCCGGTATCGAACCCACCACCGACCGGTGCCGTCGTGCGTGGGGAATCGTCCCGGACATGACGCGGTTGAGCGAGGCACGCTTCCTGAAGACCTGCGTGAACGGGTAGCCGAGGACGGGCATGGAGGCAGTGTCGGTGCTCGATCAGGAGCGCGTCCGCGGGATGCGCGCCCGCGCGCAGGGGCTGGCCGGAAGGCTCCGGGAGGATTCCGTGGAGGCGGTCCTGCGACGGGTGTTCGCCATCCAGGCCCAGGACGCCACCGCCGCCGACCTGGGCATCCGGGTACGCGGCCGAAACATCGACGCGGACGACATCCGCGTCGCCTACGAGGACGAGAGAAGTATCGTCCGCGGCTGGTTCATGCGCGGCACCCTGCACACCGTCGCCGCCGCGGACGTCCGCTGGATCCTGCGACTGCTCGCGCCCCGCATCCTCGGCGCCACCGATCGCCGCTACCGCGAACTCGGCTTGGACGAAAGCCTGCGCGAGCGCGCGGACCGCCTGATCCGGCGCGTCCTCACCGCACACGGGCCGCTCACGCGGCCCGAGCTGACGGAACACCTCGCCACCCTCGGAATCGCGACTCACGGGCAGGCGCCGTTCCATCTGATCCGCCACGCGGCACTCACCGGCATCCTGTGCCAGGGTCCACGGCGCGCCGGCGAAGCCGGCTACGTCCTGCTCGACGACTGGCTGCCGGTGCAACCCGGGGTTCGGGAACCGGAGACGGACGCCGCACTCACCGAACTGGCCCTGCGCTACCTGAGGGCGCACGGGCCCGTCGATGCGGCGGACTTCGCGACCTGGTCGGGCCTGCCGATCACGTGGGCCCGCACGGCCTGGAAGGCGCTGGGCCGGGCGGGTGCGATCACCGCCGACGGCGAGCCGACCGGGGCGAGCGATCGTGGCGAGGGCCCGGCCGGCACGCCGTCCGAAACCCCGGACGTGCGGATGTTGCCGGCCTACGACAACTACCTCGTCGGCTACCGCACCCGCGAACTGTCCGTCCCCGCCGCGTATGAGGGCCGAATCCGGCCGGGCGGCGGCCTGATCCGCCCCACCGTCGTCGTCGACGGCCTGGCCGTCGCCACCTGGACCCGCCTGGCCGCCGGCCGCTCCGTCGAGGTGGACGCGTTCGAGCCGCTGCCGGCTCTCGTCGAAGCGGGCGTCGCCGCCGAACGGGCAGAGGTCATCGACTTCCTCCGGCACGGCACCTGCCCGCCGGAATGAACCCCGCGAGCCCGGTGATGCCGGGAGGTGGAGCGGACGGCCCGCGATGCGCGGGCGGGTGCGTGTGGGGCGTCGGCCGGGGTGACGGGTCGCGGACGGTCGGTGGGTGTCGGGTCAGCAGGCGTTGAGGATCGTGGTGAGCGCGCTCTTCTCGGTGGAGTCGACGGTGAGCGCGTAGTCGTGCTTGACCTGGACCCAGGCTCGGGCGTAGGTGCAGCGGTAGGACGCCTGCGGGAGCCACTGGGCGGGATCCTTGTCGCCCTTGGAGCGGTTGGACGAGGCCGAGACGGCGATGAGTTGGGGAGCGCTCACGTCGTTGGCGAAGGCGCGACGTCGGGTCGTGGTCCAGGCCCAGGCGCCGGAGGCCCAGGCTTCGGACAACGGTACGAGGTGGTCGATGTCGAACGTCGACGGGTTGGTGGTCACCACGTTGTCGTAGGCGCTGGTCCAGGTGCCGGAGGTCGCGGTGCACCCGCTGTTCGTGCTCACGCCGGTGCCGTCGCGCCTGAGGATCCATTCACGGGTGTCACAGGTCCCGGAGATGGTGATCCAGGTCGGGAACAGGTCGCGGTCGTAGCTGTCGCCGTGGGTCTCGGCGGTCGCGGTCGTGCCGGCCAGGTACGAGCGGGCGGTCGCCGCCGATATCGGCGTGGGCGGCACGGCATGCGCGGGGGCGGTCGCGGTGGCTGTCGCCGCGAGAACAAGTCCGGCTATGCATACGGTGGTTGCGGCACGGCGCAGCGCGGGCGAAGTGGACACGGCGGGGCCTCCCGAAGGCGGTGGCGGCATCCGGCCCGGATCCGGGCGCGGATCGGCGCGCCCAGCGTGCCCGAGCAACCCGGTCCACCGGGACCCCGCGCGGCATGAATTCTTGGTGACGAGGCACCGCCGAGTCCCGTACGCGCACGAGAGGTTGTCGTGAACTCGGCCGAAGAGGCGGGTCGTCGGGGGATCGTGAGCGGTCCGCCGATCCGGCGCGTGTCGTGATCGAGGCGGGTGCGGGTGTCGGACGAGCGCGGGGCGTTCGGAACGTCCATCGGGTTCGGTGCGTCGGAATGTCGTGGGCTTCGTCGGGAGCCGGCCCGTGATGCGGTACGAATCGGAGGACATCCATGCGCATTGGTCGACGACCGGCCGACCTCGGCCCCAGGAACGGAGGTCGGGCGCTCGCCCGACGGGCTCGGGAACTGGCCGCCGAGGGCAAGGAGCGTCGCGCATCGGTCCGGGCGTTCACCGCGTACGAGTTGCTCACCGAGGACTTGCCGACGCGCGACGCGTTCGCGACCGCGGACGCCTTCGAGGACTGTGCCGCGGCGTTCACCACGTTGGGCAACCACGGGATGGCCTTCCGCTGCCTGAGCAGCGCCATCGAGGTGATGGGCCGATTGCGCGAGGCCGAGCCCGAGAACGGGCTCGCGCACGTTCGGTTCGGCGTCCTCGGCTTCGCGGCCTACACGTCGGCCGTGGCCGGCGGCCGAGAGCCGGCCGCGCTCGTGGACGTGCTGGAGTTCACCGTCCGCGCCCTGACGACCGGTCCGGAACCGGGCCGCGCCGAACCGGACACCCTCATCGAGGCGGCGAAGGCACTGGCCGACCGTTATGACGAAGGCAACCGGCCCGACGAAGCGGCGGCCGTCAGACGAGTGGCCGAGGGCATGGCCGAATCGGACTGACCCGCTCTCGGTGGCGCGTTTCCCCGCGGGCGGCGGTGCTACGGCCCGAACCGCCGCCCGTGGGCGATGCGTTCGCATCGAACGCGCGTCGCCCGTCGTCCCGCACGGGGTGGCCGGCCGCACCCCGCTCGGGAAGTCCGAGCGGGTGCGCCCTTGTCGGCGTCGGGGTGTGGTCGGCGGGTTCGTTCAGAGTTTGGTCACTTCGGTGTCGGTCACCCATACGTTGACCGAACGGGTGCCGCCCAAAAGGCCCGGGAGGGTGAAGGCCACGTCGAGGCGTCCGTCGAATCGGTGGCCCACGACTACGCCCCGGGTCCCCGCGGGGACCGACTGGGCGAGGGCACCGCCGAGGTCCTGGACGGCCTTGACCTTCGTTCCGATTTCCACAGTTGGCCTTCCTCGTCGTCGATGGGCAGCGGTCTCGTGGCTCCGACGCCGATGCCGGGCCATGGGTCGGATCGGGCGGGCGGATGCGCGTGGCGTCGGGTGGCGCGGTCGGTCACGACCGGCCGCGCGACTCGGTGCCGCGGTCCTGTTGCAGGCGCCACAGTTCGGCGAACAACCCGTCCGTGTCGGCCAGCAGTTCCTCGAACGCACCGCGCTGTACGACACGGCCCGATTCCATGACGACGATCTCGTCGGCCACCGCCACGTTGGCCAGGCGATGGGTGACCAGCACCACGGCGCTGCCCCGGGCGATGTCGCGCAGCCCGGCGAAGATCCGGTGCTCGGCCCGGGGGTCGAGCGCGGAGGTGGGTTCGTCCAGGCAGATCAGGCCCGGTTCCGCGTACAGGGCGCGGGCGATGCCGAAGCGCTGCCATTGACCCACGGACGGGTCGATGCCGCCCCACCACTCACGGGCCAGGAGCGTGGCGAGGCCGCGGGGGAGTCCGGCGATGACGTCGTCCGCGCCGGAGGCCGCCGCCGCGCGATCGAGGGCGTCGGCGTCGTCGGCGCGGGGTTGGCCGAGGTTGATGTTCAGGCGGGCGGACAGCGGCCACCGGGCGATTTCCTGCGGGACGTACCCGAGGTGGGCCCAGGCGGCATGCGGGTCGAGGTCCGCGATGTCGTTCCCGTCCCAGGTGACCCGGCCCTCGTGTGGCAGGTAGAGACCGCACAGGAGGCGGGAGAGGGTGGACTTGCCGGAGCCGTTTTCGCCGACCAGGGCCAGGATCCGGCCCTTGCGCACCTCCAGGTCGACGCCGTCCACGGCAGCGGTCGCCTTGCCCGGATAGTTGTACGTGACCTTCTCCGCGCGCACGACGACCGGCGAATTCGGGGTGCGGGTGCCCCGCTTCATGCCGTGGCCGCCGGCTTCGTCCAGGAAACGGGCCCAGTCGTCGAGGTAGAGGCCGACGCTGTACAGCCGGCTGCCCGAGATCACCAGAGCGCCCAGTGCCGTTCCCACCGTGCGCAGCGCGATGACGGCGGTGCCCGCGGCGGCCACCGACATCGCGCCGGTGGACAGCAGGTAGGCGAGCGTGGCCCACACCAGGCTCGCGGCCAGGCCGCCCATGGCGGCGCCGACCAGGCCGATCTTCGCGGTGGTCCAGGCGCCGGCCTGGGTGACGCGTTGCACGCGTTCGGCGGCGATCGAGTACCGGTTCAGCAGGTACGGCGCCATCGTGCACGCGCGCACCTGGTCGGCCCAGCGCTGGTCGGAGATGTGCCACCGCAGCATGTTGAGCAGCCGCCGCTCGTCCTGGGTGCGGAGTGTGGTCAGGTACTCGACCCTGGCTCCGCGTACCGCCGCGACGCCGCGAGGGAGCGCACCGAGCAGGAGCAGGGGGAGCAGCACCGGGTGCAGGATGGTGAGCACGGACGCGGCGGCGATCAGGGACGCGCAGGCGGCGAGCACGTCCTGCGATTGCGGCATCAGGCCGCGCATCGACTGGAGGCCGCGATCGGCCGCATCCCATCGGTCCTGGTAGCCGGGGTGGTTGTAGGCGGCCAACTCGGCCCGGGAGGCGGCCTGGAGGAGGAGCCATTCGGATTCGCGGGTCAGGCGAGGGGTGACCCGGGCGGACAGGCCGACGACGGCGATGCCCAGTACGGCGCGCACGCCGACCGCCGAGGCGAGCAGGACGATCGAGGGCAGGGCCTCGCGCAGGCGGTCGGTGACGTCGCCGGCGGAGATCAGTGCGGTGATCGTGCCCGTCGTCGCGAGCAGACCACCGGCTTCCAGGAGCCCCGCGAGGACCTGGCACACCAGCAGCGCGATCAGCGCGCCCGGGTCGGCCCGCCAGGCCAGGCGCATCGCGCGGATGATCAGTCGGGGCAGGCGGGCCGCCATCGCCCGGGTGGTGATCCTGGTCAGCGCGACCGCGGTGTCGCGTCCGGGTGGTGCGAACTGCGGTTCCTGGTCGACCGGTTCGTCCGCGTCGGGTTCGGCCGGTTCGGCCGCGGCCGGTGGCGCGCTCGGCACGGCGGGGGCGGTCGGTCGATCGGCGCCGGCCTGGTGGGGAATGTCGGAGGAGCGGGGTTTCGCGTGTGATGAGGAGGGGTCTCCTCCGGTGGCTCTCGTGCTCATCGCGGTGCCTCCTGAACGTGCGGGCGAGATCGCCTGCGGGAGTGTCCGCTCATGCTTCTGGCGTGTGCCCGGCCCCGGCAGAGCGCACCGATGTGCGAGCAAGGCGCGGGGGCGAGGAGGGCGCCCGGATCGGACGCTCGACCAAACGAGTCGCTGCCGGGCGTGATCGGACGGCCTCCGGGAAGGACCGCGCAGGGTCCGGGATCTCGTCGGCGCCGCCGCCGCGCGCCGGGCGCACGCGGGCGGAGAACGAGACGTCCGCGAACGGGTGGCACGCGCGGGGGCGCCGTCCGCACCCGAGTCCGGCGGTCGGTTCAGCCGGCGGTGCCGCCGGTGGGGATCGTTCGTTCGAAGAAGGTCTCGAGCACCACCGTGGCCTGTGTGCTGCTGACTCCGTCGATCGCGTGGATGCGGCGCAGCACGTCCTGCATCGCCTCGGTCGACGTGGTGCGGACCTTGAGCAGCACCGAGGCCGTCCCGGCGATCACATGCGCTTCCTGGATCTCCGTGACGGCTGCGAAGGCCGGGCCGGAGTCACCCATCCAGGCCACCGAGTCGACGGTGACGAAGGCCAGGACGTCCAGGCCCACCGCTGCCGGGTCCACGTCGACGACGGTACGGCGGATCACACCGCTTGCCCGCAGCTTGCGCACTCGCTCGTGCGCGGCACCGGCGGACAGTCCCACCTCCCTGCCGAGCTCGGCGTAGGTGCGGCCGGCGTCCTGCTGGAGCAGCGCGAGCAGGTCCCGGTCGATGTCGTCCATGGGCTTCCTCCGTAGTCGCGCCGATCGGGGCGGCTCGATGGTAGCGAGCGGTGCCGGACCCGCCGCGACCGCGTACGCCCGCGGTGCCGCGGGCCTCGCGGACCCGGCCGAGCGCTCGTCCGTTCCCTCCGTATCGGCTCGTCGAAACGAGATCGGGTTCACCCGGACCTTGACGACACCGAATCATATTCTGTATTCATGCAGAGAACCAAGACGATGTTCAGTGACTGCAAGGAGTCGCGAGACGATGTCGGATGCCCGCACCCCGATCTACGACGTGATCGACGAACGTTTCCGCACCGAGCGCTGCACCAACGGTGACGACCGGCTGGAGACCATTTACACCGGCGGCCGGTGGTCGGAGGGACCGCTCTACTTCCCGGCGGGGCGCTTCCTCATCTGGAGCGACATCCCCAACGACCGCATGATGCGCTGGGACGAGACCAACGGCGTCGTCAGCGTCTTTCGTTCACCCGCCGGACACCCCAATGGCAACACTCTCGACGGAGAGGGCCGCCTGGTCACCTGCGAACAGGGCAACCGGCGCGTCACCCGCACCGAACACGACGGCTCCATCACCGTGTTGGCCGACCGCTTCGGCGGCAAGCGGCTGAACAGTCCCAATGACGCCGTCGTGCATTCGGACGGTTCGATCTACTTCTCCGACCCGGACTTCGGTATCACCACCGACTACGAGGGGTACCGCGCGGAGAGCGAGATCGGGGCGACCAACGTCTATCGCATCGACCCGGTCAGTGCCGAAGTGCGCCTGGTGGCCGACGGGTTCTCCGGGCCGAACGGGCTGGTGCTGTCCCGGGACGAGCAGCGCCTCTACGTCTCGGACACCCGGGCCAACCACGTCCGGGTCTTCGACGTCCGCCCGGACGGGACCCTGTCCGAGGGTTCGGTGTTCGTCGAATGCCGTCCGGGCGAGGGCCGGTTCGACAACATCCGCTTCGACGACCGGGGCCGCCTGTGGGTCGCCGCGATGGTCGACGGCGTGCACTGCTACGACCCCGACGGCACCCTCATCGGTCGCATCCGCACGCCCGAACCCGTCGCCAACATCACCTTCGGCGGCCCCAAGCTCAACCGCATGTTCCTCGCCGCCAACAACGCGCTGTACTCGCTGGTCATGTCGGTGACGGGCACCCCGCGTCTTCCCGGACGTCGACCCGCCGTGCGCTAGCGAACGGCCAGCATCGGCAGGCGGGAGCGGGCGGAGTGCGCGGCGATGGTGGCCCAGATGTTGACCAGGTCGATCACCCCGTTCGGGTCGGGCGCCTCGCAGCGCACGGTCAACTGGTCCACCCGCTCGGCGCCCGGCGTCGACGCCGCGATCTCGGCGGCCAGCGGGATCTGGAACCCGACCTCGAAGACGAACTTCTCCGGCAGCTCCAACGCCTCCACGGTCGCGGCCTTTTCCACGGCCGCGGCCGCGCCGGCCCGGATCAGATCCTGGGCCGTGGAGGGGTGCACGCTGTTCGCCGCGTGCACGCCCTCGGCGGTCTTGACCGGCACCGTGATCACGCCCGGGAACGCCGCGGCCGTCGCCGCACAGACCTCGTTGTCGCCGGTCACCAGCCCGATCGGGACGCCGTGTTGGGCCGCGAGCAGTCCGTTGACCTCGGCCTCGGTGACGGTCCGGTTGTTCAGCCGCACCGCCCCGAAGTCGGACGAGAAGGTGTGCGCGAGCACGCCCGGTGCGCCGGCCGCCGCGTGGTAGCCGATGAACAGCGCCACCCCGTGGTTTTCGCCCAGGCCGCTCGCCATGCACTGGGCCTTGGGGCTGCCCTGGATCACCCGGGCCCGCGGGTCCAGGTCACGCGCGAGCAGGTTGTCCATCGTGCCGTGGCTGTCATTGATCAGCACGTTGTCCGCGCCCGCCGCGAACGCACCCTCGATGGCCGCGTTCGCCTCGCCGGTCATCATCTCCTGCGCGTTGCGGTAGCCGCCGCCCCCACGCACGATCTGGTCGATCGTGGCGATACCCGCGATGCCTTCCATGTCGATCGAGATGTACACGTCCATCGGGTTCTCCCGTTCGTTGCGCCCTGCTCGGCCGGTTCGCGGGGTGCGCGACGCCCCGCCGAGCATCACGCACTTCACCCCGTTCGTGCGTTGGCGATTCGTACAGGTTCGCCGACGGTTCTTCGTCGCGGGCGACGAGCCGGGCATCTCGGGTGCTGCCTACCGTGAGCGCTCACCGCGGCGCTCCCGCCGCCGATCCAGGAGGTGCTCGTCCATGGCACGATCCGCCCAGCCCCCGGCCGCCACGCCGTCGTCCGGTCGCCCGGATCTGTCGAGTGCGACGTCCCTGCCGACGCCGGAATACCTTCGGGACCGGCTCGCCGAACTGGCCGAGAAGGCGGGCATACCCGGCGCGAGCATCGCGGTCCGCCTGGGCGATCGAACCGTGACCGCGGCGGTCGGCGTGCTCGACATCGAGACCGGCTACCCCGCGACGACCGACTCGCTGTTCCAGATCGGCTCGATCACCAAGGTGTGGACCACCACCCTGGTGATGCAACTCGTCGACGAGGGGCTGATCGACTTGGACGCCCCGATCCGCACCTACCTCCCCGACTTCCGACTCGTCGACGAGGACGCCGCGGCACGGGTGACGATCCGTCACCTGCTGTGTCACACCGGCGGCTTCGAGGGCGAACTGTACGACGACCACGGCCCCGGACACGATGCCCTGGAGCGCCTGGAGGCGAGCCTGGCGACCGCCGGCAAGCCGCTGTTCCCGCCGGGCGAGACGTTCTCGTACTCCAACAGCGGATTCGACCTGCTCGGCCGCGTCGTCGAGGTGTTGACCGGCGGCACCTGGGAGAAGGCCCTGCGTGAACGCGTGATCACGCCGCTGGGTCTGACCGAGGTGGCCAACGACGCGGGCGAGTCGATCCTGCACCGCACGGCCATCGGCCACCTGGGCGGACCCGACGGGCCGGTCAAGGCGCCCATCCACCACATGTCCCGCGCCGGCGGACCCTCCGGGAGCATGCTCGCCGCGAGCGCGCGGGACCTGCTGGAGTTCGCCGCCGCGCACATCCGCCGCGGGCTGCTCCCGGACGGCACGCGCCTGCTGTCGGAGGAGTCCGCGCGAGCGATGTGCGAACCGCAGATCGAGATCATCGGGGACGGCCGCCTCGGCAGGTCGTGGGGCCTGGGCTGGAACCTGTACGACTGGCCGGGCGCATCCGTCATCGGCCACGACGGCGGCACGATCGGCCACGGTGCGATGTTGCGCGTGGTGCCCTCGCGCGAGTTCTCGGTCGCGCTGCTGACCAACGGCGGCGCGCTGTACGTCGCCTTCGACCTGGTCCGCGAACTACTGGGCACCGTGGGCGGCGTCGAGGTCCCCGACCTGCCCGCGCCACCCGCCGAACCGGTGTCGATCGACGTGGGCTACGTCGTCGGCCGGTATGCGTCGCCGGCCATGCGGATCGACATCGCCGAGACCGAGGACGGCCTGACCTTCACCGCGCAAACCATCGGGCCCATCGCCGAACTGGTCGGCGACGAGGCCGCCACCAGCCGGGTCGTGCCGTTGGACGCGCGAACCCTCATCACCGCCGAACCCGAGGGCGGGCGACACGCCTCGTACGTGTTCCTCGGTGCCGGCGAACAGGCCGAATTCCTGCATATGGGACGGGCGTTGCGCCGGGTCAGGGACAGCGCGACCCCCGCCGGGTGACGAGCGCGGTCGTGGACGGCGCCGCCGGGGCGCCGTCGGCGCCGACCGCTATGTCCATCTCATGTCGAGTGCGCTCAGCGCCTCGATCCGGTCGGCCGGCCAACCGGCCCGTCGCCGGCGGGCGTTGGCCAAGGCGACACCGAGCCTGACCGGATGCGCGGCGCCGTCCATCTCGATCGTCTCGACGTGCCCCCGCGGCACCCGCAGGTGCCCCTCACGAGCCCGAAACGCCCGTGCCGCGGTCAGGGTGAGCCGCCAGCGGTCCACCGGCCGCGCCGGTTGGGGCCGCTCGCCCGAACGCTCGGCGGGCACCGGCACACCCACCGAACGCAGGGCCCGCCGCTGCGCCTCGGTCGGCGTGCCCGCGCCGCGCAGTTGCCGGTGCAGCCAGGCGCCGACGTCCTCGCCGCCGATGGTGTGGCCCGGGACGAGGTCATCCGGCTTTCCGCCGGCTTCGAGGTGCAGCCGCACCAGCGCGAGCATGCGCTGCCACTCCAGGGACCAGCGCTGCGCCGGGTCCGGACGACCGGCGGGGTTCCAGTCCGGGTCGATCGCGGCGATCCGATCCCAGCGTTCGGCCCAACGGACGGGGTTCTTGCGGGAGCTCAGGGGTCTGCGGCAGTTGGCCAGGAATTGCCCGACGGGATAGTTGTTGACGGCGGCGGTCTTGGGCGCGGCGAGGTGGCCGTGGACGGCGAAGTACGCCCGGCACATCGCGAGTCCGTCCTCGAACGCGGTGTCGTCGGTGTTCCAGACCATGCCCAGCGCCTCGAGCAGCTTGATGCGGCGCAGCGTGATCGCGCCCACGGCCCAGGCCCGACGCTGTTCGCTGATCCACTGTCCGATCGGGTAACCGGTGCCGGTCTCGGGGTCGTAGTCGATGGCCTCCAGCGGCACGCGCAGGTCTCCCTGGACGGCGTGCCGGCGGCGGGCCGCCAGGTAGCCGCGGCGCCAGTCGCGGCGCTCGGGGTCGATCACCCGCAGGTTGACGAAGTCGGCGAGGAGGGCGGGATCGCGCTCGGTCATGAACCGCACCAGGAAGCGTTCCTCGGCATCCCTGTCGGCCGCCCGCTCGTCCTCGCCCACGTACTCCCCGTCGTCGCGGTCCCCGGTGTCCGCGCTCGCCGCGTGACCGGATGCCGGCTCGGACTCGGCGTCGCCGGTGTCGTCGTCCCGGGCCGGCCCGGCGCCGGGGGGCGAGAGCCGAACAGCGCTGCCGCTGGGCGCGGGCGTGGCGAGCATGTCCAGGACGCGGCTGTCGTGCGCGGCCAACGCGTGCAGCACGCGCACCAGGAAGTGGTACGAGTCGGAGACGAGCATGTCGTCGGGCTGCTCGCCGGCGGCCAGGAAGACCGGCACGATGATGGTCGCCAGGCGACCCTCGTGCGGTTCCTGGCGCAGGACCCGGCCGATCGCCTGGACGATTTCGATCACGCTGAGCTTGGGGTCCATGAACGCGACCGCGTCGGCGCGCAGGTCGACGCCCTCGGCGAGCACACGCACATTGGAGAGCACCGCCCGCCGGGTCGTCGTCTTTCGGTCGGCGTCGGCGAGTTCGAAGAGTCCGGCCCGTTCGACGCGATCGGTGTGCGCGGCGAAGTCGGCCAACACCCGGCGCCGGTGACCGACCTCGTGCTCGCCGCACAACCAGTCCGCCCACACCGCCGCCGGAAAACGCTCCGGGTCCCGCTCGTGCAACCGCGCCGCGACCGCGGGCAGCGTCTGCGCACATGCCTCCGCCTCGACGGTCCGCGCGTGGTAGGCGATCACCGTGGCCAGATCCTGCTCGGCGGCCACGCGCAGCACGGCGGTCTGCAGGGCCGCCAGTCGTGCGGCCCGGTATTCCTCGATCTCCCGCGGGCTGCGCCGGCCCGGGCCCCGGTTGAGGTCGACGCCGGCCTCGGCGGCGAGGTCGTGTACGTGCGGGTCGGCCACGTCGACCACGACGATCCGCGGTTTGGCGAGCAGCCCGAGCCGGCAGCCGGCCGCGAGCTCCAGACGGTGGACGGTGCTGCCGAAGATGCGTTCGTCGTCCATCGACGCCACCGCGTGCACGGGCAGCGCCGAGTGCACGGGCCGGCCGCCGCGCACCCGCACCGGCGGTCGGTCGTCGTCTTCGCCGTGCCCGACCCGGTCCTCGATGTCGACGTCGCCCGCACGCGGCGACTCCGGCGCCGCGTCCTCCCACGCCTGCTCGTCGACCAGCACGGAGGGCTGCGCGTCCGCGCCCTCGCCGGTGCCCTCGCTGTAGGCGCTGTTGCCGGGCGGCTCCCACACGCGTGGCGTCGCGGTGAGGTACAGCCGCGCCTGGGCCGGGAGCCGTCGATCGTCGTGCACGGCGGCCCAGCGTTTGCCCAGCCACCCGCTCGTGCGGTGCCCCTCGTCGATACAGACCAGTCGCCAAGGCGCCAACCGCAGCCCGTAGAGGCCCTGGTGGGCGGTCAGGATGGTGTCCAGGGACTGGTAGGTGGCGTAGACGGTGAGCGGGCCGTCCCGGTCCGCCCACAGCGCGAGTCGCGGTGCGCTCGTGGTGGTCCGTACGCCGGCCTCGGCCAGCGCGCGATCGCCGGTCGGCGAGCACACCGCGAGCTGGTTGCCGCCCACGCGTCCGGCCCGCTGCCAGGCGGTCACCGTCTGCACGAGCAGGTCGAGCGTGGGCACCAGGACCAGGACGCGGTCGTGGCCGGCCAGCGTGGCGGCGGCGCCCGCGGCGACCCAGGTCTTCCCGGTACCGCAGGCCATTACGGCGGTGGCGCGGCGCCCGCTGTACGGGCCGCTCGCGACCGCGTCGGGATCGGGGTTCTCGAGTTCACGGACGATCGCGGCGAGGGCATCGCGCTGATGCGGGCGCAGCGCGGGCGCGGAGTCGCGCGCGAAACGCCGCGTCGCAGGCGTTGAGCGGTTCCGCATCGGTGTGTGTCTCCACGTGTACGAGGTGCCGCGGCCGCGGTCGGAGCCGGCCGGGCTTCGTGGAAATGGTAGGCGCCCGACGGACCCGACCGCGGCCGCGAGCATCCCGGCACCGTCCGGGATCCGGACCGCCGACACACCGCGGCGCGGTCGGCCGACGTCGCCCCGGGATCACCGGTTCGGCTCCGGCGTCGGTCGATCCCGCACCGACAGCAGCACCAGCACGATGGACAACACCGACCCGGCCGTGAGCACCGGCCACACCTGATGGCCGAGCCGGATGAACAGCCATCCGCCGACGACCGGGCCGACCGCCGCGCCCAGGCTCCAGGCGAAGTGGAAGCCGCCGATGTAGTGGCCCTTGAGGTGCGCGGGCCCGGCGACCACCGGGTAGGCCGTGGTGGCCGGCCCGCCGAGGATCTCGCCGACGGACCAGATCAGCGTGCCGAGCAGGATGACGGCCGGGCCGAGCGGCAGCCCGTACACGGCGACGCCGACGCCCACCAGGACGAGCGCCCACGCGATCGTCAAGCGCTGCGACCACGCCTGCGCGTACTTGGTGACCAGCAACTCGAAGGAGATGACGATGAAGCCGTTCAGCGATACCGCGAGCGTGTACCAGAGGATCGCCACGCCGCTGTCCCGCACGTCCAGCGGCAGTGTGGAGAGGTATTGCACGTAGACGACGCCGAAGAAGAAGATCGCCACCAGGTAGAGCGTGTACCGCCGATCGCGCAGCATCGCCCGGTAGCCGCCGCGCCCGGCCCCGACCTTCCCGTCCGCGTCGGCGCCCTTCTCGTCCGGGTCCGCGTTCGCGGGCTCGGCCCCCTTGGCCGCGCCGTCGGCGGACCGTGCCGGCAGGGTCAGCCACGCGATGGTCGCGTAGAAGAGCGAGATCAGCGCCTCGACCCAGAACACCAGGGCATAGCTCTTGTCGGCCAGGTTGTAGAGCGCGAACCCGAACAGCGGTGCGACGGTGGTGCCCAGGTTCAGACCGAAGCGGTACATCGCGAAGATCATCACCTGGCGATTCGCCGGGGTGAGATCGGACAGCAGCGTCGCCGACGCCGGCCGGTAGAGCTGCCCGGCCAGGCTCACCAGGGCCACGGCGACCAGGATCGGGCCGAACGAGGGCAGGTAGAGGATGGCGGCCAAGGGCACGCTCGCCCCCACCATGCTCAGCACGCTCGCGTTGCGCGCCCCGAGCCGGATCGACAGCGCTCCGCCCAGCAGCACCCCCACGATGGCGCCGCCGCCGTACACGCCCAGCGCGAACGCCGCCTGCCCGGCGGAATAGCCCTGTGAGGTCAGGAAGAGCACCAGGAAGATGTTCAGGAACGCGCCGAGACGGTTCACGAACGCACCGGCGAGAAGCGTCTTCGCCGGGAGCGGAGCGTGCCGGAACGTGGCCACCACGGCGGCCCGTTCGTGTGCGTGGGTCTCTCCTTGGGCGACGTCGGTCATGGGCGTCAGCCGGTGACGATGCGGATGGCGCCGCGGACCCGCCGCTCCAGGGCGTCGAGTGCGTCGGGCGTGGGCGCGTCGATGAAGAAGGTGACCGAGCGATCGTCGGAGCTGGAGAGCGGCACCAGCGAGCTGCCGCGCGCCAGGAGGACGAGCACCGCGCGCAACGTCGGTTCGTCGCCCGGTGCGCCGGGTTTGATGTCCGGCCAGACACCGCTGTCGCCGATCCACTCGGGCCGTACACCGGGCCAGTCCAGGACGACGTCCTCCAGGATCCCGGGCGGGTGTTCGAGGTAGACCTGCCGGGTGTACCGGCGCGCCGGCGGGTAGTCGGCCGGTTCGCCGAGCGCGACGCGCAGGATCTCCGGTTCCAGCGGTCGCCCGGTGGCCAGCTGATAGAGCGTCAACAGCCCGTCTCCGGGGGTACGCGCGGCCACCTCCATCAGGCGTGGGCGACCGTCCCCGCCGACCCGCCACTCCGAGTGGGTGATCCCGTTCTCGAACGCGAGGGCGTCGAGCAGTCGGTGGTTGGCGGCAAGCAGCCCCTCCCGCAGATCCTCGCGGGCACTGGGCACGCTGTGTGCCATCTCCACGAAGGTGTGGGCGTGGCTGTCGGTGGTGACCTTGTCGGTCACCGACGCGAAGATCACCCGGCCCTCCCGGACCAGGCTCTCCACGGAGAACTCGGGGCCGATCACCTTCTCCTCGACCAGGACGACCTCGTGGTCGGGATACGCGGCGAGCCCGCGGCGCAGCGCGGCCACGTCCTCGACCGTCTCGACGCCGGAACTGGAGGCGCGCGAGGCGGGCTTGACCACGGCGGGGAAACGCACCGCGGCCAGATCGGCGCTCTCCCGCTCACCGGCCGGGACGGTCAGCGAGGCCGGGCTCAGGTCGGGGGCGTACCAACGCTGGAGGTACTTGCTGCGGCAGGCCCGGCTGGCCCGTAGACCGGGGGAGCGCACGCCCAGTCCGTCGGCGAGCAGGCCGGTCGGCTCGGCGAGATAGTCGCCGACGGCATAGGCGCCGACGATGGTGTACCGCTCGCGCCAGACCGCCGTGCGTGCCACCGCGCCCGCGACGAAGGCACCCTGGACGGTGAAGTCGCCGGTGACGTAGGCGATCTCGGTGATCTGTGACGCGGGGTTCGAGGTGTCTGCCATCGCCGTCGTCGCCTGCTCCCGGTAGGACTCCGCGGTGATCACCAGGATCTTCAGCCCGCGCCCGGAGAGTTCGGTCAGGTACAGCGGATTGCGACGGATCACCGGGAAGGAGCCGGTCAGGATGAATGCCTCGGGCCGGCCGTCGGGAATCCGCGCATCGAGTCGGGGATCGGTCATGCTTGGCTGTCCTCCTGGGTCGGCACCTGATCGATGTGCGTTGCCGTGTGCTGTTGCGTCGCGCCCGCCCGTGTCCCCCCGGCGTGCGTCGGCTCGTCCCGTGTCGCCTCGGTATGCGTCGCCCGCCCCTGCGTCGGCGCGGAGCGCGTCGTCTCGGCGAAGCGGTAGCCGACGCCGTTCGCGCTCAGGAACGCCAGCCAGCGGCGGGCCTCGTCGGCGCCCTCGGCGGCCCGGCGCAGACCGGCGGGCGCCCGCCCGTCGAGAATCTCGGAGACTCCGTACGCCAGCGGCAGCGACACACAGCGCGCCATCGCGCTCTCGGCCGGCTCGCCGGTCGCGTCGAGCACGTATTCGCCGCGCCAGGAACGCCCGTTCGCGCCCTCGACGTCGAGTGCCACGGCGAGGATCACCCGGTCGCGGTCGGCATCCGTGGTCGGGTGGCGGGCGGCGAGTTCGTCGGCGAGCGCGGCGATCCGGGCGCCGTCGCCGGTACGCAGCGTGCCGAAGACGTCCTGCCACGCCCGCAGCCAGCCGTCCAGACGCAGGGTGCCTCGGACGAACACACGCGCCTGCCACGCGGCGGGCAGGGCGTACTGGGCGAGATAGGGGACGCTGTCGCGGTTCGGGTAGACCTCGAACGTCTCGCCGTTGAGCACGTGCGGGCGAGTGGCCGTCCACGGCAGCGCGACGGTGCGCCGCGCTCCCTCGTCGATGTATCGGGCCGGGGCGAGCAGCGCGCCCAGCACCCCGCGCGGTGCCCAACTGAACCGGTAACGGAACTCGTTCGGTACTGCGGGGACTCCACCGCAGTAGGAGGTGAACTCCACCGTGGCCGGACCGTCACCGACCACCTCGCGGCCCCTGGCCACCAGCAGGTCGGCGAACAGGTGGTCGATGCCCGGGTCGAGACCGGCCTCGGTCAGCACCGCCAGGCCGGCCTCGGTCGCGGCCGGCACCTCGGCCAGGATCGCCTCGGAGACGTAACTGCTGCACGCGAAGTGCGCGTTGCGCTCGACGCACAACCGCAGCAGCGCGACGTGCTCGGTCGCGGGCAACATCGACACGACGATGTCGCCGGTGTGCAGTTCCTCGGCCAGTCGCGCCGGATCGTACGTGCGCGCGCCGGCTCGATCGGTCAGGCCCAATCGAGCCAGGCACTGTTCGGCCTTGACCTCGGTACGGCCCCACACCAGCACGCGCGGTGTCCGGTCGGTCAGCACCCGCAGTCCGCTGCCGGAGGACAGGCCGGTGCCGATCCAGTGCACGGTCTTGCCGGCGGGTATCGCGTCAGACATGGGTGCTCTCCGTTTCCAGGCCGTTCGCTCGGCATGCCTCGCGGAACGCCCGCAGGCAGCGCTGCCACGGCAACCCGGGTTCCGCCAGGGTCAACAGATGGGGCGTCAGTTCGGCCGAGAAGGCGACGCCGGCCTCCTCGGGCAGCAGCGACGGCAGGTTGTCGATGGCGATGATTCCGAGGGGGTCGCCCACGTCGGTCGCCTGGTGTACCGGATCGTGCCATGGGGTGATCCGGTCGTAGACGGGCAGGACGTTGTTCCGCGAGGTGACGTCGCACGTGACGTCCGCGATCAGGGACAACCGGCGAGGCCCTTGGCGCAGCAGGTCGGTGGTCACGAACGGCGGCGTCGGTGCGGTCACCAGGACGGCGTTGACGAGGATGTCGTGATCGAGCAGCGCCGCGTGGTCGAGCGAGGCGGTCTCGGCGACGTCCCAGCAGGTCGGCTCGATCCCGGCCACCGCCAGTGCGTCCCGGGCCCCGCGCCCGGATCGGCCGAGGGCGCCGACGACCAGGACCTTCGCCGGTGTGTCGGTGGCGGATGGGCGCAACTCCCGGTCCAGGGCCGGCTTTGTCAGCGGACGCAGCGGGCGGAAGAGTCGACCCCGATGCCGCAGCACCGCGAGCGCGGCACCCACGTATCCGGCCCAGTAGCCGAACGCGGCGAGCCGGCGCCCATCCGCGTCGGTGAGGTACTCCAGGTCGAGCAGTGCACCACCGCCGGCCGCGAACCGGCCCAGCAACGCCGCTGCGTCGCGCTGGCCCTTGTACGCGTGGCCGAAGTACACGTGCCGGTGTGTCAACTTCGCCGGCTCGTCGGGTAGTTCCTTCAGGCCGATGACGAAGTCGGTCGTCGGGGCGGTGCGCCAACCGCCCGGCTCGGCGGCGACGCAGCCGGCGTCGAGGTAGTCCGCGATCGGGAAGATCCGCTGCGGGGAGCGCTCGACGGTCAGCGCGACGCCGCTGCGGACCAGGCGCGCGGCGTCGGCCGGCACGATGGGAGCCCGCCGCTCGCTCTCGCGCACTTCGTGTCGCATCGTGATCCTGAGGTCGGCCATGCGTCTCCTGGGATCGGCCATGTGGTGCCCTCCGCTTGCCGGTTCGTGATCGTGGGTGCGCCGGATCGGGCTCAGATGACCAGTTCGGCCGTCGTGTCGTCGTCGGATCCGGCCGGGTCCGGATCGGCGGCACCGGCACCGCCGGGCTGCGGCGTGGTCGTCCGGTCCGCCGACGCGGCGGCGGATATTCGCTTCAGCATCGGCTGTTCGAGGAAGTACGCGAACGACGCGTAACCCCGCCAGACACGGTGCCATTCCGCCGCCACCGCGGCCTCGCCCATGGTGCGCCCCACCCGATCGAGGTAGCCGACGATGATGTCGGCGGCCTGTTTGGCGTGTCCGGCGGAGAAGTTGTCGATGGTCAGATGCGCCTGTTCGTAACAGTCGTCGATGCCGTGGTGGCGCAGTTTCTGCAACTCGTGCAGCCGCATCTCGCCGGAGCCGAACATCTCTATCGCGAGGTTGTAGCCGAGGATCTCGTTGTGGAACCGATCCGGGAACAGGCACATGCACAGCTGCTGGATCGCGAACCCGTAGAGTTCGTCCGGGAGTTCGTCCTGATCGATGAACGCCTCGTCGCGGATGTGCGGCAGTTCGATGCCCACGCTGGCCAGAACCCGGTGGGTCAGCGTGATGTGGTTCTTGCGCAGGTCGCCGTTGCCCATCTCGTCCGCGTAGATCGCGAACAACATGCCGTCGCTCTCCCGCTCGTCGCGGCCGAGATTGCCGAGCCGGTGCAGCCAGGCGCCGTCGATCAGATAGGTGAGGTAGTAGGTGGATTGCCGGAAGATCACCGCGTCGCGATCCGGGATCTCCCGCAACGGCTCGTACGGGTCGACCAATTTCTCCCAGTAGACCCGCTCCGCCCGCTCGTACAGCGCCTGCGGGCTGTAGTCGAACCAGGTCGCGTCCGTGTACCTGCCGCCGGCGCCGTGCACGAAGAGGATTTCCGCCTCCTCGAAGCAGCGCTGCGCCCGCTCGGCCGCCATCGGGAGGGTATTGGCGAAATTCTCGATGTTGACCAGACGATGGAACAGCTCGCGATGGTCGCGCGGTTCGGCCTCGGCGAGCACCACGTCGGCGGGCACACCGCGTGCGATGGCGGCCTGCCGGCGGCCGGCCGGCCCGTCACCGGCGACGTCGGGCACGATCTCGATCGCCGGCCGCTCGCCCGCCTGTACGCTCGCCGCCCAGGCCCGGAAGGTCGCCGCCTCGTGCTCGTCGAAGATTCCGAACATCGGCCCGCCGAATCGCATCGCGTCGACGAGCCGGCAACTGCCGTCGCCGGGCCCGCGCAGGTGCGGCGATTCGCGGAGATCGGCCAGGAATCGGGTCGGGTCGATCCGGGCGGCGCCGAAGACCTCGGACAGCAGCCTGCCGCCGACCCGGACGCCGCCGTGCTGACGGCCGGCCAGTGGCGCGTGTCGCGCGACGATCCGCGCGACCCGCGCTTCGAGCGTGAGGCCGGCGTGCCAGGCGCCGAGTTCGGTGAGCATCGCGACGTGCTCGCGCTCCAGGTCGAGCGTCAGGCGCACGGCCGCGTACAGCCGACGCCGAGCCGCGGGGCCGGCGAGCGCCAGGTGTTCGGCCAGGGCCTCGCGCAGGACCGATTCGGACAACAGCGGCGCGGTGTCGGTCAGCAGGTCGTCGACGCCCAGCGCCTGAAAGGTGTAGTGCACGCCCGAGACCTCGGGCAGGAAGTTGGCCGGCAGCCGGGACAGGGCCAGGTAGAAGCAGCCGTGCAGCGCGGTGAGCGGACGGGCTCGGGCCCGGTCCAGGAAGTCCGCGGCGGCGATCTCCGGAAGGTGGATCCCGGCGTGCTCCAGTGCGCGGCGCCGCAGCCGCGCCTGGCCCGGCCGGGCGTTGCCGGTGCCGCGCAGGGTCAGGTGTTGGGCGAAGAGCCGGTTGACCACGATCGAGGGTTGGGTCGCCGGTTGTGAGACGGTGTCCAGCCAACAACCGGCCAGCATGCCCAGCGGGGCCCGCTGACGCAGGACGGCCTCGCGCGACTCCGCGTCGAGGCGGGTCAGCGCGTTGATCGCCGCGGCCGATTCCGCGCGGGCGTGGCGCACTCGGGCCGCGATCGTCTCGGCGTCCGCCTCCGTGTCGGCCTCCGCGTCCCGGCGGCCGTCCGCCGGGAGCCTCGCCGCGCCGTCCGCCGGGTCGAGAAAGGCGTCGATGACGCGTCGCGCGATCAGCAGCGTCGACTCCGACTCCTGGTCGCGTAAGAGCCGCCGGTACAACTCGTCCGGCTCCGCGAGCACCGCCGCCGCCGCCTCGTCCCAGGCGGCGCGGCCGAACTCGAAGGGGCGGTGCGGCAGCGCGTCGAGGGTGTCCGGGAGCACGAAGGGGACGAAGGCACGGCCGCGGTCCGGGATGTTCGGTGCGGGGGTCATGCGGGATCTCCTGCTCGGGTGTCGTCCGGTGTCATGCGCGGGCCCGGCGCAGCAGTACTCCGATCCGTTGACCGGGGACCCCGGCGGCCAGCATGTAGTGGCGGTCGGGTTCGACGTGCCCGGCCGCGGCCCGGTCGACCAGGTTGATCAGCGGGTCGGCGGCGAAGCAGTGCCCGATCCGGGTGATGTTGTCCAGGTGGAGCTGGGTCGGGGTGAAACCGGCCTGCCGCTCCTTCATCACGACCACGGGTTTGAAGATGTTCGCGTGCATCAGACCCGCGACATCGCCGGGTTTCATCCCCGCGGGGGTGAGCAGGCGCTCGTTCACCGTGCGGGCGAGATCCGCGCTGATCTCGTTGGCGTGTGCCAGCGAGCCGCGGTCCTGGGCGCTTGCGCACGCGAGGATTTCGTAGCCGCCCTCGATCTCGCCCTCGGCCGTGACCAGGCAACTCGCCGCCCCGTCGCTGAACAGGGCGTAGCCGGCCACCCGGTCGTCCTCGTGTGCGGCACGGTCGGTGGTGACCACCAGCACCCGCCGGTAGCGGCCGGCTTCGACGAACGCGGTCGCCGTGTCGAGCGCGGCCAGCAGGTTCACGCAGCGGTTCAGGTTTTGTCCGTAGAACGGGATGTCGCCCAGACCCGCCTCGGTGAGGAAGGTCTCCATGAAGCTGCCGTGGCCCTCCGAGGGCCCGGGGATCCTGGTGGAACACAGCACGACCGCGTCCACCTCGGACGGGGCGGTCGCCGCGGCCCGCATGGTGGCGGTCGCGCTCTCGGCGGCGAGTGCCTCCAGGCTGTGCTCGGTCCGGCGGACGTTGCCCCACCCCCACAGGTCGGGTGCGGGTGCCATCCGCAACTCCTCGGCACGCGCGCCCAGATTGGCGATCTCGGTGTGGTGGACCTCGTTCTCGCCCAGGACGTAGCCGGCCCCGTGCAGATACGCCGCGGTTGTGCTCACGAGCGCTCGCCCGTCGCCGGCTCGGACATCAGGGTGTTCAGCTCGCCGTAGGGCACGGCCTGTTGGGTGAAGGCGAACGTCCCGTGCTCGCGGACCTCGCGGGCCGCCCGCAGGAAGCCGCCGATCGCGGCCCGGGCGAACGCCGAGCCGAGACTGATCCGCCGGGCCCCGCACGCCGACAACTCGGCGACCGACAGCGCCGGGCCGACCCCCGCGAGCACGTTCACCGGCTTGTCGAGCACCGAACACACCGTGCGGATCGCCTCGACGTCGGGCAGGCACGGTGCGTACAGGACGTCGGCGCCCGCCGCCTGGTATGCCTGAAGGCGCGCGACGGTGTCCCCCAGATCACCCCGGCCGTACAGGAAGTTCTCGGCCCGCGCGGTCAGTGTGAACGGGAACGGCAGTGCCCTGGCCGCCGCCACGGCGGCGGCGACTCGTTCCACCGCGACCTCCACCGGCAGGATCGGGTCCAGCGGGTCGCCGGTGGCGTCCTCGATCGAGGCGCCGACGAGGCCGGCCTCCGCGGCCAGTTCGATGGTGCGGGCGATCTCCTTGTCGGAAGTGCCGTAGCAGCTCTCCAGGTCGGCGCTGACCGCCGACGGCGTCGCGGCCACGATCGAGCGCGCGTTGTCCAGCGCCTGCTCGCGAGCCAGCAGGTTCACGCCGTCCGAGCGGCCGAGGGCGAAGGCCAGGCCGGCGCTGGTGGTCGCGAGCGCGGTGAAGCCGAGCTGGGTCAGCAGGCGCGCGCTGCCCGCGTCCCACGCGTTCGCCACGACGAACGCCCGATCGCCCTCGTGTGCCTTGCTGAAGGAGACACCCCGTCGGTACTGGTCTGCCGGGTCGAGCTGCATTGCCGTTCCTTCCGATTCGATGCCGTCGGATCGTTTGCGGATCGTTCTCGGCGGTGTGTATTGACTCGGGCTCTAGATGACTTCGATGTGTTGGTCGGTCCGAACGGCCGCGAGCAGCAGGTCGATCACCGCGGACGGGCCCTTGTCGCGAAAGTGGAAGTGGCCGCCGTCGACCCAATGGCACGCGGGCGATGTCACGCATTCGCGGTCCCACAGCGCCAACTTGTCCGCGTCCAGGTAGGCGTCGTCTCGGCCCGCGATCAGCGTGACGCCCACGGTCAGCGGAGGGGCCGGTCGGTACCGGTATCCGGCGGCCATGCGGAAGTCCGCGATCACGCCGGGCAGCAGCAGGTCCAGCAGATCCTCGTGGGCCAGCACCTCCGGCGGCAGGCCCTCGAAGAATCGCAACGCCTCGGCGAACTCCCGGCCCTCCAGTGCGGCGAGATCGCACACCCGCTGCGAGGGCGCCAGCGAGGGAGCTGAGACGCCGGAGACGAACAGCCGGCGCAGCGCGGGCAGCTCGCGCAGCCGGCGCGCGGTCTCGAACGCGACGAGACTGCCCAGGCTGTGCCCGAACAGGTACACCGGCGGTCCGTGCTCGGTGCCCGAGCCCCCGACCGCGATCGCGGCTGCCGCGCCTTGGGCGAACTCGGCCAGCGTGGGCCGTGGTTCGCGGGCCCGGTGGGCGCGGCCGGGTGGGCACACCGCGACCAGCTCGGCCTCGTCGCCCAACTCGTCCTGCCAGGCCAAGAACGAGCGGGAATCGCCGCCCGCGTGCGCGAAGCAGTAGATGCGCGGGATGTGCGCGTCGGCATCGGTGCGCGAGACGAACCAGCCGGTGTCGTCCACGGATACGGATGGGCTCACGTCGTCACCTCCGCCGGCTCGGGCGCGGGGTTCGCCCCGGGGGCGCGCAGCGTGAACGAGTGTGTGCGGTTGTGCGCCGGATCGCCCGGGCGCACATGCAACTCGCCCGTATCCGGGCGCATCACCACGGTGGCCACCGTGCGCTCGCGGCGGATGTCACCATTGCCCGGGACCCGGATCGGCGCCGTCGACAGCAGCGCGAAATGTTCCTCGACCCCGGCGTCGGCCGGCAGCGCGGCCAGACGCGTGACACAGGTGTCCAGCCGTTGTCGGGAGAAGTTGCGGGCGAAGACGTTGAGCTCGTCGCGGGCGACGAAGTCGGGGTGCAGGAAGTGATTGGTGTGCACGCTCACCTCGGCCTCGGTGACCCGCTGCTCGTCCCCGAGGATCTCCACCCAGGCCGTCTTGCGGGCGTCGCACAGCACCAGGTTCCGTGAACTCGCCGGCTTGAGGCCGCGCAGGATCCACACCGCCTCGTCGACGTCGGCGGCGCTGTCCAACAGGTGCCGGATGGCGAGATAGGGCGGCAGGCCCGGGCGCCACTCGCCGCCGAGCACGAGATTGAGGCCCACCGCGAGACCGTCGCTGTTGACCCCGAGGTAGCCCAGGAGGCCGCCGAAGCCGAGCACGAGCACCCGGCGCGGTGAACCGGACCGGGCGATGTGCAGCACGCAGATGTGATCGTCGAGATCCCCGTTGAGGTCGACGGTCTGCGCCAGCACCGAGCCGGCGGCGCCGCGTCGGGCGTACGTCGTACAGTCACCCATGGTCGGTATCCGATGATATCCCATGATTTCGCGCCGCAGTTGCAGCAACAACGCCTCGTCGGCGCTCAGCCCCGCGCCCTCGGCGAGGCCCTGTAACTCCTGGGCCAGCAACGGTGTCTGGGTCTCGATCTCGGCCCGGTAGGCGTCCAGCGTGGGGCGCAGCGCGGCCAGCGACACCGGGCCCGAGATGACCCGGTCCAGTCGGGTCAGCCCGTCGTCGACGAAGGCGCGCAGGCTTTCGGCCCGCGCGATGCCGTGCTGTCGGCCACAGGCGAAGGCGTCGCCGTGCGCCCGCACGAACGGCACGCGCGGGATGTCGGGGTCCGCGGTCATCCGGTCCCCTCCGGCCGGGTCACCTTGGCCCGGGAGAGCAACTGCGCGCGAATCGAGGGCCATTCGGCGCGCAACACGCTGTAGTAGATCGCGTCGCGGCGCCGACCGCCGGGCATCGGGTTGAAACTGCGCAGCACGCCCTCCTCGGTGGCGCCGATGTTGCGCAGGCCGGCGCGGGCCTGGAGGTTGAGCACGTCCGTCTTGAACTCCACCCGCTCCGCCACCAGTTGCTCGAACGCATGAGCCAACATAAGGTATTTCGCCCAGCGGTTGACGCCCTGACCGCGGAACTCGGCGCCCAACCAGGACCAGCCGATCTCCAGGCGTCCGGCCGGCTCCACGATGCCGCAGAAGCTCATGCTGCCCGCCGAGCGGTCGGTGCGCTTGTCGATCACGTTGTAGACGACCCGCAGGCCGGCGGCCTGGTCGGCCAGCGCCGCGTCGAAGAACGCGTCGAACTCGGCGTCCGTCGCGATGATCTGCACGAAGTAGCGCCAGATCTCCGGATCCATCGCCTGCTTGCGCAGCCCCTCGCGGTCCTGGGGCACGATCGGCCGCAACAGGACGTACTCGTTTTCCAGCGTCGTCGACGCGGTCTCCACCCAGCCCATCTCAGGCCGCCCTTTCGGCGTGGCGCGACAGCGCCTCGGTCACATCGCGCAGCGTGCTCATGGCCGCCACGTCGGGTTCGGTGAAGCTGGACAGGTCCACTCCGGCATCGTCGCAGGCGGACATGAGGAACAGGACCTTGTTCAGCGAGGTCAACCCGTAGGCGCCGACCATGTCCTCGTCGAGGTCGAGGTCCGCCGGGTCGACGGGGGTCTCCAGGACCCGGGCGAGGTTCTTCCTGGCCACGGTCTCAATCTCGGACTGCATGGATGCTTCCCTGGTTGTCGTGGATCCGTGAGCGGTAGGTGTCGAGGATGCGCTCGCGCCTGGGTTTGAGCTGAGAGGTGAGCAGCCCGTTTTCGACGCCGAACCTCGGGTGTGCCACCACGACGTCGCGGATCTGCTCGTCCACGCCGAACGCGGCGTTGGTCAGCGCCAGTTGCTCGGCGATGGCGCGCTCCTCGGCCGGTCCGATCGGCTCAACGGCGGGTGAGACCACGGCGACGAGATGGGTCTGCGTCGGGCAGAACACCACACACTCCTCGATCGCCGGGCTGATCTTCATGTGCTCCTCCAGTGGTCGTACGGCGATCTTCCGGCCGTTGTCGAGCACGATCACGTCGTCGGCGCGGCCGTGGATGTAGAGGAAGCCGTCCTCGTCGAGCCGGCCGATGTCGTTGGTGCGGACCGTCCCGTCCGCGGCGAACACACTCTGCGAGACACCGGGTGGTGCCTGCTCGTAGCCCCGGCACACCGGGTGCTCGGCGCGCACGTGGATCACTCCCTCGGCGTCCAGCAGCACCTGTTTGCCCGGCAACACCCGCCCGACGCTGCCCTGTCGGTGCGCGCCGGGGTGGTTCTTGGCGACGATGCAGGTCTCGTTGAGCCCGTAGCCCTCGAAGATCGGCAGCCCGGCGTCGGTGAAGAAGCGCAGTGTGCCGGCGGCGGCCGGCGCCGAGCCGGTCCACAGGTAGCGGATGCGGTCGCCGAACAACTGCCGGGCGGCGTTGCGGCGAACCCCGTCCGCGTCGCCGCCCGCGGTGTCGCCCATCCGGGCCTGGATGTGCCTCCTGGCACTCTCGAAGAACCCCGGCACGCCCATCACCACCGTCGGCCGGACCAGCCGAAGCGCGGGAAACGCGGACTCGTAGGTGCAGATGGTCACGTCGTGGCCCCACCGCAGCGCGGAGTACGTCCAATACCGCTGCTGCACCACCGACAGCGGCAGGAACACGAGCAGGTTGTCGTCCGCACCGTGCGCGAACATCTCCTGGACGGCCCGCAGATCGTCGTCCACGCTGCCGACTCCGGCGGTCAGCGTCTTGGGCTCGCCGGTACTGCCCGAGGTGAGTTTCAACGACAACACGTCGTCGGGCGCGTAGACGAGGGGTTCGAGCACCTGCCCGGGTCGGGCTCGCGCCGCGGCCGGGCCCACCTCGCCCAGCGCCCTGCTGCCGGGCGCGGTGGGAGTACGGTCGGTGAACAGCACGCTCAGGCGGTAGCGCTCGCTCAGACCGGTGTCCGTGTCGAACTTGGCCGGGTCGAAACCCACGCTCACCGCGCCCAGGCGGATCGCCGCGACATCCAGGAGCATCCACTCCAGGCTGTTCGCCGCGAGGATGCCGATCCGGTCGCCCCGGTCGATGCCCAACTCGCGCAACCACAGCGCGAGCCGCCCGGCTCGGGCGTGGAAGTCGGTCAGTTCCACGGTCTCGATCCCGCCGAGGCGGAAGAAGCGGATGTGGTGCCCGGGGGAGGGGGCCCGCGCGACGATGTGATTGATCACCGAGTCGCTCACCTCGCGTCCGCCTCCTTCCCGCTCGTCCCGGCCGCGCGGGCCTTGTCGGCGAGACCTCGCTCGATGTGCGTCGCCATGGCCCGCACCGTGTCCACCTCGGGCAGCCGGTCCAGCGTGATGGTCAGGCCGAACTGCTTGCGCACACCGGCGAGGATGCGCGCGGCCACCAGCGAATCACCGCCGAGGTCGTACAGCGGGCGGGTGACGTCCAGATCCACATCCGCGATCCGCAACAACTTCGCCCACAATCCGGCGATCCGCAGTTCCAACTCCGAGTCGGCGGCGGTGGGCGCGGCGGCGGACGGGGCGACGGCATCCGCCGCGGCCGCCAACCTGGCCCGGTCGACCTTGCCGTTGCGGGTCAGCGGCAGGGTCGCGTGCCAGTGCACGGCGGCCGGGATCATGTACGGGGGCAGATGCCGGCGCAGCGCCTCACGCACCGCCTCGACGTCCGGGCGGCTGTCGCCGGCCGGGACGAGATGGGCGATCAACCGGTCGCCGCGGGCACCGCTCTGCCGGGTGACCACCGCCCGCTCCACGGCATCCAACGCCACCAGCCGGGTCTCCACCTCGCCGGCTTCGATGCGATAACCGTTGACCTTGATCTGGAAGTCGCCGCGGCCGAGGATGTCGATCTCGCCGTCCGGTAGGTAGCGCCCCAGATCCCCGGTCCGGTACAGGCGTTCGCCGCGCACCGGGTCGATGACGAAGCGCTCGGCGGTGAGCGCGTCGTCGCCCCAGTACCCGCGGGCCAGGCCGATCCCGGCGGCCCAGATCTCGCCGGTGACCCCGTCGGGCAGGTCGCATCGGTGTTCGTCCAGGACGTATGCCCGGTTGTTCGCGTTCGGCCGGCCGTACGGAATGCTCCGCGAGCCGTCCTCGTCCTTGCCGATCGGGTGCAGCACGTTCCAGATCGTCGTCTCTGTCGGCCCGCCCAGCGAGACGAGCTCCAGATCGGGCTTGAGCCGGCGCAGGTCGGCGGGCAGCGTCGGGGGGATGCGATCCCCGCTCATCATCACCAGGCGCAGCGAGTTCAGCGCATCCGTGCCGTCCGCCGTCGCCTGGTCCCGCAACAGCGACACGATCGCCGGAACCGAGTTCCACACGGTCACGCCGGTGTCCTGGCACAACTGCAACCAGTGCGCGGGATCGCTCGCCTTGTCCGCGTCCGGCAACACCACGGCCGCGCCCGCGCACAGCGCGCCGAAGACGTCGTAGACGGACAGGTCGAAGTTGAACGCGCTGATCCCGAAGAACCGGTCCCGCGGCCCGATGCCGAACCGCGCGTTGCAGTCGGCGACCACGTTGGCCACGCTCCTGCGACCGACCATGACGCCCTTGGGCTCGCCGGTGGTCCCGGAGGTGTACAGGACGTACGCCAGGTGCTCGTCGTCCGTGCCGCCGGGCACCGGGCGCGGATCGGGCACCGGGCCCGGCGGAAGCGGGCCGTCCGGCTCCAGCACCAGGACCTCGCGTCCCCCGTCGTCGCCGTCCCGCGCCGCGGCAGGGTCGGTCAGCACCAGGCGGGCGCGTCCGTTGGTGAGCATGTACCGGCGACGAGACGCCGGAAGCGCGGCGTCGACCGGCAGATAGGCGGCACCGGCCAGCATCGTGGCGAGAATCCCGACGATCTGCGCCGGTCCGCGGTGCAGTACCAGCGCGACCGGCTCGTCGGGAACCACCCGCCGGGCCCGCAACCAGGCGGCGGCGTGCGCGGCCCGTGCGTACACGTCCGCGTAACTCAGCGCCCCGGCCGAGGTGAGCACCGCCGGGGCGGCCGGCTCGCGCTCCACGTTGGCCAGGAACGCGTCCGTCAACATCCCGGGCGAAGGCAGCTCCGTGGCCGTGGCGTTGGCCGCCCTGCGCCGCTCGCGCTGGTGCTCGGGAAGCAGGTCGAACGTCCTGGCCGACCATGCCCGCTCGCTCAGGAGGGCCTCCAGCAGACGCTGGTAGCCCGACACCAGGTCTTCGACCAGCCCGTCCGGAAACAGCCCGTCGACGCTGTCGAACTGCACCACCACGCCGCCGTGTTGTTCGAAGGCGGAGGTGTCGAGCCAGACCTGCGGCGTCTGGCTCGCGGTGTACACCTCGGGCCCGAACAGTTCCAGGGCCGAACCGTCGATGTCGGCGTGCACGTAGCCCAGCGCGCTGTTGAACGTGTACGGCATCTGCCCGCGCGTCGCGCCGTCGCCGCGGCGGGCCAGTTCGCGCAGCACCTCGATGCCGGTGAAGTGCCGGTTGTCCAACCCCCGGCGCAGCCCGGCCTGGAGGGCACGTGCCCGGTCGAGGAAGGTGGTCTCACGGTCCACGGCGACCTCGACGAGCATCGTCTCGCAGAAGTTGCCGAGGGCGTCGAAGATGCGCGGGTGGATCGGCGGGCGGTTCGCCACGGTGGTGTTGACGGTGAACCGCGAACCGGCGCCCCAGACCGCGAGGGTGTCCGCGTAGACGGCGAACAGCAGCGCCGAGGGGGTGAGTCCGGCCTCGGCCGCCCGGGCCTTGAGCACCGTCCAGGACGGTTCGGCAAGCCGGGCGAAGTGCGCCGAGAACCGGGGGGCGACGATCGTGGCCGGGCCGGCGCGCAGTGGCAGGTCCGGACACGGGGCGAGGTCGTCCAGCCGATCCAGCCAGTACTTGCGGGCCCGCTTGGCCGGGGCGCGCGTGCGTGCGACCTCCAGCGCCGTCACGTAGGCCGCGAAGGAAGCCTCTTCGAGCGGGTCGGAGGTATCGGCGGCATCGGTGTCCGGGTGGGTGTCGGATCGGTAGGCGGACCACCAGTCCCGGAAGAACAGGAACATGCTGATCGCGTCCAGGATCAGCCCGTCGTGGTCGACGTGCAGCACCATACGGTCGTCGGCCAGGATCGTCACGTCCGCCGCCAGCAGTGGGGCCCGGTCGGCGGGCAGGATGCGATGCGAGCGCGACTCCCGCTCGGCGAGCCGGTGTTCGCGCCGTTCGGACTCGGACGCGCCGCGTACGTCCAGCCGCCCGACGCGCACGTCGACCGCGTCCTCGCGAACCTGACGGCCGTCGGCGGTGAAGCGGGTCCGTAACGCGCCGTGTCGCGCCACCACCGCGCGCAACGCGCGCTCCAGGCGGTCGATGTCCCAGACGCCCTCGATCTCGTGGTACACGTGGCTGGCCACGTTGCCGATCTCGACGTGCTCGCCGCGGCCGACCAGGTAGCCGCGCTGCAGGTCGGTCAGGGCGAAGCCGTCCGGCGCGTCGAGGTGCGCGATCAGTTCCGCCTTGTGCGCCTTGATCAGGCGCAGCAGATCGGCGTCCATGCGCTCGCGTGGCCCCTGTAGGCGCAGGTCGGCGCCGGCGGCGGTGATGGTCAGACCCCTCGCCTCGATCTCGCGCAGAATGTGTACGTGGCTCACGCTCGAACCTCCGCGTGTGCGGCGACCACGTCGGGGTCCAGGCCCCGCTCGATGAGCGCGCTCAATTCGGCGACCGTGTGCCCGCCGAGCAGGTCCTCGATCGAGACGTCGGCGTCGACCTGCTCGGTGAGCCGGTACTGCAGGGCGATGGCCTGGAGCGACTCCATGCCGAGCAGCACGAGCGACTTGTCGTGGACGGGGGCGTCGTCCGGCAGGCGCAGGAGTTCACGCACCAGGTTGCCGAACCACGGGAGCAACGACGACTGCTGCTGCTCCGCGGCCGGGTCGGCCGGCTCCTCCGAGCTCGACGCACGCTTCGATGTCGGGTCCGGCGTCCGCTCGGATGCCTCGGGAGTGGCGAAGAAGACTCGGCCGCTCAGGTCGACGGCCGTGCCGGCGGGCACCAGGTCGACCGAGGTCGGCCATCGGGTGGGCGCGGGTCCGCCGAGGGCGGCCGAGAGGCGGTTCGCGAACCTCGGCATCACCGGCGCGGCGCACGTGGCCAACAGCCGTGCGGCCGCCAGTTCGAGGGCGATCGTGGTGCGCGCCTCGTCCTTCCAGTTCGCGACCTCGGCGGCCGGGGCCTGGAGCCGGGCGAACGTCCTGACGTCCTCGACGATGCCGTTCAGCAACTCGGCGGCACGGTTGAGCGAGAAGCCGTCCTGGCCGAGGGCACCGGTCAGCGCCGAGCGACGCCCCTCCAGCCGAGCCAGGAAGGCGGCATGCTCGGGTCGCCACACACCCGCGTCCGGCGCGGCGCCGGCATGGCGCTTCGCGACCCGATCGCCCAGGTCGTTCAACCAGTGTTGCCAGCCGCCGACCAGCGTGTCGCGGACGAAGGACTCGTACGCGGCGGGTGCGAAGGTGGTGCGCCGACCCTCGGGGCGGGTCAGCGCCAGGTAGAAGCGGATGGAGTCGACCGTGCGCGGGTCGAGCACGTCCTTGCCCCAGATGGCGTGGCCGCGGCTGGTGGAGAACTTGCTGTCCTCCAGCAGGTAGAACTCGTTGATGTGGTAGTCGATGTCCGGGTTCCACCGCGGGTGGGCGATGCGATAGAGCGCCGGGATGAACATCGGGTGGAAGAAGCTGCCGTCCGAGCCCAGGAAGTGCACGATCTTCCAGTCGGCGTCGGGTGCGTCCGCGTCCCAGTCCCGGCCCAGGTCCCGGCCGAGCGCGCCGATGCCGTACAGGATGCTGAAGGCGTAGTCCAGCCAGGACCAGATGACCTGGCCCGGCACATCGGACTCGGTGGGGGCGACACCCCATTCGGCCGGGTGCGTGAGCGGGATGTCCAACCGCTCGCGCCGGGCCAGCCGTTCGGCCAATTCCTGCACCGCGGCCGGGACCCGCCCGAGCCGGTGGTGGTCGGCGATGTCCTGCACGAGTTCGTGCAGCGGGAGGGTGTAGCGGGTGATCGCGCCCTCGCGGGGCGGGACGTCGGACCCGGCGGAACGCGGCGCGATCAGGTCGCTGCAGACGTTGGGTTCCAGGCACGCCTCGCACACGTTGCCGCCGCTTTCGCCGCCGCAGGTGGGGCAGTCGCCGCTGACGCCCGACTCGTACAGATATTCGCCGGTTTCGGCGGCGAAGAGCGCGGGGCCCTCCCGGGGCGCCACGACGCCCGAGGCGGTCAGTCGGGAGAAGAACGCGCGCAGGGCGGCCGGGTAGGCGGCGTCCCGACTGGTCGCGGTGTACCGGTGGACGTCGATGTCCATCAGTTCGAGGGTGGCCAGGATCTCGGCGCTGTAGTGCGCCGCGGTCTGCGCCGGGGTCCGACCCTCGCGACGCGCGGCGGCCACGACGTAGTTCTGGTAGTCGTCGCTGCCGGTGATGTGCCAGGCGTCGGCGCCGAGCATGCGCTGATGGCGGACGAAGACGTCGGCCCCGAAGAACGGGCCGGACAGGTGTCCCAGATGCAGGTCCCCGTTGGGGGTGGGCGCGGAGGAGAAGACGAACAGCGGGCGCTTGCCGAAGCCTCGGTGTCCGGTGTCGTTCGCCGCGTGCACCGCGCGTACGCCGTCGCGCCAGTAGAAGCTGACGAAGAGCAGAGGGGTGTCCCCGGTGTTGTGCACCGAGTGCGTCTCGAACGGCTCGAACTGGGCGATGGAGGAGGCGGAGACCGGATGGCGTTCGCCGTCGACGGTCAACTCGCCCGCGCCCGCGACGAACACCCAGGTCTCCGCCTCGTCGTGCTGGTGCGCCTCCGAGCGGGCGCCGGGCGCGACGCTGATCCAGGTCGCGCCCACCCCCTGTCGTGCCGCGGAACCCGCCTCGACGGGGACCACGTCGACGCCCTGCGCGGCATCCGGACCATCGGTGCGGTAGGTGCTGATCTTCACGACCGACTCCTTTGCTTCGCCGGCACGTGCGGCGGCTTGGGGGGCAGGTGCAGCAGATCCGCGGCCTCCGCCGCGATCGCCGGGGCGAGCCGGTAGCCGGATCCGTTGGCGGCGCCCGCGAAGACGACGTGTCCGCCGTCGAGTACGCGTACCTCCGGTTCGCCGGTGACGCTGTACGCGTCACAGAACACGCGACCCGAGACGCATCGTCGGGCCGACTCCGGGGCGTGCCGGCGCAGGCTCGCGAGTGCTTGGTCGACGTCCTCGGAGGACAGTCCGTCGACTCGTTCGTCCGGATCGACGTCCCAGGTCGTGCACGTGTAACTGAACAGCCAGTGCCCCGGCTGGTGCAGGGGCAGCAGGAAGGCATCCTCGTCCTGGAAGACCACGGCCCGATCGGCCCGGGTCGGGAGCCGGTCGATGTGCAGGGCGACGATCCGCTTGACCCGGGCGCCGAGCGGGGCGAGCAATTCGCGCCAGGCGGGATCGGCGAGCCAGGGGCCCGGCGCGAGGACCACCCGTCCCGCGATCAGCGTCTCGCCGGTGCCCAGACGCAGCTCGACGTGGCCGGCGCGGGCGTCGTCCTCGTCCGCGCCCGGATTCTCGGCGGCCGGATCCCGCCGGCCGATCGTGCGTACGGCATCCACCCGAACGCCCTCGCGCAGGGTCACCCGGGAACGCAGCTCCCGGGTGAGGTCGCGGACCAGCGCGTACACATCCGCGTACTGACCGCCTCGGCAGTCCCAGACCTGTGCGTGCTCGGGCAGACACAGGTCGGGTCGACCGGTCGGCTCGTGGTCGAACGGCGCCTGGGTGCGCGTCAGTTCGGCGCTGTCGAGGTAGATCTCGCGCAGTCGCGGCGCGCTCGTGGGTGACGCGACGATCGACATGGGCACCGGATGGATCGGCAGTTCCGGAGTGTCGGCCTTGAGTCCGGCGTAGTAGTCCTGGCTGTACCGCGTCATCCGCCGCACACGTTCCGTCGCACCGCGCGGGCAGTGCAGACCCGCCGATCGACGGCTCGCGCCGGTCCCGGCGGTGTCCCGGTCCAGGAGCACGACCGATGCCCGCGGTGCGCGTGCGGTGATCTCCCGAGCGACCAGGCAACCGACGATGCCGGCGCCGACGACGGCCACGTCGGTGCGGCCGGGGATCACAGAGCGTCCAGTTCGTCGGCCGGCGGTTTGGCCGACCACTCGACGAACGAGGGCAGTTGCTCGTCGGAGCCCACGCCGAGGATCCGGTCGAGGATACGGCGGCTGCGCCATGCGGTCAGGCTCAGGTTGGGATCGGCCAGGCCGCGCTGTCCGCGGGCCGCGTTCTGCATGAAGATCAGGCGATCGCGAGGGCCGTCCCATTGCACGGCGAAGTCCTGGTCGATGCGGTACTCGTCGCCCTCGCGCTCCAGCCGGCTTTCGATCGGCGCGAGGAAATCCGTCGGCGCCGGGCGAAATCCCGTCGCCCACACGATGACGTCCACATCCACGTATTCCGCCACGCCCGGCCGGTCGTTGTGGCCCATCTCGATGGTCCAGCCGCCGGACTCGTTCCCGGTCACGTCGGTCACGCCGCGGTTGGGAAGCAGGGCCAGCAGGTCGTGCGCCCCGGCGATGAAGCGGTGCTCGTAGCAGCGCCGGTAGATGTCCCGCAGCGTCGATTCGGAGACTCCGTCACTGCTCAGCACGTTCCGATTGTTGAGCGACTCGCGGACGGTCCGGTCCAGACCGGCGAAGTATTCGGAGTAGCTCGGCATGTAATACTCGTTCGTGAACGGCGAGTCGTCGATGGGGAAATAGTTCCCGCGTCGCGATATCCAGGTCACCCGCCTGGGCAATTCCTGTGGCGGCCGGGATATCAGATCCAGGAACGCCTCCGCCCCGGACTGACCGCCACCGACCACCGCGACCCGCTTGCCCACCAGGCCGGTGCGCGTGCCGTCGATGAAGTCGCAGACGTGGAACTGAGTGTCGCCGAGCTTGTCCCGGGCCTGTTCCGGGACCCAGGGTCTGGTGCCGACGCCGACGCAGACGGTGTCCGCGGTCACGGTGCGCCGACTGGTGTGCACGATGAAGGATCCATCGAATTCGACGGAGAGCACCTTCTCGCCGAAGACGATGTTCTCGTTGCGCCGACTGGCCCACTCCAGGTAATTCCGGAACTCCCGACGGGGCACCGCATCGTACTGCGCGTTGATGAAGTGGTAGATCTTCCCCTGCTCGTGCAGATACGAGAGGAAGGAAAACCCGTTCGTCGGGTCGGAAAGGAGGACGAGGTCCTTGAGCAGCGATACCTGCAACGCCGCACCGGGTATCTGCTGATTGTCGTGCCAGCCGAACTGCTCCCTCTGTTCGAGGAAGAGGTTCGGCGCCTCCGAGCGCCCATGCAGCAGCGATGCCAGGCTCAGGTTGGCGGGACCGACTCCGATGCCGACGCAGCGGTACTGCGCCGACTGGTTTCCGCCGGTTTCCGGAATGCGGTTTTCGACTGATTTTCCCACAGCTCGAAGACACTCCCAGTACTCACGCAGGACTGATCATCCGGCGAAATTCCGCGTCGTTCCGTGGGCCACTCACGGGGCGGCGACAGAACAGCTCGGGTGCGGTCGGGAGCGGCCCCACCCGGAGCTTCACGACAGATGCTTCTCAGAGATTCGCCACCCTGTGCCGCCTGAATCGAAAAGATCTCCACAGCAGGAGTCGGACGGCGAAAAGTGGTCGGGTCACATCCACGCCATGTTCTCTGTTCGTTCCCTGTTCACTTTTTGTCGACGGCTACGTCACCGGAACAGGCGGCGGGATCCGATTCCAATCCATCCGGTCAGTCGACATCGACAGGAGGAGGAACCTCGGGCCCGTCGGAATGCTATGGAACGGTTATTTCACTTCATTGACGTGTCATCAAATCTATGCACGCGAGTCTACGCGGGCTGATGACCGAGCAAGACTCTATAGCAGTCGTCGCGGCTTGGCTAGACCGTCGAGCGGACCCCTCGGAGAGATCATTTATCGGCTCGTGATCATATAACCCGAAGATCGTATTCCGTTTACCCCGAGGTAAAACAAGTTTTGTGCCGGCATTTGCCAAGTTGGTTTCGACGGCTATTTCCAGGGAACGGCCGGCGACGTCACGGGTGCGCGGATCGGGCCGCCCCGTCGGCGCGGCAGGCCGACCCGTGAGTGTCGGCGCGGGTGGCCGGCAACACCCGACCCAGGCGGGCGAGTGGGGACAACGCGATCGATATCGGGGAGCCCAGCAGAGCCACGGCCGTCAGCAGGAGGCCGGCGCGCAGCCCCCACGTGGTCGCGAGAACACCACCGAGCAGCGAGCCGAGCGGGGTCGAACCCATGCCGACGAACGTGATCGTCGCGGCCACCCGACCCTGCATACGATCCGGCGTGACGGCCTGCCGAACGGCCATGATCGTGACGTTCACCAACTGCCCGAAGGCCCCGAACACGACGTTGACCGCCAGGAGTACGGGGATCGTCACCGCGGCGGAACCGTGCAGCACCGGCACGCACAGCAACACGCCGTCGCCGACGACCGCCGCGGTCACGAGTACCGGGCCGTATCCGAATCCGGCCGGCAGCCGGGCGGCCGCCAACGAACCCAGGAGCGCGCCCGGACCCGTCGCCGCGAGCGTCAGCCCGACGACGGCACCCGACAGGTGCAACTCGCGCGGCAGGAAGAGCAGATAGCCGGTCGTGAAGGCGGCGAAGGAGAACTGGAAGACGGCCGAGGCGAGGCCGATGGCCCGCAGCGTGGGATCGTGCGTGACGAAACGCAGCCCTTCCAGGATCCGCCGCCGGACTCCCGGCGCACCCTCGGTGCGCTCCGGGAGCGATTCGGGGCGGCGTATACGCGTGATCGACAGGAACGACAGGGCGAAGAACAGAGCGCCGCCCACCGCCGCGATCGGCGCCGACAACACGGACACCGACATGCCACCGAGCGCGGGACCGCCGATCTGCGCCGCCGAACGACTGCCCTCCAGCGCGCTGTTGCCCTGTACCCACCGATCGCGCCGCACAAGCCGGACCGCGGACGTCTGATAGGCCACGTCGAAGAACACCGACAGCGCGCCGACGGTGAAGGCGGCGACGAACAGCGTGGGCAGCCCGAGCCCGCCGAGCAGGCCGAGCACCGCGACCGCACCCAGTGCCAGGGCCCGACCCAGGTCGGCCGACACCATGACCGTACGGGTATGCCACCCGTCCACCCACGCCCCGACGAAGAGCGACAACAGCAGGATCGGTGCCTGCCCAACCGCGCGCAGGGCGCCCAACTGCCCGGCGTCCGCGTCGAGCGTCAGCACAGCGATCAGCGGCAGGATCACCAGGCTCGCGTGTTCGCCGAGTTGGGAGGCCGTTTGGCCGCCCCAGAGTCTGCGGAAGTCGCCGTCGCGCCACAGGCTCGGCGGCACCGGACGGTTCGAATCGCACGTGGCGGATGTCGCGGAGGATGCGGGTGGCACCGGGACCCCTCGGGTTGCCGAAGACGAGACCCGCGCCCGGGGGCGCGCAAGCGCGCCGCCGGTTCGGGCGGGGAGGGCTCGCTGTGCCGCACGTCGAGGACATAC
The DNA here is from genome assembly GCF_000372745.1 of Embleya scabrispora DSM 41855. Lineage (GTDB taxonomy): Bacteria > Actinomycetota > Actinomycetes > Streptomycetales > Streptomycetaceae > Embleya > Embleya scabrispora. The sequence continues at coordinate 324,594 of NZ_KB889561.1, read as the reverse complement.
CTCGGGGCAGCACGCGATGACGGGCCGATCACGGCCTACGACGTCAACGCGCGCTCGGACGACCGGGCATGTCTCGACTCCCTCCGCACCACCTGCGGCCGGATCCTATGCCACGAAGACCGCGCGCGAAACAGGCTTTCGGGCTGGTGGGAAACGGCATCGGGCGCGCGGAACGCGCTTCGGGCGCGTGTGCGGAACGGGCTTCAGGTGCGCGCGGTACGGGCTTTCGGGCGTATGCGGTGCCTGCGGGCGGGCGCCGCCCCCGCACCACCCGCCCCCTCCGTATCGGGCGATCCCGCGGCCGGCTCGCCGCGCCGGGCATCGGCTGGGATCGGAGGTCGGCGCATGCGCGATCCGGGTGCGGGCAGGGGCTGTTCAGGCGTGGCGAGGCGGGGTTCACTCGGAGGTACGGCATGTCCCAGCCGCGGCGCCCGCATCGAACGGACAGGAGGAATCCCATGGTTCGACCGCTGATCCTCACCCGCAGGGCCCCTGCTCCAGATCCTGCCGGGGTATCTCGCCCGGCACTGCCCGAGCACCACTTCGACGACGCCCTCGGCCTCAACGTCACCGCCGACGGCACACCGCTGATCCATGCGGGCGGCGGCGCCGCGATCGGCGAGTACACCGGTACCCAGGAAGCCGGCCGGTGGAAGAAGGACGACTGACGTCCGCACGCCGTGCGGGTCGCCGCCGGGCGCGACCACGCCACCGCCCGGCGGCGTTCCGCCTCGTCCGGCCGTCGCGCCGACGGCCCGTGCGGCCCGTGCGGAGGTGACGATGGACCCGCTGCTCGCCGCCGCGCTGGAGAGTCTGGGCGTTGCCGAGGCGCCGCGCCCGCTGACCTCGGACCACACCGCCGCCTGGCGCACCCGGCACTGGAAGATCAGGACCGCGTCCGAACCCGCCGATGTCGCAGCACTGTTGCACGAGGCCCGTGCCGTCACCCTCCTGCACGACCGGCATCTGCATCCGGCGGGGGCCGCGAGCGGACGCCTGGGCGACGGTGCGTGGGTCGCGATCGCCTGGCGACCGGGCACCACCTTGTGGGACTGGTGCGTCGCCGCCCGCCGCACCTGCACGCCCGGCACCCGGGTGAGCCTGCGGCGAATCGCCCATCGGGCGTTCAACCTGCTCGCCGCTTTCCACGCAGCCGGGTGGCGGCACGGCGACATCCAACCCGCCAACATCCTGATCACCCCGGGCAACACGGTCGAGTTCATCGACCACGACCTCGCCCACCACCCCGACCTGCCGCTGCCCAGCCCCTACCGAGGCGGCATGGACCAGTCCACCGCACCCGAGATCGCCCGTGAACTCCTGGACGGCAAACCCGATGCCGCCGTCACGCTCACCGAAGCCGCCGAGATCTACAGCATGGGCGCATCGCTGCGCTGGGCCTGGACCGGCCACGCGCCCGCCACCACCCGTCTGCTCGGTCCCGGTGTCACCGCCGGGGACATCCTCGGGGACATCGCCACCGGCCGACACCGTGCCGCGCTGACCGACCACCGCCCATGGGCCGACCCCGAACTCGAGGCCCTGATCGAGACCACCACCACCCGGAACCCGGCACATCGGTCCAGGAACCCCACGCGCCACCGACCGACGGGCGGAGCGTGCGGGTGACGTCGTGTGCCGTGGAAATTGTCGCCGGCTGAAAACGCATGTTCACGCCCGCGTCGGGAGTCGCCGGCCGTCCCGCTCGTCGGCATGGCCGGCAAGATCGACAAACAACTGTTTTCCGCGATTTGTGTGAACAGTGTGTGAGTATGCTTGGATAAGCGCCGGCCGGAAATGAGCGGCTTGTTATGGAGGCGTTTTCGATCTGTGATCCACGTCACATTGACTTGCCTTTAGTCTCGGGGATTCACTTTCCAGGCGACGAGAATCGGAAAGTCGGATTCTGTAGCGATGGTTTATCGCCCCGGCCGCCCGAGTCATGCGCGACTCGGCCGGTTCACAGTCACCTGGAGGTTGTCGTGATCAAGATCGTCAACTCTTTCTCCAAGAGGTTCAGGACCGAGAAGTCCCTGAAGTCCGCCACCTGGTTCATCTGGTACAGCTGATCCGCACATCCTGAGAACCGGTTGATCATCGAACCGACGCGGGCCGTGCCTGCCGCCGCCGCACGATGGATACTCCTGCGGTAGCGCCACCTCGGCCCGGCGAAGCATCGGTTCGCCGCCCGGGCTCGCGTCCGGTGCAGCCGTACGTCGGCGGCACCGGGCGCGAGACCTGCGCCATGTGGAGAGCACCGATGAGTCGTTCCGATACGGTCGGGCGTGCCCGGGCCACGGTTTTTGCGCCGAAGATCGAAGAACTTCTTCGGGAACAGCGCGGGGTGAAGTTCTTTCGGGTGGACGCCGACACCGTCGGAGTCGCCGATCCGGACCTGATCGAGAAACTTCTCGGGAGCAGGTCCGCCCATGAATTCGAGCGGCCGACTTTCAAGCCGCTGTACGGAAGATCCATTGCCCGTGCGGAGGCGGCCGACGTGCTGCAGGCGCTCTCGCGGGATGTCCGGGCTGCTTTGCAGGGGCCGGTTCCCGATTCCGTGGATCTTTCCGGAGACTGGCCGCACGTGGGCCATGGCTATCTTCGTGATCTGCTTTTTCGTCCCGATCCTTTGCGGTTGCGCGTGCTCACCGATCGTCGACTCGAGGCGATGCCCGTACTGGCTCGGGTCGCGGTCCGAACGAGTGCCGCGCTGCCCGGCACGCCCGACCCGGAAGCGCCCATGTCGCGGCTCGCGGCGCTGACCGCCACGGCAGCCTCGGACCCGGACGACCGGCATCATGCGCTGGGCCTGTACCGACGGGTCGCGGCCCCGGTGTGCCTGGGTGTGTCGGCGCTGGTGACCAACGCGCTCTGGCTCGGCTCGCCCTTCGACGCCGACGTGTCGAACCGGCACATCGTGCTGGAGTCGCTGCGCCTGCTGCCCCCGTCGTGGAACATCCTGCGCGTGGCCTCTCCCGAGTTCCCGGCCCTGGACCCCCGGATCGGTCCGGACGACGACGTGCTGCTGTTGCCGCTGCTCAGCCACCGCGACCCCGAACTGTGGGTCGACCCGGACGACTTCCGTCCGCAACGCTGGACCGACCTGGACGCCGACAACCACGCGGGATACTTCCCGTTCGGCCACGCCTCCGACCGCTGCCGCGGCCGACACCTGATCATGCCGCTGGCCGAACACCTCCTCGATCGCATCCGTTTCCAGGGCCTCACGGTGAGCCCACGCCAGACCACCGCCAAGGTGCCCCTCGCCGGTCTGCTCGGCGTCACACGCGTACGGATGACTCGAACCGGTCCGCCACGGGGTGAGTTCCTCGCCTCGGGGAGGTGAACGAGGACGACCCGAAGCGTCCCGATCCGGGTCGTCCGCCCACACCGTCCGGGCGCGGTACGGCCATTCGGGTCGGAGGCATAACACCGACGGTATGGAAGATTGCCATTACCCGTGACCGGCGGCTTTGGGGATCCTGGTAGCCCCCTGGACACCACACGCGAGATACCGCGTGTCTTCGGAAACGAGGAACTTTGCGAATAGCCAGGACAGTCCCCACTCTCTTGGCCGCATTGCTCATGGTGCTCACCCTCGGTGCCACGGCCACCGCCTCTCCCGCCACGTCCGCGGTTTCCGCCGAGAGCCCGTCGGCCGGCGGCCCGCAGCCGATCATCGGGGGCGGATACACGCAGAACGCCCCCTGGGCCGCCCGCCTGTTCTCCGCCGGCAGGCAGACGTGTACCTCGACCATCATCGCGCCCACCTGGATCCTCACCGCGAAACACTGTGTCAGCGGGGGCAGTTGACGTTCCGCATCGGCAGCCTCGACCAGGAGATCAACTGCCGGTCGCAGTTCCTGAAGGTCGCCAACGTGACCGTGACCGGCGGTTGCCGTGACGCGTACAACGGTTCGGCGATCTGCGCGCAGCGCGGTAACGGGATCACCGCCGGCGGCGACTCGGGTGGTCCGATGATGGCGAACGGCGTGCAGGTCGGCGTTGCCTCCACCAGGATGTACGGTTCTCCGCCCGCCCGACGCGGGACGGCCCACCGGTACCGCCGGCCACGGCCCGCTCACGTGCCGGCCGTCAACGCACCCGCCCTGCCGGGCCGCCCCGCAGGATCGCCATCGCCGCGTTGTGCCCGGGGATACCGCTCACGCCCCCGCCGCGTCGCGCGCCGGCCCCGCACAACAGGATGCGATCGTGGGCCGTCTCGACACCCCACGTGCCGTGTGTCCCGGCGTCCTGCGCGTAGGGCCAGGAAAGGTCCCGATGGAAGATGTGCCCGGCGGGCAGCCCGAGTTCGTGCTCCAGGTCCAGGGGTGTGCGCACCTCCAGGCACGGGTTGCCCTCGCCGTCGCGCAACAGGCAGTCCTCGATCGGCTCGGCAAGCACGCCGTCGACGGAGTCGAGCATCGCGCGCAGCGCCCGCGCCCGAGCGCCGTCGTTGTCCCCGGCGAACAGGCGCGCGGGCATGTGCAGGCCGAACAGCGTCAACGTATGCATACCGGCGGCCCGTTCCTGCGGACCGAGGATGGAGGGGTCGGTCAGCGTATGGCAGTACATCTCGCCCGGAGGCAGCGTCGGCATCTCCCCGCTCGCGGCGCGCTCGTAGGCCGCCGCGAGCTGAGCGTAGCCCTCGTTGACATGGAACGTGCCCGCGAAGGCCCGCCGCGGATCCGCGAGCGGGTCGCGCAGGCGCGGCAGTCGGGCGAGAACCATGTTGACCTTGAGCTGCGACCCCTCCGGCACGGGCCCGTCGCCGGGCTCACCCAGGAGCCGGTTCAGCGTGTCGGGCGCGACGGCGGCAAGCACGTGTCCACCCGTCACCCGATACTCCCGATCGCCGAGGGCGTACCGCACCTCACCGTCGGGATCCAGCGAGCCGACCGCCGCCCCGGTACGCAGCTGCGCCCCCGCCGCGCGGGCCGCGTCGGCAAGGGCCGCGGTGACGGCGCCCATGCCGCCCACCGGCACGTCCCAGTCGCCCGTTCCGCCGCCGACGACGTGATAGAGGAAGCAGCGGTTCTGCCGCAGCGCGGGGTCGTCCATCGGGGCGAACGTGCCGATCAGCGCGTCCGTGGCCACCACGCCGCGCACCGTGTCGTCGGCGAACTCCGCCTCGATCAGGTGCGACAGGGGCTGCCCGAACACCGCGTCCCAGATGCGTTCGTCGTCCACCAGCCGGCGGAACTCGGCCGCGGAACGCAGCGGTTCGGTGAGGGTGGGAAATACCCGACCGGCCAGTCGTGCCGTGGCCGCGCCGAACCGCTCCCACGCGTCGGCCTCCTGCGAGCCCGCGAAGCGGGTCAACTCGGCGCGGGTGCCTGCGCGGTCCGCGGCGTCGACGAGGAAGCCGCCGGCACCGAGCGGGGTGTACGACCCGACTCGGCGCCGGCGCAATTCGATGGGCAGCCGCAGATCGTCGACGATCTTGCGCGGCAGCAGGCTGACGAGGTACGAGTAGCGGGACAGCCGCACGTCGACCCCGGGGAACGGCCGGCACGACACCGCCGCGCCGCCCACGTCGTCGAGCCGTTCCAGTACGAGGACCGATCGACCCGCCTGCGCCAGATACGCGGCCGCGACGAGGCCGTTGTGTCCGCCTCCGACCACGACGACGTCGAATCTCCCACCGTCACGCACCACATTCGCCTCCGGAATCAGCGATCTCGGGCCACCGGGCAATCACGCACTAGGCAGCGTAGGCACACACCCGGCTCGCCGGCCCGAGGAATCGCCCCGGCTCCGGCGTCCACGACCGCGTTCACCCCGACTCGCGGAGCCGGCGCCGGTTCACCTCGGCGTTCTCGGCGCGAATCGTTCGGTGAACGCGGCCCGGTTGATCGAGTCGGGTGAGCGATCCGGGACCGCGAAGACCACCCGGTCGAAGGCGGTGGACAACGAGCCGTCCGCGGCGAGATGAGCATGAAACGCCGCGGCGACGACGCGCGGGTCGTTGCCGAACACTCCGCACCCCCAAGCGCCCAGCACCAACTGCCGCGCGCCGTGCCGGTGGGCCACCGTCGACACCCGCTCGGCGCGCCGGTACAGCACGTCCCGGATACGGTCGTGCGCGCCGGGGTCACGGCGCAGGATCTCGCCGGCATTGGGCGCGGCGCAGGTGAGGAAGGACACCCGATACGGGTCGCCGAGCAGTCGCCCCCACTCGTCGCGGTGCACGGGGACGTCGGGGGACCACAGGACCCGGTCGCTGTAGAGCAGGTCGGAGCCGGCGCGATGGGCCGCGTAGTAGTCGGGGGCGGCCTGGAGGCAGGGAAACAGCAGGGTGTTGCGGCAGAGATCCTCCTCCTGGGCACGGGCCCCGCGCAGGTAGCCCCCTCCCGGGGTGCGCGCCGACGCGAAGTTCAGGACCGCGACCGGTCCGACACCCGTCGAGACCAGGCGCCGCGCGGCCTGGAGGCTGTTCTCGACGGTCACCTCGAACGACGTCGTGGGCCCGGGATCGGTACGACGCGGTTCGCCGGGCTCGTCCGGCGGATGGCTCACCGTGCCGGAGATCGCCGAACGAAGCGCGGGCGCCACCACGACGGTGCCCTCGGGCGTCGCGTACGCGCCCGCGGCGACGATGCGCGCGTTGGCCTCCGCGATCTCTCGCAATGTGCTGCTCACCCGCCCGTACGCTAGGGGCGGCCCGCCCGATGCTCAATCGCATATTCGCGTCGGAGCGGGTGCGCGCCGGCGCGCACCGCCCTCGGGAGTCGGGTGTTGCGTGGCAGTCTTCGTGCGGACGCACACATCTTCGAGGTGTCGCTCGTGCCGGAGCCCATGATCCACCGGCGCGCTCGCGGTGATACTGAGGGGCGCCAGGCACGTCGGCTCACTCGTACTCGAAGAGGCTCCGTATGCAGGTCGATCTCGTTGTCCGCGAAGGTTCCCTCGTCGACGGGAGCGGATCGCCCGCATTCGACGGCGATCTGGCGATCGACGCCGGACGTGTGGTCGCGGTCGGGGACGTCGGCGATGTCCGGGGCCGTGACGAGATCGACGCCCGGGGCTGCGTGGTCTGCCCGGGCTTCGTCAACGTGCTGAGCCACGCCTACTTCACACTTCAGCAGGATCCCCGCGGCCTGTCCGATCTCCATCAGGGGGTCACCACCCAGATCTTCGGCGAAGGCGTCTCGCTCGGCCCGGTGACCGGCGCGATGACCGACGGGATGATCGAGCTCGGCCCGTCGGCCGAGGGGACCCGTCGCTCCTGGCCGCGACTGCGCGACTTCCTGGAGCAGCTCGAAGCCCAGGGCGTCGGCCAGAACGTGGCCAGCTTCGTCGGAGCGGACAACCTCCGGATGTCCGTCGCCGGGCTCGACGACCGCCCGCTGGACGCCGACGACCTCGCCCGCGCCTGCGCGCTGCTCGAACAGGAGCTGGCGGACGGGGCCCTCGGTGTCGGGTCCGCGCTGATCTACCCTCCCGGCACCTACGCCGACACCGACGAACTCATCGCCTATGCCCGTGTGTTGGCACGGTACGACGCGCTGTACATCTCGCACCTGCGCAACGAGGGCGACCGGCTCCTGGAGGGCGTCGACGAACTCCTGGAGATCGCCCGGGCCTCCGGCTCCCGCGCCGAGATCTACCACCTGAAGACCGCCGGCCGCGACAACTGGCACAAGATGCCCGCCGTCCTGGATCGGATCGAGGCCGCCCGCGCCGCGGGGGTCGAGGTGACCGCCGACATCTACCCCTACACGGCCGGCAGCACATTGTTGTCGGCCGCCATCCCTCCGCCCTTCCACCTCGGTGGCCCGGCGCAGCTCCGGCAGCGCCTCGGCGACCCGCGGAGCCGGGCGCAGATCCTCGACGCGGTGCGCGACGGCGGCGACTGGGAGAGCCTGTGGCGGATGAGCGGCGGCGCCGAGGGCATCGTGATCCTGTCGAATCACCCGGACATCGGCGTCCCCACCGGATCCACGATCGCGGACATCGCCAAGGCCCGAGGCGACGCCGACCCGATCACCACGATGCTGGACATCGTGCTCGCGGCACCGCACGCCGACGCGGCGTACTTCGTCGGGAACGAGGACAACATCCGACTCGCCTTCGCCCGCGACTGGGTGTCGGTGGGCTCGGACTCGGACGCCCCGGCGGTCGACGAACGCTTCGCCGACCATCCGGTGCACCCCCGCGCCTACGGCACCTTCGCCCGGGTGCTGGGCCGCTACGCGCGCGACGAGCGCATCGTGTCGCCGGAGGAGGCGGTCCGCCGGATGACCGGCCTGCCGGCGACCAATCTGCGACTGCGCGATCGAGGCGTACTGCGGGTCGGCGCGCACGCCGACGTGGCGATCTTCGCGCCCGACGACATCGTGGACACGGCGACCTACGCGAACCCGGCGAGCTACGCACGCGGCATGCGGCACGTCCTGGTGAACGGGACCGCCGCGCTGCGCGACGGTCGGCCCACGGGCGCCCTGGCCGGCCGGGCCCTGCGCCGCGACGTGTCCTGACGAACGGCGTGGCCCGAAAGCGACCCCGGCGGCACCGATGCGCGCCGGGGCCGCTCAGGCCGGCAGGCGGATGGCGAACACCGAACCCACGCCGGGGGTGCTTCGCACCGTGACCGAGCCGCCGTGGGCCCGGGCGAGGCGGTGGACGATCGCCAGACCGAGCCCACTGCCGCCGGTGCGGCGGTTGCGGGACTTGTCCGCGCGCCAGAACCGGTCGAAGACGTGCGGCAGGTCCGCCGCCGCGATGCCGATTCCGGTGTCGGTCACCTCGAACACGACCTCCGGCCCATCCTGATGGGCGTACACGGTCACGCTCCCGCCCTCCGACGTGTGCCGCACCGCGTTGGACACCAGATTGCCCACCATCTGGCGCAGCCGCACCGGATCGGCCGACACCCGCAGGTCCGAGTCGCCCCGCACCACCAGCGCCACACCCTGCGCCGCGGCCCCGGCCAGGTGCGCCGCCACGACCTGTTCCGCGACCTCGTGCGGCGCCACCGATTCCATCCGCAGGCCGAGCCGACCCGCGTCGGCCTCGGCGAGGTCCTGGAGATCGTCGATCACGTGTTGGAGCAGTAGCGCCTCCTCCAGCAGCGAGGACGTCAACGCCCGGTCCGGCACCGCGACCCCGTCCTCGACCGCCTCCAGCCAACCGCGGATGTTGCTCAGCGGGGTGCGCAACTCGTGCGCCACGTCGCCGACCATCTCCTTGCGCTGCTCCTCCATGCGCAGCCGGTGCTCGGACATGTCGTTGAACGCCTCGGCGAGCCGGCCGATCTCGTGGTTCGCGGGCAGGTCCACCCGCGTCGCGTCGTCGCCGTCGCGCATCCGCAGGGCCGCGTCGGTGAGTGCGGTCAGCGGCCGGATCAGCCGGGCCGCGACCAGGCCGGTGACCGCCGCGGTGAGGAGCAGGATCAGCGCGGCGACGCCGGCTATGCGTACGGTGTCGGCTCGGCTCAGGTCGAACACCGGGGCCGTGGAGCCGTCGTGGTCGCCCACGAACAACAGCGTCGCGGGCACGACGTACGGGGTGAGCTGCTCGCGGCGGGCGGTGTCCACGCACGCGGCGACGTCCCGGGCGACGACGGGCGAGGCGTCCTTGTCCCAGGTCAGGTCGAGCCCGAGAGTGAGCGGCGCGATGCGCTTGCGGGTCAGGCAGGCCGCGAACAGGGCGTTGAGCTCGTCCAGCGCCTTCTGCTCGGTCGCGGTCGGCGCGTTGGGTCGCGCGAGGCCGCACGACGCGGCGATCGCGCTGTTCGAGGTCCGGCCGTCGTCGGTGCCGGGGCGTGCGGTGGATGCCTCGGACACCACGCTCGGGCTGCGCGATGCCCGCGGGCGCGGGCCCGGGGTGCCGTCGGGATCGGCCATCGGACCCGGCACGGTCGCGTTCACGCCGGGGCCGGCGGATTCGCCGGCCCCGGTGGGTCCGCCCACGATCGTGACGACCGAGCGCCCGTTCGGCTGCTGCGTGATGTCACCGGAGCGGCCCGCCGTACGCAGGCACTGCACCGCCGCGTCGGCGTCCCGGCGCGATTGGGCCCGCTCGGCGTCCGTGAGCCGGAACGGCCCCACCGCCTCGGGATCGATGCGGTCGGATCCGGTGGTGGGCACCAGGGTCGCGTCGACCGCGAGCGGGTCGACGACGGCCGACGGGCGGCTGAACGGCGGCGGCGACGCCGGCCCCGCGTCCGAGTCCGCGATCGGCGCGCCCTCGCGGGTGGTCAGCGCGATCCGTCGGCCGGTGTCCCGGGACAACTCGCGCAGGATCGGTTCGATGCCGGTCCACTGCGGATGGGTCGCCGCGTAGCTCGACAACGTGCGGTAGATCCGGGTGTCGTCGGCCAGCACCCGGCTCTGCCCGTCGCGGATGGCCCCCTCGGTGGTCTGCGCGGCCAGCCATGCGGTGGCCGCCACCGCGCACGCCGCGACCAGGACCGAGGAGGCGAGCAGCCGGACGAGCAGACTTCGGTGCAGCGGGACCCTACGCGCCACCGTCGCGCTCCCCACGGGCGTCCGGGCCCGGCTCGCCGATCTTGTAGCCGACGCCGAACACGGTCACCAGATACGCCGGGCGCCGCGGGTCGGCCTCGATCTTCCGGCGCAGGTTCATGATGTGCACGTCGACCGTCCGGGTGGTCACATACCGGTCGAATCCGTGCGCCTGTTCGAGCAGTTGTTGCCGCGTGTACACCCGCCCCGGCTCGGTGACCAGGGCCTCCAGGATGCGGAATTCGCCGGGCGTACAGTCCACCCGGCGCCCGGCGACGGCCACCTCGTGTCGTACCGGATCCACCGAGAGCCGGCCGACTCGCAGGACCGGGTCGGGCGGACCCGCCGGTCGCCCGCTTCGGCGCAGCAGCGTGCGCACGCGAGCCATCAGTTCGCGCGGGCTGTACGGCTTGGTCAGGTAGTCGTCCGCGCCCAGGTCCAGGCCGAGCAGCAGGTCGTCCTCGGTCGAGCGGGCGGTGAGCATCAGAATCGGCAGTTCGCTCTCGCGGCGCAGGACGCGCGTGACATCCAGGCCGTCGACGCGCGGCATCATCACGTCCAGGACCAGGATGTCGGGTCGCTTGGTGCGGGCCGTGTCGATCGCGTCCCGTCCGTCGTGCACGACGGTGACCACGTGACCCTCGCGCTCCAGGTACAGGCGGACCAATCGGGCCTGCTTCTCGTCGTCCTCGGCCACCAAAACGTGCGCGCACATGACGTCGATGCTAGGTGCCGTGACCTGGTCCGATCGCCATCGGGCCCAGGTCGTCCCGGTTCCGATCCCATCCTGACCACGACCTGACAGGTTCCTGACATCCGGACGGCAGCATCAGGGCCATGCCTCGAATCGAACCGTTGCCTTCGCCCGCCCGCCGTTCCAGTTCGGCCGCTTTGTCCACCGTCGCGCTGGCGGCTCTGCTCGTGCTGACGGCATGCGGTGGCGACGATTCCGAGAAGTCCTCCTCGCAGGTCGCCTCGCTTCCCACGTCCGACGCCGCGGCCAAGGAACGGTCGGCGGCTTCCGATACCGCCGGTGGACAAGTGGGTGCGCCGCCCGCCACGAGCGCGAACACGTCCCAGGCGCCGACCACCGGCCGACCCCAGCGCCGTCTGGACACGTCGGAGGAGGAAGAGAAGCGCATGTGGGCCACGTACCAGGCGTGCCTGACGGCCAAGGGCGTCGACACCCGGCAGTCCGGGTCCGTGGAGGGCGAGATCGCGCGCACCAAGAGGTACGCGCGCGAGTTCAAGGAGTGCGAGATCAAGATGCCGTTGATGGTGCCGGAGATGGACCCGGAGCAGAACCCGAAGTACGACGACGACATGCGCGATTGGGTCAAGTGCATGAACGCGAAGGGCATGAAGGTCAAGGTCACCTCCGACGGATGGACCTTCACCGGCGAGTCGACGTTGACCAACGAGCAGCACCGAAGGATCGAACAGGAATGCAAGCTGGAGGCCTTCGGTGGCAAGCGCTGACGACGGGGGCGCCGGCACCGTCGAGTTCCGCGAGCCGCGACGCGCGCGGACCGGACGCCGGATCGCGCTGATCGTCGTCGTGGTGCTGGTCCTCGGCGCGGTCGCCGCCTTCGCCGCCACCAGTCGTGGCGGCGGGTCCACCGGGGCCGCGAGGAAGTCGGCGGGCGTCGCGACGGCCGCGGTGACCAGGACCGACCTGTCCGATGCCCGTGACCTGCCGGGCACGCTCGGGTTCGGTACCGAACAACCGCTCAAGGCCGGACGCAAGGGCATTGTGACGTGGCTGCCCAAGAGCGGGGACACGATCACCCGGGGGAAGCCGCTGTACCGCCTCGACGATCGGCCGATCGCGCTCTTCTACGGGACGACCCCGATGTTCCGTGCGCTGGGAAGGACGGAAGGGGACACGGCGGGCGGCGGCACGAACGGCAGGACGGATTCCGGGCAGACGGATTCCAGGCAGTCCGACCCGAAGCAGAGCGATCCGAAGCAGGACACGTCCAAGCAGGAGACCGCCAAGCAGGAGACCGCCAAGCAGGAAACCGTGAAGAAGGACGCCGCCAAGCCCCCGCAGGGCCGCGACGTGCGGGTGATCGCGGACAACCTCAAGGCACTCGGCTACGACATCGGCGGCCAACCCGCCGGCGTACCGACGGGCGAGGCGACCTGGACTCCCGCTTTGTCCGCGGCGGTCAAGAAGTGGCAGAAGGCCCTGGGGACTTCGCAGACCGGTGTCCTGGAGGTCGGCGATGTCACCGTGTTGTCCGGCGAGATCCGGGTGGGCGCGCTGTCGGCCGGACTCGGTGACGACGCGTCGCTCGCACCGGTGATGACCATCACGCCGACCGCCAAGGCGGTCACTGTGCCCGTTGCCGCGACCGAGGTCGGCTCGATCGCGGTGGACACCCCCGTGACCGTGGTGCTCCCGGACAACACCGAGACCCGCGGCACGGTGTCCGGGATCGGTCGCACCGCCGAACGCAAGGACACCGGACCGGATGCGCTGGGTCCGGACGCCGGCGGGGCGAAAATGACCGTGACCGTCACCCTCGACGATCCCGCCGCGGTGCGAGGCCTCGACGCGGCCGGCGTTCAGGTCCGCTTCGCCACCGAAACCCGAAAGGGTGTCCTGGCCGTGCCGATCGGCGCGCTGGTCGCGCTGCGCGAGGGCGGGTACGCCGTGCAGATCCCCGCCGGGCGCCTGATCGCGGTCAAGACCGGCCTGTTCGTCAAGGGCATGGTCGAGGTCGAGGGCAGCGGCCTGGAGCCGGGCCTGCGGGTGGTGACCACGTCGTGAGTCCGGTCCTGGAGGTCGTACACGCGAGCAAGGCATACCCGGGCGGCGTCAAGGCCCTCGACGACGTGTCACTCGCGATCGCGGCCGGCGAACTCGTGGGCATCGTCGGGCCGTCCGGCTCGGGCAAGTCCACCCTGCTCAACCTGATGGGCACGTTGGACACTCCGACCGCGGGGACGGTGTCGATCCTGGGCCACGACGTCGGCACCCTGTCCGACCGGCGGCTCTCCGCACTGCGCGGCCGCCTGCTCGGCTTCGTGTTCCAACAGTTCCACCTCACCGACGGGCTCACCGCCGCGGAGAACGTCGCGACCGGACTGCTGTACGCGGGCGTCCCGCGCCGCCGTCGGCTGCCGCTCGCGGTGCAGGCGCTCGGCCGGGTCGGCCTGGCCCGCCGCGCCGGACACCGGCCGCACGAACTCTCCGGCGGCGAGCGCCAACGCGTGGCGATCGCCCGCGCGTTGGTCCACGCACCCGCCCTCGTGCTGGCCGACGAGCCCACCGGCGCCCTGGACACGGCGAACGGGCAGGCGGTCCTGGAGTTGTTGCACCAGCTGAACGCCGAGGGAGCCACGATCGCCATCATCACGCACGACCGGGACATCGCCGCCGGGTTGCCGCGCCGCGTGGAGATCCGCGACGGCCGACTGGTCACGGACACCGGGCGGCCCGCGGCCGAAGTGGGCGAAGCGCCCGCAGCGTTCGAGGAATCCGCCGGGTTCGATGGCTCCGATGGGCTCGGGACTCCCGAGCGGGTCGAGGCTTGGGACGGGCCCGGATACCCGGCACCCGTCGTACCGATGGCACCGGTGGCGCCCGCGCCGTCCGCGGGATTCGGCGGCCGCTCGTGAGCCGCCGCGTGCACTCGGCACGAGCGGCGGCCGCGACCGATCCGACCCGACCCGTGCGGCTGGCCCCGGCCGACATCCTGCGGCTCGGCCTGCTCGGAATCCGCACGCGCAAGATGCGCGCGGCGCTGTCCGCCCTCGGCATTTCGATCGGTATCGCGACGATGATCATCGTCATCGGCATTCCGGCGTCGAGCCAGAAGGCGTTGATGAACGAACTCTCCGCACTGGGCACCGACACGCTGCGCGCCGAACCGCAGCCGGATCAGAAGCCGCCGGTACTGCTGCCCGAGGCCGCCGACGCGATGGCGGCCCGCATCGGGCCGGTCACGCTGACCAGCGCGGTCGCGAACACCCATGCGGTGGTGCGTCGTTCGGACCGGGTCGACCCGAACGACGGCTCGGGGCTGGCGGTGTTGGCAAGCCGCGCCAACCTGCTCGACGCCATCCACGGCAGGGTCCGTTCCGGGCGCTTCCTCGACCCGGTCACCGAACGCTTCCCGACCGTCGTGCTCGGCCACGAGGCCGGCATCCGGCTCGGCTTCGACACGTTGACGCCGGGGCAGGCGCCACCTCAGGTCGTCATCGGCAACCGCTGGTTCACCGTCGTCGGCATTCTCGCGCCGGCCCCGCTGGCCCCCGACATCGATCGTGCGGTCCTGGTCGGTTGGGAGGCCGCGCGCACGGGCCTGGGCTTCGACGGTCACCCCACCGTCGTCTACGTCCGCACCGCCGAGTCGGCCATCGAGTCGGTCCGCGCGGTCCTGGCGCAAACCGTCAACCCGGCGCTGCCCGGCCTGGTCAGGGTCAGCCGCCCCTCGGATGCCCTGGCCGCCAAGCGCGCGACCGAGAGCACGTTCTCCGCGCTGTTCCTGGGCCTTGCCGGCGTCGCCCTCCTGGTGGGCGGCATCGGGGTGGCCAACACGATGTTCATCTCGGTTCTGGAGCGCCGCAAGGAGATCGGCCTGCGCCGCGCCCTGGGCGCCAACCGCGGCCAGATCCGCGGCCAGTTCCTCACCGAGTCCATCGCCCTGTCCACCCTCGGCGGTCTCGCCGGCACGGTCCTGGGCGTGGCCGCGACCATCGGCTACGCCTGGTTTCAACACTGGCCCGCGGTGGTGTCGCCGGCCTCGGTCGGGGCGGGCTTCGGCGGCGCGATCCTGGTGGGCATGACGGCCGGTGTCCACCCCTCGATCCGCGCGTCCCGGCTGACCCCGACGCAGGCGCTGGCCGGCACGTGAGCCGCACCTCGGGCCGGGTCCGCCGCCTGCTCCGCCACGGCAGGCGCGGCCCCGGCCCGATCGGACCGGCGGCGCGCGGTCCCTGACGGATCGGCGGTGCGCGGGCCCGATCGGACCGGCGGTGCGGTCACGGGATGACCGGCACGCCCGGGTCGACCAGGCCGTCGCCTCCCGTGAACGTGTTGTCGGCGGTGACCGTGGTCGGGCAGGCAGGGCTGTACGAGACGGCGTGGATCGCGAGCCGGTCGGGGCCGGTCGCGCCGGTCAGGTCGGCGTGGTTCGTGTGGAAGACGGTGCCACAGCCCCAGCCCGGGGCCTGCGCGTGCACCTCGAACCCGTTGTTGGTGGTGTTCCCGCCGGTGTTGTGCTCGATCAGGTAGCCGTTGCCCTTCACGTCCACCCACGAGTCGTCGTAGTTGTTGCCGGTCAGGCCCGTGCCGTCGAAGGTGTTGTCCGCGACCCGGCCACCGCTGGTGCCCTCCTTCAGGTCCACCGCCTCGCCGCGCACCCCGGGGCCGATCACGTTGCGCAGGATCTGTACCCGGTCGCTGCGGTCGGAGAGCGTGTTGGCAGTGCCGACGTACACACCCTCGCCCATGCCGCGGTTGTCCCGGCCGGTGTCGAGGATGTGCGAGTCGACGATTGCGCCGTCGCTGCTGGAGTTGCGGAAGTGCACGCCCTCCATGGTGAGTTCGCGCACCGTGACGGAGTCCACCAGCACGCCGCGGGCGGCGTCGATCATGATGCCCTTCTGGGCGTGGGTGAGCGTGATCCCGCGCACGGTCCAGTAGGAGGCGCCGTTGAGATACAGGCCGTAGCCGCCGCCGGTGCCGGTGCGCAGCACGGCGTCGGCGGAGCCGGTCAGGGTGATCCGCGCGTCGGCGCGACCGGCCTTGGTCGCCTGGAAGTTGCCCGTGTAGCTGCCGTCGGCGAGGCGGATGGTGTCGCCCGGTACGGCCGCGGCCAACGCCGTCTTGAGTTGCGCCGACGTCGACACCGGTACGACCGACGCGGTCGCGGCCCCGGCGGACGGGGCACAGACGAGCCCGGCGGCGACGGTGGTCACCAGGGCGGATGCCAGGGTGCGGATGCGCATGGGGAAGCCTTCCGTCGACGGTGACGGGACGGACCGTCCCGAAGTCGCCTTCGAGCACCGACATCGGACGGGCACACGGCATCCAGCGTGCGGCATGGGCAGGCAAAGGTATAGACCAACACCGCGTCGGATTTCGCTGGGGGCGGACAACGGGGAAAGCGCGCGGGGGGCGGCCTACCATGAGGCATGGCCGAGACCGCCCCACCGCTTTCGCACCGCACCGACGACGACAGGCATGCCGCACCGGCATCGCCCGCACCGGCGCCGGCGCCCGCGCGGACACCCGTGCCCGCGCCCGTGCGGACACCGGCGCCCGCGCCCGCGTCACGCCGATCGGCCGCGCCCGGTCGCGAGCCGCTGTGGCGGGACGTGCTCGGCGAACATCTGCGGTCGCTTCGCCACAAACGGGGCGAGACACTCGTCGAGACGGCGGGCCGCGCCGGTGTTTCGCCGCAGTACCTCTCCGAGGTGGAGCGCGGTATCAAAGAGCCGTCGAGCGAGATGATCGCGGCGATGGCCGGCGCGCTGGGCGTGACCCTGGTCGATCTGACGCTCGCGGTCAGCGAAAACCTGAAGAGCGCCCGTCCGACGGGCCGTTCGGCCGCGGTCTGCCGGGCCGCTCTCGCCTTGGCGGCGTGACGGCACGACGACCGGGAACGGCGTTTCGAGCGGAGACGGCGGTGGCGCGCCGGTCGGGGTGCGTCACCGTTCTTCGAGCACGACGTCGACGAGTCCGTACTCCTTCGCCGCCGCCGCGGTGAAGACCCGGTCGTGGTCGGTGTCCGCACGCAGGGTGGCCGTGCTTTGTCCGGTGTGCCGGGAGAGGATCTGTTCGATGTCCGCGCGGACCCGCACCACCTCGTCCGCCTGCAGGATCAGGTCCGGGATCGTGCCGCGTCCCTGCGCGGCGGGCTGATGCAGCACCACCCGTGCGTGGGGCAGCGCGGCGCGCTTGCCGGGCGCGCCCGCGGCGAGCAGTACCGCGCCCACCGCGACGGCCTGGCCCACGCATGTGGTGGCGACCTGCGAACGCACATAGCGCATCGTGTCGTACACCGCCAGCATGGCGCTGGGGTCGCCGCCCTCGCAGTTGATGTAGAACTGGATGTCCTGTTCGTGGTTGTCCGCCTCCAGGAACAACAACTGCGCCACGAGAGCGTTGGCGACGCCCGCGTCGATGGCCGTCCCGAGGTAGACCACGCGCTCCGCGAGAAGATGCGAATACACGTCCATGATGCGTTCGCCGCGAGAGTCGCGGGTGATGACGTTCGGAATGGCGTAGGTACTCATCGCGAGGCTCCCTGGAATCCGGCGTTCTTGGCGACACGGCGGGCACCGCGTGGGGCGATCTCGTCGAACTCCTGGACGATCGCATCGATGAAGCCGTAGTCGAGGGCCTCCTGCGCGGTGTACCAACGGTCGTGCAGCGAGTCCTCGAAGATCCGCTCGATGGACTGGCCGGTGTCCTTTGCGATCAGGCCGAGCACCGTGTCGCGGGTGTGACGAAGGTCGTTGGCCTGCAACTCGATGTCCACGGCGGTACCGGCGATACCGGCGGAGCCCTGGTGCATGAGCACCCGGGCGTGCGGTAGCGCCCGGCGCTTTCCCGGAGTTCCCGACGAGAGCAGGAACTGGCCCGCGCTGTAGGCGATGCCGAGAACCAGGGTGGACACGTCGCACGGGATGAGCCGCATGACATCGCGGATCGCGAGCATCGACGGCACCGAACCACCCGGGGAGTGAATCCACAACGCGATGTCCGCGGCGGGGTCCTCCGCTGCCAGAGTGAGCAGTTGCGTGGTGAGCAACGAGCCGTTGTCGTCGTCCAACGGGCCGTCGAGGAGCAGGACGCGCTGCCCGTACAGTTCGCGCCGCGTGTGTTCTTGGAACAGCGGGGGTTTCGTGTCATCGCTCATGCCTCCACCCTGGGCTGTCACGCGCGGCCGGACCAAGCCGATCTGCCCAGAGCGGATCCGCTCAGAGCGGATCGACCGCGGAGCCTGGTCCGGGGCGGGGGTGAGCCGCCGGCTGTGCGCGTGCTTTCTGCTGCCAACTCCCTTATGACACAGGCCCGTTCCCCAGGGTCGGATGAGCGCGGCGCAGTGCGGTCGCCCGCCGGAGAGGCGGGCCGGCGGGTCGGTTCACCGACGCCCCGGGCCGCCGCCGGAGGAGGCGGTGCCTGCGTGGCGGAGCGACGTTCGGCAATTGTTCGGGGACGGGCAACCGGCACCCGAGAGCCGCATCGACCGGGG
This sequence comes from Embleya scabrispora DSM 41855, assembly GCF_000372745.1. Taxonomy (GTDB): domain Bacteria; phylum Actinomycetota; class Actinomycetes; order Streptomycetales; family Streptomycetaceae; genus Embleya; species Embleya scabrispora. Next base: position 305,912 of record NZ_KB889561.1, on the reverse strand, counting down.
CCGGTGGCCGTGTCGTGACGTCGATCAGGGGATCCGGGGCGAGCCAAGGGAGGGCCGCCGCAGGCGGGACGCACGCGGCGAGCAGCCTGCCGACGGCGCGGCACGCGCGCGGGACGGCGAGGCCGCGGCGGGCGAGTCGATCGGTGAGGCGGCGGCCGAGACCGTCGGTCAGTCCGGCCGCCGCCACGGACAGCGCGTACAGGGGGAGAGCGGCGGCGACGCCGTCGAGGTCGAACTCGGCCTGTGCCGTCCGGGCGAGACCGATGTAGCCGAACGCGTAGAGGGCGCCGAGCCATTGGGTCCGGGCGGCCTCGGACCGAGCGGTTTCGTCGGCCGGTTGGTCGTGCGCATCGGGGGCTACCGGGACCTGCGGCACCTGCTTTCGCAGAACCGGCGGGACCCGCGAGCCGGCGTCGGCGGGGGAGATCTCGGGCATGTTCGCTCCATGGGTTGTCTCGGTGAGCCGAGGCTGTGCCTGCGTTCCTCATCCTGGGCAACCCCGTGTCGCCCCGACAAGCGTGTGTCGGCCCCCGCGCGAAGTCGTTTGTGCAGGTCAAGACGGGTTCGGTGAGAACGGGTAACAGACTTGGCACGCTTGCCGACATGTGTGGTGCGCAGCGCTGACGGCGCTGTTAGCGTTTCGGAATGAACCCCGGAGAACGCACGGCCGTCGAGGGCGTCGACCGTGATGCCGCCCGGCCCGGCGAAGAACGTATTCGCCATCGCGTCGACGACATCGACGACGTGGGGCAGTTGATGCGTTACGCGCTCGCCGCGCAGTTGGCACGGTTGGAGCGGTACGGAATCTCGCAGAACGCGGTGGCCCGCGGGACCGGCAGCGCCCCGGCGAAGGTGACCGGCAGTCTGCGCGGCCCGACCGTGAACGGGGCGTCCCCGAACCGGCCGACCGGCCGGGAACCGGTGGCGCTGACCGGCGACTGGCTGCGCAACCTCGACCGGGCCATCGTCGCGCTGGCCCCCGACACCGAATCCCTGGGCGGGCTGAACTCGCTCGGCATCCGGTTGCGCGGACTCGCCCGGAACGACAGCCTGCCGGCGCACCTTCCGGCCGGGTGGACGTGGGAGATCCTGCAGGAGGACGCGGACACCGAATTCGCCGTGCTGGTCCAGGCGTCGGCGCTGTTGTCCCTGTTCATGCCGGTCGACCACGCCAGACGTTCGTCCTCGGAACTGCGGCAGAAGTACAAGAGGAAGATCCACACGATCGCCGAACGACTCGCGTTGATCGGAGGCGCCCCTCCCACGCCGCGCAACATCGACGCGTTGGTGTTGCTGGGCAGCCTCACCAAGTACGCGTACGACGCCGACCTCGGCGACCTCATCGGCGGCGGACTGCGCACGTCGCCGCTGGGATTTCGTCACTGGCGGGTGCTCACCCAACTGGTCCACCTGTGCGAGGACAACCTCACCTCCAGCTCGCATCTCAAGGGTTGGGTGATCCGGCTCCTCAGGGACGCCGACGAACTCCGGCGCAGGAGTGTGTGCCCGGGACGTTCCCTGGATCTGGAACTGGCCGTCGTGATACCCCAGTCGTGGTCACCGCCCGAGGAGGACTGGGTGCGGGACCTGCTGATCGCACGGGCGACCGATCCGGGGTCGACCATCAGGGAACGCGGCACCGCCGCGCTGGGCCTGTGGCAACGCACCCTCGTGCACAATCCGCGCCGTCACCAAGACGACGCGCAGGCCCGACGCGTCCGCGAGGTCGAGACGGAACTGCGGGACCTGGTACGATGGTTCCGCTCGCAGGCGGCGGATACGGCGGCCGCGGGGGGTCTGCGCTGGACGGCGGCCACCCTGGAATCCGTCCTCGACGCCGGGACGCCGGTCTGCAACACGTGGCCGACACCCGACCCCGAGGACGAATCCTGGTTCGGCATCGTGCGCGCCGCCGCCGATTCGCTGGACTCCCAGGAGATCCCCGAGCGCATCCTGCAACCCACCAAGGCCCTGTTCATGCACCTGCTCCTGCAGAACGCCGTGGTGCAACGGCGGCGGGCGGTCGACGCCCTGCTGTCGGGCGGGTGGACCGGGGCCGTCGTGCACGCCCTGGAACACGTGCTCGAACACGAGAAGGAGCAGTCCTGGTTGCGGGTGCGGGCGCTGTTCGCCATCGGATTCCTACAGCGCCGGGACAACACTGTGGCGCAGATCCTGGTCCAAGCGTGCAAGGAGGCGCACGCGAAGCTGGCGACCGGGCCGACGGACGCCCGAATCACCGAGATGCACGCCGTCCTGTTCGCCATCGGCGATTGTTTCGGCGCCGGATTCGGTGCGCGCGACCGCGGCAACCTCAAGACCGTCCGCGCCGGAACCGCCGTGATCCTGCGGGAACTTTCCACCGGCGATGCCACCAGAGTCGACCCGCGGTTCCATCCGGTGTCCAGGGCACTGGCCTACCTGCTGACGTTCACGGCGCAGGACCGCCGTGCCGGGCGAACGGATTTGTCCGAGGAACTGCTGGAGGCGCTGCGCGATCATCCCGACGACACGACCCGCGAGTTCTGCGAGTGGGCCCTGCAATACCGCTTCGGCGTCGACGGCAAGGTACGGTCCCTGCTGCACGCGGCCGACACCGAGAACTGAGCAGGCACCGGGCAACAGCGTGCCGCCCGGTCGCTCCAACACCAATACCGTCCTGCTCGGTCTGGTCTGGAGAAGCTCGGCTGGATGTCGTTGGCCGACTTCATCCAAACGCGCGTCACCGGTCCGGCCCGCCTGCACAACACCCTGTTCCCCGAGGGTGCCGAGTTCCCGGAGCCGCGCGCGCACGGATACACGAACCAGACACCGACCGGCGCGATCGCCGACGCGACCGACTGGAACCCGAGTTGGGGTTGGGCGGCCGGCGCGATGATCTCCGATCTGCACGACCTGCGCCGCTGGGCATGGTGATCCTGCTCAACACCGACATCCCGCACGACGGTTACGAGCCGAGCACCGTGTTCGCCCGCGCGGTCACCTCGATCGCCACCCCGGAACACGGCTACGAACTCCCCGCCCAGAGCTGACCCCCGACTCCTTGCCCCGGCGGCGCGGCCCCGACCGAAGTCCTCACCGCCGCGCTGCCGGCACGCCATTCGACGGGTGTGCCGGGTCGACACCCCGGATCGTGGGTGCGGGGTGTCGACCCGGCCGCGGTCATTCGGTGACGCGGGGTCTGGAGCGGACGACCGCGTTTGTGCCGTCGAGGTGCAACTTGCTTTGTTCGATCGCCTGCTGCTCGGCGTCGAGGTCGAACCCCCGGGTGGTCAGCCAGTAGGCCGCGCCGGAGACCAGGAGTCCGACGACGAAGGCGATGTCGGCGCCGTCGAGTGCGTCGACCATGGGTCCGGTGTAGAAGCCGGTGACCATGAACGGCACCAGGGCCGCGACGCCCAGCGCGTAGGAGAGCAGGCCACGCCAACCCCAGCGTCCGTAGATGCTGTTCGGGCTGAAGATCTCGGTGATGGCGTAGTGGCCCCGGCGCACGAAGTAGTAGTCGATCAGGTTGACCGCGGTCCACGGCGCCAGGACGTAGAGGATCAGCGTGATGAAGTCGTTGAAGCTGCCGAGGTACTTCGACGGCAGGCCCTCGGCCACGGCCAGCGCGAGCGCCGCGCCGGCGAGGATGCCCGCGATGCGGGTGCGAACGGTCAGGGCGATCGGCCGGAATGCCTGGACGATGCTCAGCCCCGAGAGCATCGCGCCGTAGAGGTTGACACCCATGACCGCGATCGCGCTCGGAACCAGGACCGCGACCACGGCGGTCTTGCCGAAGCCGTCGAAGAGAGTGTCGCCGATGTCCTGGAGGTTGACCAGCGCGTCCGGCACCGGTACCGAGCCGGCGATGAAGTTGCCGAGCACCATGAGCCAGATCGCGGACAGCGCGGCGCCGGCGTACGTCCAACCGATGACCCCGCGTTCGGAGGTGTCCGCGGGCAGATACCTGGAGTAGTCCGACACGTACACGGCGTACCCGAGCTGGTAGCCGGCCGCCGCGACGAACTGGGCGAGTGCCGCCGCGGGGGTGAAGGCGGAGGAGTGGGCGACGGGGTGCGGCTCCAGGTGCAGGAGCGCCAGGACGGTGAGGATCGCGAACACCGGTACGACCAGGTACGGCAGCAGGCGCAGCACCGTGTGCAGCAGGTCGTAGCCGACGATCGCGACGGTGGCCGCCAGCAGCACGATGACGACCGCCCACACCGTGGAGGAGCCGGGCAGCACCGATTCGAGCACCTGGGAGGCCAGGAGCACGCCGAACGCGCTGAAGCCGATGTACACGCAGATGACGGCGAGCATCGGCACAAGTGCGCCGCGGGTGCCGAACTGGGCGCGTGACTGGATCATCTGGGGCAGGCCCATGGTGGGCCCCTGGTTCGCGTGGAAGGCCATGAAGCAGGTGCCGAACAGGATGCCGAGCACGGTGGCCGCGATCGACCAGCCGATCGACAGGCCCATCACGGGGCCTGCGAAGCCGACGACCATCGTGGTCGGCACGAACTGCCCGGTGAACCAGAACGGCGCCTGATGCCAGGCGCGGCCGTGCCGCTCGGACTGTGGGACGTAGTCGATGGAGCGGGTTTCCAGCACCGGACCGCGAACGTTCTCGGTTCCTGCGGCCGGCCGGCCTGTCACCGCACCTGAGTGGTCAGCCATGCGCCCTCCTTCATGTGGGGCAGAATCTACAGTTTTCCGGTTGTTTGTCTGCTCTGATTCCGGTCGGCGGCCGCACCGTCCGCCGCGAAGTCGGCGAACCCGGCCATCGCGCGGGCAAGGGTGCGCGCGGCCGCGGTGAGGTCGTCCAGTGCCACCCACTCGTCGGCGCCGTGCGCCTGACGGATCGAGCCCGGGCCGTGGACGACGGTGGGAATGTGCAGGTCGTTGCGCAGAAAGCGGGCATCGGAGCCGAGGTACAACCCGACGAAACCTTCGTTCGGCCCGGCGCGGTCCGGGCCCGCGCCCGGCCGGCAGGCGTCGACGAAGTCGGCGAAGGGGTGCGGGAGCGGCAGTTCGGATGCCTCGCAGAAGAAGGTGGGGACCACGCGATAGTCCACGTCCGGGCAGGACGCGTCGATCATCCGGACGATCGAGGCATGTACGTCCCGGGCGCTCTCCCCGGGCAGCGTGCGTCGGTCGATGGTCAACTCGCAGCTCGGCGCGATCACGTTGGCCGCGACGCCGCCGCGCACCATCGCCACGTTGCACGTCGGACTGCCCAGCAGCGGGTGCGGGTGGGCATGGAACCGGGCCAGATGCAGGGCGGTGGTGATCCGCGCCGCGTCGGCGACCGCGGACCGCCCCCGCCCCGGGTCGCCGCCGTGCCCGGCGGTGCCGAACACCTGGATCTCGGCCTGCCAGGAGCCGCGCTCGGCCACCGCGACCCGCAGCTCGGTGGGCTCGGGGACGATGCACGCGTCGGCCCGGACCAGGCCGGCGGCCACCAGTTCGGCCGTGCCGTGGTCGCCGCCGGTCTCCTCGTCGGCGACGAGGTGGAACACGATGTCGGCGCCGAGTTCGACGCCGGAGTCGACGCAGGCGCGCAATCCCTCGATCGCTGCGGCGATACCCCCCTTCATGTCCGCCGCGCCGCGCCCGATCAGCCGGCCGTCACGCACGACGCCCTCGAACGGGGGCACCGTCCAGTCCGACTCGACGACCGGTACGACGTCCACATGGCCGTTGATCAGCAGCGTCGGCCGGCCCGGCGCGGTGCGGCCGTACCTGGCGATCACCGAGGGCCGCCCGGAACGCGAGGTGAACACGTGTGTGTCGCAGCCCAGCGCTGCCAGCAGGTTCGACAGCGTCGGCACGGCCGCGGACTCGCGGCCGGGCGGGTTGCGGGTGTCGATGCGCACCAGTTCCACCGCCGTCTCGCGCACTCGGTCGGCCCGGACGAAGGCTTCGACCGGCGGCCGGGCCGCGCCCGGTGCCGGGGTCGGCCTCACGGTCGCACCTCGGACTTGGGCAGGATCCCGACCCGTTCCAGGCCGCGGGCGAATTCGCCCAGGTGCGGCCGGGCGGCGCCGAGCTCGGCCAGGAGCGCGCCGCCCGCGTCGACCTCGCCGCTGCGGAGCAGGATCACCGCTCGCCACAGGTCCGCCTCGGGGTTGCCGCCGAGGCCGGCAGCGGCCGCCGCGAGCGCCCGGACCATCTCCCGCGCCTCGGCGGCGGCGATGCCCGACGCGTCGCCGATGACCAGGGGCGGGGCGAACAACGCGGCCCCGATCGTCCGGAAGCCCTCGTGGATGGGCAACAGACGGCGCAGCTCGCCTACCGGGTCCGCGTGGTCGTCGACCCGGATGTCGGCGAGCACGTGCCGCCACGGCCGCTCGCCGCGCACACCGTCGACCACCTTGACGACCGCCGACTGCGATCCTCGGGCGTCACCGCCGGCATCCTCCCCGGCGAGGAGAGCGGACACCAGCCGACTCGCGTGCGCCGACCCCGACGCCGAGTCGCCGTGCGCGGCGACCATGGCCCGGCACACGTCGTCCGAGGCCAGCATGTTTCCCACCGCGGCCACCCCCTGGCCCCGGGCGACGCCCGTGTGCGGCGCACAACCGCCACCGGTGAAGCAGGCGTACGCGCCGGTGGCGTCCATGACGATTGCCTGGCGGTAGTCGGCCAGCGGATCGCCCGCGATCAGCGTCGCGAGCACGTCGTCGGGCGTGGCGCCGGCCCGCAGCAGCGACAGCCCCTCGTGCGGCCAGTCGGTGTTGGCGAATGCCTGGCTGACGACCACGCCGACGCCGGCCTCGGCATCGCCGACGACGGATCCCACGGCGAAGAAGTGCGACTGCGCGGCGAACCCGAGGGAGCCGTCGTGCGGATGGAAGCTCACTATCGAATAGGTCATCCCGATCTCCGATCTCCGATCGCTGATGTGTGCGGTGCCGATGTGCCGTGTCGGCGACCGGCGACCGGCGGCCGCACCGACGCCCCTCCCGAGGGTCGGTTCGGCCGCCGGACGGGTCACGCCCGGGCGCGGACCAGGGGGAGAAGGTCGCGCGAGAGACGGTCGACCTGCGCCTCGCCGTCCTCGCCGGGGATCAGGCACAGCGCGATGCAGTCCGCCCCGGCCTCGGCCAACGCGCCGATTCGCTTCGCGCAGTCCGCGGGTGTCCCGACCACCGCCAACTCGTCGATCCAGGCGTCGGGAATGGCGCGTACGGCGTCGTCGAAGTCCAGCGCGGCCAGTGCCTCGACCTCGTCGGCGATGCCGTGGGCCTCGGTCATCGGGTTGCGCGGTCCGGCCAACAGGTAGAGCCCGAACAACTCGCGCAACCGCTCGCGGGCGACCGCGGCATCGTCGTCGATCGAGCAGAAGACGTACGCGACCAAGTCGTGCTCGGGGCCGGCGCCGCCGGCGGCGACGGCACGGGCCGCCCACTCGACGTAGCGCGTCCCGGCGAGTACCGAGAGCACGGTCCCGTCCGCGCAGGCGCCCGACATGGCCAGCGCCTTGGGACCGCCCACGCCCGCCAGGATCGGCGGCACGATCGCGGGCGGGTGGGCCAGTTGCACCTCGCGGGCTCGATACGACGACGCCTCGACGGTCAGCGTGTCGCCCGCGAGCAGGGTACGCAGCCCGGCGATGACGTCGCGGACCGAGGACAGCGGGGTCTTCGAGCGGATCGCCATCTGGTCGAGCCAGTCGGGCACGCCCGCACCCACACCGGCTTTGAGCCGGCCCGGGTACAGCCCGGCCAGGGTCGCCAACTCCATGGCCAAAAGCGCGGGATGACGCGAAGTGGTGGGCACGATGCCGATGCCGACCGGGAGTCGCGTGGCGGCCAGCACGGCGCCGGCCGAGGCGATGGCGCCGGTGTAGAAGTAGTCCTCGCCGACCCACAGTTCGTCGAAGCCGCCGCGCTCGGCGGCCTTGGCCGCCGCGACGATCTCGGCCGGGTGTTGCGAGCTGCCGAGGACGAGGGAGATGCGCGGGGAATCCGGAGTGAGAGTCATGGTCAGACGCCCTTCGGGAGCGGGTTCCACGGCACCCGGCCCAGGCCGCGGCTGTTGGTGGAGTCGTCGAATCCGGGCCGCGCCTCGTCCAGGTCGGGCAGCGCGGTGATGTGGGTGTGCCACATGCGCCACTCGGGTGCGCCCGTGCCGTTGTCGCGGTGGTAGATCTCGGTGGCCCGTCCGACGGCGGCGTCCACCGAGTCCGCGGTCCACTCGCCGCCGTCGAGCATCTCCGCCTCGATGGTGAACTCGCAGGCCAGCCAGGCCGTGTCGCCGCGGACCTCCAGGCGCATGATCTCGGTGCGCAGGCCGCCGGTCTGGGCGATGATCTCGCGGTACCACTTCCACAACGCGACCTTCTCGGTCATGTTGAAGTAGGGGTGGCCGTTGAAGTTGAACATCAGGTATTCGTCACCCGGGGACGGGAACACCTCGACCATGCGGTCGATGTCCCACCCGATGTTCGACTCCCACCACTGCTTGTGGAGTCCGAGGATCGCGGCGATGTCCGCTTTCGGCGCGGTGCGCTCCGCGAACGGGGTTTCGGTCATGGTCGGCTTCCTGTTCCGGTGCTGAGATTTCCGGTGCTGAGATTTCCGGTGTCGCAATCCCGGTCGCGGGCGCGGTGCTCGCGCGTGCCGTCGACGAGGGATGCGATGTAGGCCGCGACCCGGGCGGGGGCGGTGTACATCGGCAGGTGTCCGTGTTCGACGATGACCGCGAGCCGACCGCCGGTGAGTTCGGCGAAGGCGCGGGAGTCCTCGACGGGACAACCCAGGTCCCGGTCCCCGACGATGGCCAGCGTCGGGCACCGCAGTTCGGGTGCGGCGTCCAGTCCGGCGGCCTCGGCGGCCGCTGTCCAGATGCGCGCGGCCTGTGCGTCGGAGTCGACGCCGATGTCGGCGGCGACCTCGGCCACCAGGACCTCGTCCAGCCCGGGTTCGCTCGCGAGGATGTCCAGTACGGCGTTGCGCGCACCCCTGGTGGCGATGGCCGCGAGGAACTCCCGTGAGGCGGCCGGGTCGGCCGGGCGGAACGCCCCGCCGACCGTGGTGACGCTCTCGACGCGGTCCGGGTGCGCGGCGGCCAGTTCCACCGCCACGGCCGCGCCGACGGAGGCGCCCACCACGTGCACGCCCGCCACCTCGCGGGCGTCCAGCAGTTCGACGCACTCGCGCACCCACCCGGCGAGGTCGTACGCGTCGCGGCGCGCCGAGGACCCGTGTCCGGACAGGTCGATCGCCAGACACGTCCACTCGGTCGGCACCGCCGCCAGGACCGCCCGCCAGCAGCGGGCCTGCAGGTTGGCCGGGTGTACGAAGAGCACCGTCGGGGCCCCGGAAGCGGCACCCTGCCTGGTCAACGCCGATCCCGAGCCTGCACCGAAGACGATCCGATCCACGGACGACATTGGGCTTCCCCTCTCCGCTTGGGGCGCCATAGTTACAGTAACGATGTAAGTTTGTCGAGAGTCGGGGCGACGTCCGGCCTAGACTCCCGAGCATGAATTGGCGAAGCATCGGCGATGTCGCCGCCGAGGTCGGGGTCAGCCCTCAGACGCTCCGGGCGTGGGAGAAACAGGACCTGCTCGTGCCGGACCGCACGGCCGGCGGACAGCGCCGCTACGGTCCCGAACACGTGAGCCGGGCCCGCCGGATCGCCGACCTGCGGCAGCGGCACGGCTGGAATCCCGCGGCCATTCGCACCTCGTTGAGCGGTCCCGACCACGCCCCGGTGCCGGACGAGCCCGCCGACGGCGGTCGGCTGCGCCGCGCCCGATTGGCCAGTGGTCTGTCCCTCAAGGAACTCGCGGCGATGACGGACACCTCCGTGTCGCACCTGTCATCGATCGAACGCAGCGTCGAGCGCGCCTCGACCCAGCTGATCGCCCGCATCACCGACGCGCTCGGTGTCCCGATGAGCAGCCTGGCGTCGTTCACCCGAACCGATGCGAGCGTCGTACGCGCCGACGAGCGGGCGACCGTCGTCCTCGAAGGCGGCGTGCAGTGGGAGGAACTCCTGCTCCCCGGCCACGATCTGGAACCGGCCCTGCTGTCCATCCCACCGCGCGGCTCCAGCGGCGGCCCCTACTCGCGCCCGGGCGAGACCTTCGCCTTCCTGATGTCCGGGACGCTGCGCTTTCGGGTGGGCGGCGGACTCGGCGACCACGCGCGGGTGGCCGAGCCGATAGACGTCGCCGAGGGCGACTCGGTCTCCTTCCCGTCCCGAACGCTGATCTCGTGGGAGAACATCGGCCGCAAGACCGCCCGCGCGATCTGGATCGAGGTGTTGTCCCCCAAGGCGTGGTCGGACCCGATGACCAGGCGCATCATCCAGGCGGCCTCCGGATTCACCGCACAGGATCCCGACACCGCCGCCGGACCGGCCCCGGGGACCGGCCCCGGCTGATCCGCCCGGGGGATCGGGGCGTGCCGACCCAGCCGGGAACCTGCCCGGCCGACCTGCCCGGCCGACCGACCCGCACGACCGCGCTGGCTACCCCGGTTCGATGTCCGGCGCCGGCGACGACCGGTCCGGGGACTCGCCGGCGGGTCGTTCGCCCGGCAGCCAGCGCAGCGCGAACCACAGTTCCATCCGTACGTCCGGGTCGTGCAGGTCCATATCGAGCAGGTCGGCGATCCGGCCGATGCGCTGGCGGACGGTGTTGCGGTGCAGGTCGAGTGCGGCCGCGGTGCGATCCCAACTGCCGTGGTGGGCGAGCCAGGAACGCAGGGTCTCCAGCAGCACGTGGTATCCGGGCGAGGGCGCGTCCACCAGTGCCGCGAACCGGGCACGGGCCAGCGCGGCGGCGTCCGCCGCGGGCACCAGCGAGTGCACGCTCAGGTCCTGCTCGCGGTGCCGCCCGGTGGGCACGCCCGCCGCGAGCGCGTGCCGCAACGCCCGCTCGGCCTGATTGGCGGCCACCGCGAGGTCCGCCGTCGCGGACGGGGCACTGAAGCCGAGCGTCCAACCGAGCCGGTGCGCCGCCGCGGGATCCGGCGTCGGCGCACCGGGCGTCGTGGGCACCAGCGCGTACACATCGCGCCCGCGCAGATCCAGATACGGCGTGGCCAACGCGGTGCCCAACGCGGCCAGTTGCACCGGATCCTCGCCGGAGCCCGATCCCCATCCCGCCGCCCGGCCCGACCGCTGCCGGCCCAGCCGGCCGCGCACCACCACCCAGCACGCGCCCGGCGCGGCCGGCAGCAGCAGCGTCGCCACCTCCTGCGGCGACCCGCCGAGCATCAACCGCACCAGTGCGGCCGAACTGTCGCTGTCGCCGCCGAGCGCGTGCCGCGGACTGGTCAACAGCGACAACAACACCGCCGCCACCGCGGTCACCGAGTGTTGGACCGCGGTCGGCGCGCCGGTCGCCACGACCCCGATCGCCGCCGGCGGTGTCGCGCCGCCCTCGCCACCGGGCAGCGCGTGCACCGTCAGATGCAGCCCCTCGTGGTGGTCGGCGGCCGTGGTGGGCGCGACCCGCCCCCGACCGGACCCGGCGGCGCGCGACTGCGCGATCGTCCGCACCATCAGCGCGCGCAACCGCTCCGGGGCCGCCGGATCCGGGCGCGCCCCAGCGGCCACCAGTTCGTTGCCGGCCGGATCCAGCAGCACGGTCCACGCGTCCAACTGCACCGCGAGCCGATTGAGCACCGACCGCAGCGCGTCGGTGCGCACCGCCGCGGTGACCAGTGCGCCCTGGGCCCGGCTGATTCGCCGCAAATCCCGATACCGCGACTCGGTCATCGCGGAGTGCGCCGCCCGACTGACCGCCACGAACGGCGTCCCGTCGGGCACCCGCAGCAGCGGCAGCCCGTGCCGGTCGCACGCCTCGACCAGCGCGGCGGGCACCTCGTCGTACACCGGCACCAGACCGAAGCCCAGCGCGCTGGCCCCCGCGCGGGCGATCCGTCCCGCGTACGCGTCGATGCCCTCGGCGGTCTTGGGCAGCGGCACCCCGGCGGTGAGCAGGAGTTCGCCGCCGATCAGATACGGAGTCGGATCCTCCAACTCGGTCACGCCGGTCGTGGAGACGGGTCGGTCCTCGCGCGGGCCGGCGATCTGGCGCAGTCCCAGCGCCGGATCGGCGAGCAGCACGCTCAGCGGGACGCTCGGCACGTCGGGACCGGTTGCCACGTCGGGACCGGTTGCCGGGTCGGGGACGTCGGGGGCGTCGAGCCCGGGCCCGTCCTGGGCACGATCGGCCGGACGGGCGGAGGAGGAGCCGACCGACGGCATGGCAACACCTCCTGGTCGGGACGATTCATCTATTTTGAATCATGATAATGGACAAAAGAACCACTTCACCGGTGTCCTGTCCCGGACGTAGGTTCATACCCACACGGCGAACGGTCCCCGCGCCGACCCCGGCCCGACGACCATCGCCCGCCCCGCCGCTTCGGCCGGCCCCGGGCAGTACCCACACTGCCCCCACCCTTCGCCCCTTCCCGTCCCGCAGGCGATTCCTGCCGTCCTCGCGAGGTCCTCCGCCATGAGTTCCACCGCCGCCCGCGGCCCCGTCGACCCCTCCCGCATCCCGCGCCACGCGGGCCCGACCACCCGCCGCGACCCCACGCCCGCCGCCGACCGCGACCTCACGCCGGCCGCGCCGCGCAACGGCGGCGACCTGGTCGTCGAATCGTTGGTCAACCTGGGCGCCGACCGCGTCTTCGGAGTGCCCGGCCAGCACGCGCTCGGCCTGTTCGACGCGCTGCGCCGCTCGGCACTGGCCTATGTCGGACTACGCGTGGAGAACAACGCGGGCTTCGCCGCGGACGGATACGCACGCGCCGCCGGCACGGTGGCCCCGCTGCTGCTGTCCACCGGCCCCGGCGCGCTGACCGCACTGCCCGCCCTCCAGGAATCGGCCGCCGCATCGGTACCGGTGCTGGCCGTCTCCAGCCAGATCCCCTCGGCCGGCCTGGGCCGAAGGCGCCGCGGCTACCTGCACGAACTCGTCGATCAGCAGGCGAGTTTCCGCGACGTGGTCAAGTCCGTGCATCTGGTGGGCGCGGCCTCACAGATCCCCTCGGCACTGGCCGCGGCCTGGGAGTCGGCGCTGACCCCGCCGTACGGCCCGGTGTGGGTGGAGATCCCGCAGGACGTGCTGCTCGCCGCGACCGAAGTGCCCCGGGTGACCGGGTTGCGGGTGCGCCCGCGGGTGCCCTCGGCCCGACCCGAACTGCTCGCCGAGGCGGCGGCACTGCTGGTCGCCGCCGAGCGACCGGTGATCCTGGCCGGCGGCGGTGTGATCCGGGCCGGCGCGAGTGCGGAACTGCTGCGCCTGGCCGAACTCCTGGACGCGCCGGTGGCCTGCACGTTCGGTGCCAAGGGTGCCTTTCCGTGGGATCACCCGCTTTCCCTCCAGTCCTGGTTGGAGGATCGGCACACCACCGAACTCCTGGACGACGCCGACGTGTTGCTCGTGGTCGGCTCCGGACTGGGCGAACTGTCCAGCAACTACCACACGCTCGCCCCGCGCGGACGGATCATCCAGATCGAGGCGGACGCGGGCAAGTTGGAGGCCGGCCATCCCGCCTTCGGCATCCATGCCGACGCCCGGGGCGCACTGGCGGTGCTCGGCGACTCGGTCTCGCCTCGATCGCCCGGCCGAGGCGCGGAGGTCGCCCGCACCCTGCGCGAGCGGGTCGGCGCGCGGATCGCGGAGCAGGGCCTGGGCCTGGAACAGCGGGTACTGGCCGCGCTGCGAGCCGCGCTGCCCGACGAGGCTCCGGCGTTCTTCGACATGACCATACTGGGCTACTGGGCATGGTCGGCCTGGGACGCCCGGCGCCCCGGCGCGATGCACTCCGCCCAGGGCGCGGGCGGCCTCGGCTACGCCTACCCCGCGGCACTCGGTGCCGCCGCCGCCGATCCGACGCGTCCGGTGCTCGCGGTCTCCGGTGACGGCGGCGCGATGTACTCGATCGCGGAACTGGCCACCGCCCGCCAGGAAAACCTGGACGTGACGTGGCTGATCGTCGACGACGGCGGCTACGGAATCCTGCGCGAGTACATGACGGACACCTTCGGCGCGGCGACCGGGACCGAACTGGCCCGCCCCGACTTCGTCCGGCTCGCCGAAGCCTTCGGCGTCCCGGCCACCCTCAGCAGCCCCGACCGCCTGGAGCGCGACGTGGCCGCGGCGCTGGCCGCCCCCGGCCCCCGGGTGGTCGTACTCCCGGCCCTGCTGCGGATGTTCGCCCCCACCCACGCCCTGCGGACGAACGGCTGATGAGCACGCACCCCGGCACCGGCACCGACCCCACGTACCCCGGGCCAGGCCCCGACCACGCGAGGAGCACCACCATGAGAACCGACGAACGACTCCCGGCGGGGCAGCCGGCCACGTCCGGTCTGAAGGCGAACGCCATCGGCCTTCCCGGCGCCGTCATGCAATCGGTGACCACGATGTCCCCGGCCATCACGGTCGCCTTCACCGTGCCGTTCCTGGCCGGCACCGCCGGCACGGCGAGCCCGCTCGTGGTGCTGCTCGCCGCGGTGGTGTCCTACCTGCTCGGCTACTCGCTGGCCCAACTGGCCCGGCACATAACCTCCGCGGGGACCTACCACAGCTTCGTCAGCCGACTGCTCGGCCCCCGCTGGGGCTTCCTCGCCGCGTGGGCGTACCTGTTGTTCTATCCGGTCGCCACCGCGATGTTGTGCGGCCTGTTCGGCTCCACACTGCACCGGGTGCTGCTGAGCGAATACGGCTGGGACGTGCCGTGGTGGGCGCCGATGATGCTGCTCCTGGTGGCCATCGCGGCGCTGGCCTACAAGGGCGTCGAACTGGCCGTGGGCGTGACCGTGGCGCTGGGCGTGTTCGAGATCGTGGTGATGGTCGTGCTCTCCGTCTGGGGCCTGCTGCAACCCGGCGACGGCGGCACCAGCCTGTCCTGGCTCACCGGGAGCGGCGCCCCCACCGGCAACGGCTTCTTCCTCGGCTTCGTGTTCAGCATCTACACCTACACCGGCTGGGACGCGGCCGCCTCGCTCGGCGAGGAGACCGCGGACCCGCGCCGGAACATCCCGCGGGCGGTGCTCGGTTCGATCGTCATCCTGGGCGTGTTCGTCGTGCTGACCACATGGGGTCAACTGGCCGGCTGGGGAACTCGCGACATCCAGGGCCTGGTGGACTCCGAGCAGATCCCGATGTTCGTGCTCGCCCACAAGTACTGGGGCGCGCTGTGGTTCCTGGCCCTGCTGGCCCTGCTCAACTCGATCATCGGCGGGGCCATCGCGTGCATGAACGCCTCGGCCCGATTCATGTACGGAATGGCCCGATCGGGCGCGCTGCCCGGGCCGCTCGCCAGGCTGAGCCGGCATCAGACGCCGGCCGCGGCGATCGGCGCGCAGACGGTGATCAACGTCGTGGTCGGACTGGCGATGATCGCAACGGTCGGCCTGTACAACGTCTACGCGTTCACCGGGCTGATGTTCACCTTCGCCCTCGCCGTGGTGTACGTGATGGGCAGCGTCGCGGTGTGGCGGATGTACCGGACCATGGCCCGGCACGAGTTCAACGTGCTCAAGCACGCCGTCGTGCCGTTCCTGGGCAGCGCCGCGCTGATTCTGGTGGCGTACGAGTCGCTGGACCCGCTGCCGGAGAGCCCGTTCGTGTGGGCACTGCCGGTGGTGCTCGTGTGGATGGTCGGCGGCCTGATCCTGCTGCTCGTGCGCCGGCGCGGACTCGACGACGAGTCGCTCGCGAGCACGACCTCGGAGGTGTCCGAATGAGCGCCCGGCGCAAGCGGGTCGTGGTCACCGGCGGCTCCGGCCGCCTCGGTCGGTACGTACTGGCCGAATTCGCCGGCGCACACGACGTGCTCAATGCCGACCTCGGCCCGCGTGCGGGCGGTCCCGATGTCGCGTATCGCCGCACGGACATCCTCGAACCGGACGCCCTCGCCGCGGCGTTCGAGGGCGCGGACGCGGTGGTCCACCTCGCCGGGATCGACTACGACTGGGCGGACGACGCGACCACGTGCGTGCGGGTGAACACCATGGGCTGCTGGAACGTACTACAGGTCGCCCGCGAACAGGGCGTCGCCCGCGTGGTGGTGTGCTCCAGCGTCGCCGCCACCGGGCTGCACGAACTGCGTGCCGGATGGACGCCGATCCGTCTGCCGATCGACGACACCCACCCGAGTCGGCCGGTGGACCCGTACGGCATCAGCAAGGCCCTGGTCGAGGTGATCGCGCGCGGCTTCGCCGACGCGAGCGGGCCGGACGTGGTGTGCCTGCGTCCGTGCGCGGTGGTCTTCCCGGAGAACCTGCACACCTTCCTGCACCCGGCGGCGGGCGGCCCGCGCACCCTGTACGACTACGTCACCGCCGAGGACGTCGCGCGGGCCTTCCGGGCCGCCGTCGAGACCCCCACGCCCACCTTCGGGCCGTATCTGCTCGCCGCCGCCGACTCCGCGCACCCCGAACCCACCCTCGACTGGTACGCCCGCGACGTGGGCGAGTTGCCCGCCGACACCGACCTGGACCGCTTCGCCCGCGACCCGCACGCCGGCGCGGTCCGCGCCGACGCCGCCCGTGAGGCACTGGGCTGGGAACCGCGAGGGCGCTTCGCCGACCTGATCGCCCGGCACGACTACACCGTCACCCTCGACCAACGGAGGAAATCATGACCGACCGGACTCGGCTGCGCGACCTGACCGGACCCGAGATCGCCGAGCGGGCGGCGCACGAGGTGCTGTTCCTGCCGCTCGGCTCGATTGAACAACACGGACCGCATCTGCCGGTGGACACCGACACGCACATCGCCGAGCGTTTCGCCGCCGCCACGTGCGCCCGCACCGGCGGCCTGCTCGCGCCCGGATTCACCTACGGGTCACGATCTCGGCCGATCAGCGGCGGTGGTGAACGTTTCCCCGGCACTGTCTCGCTCACCGCCGCCACGCACAGCGCGCTCCTCGCCGACCTGCTGGTCAACTACGCCCGGCACGGACACCGGCGGATCGTGCTGGTCAACGGCCACTTCGAGAACACCGCGCCGGCCGTCGAAGGCGTCGACCTGGCACTCGAACGCGGCGCCGCGGCCACGGTGTTGGTGGTGAACTGGTGGGAGGTGATCGGCGCGGACGCACTGGATCGCATCTTCGCGGGCGACTTCCCCGGTTGGGAGGCCGAGCACGCGGGCATCGTAGAGACGTCGCTGATGATGCACCTGGACCCGGCTCGGGTGCGCGTGGACGCGATCAGCCCGCTGACCGTGGAGATCACCCCGCCCCCGTACACGGTGTTGCCGGAACGGCCGGGCCTGGTCGATCCCTCCGGCGTACTGCGCACCGCACACGGCAGCTCGGCGGCGCTGGGCGAGGCGCTGTTCGCGAGCACCACGGACGCGCTCGCCGCGGTGGTGCGGGCCGAGTTCGGACCGCGTGCCGGGCAGGGGCGATGAGCACGCCGGGCAGGGACCACGACGGGTCGGCGCCGGTGGCCGTGGTCAGCGGCGCGGCGGCCGGGATCGGGCTGGCCTGCGTCCGCGAACTACGCAGCCAGGGCTGGCTGGTGGCCGGATGCGACCTTCGGGTCGGCGACGCGGCGGATCTCGATGCGGTGGTCGACGTCGCCGACCCGGTCGCCGTGGCCCGGTTCGTCGACCGGGTCACCCGTGAACTGGGGCCGCCCACCGGCGTGGTGAGCGCGGCCGGGTATGTCGAGGAGATCCCGCTCGACGCGATCTCGCCCGCGGCCTTTCGGCGGATGCTGGGCGTGCACCTGGGCGGCCTGCACCACCTGACCCGCGCCACGCTGCCGGCCATGGTGGCGCGCGGTGGCGGCGCGATCGTCGCGGTGGCCTCCGAACTGGCCATCGCCGGCGGCGAGGACGCCGCCCACTACGTGACCGCCAAAGGCGCCCTGCTCGGCCTGACCCGGTCGCTGGCGGCCGAATCGGCATCCGCCGGTGTGCTGGTGAACGTGGTGGCCCCCGGCCCCACCGACACCGCGATGCTGGCCGCCGGCACCGTCTGGCGCGACCCGGCCTACCTGGCCACGCTGCCCACCGGCGCACTGGTGCGTCCGGAGGAGATCGCGCTCACCGCGGCTTTCCTGCTGTCCGGCCGCGGTGCGCTCACCGGCCAGGTCGTCTCACCCAACGCGGGAACGGTGATCTGATGAAGCTTTCCGCCAACCACGCCGTGCTCGTGGGCCTGCCGACCGACGTCGACCGGGCCACCGCACAGGTGTTGCGCGCACACGGCACACGGGTGACCTCGTCGCGGTCGCACGCCGACGCCCCGCTGCGGCCGGCGCCCGATCTCTTCGTGATCGGCTCGACCGAGGCCCGCCCGGCCGCCGCGTTCCTGGACACCGATCCACAGACCTGGTGGGCCGATGTCGAAGGACGGCTGTCCGCGCTGTTCGCCCGAGTCCGTGCGGCGGGACGAGACCTGGTCGCCGGGGGCGGCGGACGGATCGTGCTCGTGCTCGACGCGCGTGGTCTGGCCGGGGCGGCGGGCGCCACCGCCGACGCGACGGTCGGTGCGGCGGCGATCGCGCTCACCAAGTCGCTGGCCCGGGAACTGGGCCCGGCACACGTCGCGGTCAACGCGGCGGCGGTCTCGGGCCCGCCCGAGGCGGGCTTCGCCGAACCCACACCGCACGAGATCGCCGAAACGATCGCCTTCCTCGCCGACCCTCGCCTTCCGTCCCTGACCGGCCAGACCCTGCCCTGCACGGGCGGCACGATCCGCACTCGCGCGTAGCGCCGCGCCCGCGCATGGCTCCGCGCTCCGGGCATGGCGCCGCGTCCGGCCCATGGCGCCGCGTCCGCGCAGAGCACCGCGCCCGCACGGCGCCTGTGGCCGACAAACCCCGCCGGCGTGCGTCGGGTCGCAAAAGGACGTGACCGCACGCCTGTTCGGGTTCCGATCCGCCGGCCCTCACCGTGGTCGGGTGTCCCGGGTCGGGGCGGGACCCGACCGGGACCGGGAGCCCAGGTGCCCGGGACCGGGGGCGGCCTAGCGTGACGGGGGTCCGGACCAGGAGGGATGTCGATTCGGTCGACATCTTCCCTTTTGCGACATCCGCGATCAGCAAGGGATGGAGAATATCATGACGTACGACGACAGCTACGGGCCTCCGACGCTGGTCGAGGTCGGCGACTTCACCGAACTGACCCTCGGCCTCTGGTGGGGGTGCCCGCAGGACGTCTTCGGCGGCCTGACGCCGCTCGCCTGCTGACCCTCGCTGTCGGCAAGTCGCCGGGGGAACGGGTGCGGAGGCGCTGCGTGTGCGCCTCCGCACCAGCCGGCGCCGTACGCCCTGCGGACAGCGCGCCGGGACCACCGCACCCGGACCCCGCACCCGGACCCCGCACCCGGACCCCGCACCCGGACCCGGCACCCGGACCCCGCACCCGGGCCGGCCCGCCCGGATCACCACGCCTGGGAGAAGGCCATGGATTTTCTGATCCTTCCGGACGCCTCGGTGTCGGCCCCGATCGCCGTCCCGAACGCCGGACCACCACCGTGGCGGTGCGTCGCGCACGCCTCGGGCCGACCGTGGCTCGTGGGGCACTGGTCGGACGAGGACGTCACCACGGTTGTCGCCGGCACCCGACGCCTCGTGCTGTTCGGGCACACCCGGCTCGACGTCGCCGCCGCGACCCGCATCCTGGCCCACGCCCGGTCCCTGCACGACCTGGACGAACTGGCCCGCACCCTCCCGGGCAGCGTCCACCTGCTCGCCTCGATCGACGGCCGCGTCCGCGCACAGGGCGCCCTGGCCGGCACCCGACAGATCTTCCACGCCCGGGTCGCGGGAGTCACCGTGGCGGCGGACCGGCCGCGTCGGCTGGCCGATCTCGTCGGGGCGCACCTGGACGAAGAGGCCCTGGCACTACGCCTGTTGGCCCCCGGGGCGCCCTGGCCCCTGTGTACCCGCTCGGTGTGGACCGGCGTCGATCAACTCGACGCGGGTTGCTGGTTGGAAATCGACACCGAAGGCGCGCCTCGCACCGTGCCCTGGTGGCAGGCGCCGGCGGCCGAAGTCCCGTTGCCGCAGGCGGCCGACTCCGTACGCGCCGCGATCCGCGACGCCGTCGCCGTGCGGACCGCGGGCGGTCGTACGGTCAGCGCCGACCTGTCCGGCGGACTGGACTCCACCGGCCTGTGCTTCGTCGCCGCGGCCGAGGAGGGCAGACTGCTCACCCACCACTGGAAGCCCCTCGATCCCGCCAACGACGACACGCTGTGGGCCGAACGCGCGGCTGCCTTATTGCCCACCGCACTGCACTGCTCCAGCGGGCCGGCCGACGGCCCCGGCCGGCTGGACGCCGGCACGTACGACGGCGACAACGAGCACATCGGCGCCTGCGCCGGCGCCGGGCGCCCGGACGATCCGCGTGGCTCGCAGGGTCCGCTTCCGTGGAGCCGGAACCTGGCCCGGATGGAGTACGTCGCACGGGACTCCGCAGCCCGCGGTGCCACGGTGCACCTGATGGGCGTCGGCGGCGACGAACTGTTCTCCGTCACCCCCACCCACCTCCGCACGCTTGCGCGTAGGCGCCCCCTGACGGGTCTGCCGGTGCTGCTCCGCTGCCGCGCGCTCAACCGCTGGGACCTGCTCCCCACCCTCGGCGGCCTGACCGACAACGCCTCCTTCGCCGACGCCCTGCGCGCCGGCGCACGGCGGATCACCGCAGCCGCGCCGCCACCCTCGCAGGTCTTCATGGGCTGGGCGCCCGATCCGCGGCTGCCCGCCTGGGTGTCCCCGAGCGCCGTCGCATCCGTGCGCCGCCTGCTGTTCGACGCGGCGGCGCACGACCCGCGGCCGCTGCACCCCGATCGGGCCGGCCACCGGATCCTGGAGGGTGTCCTCCACGGCGGGGCCGCGATCCGCGAGATGGGATGGAACCTGTCCCGGTACGGCATCGATCTGGCCGCGCCCTACCTGGACGATCGGGTCGTCGAGGCCGCCCTGTCGGTTCGACTGGAGGACCGCATGGTGCGCGGCGGCTTCAAACCGGTCCTCACCACCGCCCTGCGCGGACTGGTACCCGACGAACTCCTGGCGCGGCGCAGCAAGGGCGACTTCAGCGCCGAGTTCCACGCGGGCGTGGAACACAACCGGCACCGACTCGCGGAACTGTGCGACGACCTGCGGCTGGCCCGACTCGGACTGGTCGACGCGGACGCACTGCGCGCCGCGCTGCTGGGACCGAGTCCGGACACCGCGCCACCGGCTCCGTTCGAGAACACCCTGGCCTGCGAGGGATGGCTGCGTTCCGTCGAAGCGTCCGAGTCGCAACTCGCCCGTCGATAGGAGGATTTCCGATGCCCATCACCCCGGCCCCCGACGTCACCGCCACGGAGGTACCGGACGGGCTCGTGCTGCTCGACCAACGAAGGGGCCGGTACCGGCAGTCCTGCTGGAGGTGGCCTTCCTCGCGGCGGCGGCGCTGGTGGCGTTGGCGGTGGCCACGCGTCGGTTCTCGCGTACCGAGTAGCCACACGGTCCGTCGTCGACGGCGGACGGGCACGAGGGCCGGCCGTGCCGGGCGGGGGTCGCTCAGGGCGTGGCGTGGATGCGTCGGTAGACGGACGTCAGCAGCTGAGTCTTCGCCGGCCCTTCCACCCACCACCGCAGATGCCACTCGTCGGGCGACACGACGGTGAACTCCCCGTCGTAGCGGTCGGCGGCGCAGGGGTGCGTGGTGCTCCAGTGGCCGGTGCGCAGGTCGAGATGGTGGAAGGGCCTGCCGTCGGCGAAGAGCACGTCGGCAGTGCCGTCGCCTCGCGGAACCAGCCGGTGGGTGCGGCTCGCCCGGTTGGCGATGCCGGCCCAGACGAACTCGCCGGACTCCACTTCGAGCAGCTCGTCGCCGATTCGCCGGAAGACCGCGGTACCGATGAAGGTTCCCCGCGCGCTGGAGCGCTCGTCGACCACGGCGCGGTCGACGGACCACTGCCCGGCGAGGTAGGCGGCGGTGTCGGGAACGGAAACGGAACGCATGCGCCCATGATCCCCTGCCGCGCGGGTACCTCTCCGCGGTCCTGCCGACCGGTCCGGTGCTCGACTCCACTCCACGGCCGGGCGCCGACCGCCGGGTCCGGCCCCGAGACGATCGTCTCGGGGCCGGACCCGACCGACGCCGACCGTCAGGTGCCGACGTAGGCCGCCAAGTGCTCGCCGGTGAGCGTGGAGCGGTCGGCGACGAGATCGGCGGGCGTGCCCTCGAAGACGATCCGGCCGCCGTCGTGACCGGCGCCCGGGCCGAGGTCGATGATCCAGTCGGCGTGCGCCATGACCGCCTGGTGGTGCTCGATGACGATGACCGACTTGCCGGAGTCGACGAGCCGGTCGAGCAGGCCGAGCAACTGCTCGACGTCGGCGAGATGCAGCCCGGTGGTCGGCTCGTCGAGGACGTACACGCCGCCCTTCCCGCCCATGTGCGTGGCCAGCTTGAGCCGCTGCCGCTCGCCGCCGGACAGTGTGGTGAGCGGTTGCCCGAGGCTGAGGTAGCCCAGCCCGACATCGGCGAGCCGGCCGAGGACGGTGTGCGCGGCCGGTGTGCGCGCCTCGCCGGAGCCGAAGAACTCCTCGGCCTCGCTCACCGACATCGCGAGCACCTCGCTGATGTCGCGACCGCCGAGGTGGTACTCCAGCACCGACGCGTCGAACCGCTTCCCCTCGCACTCCTCGCACACGCTCGCGACGCCGGCCATCATCGCCAGGTCGGTATAGACGACGCCGACGCCGTTGCAGGTGGGACAGGCCCCCTCGGAGTTGGCGCTGAACAGCGCCGGCTTCACCCCGTTGGCCTTCGCGAACGCCTTGCGGATCGGGTCGAGCAGTCCGGTGTACGTCGCCGGGTTGCTGCGCCGCGACCCGCGGATCGCGCTCTGGTCGACCGACACCACGCCCGCGCTCGCGGCGGACTCCGAGTCCTTGACCAGCGACCCGTTCACGAGCGAACTCTTGCCGGAGCCGGCGACGCCGGTGACGACGACCAGTACCCCGAGTGGGACGTCCACGTCCACGTCGCGCAGGTTGTGCGTGGTGGCGCCGCGGATCTCCAGCGCGCCGGCGGGTGTGCGTACCTTCTCCTTGAGGACGGCCCGATCGTCGAAATGGCGGCCGGTGACGGTGCCGCCCGTCCGTAGTTCCTCGACGGTGCCCTCGAAGCAGATGGTGCCGCCCGCCGTCCCGGCGCCGGGGCCGAGGTCGATCACATGGTCGGCGATCGCGATGGTCTCCGGCTTGTGCTCCACGACGAGCACCGTGTTGCCCTTGTCGCGCAGTCGCAGCAGCAGGCTGTTCATGCGCTGGATGTCATGCGGATGCAGCCCGATGGTGGGCTCGTCGAAGACGTAGGTGGTGTCGGTGAGCGACGAGCCGAGGTGGCGGATCATCTTGACGCGCTGCGCCTCGCCGCCCGACAGGGTGCCCGCGGGCCGGTCCAGCGAAAGGTAGCCCAGCCCGATCTCCACGAACGAGTCGAGGCTCTGCCGCAGGCCGGCGAGCAGCGGCGCCACCGACGGCTCGTCGAGGTCGCGGATCCACGCGGCCAGGTCGCTGATCTGCATCGCGCACGCGTCGGCGATGCTGATCCGCTCGATCTTCGAGGACCGCGCCCCCTCGCTCAGCCGGGTGCCGTCGCACTCGGGGCAGGTGGTGAACGTCATCGCCCGCTCCACGAACGCGCGGATGTGCGGCTGCAGCGCGTCGACGTCCTTGGCCAGCATCGACTTGCGGATCTTCGGGATCAGACCCTCGTACGTCAGGTTGATGCCGTCGACCTTGATCTTGGTCGGCTCCTTGTGCAGGAGGTCGTTCAGCTCCTTCCCGGTGAACTTTCGGATGGGCTTGTCCGGGTCGAAGAAGCCGCAGCCGCCGAAGATGCGGCCGTACCAGCCGTCCATGCTGTAGCCGGGGACCGTGATCGCGCCCTCGTTGAGCGACTTGGAGTCGTCGTAGAGCTGGGTGAGGTCGATGTCGGAGACCGTGCCCCGGCCCTCGCAGTGCGGACACATGCCGCCGGTGCGGTTGAAGGTCGCCTTCACCGCCTTCTTGGCGCCGCGCTCGACGGTGATGGCACCACTCGCGCGGACCGAGGGCACGTTGAAGGCGTAGGCGCCGGGCGGACCGATGTGCGGCCTGCCGAGGCGGCTGAACAGGATGCGCAACATCGCGTTGGCGTCGGTTGCGGTGCCGACCGTGGAGCGCGGATCAGCGCCCATGCGCTGTTGGTCGACCAGGATCGCGGTGGTCAGCCCTTCGAGGACGTCGACCTCCGGCCGCGCCGACGTCGGCATGAAGCCCTGCACGAAGGCGCTGTACGTCTCGTTGATCAGCCGCTGGGACTCCGCGGCGATAGTGCCGAACACCAGGGAGCTCTTGCCCGAGCCGGAGACGCCGGTGAACACCGTCAGCCGACGCTTGGGGATCTCGACGCTGACGTCCTTGAGGTTGTTCACCCGTGCGCGGTGCACCCGGATCACATCGTGGCGGTCGGCAACGTGCGGCGCGGGCGACTGCGAGTCCGTCCTCTTGGCCATGCCTGTCGTGTCTCCGTCCCTCGGGCGAGGCCGCCTTCGCGGCCTTCGCCGATGTCGCCCGGCTCGATCCGATCGGCTTCGAACGCTACATCCGATGCCCTCACGCGCCTACGCCGGAGGAGGCGGTCCGGGGTGGGCGGGCCGTCCGTCGAGGCAGTGGTCACCGGCGGCGCCGTTCACGACCGCCGCGCCGGCCGCGACCCGACGGCCACGCTTCTCGATTCCTGATCGGTGTCCCGTGAGCACGATGCCGCCCGGCGAGCGAGCCGCACCGGGGGTTCACGCGCTCGAAGTCTGCGTGGCGACGCGGTCAGCTCGACTTCTTGGCGAGTTCGGCGAGGAACCGCGGCACTCGGCCGGCACCGAAGTCGTAGAACCGCGCCCACTGCGGCTCGACCGCGATACGCGCCATCCGGTCGTACATGGCCCGGCAGTTCCGCTCGAACTCGGCCGCGTACTCGGCGTCGAAGTTCTTCCGCGCGGCCGCGAGGTACTCCGGAACCACCCCGTCGACGATGGTGAGGTGCACGACGCCGCGCACCGACAGTGTCTTGGCCGAGCCGGGGCTGTCGCCGGCGTCGATGGTCAGGGCGACCTCGGGGCGGGCGGACAGCGCCCTTACCTTGGGCGCCGTGGCCGCGGTGGACATGACGATCTCGTCGCCGGTCCAGAAGATCCCGATCGGGATGACGCGTGGCCGCCCGTCGGGTCCGTTGTATGCCAGCCGCGCCATTGACGCCTGGCTCAACAGCTCGTGGGCGTCGGCCAGCTCCTGTGCGATCTGCTCGGGGTCCATGACTCGTCGTCCTCCACTGTCGCGCGGCCGCTCGTGGCCGCTGTGTCCCCGGGACGGAGACGCCGCCACGTTCTCGACACCCGCGGCCGAATCGCCGTCCACTCGCCCACGGTGATCGTGCCGCGCTCGCCGGCTTCCACAACTTCGACCGCGTCACCTTCGACCAGTCGCCGGAGCCGCTCGACACCTTCCCACACCGGCTCACGATCGAGGACTTCGTGGCACCGACGTTTTGAGGCACCATCCTCGTCCGGAAAAGTGCGCCGGTCACAGCCGGGTCGATCGCCGTCCCGCGCGCGCCGGGGACGGGCATGGCACGGGCCGGCCCTGTCGTCCCGGGGTGGCTACACGCAGGACGGGCACAGGCCGCGGTAGGTGACCTCGGCCTCGGAGATGGTGAAGCCGAAGCGCTGGTCCGGCGGGAGGTCGGCCAGCGGGTTGCCGGTCGGGTGCACGTCGCGCACGGTTCCGCAGGCGGAACACACCAGGTGCTGATGCGGCCGGTGGGCGTTGGGGTCGTAGCGCTTGGCGCGGCCGTCGGTGGAGACCTCCTTGACCTCGCCGAGCGAGACCAACTCGCCCAGGGCGTTGTAGACGGTCGCCCGGGAGATCTCGGGCAGCCGCTGCGCCGCGCGGGCGTGTACCTCGTCGGCCGTCAGATGTACGTGGTCGCCGTCGAGGACCTCCGCAACGACACGCCGCTGGGAGGTCATCCGCCAACCGCGTTCTCGCAGCCGCTCCAACAGGTCGCTCATGTCGGTTCACCTATTCAGGCTCGGTGGGGCGCCGAAGTTTACCGGTGGACGTTCGGGTTCCGGTTGGGTACGGGATTGGCGAGCATCTTGACTTGGACTCTGTCCATCGTAGGATCGGTTCCGGCGGCAGCCAAGGGGCAGCGAAGACTCCACTACGGCAGGAGACGCAGACGTGACGGCACCACCGTCGAGAAGCCGCGCGGTACCGGCCTGCGGATGACGGCCACCCGCGTCGCGCTGTTCCGGAGCGTTCCGGACGGTGACCACCTCGGTGTCGAGGCGATCGCCTCCCCGGCGTGCTATGGGTATGGGACGAACATGATCACGTTTCCCCTGGACGAGCCGCACGCGAGACCCTCCACCCGCTCCCGACGGCGCGACCCGCACACCGTCTCGAACCGGCCGGCGCCCCGGCCCGGTTCGACCGGGGACGCCGTGTCGCCGCCGACCGGGGTCGGCGCCCCACCGCTGCACCGCCCGCAGTTCCCCAGCACCGTGACCCGCAGTTCCGAGCACTGTGATTTGCCTGGTCCGGAAGGAATTCCCCATGTCTGAGAACCATGACGCAATCGTCGTAGACGCGAAGTCCGAGGGCGAGGGCGGCTGCCCGGTCGCCCACGGACGAGCCCCGCACCCAACCCAGGGCGGCGGCAACCGCCAGTGGTGGCCGGAGCGGCTCAACCTGAAGATCCTTGCCAAGAACCCGGCCGTGGCGAACCCCTTCGGTGAGGACTTCGACTACGCCGAGGCGTTCAACACCCTCGACCTCCCCGCCGTGAAGCGGGACATCGCCGAGGTGCTGACCACCTCGCAGGACTGGTGGCCGGCCGACTTCGGCAACTACGGCCCACTGATGATCCGAATGGCGTGGCACAGCGCCGGCACCTACCGGATCAGCGACGGCCGCGGCGGCGCCGGCGCCGGCCAGCAGCGCTTCGCCCCCCTCAACAGCTGGCCGGACAACGCGAGCCTCGACAAGGCCCGCCGGCTGCTGTGGCCGGTCAAGAAGAAGTACGGCCGCAGCCTGTCCTGGGCCGACCTGCTGATCCTCACCGGCAACGTCGCCCTGGAGTCGATGGGCTTCGAGACCTTCGGCTTCGGCGGCGGTCGGGCGGATGTGTGGGAGCCCGACGAGGACGTGTACTGGGGCCCGGAGACCACGTGGCTCGGCGACGAGCGCTACACCGGCGACCGGGATCTGGAGAACCCGTTCGGCGCGGTCCAGATGGGCCTGATCTACGTCAACCCCGAGGGCCCGAACGGCAACCCGGACCCGCTGGCCGCGGCGCGCGACATCCGTGAGACGTTCCGCCGGATGGCGATGAACGACGAGGAGACGGTCGCCCTGATCGCGGGTGGCCACACCTTCGGCAAGACCCACGGCGCGGGTCCGGCGGACAGCGTCGGCCCCGACCCCGAGGCTTCGCCGCTCGAACAGCAGGGCCTGGGCTGGAAGAACTCCTTCGGCACCGGCAAGGGTGGCGACGCGATCACCAGTGGTCTCGAGGGCATCTGGACCAACACTCCGGTGACCTGGGACAACAGCTTCTTCGAGATCTTGTTCGGCCACGAGTGGGAGCTGTTCCAGAGCCCGGCCGGCGCGCACCAGTGGCGGCCGAAGGACGGCGGCGGCGCGGGCACCGTGCCCGACGCGCACGACCCGTCGAAGACGCACGCGCCGACGATGCTGACGACCGACCTCTCGCTCCGGCTCGACCCGGCCTACGAGCAGATCTCGCGGCGCTTCCTGGACAACCCGAACGAGTTCGCGGACGCCTTCGCCCGCGCGTGGTTCAAGCTGACCCACCGCGACATGGGCCCGGTCGTGCGCTACCTGGGTCCGGAGGTTCCCACCGAGACGCTGCTGTGGCAGGACCCGCTGCCGGCGGTGACGCACGAGCTCGTCGACGGCGCGGACGTCGCCGCACTCAAGAGCCGGATCCTCGACTCGGGCCTGTCGGTCTCCCGGCTCGTGTCCACCGCGTGGGCGTCGGCCTCGTCCTTCCGGGGCAGCGACAAGCGCGGTGGCGCCAACGGCGCGCGCATCCGCCTGCAGCCGCAGATCGGGTGGGAGGTCAACGAGCCCGACGAGCTGGCCGCGGTGCTGGGCGTCCTGGAGGGGATCCAGGAGGCGTTCAACGCCGACCGCACCGACGGCAAGCGGATCTCGCTGGCCGACCTGATCGTGCTGGCCGGTGCCGCCGCGGTCGAGCGGGCCGCCAAGGACGCCGGCTTCGACGTCGAGGTCCCGTTCACGGCCGGCCGCGTGGACGCCGTGCAGGACCAGACCGACGTGGAGTCGTTCAGCGCGCTCGAACCGGCCGCCGACGGCTTCCGCAACCACCTCGGGAAGGGCAACCGGCTGCCGGCCGAGTATCTGCTGATCGACCGGGCGAACCTGCTGACCCTGAGCGCCCCGGAGACGACCGCCCTCGTCGGCGGCCTGCGGGTCCTGGGCGCGAATTACCAGCAGTCCCCGCTCGGTGCCTTCACCGCGACCCCCGGCGTCCTGACCAACGACTTCTTCGTCAACCTGCTCGACCTGGGCACGACGTGGAAGGCGACCTCCGAGGACGCGAGCACGTTCGAGGGCCGCGACGCCGCCACCGGCGAGGTCAAGTGGACCGGCAGCCGGGTCGACCTCGTCTTCGGGTCGAACTCCGAGCTGCGCGCGCTCGCCGAGGTCTACGCGAGCGACGACGCGAAGGAGAAGTTCGTGCACGACTTCGTCGCCGCGTGGGACAAGGTGATGAACCTGGACCGGTTCGACCTGGCCTGAGTCCGACGTCCGGGTCGGCCCGCACGGGCCGACCCGGACGCCGCCGGCCCCACCCGGTTCGGCAGGCGTCCTGGGTCCGGTTCGGGTCAGGGGGTGTTGCGTCCGCAGAACTTGCGCTCGGCCTCGAAGGGATCGGCCGGAATGGTGATGTGGGTGCGGCGCCAGGAACCCTTCATGTTGTCCAGGAAGCGGCCCACCGACATGGGCGCCCGGGTGGACGCGCCCAGTTCGACGAGATCACCGCACCCCAGCGCGTGTCGGGCGGCCGTGACCTGTTCGGGGGTGACCGGCTCCGGCCGGGCGAAGTTGCCGGACGCATTCACCGGCGCGGCCGGATCCGCGTAGGCGGCCAGGAGCCACGCGTTGCTCAGCGGTTTCGAATGCCCCGGCTTGGTCACCGGAAGCTCGAACCGCGCCCCGATCGGATCGACCAGCCCCCAGTAGTCCACCAGCCGCACGTCCGCGGGCGACAGCGCTCCCGCAGTGCCCAGGTAGACGCCGATCACCGCGACTCGCGCCGGGATGTCCTTGCGCAGCGGCACCGTGATGATGTCACCCTCCAGACGCGGGCCGTAGTAGATCAACGACCGTCGACCGGAGGCGACTTCGGCCTCCACGGCGGCCCTGGTCAGCGGATGCGTGCGCAGGAAGTCGCGGGCCGAGGTGGGATGCGACGAGCCGGTGAAGCGCACGTAGTAGGCGCGTTCGTCGCCGACCGTCGAACCGGTGACGGGGCTGTAGCGCAGGAAGATCCCGCACACCACCGACCACACGACCAGCGCCACGGCCGGTAGCACCAAGGCCCGGGTCAGCGGCACCACCGCGACCGGCACAAGGAACAGGAACAGGATCGGCACGAGCATGCGCGCATGCATGTAGTCGCCGCCGACCTTGACCACATAGCCGAACAGGATCGTGGCGGCGAGTACGGGAGCCAGTACGAGCACCGTGTCCTCGCGCCGCCCGCGCCGCCCGCGCAGCGCGTATCCGGCGCCGAGCACGAGCACGATCAGCGGCCACCACAGCCGGTACGGTTCGGCGAAGTCGGTGACGTACGCCCAACCCCGGTCCCACAGCGACCCGTCGGCGCCCTTGGTGAGCGCCGGCATCGGAAACACGATGCCGTAGTAGCCCATCCGGAAGATCTGATACGCCACCGGCACAGCCGCCGCGACGCCCGCGACCACGAGCGTCCCGCGCACCGTGGGACGCACCACGAGCCACAGGGCGACCAGGAACACCGCGCTGACAGCCGCCGCCTCGGGACGTACCAGCGGGCCGAGCCCCACGATGGCCGCCGCGGCGAGCACGGCGCGGCGCGACCGGGCCCTGCGCAGCCGGACCAGCAACCACCACGAGCCGGCCGTCCAGCACATGTTGAGGCCGGTCTCCAGGCCGGATGTCGCGTACTCCCACATCGGCCGCAGGGCGAGCGGAAGCAGGATGCCGAACGGGATCAACAGGCTCTCGGCTCGGCCGGCCGCGGTGTGCAGCCGCCGTGCGCCGTCGACCGCGAACACGACGGCCGCGCAGGTCAGGGACAGGCCGAGCATCCAGGAGATGGTCGTGGTGTCGCTGCGACGCAGGACGAACCCGAACAGTGCGAGCGACCACTGCCACAGCGTGCTCGTGGAGGCCTCGGCGCGCTCGCCGGGGCTGGAGACGGGCCCGTTGCCGGCCAGGATCTCGCGCACCGCGCGCGTGAAGATCAACGCGTCGTCGCATATCCACCGCGCGTGATATCCGAGGACGCCGATCAGCACGGCAGCCGCCGGGGCGAGCGAGCGGTTCCATCGAGCGCGCGGGCCGCCTGCCGGCGAGGCGGACGCGTCGGCCTCCGCTTCCGCCGTGCGTGTGTGGTCCCGCTCGGGTCTCGCGGCGGACGCGGACGTTCGCTCGGACGTTGGCGTGGCGGCGGGGTCTGGGCTCATCAAGATCACCTATGGATCTCGGGCCGGCGACACGGGAAGGGCGACCCCGCGTTTCCGGGCACGGCGAAATGGCGGTTCGTCCGCCGACGTCGGGTACTTCGAAGGGTGTGACGGCATGCCGGCAGAGCCCCTGGCTCGGCGGCGGGTGCGTATTTGTGGATGCGACCGGGCGTCCCGGGAGAGCGCGATGCCTTCGCGACGCGGCCTTGCCCTAGGAACGCGTCGAACCCGCCGGGGCGTTACATCCCGGCGGGTTCGAGGCGTGTGGGGGGGTTCGCGTTCACGGTGGTTCGTGGGCGCCGATCCGGGTGACGCGGTCGCCGCTCGCGACGACGACGAAGGCATTGGCCGTCAGGCGGTCCTGGGCGTCGAGGAAGAGCAGGCCCCGCTCGCCGACGGTGAGATCGGGGCCGGACGTGATGATCGCGGTCCATCCGCGGGGGAGTACGTCGTCGGTGCGGGGCGGGTCGTACAGGTCGAGTGTGACCTCTGCCTCGCCCCGTCCCGGAACCGAGATCGCGCCGTGTGTTTCGAGGATGTCCATGGATCGAGTGTGGGCAGCGGGACCGGGAACGGCGCGCCGAACTCGCGTACACCGCTCCGGGTTCCGTCCAGGATGACGGCTGCCCGACGCGCACGGAACCTACGAAAGATGGGTGTGACGTCTCGAAGGATGGTTGGACGGGATACGAAAGTTGATGCCGCGGATCTCCACCCGAGGCCGAAGTCCGGTAATTCGTAAGGAACTTGCGGAGACGGTAAGGCGTGGGCCGATTTCGGTCCGGCGGACCTTAGCCGATCAAGACGGGCGCGATCACCCAGTCGGGCACGCCCCGTTGATAGTTGAGTAAAGAATTCGCAAAGAACCTCGGACTTCCCCTGCCTCTGTCGTCACTCGCGCCTCTAGTGTCCGGTCACCCGGCCCATTTCCCACCGGTCGCCGTGACCCGACGGTTGGTGGGAACAGGCGTCGGGTTTCTGCCGAAACAGCTCGACGTCGTGGGCGCATAACGGCACCACAGCACCCTGATCGGCGTCGCTTCGCGTCCGGAACCATCTTCCGGGCGGAAGGGAGACCATCTTGAGTCGAGCGATACCCGGACGCGGCGGAACTCCGCCGCGAGCCATCCGGCGATTGCGTGGCCCGGTGACGCTACTGTCCGTCTCGCTCCTCGCGGTCACGGGACTGACCGCGGCACCCGGCGTCACCTCGTCCGCAGCAGCCGCGCGTGTGGACACCACCAGGGCCGTCTGGAATCCCGGCCCCAACGATCAATACTTCAATCCCGTCGAGGCCGAGGCCGGTCCCGACGGCGGCATCGATGCCGAGCAGACCACCGCCGACAAGGCCCGCAAGGCCAAAACCGGAGGCGGCAGCAAGGAACGCGAGGGCAATCCTCGCGCGGCATCGCAACTGCGCCTTCTCGAGGCCGAAGCCCAGCGCACGGGCAAGAGCCCGGAGCAACTCAAGGCCGAGAAAACCGGCTTGGCGGCGGGTTCCAAGCAGGACGCCAAGCTCTTGACGGTTCTCGTCGAGTTCAACGAGAACGCCAACGACGACTTCTCCGGATTCAACCGTCGGGCGAGCGTCACCGACGCATCCTGTGTACTGGAACCGCCGGGCACGATCAAGAACGGCCCACTGCACAACGCCATTCCGGACCCGGCGCTGACCGGGCGGGACAACAACACGCCGTGGGTCAAGGACTTCAGCTCGGAACACTTCAACAAGATGCTCTACACCAAGCAGGGCATCACCGAACGCATGCGGCCGGACCTGACCGGTCCCGACGGCAAGCCGGGCATCGACGTCTCCGGCTACACGATGAAGAACATGTACGAGGAGATGTCGGGCGGCAAGTACACCGTGTCCGGCACCGCCACTCCGTGGATCAAGGTGCCGCACTCCGAGGCGTGGTACGGCGCCGGCCGCTGCGGCAAGCGCGAGCAGGACATGGGCGGACACCCGAACAACCCGGGCGGAGCCGCCACGTTGGCCATCGACGCGGTGAACGAACTCGCGCGCAGCCAACCGAACTTCCCGTGGGCCGACTACGACAAGGAGGACACCGGCGACGCGGACGGCGACGGCAATACGCTGGAGCCGGACGGCGTGGTGGACCACCTGGTTCTCGTGCACTCGGGCAAGGACAAGTCCACCGGCGGCGGCGCCGAGGGCACCTATGCCATCTGGGCGCACTCCAGCGCCGTGGCGGGCGGGTACACGGTCCCCGGGACCCAGAAGAAGATCTCGAACTACATCGTGCAGCCGGAGGACTCCGGGGTGGGCGTGTTCGCCCACGAGTACGGCCACGACCTCGGGCTGCCGGACCTGTACGACAACTTCAGCGGTGGTTCGTCGGACGTCAACTTCTGGGATCTGATGGCGAACGGGTCCCACTCGGGTCCGCTGTTCCAGTCGATGCCCGCGCACATGAGCGCGTGGTCCAAGTACACGCTGGGCTGGCTGACACCGGAGGTCCTGAAGGTGGGCGACCGGCCCGCACTGGTCACGCTCGGCCAGGCGGCCAAGACGCCCAAGGGCACCAAGCAGGCCGTCCGGGTGAACCTCCCGGACAAGGTGATCAGGTTCAGCACGCCACACAGCGGCACGAAGGCGTGGTATTCGAGCAACGACCAGGACTGGGCGGACGTGAAGATCGTCCGTGACATCGCGGTTCCGACCGGCTCGGACGTGAAGTTCCAGTGGTGGAGCGACTACGCCCTGGAGGAGGATTGGGACTTCGGCTTCGTCGAGGTGTCCACCGACGGTGGCACCACGTGGACCCAGCTCCAGGTCCGGGACGAGGCCGGCAAGCTCGTATCGACTCCTCCGGACTACCCGGACCCGAACGGGAACCTCCGGGCGTTCCACAAGAGCACCGGGTTGACCGGCGAGAGCAACGGCTGGCGTCACGATCACGTGGACCTGACGCCGTACGCCGGGCAGAACGTCAAGCTGCGCCTCGGCGTGGACACGGACGCGGCGACGCAGTGGAAGGGCTGGGTCGCGGACGACTTCTCGCTCACCAACGGCTCCACCACGGTGTGGTCGGACGATGTCGAGCAGGGCGACAACGGCTGGACCCCGCAAGGGGGTTCGGTCGGCGCGGGCACCAAGGGCGCCGGCTGGATCCGGACCGACGGCACGTTCAGCCGCGAGCAGTACTACCTGCTCGAGTGGCGCAACATGTCCGGCTTCGACCAGGGCCTGAAGTACACCTACACGTTCGGCGAGGACGGCAAGCGCGAGAAGCTCGCCTACAACGCGCCGGGCCTGCTCGTGTGGCTGCGGGACAGTTCGTATCCGAACAACGGCGTACTCGACAACCTGGAAACGTCCCCGTCGTGGGGTGCCAAGGGTGAGTTGCTCCTCGTCGACGCGAACCCGGACCCCTACCGGTTCCCGGACGCGCCGTCGAACTCGGCGGCCAACCTCGAACCCCGAGTGCAGTCGGCGAACGCGGCGTTCAGCTTCAAGGACACGGCCGGGTTCCGGGCCTGCCGCAGGGCGGGCGACCACTGTGCGACCTTCGCCAAGCAGGAGCCGGTGCGGTTCTTCTCCGACTCGTTCGGCTACGCACCGGGTGCGGAGGCCAACGCGACCGGCTTCGCCGCCAAGGACGTCACCGGCTCGACCGTGGTCCCGGCGCGGGCTCCGTACTCGACCCGGGTGACCAAGACGGACGGTTCGCCGGACTACGCGAACTACGGCAAGCCGTTCTTCTCCTCGGTGCTCGGTTCCGGAAACCCCGGATGGGACAAGGCGTACGGCGCGATCGCGTTCCCGGTCCACCCGCTCTCGGGTGACAAGGGCGCCGTCGTGTGGATCGTGCCCGCGCGTAAGTAGGCAGGCGCAACAAAGAGCGGATGGGTGCGACGTCGGCCTCCACGACCGAATTGTGGTCGTGGGGGCCGACGCACGTCCGCGGCCGGCGCCGGAGCCCGACCGGCGGGAAAGCAGGGTTGTTCAGGAGGTAGCCGGTGGGGTCGGCCCGTGGCGGCGCAGGAAGGCTTCGACGAGGCTGTCGGTGAAGGCTTCGTCGACGGGTTCGGCGGTCACCAGGACGCGGTAGTAGAGCGGGCCCAGGAGTTGGTCCGTCTCGGTCGCGATGTCGAGGTCGGCGGGCAACCGGCCGCTGTGGATGGCGCGTTCGAGCGGCAGGCGGTCGCGTCCACGCTGTGCGTCGAGCCAGCGGGATCGGAAGTCCCGGGCGAACACCGCATCGTGCTGAGCCTGGCCGATCAGCGCGCGGAAGACGGCTCCGGAGTCGGACCTGTCGAGGAAGTGGGCCAGTCGCCGCAGGTAGTCCCGTAGATCGAGGGCGAGGTCGCCGGAGTCGAGCGGTGTCAGGTCCTCGACGGCGTCCTGGAGGAAGGCGTCCATCAGCACGTCGGTCTTGGTGCTCCACCACCGGTAGATGGTCTGCTTGGCCACGCCCGCCCTGGCGGCGATGCCCTCCATCGTGACGCCGGTGAATCCCTTTTCGGCGAGCAGGTCGTCGGCCGCCTCCAGCACCGCCAGTCGGGCCCGTTCGCTGCGGCCGTGCCGGTTGCCGTGGTGCTGCCGCGCGGATCCGTCGGTGCCGTCCGCCCGGGTGCCCTGTGTCCCGGATGTCATCTCGCCTCCCCTGTCGTCCCGCCTTCCGCGTCGAGGTTATTGCATCTGGAAACAACGAGACGTTGCGTCTACTCTAGGTCGCATGACATACACCAACACGCTTGCCGACCCTCGCGTCCGAACGGCTCTGGATCGCATGTTCGAGCAGGCCGAACAGGACGACGACGTCGCCGCGCGCATGGACGCGGAACTGCCGGGCGGGTTCGAGCCGTTGTCGCCCCGGGAACAGGCCGAGGCCGCGGCGGAGATCTACATGCCCATCTCCGCCGGGGGCGGGGCACTGCTGTACAACCTGGTCCGAGCCGTACGCCCGGCCACGGTCGTCGAGTTCGGCATGTCCTTCGGCATCTCCACGCTGTACCTGGCCGCAGCCGTGCGCGACAACGGCGCCGGACGCGTCGTCACCACCGAACTCAGCAAGGACAAGATCGCCGCGGCGCGCCGCACCTTCGCCGAGACCGGCCTGGACGACGTGATCACCGTGCTGGAGGGAGATGCCCGCGAGACCCTGCGCGAGCTGGACGGCCCTGCGGACCTCGTGCTGCTGGACGGCTGGAAGGACCTGTGCCTGCCCGTACTGCGACTGCTCGAACCGCAACTACGGCCCGGCACACTCGTCGTGGCCGACGACGTCGAGCTGAGCAATCTGCAGCCCTACCTCGACTACGTCCGCGACCCGGAGAACGGCTATCACAACGTGACCTTCCCGGTGGAGGACGGCATGGAGATCAGCTGCCGCCTGTGAGCAACGCGCGTGCGCTCGGAGAGTACGTTGTGGCAAAGGCACAGCCGACATAGACAACACGGCTTGCCACAATGGCAGTTGGTGTCGATGTTCCAGGTGGACGGAAGAGGTGAAGGATGTCGGACGAGCAGTGGATGATCGGACGGGAACCGCAGGACGAGCACCAGCCGGTGGTGGACTTACGCCTGGACGTCCCGCATTCGGCCCGGGTCTACGACTATCTCATCGGTGGCAAGACCAATTTCGAGCCGGACCGGATCGCCGCCAAGGCGTCGGTGGAGGCGTGGCCGGCCCTGCCGATCTCGATGCGCACCACCCGCACGTTCATGAACCGCGCCGTGCGCCACCTCACCGAGCAGTACGGCATTCGCCAATTCCTGGACATCGGCACCGGCATCCCCACCTCGCCGAACGTGCACGAGATCGCGCAGGCCATCGCCCCCGAGACGCGGGTCGCCTACGTCGACAACGACCCGATCGTGCTGACCCACGCGCGGGCCCTGATGTCGAGCACCGCACAGGGCCGGACCTGCTACGTCGATGCCGACCTGCGTGACGTCGACTCGATCATCGGCGCTCCACAACTGCGCGACGTGCTGGACCTGGGCAAGCCGGTGGCCCTGTCACTGGTCGCGATCGTGCACTTCGTCCTGGACCGGGACGACCCGCGGGGACTCGTACGCCGGCTCATGGACGCATTGGCGCCGGGCAGCTTCCTGGTGCTGACCGTGTTCACCGGCGACACCGACCCGGTGGGGGTCGGCGGCGTGGGCCGCGAATACAACGCCCGCGGCATGCCGCTGCAGATCCGGAACCGGGCCCAGGCGCTGACCTTCTTCGACGGCTACGACCTGGTCGATCCCGGGGTGACCCTGGTCCACCACTGGCGCCCCGACCACGACGCCCCACCCATCCGCGACCAGGACATCGCGATGTACGGCGGAGTGGCGGTCAAACGCGCCTGACCCGCCCGACAACCCCGCGTACGGCGCGCGGGCGTCGAGTCGGTGCGGGCGGGCGGATGGCCCGGACCGGTCAGCCCGTAGGCCGCGTCGGCGGCGGTCGGAGCGGCAGGCCGGCGGTGCCGATCAGGGCGCGGTTTCCCAACGGTGCGTCGAGGGTGATCGTCACGGTGCGCGAGGCCAGGATTGTGGAGCAGGCGATCCGCACGCCGTCCTCGGCGACCGTCGGCCCGGGTTTCGAGATGCCGACCACCGCGACGGCGACGACCTTGTCGCGCTGTACGGCCACCGGTAGGTAGTCGCTCCCGCACGGACCGGGCCCGTCCGGTGAGCCGTTGAACCCGACGGTGAGGGTACGGCCGTCCCCGGCCACGATCGCGGTGTCCACGCTTTGCATCGGGCGCCCGGGGTCCGGCCACGGGTCGTCGGTGACCGCGAGGCCGATCACCCGTACGGAGGTGTCCGCGAACGCGATCTCCCACGCCGGGACGGTCGCCTCGCCCTCGGTGGTCTGCACGGTTCGAGTCGCCGCGGACACGGACGTGACGGTCAGCCGGGGGGACTGCGTCGTTCCGCAGCGGGACTTCAGCTCGGGTGGCACGGACGTGCCGTAGCCCTGGAGCGGTGCCGTGGCCGGGCGGCGCTGGACGACTCCGTCCGCCCAGCGCACCTCGCCGTCCACCGGCGTCCGCGGGAGCACCCCGGGTGCGGGAGGGGCAAAGCAGCCGTCGCCGAGCGCGACCTTGAAGGCGTGGTTGCCCGACTCCCAATTGCCGACCTGGATGGGCATGCCGCCGCGGATGACGAGGGAGCGCGGTTTGTCCGCCGCGTAATCCGCCTCCCAGCGATCGGCCGCCTGCTCGGCGTCCCGTCGTGCCTGAGCGATGGTTTCGGCGGACGGGCTCCCGGTTGCCACGGGTGCGCGCGCGTCGGCGCCGTCCTGCTCCGCACCGCACGCGGTCAGGGTGGTGGCGAACAGGGCGACCGCGAGGGTGAGGATCAGTCGTGGTGCGGGAACGGACACGGGTCCACCTCCAGGACGCCGCGCTCCGTGCGCGGCGCCGGTGTGACGCACCACCCGCCCGGCCGGTTCCGTGCCCACGGCCGGGCGTTCGGCGGTTGTCGACGGGCGCTACCGGGTCTTCGCGCGGGCCGGAAACCGTGCACCGCGTACCCCGGTCGAGAATCCGGTGAAGCGGACGCGGTCATCGTCGACGCCCCGAGCGGCCATCTTTGCAGTGCCTATTGTTGTCCCGCGTACGATCTCGGAGGACCGCATCGGTTCCGCCCCACAGAGGTGACCCACACGTGACGACGCACTCCCGCAGGAGCCTGGGCCGCGTACTCGAGGACTTCGGCCCCACCCTCCTCGACCTGATCCACGGCGACCCGGACATCGTGGAGGAGATCGGCGGGGTGGTCATCCACGATCCGCACGACGAACCGCAGTACCCGCCGCACGCCGTGGTGCTGGGCCCAGCCGTGCACGGCCCCGCCGAGATCATCCGCCTGCTGCGCACGCTCGGCGCCCACGACGTCGCCGCGCTGATCGTCCGCGGACCCCTCGAACCCGACCCCGCGGTCGCCACCGCCGCCGGGCAGGCGGGGGTGGCGTTGTTGGCGCTGACCCGGGGCGCGTCCTGGGCCCAACTCGCCGCGCTGTTGCGCACGTTGCTCACCGAAGGCGACATCGGCGAGGCCGGTGCGCAGACCCTGGGCGGCATCCCCTCGGGGGACCTGTTCGCGCTCGCCAACGCGGTGGCCACCCTCTTGGACGCACCGGTCACCATCGAGGACCGCCGCTCCCACGTCCTCGCCTTCTCCGGTCGTCAGGACGAGGCCGACCCCTCACGCGTGGCCACCATCCTCAACCGCCGCGTGCCCGAGGAATACCTGCGCATCATGGCCGCCCGCGGCGTCTTCAAGGAGCTGTACCGCAGCCGGGAACCGGTGTTCTTCGCCCCGGCCACCCTCGACGAGGGCGAGCTCGGCCTCTTCCGGGTGGCGATCGTCATCCGGGCGGGCGACGAGATCCTCGGTTCGATATGGGCCGCCGTGCACGAGCCGCTCAGCCCCGAACGCGCCGCGGCCTTTCGTGAAGCCGCCGAACTCGCGGCTCTGCACCTGCTGCGCCACCGGGCCGGCGCCGACTTCGAGCACCGGCTGCGCGCGGACCTGGTCACCACGGTGTTGGGGGGTGGGCCCGGCGCCGTCGACGCCCTCGACCGCCTGGGCCTGGTGCACGAACCCACAGTCGTACTGGCTCTGGGCCTGGCCCCCGGCACGGGCGAGGACCACGCCCAACTGACGGCCGAACGGCAACGGCTGGCCGGGGCCCTGGCGATCCACCTCAACGCCGTGCAACCGCGTTCGGCCGTCGCCCTCCTGGGCGACGTCGCCTACGCGGTCCTGCCGGCACCGGGCGATCCGGCCGACGGACGCGAGCGCACCGTACAGATCGCCACGAACTTCCTGGAGCGCACCGGCGACCGGGTCAAGGCGCTGATCGGTATCGGATCGGTGGCGAAGGAACCCGCCGCGCTGCGCCGCTCGCGTACCAACGCGGACCGCGCGCTGCGTGTGCTCGCCGGGGGACACGTGAACCGGCGGGTCGCCTCGATCTCCGACGTCTACATCGACGCCCTGCTCCTGGAGGTACGCGACCTCGCCGTGGCCAACGGTGACGAACTCGCCGGCCCGCTCGCCCGACTCGTCGCCTACGACGCCAAGCACAACACGAGCCTGGTCGAGACGTTGCGGGCGTGGCTGGACGCCTTCGGCGACGTGACCACGGCCTCGGCGAGCATGTTCGTACACCCCAACACCTTCCGGTACCGGATGCGTCGAATGACCGAGGTCGGCCGGATCGACCTACAGGACCCGGCGGCGCGCTTCGCGGTCCAACTGCAACTGCGCCTGATGAGCCCGCGCCCGAGCGAGCCCACCCGCGACCTCGGCGACGCGGTATCGGCCACCACCCGGCCCGAGGGATAGCCGGAGCAGCGGCGTGGCGGGTGGGTCGCTCACCGTCCGCCGCTCGCCGCTCACTGCCCGCTGCCCACTGCGACTCGTTTTCGAGGCGACGATGCCACGCTCGGCGATCGCGGTCTCAGGCCGTCGCGGCGGCCAGGATCATCGGAATCGAGACGCAGAGCCGGTCGGTCGCGGCGCGCCGGCGCTGTTCGGCGGCCCGGAGCTCGGCCTCGGCCGCGCGGACCCGGCCGAAGTGGGCTGCGGGATCGACCCCGG
Source organism: Embleya scabrispora DSM 41855 (assembly GCF_000372745.1). Taxonomy (GTDB): domain Bacteria; phylum Actinomycetota; class Actinomycetes; order Streptomycetales; family Streptomycetaceae; genus Embleya; species Embleya scabrispora. The sequence goes on along the minus strand of NZ_KB889561.1, from coordinate 265,589 downwards.
GAGGTCAGTAGGCGCGGGCGACCACGGCGATGTTGCCCGGTTGGTCGTCGGTTTCGGGCACCGAGCCGTCCGCGGCGATCAGGCAGCGGACGGACACGCCCTGCTCGGCGAGCCTTGCCTCACCCTCCGGGCCGAGCGTGGCCCACGGGATGCGGGCCCAGCCGGTGCTCGCGGCCTCGGCGGCCTCCTCGATCGTGGTCACCTCGACCTCGCGGCCCGTGCGGCGCTCACGGGCCTGGGTCAGCAGCAGTGCCTGGTCGTCCGCCAGCACGGCGGGCACGAGTTCGGCCAGTCCGGCGATCGTCACCGGGTCCTTGCTTCCCGCGACGCGGCGCACCAGCACGGCGGTACCGTTCGCCAGGTCCCGGGGTCCGACCTCGATCCGTACCGGCACTCCCTTGAGCTCCCAGTCGATCGCACGGCGGCCGAACGGCGTGTCCGTGCGGTCGTCGACGTGGACGCGGATGCCGGTCGCCTTCAGCCGATCACCGATCGCGCGGACCTCGGCCAGAACCGCGTCGTCGCTCTTCACGGCGACGACCACCACCTGAATCGGCGCCAGACGCGGCGGGACGCGCAGACCGTCGTCGTCGCCGTGCATCATCACCAGCGCGCCGATCATGCGTGTGGTGGAGCCCCACGACGTCTGCCAGACGTACTCCTGGCGACCGTCCTTCGACAGGTAGCGCGTGTCGAAGGCTTTGGCGAAGTTCTGGCCGAGCTCGTGACTGGTGCCCAATTGCAGGGCCTTGCCGTCGCCCATCATGCCTTCGAGGGTGAGCGTGTTGATCGCGCCGGCGAAGCGCTCCCGGGCCGTCTTGCGCCCCGGCACGACGTCCATGGCGAGGACGTTCTCCATGAACTCGGCGTATACGTCCCGGTGGATGCGCGCGGCATAGTCCCGGGCGTCCTCGTACGTGGCGTGCGCGGTGTGGCCCTCCTGCCACAGGAATTCCGTCGTCCGCAGGAACACGCGCGGGCGCAGCTCCCAACGCACCACGTTGGCCCACTGGTTGATGAGCAGGGGCAGATCGCGATAACTCTGCACCCATTTGGCGAAGTACTCGTTGACGATCGTCTCGGAGGTGGGGCGGATGACGACCGGCTCGTCCAGCTCCTTGCCGCCGCCGTGCGTGACGACGGCGAGCTCGGGGGCGAAACCCTCGACGTGCTCGGCCTCCTTCGTCAGGTACGACTGCGGGATCAGGAGCGGAAAGTACGCGTTCGACGCGCCGGCCTGCTTGATCCGGGCGTCCATCTCCTGCTGCATGCGCTCCCACAGGCTGTACCCGTACGGTCGGATGACCATGGTGCCGCGCACCGGACCGTTGTCGGCCAACTCGGCCTTGCCGATCAGGTCTTGGTACCAGCGGGGAAAGTCGTCCGCACGGGGGGTGAGAACAGGAGCCTTGGGCATGGTGCGGATGGTAGGACGCGGGCCGGTCCGGGCGCCAATCGATATCTCCCGCTACGCCGGATCCCCCGCTGCGCCGGATCCCGCACGGGGCCGGATCTCCTCCCGCGCCGGTCGGCGAACGGATGCAGGTCCCGGGCGCGAGCGAGGCCCGGTACCCGAAGGTGCCGGGCCGCGCACACGCCTTGGTTCAGCGGGGGTTCGTCGGGGCGATGCTGCCGAGGCTGCCGGGGTAGAGGTACTTGTCCTCCGGGACGGTGGTGCCGCGTACCCAGGCGTCGAAGAACCCGGTGAGGTCCGGCCGGGCGGAGACCTTCCTCGTGAGTTCTTCGAACTGCGGCCACGAGGCGTTGCCGTAGCGGTGCTCCTGCTGCCACTGCCGAAGCGTTCCGAAGAAGGCGTCGTCCCCGATGGTCCGCCGCAGGGCGTGCATCATCATCGACCCCTTGAAGTACAGGGCCTGATCCAACTCCTTGCCGGGGCCCGGGTCGTAGAGCCGCACGCTCCAGAATGCCGGGTTGCGCCCGCTCTCCTCGATCATGCTGCGGTAGAAGCCGGTGTCGAGGTCGGCGCCGCCCTTCTCGTCCCACAGCTGGCCGGCGTACTGGGCGACGCACTCCGCGAGGCAACCGTCACGCCAGTCCGTGAACGAGACGCTGTTGCCGAACCACTGATGGGTGTACTCGTGCACCAGCGAGGAGTCGAACACCGGCCCGATGTAGGTCGGACGACTCTGCGTCTCGAGCGCGCCGGGACCGCCCGGCGCACCGGGTTCACCGTTGACGGCGATGAAGCCGGCCGAGGAGAACGGGTACGGGCCGAACTTGGCGGCCAGGAAGTCGATGATCTCCGGCAGCAGCGCCTCCGTGCCGGGGTCGATCGGGATGCCGGGGCTGTAGGCGTTGATCACCGGGGTGCCGTCGGCCAGTTTCGAGGTGCGCACCGTGAACTTGTCGATGGCGATGGTGCTGAGGTAGGTGGCCAGCGGCCTGTCCTCGTACCAGCGGTGGGTCTTCCAGCCCTTGGCGGAGGAAGTGGTGGGCCCGGGGCGGCCGTTGCCGACCACGGTCCAGGCTTCGGGGACCGTCGCGGTGAGCCGGAAGGTGGCCTTGTCGGACGGGTGGTCGTTGGCCGGGTACCACGCGGTGGCGGAGTGCGGCTCGCCGGTCACATTCGCCGCGCCGTCGGCGAGCCGATGCCAGCTCTTGCCGACGGGTCTGCCGGAGTAGCGGACCCGGACGGCGAACCTCGCGCCCTTGGCGATGCGACGGGCCGGGGTGATGACCAACTCGTGGGCGCCGCTGCGGGAGAAGCTCTTCGCGGGCGTGCCGTCGATGGTGACCGAGCCGACCTCGAAGCCCTCCAGGTCCAGGTCGAAGCGGTCGAGTCGGGCGGTGGCCGTGGCGGTCACCGTGGTGTCGCCGGTCAGGTGGTCCGGGCGAGCCGGGTCGTAGGCCACGCGGACGTCGTAGTCGGCGACGTCGTAGCCGGAGTTCCCGTCGTCGGGGAAGTACGGATCTCCCACGCCGGATCCGCCGGCACCGGCGCCGGCGGCCGAGGAGGGCACGGCGGTCAGCAGCATGCTGCCTGCCAGGATGCCCACCAGTGCAAAATGGCGGTGCCGTCTCGTTGTGCTGCGCATCTGTCCTGTTCCTGCCCGTGATGGCGGTGGTGGCCGTGGTCGATGTTCAGCCGGTGGCGAGTTGCCAGGTCACGCCGAGGACGGCGTTGGCGCTGGTGGTCTCGGTCCCGGGGTCCACGTTGTCGACGCGGTCGCAGGCGTCGTGGTAGCAGTCGTCGAGGCCGGTGGTGAAGCCGGACACCGGGATCCCGGCCGCGCCGAAGGACACGTGGTCCGAGCCGCCGATGCCGATGTCGAAGGTGGGCAGGCCCCTGGCCGCGAAGTACGCCTCGAACGCGTCCGTGGCCCGTGGTTCGTCGTGGACGACGAACCACTGCCGCACGTCCTTGGTGCCGGTCATGTCGAAGTTGAGGTAGACGTCGATCTTCTCGCGCTCGGCGGCGGACAGTTCGGCCACGTAGTCCTTGGAGCCGATCAGGCCCTGCTCCTCCGCACCCCACCAGGCGAATCGCATGTGGCGCTTCGGTACGACGCCGGCCCGCGACATCGCGACGGCGGAGGCGAGCACGGCGGCCGCGCCGGAGCCGTTGTCGTTCATGCCGGGCCCCGCCGCGACGCTGTCGAGGTGGGCGCCGACGAGCACGACATGCTCGGGGTCGCCTCCCCGCCAGTCCGCGATGAGGTTGTACCCGAGCACGCCGTTGTAGGTGAAGGGCCGCAGGCTCGTGCGGAAGCCGGCCCGGTCCAGCACCCGCTTCACATAGGTCAGCGACTGCCGGAAACCCTGGGTGCCGTGGGCGCGGTTGCCTCCGTTGCGGTCCGCGATCTCCTGCAGGGCCCGCAGATGCGGCATGACCTGCTCCGCGGTGACGACGGGCACCTGCGCCGTCCTGGGCGCCGCGGGCTCGGCCTGTGCCGCGGCGGGCACGGCGACCAGGGCCACACACAGGCCGACCACCGCGACCGTGCGCCGAATCCGACCGGGTATCTCCATACGGGACTCGCTCCTTGAGGGAAGAGGCGGGATGTTCCGGCGAGCAGCCGGAACCCCACAATCCCCGGAAGATGTCAGGGAGTTGTCAGAAACCCGTGGCCGTGCGGTGTGAAGGAGTGCCTCCGTCGTCGAGGTACATCCGGGCGAAATGTCGTACGGGCCGTCGAGTTACTACCACGTCGGCGAAAGCGCTCTGGACGAGACCCCCGCCACGAGCGTGAACGTGGGGCTGCCGGGCGAGTTCACCCGGGCCGCGTTCGAGGTCGCGGAATACCTGACGGAACCCACGCCCGAGTCCCTACTCGGCGAGGAGATGGAAACCGGCGGACTGCCGACCCTGGCGGGCCCGGCCCGGGCACCGGCCGATCCGATCGACGGACCGTCGGGGGACGGACGAACTGCCGCCCGCACCGGCCCAGGCGATGGACTTCTTCCGATCCGGCATCGACGAGCGCTCGCTCCGCGAGTGGGTGGCGACGCCGTCGCCGCGTCGCCGGCCGGCCGGCGGCTTCTTCCCGTCGCCGCCGCCCGCACCGCACCGGGCACCGGACGACGAGGCGACCGTCGTACTGCCGGCGGACGAGCCGGTGCGCCGGTTCCGCCCGGCGCCAACCTCTCCGACGGGGGCGGGCACCTTCGAGTGCGGGTGATGCCCTACGCTGCGCTTCCATGTCGATCTTCAAGCGGTTTCGTCGGTCGGGGCGCGACGAGACCCCCGCGGGCCCGGCCTTCGTCGAGGACTGCGCCATGCTGGACCTCGAAGTGGCCGCCGCCCGGGACTTCGTCGTGCGGACCGGGCGATTCGAGCCCGCGGCGCAGCTGCTCGAACAGATCGCATCGAACTGGGATCGACGCTCCCTCTGCGTGCAGACCCTCGCCGAGAGCGTCCTGAAGAATCCCGCGTGGTTCGTGGCCTGGAAGCACGCGCAGCCCGATTCGGCCGACCGGCTCGTGATCGAGGCGCAGGTCGCGGTGAACGCGGCCTGGGAGGCGCGCGGCAGCGGGTGGGCACGCGACACCAGCTCCGAGGCGTTCGCCGAGTTCGCCCGAATCCTCGAACACGCGGAGCGCGCCTGCCTGCTCGCGTGCGAGGCCGCCCCGCAGGACCCGACGCCGTGGATCACCCGGCTGTGGGTGACCATCGGCCGTGGGGCCCCGCGGGAGGTGTTCGAGGCCCGCTGGTCCGAGCTGCTCGCCCGGGACCCGCACAGCCGGTTCGGTCACAACAGCGCCCTCCAGTACCTCGCCGCCAAGTGGTACGGCTCGCACGAGGAGATGTACGCGTTCGCCCGCAAGGCCGCGGCCGAGGCGCCGGCCGGATCGCCGCTGGCACTCCTGGTGTTGCAGGCGCACGTCGAGTACCAATTGCGCGAGGACGACCGTGACCCCGATTTCGACATCGACGAGTTCTGGTCGCACCCGGAGCGTCAGGCCGACCTCGACGCTGCCCTCGCGACGTATCCCAAGGACGGCGACGGCCGCAATCCCACCTGGCTGCACGACCTCAGCATCTTGACCTTCTCCCTCGCGATGTCGGACCGATGGATCGATCTCGCGGTTCAGTTCGCGGCCGCCAACAACAGCGTCTACGAATACCCCTGGTACCACACGAGCCGTGGCTTCCTCGCCGAAGCCTTCCGCAAGTCGCAGGACGCACTGGCTCCCTATCGCGACTGAAGCCACGCGCGTGCGGACGGTCCGATCAATCACCGAGTCGGTCGACCGCGCCCGATGCGCCGCCTTCGGTTGCGCGTGGTGCCGATTTCGGTGGCGCCGGGACGCGTTCGAGGATGCCGTCGGCGAAGACGTCGTACAGGGGTAGCGACGTCAGGTGGACGTAGCCGATGTGGCAGTCGCAGGCCCGTGCGGGGCAGGGCGGCGCCGGGGCGAGCGCGGCACGGAACGAGCCGTCGTAGAGGTTGCCCAGCACCTCGGGCACGAAATGGCAACGGCGTACCGTGCCCTCGCCGTCGACGCTGATCACGGTGTCGCCCGTGCGGCACGGTACGCCACGGGACGGATGCGGATGCCGGCTGAAGCCGAAGTGCGGGTCCAGCGCGGTCCATTCGGCGGCCGCCGCATCGGTGTACGAGTGACCCTCGGCGGCGTTGATCCACAGGTACACGTCGGCCGGGAGGTCGGCCCGCAGACGCCGTGCGGCGAAGAGGTGTTCGGGCAGCCCGACCACACCGACGCTGAAGCGTACGCCGCGTGCGTGCAGGTCGCGGCAACGGTCCAGAAATCGCGCGTAGGGGACCTGGTCGGGGTGGTAGGTGGCCCACAGCGCCAGGCGGGTGCGATCCGCCGCCTCGGTCCACCGGGGATGCGCGCTCAGGTTGGTCTGGATGGCCACGCGCTCGACGTGCGGGAGCCGGCTCAACTCGGCGAGCGTACGGCGGTACCAACCGCGCACGAGGCCCTCGCCCCACGGGGTGAACAGGAGCGACACACGGTCCGGAGCGTGCGTCACCCAATCCGCGAAGCGGGCCAACGCCGCGCGGTCGGCCCGCAGTTGCTCGGGCGTATCGCGGCGCTTGGCGAACGGACAGTAGCCGCAGTCGTAGTCGCACGAGGCGAGCGGACCCCGGTACAGGATCGTCAACGGGTCGGCGCACGCGCGCGGTTGGGCCAGGGGCAGCGCCGTGCCGACGAGACGTCGGGTCACCGCGGGCGGTATCCGTGCATCAGGGCGGCGGTCTCGGGCGAGAACAACGCCGGGCCGATCGCGTCGGACCAGGCCAGGCCCTCCTCGGTCAGGCGTACACCCGTCTCGGAGACGGTCAACAGGCCGGCCCGGGCCGGCCGCGCGAGTTCGGCGGCGAAGTCGGCGGCGGCGTCGGTGCCGAAAGCCGCCCGGTAGTCGGCCGCGGCCAGGCCGTCGGCCTGGAGCAGCGAGGTGAGCAGGTACCGCCTGCGTCGCTCGCCCGCATCGAGCCGATAGCCGACGCGGGCGCGGGTGAAGGCTTCCTGATCGAGCGTCACATAGTCGTCGATGATCGCCCGCACCTCGCCGATCCCGACCGCGTACTCGAACGAGTAGTGCAGGTCGGAGGTGTACGAACGGGCGCCGCAGCCGAGCCCGATCATGCCGTCGCGCTGGCAGCGGTAGCCGCTCTCCCCGCCTACAGCGCCGCCGGCGTAGGTCGGCGCGTCCGCCCGGCGGAACATGCGCATCGACACCTGCTCGTAGCCGGCTTCGCGCAGCCGGTCGCGGCCCGCGCGGTAGAGCGCGAGGCGGTCGGTGTCCCAATCGGCCCGCGTGACGGCGCGCCGGCCGAGGCCGGTGAGCGGACGCACGTACAACGGGTAGAGGTACAACTCCTCCGGCTCCCACGCGAGCGCCGCGTCGATGGAGGCCAGCCAATCGGCCCGGGTCTGGCCGTCGATGCCGTAGATCAGGTCGATGTTGAGGATCGGCAGCGCCGCGTCCCGGATCGCCGTGAGCGCGGCCTCCACGTCGGCGCGGCGCTGCGGGCGCCCCACCGCGCGGGCCTCGGCGTCGTCGAACGACTGTACGCCGATGCTGACCCGGGTCGTCCCACGCGCGGCCAACACCTTCAGGCGCTCGGGCGTCGCCGTCGCGGGGGAGGTCTCGACGGACGTCGCGATCGCGCCGAGGTCCGCACCCATCACCTCCGTGGCGATGTCGAACAGCCGCTCCAGTTCGGGTGCGTCGAGGTAGGTGGGCGTCCCGCCACCCACCGCCGCGATCGCGAAACGTGCGTCGGGTATCGCCTCGCGCACGGCCCGCGCCTGACGTTCGAGCGCGTCCAGGTAGCGCCCGACCAGTTCCTGCGGCGCACCCGTGCGGGTGAACAGGTTGCAAAAGCCGCAGCGCATCTCACAAAACGGTATGTGCAGGTAGAGAAACAACGCCGACAGGTCCCGGCCCCGCCACACCTGGCTCAGCGCGGGCTCCGGGTCGAGCGGGCGGTACGCGGTCTTGTGCGGATACGAGTAGACGTATCCCGCGTACGGCGACCCGAGCAGGTCCGCCACCGCCGACGGCGGGGACGCGGGATCGGTGGTGCCGGGCGACCCCATGGGCGATGACCTCCGACGACGTGACCGGGTGGTGCGCAAGGCGCGCGATGTCCCGACCCTATGCGCGCGAGCCGACACGGCAGCCGACCGGGTCCCCGAGTCGCGAACCGGCGCCGCCGCGCCGGGTGCCCTCGTGTGCCGCCGTTCGCGCCGCCCGCGACGTCACCAGTCGCCCGGGTACAGCGTGAACTGCGCGTACGGCACGCTCCACACCACCTCGTGCCCGATGCGGTGCCCCGTGTAGCCGTCCTCCCCGTACGCCGTGCCGTGGTCGGACGTCACGACGACGAAGCACGGACGACGGCTGCTCATCGCCCGGAAGAGCCGGCCCAGATGCCGGTCCACGTACTCCAGCGCCGCCGCGTGCGTCTCGCGCGTATCGCCCTCGGCGGCCGTCGCGCCGGGCAGGTGGAACCAGTTCGGCTGGTGCAGCGCCGCCACGTTGACCAACAGGAAGAGCCGCCGGTCGAAGTCCACGGCGGCGACGACGCGTTCCGCGCACGCGACCTGGGTCTCGAACGACGTGGGCGAGGTGACGCCCGACTCGGGGCTCCAGTGGCTCTCCGCGAACAGCCCGGGCAGGACCGAGCCCAGCGCGCCCTGCTTGTTGAAGAAGCCCACGCCGCCGATGCAGGCCGTGTGATAGCCCGCCCGCGCCAGCCCCGAAGGCAGGTCGGGTTCGTCGAACACCCACGTGCGCGGCGCAGTGGACTCGCTGCCGCCGAAGCGCGCCGCGAACAGACGCGGATGCGGGCCGGGAGCCTGCGGGGTGGGCAGGAAGCCGGCGAGGAACGCGGTGTGTGCGGCGTACGTGAAGCTGCCCGGGGTGTGCCTGGCCTCCCAGCGTCCTTTGGGCAACACGCGTGCGAGATTGGGCAGTCGACCGGCAGCCGCGAGTTCCGCGGCCACGTCGTACCGCAACGTGTCGAGCGTGACCATGAGCAGGTCGTGGCGGCCGACGACCTCGTTCATGTCGGGGTCGTGGCCGTCGTCCCGGGAGTGCGCCGGAACAGGTGTGGTCAGGTCGGACACGGCAGTTGGTCCTCGTCTGGTGCTTCCCGTCCCGCCGGACGTGATGTCCCGGGCGGGCGCCATCCCTCGACCAGGGCCCGGACCTGCTCCCCCCACGTGTCCCGGCCCCGATGCAGCACGCCCGGCAGCAGATCACCGAACGCGTTGACCTCGCCGACCGCGTGCCGGCGCCGGTCGACCGAGAACAGCAGGTCGACGCCGACGTGCAGCGTACGGGGAAAACATCCGGCCGCGCGAACACATGTCGCCATGGCCTCGTCCCAGCCTGTGGACCCCACGGCGCGGCGCACGACGTCGACGTCGACGCGGGCGTTGCCCAGGTGAAGGTTGGTCATCGGGGAACGGCTGCCGCGCGCGACGACGTGAGTGGCGCGGCCCGCGACGACCAGGACGCGCAGGTCGACGGCGAGCCCGTCCAGAGTGAGTTTGGGCAGCCAGGTCTCGACGTGCACGCCGTCCGCGCACAGCGTGTCGACCAGGGCCGCGACATCCGCCTCGGTGCGATATCTGCGCACCCGCAGCGAGTTGAACAGTGTGACGCCCGGCCCGGTGCGGACCAGTTCGGCGGACGTGGTGGCCTGCACCCGCGCACCCGAGGTCTCCAGGGCCAACACTCCGGAGGCCGACGAGCCGTGGGCGGGCTTGACGAAGACGCGCGGGTGGCGGCTGCCGCGCATCACATCGCGCAGTTCGGCGTACGAGCGCACCGCGACGCCGCGCCCGTCGGTGCCCAACCCGGGCGGAACGGGGACACCCGCGTCGCGCAGCCGCTCGTGCGCGCGTGGCTTGTCGAACATGACCGCGATCTCGTCGGGATCGTTGACGAGCCACGCGCCGGGAGTCGAGGCTACGGCGCACCGCACCCGCTCCAGCGCACGACGAAAAGCCGCGTGGCGGACCGCCCCGCCCTCCACGCGGTGCGGGTCCGCGGGGCCGCCGAGCAGGGCGTGCACGGCGGGATCCTCGCCGGGTGAGTCGATCCGAACCGGTCCGGCGGCGACGGCGAGCCGGGTGCCGCGCAGTACGTCCTGCCAGGGGACGACATTCGGGGCCGGCAACCCGGCGGCCCGCGCCGCCGCCGCGAATCCCACGAGGCGCCGGTGTCCGGGGTTTGCGACGACGGTGATCGTGGTGGGGGCAGGCGCACGGTTGTTCCGGTGCCGGTCGAGAGCCGTGCCGGATGGACCCGGACTCATTCGGCGACCTCTACGTATCGGTCGTCGTCGTCGCGCCAATCCGGGAGCTGTTCGGGGCGGGAGATCTCCACCGCCACGCCGGACGCCCGCAGTGTCGTGCGCAGGCGCTCGGCCACGGGGTCGCTCAGGAAGTGGTGGCGGATCGTCAGCTTGCGGAGCCGACCCAGGGGTTGGCCCTGCAGGAGAGCCTCGGCGCCTTCGTCGCCCAGGGTTCCCATCGACAGGTCGAGGGATTCCAGTCGGGCCGTGACCGGGGCGTTCGCGATCGCGGCGGCGATCTCGTCCTGGATCTCGCTGTTCATCAGGCCCAGGTGGCGCAGCCGGGGCACTCGGGTGCCGGACAGCAGGTCGGCGAGGTCGTCGATGCCGGCATCGCCGCCGTAGTCCGAGACGCCGAGCCACAGTTCGAGCTCTTCGAGTGCCGGGAGGTCGCTCGTGCCGACGGCGCGCACGATCCGGGCCGACAGGCCGCCGCTCTCGAAACGGAGGCGGCGCAGGTGCTCGTGACGCACGGCGGTCAGGGCGGGGGCGCCGTCGAAGCTGGGGTCCTCGAGGGTGTTCTCGCCACCGCGGATCACCAGTTCTTCCAGGAACGGGAAGGCTTCGAGGATTCCGGTGCACGGGCCGACGCCGATCCAGGAGACCTCCGATTCCTCCTGCACCACGTCCCCGAGGAAGAGGTGGCGCAGCGCCGGGAAGCGGCCCGCGTCGCGGATCAGCCGTTCGATCAGCGGATTTTCCTCGGACATGTCGATGGTCCAGGCGCCGACGATCAGGGCGGTGACCCGAGTGGTGTCGACGTTGGCGAGGAAGTATTCGTAGAGATCGGTGATTTCCGGGTCGTCCGCCCAGTGGCGGTGGCGCAGCCGCCACGCGACGGCGTCCGCGGGGTGCTCGCCGGGAGCGATTCCGTACGGCGGTGTGGGGGCGTCGCGGAGGGCTTGCTCGGGTTGTTTCCCGGGCACGGCCGAGGCTTCCTCCGAGTCCGGCGGTCGCAGGTCGGCGACGGGCAACCCGCCGAAGTCTTCGAGGTAGTCGTAGATGGACATGTCGGTGGGTCACCTTCGTGGGTCGGGCCGGGAACGGGGCGGCGCGGGCTGGTCGGGCGATGGGGAGCGCGTCGGCGGCGCTGCTTCGGCGTGACGTCTACTCGGCCACCTCGACGTAGCGCCGGATCTCGCCGTCCCCGCAGTCGTCGGGCTCCTCGTCGTCGAGGTCCGAACGCACGCCGGACGGCTCGTCGCGCAGGCGCTGTTGCCAGGTCGGCCCGATGTAGTGGTGGCGCAGATTGAGGTGCGCGAGGTGGGTGAACGATCCACCGGACAACACCCGCAACGCCCACGCGGCGTCACGCGCCCGAGGGAGTGCGTGCGGGGGCTGGTCGCCGCGTGCGGTGTCGGCCCGGCCGGCCGCGGCCTGCGGGAGCCGGTTCGGTTCGGCGACGGGCAGGCCGCCGAAGTGCGTTGCGTGACCGTGCATGCGCATCGTGAGGATGTTTCCTTCGCGGCACTGGGTGCGCGGGCGCGGCCGATGCGGCTGACGGTGCGTTGCCGCGGATGGGTCGAGCGCGTGCGGATCGGAGGGCGTACCGGTCTTGACTACCAGAGCCCACCGACGCCCCTCCCGGAGGGGCGCACCCGCTCGGCGACCACGCTCCGGTCGCCGTGTGGCCGGAGCGGCGATGAGCGGGGCGATGGCCGCGGCGGGTGTCCGGACGGCGCCGAATTCCGGGCGGTTCCCGGGGGTACGTCGGTTCGACCTCCGCGGTGTTGTCGGGCGGCCTCGGCGTAGACTGCGCGGCCGAGTCGGAATGGTCCTGGAGGAGTTTGTGAAGTCCCGCTCGTTGGCGGTGTTCGACCTGGACGGCACGGTGGCCGACACCCGTCATCGGCTGCATTTCGTCGAGTCGCGTCCACATGACTGGGAGGCGTTCTTCGCGGCCGCGGCGCAGGACGCGCCGTTGGCGGAGGGCGTCGCGCTCGCGCGGGCCAGTGTCGGGGTACACGAGGTGGTGTATGTGACCGGCCGCCCGGAGCGCTGCCGCCGCGACACCCTGGCCTGGCTGGACCGGCACGGTCTGCCGCCCGGCCGCCTGCTGATGCGCCGTGACCGGGACCGTCGTCCGGCCCGCGTCGCCAAACCCGAGTTGCTGCGCAAGCTCGCGCGGGGGCGGACCGTTGCCATGGTCGTCGACGACGATGTCCAGGTCTGCCGGGCGTACGAGGCCGCGGGCTTCCCGGTGGTGCGGGCAGACTGGATGCCCGCCTCACCGGCCCTGGAGCAGGCCCAAAACCGCGTGGGTCGCACCTGAGCCCGATGTGCGACCCGGTGCGCCCGGCCGCCCGAGCCCGCGAAGGACGAGCGGGGTGCGCGCCCGGACATCGGCCTCCACGGGCGGGATCGTCGGTGCGCCCTGTTCGGCTCGATGCCTCACTCGCGCTCGGGCAGCGGCGGGTCCGGATTGTGGCGCAGTGCGTCCAGGACGGCGCGCACCGCGGCGCGAGGTGGTGGGCCGCGGCGGATCGCCGCCGTGATCGTGCGCGTCACGGGGGTCGCGAGTTCCCTGGTGGCGACCCGGTACCGGTGGTCGACCGCCAGGCCGGGCAGCAGTGCGATGGACAGTCCTGCCTCGACGTGTTGCAGGGTCATCATGTAGTTGCTGAACCGGCAGACCACCCGCGGCTCGAACCGTGCCCGGCGGCACAGCCGTAGCGCGAGATTCGCCATGTACGACTGTGGCACGTCGAACGCCCACGACTCGTCGGCGCAGGCCGCCAGGTCCACGGCGCCGCGTCCGGCCGCGGGGTGCTCGGGCGGAACCACCAGCACGATCGGGTCCGTGGTCAACGGCACGAGGTCGAGGTCGGGCCCCAACGGCAGTTCGTCGAAGTCCGTGGTCGTGATGATGATGTCCGCGTCGCCGACTCGCAGCGCGGGCATGCTCTCGTGCGGCTCCAGCTCCAGCAACTCGACGTCAAGCTGCGGATGTTCGCGCGCCAGACGGGTCACCGCTGGCACGGCCATGCTGTGGATCGCGCTCTGGAAGGCCCCCAACCGCACCAGTCCGGCGGGTTCCTCGCCGAACCCGCGCAGTTCCTCCTCGACGCCGTCCATGTGGTCGAGGATCGCCCGCGCCCGCCGCGCCAGGATCAGCCCGGCCGAGGTCAGGCGCACCCGGCGTCCGGTTCGTTCCAGGAGCCGGGTGCGTGTCTCGGCCTCGAGTACGGCGAGCTGCTGGGACACGCTGGAGGGGCTCAGGTTGGTGGCCTGGGCGACCGCTCGGATGGTGCCCAGCGTGTCGAGCCGGCTCAGCAGCCGCAGCCGCCAGGGATTCATCATGCTCCCATTGTTGTGCGGTTTTGCCGAACAGGACAGCCGGAATTGTGAGCTGGACGTGTTGCTCGGGCTCGACCTACCGTCGGAGACATGGCTGCTTCGACCACCACCCAGGCGTCCACCGATTCCTTCTGGGCCGATGCCGACAGGCACCTGGTCCGCTACGGCGGCGAGTTCACCCGCGAGATCATCGATCGTGCCGCCGGGAGCTTCGTGTTCACCGCGGACGGCCGGAAGATCCTCGACTTCACTTCCGGCCAGATGAGCGCGATCCTCGGCCACTCGCATCCGGAGATCGTCGCGACCGTGCAGCGGCAGGTGGCCACCCTCGACCACCTCTACAGCGGCATGCTCAGCCGCCCGGTCGTCGACCTCGCCCGGCGGCTGGCCGACACGCTGCCCGCACCGCTGGAGAAGGTGCTGCTGCTGACCACCGGCGCCGAGTCGAACGAGGCCGCGATCCGGATGGCCAAGCTCGTCACCGGCCGGCACGAGATCGTCTCGTTCGCGCGATCCTGGCACGGCATGACACAGGCCGCCGCGTCCGCCACCTACAGCGCCGGCCGCAAGGGCTACGGCCCGGGTGCGCCGGGCAACTTCGCCATTCCCGTGCCGAACGTGTTCCGGCCCGACTTCACCACGGCCGACGGTTCGTTGGACTGGCAACGCCAGTTGGACTTCGCCTTCGACCTGATCGACGCCCAGTCGACCGGCAGCCTGGCCGCGTGCCTGGTGGAACCGATCCTCAGCTCGGGCGGCGTGATCGAGCCGCCGGTCGGGTACTTCGCGGCCCTGCGCGACAAATGCCGGGAACGCGGCATGCTGCTGATCCTGGACGAGGCCCAGACCGGCCTGTGCCGCACCGGATCCTGGTACGCCTTCGAGCGCGACGGCGTCGTGCCCGACATCCTCACGCTGTCCAAGACGCTCGGTGCGGGCCTGCCCCTCGCGGCCGTGGTCACCAGCGCCGAGATCGAGCAGGAGGCGTACGAGCGCGGGTACCTGTTCTTCACCACGCACGTCGCCGACCCACTGCCGGCCGCGGTCGGCAACACCGTCCTCGACGTGCTGGTCCGCGACCGGCTCGACGAACGCGCGCAGTCGCTCGGCGGCTTCCTCCGCCATGGCCTGACGGACCTCGCCGCGCGCCACGCCGTCGTCGGGGACATTCGCGGCCGGGGCCTGCTGGCCGGTCTCGAACTCGCCGTCGACCACGAGCGGAAGCACAGCTCGGACGAACTGGGCGCACGCATCACCCGCCGCTGCCTCGAACTCGGCCTGCACATGAACATCGTGCAACTCCCCGGCATGGGCGGCGTCTTCCGCATCGCCCCACCCCTGACCGCCACGGAGGAGGAACTCTCCCTCGGCCTGACCATCCTGGACCGGGCGATCGGCGACACCTGCTCGACCCTTTGACCCTGCCGCGCCGGGCACGCCGATCCGACGCGAGGGTCAGCTCGGGACGTGGGCGCGGACGGTGGCCTGGACGTGGGGGCCGAGGGAGTTCGTTCCGGTGACGTCGAGGGCCACCTCGTCGTCGTGTGCGGCGGTCACCTCGCCGGCGAGGGTGAGGGTGTCCCCCGTGTGGTTGGGGGCGAGGAGGCGCAGGTCGACCTCCAGGAGTCGGCTGGCCGGGCCGCCCCAGTCGGTGACCACGCCGCCGACGAGTCCGGTGGTGGCGAGGATGTTGGTGAAGATGCCGGGCCGTCGAAGCGAGGTGCGCGTCCAGTCGGCGTCGTGGTGGGCGGCGTAGAAGTCCTGGGTGGCGAAGGCGGTCGCGATCACGAACGTGGGGGTGATCGGGATGGTGGTGACGGGGGTGCGGTCGCCCACTCGCGGGGCGGCCGTCAGCGGGCGGCAGGTCCGGCCGCTTGCGGGGGTCGGCTGCGGGGGATCCGCGAGGGTGGCCGGCGCGGCGGCGGGTTGGTTCTCCGGCGTACGGAAGCACAGCACGGTCCAGTCGACCGTCGCGACATCGGCCTCGTCCCGGTCGCGGAAGGTCATGCGCGTCGTGACGAAGTATCCGGCGCCGAGCGCCGTGCGCTTGCGCGCCGACACCGTCGTGATCACGCTCTCGCACGTGAGGTGGTCCCCGACGGCCGCCTCGCGGTGGTACTCCTGCCGGCACCTGGTCGCCGCGCGGGCGGCGTACCCGTGCGCGGTGAGAAGGCGATGCACGGCCGCCGCCGGGTTGCCGGCGCCCTTTCCGTTCGCCCGATCGTGCGGCGGCGACCCGTCGTTCGCCGTTTCCCCGCCCAGGTAGGGCGCGTATCCGGGGACCTGCGGCAGCGTGGCGGCCAGCGCCGGCAGCCGGGGCATGGTCCAGGCTTGGATCATGGTCGGCGGCGCGATGATCCCGGCTCGTCCGGTTGCGGCGGCGGCGCCGGCGTCGCGGTAGACGGGGTTGGGGTCGCCGAGGGCGTCGGCCCACAGGTCGAGCATGGGCGCGTTGACCGCGTGCCGGGCGCGCACGACCGACGCGGTGCCCTCTACGACGCACTCCTGGAGCATCCTGTCCAGTTCCACGGTGTCGGTCGTCATGCCCGCCTCGCCTTCCAGACGATCGCCGGTTGCCGTCGCACACCCTATCGATATCCTTGACATTGACAAGCGATGGGTGTCGAGCGCGCAGCGGCCCCGCTTTACGATCGCGCCCCGGCTTGCCTCGCGATCGTGAAGCGGGCCGGGGTCACCCCGAGGTAGCGGACCCCACCGACGGCAGGTAGCGCGGCGCCTGTCGGGCGTCCAGCCGACGCTCGACCGCGGCCCCCAGCGACAGCAGTTCGGTGTCCCGCTGGTCGCCGGCCATCAGCAGCAGGCCGACGGGCAACTCGCGCACGAAGCCTGCGGGTACCGACAACGACGGGTACCCGGCCACGGCCGCGGGAGTGGAGGACGGGATCACGTCGTTGTCTCCCCGCACGCAATCGGTCGTCCAGGCGGGCGGGTTCGTCGGCGAGGCGATGGCGTCCAGGCGATGCGCGGCCATGGTCTCGTCGATCGACCGCCGGGACAGGTCCTTCAACTCGGCGCGCGCCGCCCGGTATCGCGGGTCGGTCGTCGGCGGCGCGGTCAAAGCCTGCTCGAACAACTCCTGACCGGCGAAGCAGGTCTGCTCCGCCGGGTGGTTGCGGTTGAACTCGATCAGTTCGGCAAGATCGCGCGGCCCCTGCCGGGTGCCGAGGTAGGCGTCGATGTCCCGATGGAACTCGCTCAACAGCGCCGGGAACTCCAGTTCGGCCAGCCGCTCCTGGTAGGGGAGGTTCACCTCGACGACCTCGGCGCCCGCCGTGCGCAGGCGGTCCGCCGCACGCGTCATCAGGGCGTCCACGTCCGGCCCGAGCGTGGGCAGCCGCCACAGGCCGATGCGCTTGCCGCGCAGACCGCCGGGACGCGTCGCCTCGCCGGCGACGTCGAACGAGTCGGCGAGGCGCGGAAGCCGGCCGCCGCTGAGGACCGCGAGCGTGAGCGCGGCATCGGTCACGTTGCGCGCCATCGGTCCGGCGGTGTCCTGCTCGGCGGAGATCGGTACCACGCCTGCTTGACTGACCAGGCCCAGGCTGGGCTTGTGGCCGACCACGCCGTTCGCTCCGGCCGGGCACACGATGGAGCCGTCGGTCTCGGTGCCGATCGCCACCTGTGACAACGACGCGGCGAGCGCGGCGCCCGAACCGGCCGACGAACCACAGGGGTTGCGGTCCAGCACGTACGGATTCCCGGTCTGCCCGCCCACCGCGGACCATCCCGATGTGGGCTTGGCGCCACGGAAGTTCGCCCATTCGGAGAGATTCGTCTTGCCGAGGATCACCGCCCCCGCGTCCCGCAGCCGCGCCACCAGGACTGCGTCGGTGTCCGGCGGACTCCCGGCCAGCGCCAGCGATCCGGCCGTCGTCGGCAGGCCGCGAGTGTTCACATTGTCCTTGAGCAGAACGGGGATTCCGTCGAGCGGGCCACGGCTCTCGCCGCGCCGATGCCTGGCATCGCTGGCGGCCGCCTGGCGCAGGGCCGTGGGATCGGTGCGCAACACCGAGTTGATCCGGGGATCCACGGTCTTGACGCGCCACAGGTAGGCGCCGGTCAACGCCGACGAGGTCAACGAGCCGCGTGCCATGCGCGCCTGTAACTCGGGGATGGTCACCGTGTCGAGATCGACTCCCAACCGGGCCGGCGAATCCGCGGCCGCCTCGGCCGCCGAACCCGGCGACCCCGTCACGAGGCACCCGGCCACCAGGGTGGCGATCAGAAGGGCAACGCTCTTCTTTGTCATGCGGGTCATCGCACTACATCCCGGTGTCCCGGCACAAGGACGCCCGGATACCCGCCCGGATCCGGCCCCTCACGTTCACGGCTCGTCAACCGACCGAAGCCCCCGGCGCGGCGGGGCGCGACGCGACGGGGCGCCGACCGGGCGGGCGGCCGGCGGGGCCGCTCGGCACGCCGGCACGCAACATATGCGGTGTGCCGGTCCGTCCATGGGGTGACCGAATGCGTAACGACCGTGAGGGGGCCGGAACCGGATGACTCCGGACCGAGAGGACGAGTTCGACGCCTTCGTCGTCGCCTCGCAACAGGTGCCGGCTACCCGGCAATGGCATCGGGCCCGGGCGACGGTGCCGTGGACGCCGGCCGTGGCGCCTGCGATCGACGGGTCGTATCGCGCAGGGGTGAGGCAGTGGAGCGCCCCCGGCCTCGGCCGGGGGCGCCTTGGGTGTGCTGTTCGGTCAGGGCACCCGCTGCGACGTGGGTGGTCGGGTACGGGTGGTCAGGTCGTGGCGTCGCGGACGACGTTGTACATCGCCTGAGTCAGTTCCCCGAAGCCGTTGGACATCAGGTAGGGGCCGTACGCCCAGTTGGGGGTGCTGCCGTGGACGATCGCCCAGACCGCGTCCCACCAGGGCGAGGTGCCCGTGGAGTTGGTGAAGCGGGAGGTGACCGCGATCTGGGTGCCGGTGCCGGTGGCGGGATCGAAGTTCATCAGCCAGGGACCGCCACTGGAGCCGGGCGACATCGCCGAGGCCATGTCGTGCGCCAGGCTGACGGAGGAGTCGCCGATCGTGGAGCCGCGCGCGTACATCAGGCTCCGGCCGTCGAAACCGCGTCGCAGTGAGGGGGCGACGCCGAAGTCGGCGGATGTGGTGCCGTCGCTGTTCTTCGTCCAGTACCAGTTGCGGGTGTTGTCGGTGGGGTAGCCGAACTGGTGCAGCGAGAGCGGATTGGCGGCCACGCCGAAGGCGATGTTCTGGCCGCCGGTGAGCTGCTGGATCGGTGTGGGGTCGCCGGGGCGTTCGACGGTCGCCATCGCGACGTCGCCGCCGGATCGGAAGGTGCTGTCCGCGTCCCACGTGGGAGTGATCCAGGCGCGGGTGACGCCCCACACCCCGTACGGCGCGATGTCGGTGCCGGGGAGGGGCGCGTTGGTGTCGTCGGTACCGGTGAAGCGGGGCACGTTCGCGCCGTTGAAGCCGGGGATGAACACCGCGTTGGTGACGACGTCGTCGCCGAGTCCGCCGCGGATGTTGGCGGTCACCTTGAGGCAGTGGCCCGCGGTGACGATGGTGCTCCGGTTGGCGCTGGTGACGACGTTCGCCGAACACGAGGAGGGCACGAGCGTGCCGTCGAACGAATTGCGGTACACCATCAGCAGCTTGCCGGCCGTACGCGAGATCGCGCCCTGGCCGGCCCACGGCTTGCTCAGATCGTCCCAGCCGCCCGGCGGCGGGAACGCGTCGGCGCCGTCCGAGTTGAGGCCGTATTCGGCGATCCGCGCCACGTTCCAGAAGGCGACCTCGGCCTGGAGCGTCGCGGCGTGGTTGACGGGGTCGGCGGCGACCAACCGGGGGAGTTCGACCGGGGCCGTGTTGTCGGCGTGCGCCGCCGGTGCCGCGGTCAGCGCCGCCGCGGTGAGACCGAACACCCCCACCACGGTGGCGATCCTGCGTCGTAACGTGCTTCGTATGTGCATGAAGTGGTCCATGTCCTCTCGAATGAGCAACGGTACGAGCGTTGTCGCGTCGGGAGGCGTAGGCCCATCCGGGCCCTCGCCGAGATCACGCCGTGCCGTACGTCGCGATCGACTCTGTTCATGACCGGCCGGTCGGTCATAAGGTGTTCACGCGGGGCGCAACTGTCAAGGCCACCGGATGGTTTGACCGTCGAACAGGGGTGATCGGTGGCACGGCCGGCGGGACCGGGACGCGAGGCGTTGCTGCGGGCGGGGCTCGAAGTCGCCGACGCGCGCGGGCTGTCCAGGATGTCGGTGAACGCCGTGGTGGACGCGGCGGGCATGGCGAAGGGCAGCTTCTACCAGCATTTCAAGGACCGCCGCGGCTACCTCGTGGCGCTGCACCGCCGGTACCACGGCGGCCTGGAGGAACGTGTCCTGGCCGATGTGGACGGCCTCGCGGCCGGCCGCGAGCGCCTGGTCGCCGGTGTGCACGGCTACCTGGACGCCGGCCTGGCGACCACCGGCACCCGCGCGCTGCTGGTCCAGGCCCGTACGGACCCCGACCTCTTCGAGGAGACCCGGGCCCGCAACGCCCGTACCAGAGCACTCGTATTGCCCGAACTCGTCGCCCTGGGCTGGGATCCCGCCGAACCGATGGCGCACCTGCTCGTCGCGATGGTCTTCGACATCACCCTGGAGGAACTCGTCGGCGGCCGCCGCGACGACCTGCGGGAGGCGCTGCTGCGACTGTTCCTGCGCTGATCCGCGCGGCGGACGTCGACGGGGTCCGGCCGCGTCCCGGTGAGGTGACAGGCGCGTGACCGCGATCCGGGTCAGCCGGTCGTGCCGAGGAACGGACCGTCGGTGCCGAATACCAGGCGGGCGAAACGTTCGCCGATGCGGCGGTGGGTGGCGGGGTCCGGGTGCAGTTCGTCGGGCAACGGCAGTTCCACGTGGTCCGCCTCGCCGTAGAGGTCGAGGCCGTCGAGGTGGTGCAGGTTCGGATCGGTGGCGGCACGATGCCGGACGATGCCGGCCAACACCTCCCGGATCACGGTGAGCGTCAGCTTCCCGGCGGCGACCTGCGCGGGGTCGCCGGTGGCGGTGAACCGCAGGCGCCCCTCGCTCATCGCTTCGAGGTCGAAGGCGGAGGGTCCCGGGGTGTGTTCGTGGATGGCGCAGTGGATGGGCGAGACGACCAGCAGCGGCGTGGTGGGATGTCCGTCGCGGATGGTGTCGAGGAAGCCGTGCACGGCCGGGCCGAACGCGCGCAGCCGCATCAGATCCGTGTTGACGATGTTGATGCCGATCTTGAGGCTGATCAGATCGGCGGGGGTGTCGCGCATCGCGCGGGCGGTGAACGGGTCGAGCAGGGCGCTGCCGCCGAACCCCAGATTGATCAGCTCCACGTTGCCGGCAGCCGCGGCCAGGGCGGGCCACGTCCCGGTCGGGGTGGCGGCGTTGGAGCCGTGGCTGATCGAACTGCCGTGGTGCAGCCAGACCTTGCGGCCGTCGGCCGGTCGTGTGTGCACGGGCGCGTCGGTGCGCAGGGCGACCAGCAAAGTGGTCTCGTCGTGCGGCAGCCAGATCTCGACGTCCTTCTCGTCATCGGGCAGGCCGGCGAACCGCACGGTCCGTACCGGACCGGGGTGGGTCCGGGCGGTTCCGGAGGCCATGTCGATGGTGAGCGTGTCGCCGTCGGGCACACCGGCCCGGTCCACGAGTCGTCCGTCGACGACGAGGTCGTACACCCCGTCGGGGCGTGGCGGCGCGCCGACGTAGACCCGTTTGGTGGCGACGACGTCCAGTTCGACGACGGTGGCCCGGGTGCGCAGGGCCAGCCGCACGCCGGAGGGTTGCGATTCCGCCATGGCGAGCTGCCCGTCGGGGATCTGCCGTCGGGCACGTGCGGGGAGTCGGTGGGGCAGGACGCCGCGTTCGGTGTGCTCCAGGTCGAGGGCGCCGCGGACGAGGTCGGCGGTGATGGGGGTGGTGACCCGGTCGTTTTCGGTGTTCATCGCATTGCCTCGGTCTTGTCGATGGGGAGGCCGGTGAGGGAGGGCCGGTCGGGTCCGGGCCGGTCAGGGCGCGGTGGGCCAGGTGCGCAGCAGGGCGTCGAGCGCGTCGAGGATCTTGGTCCAGCTCTCCTGCGAGTCGGGGGCGCTGTGGCTGAAGCCGCCGGCGCTCTCCAGGTCGACGTAGCCGCTGAAGACGCTGCCCAGCAGCCGTACCGCGTGCGTCTGGTGTGGTTCGGCCAGGTCGTATCCGCGCAGGATGGCCCGCATCATCCGGGCGTGCCGGACGCCGGCACCGGCGGCCGCCGTGTCCGGGTCGAGCCGGAACCGGGCCGCGGCGAAGCGGCCCGGGTGTTCGAGGGCGTAGTCGCGGTAGACGTTCGCGAACGCGATCAGGGCATCCTTGCCGGCCCGGCCGGCGACCGCGGCGGAGACTGCGTCGGCGAGCTCCGCCAAGGCGAGCAGGGCGATTCTCGTCTTGAGGTCGTGGGCGTTCCTGACATGCGAGTAGAGGCTCGCGGTCTTGACGCCGAACCGCCGGGCGAGTTCCGCGGGGGTCGCCTGCTCGAAGCCGATCTCGTCGGCCAGCTCCGCCCCCGCCCGGACCAGGTTCTCCGTGGTCAGTCCCACCCGTGCCATGCCCATCCTCCAGGTTTCCGAACTCACCTCCCAGTGTGCCACAGTCAATTAGTGTTTTGCCTAAACAGATTAGGCAAAATGACATCCTCATCGGACGCATCGATCGAGCACGAAGCGCCGGTTCGGGCCGGCCCGAACCGGCGCTTCGCCGTGCCGCTCCCGTCTCGCCCGAAGGCGCAGCGGCCGGGTCGGCGGGCCGCGCGTGGAGGCGCGGCCGGTCGTGGTCAACGCGTTGCGGTCGCCGAGTTCCACCGCGGGTCGCGGCCGGTGTGGGCAAGCAGGGCCTCGAACGGTGGGGCGTCCTCGGGGGTCGGGACCGGGGCGGCGAAGACGTTCATCGTGCGCGCGGTCGTGGCCATCGTGTCGACGAGCTCGTTCAACGCGGGGATCACCTGCGAGGGCGGCGTGTAGTCCCGGCCGGTGGCCCGTGCGAGATCCCATGCGTGGACGGTGAGGTCGAGCAGGGCCATGCGCGCCACGATGCCCGCGGGCAGGCCCATGCCGCCGGAGATCCCCTCGTCGGCACCCGGCATCGACCACGCCGCGACGAGCCGCGCCGTCTCGGCCTCGAAGCCCGCCCGCCAGTCGCCGTGCAGGTGATCGGGGGTCGTGGAGAAGTCCGCCGATTCCTTGGCGGCGAGAGCCTGGAAGTTCACGACCACCTGGAAGAGATGGTTGAGCAGGTCGCCCACCTCGTAGGCGTCGCAGGGCGTCGGCAGGCGCAACTCGTCGTCGCGGATGCCGCCGACAACCGCGACGGCCGCGCGAGAGGCATGCCGCAGAAGCTCACTGATCGTTTCGGTCATGCCCAGACCCTAGGCACGGCCCCCCACCCCCGCCTTGAACAAACGCGACAGGGCCTCACCCGTGATGGCCACTCTGCCGGCCGGCGGCGCGTCGGTGGTTATCGGTGGTCGGTGGGCGGATCGCCGCCGTCGGTGAGGAGGTCTTCCAGTTCGGCTGCGAAAAGTAGGGCGGGGTCGAAGCCCATGCCGGCGAAGTGGCCGGCGAGTTCGAGGGACAGGACGCCGTGGAGTCGGGTCCAGAAGGTCAGGGCCCGGTGCAGGACGGCGGGTGAGGCGGGGTGGTCGGCGGCCCAGTGGCGGTGGTTCGCGAGGTGGGTGTCGAGTGGGGTCACGGGGCCGTCGGGGAGTGTCGCGGAGCAGGCGTCGAGCAGGGTCGTCATGAGCTCGTTCGCGATGACGGTGACGTGGTCGGGGGCGTGGTAGCCGGGGACCGGGGTGCCGTAGATGAGGAGGTATCGCTGGGGGTCCTCCAGGGCCCAGCCGCGCATGGCGTGGGCGAGCGCCCTCGGGTCGGGGCCGGATGCGGCGGCCGCGTGGAGGGTGTCGGCGAGGCTGCGGTAGGCGTCCTCGACGAGTTCGGTGATCAGGTCGTCGCGGCCGGCGTAGTAGCGGTAGAGGGCGGGGCCGCTGAGGCCCATGCGTTTCGCGATCGCGTTGAGCGAGAGTGCGGAGGCTCCGGCGGTGGCGATCTGCTCCCGCGCGTGCTCCTTGATCTCGGCGCGCACCTGGGTGCGGTAGCGCTCACGCGGGGTCTCCGTGTCGGTCTCCGCCATGGTCTGCCTCTTTCCGGACCTCGATGAAC
Source organism: Embleya scabrispora DSM 41855 (assembly GCF_000372745.1). Lineage (GTDB taxonomy): Bacteria > Actinomycetota > Actinomycetes > Streptomycetales > Streptomycetaceae > Embleya > Embleya scabrispora. Next base: position 241,782 of record NZ_KB889561.1, on the reverse strand, counting down.
CCCGATGGAACCTGCCGGGACCTTGCCGATCTTGCCGGACCCTGGCGGCTACATGCTCAAGGTCTGGTTAGAGGGTATCACGCACGTGTTTGACGAGGACTACTTACGAGCGTTACAACTTATAACGAACGGCAAGGCCATTCAGGCACCCGGCGGTGCGTCGCCTTCGGTTTCGCACGTCCGACCCCACGCCCGCACAAGGAGAACGTCATGTCAGTCGCAGCCACCTCGCCCGCAGCCACGGACCGACGCGTGCCTCGGGCGGTGACCATCGGCGCGTGGGCCGTTCCCGTCATGGTTCTCGCCCAATTCGCCCTGCTCGCGGGCGTGCCCGTCGTCATCGCCCTGGTCGGCGCGCTCACCCGAGTCCGCGACCGGGCGGTCCGCCTGACGGCCGCCCTCGTGGCAGTGGCCTTCGCGATCCCACTCACCGTGTGGCTGGTACGGCCCGACGGCGCGCAAAGCCTGTCCAAGGACATCCACCCGGCGTTCGTCGCCCTGATCGTCGCCGCATCCGCCGCCCTCGTCTTCACCATCCACCGCGCGCGCCGTCGCCTGCCGACCCGGTGACACCACCACCCGAACCGCCCCCGCTGCCGGGGGCGGTGGATGTCGGCCCGGTCGGTCGCCGACGGCCGGCGGCGCTTCGAACACGGCCGTCCGCCGCGGTCCGATCGGGCCCTCGCGTGGACGGGTGTCCGGCGGGGGATCGAAGACACGCCCCAAGGCCCCGATCGGGCGTGGGCCATTCGGGTGAACCGGTGCGGCGATGGTTGCCGGAGCCGGCCGGCCTCGTTGAGAGGAGTGCGCGTCGCAATCGGGCGGCGCGGATGCTGCGCTACACGGGAGATTGTCGTGAACTCGTTCAAAAAGGTCAGTGTCCTGGCCGTCGGCACCGCCGCCCTCGTGATGACGGGCGCAGGCGCCGCGAGCGCGAGCGCCGATGCCGATGCTGCGGCGGTGAAGTCCTCGGGTGTCTTTTCCGGAAACATCGGCCAGACACCCTTCCACACTCCCGCCATGGGATGCGGCGACACCGCCAATACGGGCGCCGCGCTCAACCCGGCGTTCGGCAACGAATGCGTCATCGCCGAGATCAACGATTACGGTGACGAGGACTACGAGCACGAGGGCCACCGCCGGCAGGATCACCCGCACGGTGGCGGCGGCTACCAGCACGACGACGGCCACCGCTCGCTCCTGGAGCGTGTAGGGGTCTGACACCTCGTTTCGTTCGAGTCACCGGTTCGGCCGCCCTCTCCGCGTCCGAGCCCGGGATCCCGTGCCCGCCCTGCGGATTCGGCGATCGTCCGCTCCGGTGTCGCCGCCTCGCGACGACACCGGAGTGAGGGGGATACCCGCGCCCCCGGGCACCATCGGTGCCGTCCCTCACGCGAACGATCCGCCGCAGGACCACGGACGGCGTCCGGGCGGGCCGCCGCGCCATCGGCATGCCAGCGACCGGATCCACCGCCGGCCCCGCGAACTCCGGGACTTCGAGCGGAAGAAGGATCGACACCTTCGTAACGCCCCCGGGTCGGGCGCGTGTTCATCCCGCCTCGGCACGACGACTTCGGCCCCGACCACGGGATGGTCGGGGCCGACGTATCGCCCGTCACGACGGACGACGGAAGAAGTTCCCCCCACACCCGAGCGGCTACCCCGGGCGCGAGAGCGGGTGCGGCGCGGTGCTCAGCAGGGCTGGTCGATGTGGTCCGGGTGGAAGCGCACGGCTCCCAGCACCTGCGGGTCGAAGAGGTCCAGGAGACCGCGCAGCGGCTCGTCGGGCTGGTCGGGTCCCCACAGTTCCAGGGCCATCTCGCCGTGGTAGAGCATGGGCCAGCGCACGTAGTGGCGGGTGTCCGCAGGGTCGTGCAGCGCGCGCGAGGCGGCCAGCGTGGAACTGGCGACGTCGATCATCAGATCCGTGCCACAGCCGAAACCGTACGGATAACGATCCCGGTCCGGCGGGATGGTCTCGATCAGGGTCGAGTCGGCGTGCGAGACACCGACGTGCGCGTGCAGGCCCGCCCGGATGGCCGGCACCTCATGGGTGCCGTTCGGGTCCCACTCCCAATGCCCCGCCGCGTTCCTGGTGACCCGTACGGTGGGCGCCGCCTCGAGGAGCGCGCAGACCTCCCACGCCTCCACCGACGGAGCCATGGGTTGCATGCCCTCGGGGGCCAGGACGCGCAACCGGCCCCGGTTCAGGCGATGGTCGACGGCCACGAGGTCACTGTCGGAGAGGTCGCGCTTGTCGACACCCCAGCGCCCGGACGCGGTGACCACGAGCGCGTCGAGATCGGGGTCGAAGGCGAAGAGCATGCCCTCGCTGAAGCCCTGGAGGTTGAGGTACATCGCGTAGGTGCGGCTCAGCCGAGGCGATACGAAGTCGCGCATCGCGTGCGGGGCCGGCAACAGCCCGAGGCCCCCCATCCGGGTCCCGGCCGCCGCCAGGCTCCGCGGCACGCGGGCGGCGGCCCACTCGGCGGCGGTGAAGGCATCGGGCACCACGTCGTGACGGCCGGCCACTTCGTGGGCGCAGGCCGCGGCGACCAGTCGATCGCAGATGCCCTGAGCGACGTTCACGGTCTCGGTGGGGTGTCCGCCTTCCATCGTGCACAGCGTCGCCTCGGCGACCTCCCCGGGCAGCGCGCCGGGAGTGACGAACACGACCGTGAAGACCCCCACCCTGGCCATCAGGATCCGCGCGGCGCGCACCACCTCGGGGTGCGACATCTCGCTCATCCGCTCGGGCACTTCCGCGACGGCGACCAGTCGGCCGACCACGCCCTGCCGACCCTGCTCCTTGCGGAGCCTGAGCATCAGCGGAGTCCGTTCCTCCACGATGCGGTCGGCCAGCGGGCCGGGACCGTCGGGCACGGACACGCCCACCAGGACCACGTCGGTCCTGGTCTCGTTCGCTCCCCGCCGGACCACCCGGTGCCCGCCACGCACGAACGCCGCCGTCAGGTCGTCCAGGAACGACCGCACCACGCCGGAGAGTTCCGGGGCCGGGTCGGCGACCCGGACACTGCACGAGCGCCACCAGTCCAACTCTTCCAGCGGCCGGCGGGGAGCCGGGACGGCGCATCGCGCCGACATCGATTCCACTCGGGTCACAGTCATACAGGGGCTCCTAAGGTTGCTGAGCGGAAGGCGAGGACGGCGTTTCGGCCGCCGAACGCGACCGAGGTGGAGATCGCGGTGTTCAGGCGGGTGGGGTGGCGTGGGGCCTCGGCAACCACGTCCGGATCCGACTCGGGTCGGTGCGGCGGTGATCGGTGGGCAGTGGTCGAAGGTGGCCGCGAGGAAGCGGGCCTCGGCGGCGTCGTCGAGGGCTGTGCCGGGGCCGTGCGTATTGACGTGATCGACATCGCCCGGGCTCCGGCCGGCGTCGGCCAGGGCAGCGGGGGTGGCGAGTCGGGAGCCGCGGCCGTCGGGGTGCGGCGCGGTGACATGGCAGGCGTCGCTCGCGGAGCCGTAGCCGGACACCAGGGCCCGCACGCGGGCCCGGCGGGCGCGCGCGTGCTCCAGCCGCTCCAGGACCAGGATGCCGATGCCCTCGCCCGGTACGAATCAGTCGCGGTGAGCCGGTTGCACATCGTGTCCGCGCCGCCGGCGAAGACGATGTCCAGGGTGCCCGCGCGGACCAGGTCGCGGGCGACGCCCAACGCGGTCGCTCCGGACGCGCAACCGGCGGTGGGGGCGAAGTCGGCGCCCTGGGCACCCGGATCCAGGGCGAGCTCGGTGCGCGGGGTGTTCGGCAGCGAGCGGGGCAGAGCGGTCGCGGGGAGCCGGAGGTGACACGGTCCGCGGCCGGCTTCGTCATAGCCTCCGTCCACAGGAGATGCCCACCGCCAGGCCGGCCGGCACCGGGTCGCGGCGAGCCGTGGAAGTGCCCGCGTACAAGGTCCTCCAGGTGGCTTCGACCCCGATTCCGCCGGCGGTGACCAGGCCCGGACCGGTGACCGCAACCTCGGAGGAGGCCATCTCAGCCGTCCGAGGACAAGGCGTGAACCGGGGCGGAGGTCGGGACGGAGGGGGCGGGGGTGGTCCGGGCGTACGGTTCGGCGATCGGAACGGCCTCGAACGCCACAGCGGCCTCGGCCAACGTGGTGTCCTTGTCCAGGTTGGCCGGCCCGCTGAAGTCCTTGTCCGTCCGGTCCGCGACGATGACCGCCAGTTCCGCCATCGACAGCGAGTCCAACTCCAGCGATTCGAACGTCGCTTCGGGAACGATGTCCGTGGCGTCGATGCCGAACTCCTGGACCAGCAACTCACACAGCATCGCGTACACGGGGAACGCCCTCCTGCTCGGTCGGAACGCGCACACCCGGCGGCGCGTCGCCGTGCAACAACCCCGATCGGGTATGCGATCGAGCACCCTGTGTATCGGTGGCGAGGTCGGGCGCGAAACCGTCCCCCGGCCGCTCCCACGCCCCCGAACCAGTCCACGACCTGGGGTGATGGGCCGGGAACGGCACCGGGAGCATGCCTGGATGTTCACCCGCAAGTACGCAACCATCGCAACTCGAACGTACGAAGGCGGACCTGGCGTGACCTTTCCGGGGTTCGTGCGGTTAACCAGCCCGTACGGGAGTCCGATCGGCCGATCATTCGTCCGCGGACAGCGGGCGAACCGTCCGGGGAGGCGTCGTCCCAAAGGATGGGACGCACACCCGGATCCGGTCCCGGCCGCCGGGCTCGACCACGGGCCTGCCCAGTACGTACGTCGGCGCTCACGTCCTCGCGAGGTGTCGCCGTACGACGCGATTTCGCGCCGCCCTCGGTGCTCGCGCCGGTTCGACGTTCGCGTCCCGATACCGAAATCCGGGCCTCCATCGCGGATTCGCCGGTCCGAGCCGTCGTCGCTGGTGTGCGGTTCCCGTCCGCCCGTTGCGAGAAGGAGGCAGTAATGTCCACGGCCCTGGTCACCGGCGCCAGTTGTGGTCTCGGTGCCGACCTGGCCCGCGCCCTCGCCGCACGCGGCCACGATCTGGTCCTGGTCGCCCGCGGCGCCGAAGCCCTCGACCGACTCGCGGCCGACCTCACGATCGAACACGGCATCAAGGCACATGCGTTGCCCGCCGACCTGACCGTCGAGGCCGACCTCGAACAGGTGGCCGCGGCGGCGTGCGACATCGACATCCTGATCAACAACGCGGGCGCGGCCCTGGGTGCGTCCTTCGACCGCACGGCCTGGGCGGACGAACAGCGGATGCTCGCCCTCAACGTCGTCGCCCCCTCCCGGCTCGTCCACGCCGCGCTGCCCGAAATGCTCCGGCGCGGCGTCGGGCGCATCCTGACCGTGTCCTCGGTGGCCGCCGTCGGGCCCGCCTGGCAGGGCACGGCGTACGGCGCGGCCAAGGCGTACGAGTTGGCCATGACCCAGTCGTTCGCCTACTCCCGGCGCGTCCGCACCTCGCCCGTCGCGCTGACCGCACTCGTGCTCGGCTACATGGCGTCGCAGTTCCACGTGCGAGCGGGCGTCACCGCGCCGCCCCCGTTGCTCACGCTCGCATCGCCCTACGTCGCGAAACAGGCGGTGCGGGCCATCCATCGGCGCCGTCCACCGGTCGTGTGTGTGCCGAGCATGCGCTACAAGGTGCTGGCAGGTCTCCTGCGCCATGCCCCGTACCGGTCCCTGACGATGCCCGGCCTGGCCAAGGACTTCACCACCGGCCCGGTCGGGGCCCACGACCGCGATACCGACACGGTGGCATCGGGACGAGGCGATGGTGGTAACGACGTGCCGCCCGTCGGAGCCCACCGGGACGGGCAGGCCCACTGACGCGCGTCCTCGGCCCCGCCCGCGTCGCATCGCTCGACCCTGCCGTGCGTGACATCGGGCGGTGGGGTCCTCGACGGCCGGCGCGACCCCAACGCACGTGCCATCGTTCGCAGTTGGGTTCGGGCCCAGGCCGGAAGCGGCGCTGCGCCGAACGGGTGCCCGCCGAACGGGCGATCATCGGGATCCGACGCCGACATTCGGGCCCCAACTCCCACCGATGCGCCCCGGCCGGACGCAAGTGTGCGGTGTTTCGTGGTCGTTTCATGCGGTCTGTTCCCGATAGCCTGCCCCGTCTGCGACACGGCCGAGGCCGGGGGACGGAAGGTCGTCACCGGAACCGCCGTGCCGCCGCGCGCACATCGTTGCTTCAGAGGAGTGTCGGTCGAGTGTTCAGTCGTGTCGCCATCGTCAACCGTGGTGAGGCCGCGATGCGGCTCATCCACGCCGTGCGGGAACTGGCCGGGGAATCGGGGACCCGGATCGAGACGGTGGCCCTGCACACCGACGTCGACCACGCGGCGACATTCGTGCGCGAGGCCGACCTGTCCTACGATCTCGGTCCCGCGTCCGCTCGTCCCTACCTCGACCACGCCGTCCTGGAGCGGGCGTTGGTGGCGACCGGGGCGGACGCCGCCTGGGTCGGCTGGGGCTTCGTCGCGGAGGACCCGGCGTTCGCGGAGCTGTGCGAGCGCATCGGCGTCACCTTCGTCGGGCCGAGCGCGCAGGCGATGCGTCGCCTCGGTGACAAGATCCAGGCGAAGCTCATCGCCGAAGAGGTCGGTGTGCCGGTCGCGCCGTGGAGCCGCGGCGCGGTCGAGACGCCGGCCGCGGCGTTGGCGGTGGCGGCCGAGATCGGCTATCCGCTGATGCTGAAGGCGACCGCGGGTGGTGGCGGGCGCGGTATCCGCGTGGTCACGAGCGAGGCCGAGCTGAGCGACGCCTACGAGCGCACCAGCCTGGAGGCCGAGCGGGCGTTCGGCAGCGGCGTCGTGTTCCTGGAGCGCCTGGTCACCGGCGCCCGGCATGTCGAGGTACAGGTGATCGCCGACGGCGAAGGCACGGCGTGGGGGCTGGGCGTTCGCGACTGCTCGATCCAGCGACGCAACCAGAAGATCATCGAGGAGTCGGCGTCGCCGGTACTCGACCCCGAACAAACCGCCGAACTCAAGGCGTCGGCCGAACGACTGGCCATCGCCGTGGGCTACCGCGGCGCGGCGACCGTCGAGTTCCTCTACCACCCCGGCGACCGGCAGTTCGCGTTCCTCGAGGTCAACACCCGCCTACAGGTCGAACATCCCATCACCGAGTGCACCACCGGATTCGATCTGGTCAAGGCGCAGCTGCGGGTGGCGTCGGGCGGCCGGCTCGAAGGCGAGCCGCCCGTCGAGCGCGGGCACGCCATCGAGGCCCGGCTCAACGCCGAGGACCCCGACCGCGACTTCGCGCCCTCCCCGGGCCGCATCGTGCGCCTCGACCTGCCCACGGGCCCGGGCATCCGGGTGGACACCGGAGTCGGCGAAGGCGACACCATCCCGGCCGACTTCGACTCGATGATCGCCAAGATCATCGCCTACGGCCACGACCGGGACGAGGCCCTCGGCAGGCTGCGCCGGGCGATGTCGCAGACCAGGGTCGTCATCGAGGGCGGCGCGACGAACAAGAGCTTCGTGCTCGATCTGCTCGACCAGCCCGAGGTGATCGACGCGAGCGCGGACACCGGCTGGATCGACCGCGTCCGCGGCGAGGGCAGGCTCGTTGCGCATCGGCACTCCGGCGTGGCGCTGGCGGCCGCCGCCATCGAGGCGTACGAGGAAGAGGAACTCCGGGAGCGGCGGCGGCTGTTGTCCACGGCCTTCGGTGGGCGCCCGCAGGTGCAACACGAGAGCGGCCGTCCGCTGGACCTGAAACTGCGCGGTATCGGCTACCGGGTACGCGTCGCGCGCGTCGGTGCGCATCGGTTCCGCGTCGGCATCCAGGTGGGTGACGTCGTGCGCACCGCCGACGTCGAACTCGACCGTTTCGACCGGCACACCGGGCAGATCGTCGTCAACGGCACCGCGTACCACCTGCTCACCGCCACGCACGGGCCGATCCACCTGGTCGAGGTCGACGGCGTGACGCACCGGGTCGGCCGCGACGAGGGCGGCGTCGTGCGCTCGCCCGCGCCCGCGCTGGTCGTCGCCACGCCGTTGGCGGTGGGCGCCGAGGTCGAGGCGGGCGCTCCGGTGCTGGTGCTGGAGAGCATGAAGATGGAGACGGTACTGCGGGCGCCGTTCCGGGCGCGGCTGAAGGAATGCGCCGTGTCCGTGGGCAGCCAGGTGGACACCGGCGCACCGCTGCTGCGCCTGGAACCGCTCGACGACCAAGCCGCCGAAGCCGAGAACACCTCATCCGTCGAGCCGGACCTGCCGGCCGCCGCCGAGGCGCTCCCGACGCGAGAGCGCGCCGCGCGCGGCCGGGAGGACCTGCGCGGCCTGCTCCTGGGGTACGACGTCGATCCGCACGACGAACGCCGGGTGCTCGACGACTATCTCGCGGCGCGCCGGGCGGCCATCGAGGAGGGCCAGGAACGACCACTGGCCGAGGAGCTCGAACTCGTCGACTTGTTCGCCGATCTCGCCGAGCTGAGCCGCAACCGCCCGGCAGGCGAGTTCGGCGACGTCGACAGCCACGTGCACAGCGCCCGTGAACACTTCCACACCTACCTGCAGAGCCTCGACGTCGAACGGGCCGGGCTGCCGGAGGCATTTCGGGCCAAGCTCGCCAAGGCGCTCGCCCACTACGGCGTCACCGAGTCGGAGCCCTCGGCCGGGCTCGAGGCCGCGGTGTTCAGGATCTTCCTCGGCCGGCAGCGCGCGTCCGTCGACGCCAACGTCGTCACGACGTTGCTGCGAACGTGGCTGCGGGAGGCGCCACCGGACGCGACCCTGCGCGAGCCGGTCGGTCTGGCCCTGGAGCGGCTGGTGGCCGCGACCCAGGTCCGCTTCCCCTCGGTCGCCGACCTCGCGCGCGGCCTGATCTTCGCCTGGTTGGCCCAGCCGCTGCTGCGGCGCAACCGGGCTCGCGTCTACACCGAGGTCCGCAGGCACCTGCGTCACCTCGACGAGCACCCGGACACGCCGGACCGCGCCGAGCGGGTCGCCGCCATGGTGCGCAGCACCGAACCGCTGGTGCGACTCCTCGGCCGGCGGCTCGGCCGCGACGACCTGGACAACACGACCATGCTGGAGGTGCTGACCCGGCGGTACTACGGCAACAAGGGCCTTACCGGCGTGCGTTCGAGTGAGGTCGCGGGTTGCACGTTCGTGGTGGCCGAGCGCGCGGGTACACGTCTGGTCTCCTCGGCGGTGCGCTTCGACGAACTGGGCAACGTGCTGCGCGGGCTCACGGAACTGGCGGGAGGCGAGGACGCGGTCGAGGCGGACATCTATCTCGCCTGGGAGAAGCAGCCGGCGGACACCGACGCGATGGCACTCGCGCTGCACGAAGTCGTCGACGCACACCCCCTGTCGAACCGGGTCCGCAGGCTCACCGCCACCGTCGCGGGCTGCGGCGGCACGGTGATGCACCACCACTTCACCTTCCGCCCGACCGGCACCGGAATGGTCGAGGAGCGGCTGATCCGCGGCCTGCACCCGTACATCGCGCGGCGGATGCAGTTGGAGCGGCTGAGCGAGTTCGACCTCACCCGCCTGCCGTCCTCGGACGAGGAGGTCTACCTCTTCCGGTGCGTCGCGCGGGAAAACCCGTCGGACGACCGCCTCGTGGCCTTCGCCCAGGTCCGTGACCTCACCGAGTTGCGCGACCAGGAGGGCAGGCTCATCGCGCTGCCGACGGCCGAGAACGTCTTCGCCGCCTGCCTCGACTCGATCCGCCGCGCCCAATCCCGGCGGCCGACCGGGAAGTACGCGGACACCAATCGGATCGTGATCTACGTCTGGCCGCCGAGCGACATCACCCGCGCCGAGTTGGAGACGGTCGTCGGGCGCTTGATGCCGACGACCGAGGGTGCCGGGTTGGAGGAGATCGTGTTCATCGCCCGCCGGCGCGACCGGCACAGTGGTGAACTGGGCAAGATCGCCGTGCGGGTCGCCTGCGACGCCTCCGGCGGCACCGAACTCACCGTCGGCGAGCGCTCGCCGGAGCCGGTCGAGCCGGTCGACGACTACCGGCGCAAGGTGCTCCGCGCCGCCGCCCGCAACACCGTGTACCCGTACGAACTGATCCGCTTGCTGGGCGACTTCGTCGAGTACGACCTCGACGAAGAGCATGTTCTGGCGCCGGTCGACCGGCCGCGCGGGAACAACACCGCGGCGATCGTCGCGGGCGTGGTCACCACGCCGACCGCGCTGCACCCCCAGGGCGTCGTCAGGGTCGTGCTGCTCGGCGACCCGACGAAGTCGCTCGGCGCGCTGTCCGAGCCGGAGTGCTCGCGGGTGATCGCCGCGCTCGACCTCGCCGAGCGGATGCGCGTGCCGGTGGAGTGGTTCGCGCTGTCGTCGGGCGCGCGGGTCTCGATGACCTCGGGTACCGAGAACATGGACTGGGTCGCGGCCGCGCTCAAGCGGATCGTCACGTTCACCCAGGCCGGCGGCGAGATCAACATCGTGGTCGCCGGGATCACCGTCGGCGCCCAGCCGTATTGGAACGCCGAGGCGACGATGCTGATGCACACCAAGGGCATCCTGGTGATGACGCCGGNCTCGGCGATGGTGCTCACCGGCAAGCAGGCGCTGGACTTCTCCGGTGGCGTCTCGGCCGAGGACAACTTCGGCATCGGCGGCTACGACCGGGTGATGGGCCCCAACGGCCAGGCGCAGTACTGGGCGCCGAACCTGGCCGCCGCGCGGGACGTGCTGCTGGAGCACTACGACCACACCTATGTCGTACCGGGAGAGGAGATGCCGCGGCGGGCGCGGACCACCGACCCCCTCGACCGCGACATCCGCGACTTCCCGCACGCGGTGGCGGGCAGCGACTTCACCACCGTCGGCGAGATCTTCTCCGCGGAGCACAACCCGGACCGCAAGAAGCCGTTCGACATCCGTACCGTGATGCGCGCGCTGTCCGACCAGGACCACCCCGTGTCGGAGCGCTGGGCGGGGATGGCCGACGCGGACACAGCGGCCGTGCAGGACGTGCGCCTGGGGGGCCTGCCGGTGTGTCTGATCGGGATCGAGTCGCGGTCGGTGCCGCGACGCGGCTTCCCGCCCACGGACGGCCCGGACACCTACACCGCGGGCACGCTGTTCCCGCTGTCGTCGAAGAAGGTCGCGCGGGCGATCAACGCGGCGTCCGGCAACCGGCCGCTGGTGGTGCTGGCGAACCTGTCCGGGTTCGACGGCTCACCGGAGTCGATGCGCAAGCTGCAACTGGAGTACGGCGCGGAGATCGGCCGGGCGATCGTGAACTTCCGCGGGCCCATCGTCTTCTGCGTGATCTCGCGGTACCACGGCGGCGCGTTCGTGGTCTTCTCCAAGGCACTCAACCCGAACATGACCGTGCTCGCGTTGGAAGGCTCGTTCGCCTCGGTCCTGGGCGGTGCCCCGGCCGCCGCAGTGGTGTTCGCCGGGGACGTGCACGCCCGTACGGCGGCCGACCCGCGGGTGCGAGAGCAGGAGGCCCGAGTCGCGAGCACCTTCGGCGCGGATCGCGCCGCGTCGAAGGCGGAGCTGGACGAGTTCCGCGCGTCGGTCCGCGCGGAGAAACTCGGTGAGGTGGCCACGGAGTTCGACCGTGTGCACGACATTCGGCGGGCGGTCGAGGTCGGCTCCGTCGATGTCGTCATCCGCGCCGAGGAACTGCGCCCACGGATCATCGAGGCCATCGAGTTCCGCCTGCGCTCGGCTCCCGGGGGCGATGCCGAGGCAACTCGGGCCGACCTGTTCGTACATCAGGCGTCGGTACCGGAGCGCACGCTCCGGTGAAGCCGGCGCATCGCCGACCGGTTCCCGTCGCGGTTGCCCGAATGCAGCAATGCGGCCTGCGTCCGTAGGGGTGGTTTCGAAAAACGCCGACATGTGCGGTGAGCAGCGACGATGCCGGAGTTTCCGATGATCGGGGGAGTTTCGCGGGCGTGCCTGCGCACAACGCCCGCGGATCTGCGTCGAGGATGAACCCGACCGCCTCGGGCGAGGCGGTGTCCTTCCAAGGTAAGGGGATTTCATGCGTAGGATCACAGGCGCTTCCGTCACCGTTGTCGCGGCCCTGCTCGTGGCGGGCGCGGCGTTCGCCTCACCGGCGTTCTCCCTGGCGGCCGACGTCGACCACTCGGCGGGCGCGTCGGGCCGGGAGGACGGCGGTTGGGGCGGTGGCGGTGGCGGCGGCGGTGGTGGCTGGGGCTACGGCGGTGGCAACTCGCACGGCGGTGGCGGGGGCGGTGGCTGGGGTCCGTGGGGTGGCGGCGGCGGTGGCGGCAAGGGCGGCGGCGGCGGTTGGGGCGGCATCCGGTAGCCGTTCGACCGTAACCTGACACGACTTCGGCCTGCTCGATCCGATCGGATCGAGCAGGCCGAAGTCGTTGGCACAGGGTGCTGATCGACTCGATCAGGACGGTGCGGCCGCCTGACGCACGCCCTTGGCCCTCGTGCGCCCGATGGAGGCGTGCAAGACCGGTTCGAACGCGGAGCCCGGCAACCGGGTGCCGAGATCCATGGCTTTCGCGTCGAGGCCGATACACACACGGGTGCGGCCCTTGCGGACGCTGGTGAGGATCAGACGAGCGCCGCGTTCTTCGGCGAGATCTCGGACAACGAGTCGTGCACCGCCGCGACCTTGTTCCGGTCGGTTCCCCGCGTTGCCCGCGAGTCGTGCACGATGGCGGTCTTGATCCCGGGGCCGGGGCAGGCGGTGGTCACGCCGACCTCGCCGCCTTCACGGGGTGGTTCGCCGCGCAGGGATTCGGAGAAGCCCCGGACGGCGTACTTCGTCGTGGAGTCGGGGCTGTGCGTGGGCATGCCGAACAGCCCGAACGAGAAGGAGAGACCACGTGAGCGCCGCGCGTCGGGTCGGCGCGGCGAAGGAGCGGGAGGAAGGATTCGTGCCGTGGGCCTCCGCGGTTGCGCCCAACCCCTGCGCATCGACGTCGGAGAGGGCCGACTGCGCGCCGTGTCAGGCGAGGGCGAACACGAGTGCTTTTCCGATCCCGGAAGCGGCTCCCGTCACCATGCACACGCGTCGTGCGTAGTCTCGAATCATGGGTCCACTCCAAAACACTCGACATATTCGGACGACGGCGCGGTCGGCCCCGGAAATCAGGAGGACGCGCCGACGGTGGTGCGCAGATCGGCGGATAGGTCGGTCAGCAGACTCGGCAATGTCTCGTGGACGTACAGGTGGCCGCCGGGGTAGGTCCGCAGTCGCATGGGCCGCGTGGTTTGTTCCTGCCAATTCGACAGGGATTCCACCGCGACCAGGGTGTCGTCCCGCGCACCGAAGACACTCAGCGCACAATCCAATGGCGGCTCGTGGACATATCGGTGCTGAAGAGCCAACAGGAGATCGGCCATCATCGGTGGTCCGAACGCCGTCATCGCGCCTTGGTCCCGAAACACCTCGGGCGGAAGCAGGTCGGTCAGTCCCAATTGCCGCCAGGGCTGGTCGGACACCAGGATCGGCTGACACGCGCGCGCGAACGCGCCGCCCTGCGGCGGGGGAACCGCGGACACGGCCAGCAACGACGGCATTGCGTGACCGCAACGGCGCAGCTCGCGCACGGTGTCGAAGGCGATCATCGCGCCGATGCTGTGGCCGAAGAAGGCATAGCGACGGCCGTCGTCGGATTCCAGAACGAGTTCCGCTACCATCGCGCTCAATTGGGCGGGATCGGTGAGTGAAACCTCGCCCGTCCGTGCGCCGCGACCCGGAAGTCGAACGGCCGTCAGTTCGACAGAATCCGGCAGGTATTCCACCCACGGTGCGAACATCGTCGCATCCGCACCCGCATAGGGGATGGTGAACATCCTCATCGGGGCGAGCGGCCGGGGCGTGAAAGTGACGAGGTCCGGGCGTGGAGAGCGGGTGCTGAGTGGGCGGCAGATGGATTCCACAGGCGATTCTCGATTCGTCCTACGCGAAAAGGCGGGGGTCGGGTGCGCTCGGCGAAAGCCGGCCGATCGCGGAGACTCTATGCCCTCGGGGGAGCCGAGTCGGAAATATGATCCCCCGAACGGGTAATGGCGGGAGTTCGGGCACGGGATGTCCGAACAGCCGTGTGAGTCGGAGGATTTGCCGTCCCGGGCGGGGCCGAGACAGTGGTCAGGACTGTGGTCGGTCCGCCCCGTCGCCGGCGGAGTCCGCTGCTTGGCCGACGAGTTCGGTGCGTGCCTCGGTGTGCGCGTCGGGCAACTTCGCGTCGTCTTCGCGGGGGCGCCGCCCGGGCAACGACCATGAGGGCGCCCACCAGTTCGCCCGGCCGGTGAGTTGCATCAGGGCGGGGACCAGGACGCCGCGCACGACAGTGGCGTCCACGACGACCGCGACCGCGAGGCCGACGCCGACCGTCTTGAGCAGGGTGACGTGGGACATGGTCAGCGCGACCATGGTGGCGGCGACGATCAGGGCCGCGGCGGTGAACAGTCGGCCCGTGTGCTCGATCCCGAAGACGATCGACCGGGTGTTGTCCCCGGTACGTACGAACTCCTCCTTGATGCGGGCAAGGAGGAAGACCTCGTAGTCCACGGAGATGCCGAAGGCGACGGCCAGGGTCAGCAGCGGCATCGTGGTCTCCAACGATCCGCCGATGGTGAAGTCGCCCACCAGCCACCGCAGATGACCGTCCTGGAAGATATAGACGATGGCCCCAAGGCTCGCGGTCATGCTGAGCAGGCCCATCACGACCGCCTTGATCGGTACCAGGACGCTGCGGGTGAACAGGAAGAGCATGACCAGGGTGCCGACCAGCATGATGGCGGCGCCGTAGGGGAGCGCCTCGCGCAACGTGTGTTTGGTGTCGGTCAACTCCGCTGCCTTGCCCGCGACCAGGTGGGGTTGCGGGGCGGGCAGGGTTCGCAACCGGTGCACGAGCGCCACCGTGTCCGGTGACTGGTTGTCGGCCGTGCCGATTACGCGCAGCACGCTGCCCACGACCGCGGGGCGGGATGTCTCCGGTGGCGCGACCGGGCGGACGACGACCCGCGTCGTGTCGACGGCGGTGGGTTCCTCCGCCTGTGCTGCCGGCAACTCCGGCCCCGGAACCGGCAGTCCCGCGCGATAGTCACCGGTGTCGGCGATCACGTGCGCGACATGGGGCAACGCGGACAACCGTCGGGCGTACGCATCGATCGCCGGCGCATCGGTCGCCGCGTTCGCCCGGGGCAGGATCACCGGGATGACGCGCTCGGGCGGGTCGACGAAGTCGGTACGCAACAGCTTTGCCGTGCGGTGCGGTTCGGAGCCCGACGGCAGGATCTTCTCGTCGATGGTGGTGAACTGCGCGTGCAGGAAGGGGAGGGCCATGACCAGGAGGAGAGCCACGGCGGTGCCCCCGCACAGGATCGCACGGGAGGTGGCGAGCGTGGCGATGCGACGCCAGACGGGACTGCCGCCGCCGACCCGCCCGCTCCCGCGCCGGAATCGGCGGAACGGGTCCAGTCGATCCAGGCGCGGTCCCAGTACCGCCAGCAGCGCGGGCAGCACGAGCAGGGACGTCAACGCCGAGATGATCACCACCAGGATCGAGGCCCACGCCAACGAGCGCAGCAGTTCCAGCGGGAAGACGAACAGCGCGGACAGACACAGGGTCACCGTCGCCGCGGAGAAGAGCACGGCGCGCCCGGCGGTGGCCATGCTGCGGGCGATGGCCCGGTGTGATTCGACGCCCTGGGAGAGTTCCTCGCGATAGCGGGTCACGATGAACAGGGCGTAGTCGACGGAGAGTGCGAAGCCCACCCCCGCACAGATGTTGATCGCGAACACGGTGATCGGCGTCATGAGCGTCAGCGTGGCCAGGACGGCCAGTGCCCCGGCCACGGAGACCGCGCCGATGGCGAGCGGGATCGCCGCCGCCGTCAGTGACCCGAACGCGAGCAGCAGGATGATCAAGGCCAGCGGTGCCGCCAGCAACTCCCCTCGTTCGAGGTCGTGTTCGGACTCCTCGGTGGCCTGCGCGTTCAGCCACGCAGGCCCGGTGGCATCGACGCGCAGACCGGTGGCGGCCTTGCGCACGGCGGGGACCAGGGCGCGCGAGGTGACTGCGGAGTCGCGTTCGGTCCCGGCCAGGTCGACGCGGATCAGCGCACCCTTGCCGTCTCGGGAACGCAACAGGGAGGAGCCGGTGCTCCAGTAGGACTGCGCCCGGTCCACGCCCGGTCGTCCCGCGACCAGTGTGGTGAGCCGGCGGCCCGCCTCGGCAACCTCGGCGTCGTCCACCGGCTTGTCGGCGCGGATGTAGAAGACCAGGTCTGCGGCGTTCGCCCCGTATCGGACGGCGGCCCGTTCGGCCTCCGCGGCCTGGGTTCCCGTCGCGGTGAATCCGCCGTTGGACCAGCGGTCCTTGGCGCCGGCGACCACGGCGGCGGCCAGTACCAGGACGATCATCGCGCCGACCAGGAGCAGGCGGCGGTGCCGCACGCAGTGACCGGCGAGGCGGCTCAGCGGTCCGCCGGGTGGGTCCGGCGTCTCGTGTTCGGGAGGTGGGACCGGGATGGTGTCGAGCATTGCGTGTCCTCCCAGGACGACGTCGGCTGTGCGATGGGCGAGGACGCCCGTGAACCGGGATGTGGACGTGGCGAATCCCGGGCCGCCATCGCGTCGGGGCGGCGGCCGGCAAGGGGCGAATCCTGTTGCCGATGATCCGCCGTGTCCACGGATATTTCGGGGGAATTGACCGTGCCACAAGCGAGGGTACCGCGCGTGGACAGCAACTCGTGATTGCCGACTCCGACCGCCCCGCCGCTAAAAATCGTATGTATGAGGATCGGATGTACGCGCCCGCTCGGCGGGGCGGGGGTGCGAATAGTTGGGCCTTACGAAAGTGTCGACAATGATGAATTGTGTCCACCGGTCCCCCCCAGGAACTAGGCCATACCGGTGAATCTGACTTCCCGCCTCGTGGCCTGGACTTTTCCAGCGTCCGGCCATGGATAGGATCGGCACGCAATACCGGCCACCGGTTCCCCGGGAGAAGAGGAATGAGACCGTGCAGGTTACATTGACTGGCGGCACCGGTTTCCTGGGGCTGCGGCTCGTTCCTGAACTCGTGAATCGTAATTGCTCCGTCACGTTGCTCTCGCGCCGCGGCAGCACGGGTTCGATCGACCGAATCTCCCGTGCCCTGGGTCGACTGGGCGAGACACCGGATTTCATTCGTAAAATTCGCCGACGGGCCGATGGGCTGGCCATCGATATCGCACGTCCGCTGTTCGGCCTCCCGGACTACCGGGTGGAAAAGCTCGTCCGGCGAACCGACATGTTCCTGCACAGCGCCGGAATCATCGATCTCGATACAGGCACCCGGGCGATGCGACCGGTGAACGTCAACGGGCCGCGCAGTTTCCTCGACATCGCCGCCGGGAGCCCGCGACGGGCGCCGTTCTGCCATGTCAACACCGCGTTCGTGGCGGGCGCCCGACGATCGGGCACCGTCGCCGAAGCCGACCCCATCGACACGTACGGCTTCGAGGACGAATACGAGCGGTCTCGGTGCGACGCCGAATCCCTGCTGCGCCAATGGTCCCGGAAAAACGGAATGCCGGCGCCGGTCATGCGGCCCAGCGCTCTGGCGACCGACCGACCCCGGAGCTCCCGTCGCACTCCTTTCAGGCCATCAGCGCGCTGCTGCGTGCGTCGACGATCGAAAGAGGAATCGCCGGACTCTCCATTCCGCAGGGCCCGCGACCGGTCGTCCACATGCAGGGACCGGCCGACGCGCGACTGAACCGCCTTCCCGTCGAGGACGCGGCGAGGGCCATCGTCGGCATCGCCGCGGAACAGCGATCCACGGATGCGGAGACATACCACATCGTGTACCCGGACGATGTGTCCGCCACGATGCCCATCGAACTCTTCGAGAAATTTGCACCCATCCGCATCGTCCTCCGGACCGAGCTGCCCGAAAGGCTGCCTCCGGCCGAGCAGCGCTTTCACAGCTACGCCGGGTTCGCCGCGTATTTTCGGCACACACGGGTATTCGACGACCGCAACGCGCGCCGGGTCCTGGACGGACCCTGTTCCCGGACGACCGTCGACATGGCCTATCTCCTGGCCGGAACGCACGGGATTCTTTGACGGTCGACACGGGATTCTTTGAAGGTCGGCGAAGTCCGACTACCTTTCCGAAAGCCCACAGGAGAAACCGTTACATGACCATCGGACTTCAGGTATCACCCCGTCGTGACATGTCGGATCCCACCGCCGACGGTCTCCTGGCCGTGCTTCGCCAACCGCGGAGCATGGCCACGATCGTTCGGCGCCTGTCCGACTCCGTGACGGGCGCCGTCCTGGGTGACGCGCCCGTCGACGGCTGCGAAGTCGTCGGCACACTCTCTCCGTTGTATCCGGAATGGCTCGGCGATCGTTCCTTCACCACCGACCACGGCGTGCGATTCCCCTACGTGGCCGGTGAGATGGCGCAGGGAATCGCGGGCGTCGCCATGGTCAAGGCGATGGCGCGAGCCGACCTGCTGGCGATCTTCGGAGCAGCCGGGCTGCCGATCGACGTGGTTCGGCGGGCGATCGAGGAGCTGCGCCGCGATCTGCCCGAACACGCCCCGTGGGGGGTGAACATCATCCACAACCCGCACTCGCCCGCCTGGGAGGACGAGGTGGCCGGCCTCGCGATCCGACACGGTGTGCGGTGTGTGTCGGTGTCGGCCTTCAGCAAGGTCACCCGCGCCCTCGTGCACTGCTGCGCCGCGGGCCTGCAGGTGCGAGCCGACGGTCGGGTCGTCCGCCCCCGGATGATGATGGCCAAGGTCTCGCGTCCCGAGGTCGCCGAACAGTTCCTCGCACCGGCACCCCCCGAGTTGCTGCGGGAACTGGTCGCCGAGGGGCTCTTGACCGCCGACGAGGCGGCACTGGCGGCGCACGTGTCGATGGTCGACGACCTCACCGTGGAGTCCGACAGCGGCGGGCACACCGACGGCAGGCCGCTGTCCACCGCCCTCCCGCAGATCCTCGCCCTGCGCGATGCGGTCGCCCATCGGCACGGCATCGCGCCACGCACCAGGATCGGCGCGGCCGGCGGCCTGGGCACCCCCCACGCCGTCGCCGCCGCGTTCGCGATGGGCGCCGCGTACGTGGTGACCGGATCGGTCAACCAGCTCAGCCTGGAGGCCGACACCTCCGACCGGGCCCGGACGATGCTCCAGGCCGCGGACACCATGGACGTGGCCATGGCGCCGTCCGCGGACATGTTCGAGATGGGGTCGAAGGTACAGGTCCTCAGCCGCGGCACGATGTTCGCCGCTCGGGCCTCGCGGCTCTCGCAGTTGTACCGTGACCACGAGTCGCTGGAGGAGATCCCCCCGGCCCAGATCGCCCGCCTCGAACGGGAGATGTTCCGCCAGTCGGTGGCCCAGGTATGGGCGCAGACCGAGGAGTTCTGGCGCACCAGGGAGCCCGCGCAGGCCGACCGCGCTGCCGTGGATCCCAAGCACCGGATGGCCCTGGTCTTCCGCTGGTACCTGGGCATGTCCAGCACCTGGGCGACCACCGGAGCCGCCGACCGCAGCGTGGACTACCAGATCTGGTGCGGCCCCGCGGTGGGCGCGTTCAACGACTGGCGCAAGGACGGTTTCCTCGCCGATCCCGCGAACCTGTCCGTGGTGCAGATCGCCCGCAATCTCATGGAGGGCGCGACGGTCCTCACCCGCGCGCAGCAATTGCGCAGCCACGGTGTCGAACTGCCCGCCCACGCGTTCACCTTCCCCGCCCATGAACTGCTCTGAATCTACATCGCAAGGAGTCCCGTGCCCGAGAGTTCCCGTCCCTCCCAACCACCCATCGCCGTCGTCGGTCTGAGCACCCTGCTGCCCGGTTCCTCGGACGTCGCCGGGTTCTGGCGCGACGTGGTCCACGCCCGTGACCTCATCCGAGACGTGCCGGACACCCACTGGCTCGTGAGTGATCACTATTCCAGCGACCCCAACGCCCCCGACAAGACCTACTGCAAGCGTGGGGCGTTCATGTCGCCGGTGGCGTTCGACCCGCTCGCCTTCGGCACCCCACCGTCCACGATCGACGCCACCGACACGGCGCAACTGCTGAGCCTGGTCGCCGCCGAACGTGTCCTGCGGGACGCCTGCGGCGACGAGGGCCCATCCGAGACGATGCGAGAACGCACCGGCATCATCCTGGGAGCCAGCCCCACCGAGCTGGCCTTTCGCATGTCCTTCCGGTCCCAGCGGCCGACCTGGCGCAAGGTCATGCTCGATCGTGGCGTCGCGGAGCCCAAGGCCGACGAGCTGTGCGACGCCATCGCGGCTTCGTATCCCGTGTGGAAGGAAAGCTCCTTCCCGGGCATGCTCACCAACGTCATCGCCGGCCGCGTCGCGCGCCACTTCGACCTGCACGGCAGTAACTACACCACCGACGCGGCCTGCGCCAGTTCGCTGTCCGCGATGAGCGCCGCCATCGACGAACTCACGCTCGGCCGCGCCGACATGATGATCACCGGTGGCGTGGACCCGCTGTCCGACGCGTTCGGGTTCACCTGCTTCAGCAAGACCCCGGCGCTGTCCCCGTCGGGCGAGTGCCGACCCTTCTCCGCCGACGCCGACGGCACCCTCCTGGGTGAGGCCGTGGCCATGGTCATGCTCAAGCGCCTCGCGGACGCCGAGCGCGACGGCGATCGCATCTACGCGGTCATCCGCGGCGTGGGTACCTCCTCCGACGGACGCGGATCATCGATCTACGCCCCCGCCGTCGCCGGTCAGGTCCGCTCGCTACGCCGGGCCTATGCCAGCGCGGGCTACAGCCCCGCGACGGTGGAACTGATCGAGGCGCACGGCACCGGCACCAAGGCCGGTGACACCGCCGAAGTGAGGGCCCTGCAAGAGGTGTTCGGTTCGGGCGACCCGGCCGACATCGCGCGCTGCGCGCTCGGATCGGTGAAATCGCAGATCGGTCACACCCGCACCGCCGCGGGCGCCGTCGGGCTGGCCAAGGCCGCGCTCGCACTGCACCACAAGATCCTGCCGCCCACGCTCAAGGCCGACCGGACCGACCCCACCCTGGAACTGGAAAAGGGCCCGTTCTACCTGAGCACCCGAACCCGGCCCTGGATCCGGGACGCCGACCACCCGCGCCGGGCCTCGGTCTCCAGCTTCGGGTTCGGCGGGACCAACTTCCACGTCACGCTCGAAGAGCACCGTGCCGCCGAACCCGCCTTGGCGGGCGCGTCGCACACCCGCAGCGCGCCGAGCGAACTGGTCCTGCTGAGCGCCGATTCCGGCCCCGCGCTGGTCACGGCTCTGGACGCGCTGACCGCCGACACCGCGCCGCCGGCCGACCTGGCGCGCCGCACCCAACTCGCCTTCGACGCCGCGGCGGCACACCGGCTGTGCCTGGTCGTGCGCGACGAGGAGGACCTGCGGGCCCACGCGGCCGAAGCCCGACGCCGGATCGTGGCCGAACCGCAGACCGCGTTCCACACGCCGGCCGGCGTGCGCTACGCATGCGGCCCCGCCTCGACCGACAAGATCGCGCTGCTGTTCCCGGGACAGGGCAGCCAGTACCCCGACATGGGTATGGACGTCGTGCTGCACCAGCCACACGCGCTCGCCGCGTGGGACCGGCTGGCGGGCTTCGAGATCGACGGACACCTCCTGCACCGCTCCGTCTTCCCGCCCCCGGTTGTCGACAAGGCGGCGAAGCGCGAGCAGGCCGAGCGACTCAAGGCCACCGAAGTCGCGCAACCGGCGCTCGCCGCCCACGCGTTGATGATCCGGGAGATCCTGGGCGCTGTCGGCTTCGAGCCCGACTGCGTGGCGGGGCACAGCTTCGGCGAACTCGCCGCCCTGAACGCGGCCGGCGTGTACGACGACGAAACCATGATGGCCCTGGCCCGCGCCCGCGGCGAACTCCTGCGCGACGCGAGCAAGGTGTCGGGCGCGATGCTCGCGGTCACCGCCTCCGCCAAGGAAGCCGACGACTTGGTCCGCGGCATCCGCCGAGCCTGGGTTGCCAACTACAACTCCCCGACGCAGCACGTCGTCTCGGGCGCGGAATCGGCCATCGCCAAGGTGGAGAAGCGAGCACAGGAGCAGAAGCTCCCCACCCAACGGCTCCCCGTCTCCTGTGCCTTCCACAGCCCACTGCTGCAGTCCGCGACCACCGGGTGGCGGCCCACCCTGGAAAAGCACGAGTTCACGGCGCCGCGGATGCCCGTCTACGGCAACGCCGACGCCAAGCCGTATCCCGGCACGGCGCCGGAAATCCGCACCGTGCTGCACGACCACGTCACCTCCTCCGTGCGCTTCGCCGAGATGATCCTGGCGATGTACGAGGACGGCGTCCGCACGTTCGTGGAGGCCGGGCCGGGAACGGTACTCACCGGCCTGGTCGGCAGGATCCTCGCGGACCGGCCGCACGTCGCGCTGAGCGCGGACCACACCCGGGGATCCGGACTCGCCGCGCTGCACCGCGTCCTGGGTGCGCTGGCCGTCGCCGGCCGCCCCTTGGACTTCGCCCCGCTGTGGGCCTCGTTCACCTCGAGCACTCCTTCGCCATCGTTGACAAGGACGGGTATGACCATCCCCATCTCCGGTCCCAACCCCGACGTGGACCACCGCGAGAGCACCGCCGCAGCCCCCGCCGTACACGAGCAGTCCCCCGGGGCCCCGCCGGCCGGCCCGACGACGACCTCGACCCCGCAGGTCGCCGCCGCGCTCTCGACGCCGCCCGCCGTGACCCAGGTGGCACCGCCCGCCCGGATCCAGGCCGCGCCGCCCGCGGCGACCCCGGTCACCGCCGTGGCACAGGTCGCCGCACCCGCACCCGCACCCGCACGCGTACCCGAGCCCGTACAGGCGCCCGTTCCCGTGCAGGCGACCCCCGCCGTTCCGGTGCGCACCCACGACGTGCCGGCCGCGGAATCGACGGCGCACGACGTCACCTCGTCCGGGTCCACGTGGACGCCGGTGACCGCGTCCGGTGCCTGGCTGCACGCCTTCCTGGAGGTGCAGCGACAGGCGGGCGACGCGCACAGCGCCTACCAGAGCACCACCTCGGCCAGCCACGCCTCCTACCTCGACCTGGCCAAGACCTCGCTCGACACGCTGATGGCGTGGCGGCCCGGAGCCGAGCCCCGAGCCGCAGCCGCGCCCGCGCCCGCCCCCGCCCACACTCCCGTCGAGGCACCCGCTCCGCTCGCGCCCAGCCCGCGCGCGTTGGAGAGCCAGCCGCGCGTCACCCGGGAGATCAGCCCCGCGACGCCCACGGTGACGCAGTACCCGGCGACCCCGGTCACTCAGGCCCGGCCGCCCGTGCCGGTGGCACAGGTCGCCCCGGCTCCGGGGCCACCCGCGACGCAGCACAGTCCGGTCCAGGCACCGCCGGCGCTCCCGCAGGTCCCGGCACCGGCCCTGGCCCCCGCCGTTGCCGCCGCTTCGGCTCCGGTCCCTGTACCGGCTCCTGCTCCGGCGCCGGTTCAGGAGAGCGGCGCGGATGTGGCGTTGGCGATCGTGGCCGAATTGACCGGCTATCCGGTGGAGATGCTCACGCCGGAGATGGACCTGGAGGTCGACCTGGGGGTCGACTCGATCAAGCGGGTGCAGATCCTGACCCGGTTGCGGGACCACTTTCCGGGTGAGGCCGACGTGGACCCGGCCGACCTGGCCCGGCTGCGGACGATCGCCGCGATCGCCGAGAAGATCACCTCGCTGCGCGCGTCCGACGGCGCCGCCCCGCAGGCCGCCCACCAGGCCCAGGCCCTCGTCCCGGCGCCGGTTCAGGAGAGCGGCGCGGATGTGGCGTTGGCGATCGTGGCCGAATTGACCGGCTATCCGGTGGAGATGCTCACGCCGGAGATGGACCTGGAGGTCGACCTGGGGGTCGACTCGATCAAGCGGGTGCAGATCCTGACCCGGTTGCGGGACCACTTTCCGGGTGAGGCCGACGTGGACCCGGCCGACCTGGCCCGGCTGCGGACGATCGCCGCGATCGCCGACAAGATCACCTCGCTGCGCACCCCCCAGGGCGCCCCCGCGCAGACCCAGGCCCCCGTCGCCGCCCCGGCCGCGCCGGTCGCCCGGGCGCAGGAGCAGATCCCCGCGCAGGCCACGCACCCTGCGCCGCAGTTCACGGTCCTGCGCACCGGCACCACCCTGGTACCCGTCGAGCCCGCCGCCGGCGCCCCGCTCAAGGGCCTGCGCGAACAACCGCTGCTGATCACCGACGACGGCACCGGTGTCGCCGAATGCCTGGCGGAAACGCTGCGACGCGAGGGCATCAAAGCCTCCGTCACGGACCGCGTGACCGAAGACTCCACCGCCGTGATCGTACTCGCCGGCCTGCGCGGGATCGACCCGGAGCAGGACCCGGACGCACCCACCCGCGAGGTCTTCACGACCTTGCACACCATCGCCGAGGCCATGGACCGCCGAGGCGGCGTCCTGGTCGTCGTCCAGGACACCGGCGGCGCGTTCGGCACCACCGGCATGCGCGGCCGCGAGGGCTGTGCGGGTATCGCCGCGCTCGCCCGCACCGCCGCGAACGAATGGGCGCACGCCTCGATCAAGACGATCGACATCGACCGGGCCGCGCGCGCCCCGCAGGACATCGCCCAGGCCATCGCCACCGAACTCCTGCACGGCGACGACACCACCGACGTCGCGCTGGCGGCCGACGGCTCGCGCGCGCTGCTGCGCGGCACCACCGAGCCGATCGGATCACCGCAGCCGCTCGACCTCGGGCCGGACCCCGTGGTCGTCGTCACCGGCGGGGCCCGCGGCATCACCGCGTCCTGCCTGCTCGCGCTGGCCCGCGCCCACCGGCCCAAGTTCCTGCTCCTGGGCCGGAGCCGCCCCGTCGACGAGGACGACGAACTGCGTGGCGCCGCGGACGAGAGCGCCATCCGGCAGATTCTGGGCGGCCGCCGCGACGAGGCTACCGGCAAGACCCCGACGCTGGCCGAACTCGCCCTCGCTTCCGCCCGGGTGCTCGCCTCCCGCGAAATCCGCACCACCCTGGAGGAGTTGGCCGTCGCCGGAGCGGAGACCCGCTACGTCACCGCCGACGCGACCGACCGCGAGCGGGTCTTCGAGGCACTGGCCGAAGTACGCCGGGACTGGGGCCCGATCACCGGAATCATCCATGCCGCCGGGGTCATCGCCGACAGCAACATCTCGGACAAGACCCAGGACCAGTTCACCGCGGTCTACGACACCAAGGTGCGCGGGTTCCGCACTCTCCTCGACTTGACCGCCGACGACCCGGTGCGCCTGGTGTGCGCCTTCTCCTCGGTCAGCGCGCGACTGGGGACCGCCGGACAGTGCGACTACGCCGCGGCCAACCAGGCCATGGAGCAGATCACCGCGACCGAGGCGAAGCACCGCCCGGGATGCACGGTCAAGGCCGTGGCCTGGGGTCCCTGGGCCGCCGGCATGGTTTCCCCCGCGCACGCCGAGCACTTCCGTCGACTCGGTGTCCCGCTCCTCGAAGAGGCCGCCGGAGTCAGGGCCTTCATGACCGAGCTGGAACAGCCGGGCCCCGCCTGCGTCTCCCTCGCCGCCGGCACGGCGGGTCCCGCCGCCGAGGCGACGGACCGTACGAACGTCACGGATATCGTCGTCGGCGCCGACACCCACCCCTACCTGGTCGATCACAGCATCGCGGGACGTCCCGTGGTGCCCGTGGCACTGGTCCTGGAATGGTTCACCCACGCCGCGTGTACCGCCCTGCCCGGCAACGACGGTGTGCTGGTTCGCGACCTGCGCGTGCTGCGCACCATCGCGCTGGACAAGTTCGGGGAGGAGGAGACCCGACTGCGGGTGCACGTGCGCCCCGACGACACCCACGCCGACGCCCCGCTGCGTCTGGAACTCAAGAGTCTCGACGGTGCCCTGCACTACGCGGCTCTCGCCGGTCCGGGCGAGGCGGCGAAGATGACCGCCCCGGCCGCGCAACCCGTCGACGAGAGCTTCGAAGTACAACCGGGGAGCGCCTTCTACGACGGAGGCATGCTCTTCCACGGCCCGCTCTTCCACGCCATCCACACGATCAACGGGATGAGTTCCACCGGGGCGACCTGCGACCTCGTCGGGGCACGGCGGCTCGGCTGGGCGGACGACACCTGGCAGACCGACCCGCTCGTCATGGACGGCGCGCTCCAGGCGGCCTGCCTGTGGGTACTGTCCTCGGCCGGCGTGCAATCGTTGCCGATGGGCATCCGTGAGGTGCGCGTGTTGTCGACCGGCGCCGTGGAGGCGCCCGTGAAGTGCACCGTGCACAGCGTCATGCAGGGCACCGACAACGCGATCTGCGACGTCTGGCTCACCATCGAACAGGACGGCGCCGAGCAGGTTCTGGCCGTGCTCGCCGGCGTGGAAATGGTCTACCGACCGGACCTGTCCAGCTCGAACCGAGCCGCCGCGCTGATCTCGACGGACGCGTGAGGGGCATGGACTTTCCGGCAATCGCCATCGTGGGACGCGGCTGCGTCCTGCCCGGAGCACACAATCCCGCCGAACTGTGGGACACCGTGGTCTCCGGCGCGGTACGGCTGACCCCGTTCTCCATCGGGCGCCCGACAGCCGGGCCCGAGTGGAGCGGGGCCGACCCCGCGAGCACCGTGTTCGGCCACGTCACCGGGTTCGAGGAGCGCTTCGATCCGAATGGCCTGGCCATCGACGCCGAGCAGATCAAGGGCCTCGATCCGACCGTCCGCTGGGTCGTCCACGCGACCCGGCAGGCGCTCGCCGAGGTCGATCGGCTCGGCCTGCACCGACGCACCGGCCTGGTCCTGGGCAATATCTCGTGCCCGACCACGTCGATGGTCGCCTACGCCGAGGACGTCTGGTTGCGCTCCCAGCCGGCCGAGGTCCGGGCCGGCTGGCCCCGGCACGACCGGCACGCGCCGATCCCGATGAGCCGCTTCTGCTTCGGGCTCCCGGCGCAGCTCGTGGCCCAGGCGTTCGAACTGCGGGCCGGCGCGGTGGTCTTGGAGGCGGCCTGCGCATCGGCGCTGTACGCGATCGAACTCGCCTGCCGGAAGCTGCACTTCCGGCAGGCGGACCTGATGGTCGCCGGGGCGCTCAACGGCGGCGCACCCGAGATCATCAGCCACGGCATGGGCCGATTGGGGGCGTTGAGCCCCAGCGCCCGCTCCCGGCCCTTCCACCGCGACGCCGACGGCCTGGTCCCCGCCGAGGGGACCGCGATGTTCGCCCTGATGCGACTGGAGGACGCCCTGGCCGCGGACGTGCCCATCCTGGGCGTGATCCGCGGCATCGGGGCCACCAACGACGGCGGCCGGGGCGGCATGCTCGTCCCGGACGGAGGCCGGCAACAACGCGCGATGAGTCTGGCCTACCGGGCCGCGGGCATCGACCCCAAGACGGTGTCCCTGCTGGAATGCCACGCCACCGGCACCGCGGTCGGGGACACCGTGGAACTGAGCTGTGCGGCCCGGATCTTCGCCGAACGCACGGACCTGCCGATCGGATCGGTCAAGGGCAACCTGGGCCATCCGCTCACCGCCGCGTCGGGCGCCGCCCTGCTCAAGGTGCTGGGCGCGATGGAGCACGGCACGGTGCCGCCGACCGTCGGCGCCGACGAGGCCAACGAGGCCCTGCGCGGGACACCGTTGCGGCCGCCGTCCCAACCGGAGGAATGGCAGGGACTGCGGCGCGCCGCGGTCAGCGGCTTCGGCTTCGGCGGGGTCAACGCCCACCTGGTCGTGGACGCCTGGAACACCGCCGACCGGGCATCCACCTCCTTCCCCGGCGGGGCCGTGCCCGGCCCCGCCGGGCGCCGGCGGCACCAGGTGGCGATCGTCGGCCTCGGCGCCCGCGTCGGCGACGGCGACACCACCGGCGACTTCGTCGAGGCCCTGCTGGAAGGCGAGCCCAGGCTGCGGCCACCGCGTACGGTCGAACTGCGCGTGGACGGCCTGCGGATGCCGCCCAACGACATGCTCCAGACCTCCGGCGAACACCTGCTGGTCCTGGAGGCCGCCCGGGACGCGGCCCGCGCGGTGACACTGCCCGAAGAGCGCACCATGGTGCTCGTGGGCGTCGGCAGCGCGACCGTGCACGCCGAGTTTTCCGTCTGGCACAACCGCACCACCCTCGAAGCCCGCCGGTCGGCGGCAGCGGCGGCGGCGTCCTCCGAGGATCGCGTCGTCGACCCGTTGAACTGCCCGCCGTGGTCCCTCGGGGGCCTGGGCAACATCGCCGCCAACCGGATCAGTGCGCAGCTCCGGCTGACCGACGCCAGCGTCGCGGTGTGCGCGGAGGAGGCTTCCGGCATCCGCGCGCTCGACCTCGCGGTCGACGCGATCGGCAGTGGAGCGAGCGACGCGGCGCTCGTGGGCGCGGTCGACCTCGCCTCCACGGTGGTGCACCGAGCGGTCGTCCGCGATCTCGGACTCCCCGGAGCCGAGGGGAACGCGGCCGTGGTGCTGGCGCTCAAGCGACTCGACCACGCCCGCCGGGACGGCGACCCCGTCCTCGCCGTCATCGACCCGCAGGCCGACGACCGGGCCGCCGACGCGACGCAGGCCGCCGTCGATCTGGTGGTCGGCGACCACGAAGCGTCGCCCGCACCGTCGGCCCGGCCGGCCCGGCTGGATCCCTCCGGCCTGTTCGGGCGCCCGCACTGCGCCGCCGGCCTCCTCGGCGTCGCATGCGCGACCGTGGCCCTGTACCACCGCAGCGTGCCGGCCGTGGGTGCCCAGGCGCTTCCGCAGCCGGAGTTGGGCAGGGCGAAGGTGACCATCGCCCCGCTCGGGGCGCCGGCGGCCGACCTCTTCCTGACCGCGATGGACACTGCTCCGGCCGCAACGGGCATCGCGACACTGGGACGAAGGGCCGACGGGCAGACGCCCGCCCGGCGGTTGTCCAGCATCGCCTTCTTCGACCTCAGGAACGTGCTTCGGCTCCAGAACGCGGGCCCGGCGCGGGAACTCGTGTCGCTGCCCGCGGCCCGCCCGGTGCCGGCGGCCGAGATCGGCGTATCCACACCGGCGCCGACCCGGGCTCCACTCCCGCCGGCGACCCCGATCGACGGGTCGGCTTCGGTCCCGGTCCCGGCTCCGGCCCCTGTCCCGGTCCGGGTTGCGGCACCGCTTTCGACCCCGGTCCCGGTCCCGGTCGAGGAGACCCTGGTACCGACCGCGCTCAGTGCTCACCAGCGGGCCGTCGGCAGGACGCATGTGGAGTTCCTGAACACTCGACACGAGAACCACCTGCTGTTCCTGGAGGTGCAGCGGCAGGCGACCCGGGCGCTGCTCGACGTCGCCGGCATGTTCCAACAGCCGCAGCCGGAAGCGGGCGCGTTCGTACCGGGCTCGGCAGGAATGAAGGAACCGGGCACCCTGGCCACCTTGGTTCCACCGGCCGCCCCGATCCCGCCCGCCGCCCCGCTCCCGCCGGGTGAGCCGGCCGGGCCGGGCGGGCCGGGCGGGCCGATTCCGCCGACCGGGCCGGCCGCCGAGGTCGCCGACGTCGCCGAACCGGTTCGGGTGCCGCAACCCGGCCCGGCCGAGCGTGAGTTCGTCGTCAGCCCCGACGGCGATCCGTGGGTGCTGGACCACTGTCCCACCTGGACCTTGCCGGTGCTGCCGATGATGTGCACGGTGGACCACCTGTTCCAGGCGGCGAGCACGTACACCGGTCTGCGGGCGACCGGCCTGCGGGAACTGCGCCTCCAGCGCTGGATCCCGGTGGTGAGCACCACGCGACTGCTCACCCGGGTCGAGCCGATGGCCGATCGCGGCCGGGACGTGCACGTCAGCCTGCTGATGTGGCGCCCGGCCCCGAACGAGGCGCTGTCCCGGTTCGAACTCGTCGCCGAGGCGACGATCACGTTCGACCGGCTCGACCCGCCGGCTCCGCTGCCGCCGCTCACGGATGCCCAACGGGCCGAACTGCCGTATCTCACCCATCGCCTGCCGCACGGTCCGGCCTTCCGGTATCTCACCGAGGTCGGCTACGGCAGTGCCGGCGCCGTGGGAATCCTGGAGGCGGAACGGGGCTCCGTGCCCGGCACCTTCACCCATCCCGGGCTGCTCGACGCGGCGACGCACATCATCGCCGATCGGGTGTTCTGGTTGCCCTACCCACAGGTCGGGCCCAACGTGGTGCCCTACCCGCACGGCCTGGTCCGCATGGACCTCTTCGCCCCGTTCCCCACCGAGGGGCAACTGCGGGTGGAGGCCCGTCCGGCCGGAGCCGAGGGTGACCTCCTCTTCGTCGACTTCCAGGTCCTGGCGGGGGACCGGCTGTGCGCCGCGTTCCGCAACGTCAGCATGGTCTCCCCGCCGAGTGTGCTGGAACTGCAATCCGGCGCCGATCGGCGGGCCTTCCTCCTGGAGCGCCGACCCGCGCCGAAGATGAGCCTGTCCCAGGTCGTCGGGGGCGCCAGCCGGCTGGACCGGGCCGTCCTGGAACAGGCCGACTGGCCGACCGGTGGGCTTGCCTACGTCTACGGTCTGCCGGCCGGGGCCCCGGCCCGACTGCACGCGGAGGAGGTCGCGATGCGCGAGCACGTGGCACGAGCCCACGGCGAACATCCCGCCCGGGTCGTCGTGGACGTGGAGAACCGGGTCGCCTGGCTGTCCGACCAACCGGACACCCGGCACCACCTTTCGGTGCACTCGGACGACGAGGCGGTCGTGGTCGAGAACAGGCCGTAGCCGACAGGCGAGAGCGGTCGATGTCGTACCGGTGGGCGGGATTCCTTCGGGATCCCGCCCACCGGCGTAGGGTCACCCGTTGCCGCGTCGACGAGGGCGACTCGCGGGCCGGCGGGCGCGCGGTGCCGTGTCCGAGCACCAGGAATCACCCTTTCGGGTGAGGAAGTCGGCCGCTCTCCCGGGCCGTGGGGACTCCCCTGTACGACGGCCCGCGCGGGACGCCGAGTGCCTTGCCGCCCCGGCAGTATCACTCCCGCGGCGGGGTGGGGGCCTGGTAGACGGTGGCGAGCCAGATCCCGAGCAGCGTGTCGACGACGCGGGCCTCGGCGAGGGCGGGCCGCTCGGCGGCGAACGTCGCGTGCAGCACGCGCTCGGTCATCGAGGTGAGCGCGATGGCCAGGTCGCGCGCGGGCAGCCCCTGGGGAGCCGCGCCGCGCTCGCGTTCGCAGTCGATCGCGTGGGCCGCCCGCGCCACCCACGTCTCCATCACCCCGGCCCACAACTCGCGCACCTCGCGGTTGCCGCCGCGCACCCGGGCCGCGGCCAGGGTCACCGCGCGGTGCGCCCGGAAGGTCGCCAGGAAGGCGTCGATCACCGTGCACCAGTGGGCGGTTGGGTCCGCGGGCGCGCCTTCGGGGGGAGCCGACGAGGCGGCGTCGGCCTCGGCGACCACCCGGTCGATCAGGGTGAGCAGGACCGCCTCCTTGGAGGCGAAGTAGAAGTAGAACGTGGGCCGGGAGATGCCCGCCCCGCGTGCCAGGTCGTCGACGGAGATCTCGCTCAGGTCCCGCTCGCCGAGCAACCGCTCGGCGGTGGCCAGGATCGCCTGCTCCCGATCGTCGCCCGAGGGGCGCGACTCGCGCCGACCCCGACGCGGGCGGGTGGTGTCCTGCGCGAACGTGTCGGTCACCCTCGAACCCTACCGTCGCCCGGAGAACCGGACTTGACGTCGACGGGGCTCGACGGAGCATCGCACGCAGCGGCGGAATCACCGTCACCGCCGGGCCCACGCAAACCGGATGGAGCGTGTCCCCACGTTCGGACGGCTCGTTTGTCCTTTCGACACGACCGCCTCAGCTTGGGGAAGCCATGACCTTCGGCAGAGAAGAGCCGTCTTCCGTTCGGATCGACCGGAGCGGTGGAAACGGTACCGGCAGTGATGCCCGCGACGGCGTGTTGCCGGCCCAGGGCGGCGCGGCCGGCGAGAGCCGACACGGTGCCGACGGTCGCCCGGGAGCGGCGGCCACGGCCGCGGTCCCGGTGTCGAGCGAGCAGGACCCGATCGGGCTGCTGCGCAGCCATGCCGACCATCCGAGCGCCTTCCTGGCGGTCAATGCCCAAACGCGGCACTACTACGGGAGCGGCGTCCCCGGGCTCGTCGCCTACCTGCCGGGGCAGCGCCACCACATCCAGTTCGCCGGACCCTTCGCGGCGCCCGCGGAACGAGGACCGCTCCTCGACGAGTACCTGCACACGCTCGGTCGCGGCCCCGGCCGGCGCAAGTTGCTGACCGCGGTTCAGCTTCGGTCGAACGACATCGCTCTGTACACCGACCGCGGTTTCACGGTCAACCAGCTCGGTATCTCGCACGGCATCGACCTGTCCCGCTTCACGCTGCGCGGCAAACCCCTCGCCAAGGTCCGGCAGAACGTCTCCCGGGCCCGGCGGGAGGGGGTCGTCGTCACGGAGGTGCGATCCGAAGCCCTGCCCGATCAACGCACCCTGGACCACATCGACCGCCAGTGGCTACGCGACAAGGGACGCCTCGTGCGGCAACTGTCCTTCATGGTCGGCGAACACGGCGGCATCGGCCGGACGCTGCGCCGTACGTTCCTGGCCCACCACCGCGGGGCGATCGTCGCCTACATCACCTACGCGCCGGCCTGGGGAAGTCGACCGGGGTGGTTGTGCGACCTGTCGCGACGCTGCCCACAGGCCCCTGTCGGTACCCACGAACTGATCACTCTCACCGCGTTGAACCGTTTCACGGAGGAGGGCGCGGGTTGGCTGCACCTCGGGCTCGCGCCCTTCGTCGGGCTGGCGGACGAGCACGAACCGCCCGGTGCCTCCGGAGTCCTCGGGTGGACGATCCGGCAGAGCGCGAAGCGTGGGCGCGATCTCTACCCGGCGAGGTCGCAGGAAGCCTTCAAGCTCAAGTGGGCCCCGCACGTGAGCGAACCCGAGTACGTGGCCTTCCAGGACCGGGTCCGCGTAGCCGCGGTATGGCGTCTCCTGCGGGCCACCCGCGTCCTGTGAGGACCAGGCGGGCGAACGTCGCCGAGTACCGCATCGGCCCGCCGCCGTCGTTCGTGCGGCTGCCTTGCCGACGGTCGAGGCGCCGGCGAGGGCCACGACGTGGCCCCGGCACGGCGCCTTTCCGGCGAACGGCGTCCGCGACCGCTCGGGGAGCGGTCGCGGACGCCGTCGGGATCAGCGGGTGGCGGTGGTGGCCGGCGCGTGCTTGGGGAACTTGTTCAGGCGGTCGCCCTTCTCCTTGGGCGCCGTCAGCGACGGGGCCTGGGGTGCGGTGCGCAGCGCTGCGCCGCCGACACCGAGCGCGTTCTGCGTGTCGGTGAAGACGCGGTCGCTCAACGCCAGGGTGCCGCCGTAGAGCAGCGCGTTCTTGAGCGTCGGGCGGTGGGTGGTGATCCACGCGGCCACGCGCGGGTCGAGCCGGTCGCTGTTGCTCAGCAGGACCGGTGCCCCGATCAGGCCGGACAGCGCGCTGCCCGCCATCGCGTCGTGGTACGTGTTCATCGTCGCGATGCTCGCGTTGCCCGGCGTCTCGAGCCAGTCCGCGACGGCGAGCGCGGTGTCGATCGCGTCGTCACCGGAGAAGGCGTAGTAGTCGCGGTTGTAGTTGTTGTACAGCGCGTCCTCGGCCGGCGTGCCGACGGTGACCAGCTCCGAGTTCGGGTGCTGGTCGAGGTAGTTGCGCACCGAGTTGGGCAGGTTGGCACCGTCGGTGAGGACGACGACACTGCCGTCGAGGGCGGCCGAGGCACCCGCGGCCAGCGCGTCGTAGTACTCCCGACCGGTGGCCAGGAGGATGTACTTCGGGCTCAGGGTGGCCGCGTTCGCGATGTTGATCGCGGTCTCGTACTGCGACGCGCCACCGATGCGCACGACGTTGTAGCCGAGAGCCCTGACCCGGTTCTCGACGTTCTTGGAGAGCGCGAGTTCGCCACCGAGGACGTAGACCGACTTGCCCTGCGGCAGGACGCGCTTGAGCTCCGCCTCCGCCTCCGGGCTCAGCGACTGGGTCTCGGTGAGCAGCAGCGGGGCCTTCTTGGCGACGGCCAGCGGCGCGGCCACCAGGCCGTCACCGAAGTGGTCGGCGCGCGTCAGCACGACGGCGTCGGCGCCGCCGTTGTTGTAGGTCGCCTGCGAGATTGCGGCGGAGGTGGCGACGGCGTTCCAGCCCGACAGCCGCACCACCGAGTCGGCGTCGGCGGCGCCGGCCGGGGCGGAAAGAGCGACCGTGCCCAGCGCGACAGTGGCGGCTGAAACGATCGCGGTGATCAGACGACGTGGCTTCATCAAAGCCCGACCTTCTCTTGGAAAATCAAAACGAAAGAAGCACCGACCGATGGCGATCCCAACGAAAGGATGCGCCCGGGTGGAGTACCGGCGGACACTCTGAAACATTTATCGATTCACAGGTCTTGCCGTGCTCGCCGATGCGTGCGGTACGCGCATCGGATGATTCCCCCACGCCTTTGGGCCGCATTAACCGAATCGTCCCCAAACGTCCGGATGCCGGTAGGCTGGATCAACCTAACCCGTTCCGAAGTCGAAAGCCAAGCGAATTCTGTGGCATGCCTCACGCGCAGATCCCCTACCTGATGTTTCGCCCTTCTCGTCCCTTCCTGCCCGATCTCCCATCGATTACCCGACCGCAGGTCGAGGGCTGTCCGCACGTCGCCGACGATGATTTGTCGATACGCGGGAATCGGAGGCTCCACGAGGGGAGCGAGCTTCCGAAAAGGCGTGCCGAATTCGATCCGTCGGCGCATGCCCGGGGTTTGTCGGCGCGCGCGGACAGTGAAATACATCACGCCGCCGAACCGAATCCCCGCGCGGCGACATATCCCCACATGCGGGCGCTCGCGGATGACTGACTCCCTGCCGGTCGCCTCGTGCAATTCGGCTTTCCGGAAGGCCCGACAACCGAGCCATGGGCGGCGTCGGCGCGTGCCCGGGAGGGGCGCCGCCCGGGAATGTCGCGCTCGCGACGGTGGTTCGTGCGACGGTGGTTCGTGAACGCAGTGAACGGCGGGACCGCCGTGACACCCGAGCGAGGGGAACCCGGCATGCCGCACGCACAGGTGAATGGCGCCGACCTGTACTACGAAGTCGCGGGCGACGGCGAGCCGCTCGTCCTCGTGCACGGTTCCTGGACCGACCACAACAGTTGGCGGTCGGTCGTTCCCGCGCTCGCCGCGTCCTATCGCGTCGTGACCTACGACCGTCGAGGCCACGGCCGGAGCACCGGGCCGGCCGGCCCGGGAGCCCGCACCCAGGACGAGGACGACCTGGCGGCGCTGCTGGAGCGGCTCGACATGGCGCCCGCCCACGTGGTCGCGAACTCCTTCGGCGCGTCCACGGCGCTGGGGCGGGCCGCTCGTCGGCCCGAGGTGTTCCGCAGCCTCGTGGCGCACGAGCCGCCGCTGTTGGAGACCGTGGCGGGCGATCCGGAACTCGAGCCGCTGATGCGTGAGATGGGGAGCCGGATCGACGCGGTCGTGGACAGCCTGCGCGCGGGCGACGACCGGGGCGGGGTGTACCGGTTCGTCGAGGAGGTCGCTCTCGGGCCGGGGATGTGGGCGAAGCTGCCCGCTCCGGTACGCGAGACCTTCGTCGGCAACGCCGCCACGTTCCTGGACGAACAAAACGATCCGCACTGGGCGGCGATCGACCCGTCCGGTCTGTCGACGTTGGCCGCCCCCGTGCTCTTGACCCACGGCACCGCGAGTCCGGCGTGGTTTCCGAAGATCATCGGCAAACTCGCCGACGCGATCCCACACGCGCGGGTCGCCGCGCTGAACGGCGCCGGGCACGTCCCGCACTCGACGCACCCCGAGCAGTACGTCGCAACCGTGACCGGCTTCCTGGCCGACTCGTCCTGATCCGCGCGCGTGCGGCGGGCCGACCGGGTCCGCCGCGATCTCGGCGGAATCACGCGTCGCGCTTCCAACAGCAGTTGTGGGGAGTGGGTGAGCGCCTCAGTGGGCCGTGTCGCGCCATTCGCGCCAGGTGAGGCCGCGTGGGGCCAGTACGTCGGCGTGGAACGCGGTCCAGGTGGTGGTGTTGGGTTCGCTGCCGGGGGTGTCGGGGGCGCTCGTGTACAGCGGGTGGTGGGTGCGTACGAGATCGGCCAACCACGGTTCGAGCGCGTCGAAACCGTCCATGCTCCAGGCACGCGCGTGGTAGACGAGGTTGCCCGGCGTCTCGCTTTCCGCGATGCCCATCGCCGGCACGTACGGGCAGATCCGGCTCCAACAGTTGCTCACGGGCATCGCTCCCGTCCGGGTGGCGGCATCCGTACCGGAGTACGCGTGGGCGTCGTCCTCGTGCACCAGGAAGTCGAACAACTCCCATGACGTGTAGGTCGAGTTCGCGAGGCCGAAGTCGTCGTCGATGCCGTAGCGGTCGGCCAGGCGATAGACGGGCGGCACGTCCAGCGTCCACACCAGGTTGCGATGGACCCGCCGCGGGGCGACGGAGGCGGCCAGCGGCACCTCGGCGGGGCCGAACAGCGCGTACAGGGCGCCGTCGCGGATGCGGTACGACAGCTGGACGCGGTCGTTGGCGATCGGCGGGAGGGGACGGGTGTGTCCGTCCAGCGGGTTCGTCCACTCGGTCAGGACGGTGCCGTCCTTCGGGTCGGTGTAGAAGACGATCTCGCGCGAGACCATGTGCAGGTCGTCGGTGCCCGGCGGGTTGATCAGCCGGCGGATGTTGTAGCCCTCGACACCGAACAGCACGCGACCGTGCGGGAAGACCTTGCCGTAAACGTCACCGGGCACGTGATTGTGCACCGTTCCGCTGATGCGGTACAGCATGTCGTGGCCGTCGGGGCGGCCGAGCAACCGTACGAAGAGCCGGGCGTTCGCGTCGTCGAGCGACGCGATCAGGGCCTCGGGCGATGTCTTGCCGGATTCCATGCGCGGTGTCCGTCCATTCGTCTCGATCATGTCCGCCCACATCGTTCGTCGGCCGAACTCCCGGCGTCGGCCGACTCCGAGCGCCGGCCGTCCCGGGCTCGTCGTCCCGTGCTCGGCAGCCTACGCCGTCGAACGGCGGCGGTCCGGGGGTTGACCGTACGCCGCAGTGGCGGCACCGAAGCACGCGAACGCTGTCGCAACGGCTGTCTCCCCGGACATGATCGCCTCCTGGGGTGAAGGTGTTCCCCTCGGCCGTCGGTGTTCTCCGCGGTCAGGACTGGCTGCCGCCGAGTCACGGCAGCGGGTGACGTACGCCCCGCTCACCGGGGCGAGTTGTCGTGTCACAGCCATGCACGCGGCATTCCGGTGGGGGTTCGGTCTCCCCATTGCCACGGACCGACCAGCAGAGCGGCCGACTCGCCTCGACTGCTCGACGGGTGCAGGTCACCGACTTGGCCGTCCCCGCGGCGCCGTGGACGCGGGCTCTGGTTCTTCCCGCTCCGATGCCCTCCGGCCGGTTGTGGCGAGAGGGCATCGGACCAGTCGTTCGGGGTGGGCGGTGTGTCAGGTGGTGATGGTGGCGACGGGTTCGAGGCCGTAGGTGCGGGCGTAGCCGTTCTCGGTACCGACCAGGAGGTCGACGATCTCGAAGTAGCGGTCCCAGAAGGGGGTTTCGCGCAGTGCGTCGATGAGGAGCTGGTAGGCGTGGTGGTCTTCGGCTTCCCACACCCAGACGTCGGTGACGCGCGTGGAGTAGAACTCGGTGTCGTAGAAGCGTGACCGGACGCCGGTGGTCTTGGCCTCGATGGCCGGCAGGACCTGGGTGGTGAAGGCGTCCACACGTTCCTGGACGGTCAGGGCGAGCCACTCGGGTGTGGTCTTGACGAGCATGAACGCCGTGACCGGCGGCTGGGTTTCCTCAGCGGGCATCGGGAAGTCTCCAAGGTATGAGTGGATTCGGTGTGCCGGGCACCATGTGTTCCGGCCACGGGTGGTGGGTCCTCAGGAGAGGACGGCGGGCTTGAGGGTCTCGGCGCACCACTGCTCGAAGCCGGTGGGGGAGGCGGTGTCCGGGGTGCGGACGACGCCGGCGTCGAGGCCCTCGTCCTTGGCCCGCTTCATGTCGACGATGCCCTGGACGAATGCCTCGTTGAGGCCGTAGCCGACCAGGGTGGTGTACATCTCGTCGAGCGGCTGGCGTTCGTAGCGGATGGGGCGGCCGAACTGTGCGGTCATGATGCGGGCCAGGTCGTTGGGGGACAGGTCCTGCGGCCCGAGGACCGGGACGCTGCCGGTGCCGGTCCACGAGCGGTCCAGCAACAGGCCGGCGGCGGCGGCCGCGAGGTCGGCGACAGCGACGCGGGGGGCCTTGTGGTCGGCGTCGACGTTGTCGGTGAAGACGCCCTTGTCGCGGATCGAGTCGACTTCCTCCAGGAGGTTCTCGAAGAAGGAGGGGGAGGCCAGGGCCCGGTAGGCAACACCGGTACCGGCGATGAGGTCGTCCATGGCCAGGGACGCGGTGACCAGGCCGGCGCGGTCGGCGAGCGGGGTGCCGCGGCCGAGCGCCGAGACGCCGACGACACGGCCGACGCCGTGGGCGACGAGCGCCTTGGCGGCGGGGCGGGTGAAGCCGGTGTAGGCGTCGTGCGGGGTCAGGGAGGCGTCCGGGGGGACGAGCCAGAAGACGGCGTCCGCACCCTCGAAGGCCCGGTCGAGGACCTCGGCTTCCGCGTGCGAGCCGGTGATCACCTCGACGCGTCCGCGCGCCGCGTCCGGAAGCCGGGCGGGGTCGCGCACGATCACGCGCAGTTCCTCGCCCGCGGCGGGGGCGGACTCCAGGAGCTCGGAAAGCAGGTGACGGCCGATGTTCCCGGTGGGAGCGGTAATAACGATCATGAATGCCTCGCAGGTCGTGCCGGATCGGTATGACCCTCATCCTGCGGAGGACAGCCGTGTTGCCACAATGGGAACTTCAGCACGGAATCATTGACTGAAACGGAATGATGCTGGTGAACAGCCCAGAGCCGGTCATCGACGCCAATCTCGCCATCGCGCTGGACGCCCTACTGGCCGAGCACAGCGTCACCCGCGCCGCCGCCCGCCTGCACACCTCGCCCGCCGCCATGAGCCGCACCCTCGCCCGCCTGCGCCGCGTCCTCCAGGACCCGCTCCTGGTCCGGGCCGGACAGACCATGGTCCCCACCCCACGCGCCCAGACCCTGCGCGACGAAGCCGCCGCGGTGGTACGCAGCCTCGAAGCACTGCTCAGCCCCGGCACCGGCGTCGACCCCGCCGGCCTGCGCAGCACCTTCACCCTCCAGGCCGCCGACCTGGTCGGTGCGGCACTGGCCCCCGGACTGCTGCAACTGGCCCAGCAGGAGGCGCCGGGGGTCTCGTTCCGGCTGCGGGGCGAAGAACTGGAGGCCGGAACCGCCCTCCGCGACGGCCGAATCGACCTGGAGGTCGGATCCATCGACCACGTGGACCCGGAAACCCGGATCGAAGAACTGGTCAGCCTTCGCATGATGGCGGCCGTCCGGCCAGGCCACCCCCTCACCGAAAGACCCCTGACCCCGGCTCGGCTCGCCGCCGCCCAGCACGTCGCGGTCAGCCGCCGCGGCCGGTTCACCGGCCCCCTCGACACCGCCCTGGCCGAGCAGAACCTCCACCGGCGGGTCAGCGTCGTCCTCCCCAGCCACCTGGCCGCAATGACCCTCGCCATCCGCAGCGACGTCGTCTGCCTCGTGCCCGCCGCACTCCCCGGCGCCGCCCCCTCACCCCTCACCGACGACGCGACCGCCCTCGGACTGCGCCTCCTCGATATCCCCCTGGCACTGCCACCGGTGACCATCGGCATGGCCTGGCACCCCCGGCACACAGCCGACGGAGCCCACCACTGGCTCCGCAACGCCATCCGCCGAACCCTCCGCGCTTCCGGAAGCCCCACCACATGATCCGACCGAGGCACCGGGCCGGCCACGACCAGGCGGCAACAGGATCCGAGCGCGCCGCTGTGGTCGCTCCATGAGCGATTGGCGTTCCTGGACGGTCTGCCCGTCGAGGAGAAGAACCGCCTGCTCGTTCGGGCCGCCGCGGCACACCTGACCCGGATCGTCGCGTACGGCCGTGGTCACGACTTCTTCTGCATGTCGACCGTTTCGGGGTGGGACGAGTTCGCCGAAGGCGGCCTCCTGCGGCCCGCGTTCTGGTATACGCCGACCCCAGCACCAGGCCCGAGCCCGCGGACCCGCGCGGCATCCTGGAATACCTGCGCTTCGCACCGCTCACCACCGACTGCGGCCACTTCGCGGCGGACGCGCACGTGCTACCGAAGCCGCAACGAGTGCCGGATGCCGGGGAACCGACTCCGGCCGACCCGTGCCACGGGTGGGAGACCCAGGTCACATGGGTCGATGTCACAGGGGAGTGGGCGTCCTCGTCTCAGAGGGCGTAGGCATCGACGAGCACGAGGGAGCACACCATGGACGCGCGACTGAACTTCTTCGCCGGACCGATCGACAGCAAGGCATTCAAGTACCTCATGTCGACGGGCAAGGCGATCAAGGACTCGCCGCTGCCGGCCGCGACGCAGGAACTGGTGTCGCTGCGGGTGAGCCAGATCAACGGGTGTGCCGTCTGCATCGACATGCACACCAAGGAGGCCGCCGCCGCCGGCGAGACGCCGGTGCGGCTGCACATGGTGGCGGCGTGGCGGGAGGCCACGGTCTTCACCGAGGCCGAGCGTGCCGCGCTGGAACTGGCGGAGCAGGGGACCCGGGTCGCGGACGCGGCCGGCGGGGTCGGCGACGAGGCGTGGGCCGATGCGGCCAAGCACTACGACGAGGAGCAACTCACCTCTCTGGTGCTCCTGATCGCGTTCATGAACACGGTGAACCGGCTGAACGTCATCACCCGGCAGCCGGCCGGCAACTACGTGGCCGGGCAGTTCCACTGAAAGCGATGAGCCGGGGCCCGAGGACGAACACGGGCAGGGGCAACGCGCCCGGGGACCGACCGCGGCCCCCCCGGCCGCCGGACCAGGGGCGTCAGCCTGACCTGCCGGTGGTCCGGCTGATCATGAGAAGCCGCCTGTGTCGGCGAGTACGACCGGGCGGCAGGGTTGCGGGGAAGGGGGGTCGGCGTGGGCAAGGTCGATGACTTCGAGGAGTTGCGGCCGCTGCTGTTCTCGATCGCCTACCGGATTCTGGGCAGCGTGAGTGAGGCCGAGGACGCGGTGCAGGAGACGTGGCTGCGTTTCGACGGTTCGGCGACCCTGCCCACGTCGACCAAGGCCTTCCTGTCGGCGGTGGTCACCCGGATCTCGATCGACGTGTTGCGTTCCGCGCGGGTGCGACGGGAGGAGTACATCGGGCCATGGTTTCCCGAGCCGCTGCTGAACGACCCGTACCAGGATCCGGCGCGATCGGTGGAACTGGCCGACTCGGTGTCGATGGCGGCGCTCCTGCTGCTGGAGCGGCTCAGCCCGCTGGAGCGGGCGGTGTTCGTACTGCGCGAGGTGTTCGCCTTCGGGTACCAGGACGTCGCCGCGGCGGTGGGGCGTTCGGAGGCGGCGTGCCGGCAGCTGCTGGTGCGGGCGCGGCGGCATATGGAGGCCGGGCGACCGCGGTTCGAAGCGGACCGCGGGGAACGGCAGGAACTGGCGACGCGGTTCTTCGACGCATTGCGGAACGGTGACGTGGGCGGGCTGCAGAATCTGCTGGCCGCCGACGTGCAGCTGGTCGGGGACGGTGGCGGCAGGGCACCGCAGTTGGCCAGGAGCGTCCTGGGCGCGGTCAAGGTGGCCCGGCTGTTGGACGCGGTCTTCCCGTGGCTGCTCCGGGTCGACGTGACGTTCGAGCCGCATGAGGTCAACGGCCAACCCGGCGCGATCCTGCGCGACCGGGACGGGCGGATCCTGCAAGCCCTGCTCCTGGAGATGCGCGATGGGCGGATCCAGACCATCCGCGGGGTGAGCAACCCCGACAAGCTCGGCCACCTCGGGCCGGTCGCCGACGCCTGGGCCGTCGACCGCGAGGTGAAGCGGGTTCGGCGACAGATGCGCTGACGTCCCCGACGGGGAGGCCGGCCGCGGGTGGTCGACCGGTGGGTCACGTCGACGGCGGGGACGCGCCGGCCGCGCCCGGCCCGGGCGTCGGGCCGCCGAGTGGACGCGCGGGGAGGGTTGTTCCCGGCCTCGGGCCGATACCGGCCACGGGGCTGCGCGCGGGGCGGGCGTCGAGCCTCGCGCCGCCGGATGGGCACGGGTCGGCGGAGTACGTCCACGCCCTGATCGAGGGTGGCAAACTCGCGATGGCCGATCGCGAGGCGTGGTACGGCGACGCCGCCGAAGTGTGCGCAGTGGCCCGTGACTCGGAGACCGGCACCCTGACGGCGGGCGTACATCGCCAGGGCGGCCGGGGTTACGCGCTCGGTCGCCGACCGGCGCGCGACGCATGCGGGCGACCGTCAGTCGACAATGAACAGACGGGCGCCGTCCCGGGTGCTGGAACGGTGTGGCTCCATGTCGTCGCCGACCTGGTAGCTGCTCCCCGCGGTGAGGGTGACGATCTCGCCGTTAGCCAGTTCGGTGGTGAGCGTGCCTTCCAGCACCAGCAGGATGTGGCCCCGCGTGCACCAGTGATCGGCCAGATAGCCGGGGCTGTACTCCACCATCCGCGCTCGCACGGAACCGAATTCCCGGGTGCGCCAGGTCGCGCTGCCGGACTCGCCCGCATGCTCCGACGTGGGGACCGACGACCAGTCGGTGGTTCCGAAACGCACGCCCGTCATGTCCATCGGATGAGCCTACACATGCGCCGCCGCGGAGCAGTGGCGGCCACTCCCGTCCGCAGATGTCCGGATTCCGTGGTCGGCATGGCGCGGGGACGCGGAGCCTGGTAGGCAGCGGTGGTCGCCCCGCCGGCGCAGGCCGGTCGTCGTTCGATCGCCTCCGGAGCCGCCCCATGCCCGATCTGCACCGTGACACCGCCTCCCGGACCCGCCGACCGGTCGTCGACGGGTATCCCGCCCGGCCCGGCGTTCGCGCCGGGGACACCCTGCGCCTGCATGTGGCCACCCGCGCCCGCCGCTTCCGGATGGACGTGTACCGGTGCGGTGCCACCCTGCGCCACATGGCCGGCCTGGACGCGGACGGCCGCCATGCGCCGGTTCGCCGCCACGACGAGGACTGGCGCTGGCCCGGCTACGACTTCGTCGTTCCCGTGGACTGGCCTTCGGGGGTGTACCTGGCCGTCCTGCGGGCGGACGCCGCCGGGCCGCCGGACCCGGCCCCCGC
This sequence comes from Embleya scabrispora DSM 41855, assembly GCF_000372745.1. GTDB lineage: Bacteria > Actinomycetota > Actinomycetes > Streptomycetales > Streptomycetaceae > Embleya > Embleya scabrispora. The sequence continues at coordinate 198,733 of NZ_KB889561.1, read as the reverse complement.
GAGCGCCGAGGAGGTGGACGCCCGCGCGGGGCGGTTGTTGTTCGTGGTCACGCCCCGCGAGCCCACCACGCGCATCCTCTACAAGGTGCCGATCTTCACCTACCACGCCTACAACGAGAGCGGTGGCGGGAGCCTGTACCGGTCGACCCACGACCACGTGACCCCACCGCCGGGCGGTACCAGGGTCGTCGACCTGCGCCGCCCCGGCGGCGGCATCGGCGGCCCGGTCAAGGGCCATCCGGACGCCCACGACCCGCGTACCCCGCGCCAGACTTTCGCGCACTGGGACGCGCCCTTCATCGCCTGGCTGGAGGCAAGCGGCCACACGGTCGACTACTGCACCGACCTGGACCTGCACACCTGGCCCGAAATACCCAATGGATACCGGCTGTTGCTCTCCGCCGGCCACGACGAGTACTGGAGCGCCCGCGCCCGCCGACACGTCACCGCGTATCGCGATCGCGGCGGCAACATCGCCGTCTTCGGCGCGAACACCTGTTGGTGGCGCGTCACGGTCACCGACGACGGCAGCGCCCTGGCCTGTACCAAATTTCCGCCGGGTGCCGGGCCGGGCGCAGACATCGACGCGCTCCGAGGTGTCCCCGACCACTGGTGGGAAACCGAACCGGAGAACAGCCTGACCGGCGTCAGCTACCGCAACGGCGGCGGCCACTGGCTCGGTTCCCGAACGGCGTCGGGCTTCACCGTGCAACACGCCCAACACCCGCTCTTCATCGGCACCGGGCTGCGCGACGGCGACCTCCTCGGCGCCGAACACGCCCTGGTCGGCTACGAATGCGACGGCGCCGCGCTGCGCCGCGACGGGCGGGGAACGGCCGCGGCCACCGGCGAGGACGGCACCCCCGTCGACTTCACGATCCTGGGCGTCGCCGAACTTCCCACGGACCCGGCCGCCGGCTGGCACCACGCCGCGCGGGAGAACGGCGGCGGCGTGCGGGCGGCAACCATGGGCCTGTACACCCGAGGCGGCACCGTCTTCACCGCCGCCACGGTCGACTGGCCGCGCGTGCTTCCGCTGGACCGGCAGGTGCGTGCCATCACCCGCAATGTGATCGGGATGTTGTCCTAAGGCACCGGGCCCGGCGCCGCCTCGCGTCGGTGCAGGGGCAGTGGCCGGGGCAGGGGCGGGAAGAAGAGCCCCACCCACACACCGCCCGGCAGGGCATGGCCGGGTTCGCGGACGCCACCGCGCCGACGGCGAGCAGTGGCGGTGGCGACAGCGGTGCCCGGTCGCCCCGGGAAGCTCGGGTCATGCCGTGAGGGTGCGCCAGGTCCCGGTCCTGGCGTCGGCGGGTGTGCCGTCGAGGATGGTGGCGGTGTGGGCGGCGGGTTCGAGGATGACCGTCGCGAGGGTGGCCCAGCGTTGGCCGAGTGGTTTGCCCGGGTCGGGGACGCAGGTCACGGGTGGTTCGCCGGCCCCGGTGACCAGATGGTCCACCAGTTCCTCGGGCGTGTCGGGCGCGCCCGCGTCGGTGAGGCGGGCGCACACGAAGGCGTGGCGTTCGGCCGAGTCGGGTTGGTAGAGCCAGGTCTTCTCGTCCGCCGCCGGTATCGGGGTGAGGAAGTGGTTGGTGCGCAGCAGGACGCCGTTCTCGGGTTCGATCTCGAAGACGCCTACGGGACTGAGGTCGAGCAGGACCGCCTGTGCCGGGTCGAAGAGCGCGAAGGATCCCGAGGACGCGATGGGGGCGCTGCGTACGATCGCCAGTGCCTCGGTGACGTCGGCGGCCTCTTCGAGGACGATCGCCGCGAGTACGTGCATGGGGACGCCGCCGATACCGTCGCGGACGTGACCGAGGATGTTGAAGTGCAGGGCGAGGCCGGCGCTGTTGACGCCGATCTTGCCGAGGATGCCGTGTTCGGTCAGGCCGACCACGTCGTGCCGACCGCCGCGCGAGGCGAACGTGTGCCAGTGGTCGGCGAGTTCGACGTGCCAGTCCCAGGTTTGGATGCCGAAGGTACGTGCGGCGGGGGAGTCGGCGGGACCGAGCCGGCGCACGAGGGTGGTGCATTCACCCGGGGGCACGGTCGTGCTGCGGGCGAGGATCTCCGTGCGTGCGTTCAGGGCCGCGATGCGCCACGGTTCCACATGCGCGCCGTGGGCGATGCCCTCGATCTCGGCGCGGGCGTCGGGGCGGAACCCGTCGATCGTGTCGAGGGCGCGCTCGGCGTCGTCGTGGACCCGGGTGGTGGTGATGCCGCCGAGGGCGAAGAGCCGGTCGTAGGTCTCGATCGCGCCGTGGATGCCCGGGCGCAGTGCCTGCCCGCGGGTGATGCCGCGGGTGCGGGGGTCGGTGGCGGCGGCGGTGATGTGCGGGCGGTGTTCGGGGTGCGGGTTCGATGCGGCGGTCACGGGCGGTCCTTGGGGATGTCGGTGTGGAGTTGCACGTCGCCGTCGACGACGGTGGCGAGCACGGCGTTGTCGGCCTGCGCCTCGGGGATCAGGTCGAGCGGGTTCGCGGCCAGGACGGTGAGGTCCGCGAAGTAACCCGGGGCGATGCGGCCGAGTCGACGGGAGGCGCCGCCGGCGTGGGCGGCGGCGAGCGTCATGCCGACGTATGCCTCGCGTGCCGTGAGCGCCTGCTCCGGGTGTACGGGCATGGTGTCCGGTTCCTCGACGGGGCGGCGCAGTTGGCAGTCGGCGAGGCCCACGCGCGGATCTCCCGGGCCGATGGGCCAGTCGGAGCCGAGGGCCACGACGGCGTGGTGGTCCACGAGGTCGCGGGTGCGCCAGCCGTGGGCGGCGCGGTCGGGGCCGATGCGCCGCGACCAGTTGTCGGTGCCGTCGCCGCGGGTGTGTCGCGTGGCGTGCGCGGGTTGCAGGCTTGCCACGACGCCGAGTTCGGCGAAGCGGCCGAGGAGGTCGTCGGGAATGGATTCGACGTGTTCGATGCGGTGCGGGGCACGGGGGACCGGTCCGATCTCGTCGATGACGTCGAGCGCGAAGCGCACGGCCCGGTCACCGATGGCGTGCGTGGCGGTGGGGATGCCGCGCTCGACGAAGTACCGCATCGCGGCGCGGTAGGCGTCCACGTCACGCCACAGCGGTTCGCAGTTCTCGCCGTGTGTGTCCGGGTGTTCGAACCAGGCGGTGCCGTTGTCGGCGGTTCCGTCGAGCATGAACTTGACCCCCTCGACGTGCCAGCGCCGGCCGCGAAGGCCCTGGAGATCGGCGACGTGTTGCCAGGCGTCGGGGCCGGAGTCGGCGGCCACCAGGGGAGAGCAGCGGATGCGCACCGGCAACTCGCCATGCTCTTCGAGGTGTCGGTAGACGGCTTCCGAGGGGTCGGCGAAATCCAGGGCGTGCAGACCGGTGAGGCCGCCGCGGGCCAGGCGTTCGAGTTCGCGGCGGACGTACGTGGCGGCGGTGTCCACGGATACGTCGGGGTAGTGCGCGAACACCAGATCCATCGCCTGGAGTTCGACTACGTATCCGGTGGGGCGGCCGTCCGGGCCGACCTCGATCGAGGAGGCGTCGGTGAACGTCTCGTGGCCGGTGAGGCCGACGAGTTCCACGACGCGGGGGCTCACGACGAGCGCGTGTGCGTCGCGGGTCATGAGTGAGACCGCGCGTCCGGGGAATCGCTCGCCGAACACCGCGCCGGTCGGCTCGCCGGGGAACACGTTGACGTCGAGGTCGTATCCGGCGATCCACGCGTCCTCGGGGTGCGTGGCGACGGCCGCGGCGAGGAGTGCGCAGACCTGGTCGAGGGTGCCGGCGCCGGACAGGTCGACGCCGCTGCCGATGGATATCGACCCCCACACCGGGTGGGCGTGTACGTCGATCAGGCCCGGCAGGATGGTGGCGTGCGGGAATTCGTGCACGGTCGTGGCGGGGCCGCGCAGCGGAGCGAGGGTCGCGGCGTCGCCGACGGCGAGGACGCGGCCGTCGCGGATCGCGACGGCGTTCGCGGCCGGGCTCGCGGGCGGCGGCCCGGTGGCCGCATCCGCCGTGCCCGTGCCGTGGTTCGTGCCCGTGTCCGTCCCCCTCCACGTCCGCGTGCCCAGGCCCGTGCCCGGGTCGGGATCGGCTTCGGTACGGAGGTGTTCGACGTGTCGGGCGAGCACAATGACGTCGGCGTACACAGGGTGGTTCTCTTTCCGGATCGGGGTGTTCGCGGCCCGGCCGGCCGCGGGGGCGGCGTCGGGGGTGTGGCTGCCGGAAGCGTGGTTCACGGGCGCGGGATCGATCGCAGGGCGCGCGCCACGCCCCAGTAGACCGCCGCGGCGGTGAGCATCCCGCCCGGGACGGCCAGGTCGAGGTCGCCCGTGGCGGTGGCGAGCGGGCCGGTCCAAAAGCTCGTCGTCACGCACATCGCGGCGGTGAGGCCGCCGACGGTGATGGCGAGGATGCCGGCCCAGTGCACGCCGGCGCGGTACCAGAACGGGCCGTCGCGCCGTTCGGCGAGAAGGGCGGATCCGTCGTAGCGGTTGCGGCGCAAAAGGAGGTCGGTCACGGCCACCGCCATGGCCGGGCCGGTGACGACCACCACGAGTTCGAGCATCGTGTTGACGCTCGTGAGGAAATCGAAGACCAGGGTCGCGAAGAGCGTCATGGTCGTGCCCAGGACGCCGATGATCACGACGGCCGGGATGCGGGCGAGGCGGACGCCGACGGATTGGATGGCGAGGCCGGCGCTGTAGGCGGTCATGCCGTTGTTCGCCATGGTGTTGGTGACGACCGCGATGACGAACAGGGGGATGAACCATCCCGGGAGGATGCTCTCCAGGGCGCGCTGGGGGTCGCTCATGTCCAGCGTGGTGGCCGCGAGGGCGCCGACGCTCGTGAAGACGACGCTGGGGAGGTACGCGCCCAGGGCCGTCCAACCGGCGATGGCGATGGGGTTGGTGCCGCGCGGGAGGTAGCGGGCCAGGTCCGGGCTGTTGCTGTAGGACAGGGGTGTGGAGGCGACGATGGTGAAGCCCGCGGTGAGGGTGGCGAACAGGGCCGTTCCGCGCAGCGGTTCGGCGGGGGCGTAGGACCAGTCGGTGTTGGCGAGTACGTAGCCGGTCACGACGACGAAGACCAGGGTGAGGAAGGCACTGAGGGCCGCGTACAGGCGCACGATCGTGGCGTGGCCGAAGATCGCGATGAGCACGGTGCCGCCGGCGATCGCGCAGACGATCACGGCCTCGACCGCCGCGTTGTCGGGAAGGCCGAGTCGTTTGGCGAGGCCGATGCCGGCGACGGAGGCGGCCGACCAGTTCAGGGCGAGGTAGGCGGAGGCGATGAGCCATCCGGTGAGGACCAGGACGACCCGGTTGCCCAGGACGCCGTACATGGCGCGGGAGACGACCGATCCGCTCGTGCCGGCGGCCGGACCGCTCACCGCCACCACGCCCGTGGTGATCCACAGCAGGTTGGCGACCAGCGTGATCCCGATGGCCTGGGCCAACGAGAGCCCCATCAGGATCAGCGCCGCGCCGACGACGAAGCTCAGGTAGCTGACGTTCGGGGCGGCCCAGATGGCGAAGAGTTCGCTCGGTCGCCCGTGCCGCTCGGCCTCGGGGACCTGGTCGATGCCCCGGGTCTCCGGGCGGCCGACGTGATCGCCGGCGGTTGCGTCGGATGCCGGCGCGGGGAGTGCGTGGTTCATACGTCGAGACCTCTCGGGGTTCACCCCTGGCGACGACTGCTATTGGTCTCTTGGCCAATGGGGTATTGGCCACACATCCAATAGGGTGGTCGGTATGACGTCAAGCCCCCCGCCGACGCGGATTCGCAAGATGCCCGAGGAGCGTCGCGCCGAAATCGTGCACACCGCCGCGCGGATCGCCCTCGAAGAGGGACTGGAGCGCATCACGCTCCGGCGCGTCGCCGACGAACTCGGGGTGCGCCCCGGACTCATCGGCCACTACTTTCCGGCCGCCGACGACCTGGTGAGCGAGGCATTCGCCTACGCCGCGAGCAAGGAACGCGCGTCGCTGCTGCCGGACGAGGAGATCGGGCTCGCCCCGGTCGATCGACTGGCCCGCTTCCTCGCCCGCCTGACCGACGGCGAATACGTCGACCTCGGCCGGTTGTGGCTCAACGCGCGCCACGTCAGCAGGTTCAAACCCGGACTGCGTGCGGCGGTCCGAGCCCAGGAGGCGCTCACCCGCGACGCCCTCACCGTCCTCGTCGACAAGGGCGTACACGCCGGCGAATTCACGACGGAGGACCCGCTCGGCGTCGCCCTGCACATCCTCGTCAACGTGGATGGCCTCGGCGCGTACACCAACGACGACGTCCCGTTCGACCACCCGGCCCTGCACGACATGGCGATCGCAACGGCCGAACGCCTGCTGGGACTGCCGGGCGGCACGCTGCGCGCCCGCGGGTGACGTCACGCGGGCGGGTCGGCGGCGTCCGACCTCCCGGGTGACCCGGGATGGCGGCAGTAGCCTGAAGATATGACGAAAGGTGCATTTCGTTGCGGGTGGCCGGCCTCGAAAGTGCTCGTGCTCGGGACGGCCCTCGTGCTCGCGATCCTGATCGTCGTGTCGGCGCCTGCGCACGCGGCGTCCGGCGGCGGTATCGGGACGATCGGCGCCTCGCTCAAGGACGACCCGGTATACACCGTTCCGGCCGCCGCGAATGTGCTGCCCGCGAATACCGCCGACGCGTTGCGGGCGAGGATTCGATCGTCCGGCAAGCCGGTCTTCGTGGTCGCGGTACCGGCCGACTCGCCGCTCGCGACGGCCGGTTCGCGGGCGGCGGTGCTGTCGGGCCTGCGTGAGCAGGTGGGCCGACCCGGCGTGTACGCGATCGCCGTGGGCCGCACGTTCGACGCCGCGGCCGATGCGTCGGTCATGTCCCGGGCGCGGCTCGCCACGATCAAGAGTGACGTGCTCGCCGCGCACCAGGGCGACGGACCGGGGCTGCTCACCGCCTTCGTCGACCAAACCGTGGCCGACGCGCGGCAGGGATCGGCGTCCGCGCGCGACGGCTCGTCGTGGGCCGGCCTCGCGGTCGTCACGGTCGTGATCGCCGCCGGGGTCGGCGCGGTCCTGCTGGTGCGCAGGCGCGGCCGTACCCGCCGGGCGGCGCAGGCACGACAGGAGCTGGAGCAGGTGCGGCCCGTGGTCGACGAGGACATCACCGCATACGGCGAGACGCTCGAGCGGGCCGCCTTCGATCCGGGCGCGGCCGACTCCGACGACGGCATGCGCGCGGAGTGGACGAACGCCCTCGACGCCTACGAGCGGGCGAAGTCGGCCATGGCCGCGGCCCGCGAACCCGGGGACGTGCGCGCGGTCAGCGAGGCCCTGGACGACGGACGGTTCGCCCTCGCGTCCCTGGAGGCCCGACGCCGGGGCACACCGCTCCCGCAACGCCGACCGCCGTGCTTCTTCGACCCGCGCCACGGTCCGTCCGTGCGGGATATGCGGTGGGCGCCGGCAGGCGGCGCCGAGCGGGACGTGCCGGTCTGCGCGGCCGACGCGGCCCGCCTGGACGACGGTCTCGATCCGGCGATTCGCGAGGTGGACGCCCCCGGTGGTCGCCGCCCCTACTGGGAGGCCGGTCCCGCGTACGGGCCGTGGGCGGCCGGCTGGTACGGCGGCATGTTGCTGCCGGGCCTGTTGATCGGGACCACGCTCGGCGCGTCCATGGACACGGGCTACGCAGCGGACGCGGGCGCGTTCGGGGCGGGCGACGGCGGCTTCGGCGGCGGTGACGGTGGCGGCGGCTTCGGCGGTTGGGGTGGTGACGGCGGGGGCGGCTGGGGCGGCGGCGACGGCGGCGGCTCGTTCTGATCCCACCCCGCCGAGGTCGCGACGGACCGTGTCGCCCGTCGGCGACTGGCGGCGGGGAAAGCCGCCACTGTCCCGGCGAGCAGATCGAGGCCGGCGCCGCGGGGATCCCGCAGCGCCGTGCCGACCGTGAATCGACACCGACGATTTCGGTGGTTCCACCGAGGTCGTGCGCCGGGGACAGGGGGTCTTCGCTGCCGCGCCGCGCTATCGGTCGACCCGTTCCCAGCCGCGCTGTGGCCGGGTCCTGCCCGGTGGGCGGAGGTCGCGACGTGGTAGGTGTGTTCGCTGATGCCGACGGCGTTCGTCCACGACTGCGGGACCGGCGGGCCCACCACGTGACCGGCGACCACGAACCGGCCGGCACACCTCGGCCCAGCACTTCGCCGCGGCCCTGGCCGTGGCTGCCGCCCTCGGTGTCGAAGCGCGGCAGAAGTACTTCGACGCCGTGTGCGGCCGGGTCGCGATGCAGGGTCGGGCGGGGCCGCACGCCGGCCGGGTCGAGGTCGCGCAGGCGGTCGGCCGGGGCTTCCGCTTTTCCCCCTGACGATGGGTCAGGCAAGGCGCATAGGATCCATGCCCATGTCACTCTGGGGACGATTCACGTCGACGCGCTCGGCCGCAGTCGCGCCTGTGCTCGTGTGGGACGCCGCCTTGGACGACGTCGAGATCCGCGCGATCGGGCAAGGTCTCGTGCGCGACGGTGACTTCGCGCCCGCCGCCGCGTTGTTGGATCGGGTGGGTCGGGACTGGGCCCGCCGGGTGGTCGCGGTGAGCGCGTTGGGCGAGATCGCGGCGCTGCATCCGGAGTGGCTGTGGACTTGGCGCGCCGAGCGGCCCGAATCACCGGATCCGCTGGTGGTGATGGCCGCGGCCGCGGTGCGCGTGGCCTGGAACGCGCGCGGCGCGAAGCAGGCGAGCCTCACGAGCGGGCACCGATTCGCCGACTTCCACGAGTTGTTGGTCGAGGCCGACCGCGCGTGCCTGCTCGCGACCGAGACGGCCGCCGACGATCCCACCCCGTGGGTCTCGTGGTTGCGCGTGTGTCGCGGACTCGGCGTCTCGCGCGCCGTGTTCGACGCCCGGTGGGACGCGCTGTGCGAGCGCGACCCGTGGCATCGCGCCGGTCACGACGCGGCTTTGCAGTACCTGTGCGAGAAATGGTGCGGATCGCACGCCGACATGTACGCGTTCGCGCGCAAGGCCGCGGCCGACGCGCCGGACGGCTCGCCCCTGGTGATCCTCCTCGTCGAGGCGCACATCGAATGCGCGCTGCGGACGAACGGGGACGGGGACGCGGACGACACCGACTTCTGGCGGGACGCCGCCCGGCAGACGGACCTCGACACCGCCCTCGACCGCTACCCCGTCGACGCCTCGCCGCGCCACCCCAGCGCGCTGTCCGATCACAGCGCGCTGGGCTACGCGTTGGCCAAGTCCCAGCGCTGGTCCGAACTCGCGGTGCGCTTCGAGGCGACCGATCACCAGGGCTACCATCTGCCCTGGACCCATCCGGGCGGCCGGGCCTTCTTCGAGCAGGCGCACGCCGAGGCGACGCGCGGGCGTCCGCGTCGCTGAGTCAGCGGCCGGCGGCGAACAGCACGAGCGCCGAGTCGGGGTGCAGGTCCACGGTCGTCCGGGCGAACCGTTGTGCGGTGTCCGCCGGTTCGCCCGATCCGGTGTTGCGGGCGAAACGTGGGTGGGCTCCGCCGCTCAGCTGCAGGCGGATGCGATGGCCGGGAAGAAAGCGGTGGGCGGTTGCGCCCATGGCGACGGTGACCCGGGTCGGCGTGCTGCCGGCCGGGGGCAGCCGCAGGATGCCGTCGCACACGTTGGTGGAGCGGCCACGTTCGTCGACGTCGCACAGTCGGGCGAACACGTCGACATGGTCGGTGCCGGTGGCCGCGAGCACGTCCGCGAACACGGGGCCGCAGACCTCCAGCGGCTCGGTCAATGGTGCGGCGGTGAAGGCGAGCACGTCGTCGCGGGCCTCCAGCGCGGTGTTGTCGCGGGGGCCGGCCTTGGGGGAGAGGGTGGAGCCGCCGACCGAGGGCGTCGGATCCGCGGGGTCCCAGCACAGCGTCACGGGCGCCGAGGCCGCGGCGGGCGCGCGGCTCAGGGTGCCGTCGGCGCCGATGTACCAGCGCTGTCCGGCGGTTTCGGCCGGCGGCCAGTCGGGCAGGTCCCGCCAGTCGTCGGCTCCGCCGACGTGCACCCGAACGGGTGGCTCCGGCGGCACGGAGGGTTCGTCGCACAGATGGGTGCGCAGCCAGGCCAGGCTGTCCGCGAACACCCGGGGCCACCCCTGCTGGAGCATCGAGTTGTGCGTCCACGGCCCGACGAGCAGCGCCGTCTCGCAGCCGGATCGGCGCAGCCGCTCGTACTGGCGCAACGCCTGGTCGAGAAGCACGTCGTGCCATCCGCTCACCAACAGGGTCGGTACGGAAAGCGTGTCGGCGGCGCGCCCGACGTCCGCGCCGACCCAGTGCGGGTCGTCGGCGTCGGGATGGGCCAGGGCGTCCCGGAGGAACGGGACGCGCTCACCCAATGCGAGGGCACACGCGTCCGGCAGGGGCAGCGTACGGGCGACGCGGCGCTGGGTGCGCTGCAACCGGGCGATCGCCTTCATGAACCGCCACGCGCCCCGGTGTTGGTGCAGCAGTGCCGCGGTGGTCGCGAGCGAGTTCTCCAAGTGGAAGACGCCGCCGGAGTGGAAGAACGCGTGTGGGTCGTGCAGGCCGGAGTGGAGCACCATTGCGCGCAGTTCCGCGGGCGGATCCAGCGCCAGGGCCCATTGCGTGTAGCCGAGGTAGCTCGGGCCGATGGTGCCCAACACCCCAGTGAACCACGGCTGTTCGCGCAGCCAGGCGACCGTTGCCTGCCCGTCGGCGGCCTCGTTGTGCCACAGCGCGAAGGTGCCGCCGGATCCGCCGGTGCCTCGGCAGCTCTGCAGGACGACATGGAATCCCTGTTCGGCGAAGGCCAGTCCGTACATCGACGCCCACGGGAACCCGCGTCCGTACGGCGATCGCATGAGCAGCGTGGGGAAGTCGCCGGGGCCGACGGGTTGGTAGTGGTCGGCCACAAGCGCACTGCCGTCGGCGGCGGGGACGCGCAGGGCCGGTTCGTAGGCCACCGGGTATCGGGGGGCGGGCATGCCGCGCAGCGTGCGCCGCGTCAACCGGACGCGGCGCGGGGGCTTGCGTGCGGCCGCGGAGGGGGTGGTCGTGGTCGTCATGGTGTTCTCGCTTCCCGGCTCGCGTTACTTCCCGTACTTAGTACGAGAATAGCGCGTGCTTGGATGGGAACTTCAGTACCGGCATGTGAGAGGAGCCACTGTGGCCAGTCCGGGCCCGGCCGACCGCGTCGGCGGCGTGGACCCCGAGGCGTTGTGGCTCGACCGGCGACAACCGCGCCGCGGCCGCCCGCCCGCGCACAGCCGGGCCGAGATCACCGCCGCGGCCGTCATGATCGCGGACACCGACGGCCTGGCCGCCGTGACCATGCGCAGCGTTGCCGCGGCCATCGGCGTCGGCGTGATGTCCCTGTACTCCTACGTGCCCGACAAGGACACCCTGCTGGAGCTGATGATCGATCACGCGATCGGCGACCAGCCCGCGCCGCCCACCCCCACCGGCGTCTGGACCGAGGACCTGCGCACCCTGGCCCGCGGCCAACGCGACCTGATGCACCGTCACCCATGGCTGCCCGCAGCACTGCCGGAGCGGCAGACGCTCGGTCCGAACACCCTCGCCTTCACCGAACACGCCCTCGCCGTCCTGGAACCGGCGGGCCTCGGCGGACAGGACGCCCTCGAGGCATTCAGCCTGGTGACCGGATTCGTGGCCGGTCACGTCGCGTACGAGGTCGCCCGAAGCCGCGCCGCGGCCCGCGCCGGGCGCAGCGCACGCGAGTTGGCACAGGCCCAGGAGCGCTACCTGCACGCGGTCGCCGAGAGCCCGAACCACCCACGCCTGTCCCGGGTCCTGGCCGAACCCGCGCGTCCCGTCGACGCGGACGCGACGTTCGATCGACTCCTGGCACACCTCGTCGACGGCCTCGCCGCGGCGCGCGGGACGGCCCGCGGGTAACGGCGCTGTCGCGGCCGCGCCGCGTTTCGCCGCGGAGGCGGCGTCGGCCGGATGGCTCGGTCGGGTGGGGAACCGATGCCGCCCGGGCCGACGGGTGCCGCCTCGGCTGTCCGGGCTTCGTCAGTGAACCGCCGCGGGCCCGAGGTCGTTCGCCGGCAGGCCCTCGTCCCGTGGTGATGCCGGATCGCCCGGCGGGGTGGGATCGGGGTATCCCCCTTCGGGGACGGGGGCCGCGCGGGTGTCGGCGCGGGTGACGGCGATGCCGGCGATCACCACGAAGACGACGCCGGCCGCGGGCATCGGACCGGGGACCTGGTCGAGCACCACCAGGCCCATCAGCAGCGCGATGGCCGGTTCCAGGCTCATCAGCGTCCCGAAGGCGGAGGCGCTCAGCCGGCGCAGCGCGAGGAATTCCAGGCTGAACGGCAGCACGGCGCTGAGCACGGCCAGCCCCAGCATGATCAGCAACAGCTGCCAGGTCACGTCGCCCAGCCCGGCGGGGGCGGCGGCGAGCATGGCGACCAGGCCCGCCACGGGCATCGACACGGCCAGCCCGTTCAGACCGGTGACCCGGTCGCCGACGTGCTGGGTCAGCAGGATGTACGCCGCCCAGCAGGCCGCGGCGGCCAGCGCGAAGCACAGACCGACGGGGTCTGTTCCGGCATGCCACGGCTCGGTCAGCAGCACGACACCGACGCCGGCCAGGGCCGTCCAGCGCCTGCGTCCGCGGCTCGATCCGTACAGGGACACCGCCAGCGGGCCGAGGAATTCCAGCGCACTCGCGGTGCCCAGCGGCAGCCGCGCGACGGCGAGCATGAAGAAGAGCATCAGCCCCCCGCTGACCACGCCCAGCAGCGTGCACGCCCACAGATCCCGGCCGGTGAAGTCGCGGCGGCGCGGCCGGACGAGAACCAGCAGGAGCAGGCCCGCCCACGCGAGTCGCAGTCCGGCCGTGCCCAGCGCGCCGAGCCGGTCGATCAGCGGTACCGACAGCGCCAGCCCGAGTTGCACGGTGGACATCGCGGCGACGGCCATCAGGGCGCCCGTCGCGGCGTCCGGCAGGCGCGGGGGCGCGACCGTGAGGCGGGTGGGTGCGGGCGGCGTGCTCATGACTCAAGTAGAAGACCCGGTCATCGTTCGTGTCCACGTGCCGATTCGAAACGAATCGTTCGCAGATCGTGGACAATCGGCGTATGGAGACCAGACGTCTGCGGGTGCTGGTGGAATTGGCCCGATCGGGCTCCATGCACGCCGTCGCCGACGTGCTGGGCACCAGCACCTCGACCGTCTCGCAGCAGATCGCCGCGCTGGCCCGGGACATGGGAGCCGCCCTGATCGAGCCGCACGGGCGTCGGGTCCGGCTCACCCCGGCCGGGCGCCGACTGGCCGAACACGCCGTGACCATTCTCGCCGCCGTCGATCGGGCGCATCACGACCTCGCGCCCGGCGCGGAGCCCAACGGGACCCTGCGCATCGCCGGATTCGCCACCGCCATCCGCGGCCACCTGCTGCCCGTGGTCACCGATCTGGCGGTCGACCATCCGCGCGTCCGCGTGCTGATCCGCGAGCACGAACCCGCCGAGGCGCTGCAACTCCTGGCCGAGGACGGCACGGACCTGGCACTGACCTACGACTACAACCTGGCGCCGGCGGCCGAGGACCCGACCGTGCGGGCCATACCGCTGTGGACCGCGCGATGGGGCCTGGGCGTACCCGCGCACGCCGAGGACGGTGCCGACGCCGGGGACGACGCGGACACGACGGCGCACGTCTTCGCGCGGTTCGCCGGCCACGACTGGATCGTCAACTCCCGCAACACCGCGGACGAGACGGTGATCCGTACGCTCGCCTCGCTCGCCGGGTTCACCCCGCACGTCACACATCAGGCCGACAGCCTCGACCTGGTCCAGGGCATGATCACCGCCGGTCTGGGGGTGGGTCTGTTGCCCCACGGCATCGCCCTGTCCGCCGGCGTGCGGCTGCTCCCGCTCCCCCTCCCGCACGTGGATCTGCGCGCCTACGCGGTGGCCCGCCACGGCCGGCTGAACTGGCCCCCGCTCGCCCTGACGACCGATCTGCTGCTGCGCCGGACCGCGGCCGCCGGGGGCCCGAATCGGTACGGAGGGCCCGGCCGGTGGCCAACGCAAGGCGCCGGCGGGATGTGAGCGGGATTCGAGAAGCCTGCCGGACGTCGGCGGTCCTGCCGTTGGCGATACGGACGGAATCGATGTCCGTTCTTCGTTCAGGCGGACGATACGAGGTGTTCGAGCGCTGCCTACCGTGAGCGTCCTCTGCGGCACCTGCGCCGTTCTCCGAGGAGGTATCCAGCATGGGACGATCCGATGCGGTCGGGTCCGCTGTCCGGACGGTGAGTCGGGGCGTCCGTACGCCGGCCGGCGCCGTATCCGGGGTCGCGCGGCCCGTGCGCTCCGCCGCTCTCGCCGGCGGTGCGCGATGAGAGGCGCCGCGCGCGGGGCCGCGACGGCGGTCGCCCTGGGCCTGCTCGCCACCGGCTGCGGTGCCACCGGCAGTTCGAGCGCGGGCGGGAGCGACACGATCACCATCGGTATCTCCGATGACCCCGGCAACGTGTCCCCGCTCACCTCGCTGTCCAAGGTCACGTCCCTGATGACCCGGTTCTCGTACGACACCCTGATCAACATCGGGCCCGACGGAAAGATCGTCTCGGGGGTCGCCGAGAAGTGGACGTCCGACACCCTCTCGGCGACCTTCACCCTCAGGCGCGACGTGACCTGCGCCGACGGCAAGCCGCTCACCGCGTCCGCCGTCGCGGCCCAGTACAACTACATCGCCGACCCGAAGAACACCTCGCCGCTGTACGGCCTGGCGGTGGCACCGGGAACCGTCGCCACCGCCGACGACGCCGGCAACACCCTGACGCTGCGTACCCCCGAGGCGACTCCGTTCCTGCTGCGGGGCACCACACAGTTGCCGCTGGTGTGCCCATCGGGACTCGCGGCGCCCGACTCGCTCACCCACGCCACCGACGGCACCGGGCCCTACCGACTCACCGAGGTTGCCACGGGCGACCACTTCACCTACGTCAAACGACCCGACTACGTCTGGGGCCCGGACGGCGCCCGCTCCACCGAGCTGCCCGAGCGTCTGGTCTTCAAGGTCGTCGCCAACGAGTCCACCAAGGCCAACCTGCTTCTGGGCAAGCAGCTCGACATCGCCTCCGTCACCGGCGCGGATCGCATCCGGTTGACGGCGGCCGGACTGAAAACCCAGATCCAGCGCGATCCGCTCGGCATGCTCTTGATGAACGAGGCACCCGAGCACGTCACCACCGATCCGGCGGTGCGCTGGGCGCTGATCGCCGCGCTCGATCTCAAGCAGTTGGGGGCGGTGGCCAGCGGCGGCAAGGGAGCGGCGCCGATCAGGGTCGCCACCACGATGTTGCCGCCCTGTCAGGCCGACGCGGTCAGTGCGAACACCCCGCCACACGACGTCGCCCGGGCCGCGGACGCACTGCGGGGCGCAGGGTGGAAGAAGTCCGGCGGGTACTGGACCAAGGACGGCAAACAACTGTCCATCGTGCTGCCGCACCCCACCACGGGGGGTACCCAACTCCTCTCCGCGATCGAGTTGGCGATCGAACAGTGGAAGTCGTTCGGCGTGAAGGTCACCCGCAAGCCGCTCACGAACGGGACGACGGGCGAGGTGCTGGCCTCCGGTCAGTGGGACATCTCGTGGACACCGCTCACGCTCACCCAACCCGACCAGCTCATCCCCTTCTTCAGCGGCCCCGCGGGACCCGACGGGCTCAATTTCGGCTCCATCGACAACCCCGAGTACAAGCGTCTGGCGGGTCTGGCGATGGGCAAGCCGGATGTCGCCGGCTGTGACGAGTGGACCGCGGCCGAGGCGGAGTTGGTCAAACGGGTCGACGTGGTGACGTTCGTGGACTCGCTGTCTCCCTACTTCGCCACGCGCGGCACCACGTTCGTGATCGACGGCGCCGGCATCGACCCGATGTCCATGCGTCTGAACCGCAAGTAACGCATCCGACCGTCCGGCCGCACCCTGCGCCGGCGCCGGTGACCACACCGGTACGGCAGGGGACGAGCCCGGCCGGGTACCGGTGACGAGCCCCCGTTCCGAAGCTGTTCGACCCGGCTTCGGGACGGGGGCCGTCGGCCGTCGCGGCGGATTCCCGGGCACACGTCACACTTTCGGGTCGACGTTCGTCTACATCGCATGGACAACGAACCCGGGCCGGCACCCACGCGGCGCGTGATGTGGCTCGCCGATCAGTTCGAGGGGCTGCGCCCGCACCTGCGGTCCGTCGCGTACGGCATTCTCGGTTCGCGCACCGACGCCGAGGACGCGATCCAGGAGACCTGGTTGCGGGTGTCGCGCAACGAGTACGAGGACATCCGCGACCTGCGTGCCTGGCTGACCACGGTCGTCGGGCGGATCTGCCTCGACATGTTGCGCGCCCGACGGCTGCGCCGCGAGGACTATCCCGGCACGTGGTTGCCGGAACCGATCGTGCGCTCGGCCGACGCGAACGCGTACGACCCCGAACACAAGAGCATCGAGGCCGACGCCATCGGACTCGCGCTGCTGATCGTGTTGGAGACGCTCAATCCGGCCGAGCGGCTCGCCTTCGTGCTGCACGACGTGTTCGGCGTGCCGTTCGACGAGGTCGGCCCCATCGTCGACCGCAGCCCGGCGGCGGCACGGCAGCTGGCCAGCCGGGCGCGCCGGCGGGTGCGGTCGGCGCCGCAGCCGGAAGGCGACCTCAAGCGGCAGCGTCGGATCGTCGACGCGTTCCTGGCCGCGGCGCAGGAGGGTGACTTCGACGCGCTCATGGCCACCCTCGACCCGGACGTCTCCTTCCGCATCGACCTGGGCGCCAACCGGCACTCCGCCTCGTCCGCCCTGGTCGGCGCCGAGGAGGTCGCGCGACACATGCTCCAATCGGCCCCGTTCTTCCTGCCCTACTCCCGCCCGGTCGTGGTCAACGGCGGCCCGGGGCGCCTGGTGGGCGACCCCAAGCGGCCCAGTGGCATCGCGGGCTTCACCGTGGCGGGCGGCCGGATCGTGCGAATCGACGTGATCGCCAACCCCGAGAAGCTCCGGGGCGTCGCGCTGGACGTCGTCGACGACGCCGATCCCGTCGACTACCCCGACTTCACCCGCATCCCGCACGAGACGCCGGCCGGCGACGACGACCACCGACGCCCGGACGACACCGACGGCTGACCGCCGAATCCGGGCCGCCGACCACGATCGTCCCGGTGCGACACAGCCAACCCGACCACCTCGTGCGAACACCCTCGGGTCGCGCCCGCCGGCGCCGCCCCATGCCCACCTGCCCAGACGCCGATAGAGCGCACCTCTCCTGGAGCGACCCATGTCCACCGGCACCTTCACATCGCCCGAATCGACGGACCCGGCGAACCCCGTGGCATCGGCGCGGTCCAGCGCCGCCGATGCCACGTTCCTGACCACCACACGCGGCAAGCTCACCCTCGTCCTGCTGTGCGCGGTGGCCTTCCTCGACTTCGTCGACGCCTCCATCGTCAACATCGCGCTGCCCAGCATCCAACGCGACCTCGGTCTGACCAACCAGGGTCTGCAATGGGTGCCATCCGGCTACCTGCTGACCTACGGCGGCCTGATGCTCCTCGGCGGGCGCGCCGCCGACCTGATCGGGCGCCGCCGAGTACTGATCGCCGGCACCGTCGTGTTCGCCGCCGCCTCCCTGGCCGGCGGACTGGCCCAAAGCTCCGCGGTATTGATCGGCGCCCGGCTCGCCCAGGGCGTGGGCGCGTCGATGATGCTGCCCGCGGCCCTGTCGATCCTGACCACCTCGTTCGGCACCGGCCCCGACCGCAACAAGGCACTCGGCGCCTGGGCCGGCACCGGGGCATTCGCCTCCGCCGTCGGCGTGTTCCTGGGCGGCGTGCTCGCCGAGGGCCCCGGCTGGCGCTGGGTCATGTTCGTCAACCTGCCGGTCTGCGCGCTCGTCCTGCCCGCCATCCCCCGGCTCCTCCCCGACGACAGGCACCGGGCCTCGACGCGCGGCTTCGACTTCCTCGGCACCGCACTGGCCACCGGCGGGCTGGTCCTGCTGGTCTACGGCCTGGTGAAGGCACCCGACCAGGGTTGGGGATCCACCCGCACGATCGTCGAACTGGGCACCGCCGGCTGCCTGTTGTTCGCCTTCGTGGTCAACGAGGCGGTCGGGCGCAACCCGTTGATGCCGTTGAGCATCTTCCGGGTCAAGGGCCTGGCCGCGGCGAACGTGACACAACTGGTGGCCATGTCCGGCTTCATCGCGATGTTCTTCTTCCTCACCCTGTACATGCAGGAGGTCCTGGGCTACTCCGAGATCCGGGCCGGATCCGCGTTCCTGCCGGTCACCGTCGGCGTGGGCATCGCGGCCGGCCTGGCCCAGCCGCTGCTCACCCGGGTCGGTACCCGTCCGTTGATCGTGGTCGGCGCGCTCGTCGCATCCGCCGGGATCTGGCTTCTCTCGCGCATCCCGGTGGACGGCTCCTATCTCACCGACCTGCTGCCCGGCCTGGTCGTGATGTCGTTCGGGCTCGGCTTCGTCTTCGTCGGTGTCGCCACCGCCGCCAACGCGGGCGTTCCCGCCGATCAGGCGGGTCTGGCGGCGGCCCTGATGAACACGGCGCAACAACTCGGCGGTGCGTTCGGCCTCGCGATCCTGTCCGCCGTCGCGACCTCGGAGACCAGCCACCGGTTGGCCGCCGGCCGCTCGGCGGCCTACTCCTACACCGAGGGCTTCCAAAAGGCGCTTCTGGTCGGCGCGTTCCTCCTGGCCGGAGCGGCGGTGGTCGCCCTGTTCGTCGCCAACACTCGTGGTGAGGAGACCTGACCCGGCCACGGGGCGCCGGTGTGCACGACGTGACGCGGTCCGAAGGTGCGGCGGGGGACGTGCGGGTAGCCGCATCCCCCGCACGTGCCGCTGCCGCGCCGATGTCTGTTCCGGCACGGTTGCCGCTGCGGATATCGCCTGCCGCGCCTCGTCGTTCGGCCCCGATCCCCGGTGCATCGGATGCGGGCGGGGTGGGTCAGTCCCGGCCGGCGGTGCGCAGATGCTCGGCGGCGCGGCGGACGAGTCGGTCCAGGGCAGCGCCGTCGGGGTCGGCTTCGCCCAGGACGGAGACGGTGGCGACGTTGGGTCCCAGGCGCACGAGAATCGAGTCGACGGACTTGGGGCCGCCGCCCTGGTTCGCGACGATGCGCATGCCCACGGCCTCGTCCCCGAGGGTGGGCGCGGCGATCGCACGAAAGCGCGCGGTGCCGCCCTGCCACGGGAGGTCGAGGTCCGCGCAACCGGTCACCATGGCCCGCGACTTGGCCAACTGCACGGCCGCCCCGTCGCCTTCGTAGACCTGGACGGAGGCGACGATTCGCATCCCGGTGCGGTCCTGCTCGAAGATCCGGTTCGCGCCGAGGGCGACCCTGGTCGGGCCGGTCGGCGCGCCCTGGAGGGCACGATCGCACCCGGCGTCACCGCTGCTCCCCGAGAACGGCGCCGCAGCCGGCTTGGGCTCGGTGTCCGTCAGGGCGCCCGCACTCCATCCGGAGCCGACGTCGTCCACGGTCAGGACGGCGCGCCGGGCCCGATCCAGGGTCAGTGGGGCCGCCGTGCCGGTCCGTGCCGCGGGGTTTCCGGGGCCGGAGGGGGTCTGGGCCATGGTCGAGGCGACGCCGGGGCGTCCGTCGAGCGCGGATCTCACCGCCGC
The DNA here is from genome assembly GCF_000372745.1 of Embleya scabrispora DSM 41855. Classification (GTDB taxonomy): domain Bacteria; phylum Actinomycetota; class Actinomycetes; order Streptomycetales; family Streptomycetaceae; genus Embleya; species Embleya scabrispora. Next base: position 179,139 of record NZ_KB889561.1, on the reverse strand, counting down.
CACGGTGGTGGGGTCCTTGAGCTTGACGCGGAACGATTCCGGCAGTTGCTCGGCCGTCATCGCCTCGACGAGGGGTGTGTTGCCGTTCTGTGCGCGAAAGAGCTCCCATGCCTGGTGCCGGTCCTCGAAGTACACGTGTTCGACCTGTGGCATGGCCTGAAGGGCCGCGCGGACCTCATCGCGCTGGGTGTAGGTGACGGCGCCGGCGGAACAGCCGCCCGTCTTCGGGTCGGAGACGTGACACAGGAACACGGCCAGGTCCACCTTGCCCGCCCAGAAGTCGATACCCGGCGGCAGATTGTCCATGGACCACGTCGGGGCCTCCTCGGTCGCCTTCCCGGAACCGGACGACCCCGGGGATTCGGCCGCCCTGGTCTGTCTCGGGGGCAACTTGCCGCCGCCGTCGGTACACGCGGCGACTGTGGTGATCGACAGCAGTGCGGTCGCGCATCCGAGGGCGACTTTGCCGGCCCGAAACGTGGTGCGGTACGCCATGTCTGTTCCCCCCGACGTGAACTTCACTGTCGGCGAGCCTAGTTGGTGGCGCTCCCATCCGCTCTCGTGGTGTCGCCGACCAGCCGTTGCCGGAAACGCCGGCGAATCGTGCCGGCCGGCCGACCGACGGTCGTCGTCGGTCGCGGCTCCCGTCGGTGCCGTTCGACATCCATGCGTGTCCATATTTCGAGATCGGGATCTCATTATGCGACATGGAGGCGTACGGTGTCGTGCACCGGTTCGCGGTGCGACGCCGCGGGTTTCGGGATCACATGAAGACGCGAAGGGGACGTCATGTCGAAGGAAACCGCCGTCTACACACATGGGCACCACGAATCCGTGCTGCGCTCGCACACCTGGCGGACCGCCGCGAACTCGGCGGCCTATCTCCTCGACTCGCTCAAGCCGCACATGAGGATCCTGGACGTCGGCTGTGGTCCCGGCACCATCACCGCCGACCTGGCGTCGCTCGTTCCCGACGGCCACGTCACCGGCGTCGACCACGCACCGGACATCCTGGATCAGGCGCGCGCCACGGCCGCCGAAGCGGGCCTGGGGAACGTCGAGTTCGCGGTCGCGGACGTCCACGCACTGGACTACCCGGACGACACCTTCTGCGTCGTGCACGCGCATCAGGTACTGCAACACGTGGGCGACCCGGTGCGGGCCCTGCGCGAGATGGTCCGGGTCACCAAGCCGGGCGGGATCATCGCCGCCCGCGACGCGGACTACCCGACGATGGCCTGGTTCCCGGCGACCCCCGGCATGGACGACTGGCTCGACCTGTATCTGCGGGTGGCCCGCGCCAACGGCGGCGCGCCGGACGCCGGGCGGCGGCTGAAGTCCTGGGCCCTGCACGCGGGTTGTCCGGAGATCACCGCCTCGTCCAGCACCTGGTGCTATGCCGATGCGGAGGAACGCGCCTGGTGGAGCGGCCTGTGGGCGGACCGCACGCTCGCCTCGTCGTACGCCGAGCGCGCCATCGAGGGCGGCCACGCAACGATCGAGCAGTTGCGCGCGGTGTCGGAGGCGTGGCGGGAGTGGGGGCGGCAGGAGGACGCGTGGTTCTCCGTTCCGCACGGCGAGATCCTCTGCCGCAAACCGTCTTGACCCCGACCCGGTCGCCACCGCGCCGTGCCGCAAGGGGGTTCGGCGCCGGTCGGCAAAGGGCGGCGCCGACACGTGGTCAGGCGAGGAGGGTTTCGGGCCGCGAACGGCCCGCATGCCCGATCGTCACCGGGATTTCACTCGTGCGCACATTCCTTCGACGGTGGTTCGCTCCTAACGTACCGATTGGTAACGCTCGGGTCGCGTGCGGCGGTTCCGGCCGTCGTCGAGAAGGGAGTACGACATGGACCGGCGTACATTCCTGCGAGGTACCGCCGTCGGCACGGGCGGACTGGTGCTCGGCGGGTCACTGTGGGCGTCCGTCGCGCACGCGGGACCCGCGCAGCCCGGAAGCGGGCCCTACGGCGCGCTGTCGGCGCCGGACGCCAACGGCGTGCGCTTGCCCGCCGGGTTCACCTCGCGCGTGGTGGCGCGCAGCGGGCGGTTCGTTGCGGGCACCACGCACCTGTGGCACGGCGCCCCGGACGGCGGAGCGTGCTTCCGCGACGGAGCCGGATGGATCTACGTCTCCAACTCCGAACTCCCGCTGGTGGGCGGAGTGTCCGCGTTGCGCTTCGCCGCGGACGGGAGCATCGGCGGTGCCTATTCCATCCTCGGTGGCTCGAATCTGAACTGTGCGGGTGGGGCCACGCCCTGGGGTACGTGGCTCTCGTGCGAGGAGATCGCGTTCGGTCGGGTGTGGGAGACCGACCCGTACGGCCGCACCGGAGCCGTCAAGCGCGACGCCATGGGGCGCTTCAAGCACGAGGCCGCCGCGGCCGACCCGGACCGGCGGGTGATCTACCTGACCGAGGACGAGCCCGACGGATGCTTCTATCGATTCACGCCCGACACGTGGGGCGACCTCGCGCGCGGACGCCTCGACGTGCTGTGCGCCCCGGCCGCACCGGTGACCGGGCCGGTGACCTGGCGGACCGTGCCACGCCCCGGTGACTGGCTGACCGGGACGCGCAACCAGGTCGCGGAGGCGCGCCGCTTCAAGGGGGGCGAGGGCGCGCACCACCGGGACGGGCGAGTGTGGTTCACCACCAAGGGCGACAACCGGGTGTGGGTGTACGACGCGGCATCGAGCGTCCTGGACATCGCCTACGACGACGACCTGGTGCCCGCCGGGTCCGCGCCCCTGACCGGCGTGGACAACATCACCGGGCGGCCCAACGGCGACCTGTTCGTCGCCGAGGACGGTGGCGACATGCAGATCTGCCTGATCACGCCGGACGACACGGTCGCGCCGTTCCTCCAGGTGACCGGCCACGACGGCTCCGAGATCACCGGCCCGGCGTTCTCCCCGGACGGGCGGCGACTGTACTTCTCCTCCCAGCGCGGCACCTCCGACTCCCCGGCGGCCGGCGTGACCTTCGAGGTGACGGGCGCCTTCCGCGACGCGGCCTGACGCCACACCGCGCCGTGGCCCGGGTGGGACGGGCCCCGACGGTTCGGGTGCAGGCGCCGAGGTCGGCGGGGACAGCAGGCGGAGCCGGGGTGTTCGGTCACGCGTACGCGATTTCGAACGGCCCCGGCATCCGGCTTCTCCGACGGGTCCGGACACCCACGCCCGGGACGCGTTTCGGGCAGGTGGATCACACCCGGATCACACCCTGGCCCACCGCCGCAGCGCGGCGCTCGCCCGGGCGGCGTCCTCGGGCGCGAGGGTGGCGATCCTGGCACCGTGGCCTGTGTGCGGCGCCACCTGGACCTGAGCGTCACGGCTGCCCGGGCCCAGCCGGAACGGCTCGGCACGGACCGGGTCGTTCTCGCCGTAGACGAACAGGATTTCGCTGCCCCGCGACCGTACCCAGCGGTCGATGTCGCGCATCACCCCCGGCTCGAACCGCAGCGGTATCTCCCGAGGCACGTAGCTGCGCACCTCCTGGATGCCGGGGTAGCGCAACAGACCCTCCAGATGCGGGGTCGCGACCTGCATGTATCCGAGCTGGGTGCCGAGTTGGTAGAAGTACGGCATGAAGAACTCGACACTGCTGTCCGTGTAGACCGCGAATCGGGAGATCCCGTCGACCCACGCGTACAGCTCGTCGGCGGAGGTGGCCGGCGTGGGCACATCGGCGCACTTCGACTCGCCCGCGTACATCCAGAACATCATCGGCAGGCGGAGCACCGCGAGTTCGAACGCCTTGTCGATGCCGCCCAGGGTGTCGAAGGTCTGCCCGTTCGCCTGGGCCCATTGCCCGTAGCGGACCACCATCTCCTCCCGTCGCACGAGCGCTTCGCGCTGGACCGTTTGCAGAGCGGCCCGGCACTCGGGAGTGCCCACCCGAGTGAGGAAATCGTCGTATGCGGTGTCGTCGCGGTCGTCGGTGTTGTTGGGCGCGGAGTACACCACGCTGCCGTCGACGTCGTTCGGGTAGAAACGCCGGTGGTAGACGGTGGCCATGCCGCCCTTGCTCCCGCCGGTGGATATCCAGGAACCGCGGTAGATCGGTTTGAGGGCCTGGATCAGCCGGTGGTGATCGGCGGCTGCCTGACGGATGTTCAGGTGGGACAGGTCCGCGGGTTCGGGGCGGGACGTGCCGAAGTAGCGCTGCTCGGTGTAGATCTGGTTGCCGTCCAGCAGGGTGGTCGGCTCCGAGCGGAAGCTCGGACCGGCGCCGAGGTCGTAGCCGCTTGTGTACAGGACCATCGGCCGTCGGGTGGAGACGTGCCGAAGGCTGAGCCGCTGTTCGAAGGAACCCCGCTCGGGATGCTGGTGGTCATTGGGCTGACGGTAGGTCAGGTCGAAGTATCGGACGCCCGGCGTGACCGGCTTCTCGTCCAGCACCCGCATGCCCGGGATCGCCTCGATCCGCGCTCGGATGTCGGACTCGTCGGCCTCGGCCACCGCACCGGTTGCCGCAGCCTGTGCCCGGGCCGGGACCGCCGTGCCGGCACCGACGAGCCCGAGCACGACGGAGAACACGGAGAGCACCGCAAGTCTGCGTCCGCCGCGCCGCATCGCGCGCCCACACCGGACCGGCGGCGCCGTACCGATGTCGCCTCGGCCCTGATCGTTGATCGCGTTCGTCATGCCTCAAGAAAAGCCGGAGTCCCGATGCGCGCGGATCCCCGAACCGGGGGAAGCTTCTCCCCCGTTCGGGGGAGGCCGGACCACGACACACCGAACACCACACACCACCCGACCCCGGCCGGCATCGGATCGACGCCGGCACCCGGTCCGCGCCGACGGGCGTGAGCGGGGTTTCCCGGTCACGCCCGTCGGGTGCCGCTGCTCGGCCGGTGGGTCGGCTACTTCACGCCGGTCGGATCGGTCGTGGGCAGTCTGCCCGTGGCCAGGTAGGCGTTGACCTGCCAACGGCCGTATAGACAAAAGGAGTTGCGCGGCCGTGCGGCGGATCACAGGTCGACCGCGTCCGCGTACACCAGGCTTGCCACCGCCGGACCGAACTCGTCGAGGGCGAAGTCGGAGCGCGTGGCGGCCATTTCGCTGACCAGAAGGCGCAGAGGGAGGTCGGGTCGCGGGTCGGGGAGCGGGATGTCGGCGGAATAGGTGGGGAAGAGGCTGGTGTCGTCGTCGGCAAGGAGTTCGGTCTCGTCGAGGTCGAGCCAGCCGAGGACGGGATCGGGGACGTCGGGGTCGCGTACCTGGAAGCCGGCCGCCACGGTCGGCGGACTGTTGTCGTCGTGGTAGGCGGGCCCGGTGAGTTGCACGGTCAGCGGGTCGGTGCCGGAGACGGTGAGGGTGCGTGGGGGCAGCAGCCGCAGGGCCTCGGTGAGCACGATCTGCGACAGCTGAAAACCTTCCAGGGAGCGCTGTTGCAGGCGGGCGAGGGCGGGCCGCAGGAAGGGGAAGTAGGCGTCGCCGGTGTCGACCTCGATGTCGCAGTACCACCGGCCGGACGGACCGTCGAAGGTGGGCTCGAACCCGGCCGCGGTGACCGCGAATCCGTCGAAGACCTCGGGCAGCGCCACGTCCGTCATGGTCGATGCGCCGGGGAAGTTGCTCGCCGACGGCAGGAACACCGGGGCGGAACCGCGGATCGGGTCGCGTCCCATGAGGGTGATGAACGGGTGTGCCTGGAGCGGCTGCTCGTCCCCTTCGATGCCCAACACCACGGCGAGCAACTCGCCGTCTCCGGACGAGAACCAGGGCCGGGACAGATAGACCCGGAAGCCCCCGCCGCGGCGCCGCCTGAACAGGCCGTCCGGCAGGCTGCCGAAGGTCTCGATCCCAAGGGTGAGGAAGGTGCCCGACACGTGCGGCGCGGCGGGTTTGGCGCTGCTGAGCACGGTGTGCTCGACGGGATCGCCGTGCACGCTGAGCATTTCCCGATCGGTGTCCCGGGCGAACTCCGGTGGGAAGTAGTCGCCGAATCGGCTGGTCGCCACCGGGGTGAAGGTCACGTCACGGTGTTTGTTGTCACCGAACTCGCACTTGGCCGGGACCGGTGTCCCCGGCGGCTGGTCCGGCTCCACCGCGAAGGCGAGCTCCTCGGCCACGACGGTGTTGAACGTCAGGGAGTCGCCGTCGAGGGTGCTGGGCGAGTCCTCGCTCGCGACCGGGTCCGGCGGGACGGCGGCGGCGAGCGGCAGCCGGAACACCGGGGTGGTGACCTCCAGCACACTCGGGCCCGGCATGGCGAGGTCGTCCACGTTTTCGCGCCACGACGCGATCATGTCGATGCGTTCGGTGCTCGCCGCGCTCAACTCCATGGAGCCGACGAGATGTTCACCGGTTGCGCCGGGCAGCCGATCGGGTCCGTCGCTCAGTGTCAACAGCGGTGCGGTCAGGGGCCGTTGCACGGCGTGAACGAGCGTCACCGCGTGCCACGGCGTCAGCATCCAGTGCCGGTTGGCGCGGGCGGCGGCCATCACACTTTCGAATCGGTCCGGATCGAGCGCGTCCCGACACCACTTGAGCATGCCCATGGTCTTCTCGTTGACCTTGACGCGCGAGCACACCCGCACGGTCGCCAGCGTCGCCTTCGGCAGCAGCACGGTCAGCACCCGGGTCGACGGGTCGAAGACGGGCGCTCCATCGCCCTCCTCGACGCGCAGTCGGATCGATTGCGGCGCATGCCAGGCCGCCCCGTTCCACGGCACCTCGAACAACTGGCGTTCCGGCATGCCCGGGAGTTCGTGGAAGACCACGCCGTCGGCGAGCGGATCGGGCAGATACGGCAGGTCGATCGTCTCGCCCGTGTACAGCACGTAGTGGCCCTCCGCCGCATCGGGGGTCGCCGACGGATAGGTCACGGACACCACATCGGGCAGGGACGCGTCGTCGAGCGATCCGCTCTCCCGCGATGCGATGGCGTAGAACCGCCGGCGCGCGTCGGCGTCGCCCGAGCCGATGGCCTCGTCGAGCTTGCCGTGCCGCTCGACGCAGTCCAGCGACGCCTTCGGCGCGACCACGTGCCGCTCGTCGACCTCGTGGTACGGCGGGTGTGTGCCGTCGGTGACCGGCGGCGAGGCGTTGAACGTCTCGGCGTACTGCGCCGGGGACAGTTCGGCGGTGCTGCGGATCACCAGCCGGTGTGCCGAGGTCCCTTCGGTGAACTCGACGCGCGGCAACAACAGCGGCGGGGGGACCGCCTCGAACCTGCGGAAGACCGGACCGCCCGTCGCCGGCAGCACCAGGACGTCCTGGTCCAGGAGTCCGTCGGCCTCCTCCAGGGTCGGCCCGTTGCCCGCGAGGTCCACCGTGCGGATTCGGATCCGGTAGGACCTGCCGAACCGCAGGTGCGGCAGCGAGCCGGGTCGGGGCCGGGTATCGATCTCCAACGGCAGTGTCGTTGCCGCCGCGTTGGGGATGCGCTCGGGGCCGTCCCCGTTCGCCACGGCCTTGCCCGGGTGCGGTGCGGACAACGCCCACCCGTCCCAGGTGACCAGGTGTTCGTGCACGTGGACGCGTTGCGCGGCGCCCGGCGCGGCGGTGGGTGTGGCCAGGCTGAGCTGGAAGAATCCTTCGTCGGACGCGGTGTCCAGGTGGTCGCCCGGGCTGCCCGCGCGATCGTAGGCGACTTCACGCTCGTGCAGCGAGAACCATCTCTGCCGACTCTCGTCGAAGATGTCCAGTCGATGTCCGCGCACCAGATCCTCGGCGGTGAGGACCACGGTGGTGTCCTCGGCGAGCGCGTCCTGCCGGTCGGCGTTCCGCTGGAAGGTGTCGTGCAGGTGCCGGGTGCGGTCGCCGAGCACGAGCGAGAGCCCCTTGGTACGCACCGTCGGCGGCGCGGCCTCGGCCTCCTCGTCGGTGTCGGCCGCCACGGCGGCGGCCAGCAGTTTGAGGGTGATGCCGTCGATGTCCGCCTGCTCGATGGCGTATTCGCCGTCCGGCAGGGCCAGGAGTCCGCGCGCCGGCGGTCCGAACGCGTCGTTGCCGTCCGCGGCGGCACAGAAGCCCTGGCCCGGGGCCAGGGCGTAGCGCGTCGCGGCCGCGTGGTCGTGCGACGTGTCCGGCCCGAGCAGCGGATCCCAGTCGGGTACGAGGAAGACGGTCAGCTCGCCGCCGGAGCCCGGCAGCAGCCCTACCGGCGCGACGAAGTCCAGCACCAGTCCCAGGCGTCGCAGCAGCTTGGGGTGGTCGCCGAGCGAGGACAACAACTGGTGGAAGTCGACGTGCGGCACCTCCGGAGGCGGCGCGATGTGCGGGCCGCCGTCCGCAACCAGGCCGGGGACCTGCGGCTGGGGTTCATGGAAGGCGAGGAACGCCTCCTGCGGGCTCAGTTCCGGCCGCACCAGTTCGCCCGGTTGGTCGGCGACCTGCCGGTCGGCGGCGGCGAGTTGCATGACGATGTTTTCACGCATGCCCTGCATGGCATCCTGCATGTCGCCGGCGGCGGCGAACCCGGCGAGGGTGCTCATCTGTTGGCTCGGAGGCATACTGTCGGGCGACTCGGCCGCGCTGCTCGCGAACGACCGGCGGGTGGTGTCGGCGAGTTCGCGGGCCGGATAGGTCACCATGGTGCTCTGCCGGTGGTCGTCGAACTCGAACTCGTCCACCGGGGTGCCGGCGGGGAAGAACAGTTGCCACAGCGCGGAGTCGGCCGGCTGCCCGGTCCGCGTGAGCGGTACGAGCGGAGTCTCGCCGTCGGGGACACCGGACTCGTCCCCGAGGGTGAGCGCGAACGTCGCGCCGGCCATCCGCGCCGGCCAGTCCAGGAAGTCCGGGAACGCCGCGAGTGTGCCGGGTCCGTCGCTCGCCAGCCGAGGTGCCACGAATACCGACAGGCGCGCCTGCGTGCCGTCGGGGGACAGGCCGGCCGGCAGGGCGATCCACTGGATGTGCTGTGCGGTCGTCATGGGCCTGCCTTCCTGGCGAGGTCACCCGAGGGTGCGACTCGGATCGGGTGGACGCGATGGATCGGGGTGACCGCGGCGAGGGTTCACGAGGCGAAGGCCAGGCAGTACTCGTCCCAGTCGTCCGGATCCATGCAGTCCGCGAACGAGGGGTCGCCCGCGGAACCGGCGAAGCGGCGCTCCAGCGCGAGGCTCACGGATTTGCTGAAGAACGCGACCCGGACGCTGACGGTGATGCTGCCCTGGCCGACCACCTCGCAGATGCCGTTGTCCTTGTGGTAGGTCAGGGCCAGGTAGAACTCGACCGTGATGCTGACGATGCCCAGTACGGACAGGTAGCCGCCGCAGCGCAGGTAACCGGTGAGCGTGACCGAGTCGCCGGTCATCTGGAACGCGATCCCGGCCATCAGGTGCACGCCGCCGCTGGCCACGCCGAGGTCGAGCGAGGCGTTGCCGCCGAACTCCAGCGAGCCCTCGATCTGTTCGATGCCGCGGGTGCTCACTTCGAGGGCGAAGAAGCCGCCGCCGCCGAACAACGACACGCTGATGTTGAACGGGTTCTGCCGCTCGGAAACGGCGAACCGGAACCGCGCGGGCCGATCGTCGAAGGGGATGGTCAGGCGTGCGGACAGGGCGACGTTGCTCAGGTTGAACATGCCCAGCGACAGCGTCGGCAGGGTCAGTGAATAGCCGGCGGTGACGCCGGAAGTGCTCACGTCGACGAACGCCCCGCTGCCGAACCCGTCCGCGGGCAGGGCCTCGCGGAGCTGGTTGACGAACTCGAGGGCCTTTTCGAAGGTGATCGCGACGCCTGCGGCGGTGACGTCCGGTTTGCTGCCGGGGCGTGCGGTGAACGTCAGGCGTTCGAAGTCGACCCGCACGATGTCGGCGAACACGAAGGCGAAGCGTCTGAGTTCGCCGCGCACGCTGGACTTGCTCAGGGCGTCCGGCGAGCGCACGGTGGTCGCTTCGAGGACGAGCGCGGCGGCGCCCAGATCCAGCAGCGGCAGGTCGTTCTTGAGCCGGGGCTTCCATACATACCGGAGTTCGGAGCCGGCGCTGTCGACCAGGTCGGCGATCCGCATGAGCGGTACCGGCAGCAGTTCCTGGGAGACACCGTCGAGTCGGCGGCGGATCTCGTCCTCGCCGAGGTCCCTCAACTCCGCGACGGATGTCGCCGGGACGTTCGCGAGCAGGTCGGCCAGGTCGATGGGGCCCAGCAGTTTCGTGCCGCCGAAGATCTGCGCCAATGTCGCCGAGTCGACGCCCACCGCATCGCCCGCCGCGCCGAGGAATTGCGGCGCGAGCAATCCCGCGCGGGTGGTGACGGCCTGGACGGCCGTGCTGGGTTTCGCCAGTCCCCCCGCCTTCTCGGCGGAAAGGGCCATCGGCAACGCGTCGACCAGATGCAGGAACGCGCCGGTCGGCTGGCCGTCCAGACCCTGTTCGAGGTAGGCATCGTGCAACCGCACCGCGGTGTCGGTGGCCAGGCCGGTGAGTTGCTCGACCGCGGGCACGCGCGCCACCGCGTCGACCATGGCGGGAAGTACGCCCGCCGGGTGCCCGGAGGCCGACTCCAGGGCGAAGCGCGCCGAGGTCACGGGCATGCCGGTACTGCCGTCGGCGCTCGGATTCTCGGCCAGGGCGACCGTCTGTCCGCCCAGCCCCAGGTTTGTCCGGTCGGTGGTGGCCGGATCGTTGTAGACCCCCGCCATCCGGTCGAGCGCGTCGGCGGAGGCGAACACCAGCGGCATGTCCATGCTGATGTGCCGGCCCTCGGCATCGGTCGCGGTGGCGTGGAACGGCAACGGCACGCCGCCGACGGTCACCCAGAACGCACCCGCCCCGAGATCGATCACGGGAGTGACCGAGTCGGTGAGCCGTATCGACCGGAACGGCAGCTGCCGTCCCTGGTGCCGGTCGTAGCCCGCCTCCGCACCGTAGGTGACCTCGGCTCGGTCCACCACGATGTGCGCTTCCTTGCGCAGGTAGGCGACCGAGGAGCCGTCGCCGGGGTCGTCGTAGAAGCGCTTGGTGATCTCGATGAGGGACGCCGGGTGCCCGCTGCTGAGGAAGCCGTGCCGCACTGTGTGCACGAACTCGTCGCGCCCGAGCGACGCGATGTGCTCGTAGCCGGTCAGACTCAGCCCGAGGAAGTCAGGCGCGACGGGCCAGGATCCGTTGATGCGCACCGTCGCGCCCAGCGGCGTGAGCATGAACCGGTCGGCCAGCAGGGGGCGGCGCAGCGAAGTCCCGTCCACGTCGAGGAACTGGTCGAGGCTGGAGCGAACGATCAGCTCGCTGAGCATGATCCCGTCCAGTGGCATCCCGGTGCGGTGGGGGCGTCCGGACACCACGGAGAACGCCTTCAGGTGCACGGGCCCGCCGTTGTCGCCGGACAGTTCGACGTGCCACAGTTCGGCTCGCCCGTCGAGCACGGCCGGTTCGGCCAGTGGCTCCGACCACGCGAACGGCGAACCGTCGTGGTCATGGCCCAGCAGCAGGCGGGTGGGGAACTCGACGGCGGTGCGCGGGAGTCCGCCGATTACGGTCGGTTCGTTCGGGTCGTCCAGCGGCCGGCCGGCCGGGGCGATCGACGGGGTCAGTCGGTTCCAGTCCAGCAGAGCTTCGATGGTCAGGTCGATGCCGTCCTGCCCGTCCGGGAGCAGGAACACCAACGTGCTCGTCCCCGCCGCGAAGGCCGCCACGGTTTCCGGGAACTGCCCGCCGGACAGCACGCTCTCGTTGACGTGCTGGGAGGGCAGGTGGAGCAGCACCAGCGCCGGCACGGCGGGGTCCTCGCGGACCAGCCGCGCCCCCTCGCGCCGGAGGTTGATCACCTCGACATGCAGAAGAAGCATGTCCTCGATGCGGAGGACGCGGAACGGGTCGGCAGTCATGGGTGCCCGCCTTCCGGTCGACTGGCCGGGGTACGCACCTCGCCGACCGTCCGGCCACGGCGGGGCACGTGACCTGCCTCCAGCGTGACAAACACCGCCCCCGCACGCACCTTTTGGCCCGAACGTGCCACCGACGGCGCCGGGCGTGCCGCGCGGGGGCGACGCGCGCCGCGCAGCCCCCGCGCAAGTGCCGATTCGATCCGTCGGAGCCGATGGAACGCGCCGGTGCCGATCGCACCCGCGCATACCGATCGGAAGAAGATCGGGCAACCGTCAGAACACGATCGTCCAACCCTCACGCCGCGCCTGGGCCGCGGTATACGTGACACCGTGCACCTTGAGCCCGGCCGGATCGAGCAGGGTGATCGCGCCGCCGCGGTTCCCGAGTTGGAACGTCGGGTTACCGGGCACCACCAGAACGGCACCGGGCGCCACCGTCGTCGCGGGGAGCGGCAGCGCGGTCTTGTTGCGGTCCACGAGCCGCCACCCATCGAGCGCGATCGGTTCGGGGGAGGCGTTGAGCACAGTGACGGTCTCCGCCTCGGGAGCGGGGCCCGGCGGGTTGACCAGCGCCGCGACGATCCGCATCGGCTCCTCGCCGGAGCCCGGCAGGGGCGGCGCGGTGTCGAGGGCGTGGCCGGTGGTGTCGTCGGTGTGCCACACCTGGGACTGGAAGGCCAGGAAGACGGCCACCCAGCGGCCGTCCGGCAGGCGGATGAGCAGGCCGCCGTCCTGCCAGACACCGTCGTCCCTGCGGAACTCCTCACTGTTGCCCTGATTCATGTGCACGTCGTGCACGCCGTTGCCGGGCAGGAAGCCGAACACCTTGTCCGGCTCGGCGGGTTCGGGGCCGAAGCGCTGGCCGAACAGGTACAGCGCGGCCGCCGGGTCGCCGATCGCTCGTTGCACGTAGTGATCGAGCAGGTCGGCCAGATCGTTGTCCGCGCCGGGCAGGTCCGGGGGCAGCGGCCGCGCGGTCGCCGGGTCGAAGAGGTTGGCGCGGATGTAGTCGAGCGCGGCGCCGCCGGGCTGCGACGCGAGCGCGGTCCATCCGCTGCCCGCGGCCGGCAGGGCGTCGGTGATCGGGTGGCGGAAGTCCTCCACCACCACGAACAGCAACTCGGAAGGCGGTTCCTTGGACAGCACGTTGATCGCCGCACGGTACGCGGTGCCGGCGTCGTCGGCCAGATGGATCTGGTAGTGCGGAGTGCCGGCGGCGCCTTCGCGTACACGCGCCACCGCTCGCGCGGCCAGAACTCCGTAGTCCCTCAGCGGCATGGGCATCCCTTCCCACCGGGCCCGGTCCCGCGCCGGGCGGCCCTGGCCATCGTGGAGGGCGAACACGGCGGAATCGGGTGCGACACACCGGGGAGCACGACCGGCATCCGATCGCCCGCCCGAGAACGACGGAGGACGCAGGGCACTCGCGTACCACCGGAGCAACGGCACGGTGGGCCCTCCGAGCGCGTCCATCGGGGTGATGCCGGACCCGAAGAAGCCGATCACGCACGAATTCGTCCGGCCCGTCGTTCATAGTCGAATACATGGAGTCAAACCCGACACCCCCGGAGCGGCTCCCGCCGCCGCCCCCGGGCAGTTCCCGGCGATACGGGCGCTCGCAGGCCCGCAACCTCCGACGGCACGAACGCGGACAGTGGGAACTGCGCGAAGGACTGCGCTCTCGCGTCATCGAACTCGAGGCACTCCTCAAGAGCAAGACCACTCCGGGTCCGCTCACCGCGGGCGATCAGGTCCTGGCCGACCAGGCCCTCGAGTCGCTCGACGAGGCGAAGAGAGCGCTGGGGCACGAACACGGCCGCCCCGCCGCACACATCGCGGTCGCCCAGACGCAACTGGACCTCGCCTACGTGATTCTGCTGCGGCTCCTGACGCTGGAAGACATCACCGCACACCTTCCCGGCATCGTGGCCTTCATCAAGGAGCACCTGCCACTCGGCGACGAACGCCGCGCCCGCGTGGACGAAATGGCGCTCTCCGTTCGCGGGGGCGACACACTGACCGAAAAGCAGCGCGAAGTCCTGATCGATGCCTCGACCGTGGCCCATCAGGTGCATCTGAAGGAGAAGCTCAGGGTCCGCAGTTTCGCGCACATCGTCTTCGGCGTCACCGCGGCGCTCGCGATCATCGCCGCCCTGATCGCCATGGCCGGCGCCGCCTCGCCCGGGACGGTGCCGCTGTGCTTCAACCCCCCGGGCATGGGCATCGTCTGCGCCACCGCCACCGCCGGTACCGGCTCCGCGGCGAACCGCGACCGGATCGCCGGGCAAAGCCTGGACGAGATGTACGCGGACGTCGCCTCCAAGTGGGACTATCCGGTGGTCGAGCTGGTCGGCCTGGTCGCCGCCGCCGTGGCCGCCGCCGCGTCGCTGCGCCGGATCCACGGAACCTCGACGCCGTACAACGTGCCTGTCGCGCTGGCCCTGCTCAAGTTGCCCACCGGCGCGCTCACCGCCCTCCTGGGCCTGTTGCTCATGCGCGGCGACTTCATTCCCGGCCTGAGCGCGCTCGACTCTTCCGCGCAGATCATCGCCTGGGCGGTCATCTTCGGCTACGCGCAGCAGTTGTTCACCCGCTTCGTGGACAGTCAGGCCCAGTTGGTCCTCAACTCCGTCGGCGGCCCGACGACGAACCCCGCCAAGACGACACGCAACCCCTCGGGCCAACCGGGCTGAGCCGGCCGCGCCCCGTCCGAGCCGCCGCCGCGCCCGTCGGGCAGCACGCGTCACGGCCCGGCGCGGCCCAACGCGGGCAGCGCCACCGTCGGGTCGCCCAGCAACACCAGGCTCTGTCGGTCCAGCGCCGAGACGCGCAACCTGGTCAACGTCTCCCGGACCGATGTGTCGCCGCCCGCCAACGCCTCCCGCAGCCGGGCCCACCGGGTGTGCAACTCGCCCACGTCGGAGCGGTATTCGGCCAGGGCCAAGCCCAGCGGCTCGCCCGCGTACAGATGCGTGGACAGGGCCGAGACGAGGCGCCCGCCGAGCCCCTGTCCGGTGTCGTCGACCTGCAGGGTCCAATTGAAGGTGGGCTCGACGTGACCGAGCACGGCCCGCACCGGGTTCTCCCGACCGAGCAGTTCCAGTGCCGCGGGTGCCACCATCGTGCCCAGCCCCGCGACGGCCTCGACCGCGCCGAAGGCGGAACTGCCGACCGGAAGCAGTCCCGCGTAGAAGCTCTCGCCGGCGGCACCGGCGGAGCAGCACGCCTGGGCGTACCAGACGCAACCACCGGGCATCGCGTCGCACAGCGTGCCCAGCGGCACGGTGGTGTGCGTGTCGTCGACCGGAAGTCCGAGCGTGGCCCTCATCTCGGCCGGGTTCCCCAGCGGTCCGGTGCGGCCGTGGCTGGACGTCGCGAGCAGTCCGGGGCTGATCTCGGTCAAGGCGCCCAGCAGCGCCGCGCCGGTGGCCTCGGCCGCCCTGAGATCGCGGAACTGCGCGAGTGGGGGCGGCGTGAGGCGCTCGGCCAGGGGTGCGGCGATCACCGCGCGCATCAGCGCGGTGATGTCCGTGGGACCGTGGTCGACCGTCCAGGTCAGCGCCCGGTCCGTACGGGCCCGCGCGTCGCTCCAGTTCGCCAGCAGCGCGTGCACGTAGCGGGCGAGCGGCTCCCCGGACAGGGGGATGCGCCCGACCAGGTGCCGGGTGCCCAGGGCGTACTGCACGGACCAGGGGATCACCTCGGGGCCGCCGACGATCGACACGTACTTGGGGAGCCTGCCCCGGCCGATCCCGAACTCGGACAACCCGATGGCCGGCTCCTGGGGCGGGCCATCGGCGAAGTACCTGCGCAGGAGGTGATCGGGCAGGTCCGGGCTCCAGCGCAGCACCACGGTGTCCGGCCGTGCCGCCAGCAGTTCGCGTACCGGTGCGGCGGCGTCCTCGCCGGCCGCCTTCGCGGCGTCGGACGGATTCGGATCGGTGCCGTCCGGCAGCAGGACCCCGTAGCCGACGTCGGCCGAACGCCAGTCGCGCGGGTCGGCCGGCGGGCCGAAGGGGAGTACGGCCTGGGAGCGCGGGATCCCGCGTGTGCCGGCACCCCAGCGCGCCGCGTCGTCCATCGTCGTGGCCCGCGCGACCTCGTCCCCGGTCCAGGCGTTGAGCTGTATGTCCGCGGGCAGAGTCATGGACCCTCACCCGCCAATCGGGCCCGCAGGTCGGCGATCAGGGCGTCGACCCGGTCCAGCAGGGTCCGGTCGACGGTGATCGGATCGAGCGTCGCGCGGAACCGCTCGTAGGTGTCGAGCTGCCCCTGCAGATTCGCTGTGTCGGGCAAACCCACGACGGAACTCGACGTGATCCGCAGCGGTTCGTCCTGCACGTAGAGCACGGGATCCGACCACGAGTCGGTCTGCGACGGATCGGCCTGCGCCATCGCCTGGCGCGGCGCGGTGAAGGTCGTGACCCAATCGATCTCGTGCTCTCCGGCGTCCTTGACGGCGATGCGGACGGTGGCGAGCACTTCCGGATACAGCGCGGCGCAGAACCGGTCCGTGTCGTTGAGGTCGATCAGCCTGCGCATGCCCGCGACGGCGGGCAACCCCTGCGAGACGAGTTCGTGGGCGAGTGAGAGCGTGTCCGAGGTCTGTGCCGTCTGGCAGGCACCGAGGACCACCAGCCAGGGTGCGCACGGGTTCAGCGCGACCACCAGATCGGGCAGCTTCAGTTGTACGGAGCCGACGGGTTCGCGCGCGTCGACGTCGGCGGTGTGCGCGAAGGCCAGTGTTCGGACACCGCCGACCGCCCCACCGTGACACAGCAGGTGCACGATGTGCGGCCGGGCCGCGGTGATGCGCTTGGCCAGGTCGGGCGCGTTCGCGGGGATCGTTTCGGCGCTGACGTCGGATCGTCCGGTGGCCGCGACGGCATCGAGTACGGCCTGTTCGGCGCTGATCACGTGCAGCCGCGTGCCGACCGCCCGGGCATCGGGCAACGCGGTGGCGGCCAGCAGTGCCTGGAATTGCGGCATGCCGCTGCGCAGGGCCGCGGACAGCACGGCGACGATGGTCAACGGTGGGGTGAACGTGCGGCGATCGACCGGGCTGCGGATGGCGGCGATGCGGGCGATCGGCCAGCGGGCGTCCAGGGCGATGAATCCCTGGGGGACGGAGCGCAGTTGCTCCCAGGGAAGCTGATCGGCCTGGTTCGAGACCATGTGCAGGTACAGCGGTTCCGGTCCGGCGACCGGCGGCTGGGCGAGCGCGACGTTCAGCCCCAGGCTCACCGCCGGATGCCGGCACAGCCGCTCCAGCAGGGCCTCGCCGCGCGAGGCGATCGTGCCTCCGGGGTCGGTGACGTCGGTGAGTTCGTTGGTGCCCAACCCCGGGATGTTGGCGGGCGCCTCGCGCAATTTGAGCACTGTGCGGTCCCCGAACGGCTCGAAGCCCAGGACGATACGCATCACGACTCCCGCATCCGCCGGTCGACCAGAGCGCGCAGTTCGGCGATGGCCTGCCCCACCCCGAGGTCGTAGGCCTGCTTGGCAGCCGGGGTCTCGCCCGGAACGCCCGCGGTCCGTACCAGCGAGGCCACCTGGTTCTCGATGTAACGCGTGGACGAGGCAACCCACATCGGCACCGACTCGGCGTTCGCGTAGCGCGCGGTGATCTCTTCGCCGCCGGCCACATCGAGGGCGTTCGGCAGGATCTCGCCGCTGGTCGCCGATTCCCCGATCGCCGCTCGCCCACTGAGCCAGGTCTGCCCGGGCCGGTCCGGATCGGGCCAGGGGTCCCGGAGCGCGGCCTGTACGAACTCGGGCTGCAGGTACGCGAACAGCGAGGGGTCGCGCGGGATCGCCACCGAACCCGGGGCGCCGGCGACGAACGCGTGTGCCCGGGCCAACGCGTAGCCGGCGGGATCCAGTGGCAACGCGGTGTAGAACGTCGGCCCGGCACGCCGCAGACCGACGTGGTCGGCCATGATCCGGATGGCCGAGTCGCACGGATTGTCCGGTGGCGATCCGAAGGACAGCACGGACGCGCCGACGCGGTCGGCGAGGCGCCGCACCCGATCCGAGGTCACGTACGCGCGATCGGATCGGTGGGTCGGAGCCGCGGGGTCGGGACTCACCGACAGGACCGGGCGGTTGCCCTCGAAGGCGCCCTCCGTGACGATGTGCAGCGCCCGCACCGCCCGGCCGTCGAGCCCCGCGGTGATCCAGTCGCCCCACAGCAGCGGGCCCGGTGCGGGGCGCGCGTCGGCGTCCTGGCGCCGGCGCGGCGACCCCGACCGGGCCGGCAGTGCGGCGTCGCCGGGGTCGTGCAGATGCACACGCGGTTCGTCCGGACCCTCGTGCGACAGCGCCCGCAGCGCCTGTTCGGCGCCCCGGTCGGTGAACACGTGCACATCCACCTCACCCGCGACGGAGGTGCGCAGGGAGGAGATGAACGACGACAGGTATCCGGCGACCCAGGCCGCGTTCGGCGCCGCGGACACGGCGACGGCCACGGTCCACACCCGACCCGGGTCCGATCCCGGCGGCAGCCGATCGGGAACCCGCAGGAGCGGGCGACCGGTGGCGGGGACCAGTGCGCTCTCCCACGGCACCCCGCCCAGGTGGCCATAGGGCGGGACCAGCCGCAACCACAGCGCGGTATCCCCCGTGAAGTCCGCGATCAGGCAGCTCGTGACGCCTTCGACCAAGTCGCGGGGCACCCGCAGCCCGGTCGGCGGCTCCGTGCCCTCGGCGAGCCCGAAGGCGGCGTAGTCGAATTCGGCCCGCCAGTACGTCGTCGCACCCTTCGCCGGATAACCGACGAGTTCGACCACGGCCACCGGCGACGACCGTGCCAGGTCGAGCCGCACCCGCAGCACCGCCAGGCGCCATCTCTCGATGAGAGCCTCGGCCATCACGACTCCTTCGTCTCGGGCCGCTCGGGCCGCCCGTTCTCGGCCGCCCACGTCCGCCTCCCCGCCCGCGTCGGGCGGCGTATCGGGTCGGCCGGTGCGCCGGCCGGGCCTCAGTCGGGCCGCACGAGTGCGTGCATGGCCCACCACGTCGCGGGGTTGCTGATCTCGCCGTGTCCCGCGACGGCCGGCTTTCCGTCGATCTCGACCCCGCCGTCCACGGCGATCACGCGCAACGCGCCGCCGAGGTCGTAGCGTTCTCGACCGGGTACGGCCGCGGGTCGACGGGCGGAGATCCCCTCCACGCCGGCGGGCCCGAATCCGCCCAGCGCACCGTACAGTTCGGGATCGCCGAACGCGGCGACGCCCGGTTCGCCCAGTTGACTTCCGCGCATCGCGAGGTGGAACACCTTGGTCAGCGGTTCGTCGAACGCGGAGAACGTGGTCAGCAACGGCCTGTCCACCAGATCCAAGACCGCGTGGTAGCCGCCGGGGCGTCCGGTGCCGGCGACGTCCGCCGCGAAACACCAGCGGTTGACGGCGGCCTGCAACAGCAACATCGACCGGGCGGGACGGCTCGGGGCCGCGACCGCGAGCGCGGACAACAACACCTTCGCGCCGAAGGAATGGCCGACCAGATGCAGTCGGACCCCGCTCTCGCGCAGGATGTGCGCCACGAGCGGACCCACCCCGTTGCTTCCCACCTCACCCGCGCGTGCCTTCATCTTCCACACGGTGGCCGCACGCAACAGGTTGCGCGGATCGAATCCCCCACCTGCGGCCAGCAGACCGGAGGACGCACCGCGCGCGACGCCGAAGTCGTCCGGGTCGGCGGGTGCGGCCGCCACTCCGCCGCCGTCCAATGCCGCCCAGACGGTGAGGAATTCCTCGGCGGTGGGCGGCGGCGACCCGTCGTCCGGGTCGGGCCCGGCCCGCAGCGCGCCGAGCACGATCTCCGCCGCCCGCAGCGCGGCATCGGCGTCGATCACCGAGCGGCCGTCCACCAACTCGACGAACTCCGGGTCCGTCTCGGCCCCGAGGGACCCGGTGACCAGGCCGAGCATCTCCTCCACCTGGCGTGCCCGGGGCCCGTCCGGTTCCGGATCGGCCGCGATCTTCGGGCCCGCCTCCCACGGCATGAGGAAACTCGTCGAGGGCCAGACGACGCCGATCAGCAGCGGCTTGTAGTCCGGTGGAACCGGAACCGCGAACTGTTGGCGCTGAGCGATGAAACCGCCGATGAAACCGCGATATCGATCCAGGGCCTGCGCGAAGACGTTGTTCCAGCCGTGGGAGAACAGGAAGACGTCGCCGACCCCGGCGAGCCGGTCCTTGATCTCCTGCTCGGCGAGGGGACTGCGCAGCCCACCGTCCTGGTCGTAGCGGAGCAGATACAGGTCCGCTGTCGAGCCCCCGTCGAGTGGGAACTGCTGAAAAGGACCAGACATCGTCCGGCTCCAGATCCGTGCGGGTGCGACGATCCTGATTCCATGGTTCACCTCCCCGCAGGCCGGGGCAAACGGGGCAGGGCCTCGATGCCCGGGGGTGCGGGACGGCCGGTCGGCGGTTCGCAAGGGCCGGTCAGCGGGGATGTTCCGGCAGGCCCAGCGCGTCGTGCAGGTGTGAGCCGAGTTGGGTCCGCGAACGGACGGCGAACTTGCGGTAGATCCGGGTCAGCGACGCCTCGACCGTCTTGACGCTGAGGAACAGGGCCGCCGCCGCCTCTCGATTGCTCGCCCCCTCCGCGACGAGCCGCGCCACCCGTTCCTCGGTCTCGGTCAGCGTCGCGAACGCCCGGGCGGCATCGGGTCGCGGCCGGCCGTCCGGCGGCCCGCCCGGCGCGGACTGCCGGGTGAGCGTACGACTCGCCTGCTCCATCCACGGCCGCGCGCCGCACCGGGTGAACACCGCCAGCGCCTGCGCCCCCGCGGCACGCGCGGCGGCGTGCCGGCGGCGGCTGCGCTCGATCCGGCCCAGGACCAACAGACAGTGGCCGAACTCCAGCGGTTGGCGCAGGGCCTCGAAGATCCGTGTCGCGTGGTCGAGCAGCTCCACGGCCCGGCCGGCCTCGCCCCGAGCGGCGCACAGCACCGCCTCCGCACGGTCGAGTTGTGCGCTGGTGCCCCGACCGCGGTCGGCGGGATCCAGCGCCTCCCGGGCCGACCGGATCACGTGCTCCGCCTCGTCGAGTCGGCCGGCCAGGGCCAGTGCGCAGGCCAGGTCCCCGTGCCGGCGCAACACCGACGGCGGGGACACCCACCCACCCCGCGCGGGGTCGGCGATCCGCCGCAACGCCTCGATGCCTCCGCAGACGTCCCCCGCGCGCAACCGGGCCTGCCCGAGCGCGTGCAGATGGCGCTCCAGGAAGATCGAGTCGCCCTCCTGCTCCGACGCGCGCACACCGCGTTCCGCGTAGGCCGCGGCCCGTGCCACGCTGCCGCCGGCGAGTTCGGCGATCGCGCCGTTGTACCAACCCGGCCCCGGGCTCAGGCCGGAGTCCTCGGCGATCCGCATCGCCCGGTCCGCGAAGTGCAGTGCGTCCGCGCACCGGCCCAGGCGGGCGGACACCTCGGAGAGCGAACGCAGTACCGCGACGATCTCCTCGCCGGTGCCGCCCTCGGTTCGGGCGAGCATCGCGAGCAGATCGTGTCGGGCGTCGTCGAGCCGGTCGTCGAAGACCGCGAATCGCGCGGCCACGAAGCGCGGCGTCAGGTGCAACAGACCGTCGGGTTCGGGCTCCGCCGGCGTCGGTGCCCGATCCATGTGGAGCCGGTGATCGGGGCGTCCGGTGATCCGCGCGGTCATCGCCGTCACGGCCAGCGCCATCGACTCGGTGGCCCGGTCGCCGGCCGTTCGGGCCGACCCGATCGCCGCCTCCGCGTGGTGGGCGCTGCCTTCGTGGTCGCCCGCGACCATCGCCGCCCACGAGCGCCGCAGTCGCAACGGTCCGATCAGGGCCGGGTCCTCGCCCGCGTCGAGCAGGGCCGCGGCGAACAACTCGTCCATCTCGGAGAGCCCTTGGCCGGCAAGGTCGATCAACGCCATGCGCACCCGCACCCGTTGCGCGGGCAGCGCGTCGGCGGCCAGCACCGCGTCCGCCGCCCGGTGCACGACCTCCGACAGCCCGGCGGTCGCACCGACCTCCGCCGCGGCGACCAGCCGATCCAGTCGCCGACCGTCGAACTCCGCAGGGGTGCGCTCCGCGGCCAGCAGGTACAACTCGGCCGCGAGCCGCCGGGAACCGCGGCGGCGGCGGGCCTCCCCGGCGGCGGTCGCCAGCTTCCGGGCGAGTTCCGCGTTCGGGTCGGCGCAGGCGAGCGCCCGATGGCGGATGCGTGCGGCCGCGTCGGTCACCACCGCGGCCAGGGCCAGATGCAGCCTCGCGCGATGATCGGCGCGCGCGGATTCGGCGAGTACGCCGGCCACGGCCGGCGGGGTGAATCTGATCCGCCCACCCTCGCCGACCACGAGCCCGGTGGCGGCGGCGAGCCGGATGTCGTACTCGGCGTCCGCGCGCCCCGCGCGCAACAGCAGTTCGACGGTCGGGCGGGTGGTCAGCGCCGCGACGAGCAACGTCTCGCGGGTCTGCGGGGACAGGCGACCCACACGCTCGCCGATCAGCGCGCGCACCCGCTGCGGCAGCGGCGCCGGCCGGCCGTGGCGCGGGGCCCGATCCGACGGTTCGCCCGCCAGGGCCAGGGCCAGGTACGGATTGCCGCCGGAGTCCGCGTGCAGCTTGTTCGCCATGCGAGCGGGTACGCCGTGCCGGTCGAAGAGTTCGACCAGGTCCTCCGGTGGCAGCGGGGGTACGGCGACCTCGACGGCGAGCGGCGCGGTCAGCCAGGGCAGGTCCTCGCCGCGCTCGGTCGTACCGCGTTCGGGCCACCCGCCGGCGACCAGCGCCCGGACGTCGGGGCCGGCCAGGTGGTGCAGCGCGTGTGCCAGGACGTCGGCCGAGGCGGCATCGAGCCAGTGCGCGTCGTCGACCACCACCAGGGTCGGGAAGAGCGCGGAACAACGTTCGAGCAACTCCCGCCAGGCCCGCCCACACAGGTCGTGGAACCGCGTTCCGGACAGGTGGCCGCCCCACGGCGGGCGGCCCGGGGCGAACGCCTCGATACACATCCGGCTGTGCCCGCCCGCGAGCAGGTCGCCGACCACGGAGCGCTGCGCCGGCGCCAGTGCGGCCGGGAGTTCGGGCGGAACACGGTGCAGCAGGGCGGTCAGCCCGGAGTAGGGGACCCGCCGACCGATCTCGGTGCCGCTCGTGCGCAGGACGTTCTCGCCGCGGGCGGTGGCCGACCCGCAGAGGGCGCCCACCACGGTGGTCTTGCCGATGCCGCTCGATCCGGTCAGCACCACGCTGGCACCGGCCGCGATCCGTGACTCGACGGAGGCGAGCAGCGCCGCCCGACCCACCAGGGGTGCCGACGGCGGATCGCGGGTTTCGGCGGGGCCGGCGACCCGGTCGGCCATCGTCTGCTCCCGGCGGATGGGGGAATTTCCGACTGAACCCTAGCCATCGGGTATGTCCGGCATCAACCCCTGTCGACGGGTGTGGGCCGTGCCGCCGCCGAACGCGCCGGCCGCCCGCCGCGACGCGAGCGGCTCGGCCCGACCCGGTGTGGAACCGGGTCGGGCCGAGCCGAGGTGAGCGGAACACCCACCGGGACACTCGCTCAGAAGGTGACCTTCCAGGAGTCGATCTTGCCGGTGTCCGCGGCGGCGACGTCCTGTACCTTCAACCGCCAGGTGCCGTTGGCGACCTCACCGGATACGTCGACGGTGTAGGTGGTGACGACGTTGTCCGCGGAGTCGTTGCTCGCGGCGTCCTTGAGTCGGTAGACGGAGTTGTCCGGTGCGACGAGGTCGATGGTCACATCGCCGCGCCAGGTGTGCTTGATGTCGACGCCGACCTTGAGGCCGGCGGGCGCGTTGCCCGGTACACCGGTGACGGCGATGTCGCTGAAGACGGCGGCGCCGTTGTCGGGGATGGCCACGTCGGTGGTGTTCTCGAACGTCTTGCCGCCCGGATCCCCGCCGCAGGTCTTGCCGATGGCACGCGGGGGACAGTCCGCGTAGTCCAGCAGATGCAGGACGGCGGCCTTGTTCCGGGACGTTTCGCGATCGATGACCTCGTCGGGCGGATAGAAGCCACCGTTGCCCGACTCCGGGTACATCTCGAACGTGTACGCGTAGACGCGCTGATCGCCCCACAGCCAGTCGTCGATCGAGCCGTCGGTGATGTAGAGATCGGACGACTGCTCGGGGGTGTAACCATTGGTCGCCGCCATGGCCCGGCCGAGCGTGGCGAACGTGTTGTACTCGTCGGCGGTCATCCCGGGCACGACGTCGTTGTACGTCCAACCGAACGGCCACAGCACCAGTTCGCTGTAGGTGTGGAAGTCGATCGCGGCGGTCAGCTGCTGCTTTCCGCCGACGATTCGGCCGCGCACCCAGTCGGTCACGGCCCTGACCTCGGGCGCGGATTCGGCCTGCGGGCCGCGGTACGTCTCGCTGCCGGTGCTGCCCGAGGAGCCTCCGCAACAGCCCCACTTGTAGGACCAGTTGCGGTTGAGGTCGGTACCGACGTTGCTCGAACCGGAGTTGGGCTGCCGGTTCTTGCGCCAACTGCGATACGAACCGGTGGCGATGTCGAACTCGCCTCCGTCCGGGTTGACGTCGGGCATGATCCAGATCTCGCGACTGTCGACCAGCGCCTTGATCCGAGGGTCGGTGGCATAGCCGTCACCGAGCAACTTGACGAGATAGAGAGCCATCTCGACGGTCAGGTGCTCCCGGGCGTGTTGGTGGTGCGTGAACAACACTTCCGGTTCGTTCTCGTCGAGCGTCACGTTGTCCGAGATCTTCAGCACGTACAGGTCACGGCCCTCGTGCGAGCGCCCGATCACCTGTTTGCTGATCAGCGTCGGGTGGTTGGCGACGGCCTTGTCGATCTCGGCGCCCATCTCCGCGTAGTTGTGGTAGCCGGAGTCCGAGGGCGGGAAATCCCGGTTGATCCGGTTCTCGGGGGCGGTGGGCGGAGCCTCGGCGTTGACGGTGAAGCCGAGCGCCTTGATCCGCCGGACCTCCTCCGGGGTCGCGGTGATCAACAGGCGGCCGTCCTCCACACCGTCGACGGCGGCGCCCGTCGCCGCGATGGCGCTGCGCTGTTGGGCGGTTCGCACGCCGACGACGCTGTACTCGGCGGACGTCGTGGCATCGGCGGACGACGGCGCCTTCTCCCCGACGGCTGGGCCGGGGTTGACCGCGACCATCGCGAGAGCGACGGTGAAGGCGGCAGTCAGGGCGGACAGGCGTTTGCGTTTCACACGTGTACCTCCTCGTGGCGGCATCGGAGTTCTCCGATGCCGGAGGGATTGCGTCGTGTGTCGACGGACACCGCCGGGGAGGCCGACGACATGCCGCTGGGGCCGCGCATGTGGTGAGGGACAGCGGCCATCGAGCGAACGGGCGCGCCGGACGTGCGATTGCGCACGCCGAAGGCGATTCGGTACGGGGGACGTGATAGGCACTGGAAGTCGAGGGAGCGCTACCAAAGGGTAACCATCCGACCCCGGAGCGCGAATCGGGGAAAACCCTTGTCGTCCCGCCGAACCGGAGCAGGGTTCCGGGGGACGCACGACATCCCGGCGCCGGGCGACCGGCGCCGGGGAGCGGCGAACGGCCCGCACGGCGTGTTTCGTTCGGCCGTGCGGGCCGTCCGGTTCGGGCTCGGATCACCAGTGTTCCTTCGGGTTCCAGATCAGCGGCGGGGTGTTGGTGAGGACCCGCCGGATGATTGCCATCATGGTTTTCACCTCCTTTCGGGTGCGTGCGATCGGGTGAGCGGTTCGGTGGTGCGGCTCAGGGTGAACGCACACGGCGCGGCCGCGTTGGTCACGACCGGACGGGTGTGCCCGCCGAGGACGGTCAGCCGGGCGTCCGCGGCCAGGGCGGCGACGGTGTCGGTGGTCATGGTCTGGGCGACGGCCGCGCCGGCGCAGATGAACGGGCCCGCGCTGAAGGGTAGATAGGGACCGCGTTTGTCCGGGTGGGCCCAGCGTTCGGGGTCGAACGCGTCGGGCCTGCTCCAGTGCCGTTCGTCGTGGTGCAGGAGGTAGGGACTGACCGACAGGATCGTGCCGGGACGCAACGCCACACCGCCGCATTCGATCGGGTGCGGGACGGGGCGGCCGACCATCCAGACGAACGGGCGATGCCGTGCGCTCTCCCGCACGATCCAGTCCGTGGGCCACGGCCAGGGTGCTCCCGGCGGGTGGTGCAGACCGGCCAGCAGTACGGTCCAGGCCACGGCGTAGCCGACGTTCCCCACGATCGAGCGGAACAACAGCACGTACAGTTCGGCCACGACCTCGTCGGTCGTCTCCCGGGGGCAGGCATCGAGGACGGCGTCGAGCAGGTCGCGCGGGCCGCCGGGGTCGACGCCTTGTCCCCGGCGCCGGCCGATGTGCCGGATCAGCGCGGTGAAGAGCCTGGACCGCAGGATCTCCGCGCGTGCCCGCTCCCGCATCAGGGGCGAGCGGATCAGCAGGCCGCCGCCCACGGATCGGGCGAGCAGGGACCGCAGTTCCGGTGCCGCGGCGGGGTGCAACAGCAGATCGGCCAGGCACTCGTACACCAGTGCGGTGCCGGTTTCGGGCCAGCGCCCGGCCGCGGGCAGTCGGGGCACCGCTGCGGCGAGGTTCTCGCGGTACTCGGGTAATCGTGCCCGGATGATGTTCCGCACCGCGTGACCGACGGCGATCTGAGCCGATCGTGAGGGCAACAGGTCACCGTAGAAGGTGGACAGACCCGCGTTGAACCCCGGATCGCGCAACACCGCGAGCGCCAGTTCCGTCTCGCCCGCGCACCAACCGCCCCAGGGGAGGCGGAAGACGTCCGTGGATCGACGGCGCGACAGATCCTCGAGAAAACCCAACGGATCCCGATGGAACCGACGCAGATCTCCCCTGGCCATCGAGCGGTCTCCCCCTGACACCGGTCGGGTGCGGGAGCACGTGCCCCACACGGAACACGGACAGCGACCTCAGGTCAGTATCGTGTGACCGCAATGCCCGTGCAAGGCATCGGCAGGGCCAATCACCGGGCGGGCCTGACGAGTTCCCGGTCCGGACTGCCCGGGCCGTCCGCTACATCAAGTGGGCCCGGCAGGCCAGTTGCACCGCCAGGCGCTGTTGGGGGTCCTCCAGGTCCGCGCCGATCAGCTCGCCCACCTTGTGGACGCGCTTGGTGACCGCGTTGCGGTGCAGGTGGAGTTCCTCGGCCGCCCGGGCCGGCGAGCCCTGGTGGTCGAGGTACGCCTGTAGTGTGCGCAGCAGCGGGACCGCGCGCTGTGGGCCCAACGCCAGTACCGGAGCCAGGAGTTCGCGCACGGCCTCGCGGGCGGCATCGGAGGAGTACCAGTCCAGGAGCATACGGTCCAGGCCCGCCGCGTCGTGTGCCGCGACCGGGCCGAGGCCGCCGCCCGAGCGCGACAGGGCGGTCTGCGCCTCGCGTGCGGACGTGCGCAGCCCGAGTACACCGCGATGTGCCGTGCCCACGCCGCAGCGCAGATCCGCATCGGGGCTGCGCTCGCGCAGCGCGGCCAGGAGCCGACCGGCGTCGGCCAGGGCCGCGCGCATGCCGTCGCGGCCCGGGTCGGTGGATTGCGAGCGGGTCAGGATCAGCGCCTCGTCGACGCGCGCGGCGTTCCAGGCGACGGCTACGGCGGAGCGCAGCAGGCGCAGCGCGAGCGGCCCGGCGGTTTCCAGGAGGCGGTAGCGGTCCGTGCCGGCCAAGGCGACCGGCTCCACCCGCAGGACCAGATGCCAGTTGTCCACGGGCAGCCCCAGGGCCCGGCCGCGGCTGCCCAGGCGCAGCGCCTGGGCCTCCGGTACGGCCAACAGCTCGGCCAGCAACTGGCCGCGCGAGCGCACCGGGACGTCGTCGGCCGGTCCCGCCGCCGCGGCCAGGGCGCCGAGGGCGAGCACCGCCCGCACGGCCTGGCCGCTCGGCCCCGGCCGGTCCGAAGCGCTGAGCCAGGTGTCGCCGTCGGGCCCGCGCGCGGACGCGCCCGCCTCGCCCGGCTCCGGCGCGCGCAACTCGACGGGGACACCCAGGACACGGGACGCGGCCCGGGCCACACGTTCGGGGTCACCAGCGACGGGCGGTACCTCGCGGGCCGCGGCCTCCACCCGGGCGAGGGCATCGGCCGCTCCGCCGCGGACCGCCCGGTCGACGGCCAGGATCAGGGCGGCGAGGTCGCCGTCGGTGTGCAGGATCGCCACCCTGCCCCGATCGGCCAGGTCGAGAGCGGTGGCCGGGACGGGCGCGTCCGGCGTGATCGCGGTCAGTACCAGGCCCGCCGCACCGGTCGCCGCGAGATCGCGCACCGCCACGTCGAGCCGGTAACCACTCAGCGGGGTCGCCAGCACGACCAGGCATCCGGCGGGCGCATGCGCCAGGCGGTCCGCGCGCGTCTCCAGCCGCACGCCGGTCAACGGGACGGCATCCGTCGGCCCGGCCACGACGACGAGCCCGTCGATGTCCGGGGCGGTGAGCAGCTCGGCGAGTAGGGTCACGCCGCCAAGTGTGCCGGCCGCACATGTTCGACTCGATCGGGTGCGTGTGGCACACGTCCGATACGCCGGCTGTTCGTACCTTTGACCCATGGAACTCGACGCCGGACTGCTTCCGGACTTCGCACGCGGCTGCGCCGTCCTGGGTTCGGGCGGCGGCGGGGCCACGTCGGTCACCCTCGCGGGCGCCCGACAGGCGATCCTCGAACACGGGCCGGTACGCGTCCTGGACCCCCGGGACCTGCCCGCGGACGCGGCCGTGATGACGGTCGGCATCGTCGGCTCCTCCCCGGTGATGGCCGAGCGCGTCGGCGGTGTCGCCGAGGCGCGCCGGATGCGGGACCGGGTCGAGAAGGTCCGGGGCCGGCCGCCGCTCGCACTGCTGTCGAGCGAGATCGGCGGATCCAACGGCTGCGTGGCCATCACCTGGGCCGCGCGCCTGGGCCTGCCGCTGCTGGACGCGGACAGCATGGGCCGGGCCTTCCCCCGGATGGACCAGAACGTGCTCGAACTCGCCGGCATCCGGGCCACCCCCGCCGTGCTCGCCGACGAACGCGGCCGCACCGTGGTGGTCGACCATGCCGACGGGCCCTGGCTGGAACGCCTGGTCCGGGCCGCCCTGGACGCCTTCGGCGGCCAGGCCGCCTGCTCGGACTACCCGGTGACGGCCGAGCAGGTCGCGCGCCACGCCGTGCCCGGCTCGATCGGCCGGGCCCTCGCCGTGGGTTCGGCGCCGGCCGCCGGTGTTCCCGAGGACCCTTCGCCGGTGGCCCGCCGTGTCGTCACCGGCAAGATCGGCGCGATCGAGCGGGTCTCGGATGCGACCACCGGAATCCTGGTCGAGGGCCTGGGCCCGGACGTCGGCCGACTGTTGCGGGTCGAGGCGCAGTCGGAGTATCTGGCCGTCCTGGAGAACGGCCGGCCCGTCGTGCTGACGCCGGACATCATCGCGCTGGTGGAGACCAGGACCGGCGAGGCGCTACCGGTCGAGGCGCTGCGCTATGGGCTCCGGGTGTCGGTCCTCGCGCTGGACGTGCCCCGGTCTGGCACACCGAGCCGGGCCTTCGGCTCGGTGGCCCGGCGGCCTTCGGCCTGGACCTGCCCGACCGTGCGGAGGCCGGGCGATGACCGGCGCGCGCACGATCGGCGTGGACGTGGGCCCCACCAACACCGACGGCGCCCTGTTGGTGGACGACGCTCCGGCGGCGACGGTCAAGGTGCCCTCGGCCGCGGATCCGGTGGACAGCGTCCGCTTTGCCGTGGCCGCCCTCCTGCGCGAGGCACCGCGCGCACCGCGGGTGACCCACGTGGCCATCGGCCTGCGCAGCGCCGCGCACGCGGTCACCCGGCGCGAGGGCCTGACCCGGGTCGGCGTGTTGCGGATCGGCGGGCCCGTCTCGGACGCGGTGCCGCCGCTGGCCCACTGGCCCGCCGACCTGCGTACGGCCGTGCACGCCGGCAGTGCGATGGTCGAGGGCGGTGCGGGCCTGACCCCCGCCGATGCCACCGCGCTCGATGGGGACGCGGTGGCCCGCTTCGCGGCCGGCCTGGCCGGTCGTTGTGACGCGTTCGCGGTCACCGGGGTGTTCTCGCCGATCGACGACACCCAGGAGCAGCAGGCCGCCGAGATCATCCGCCGCGAGGTGGGCGCCGACGCCTTCGTGGGCCTGTCCGCCGGGTCGGGTGGGTTGGGCCTGATCGAGCGGGAGAACAGCATCGTCCTGGACGCCGCGCTCTCCCGACACACCCGGGTCCTCGCCGACGCGTTGACCGCCGCACTCGGTGCGCTGGGCCTGTCGTCCACGACGGTCCTGGTCGCCCGCGGCGACGGCACGCTGACCTCGCTGGAGTATCTGCGGCTGCATCCGAGCCTGGCCCTGGGCAGCGGCCCGGCCGGCACGCTGCGCGGCGCCGGGGTGTTGACCGGCCTGACCGACGCGGTGGTCGCCGACGTCGGGGCGCGGCGGATCAGGGTGGGCCTGTTGGCCGGCGGCTTCCCGCAGGAGAGCCGGCCCGGGCTGGTCATCGGCGGCGTGCCGGTGAGCTTCCCGATGCCCGACCTGATTCGCGTCCCGGCCGACGATGCCGACGCGTTCGAGGAGGCGGTGGACCGGATGCAGCCCGGCGCGGCCCGCCTGCCGCTGGTCGTGGTGGGCGGCGGCTCGGCGGCGCTCGCCGCGACACGGGCGCCGGCCGCACACGTGCTGCTGCCCGAACACGGCCTGGTGGCCGGGGCGTTCGGCGCCGCGCTCAGTCCGGTCGGCGGCGCCCACGAGCGGCTGATGCGGGCCGGCGATGCGGCCGGGACGCACGCGGTGGACGAGGTACGCGAGGGTGCGCGCCGCAGTGCGGTGCGCGCGGGAGCCGATCCGCGCCGGATCGTCGTGCTCCCGGTCGAGCGGGTACCCGTGCCCTACCTTCCCGGGCCCGCGTTCAGCCTGCGCGCCCGCGCGGTGGGACCCCCCTCGCCGCTGTGACCGCTCCTCGAAACGTATCCGCGGAGCACCACCCGTCCCGGTGAACCGCGGCCCATCCACACCCCGCGGCACCACACCATGCCTCGCCCTGCCCGACGTCCCCTTCCGGCCCCGGGAATTCGAGCCGGCCTCCAGGAATCCGAGGAAAGCGCATGACCACCGACAGTAGAATGCCCGCAGCCGGGTCCCCCTCTCCCGAGTCGGCCGCCGACCCGACGAGCCCCGACCCGACGAGCCCCGACCCGGTGGCACCCGCATCGGTGGCACACGAGTCGTCGGCACCCGGCGCGTCGGGCATCGACGAGGACTACCCGCTCGAACGGGTGCCGCAGTCCGCGCGCTACTCCTGGTTCAACGTCGCCATCCAGCGCTTCGGCCAACTCTCCGACCTGACCCAATTCCTGCTCGGCGCGACCCTGGGCGCCGGACTGAGCTTCTGGGGCGCGTTCTGGGCGTTCACGCTCGGCTCGGTGATCCTGGAGGTGGTGTGCGTCTTCGTCGGCATCGCCGGCATGCGGGAAGGATTGACCACCTCCGTACTCGCCCGCTGGACCGGTTTCGGCCGCTACGGATCCACCCTGATCGGCCTGGTGATCGCGGTCAGTCTGTTCGGCTGGTTCGGCGTGCAGACCGCGGTGTTCGCCGCCGGGCTGCACTCGCTGGCGTCGGGCGTGCCGCTGTGGGGCTGGTGTCTGATCACCGGCCTGGGCGTCACCGCCCTGGTCCTGCGCGGGTTCCGCGCGATGGGCTGGACGGCCTTCGTCACCGTGCCCGCGTTCCTGGGGCTGGCCGGCTGGGCGATGACCGTGGAGATCTCCCGGCACAGCATGGGTGACCTGGTCGCCTCGCCGCCCTTCGGCGAGCACATATCGATCGCGACGGGCGCGACGATCGTGGCCGGCTCGTACATCGTCGGCGCGGTCACCACACCGGACATGACCCGGTTCAACCGCTCCACGGCAGACGTGGTCAAGCAGACCCTGGTCGGCATTTCGCTGGGCGAGTACGTACTGGGCCTGGCCGGCGTGTTGTTGGCGTACGCGGTCAAGTCGTCCGACGTGATCGCCATCATCACCGCCTCCTCCGGCGTGGCGGGCGTGCTGATCCTGGTGTCGGCCACCGTGAAGATCAACAACTGGAACCTGTACTCGGCCGCGCTCGGCCTGATCAGCGCCGTCGAGTCGACGATCGGCGTACGGATGAACCGCACCGCCGTGACGATCGTGATCGGCGTGCTCGGCAGCCTGGCGGCGGCCGCCGGCATCCTCGACCGGTTCACCGACTTCCTGACCGTGCTCGGCGTGGTGACGCCGCCGATCGCCGGAATCATGGTCGCCGAGTACTTCGTGACCAAGCGCTGGCGCCCGCAACTGGACGCCTCCCGCGCGATCGGCCGACTCCCGGAGACCGAACCCTCGTGGGTGCCCGCCACGATCGTGCTGTGGAGCGCGGCCTCGGTGTTCGGCTGGTTGTGCGACCACTACCAGTGGGCCGGCGTGCCGGCGCTGAACTCGCTGCTGCTCGCCGGGCTCGGATACATCGTGGCCGGCCGGCTGAACCTCGTGCACGGCCACCGCGAACTCCCGGTCGAGCAACCGGCCCACCCGGCGGCTGCTCGCGAGATCGCCGCCGCGAAGGCCGCGTCCGGCACCGTCTGAACACCCCTACCCCGCCCGCTGCGGCAATTCGGCAAGAGGAACCATCACATGCGCATCGGAATCGACGTCGGAGGCACCAACACCGACGCCGCCCTGCTCGGCGAGGACAACCGCGTCCTCGCCGGCACCAAGTCACCCACCACCGCCGACGTCACCTCCGGAGTCGCCGCCGCCGTCGCCGCGCTGCTCGCCGCGCCCGGCGCCGACGGCCGGCCCACCGATCCGGCCGCGGTGGACGCGGTGATGATCGGCACCACACACTTCCTGAACGCGCTCATCGAGGGCGAACGACTCGCCGAGGTCGCGGCGGTGCGCCTGGGCCTGCCCGCGACCGAGGCGCTGCCGCCGATGGTCGACTGGCCCGAGCGGCTGCGAGCCGTGGTCGGCGGTGGTACCTACCTGTGCCACGGCGGGCGCGAGTTCGACGGCCGGATGATCTCGCCGCTGGACCCCGAGGAACTGCGCCGGGTCGCGGCCGACATCGCGGCCCGGGGGCTGCGTTCGATCGCGATCAGCTCGGTGTTCTCGCCGGCCGCCGCCGAGGACGAGGTACGCGCGGCGCAGATCCTGACCGCCGAACTCGGCGACGTACACGTGTCCCTCTCGCACGAGATCGGCCGGGTCGGCCTGTTGGCACGCGAGAACGCCACCATCGTCAACGCGTCGCTGCGCGACCTGGCCGAGCACATCGTGGACGCGTTCGGCGCGGCGCTGGCCGGCGCCGGGATCACCGCGCCGTTCTTCATATCGCAAAACGACGGCACGCTGATGGACATCGCACACGCGCGCCGCTACCCGGTCGCCACGTTCGCCTCCGGGCCGACCAACTCGATGCGCGGCGCGGCCTTCCTGTCCGGGCTCACCGACTGTGCGGTGGTGGACGTGGGCGGGACCACGGCCGACGTGGGCATCCTGGTCGCCGGGTTCCCGCGCGAGGCGGCCGGCGAGTCGGAGGCGGCCGGGGTACGCACCAACTTCCGCATCCCGGACGTGCTCTCGCTCGGCATCGGCGGCGGCTCGCTGGTCGCGGCGGACGGCGAGGTCGGGCCGCGCAGTGTGGGCTACCGGCTCACCGAACGGGCCCTGGTCTTCGGCGGCGACACACTGACCGCCACCGACCTGGCCGTGGCCGCCGGCGCGGCCGATATCGGCGACGCGGGCGCGGTGGCCGGCGTGGACCGCGCCTTCGCCGAGCGTGCCCTCGCCCGGATCGCCGAGCGATTGGCCGAGACGGTGGACCGCATGCGCACCTCGGCCGCGCCGCTGCCCGTGGTCGCCGTCGGCGGCGGCAGCGTCCTGGTCACGGGTGGCCTGCCCGGCTTCCCCGACGTGCGCAGGCCGGCCCACTTCGACGTGGCCAACGCGGTCGGCGCGGCCATCGCGCAGGTCGGCGGCGAGGTCGACCGGGTCTTCAAGGTCCCCGACGGCCGACGCGACCACGTGCTCGCCACGGCCCGCGCCGAGGCGGTGCGGCGCGCCGAGGAGTCCGGTGCGCGGGTGGGTACGGTCCGCGTCGTCGACGTGGAGGAGGTGCCGCTGGCGTACCTGCCGGGTGGCGCGACCCGCGTCCGGATCAAGGCCGTCGGCGATCTCGACCTGGACCGACTCGGCTCGCCGACCCCCGTGTACGACGCGAAGAACGGAATCCCCACCCATGCGTGAGATCGGCATCGAGCAGTTGGCGGACATCGCGCGCGGCGCGGGCATCCTGGGCACCGGCGGCGGTGGCGACCCGTATGTCGGCATGCTGCTGGCCCGCGAGGCGGTGCGGCGACACGGCCCGGTCACCGTGGTCGACATCGACGAGGTGCCGGCCGACGCGACGGTGGTACCCATCTCGTCGATGGGCGCGCCCACCGTGCTGCTGGAGAAACTCCCCTCCGGCCGGGAGGAGATCAACGCGTTGCGCGCCCTGGAAGCGGTCCTCGGCCGCCGAGCCACCCACCTGGTGCCGATCGAGATAGGTGGTGTGAACTCGATGATCCCGCTGGCCGCGGCGGCGCACGCCGGGCTGCCGATCGTGGACGGCGACGCGATGGGTCGAGCGTTCCCCGAGGCGCAGATGGTGCTGCCCGGCCTGATCGGGGTGGCCAACTCGCCGATGGCGCTGGCCGACGACAAGGGCAACACGATCGTGGTCCAGGCGGTGGACAATACCGAGGCCGAGCGGATCGCCCGCGCCGTGTGCGTCGAGCGCGGCTGCCAGATCTCGTGCGCGGACACCGTCCTGCGCGGCGACCAACTCCGCGACGGTCTGGTCCCGGCCACCCTGACCCTGGCCGAGAACCTCGGCCGCGCGGTCCGCGAGGCCCGCGCCGAACACCGCGACCCGGTCGCGGCGGCCCGCGAACTGCTGGGCGGCGTGCACCTTTCGGTCGGCAAGGTGGTCGACGTCGAACGCCGCACCGAGGGTGGCTTCGCCCGCGGCCGGGCCCGGTTGGAGGGAGCCGGCACGGTCCTCGAACTGGACTTCCAGAACGAACACCTGCTTGCCCGCCGCGACGGCCGGGTGGTCGCCACGACTCCGGATCTGATCTGCGTCCTGGACACCGAGACGGGCGAGCCGGTCACCACCGAATCGCTGCGCTACGGACTGCGCGTCACCGTCCTGGCCGCCCCGTGCGACCCCCGCTGGTCGACCCCGGCCGGCCTGGCGCTGACCGGCCCGCGCTACTTCGGCTACGACCTGGACCACCACCCACTGACCGACTGAACCCCCGGGCGCCTCACCGACAGCCGCCGGCGAGGCGCCCGAAGGGGGTCCGGGCCTGTTCTCGCCGTCGACTGCCGGGGTGGCGTCGATCGCTTCGTCGGT
Source organism: Embleya scabrispora DSM 41855 (assembly GCF_000372745.1). Taxonomy (GTDB): domain Bacteria; phylum Actinomycetota; class Actinomycetes; order Streptomycetales; family Streptomycetaceae; genus Embleya; species Embleya scabrispora. The sequence continues at coordinate 143,965 of NZ_KB889561.1, read as the reverse complement.
ACCGGGCTACAGCGGGCCGATCGGCAGGACGGTTCCCTTGCCCTCCTGGGTGGGAAGGGCAAGGATCGGCCGATGGGACGTGTCTACGACGATGCGCGGTTGGCCGGCGTCTACCAGGCGGGCAACGAGATGCCGGAGGCATCGCTTCGGGCCTGGGTCGAGTTGATCGGTTCGTTCGTGCCGCAACCGCATCCGACCGTGCTGGAGGTCGGCGCCGGCACCGGGATGTTCTGTGCCGCGATGGCCCGATGGTGTCACGCGTCGCTGGTGGTGGGTATCGATCCCTCGGTGGCGATGTTGGCCCAGGCGCGCCGATCCAACGGCCACGACGCCGTCCGGTACGTCGGTGGCGCCGCGGAGGCCGTTCCCACGCGTGGGAGCTTGTTCGATCTGGCGTTGTTGTCGCGCGTGATCCACCATTTACCCGATCGGCGTTCGTGCGCAGGGGAGTTGGCCCGAGTTCTTCGCCCGGGCGGGGTCGTGGTGATCCGCACGACCTTTCGTGAGCGGCTGGATGCCCTGGTCTACGACTATTGGCCGCGATTGCGGGAGGTCGACGCCAAGCGGTTCCCGGGACGCTCGCAGGTTCTGGCCGACTTCACCGCATCCGGTTTCTCGGTGGTGGAGGTCGTCTCCTTCGCCCAGCCGGTCACCGCGAGTCTGAGCGAGTTCCACAGTCGAATGTCGACCCGGCCGATCTCGAAGTTCACCCACCTGTCCGATGCCGAGTTCGAGGCCGGCCTGGGTCGCTTGGAGGTCGAGGCCGCGGCCGAGCCGCTTGCCCGGCCGCGCCCGGTCCTCGAACGCTATGACGTCGTGGCCATGCGACTCGCCTGAGCACGCGTCCATGTGCAGGCCGTAGCCGTCCTCGAGGGTGGCCAGGTTCGCGGCCACGTCCCGGATCGGCTCGGTGAACCGGAAGTGGCCCTGGGCCCGCCCGATTTCCAGGATCGAGCCGTACATGGCCACCTGACGGTCGTACAGGCTCTGTGCCGGCGTGGCGTATTCGCTCTCGTCCCGGGCAGCCGCGCTGAACTCGTAGAGCACTACGGCGAGTTCGTCATCCGGCCCGGCCGGCAGACCGCGCCGCGCGCAGGCCACGAGCTTGTCCCGGGTGTCGGGGAGCCCTGCCCGACCCCGTCCGCGACGCCACCGAGTAGCCGAGGCGGCCGCGGACCGCTTCGAGCCGAAGCGCTTTCGCAACGCCCGGCCGTCCCGACACCGGGGCGGCCGGGCCGCGGGGTCCGGGTTCAGCCGGCCAGTGTGCCCATCCACTCCTCGATGGCGTCCGGCGTGCGGGGCAGCGCCGCCGACATGAGGCGGGCGCCGTCCTCGGTGATCACCAGGTCGTCCTCGACCCTGATGCCGATTCCGCGCAGTTCCACGGGCAGGGTCTCGTCGTCGGGCTGGAGGTACAGGCCCGGTTCGACGGTGAGCACGTGGCCGGGCTCCAGGACGCCGTCCAGGTACGCCTCCGCCCGCGCCTTGGCGCAGTCGTGCAGGTCCATGCCGAGCATGTGGCCGCTGCTGCAGAGCGTGTAGCGCCGGTACAGGCCGCTGTCCGGACGCAGCGCCTCCTCGGGAGTGACCCGCAGGACGCCCCAGGCGTGCAGGCCCTCGGCGATCACGCGCATCGCGGCGTTGTGGAAGTCGCGGAAACGCGCGCCGGGGCGCAGGGCGTCGATGCCGGCCTGCTGCGCGGCCAACACCAGCTCGTACGCCTCGCGCTGCGCCGGGGTGAAGCGGCCGGAGAGCGGCAGGGTGCGGGTGATGTCGGCGGTGTACAGGCTGTCCATTTCGACGCCGGCGTCGAACAACAGCAGTTGCGTCGGATCCAACGGGCCGTCGTTGCGGATCCAGTGCAGCACGCAGGCGTGCGCACCGGCCGCGGCGATGGTGTCGTAGCCGGTGCCGTTGCCCTCGATCCGGGCGCGCATGTCGAACACGCCCTCCAGCCAACGTTCGCCGCGCGGGTGCCGCAGCGCCCGGGGCAGTGCGCGCACCACGTCGGCGAATCCGGTGGCGGTGTGGTCGACGGCCAGTTGCAGCTGCTCGACCTCCCACGGGTCCTTGACCAGGCGCATCTCGGACAGGTGCGCGGCCAGTTCGGCGCTGCGTCCGGCGTCGGTGGGGGCGGCCAGTCGGTCCACGTCCGGGTCGACGCCGCAGAGCAGGCGGGTGGGGACGGCGGGGCCGGTGAGCCGGGCGGGCAGGGTGTCCAGGTGGGCGCATTCGACGCCGAGCAGAGTCGTCGATTCGTCCAGGGTCGGCCGACGCCCGGTCCAGAACTCGCCGTGGCGCCGGTCGCGGTAGAACTCGCCGGTGTCGCGCGGCGAACGCGGACGCAGGTACAGGACGGCCTCGTGCGCGTCGCCGACCGGTTCCAGGACCAGCACGCCGTCGGGCGTGTGGTCGCCGGTCAGGTACGTGTACGCGGTGTGCGGCCGGAATCGGTAGTCGACGCTGTTGCTGCGCACCTTGAGCGTGCCGGCGGGCACGACCAACCGCTCGCCCGGATAGCGCGCGGACAGTCGCTCGCGGCGCTTCGCCGCCCACGGGGCGACCGGCTCGGGGCCGAGGTCGGGCAGCGGACTGGGCGCCCAGGCGGTGGCCATGAAGGCGTCGAGCACGGGGGATACGGGCATGTCGTGGGTGCCGGTGTTGAGTGCCGCGGCGGGATCTTGCCGGGTCATGGATTCCCTGTCCTTCCGGTGGGTTCGGGCGGTGCGTGGACCGGGTCGCGCGCACCGGGTATCAGGAGGTCCGGCTCGGCTGAGCGGGCGCCGCCGGCGCCGGGATCTTCGCGGACCCGACCTTGACGGGTTCGGGGAAGTGGCAGGCCACTTCGTGGCCGGGCCCGCCGGCCACCGCGGTCAGCGGGGGTTCGACCATCGCGCACACGTCCTGTGCCTTGTGGCAGCGAGTGCGGAAGCGGCAGCCCGAGGGCGGGTCGATCGGGCTGGGTACGTCCCCGCTGAGTCGGATGCGCTCCAGTCGGGTGCCGTCCGGGCCGGTCGCACCGGGTACGGCGGACAACAGCGCCTGGGTGTACGGGTGATGCGCCCGCTCGTACAGCGACTCGCGATCCGCGCTCTCCACCACGCGTCCCAGGTACATCACCACCACCCGGTCGCAGAAGTGCCGCACCACGGCCAGGTCGTGCGCGATGAACACGAACGCGATGCCCAGGTCGCGGCGCAGTTCCTCGAGCAGGTTGATCACCTGCGCCTGGATGGACACATCCAGCGCGGACACCGGCTCGTCCGCGACGATCAGGCTGGGTCCGGCGGCGAGCGCCCGGGCGATGCCGATGCGTTGCCGCTGCCCGCCGGAGAACTCGTGCGGGAAGCGGTTGCGGTGCTCGGGGTTGAGGCCGACGGTCGCCAGGAGTTCCTCGATCCGGCGGTCGCGTCCGCCGGGCGGGTCGATGTCGTTGACGTCCAGCGGGGCACGCAGGATGGTGCCGATGGTCTGCCGCGGGTTCAGCGAGGAGTACGGGTCCTGGAAGATCATCTGGATCTGCGCGCGGATCGGCGCCAGCTGGCGGCGCGAGGCGTGCGTGATGTCGCGGCCGCGGTACTCGATGGTGCCCGCGCCGGGTTCGAGCAGTCGGGTGATCAGCCGCCCGGTCGTGGACTTGCCGCAGCCGGATTCGCCGACCAGGCCGAGGCTCTGCCCGGCCCCGACGGTGAGGTCGATGCCGTCGACCGCGCGCACGGCCCCGGCCCGACGGCCCAGCAGACTCCGACTGGTGGGGAAGTGCTTGGTCAGTCCGCTCACCCGCAGCAGCGGCGGCTCGGACTTGTCGAGCGACGTGGCGTTCATGGAGTGGCTCCTTGCAGGTCCGTCGGCGCCGCGGTGCCCGGCGCCGCCTCCAGGTGGCATGCGGCGGCGTGCCCGCTGCCGCCGGAGGCCGCCTGTGCTCGCGTCAACAGGGGTAGCACCGTGCGGCACGGCGCCTCGGGCCCGTCGACCGCGTGCGCGCAGCGCGGGTGGAAGGCGCAGCCGGACGGCGGGTCGAGCAGGCTGGGCGGCGAGCCGGGCACCGGTTGCAGCGGCCGGTCCAGGGCGTCGGACAGGCGCGGGACCGAGGCGAGCAGGCCCCGGGTGTACGGATGTCTGGGCGTGTCCAGGACCTCGGCGACCGGGCCGAACTCGACCGCGCGGCCCGCGTACATCACGAGCACGTCGTCGGCGACGTCCGCCACCACCCCCAGGTCGTGGGTGACCAGGATGATCGCGGTGCCCAACTGCTCCTGCAACTCCGCGAGCAGATCCAGGATCTGGGCCTGCACGGTGACGTCGAGCGCGGTGGTGGGCTCGTCGGCGATCAGCAGATCGGGGTCGCACACCAGCGCCATGGCGATCATCGCGCGCTGGCGCATGCCGCCGGAGAACTGGTGGGGGTACTCGCGGGCCCGGCGCTCGGGTTGCGGGATGCCGACCCGGTCCAGCATCTCGACGGCGCGCGCCTTGGCCTCGCGCCGGCCGGCGCCGGTGTGCCTGCGGTAGGTCTCGACGATCTGCGCGCCGACGGTGAAGTAGGGCGACAGGGCGGTGAGCGGGTCCTGGAAGACCATCGACACACGCTGCCCGCGCAGGTCGCGCAGGGTGCGTTCGGGCGCGCCGACCAGTTCCGTCCCGTCCAGGACCGCGCTGCCCTCGATGGTGGTGCGGGCGGGATTGTGCAGCCCGAGCAGGGTCAGGTTGGTGACGCTCTTGCCGGAACCGGACTCGCCGACGATGCCGAGCGTGCGGCCGCGTTCGACGTCGAAGGAGACGCCGTCGACGGCCTTGACCACGCCGCCCTCGGTGGCGAAGCGCACCCGCAGGTCGCGAACCGCGAGCAGGGGAGGGGTCATCACACACGCACCCTGGGGTCGATGACGGCGTACACGGCGTCCACCGCGACGTTGGCGAGCACCATCGCGGTGGCGGCGATCAGCACCACGCCGGTGATCATCGGCAGGTCGGAGTTGGCGACCGCGTTCACCGCGAGTTTGCCGATGCCGGGGATGTTGAAGGTGGTCTCGGTGACCACCGCGCCGCCGAGCAGGACGCCGAGTTCGATGCCGTAGACGGTCACCACCGGGGTGATCGCGCCGCGCCACGCGTGTTTGAAATAGACCTGACGGGACGTCAATCCCTTGGCCCGGACGGTACGTACGTGATCCTCGCCGAGCGCGTCGATCATCGACGCCCGGGTCAAGCGCGCATACACCGCGGCCTGTACGCAGGCCAGGGTCAGCCAGGGCAACAGGAGCCCGCCCGTCCATCCGCCGGGATCGTCGGTGAACGGGAGGTACTCGGGTTTGGGCAGCCAGCGCAGCTCGTCGACCAGGACGTAGCGGGCGATCACCCCGAGGAATTGGATCGTGACCGACGCCCCGATCAGCGAGAACGCCATCGTGGACTTGTCCAGCCAGGTGCCGCGCCGCAGCGCCGCGAGCATGCCGATCATGATGCCGCCGCCGAGGAAGATCACCGAGGCGCCCAGGGCCAGCGAAAGAGTGGCGGGGAAACGGTCGAGCAGGGTGTCGAGCACGGGCTCGTGGTTGACGAACGAGTAGCCCAGGCACGGCGCGGAGCAGTGCGAGGAGCCGAAGTCGCGCCCGGCGAAGACGCCCACGATGTAGTGCCAGTACTGCATCGGTACCGACGCGTCCAGGCCCAGGTCGCGTCGGATCAGGGCGAGCGTCTCGGGCGTGCAGGTCTTGCCGCAGGACAGGCGGGCCGGGTCGTCCGGCATCGCGAAGAACAGGAAGAAGGTGACGGTGAAGACGACGAACAGGATCAGTGCGGCGCCGAGTAGTCGCTGCACCAGGAATCGGAACATGGGGCCCTCACTGGAGGTCGGACCGGGGAGTGGCCGGGCGGCCCGGCGCGGGCGGCGCGGGCGGGAAGCGGCGAGTCTTCCCGCCCGCGCCGGCGGCCGCGGCAGCCCCGCCCGGGGCTACTTGACCCAGACGTCGATCGGATAGGTCGAGCCGATGAAGCCGACGCGTACGCCGCCCAGACCGGGGCCGTACAGGGTCAGTTGGCGCCGATACACGAATGGCACCACCGGGGACTCGGCCATGATCTTCTTCTCCAGGTTCGACCACTCCTTGCCCGCCGCCACGACGTCCGACATCGCGGTGATGCGATCCATCTCGGTGCTCATCGCGGGGTTGTTGTAGAGGTTGTAGACGGAGCCGTCGTCGATGATCTTGCGGCCGTCGAACTTGGCCGGGAGTACGGTGGCGGCGCTGGGCCAGTCGGCGCCCCAGCCGGACCAGTACAGGTCGTACTTGTTGTCCATGCGGCCGATCTCGGTGTAGTAGCTCTTGTCGTTGATCGGCTGCGGAACCACCTTGAAGCCGGCCTGCTGCAGGGCCTGGACGATGGTCACCGAGACCTGTTCCCACAGCGGGGTCTGGTTGTACGCGTAGGTGATGGTGGGGTTGGGGGTGCCGGCCTCGGCGAGCAACTGCTTGGCCTTGGCCGGGTCACCGGTGTTGGGTACGCCGGCCAGGTCGAAGGGTTCGAAGCCGAGCACCGTCGGGCCCATCAGCGTGGTGGCGAACTCGCCGTAGGCGGGGCCGCCCAGGATCTGCCGCACCTGCTCCTTGGGGAATGCCGCGATCAGCGCCTGGCGCACCTTCGGGTTGGTCTGGCGACGGTTGTTGATCTCGAAGTACTCGGTGTACGGGGTGGCCGCGTCCGCCGTTCGGGCCTTCAAGTCCGGTGTGGTGAGCACCTGTTGGGCGACCTCGCGACCCACCGCGACGCGGAAGGTCATCGCCGTGCGGTCGCCGCCGTTGGCCGCGATCAGCCGTTCGTTGATCTGCTGGTTGGACGCGCCGAACTCGAACTTCCACTGGTCGGGGTAGGCGTGCCGGACCGCGTCGGTGTTCGGGTCCCAGTGCTCGTTGCGGACCATCGTCATGGACTTGTCGATCTCGCGGGCGGAGATCTTGTAGGGACCGCTGGAGAACGGGTGCTTGTCGTACTCCAGTTTGGTGTCCTTGGCGCGCGGCACCGGGGTGCTGGTGTGCATCGCCACCGCGAACGGGAAGTCACCGCGTGGGGCGGGGAGCGCGAAGGTGATGGTGCGCGCGTCGGGGGTCTTGATCGCGTCCAGTTCGCGCCCGCCGTAGGGGCCGTCGTACACCGAGCGGAAGTCGGAGTTGCCGACGAGCCATTCCTGGATCCAGGTCGGGCCGCCGGTGATCTCCTTGGCGAACGAGCGCTCGATGCCGTACTTGACGTCCTGCGCGGTGATCGGCGATCCGTCCTCGTACTTGAGCCCGTCCTTGAGGGTGAAGGTCCAGGTCTTGCCGCCGTCGGGGCTGGTCCCGGTGTCGGTGGCCAGGTCGCCGACCAGGGTGGTGTGGTCGCCCTCCTGCTTGTACGTGGTGAGTTGGCGCGAGATCAGCAACTCGGCCGTCTGCTCGTGCGAGACGTAGACGCGTGCCGGGTCCAGGTGGTTGAAGTCGGCGCGCTCCAGCACCGTGGCGGTGCCGCCGGGCTTGGCCCCGGCGAGTTCCTTGGCCGGGCCCTTCGACTCGGCGGCGGCGCCGATCGACACGGCGCGCACCTGGGCCTTGGGGGCACCCTTGGCGGGCCCTTTGCTGTCGGGGCTGCCGCCGCCGCCGGAACAGGCGGTCGCGCCGAGGGTGAGGGCGAGCGTGGCGAGCGCGGTTCGGGTGAGGCGAGTGGGTCTGCGGCGAGGATTCATGGTTCCTTCCGAGGGTTGCCGTGCGAGTGCGGTGTGGCGAGGGGACCGGTGCCGTGCGCGGCGCCGAGGGCTCAGCGGTCGCTCTTGGGATCGAGCGCGTCGCGGACCGAGTCGCCGAACAGGTTGAAGGCGACGACGAAGACGAGCATCGAGATGCCGGGGACGCACATGTAGGTGATGTCGGTCCTGTAGACCTCGGCGCCCTTGAGCAACATCCGCCCCCAGTCGGGCGTGGGCTCGACCATGCCCACGCCCAGGTAGGACAGCGCGGCCTCGGTGGTCACGTAGGTCGGCACCGCCATCGAGGCGCTGACCAGGATCGGGGTGACCAGGTTGGGCAGCAGCTCGCGCAGCACGACGCGGCCGGGCGAGGCGCCGATCACCCGTGCCGCCTCGACGTATTCGCGGCTGCGCAGGGAGAGCACCTGACCGCGCAACAGGCGCGCCACCGAGGCCCAGCCGAACGCGGAGAGCACCGCGACGATGACCGCCCCCCGCAGCAGCGGGGACATCTGCTCGCCCGGGTGGGTCAGCAGCGAGGTCACCACCGGGGTGAAGGCGATGAAGAAGAGCGTCGACGGGAAGCTGAGCATGACGTCGATGACGCGGCCCACGAGGTAGTCGGCGCCGCCGCCGAGGTAGCCGGCGGTCACCCCGACGAGCACGCCGAGCACGGTGACGATCGCGACCACGGCCAGCGAGATGAGCAGCGAGGTGCGGATGCCGTAGAGCAGTTGGGTGAGCACGTCCCGGCCGAGGCCGGGTTCGAGGCCGAGCCAGAACTCGCCGGACATGCCGCCGTTGGGTGCGACGGGGAAGCCGAACTCGTTGAGCAGGCCGGGTCGGTTCTGGCCGTAGGTGGTGTAGGGGTCGTGCCCGTACCACTTGGCGAACAGCGGTGCGCCCAGGCCCGCGACGACGAACACGGCGACGACGCACGCGGCGACGATCCCGGTGCGGTCGCGGCGGAATCGACGCCAGGCGAGTTGCGAGGGGCGCAGCCCCGTGGGGGCGGTGTCGGCGGCGGGCGGATCCGGGGCCACCGGCGGATCCGTGGGGGGCGCGAGCGTGGTCATGACGGCGGGCCTCTCGGGAGGCGGCGGGGTGGGTAATGGTGGGGAACTCTGCCCAGGGCCGACTCAATGGTCAAGGTCTGAGTCGTGTCACATTTGAGGTGCGACATTGTATTTACAATTGCTTTACCATTCACCTGCGGTTTTAGCTCGCGCTCGATCGTCTACGTTGATCGAGGGTGGGTCTGGCGCCGGCGATGAGCAATGTGACATTGTACTGAGTGACTCAAGCGGATGCGCCGGATGCGGGCCCCGAGGGCGGGGCCCGACCGACGCCCTGCGTGTCCCGCGTCCCCGATGCCGAGCCGATGCCGGCCTCGACGTCGAAAGCCACGCCGCAAGCCGATCCGAAAGCCAAGGAGTCCCCATGTCCGACGCGATCACCACCGACCGCACCCTCCACCCGTGGCGCGGCCTGATGGTCGCCACCCCACTGCCCCTGCACGCCGACCTGAGCATCGACTACGACGCCTTCGCCGACCACGTGCGCGGGCTCGTCGACGCCGGGTGCGACGGCGTGGTGCCCAACGGCTCCCTGGGCGAATACCAGGTCCTGACCGCCCAGGAGCGGGCCCGGGTGGTCCGCGTCGCGGTCGAGGCGGTGGGCGGAGACCGGGTCATGCCCGGCGTCGCCGCCTACGGCTCGGCCGAGGCCCGTCGCTGGACCGAGCAGGCCGCGGAGGCCGGCGCCAAGGCGGTCATGCTGCTCCCGCCGAACGCCTACCGTGCCGACGACGCCGAGGTGCACGCGCACTACGCCGAGGTGGCCTCGATCGGCGTGCCGATCGTCGCCTACAACAACCCCTTCGACACCCGGGTGGACCTGAGCCCCGAGCTGCTGGCCAAGCTGCACGCCGACGGCCACATCGTCGGCGTCAAGGAGTTCAGCGGCGACACCCGACGCGCCTATCGGATCGCCGAACTGGCCCCCGAACTGGACCTGTTGGCCGGCGCCGACGATGTGCTCCTGGAACTGGCCGTGGCCGGCGCCAAGGGCTGGATCGGCGGGTTCCTCAACGTCCTGCCGCACGCCTGCATCGAGCTCTACCGCGCCGCCGTCGCCGGCGACCTGACCCGGGCGCGGGAGCTGTACGACATCCTGCAGCCGCTGCTGCGCTGGGACACCCGCAGCGAGTTCGTCCAGGCGATCAAGTTGTCGATGGACGTGGTCGGCAAGCCCGGCGGCCCGTCCCGTCCGCCGCGCCGGCCGCTGAACGCCGAGATGCAGCAGGCCATCCGCCTGGCGACCGAGCGCGCGGTCGCGGCCGGGCTGAGCTGAACCGGTCCGACCGACGCGCCTGACGCAACGTCAATGCCCTTGCTGCTCCGCTGCGTTCGCGGTCGTAAGCCGATCGATGCGGAGCTGCCACGCCTGCTGCGCCGTCGACACACGCACCGCAATCGCGCCTTACCCGCTCGATCCCACCGAACCCACCGACCCCTTCCCGAAGGGCTTGCCGTTGTGACCACCACGTCCACCACACCGCTCGTACGCAGCCACAACCCCGCCGACCCCGGCGAACTCGTCGCCGAGGCCCCGGCGGTGTCGCCCGCGGACGTGCACCGCGCCGCCGAACGCGCCCGCGCCGCCGGGCGAGGCTGGGCGTCGGCCGGGGCCTCGGCGCGCTGCGCCGCACTCGGCGCCGCCGCCGACCGGCTCACCGCGTCGGCCGACGCATTCGCCGACCTGATCGTGCGCGAGGTCGGCAAACCGATCACCGAGGCGCGCGGCGAGGTCGCCCGCGCGATCGCCATCCTGCGCTACAACGCGCAGCAGGTGTACGACCCGGTCGGTTCCGTGCACGAGCCCGCCGCCGGTCCCGGCCTGCTGCTGACCCGGCGTCGCCCGTACGGCCTGGCCGGGCTGGTCACCCCGTGGAACTTCCCGCTGGCCATCCCGCTCTGGAAGGCCGCGCCCGCGTTGGCCACGGGCAACGCGGTTCTGCTCAAGCCCGCCCCGCAGGCACTCGGCTGCGCGCAGCGCCTGGCCGAACTCCTCGACGCGGTCCTGCCCGCCGACCTGTTCGCCGTGCTGCCGGGCGAGGCCGCCACCGGCGCGGCCGTGGTCGAGGCCGCGGACGTGGTCTCGTTCACCGGCTCCACCGCGGTGGGCCTGGACGTGGTCCGCGCCGGCACCGCTCGCGGGGTCCCGGTCCAGGCCGAGATGGGTGGCTGCAATGCCGCACTGGTCCTGCCGGACGCCGACGTGCGCGCCACCGCGGCCCAGCTGATCGCCGCGGCGTTCGGCTACGCCGGCCAAAAGTGCACGGCCACCCGGCGGATCGTGGTGGTGGGCGACGCCGATCCGCTGCGCGAGGCACTGGACGCCGCCGCCCGGGCCATGCCGGTGGGTGACCCCGCCGACGCCGCGACGGTGTGCGGGCCGGTGGTCACCGAGGCGGCCCGCGACCGGGTCCGCGTCGCGATCGACTCCGCGACGGCGGCCGGCGGCCGGGTGTTGACCACGGGCCCGGCGTACGACGGTGCGGGGTGGTTCGCCACCCCGACCATCCTGGAGGAGGTGCCGGCCGGACACGCCACGCTCCGCGAGGAGATCTTCGGCCCCGTCGCGGTGCTCCAACGCGCGAGCGACCTGGACCACGCCATCGCGCTCGCCCGCGACGTGCCGCACGGCCTGGTGGCATCGGTGCACACCCGCGATCTGGACGCCGCGCTCGCCGTCGTCGACCGGATCGACACCGGCCTGGTGAAGGTCAATGCGCCCACCACCGGCGTCGACTTCCACCTGCCCTTCGGCGGCACGAAGGCATCCAGTCATGGGCCGCGCGAACAGGGCCGCGCCGCGGCGGACTTCTACACCGCCACCCGCACCGTGAGTCTGCTGCCGGCGAATCCGACGGGCGGGGCGTGAGATCGTCGCGCCATCGGGGATTCACGGTGTCGAGAGGCATCGAGGCACCGGAGCGTCGGGAAACGACGGGAGGGGCGGGGCACAATGACCGATAGACTGTAACATTGCACATTGTAGGGCTGTTCGAGGCGAAGCCGGCCTCGAGGGAGGATGCACCCGATGAGAGCGCACGCCGAAGTGCCGACCGGCCCGACCGGCGAGACCGCCGCCGCGACGAACGTGCGGGAGCGGCCGCTGGACCTGCCGTTCGTGCAGGAGCGCCGCAGCCTGCGTGATCAGGTGACGCACGCCCTGCGGGCCGCCCTCATCGCCGGTGAACTGCGCCCCGACGTCATCTATTCGGCTCCCAGCCTGGCCGCCCAGTTTCGCGTTTCGGCCACCCCCGTGCGCGAGGCAATGTTGGATCTGGTCAAGGAAGGATTGGTCGAGGTTGTTCGCAACAAGGGCTTCCGGGTGACCGCGCTGTCCGCCCGGGACCTCGACGAATACACCGAGATTCGATCGATGATCGAAATCCCCGTCCTCGTGCGCCTGGCCGAGACCGCGGACCCCGCCGCGCTGCAGGCGCTGCGCCCGGTGGCCGCCGCGATCGTGGCCGCCGCGGAGCGGCGCGACCTGATCGGCTACCTGGAGTCCGACCGACAGTTCCACCTCGGACTGCTCGAACTGGGCGGCAACCAGCGCCTGGTCGAGGTCGTCGGCGACCTGCGCAAGCGCTCGCGCCTGTACGGGCTCACCCGACTCGCCGAACGCGGCGCGCTGGTGGCTTCGGCGCGCGAGCACGACGAGATCCTCGACCTGCTGCTCGCCGGGGACGGGGAGGGCGTGCGGCGAGCGATGAGCGAACACCTCGGCCACATCCGCTCGCTCTGGTCCGACCCGGGCCGCGAGTCCGACTCGGCGGCCGAGTCCGCGCCGGAGTAGCGCCGCGTCGTCGTCGCGGCCGGGGCGCGCCGATTCCCGGCCACGGCACCGGCTCCCCGACCCGCGCCCGACGACCCCGCGCCCGACCACGGCACCGGCTGCCGTACCCGCGCCGGCGGCCCCATCGCCGCGCCGGGACGCGGCTCCTCGGCATGCCCCGATTCCGCACCGCCCCGCTTTGCCTCTGCCACCGCCCTCGGCCCCGCTTCGCCGACACCACCGGCGATTCCAGGAAGGCACCCCATGAGCTACCGATACGCGATCACCGACCACGTGTTCGACCTCCCCCTGGACCATCACGATCCGGACGGCCCGCGCATCGACGTCTTCGCCCGCGAGGTCGCCGACCCGGCGCGCGCCGGTGAACGGCTGCCCTGGCTGCTCTACCTCCAGGGCGGGCCGGGAGGCAAGTCCCCCCGGCCGACCGCGAGTACGCCCGGCTGGCTGCGGCACGCGACCAAGACGCACCGGGTGCTGCTCCTGGACCAGCGCGGTACCGGGCGCAGCACCCCGCTGAACGCCCGCGCCGCCGCACGATTCCCGTCGGCCGACGAACTGGCCGACCACCTGGCGCACTTCCGGGCCGACGCGATCGTGGCGGACGCCGAGGCGATCAGGCGCAGCCTGTGCGGCGACGAGCCGTGGGAGACGCTCGGCCAGAGCTACGGCGGCTTCGTCACGCTCACCTACCTGTCGCACGCCCCGCAGGGGCTGCGGCGCTGCTACATCACCGGTGGCCTGCCCGGCCTGTCCACCACCGCCGACGACGTGTACGCGCGGACCCATCCTCGAATCCGGGACAAGAACGCCGAGTACCGCGACCGCTATCCGGACGACGTCGTCCGGCTGCGGCGGATCGCCGACACGGTCGCCGGCGGCCGGGTGCGGCTGCCCGACGGGGACCCGCTGACGGTGCGCCGATTGCGCACGCTCGGCCTGGTGTTCGGTATGGGGGACGGCTTCGAACGGGTGCACTGGCTGCTCGACGAGGCCCTCGACGCGCGGTCCGGAGAGTTGTCGGACACCTTCCTGGCGCAGGTGATGAACCTGACCGGCTTCGTCGACAACCCGCTGTTCGCGGTCCTGCACGAATCCATCTACGCCCAGGGGGGCGGCCCCACCGGCTGGGCCGCCGAACGCGCCATGGCCGCCCTCCCCGAGTTCGCCGAGGACGCGGACCCGCTGCTGCTCACCGGCGAGACGATCCACCCGTGGATGTTCGACGAGATCGCGGGACTTCGGCCGTTCGCCGACGCGGCCGCAATCCTCGCCGAGCGCACCGACTGGCCACTGCTGTACGACCGGGAGCGGCTGGCGGCCAACGAGGTCCCGGTGACCGCGGTCGTCTACCACGACGACATGTACGTCGACGCCCCGCTGTCACTGCGGACCGCCTGCGAGGTCGGCGCGGTGCGGACCTGGGTCACCAACGAGTGGGAGCACGACGGCGTCGCCGCCTCCGGGGACGCCGTCCTGTCCCGCCTGATGGACATGGCCGCGGGCCGCGCCTGACCACCCGCGCACACCTCCACCCGCGCGGACCGGGGGCGTCGATCGGGCGGACCCCGGTCGGGACTCGATCCTCGCGGACGAGGCGGTGGTCAGGAATCGGCCCGCGGAGTCGGGTGGTCCGTTGCCTCGGCGCCGTCGGGTTCGATGTGCCCCGCCGGGGCAGCGAGTTCCTGGAAGACGGAGATGTGCAGACCAGCGGGCGCGTCCAGCCTGGAGTTCAGGGATCGCCACGGCGTGACCGTGGGGGGCGCGACCTGGGTCGCGCCCGCGTCGACGAGGTGCTCCGTCACGGCGCGGCCGTCGTCGACCTCGAAGGCGACCCGAATCCTGGGGGCGACCTGATGTCCGACCTCGACGTCGTCGATCATCCGCTTCTGCTCCGGATTCGCGATCTCCAACGTTGCCCGGCCCGCATCGAGAATCGCGACGCGGGCACCGCCGTCACCGGAGAAGGCCGCCTGCTCGGGCAGGCCGAGGGCGTCCCGGTAGAAGGCAAGCGCGGCCTCGAAGTCGTCCGCCTCGACGACCAGGCGCAGCTGACGGACGGGCTGCGCCTTCGGACCTTCGGGACGCGTCATGTGCACTCCTGGGTGGGTTGCCGACCGCCCCGCCACCCACCGGGCCGTGCGGGTCGGCCGGGCCGAAGTCCGACCCGGACGGATCGCACGGCTCCACTATCGCGGTATCCACGCCGAAAGCCCCAGGGCTTCGTCGGCCGATTCGTGGCGTGCCCTCGTGTGCGCATGCGAAGGCCCCGGCGCGGCGTCCGCGGTGAAACTGCCGCCGGTCGCAGCGGCGGTGCCACCGCCGCCATGGTCACCCGGCGCCCGTGTCGCCGACCCCTCGGCGACTCGACGTCGATTCCGACCCCGATTGCGCGGCACCGCCGATTGTCGAGGGACCCGGTGGTGCGCGGGTCAGCGGGGTTCGTCGCCCTCGATGACGATGCGGTGCATGACGCGCGGACCCCGGTAGTCGTAGGCGGCGTAGTGCTGGGTGCTGCGGTTGTCCCACAGGGCGACGTCTCCGGGGCGCCAGGTCAGCCGTACCTGGAACTCCGGGCGGGCGGCCCGGTCGAACAGGAACGGCAGCAACAATTCGTTCTCCCGTTCGCCGAGTTCGACGATGCGGGTGGTGAAGATCCGGTTGACGTAGAGGCAGCGGCGACCGGTGAGCGGGTGGGTGCGTACGACCGGGTGCACCACCGGCGGGAGCGCGTCGCGGTCGCCACCGCGGTGCGAGCGCGACTTGGCGAAGTCGTGCTCGGCGGTGAGGCCGTCGAGCAGGGCACGGATCGGCGCGGAAAGGCTACGGTACGCGCTCTCCATGTCCGCCCACAGCGTGTCGCCCCCGAGCGGCGGCAGGGACACCGCGCGCAACATCGTGCCCAGGGGAGGGCGGGCCATGAAGGTCGCGTCGCTGTGCCAGATGTCCGCGTTGGAGACCTTCGGTCCATCGCCACCGGTGGCCAGCACCATCACCTCCGGCAGGTCGGGCGCGGCGGGCTCGCCGAACGGGAAGCGCTGCAACGCCCCGAAGCGGGCCGCCACCTCGCGCTGCCGGTGCGCGGTGATGCGCTGATCGCGGAAGAAGAGCACCTGGTGCTCGTGCAACACCTCGGAGAGCGCGGCATGCCCCGATGCGTCGAGATCCAGGTTCAGATCGAGGCCGTGGACCTCGGCGCCGATGGTGGGGGTGAGCGGGCGGATGTCGAACACGGGGAACCTCACAACAGATTGAGACAAGCTGACTTAATTGATTGAGACGGAATGTCTTACACTGCTCGCATGGATGTCAAGACCCGAACCCGAGCACGCATCCTGGATGCGGCCGAACGCCTGTTCGCCGAGCGTGACACCGCACAGGTCTCGCTCCGCGAGATCGGAGCGGCGGCCGGCCAGCGCAACAACTCGGCGGTGCAGTACCACTTCGGCACCCGCGACGTACTGGTCAGAGCGCTGTACGAAGACCGACTGGCGCCGCTCAACGCCCGACGGCTGGAACTGCTCGCCGATCTGGACGCCGAGCACGGCGACGACCTGGGCGCGCTGGTGGACGCCTATCTGCGACCCCTCGCCGAGGCGATGCGCGACGACAACCGCGCGGGTCACTACGCGCGCTTCGTCCACCGCTTCACCCTCGAAGGAGCACCGTTCTCCCCGCCGCTGGGCGACGACGTCGTCGGCGGCATCCGCGAGGTCACCGCGCGCATCGACGCCGCCCTCGCGGCCGGCGAGCCGGGGCTGTCCGCGGCAACCCGCGCCGGCCGGCTGCGCCTGATGCAGCTCCTGATCACCGCCACCCTCGCCGACACCGAAGGACGGCTCGACGGCGCGAGCGCACTTCCCCTGCCGTTCGACGAGTTGATCGCGGATTTGCGGCAGACCGCGGTGGGCGTCCTGCGCGCCCCGGCAGCCACCCGGACCGCTCGGGGCCCGCATCCGGTCGGCGAGTGAGCCTCCCGAGGCGGCCGGAGCTACAGTGGAGGTTCAGGGGACGCTCGGGGACGTCCGCCTGCTCGGGGCAGTCGCTCGGCACCGGAGTGGGCCATGATCCTGCTGCTTCTTCTCATCGTGGGCGCTGTTGTCGCCCTTGCCGCTGTACTCGGCGGGACCGGACTGCGGGTGGTCCGTCAGTACGAGCGCGGAGTGGTATTCCGCCTGGGCCGCGTGCAGGAACCGATCCGCGAGGCCGGTCTGACCCGGATCGTGCCGATCGTGGACCGCATGCGCAAGGTCAACACCCAGATCGTGACGATGCCGATCCCGGCCCAGGACGGCATCACCCGTGACAACGTCACCGTCCGCGTCGACGCCGTCGTGTACTTCCGGGTGAACGATCCGGTCAAGGCGACGGTGGAGGTGCAGGACTACGAGTTCGCGGTGTCGCAGGTCGCCCAGACATCGTTGCGGTCGATCATCGGCAAGAGCGACCTGGACGACCTGTTGTCCAACCGCGAGGCGCTCAATCAGGGCCTGGCACTGATGATCGACTCGCCCGCGGTGGGCTGGGGCGTGGAGATCGACCGGGTGGAGATCAAGGACGTGGCTCTGCCCGAGTCGATGAAACGGTCGATGTCCAGGCAGGCCGAGGCCGAGCGGGAACGGCGCTCGCGGATCATCACCGCCGACGGCGAGTTCCAGGCGTCGCGCAAGCTCTCCTCCGCGGCCGACGTGATGGCGCGCAGTCCCGCGGCGCTGCAACTGCGGCTGCTGCAGACCATCGTCGAGGTCGCGGCCGAGAAGAACTCGACCGTCGTCCTGCCCTTCCCGGTGGAACTCCTGCGATTCCTGGAGAACGCGACCGCCGGGTCGGCCCCGGGCATCGCGCCGGTCGCCGGCCACACGATGACGCGGACCGGGAAGGCGCCGGCATTCGTGCGCTCGCCGATGTCGTCCCGGGCCCGTCCGCATCCGCATCACCTGAAGAACCGGGGCATCCGGGCGGCGCCGGCCGCGCCCATGGCGCCGGACGGTTCGGTGGCCTCCGCGAACCGCTGACGGGCGACCGGCGCGGTCCATTCGGCGTAGCTCGGTGTGCGGGGGGATCGATCGGGCTGGTCGACTGGGCCGACATCGCAAACACCCCGCAGGCGGAGGCCGACATGGCGATCATCGTGATTCTCGAAATGCCCGGCGTGACCCAGGCCATGTACGAGGCGAGCGCAGACCAGGTGACCGGTGGCCGCGGTCCGGTCAAAAGCCCCTCCGACTGGCCGGTACCGGGCCTGCTCTCGCACACCGCCGCGCCCACCCCCGAGGGCTGGTTCGTCGTCGACGTGTGGGAGTCCGAGGAGGCGTTCCAACGCTTCAGCGAGATCATCATCCCGATCCTTCGCGGCCTCGGCGCTCCGGACATCCAGCCGAGGATCCACCCGGTGTTCACGATGGTGACCGCGTAGCGCAAGCCGTGACCGGTGGCCCGTCCCGGCCGGGGATATCGCCGGGACGGGCCACCGCGTTGCCGTACCGAAGGTGCCGCCCGGAGCGTCCGGGCGGCACCTTCGGTGGCGGTCGTGGCGATGCCCGGTTCGGCTTCGATGACGGGTGAGCCGTACTCGGGCGCGCAAGGGCGAAGCTCGGGCGGCCGGTTCGGTCAGTCCGCGTCCCGGACGGCCTGTTGCGTTTCGCGCAGGACCGCCCAGGCGTTCGCCACGGGACCCAGGTGCCCCAGCTTGTCGGGGTTGTTCACCGCGCGGATCGTCTGGATCCGCCCGTCGAGGATGTCGAGCGTGAGCGCATTGAGGACTCTGCCGTCCCGGTCCCGCAGGATCGCTCCCGGCCGGCCGTTCACCTGGTGCGGTTCCACGACGCCGCCGATTCGGACGAACGAGGGAACGACGGTGGCGAGCAGCCGGGCCACGTTCTCGGCGCCGAAGACGCCTCCGGACCACTGCGGAGCCCTGCCGCCGCTGTCGCCGATCAAGTGCGCGTCCGCAGCGAGGAGTTCGCGCAGCCCGTCGAGGTCTCCCTCCCGGAACGCGTCGAGGAATCGCTCGGCGAGTTCGGCGCGCTCGCGTCGATCGGCCTCGAACCGTGGCCGGCCCGCGTCCATGTGGCGGCGCGCCCGCACCGCGAGTTGGCGGCACGCCGCCTCCGAGCGACTCACGGCCGAGGCGATCTCCGGGAAGCCGAAGGCGAATACCTCGCGGAGCACGAAGACGGCGCGTTCGAGTGGGCTGAGCCGCTCCAACAGCAGCAGGGCCGCCATCGACAACGAGTCGGCCAGTTCCGCCGAGCGCTCCGGGTCCTGGTAGGGGTCGTTCAGCAACGGCTCGGGAAACCACGGCCCGATGTACTCCTCCCGCCGGACGCGGGCCGAGCGCAGCACGTCGATCGAGATCCGGGTCACCACGGCCGACAGGAACGCCTTGGTCGAGGTGGGCCGGGTCCGGGAGGTGTCGTAGCGCAGCCAGGTCTCCTGGACCGCGTCCTCGGCCTCACCCACGCTGCCCAGGATGCGGTACGCGATCGAGAACAGCAGCGGCCGCAGATCCTCGAACTCCTCGGCCCGCGTCACGCCCACGCCCCCTCGGCCGGGCGCGGCGTCGTGGCCGCGACCCGGTGACCCCGCACCACCGGCCGCCGCCCCGGGATTCCGGACCAACCCGCCACGAACACCCACATGACCATCACCATCCCGATCGGACCCGTCTTCGACACCCGAGACGAGACAGCCCCGCCACCTGTGACATCGCCGGCCCGGGAACAAGAGGCCCGCAGGGTGGGCGTTTTGCGCCCGGAAGTCGACGTCGATCGCCGCGCCGGGCGGCGGCCGCAGCCTCGACCTCGTGTGGCGACGGCAGTCTCGACGTCAAAAGGGACACCGGCACGCTCGCACATTCGAGTGCCGCCGGTGCACCGTCCTGTTCATGCCAGTGGCGAGAGTTGGCCACCGTTGACCCGCATCCCGGAGTAGAACCGACCCGCGTCATTTCGGCGCGGCTCGAACTCTCCTTGGGAGCAACGGTGTTCAGACGAACGTACGGCAGGATCACGACCGCGGTCCTGGCCGGGGCGTGCGCCCTTGTCACGATTTCCGGCACCACTTCGGCACAGGCCGCCGGTGCCCGGGAGCGGGCCACGGCTGTGGAAGGGCGCGTCGCCGCCGCGACCCATCCCATACCCGGTCGCTACATCGTGGTTCTGCGGGACGACGCCCGCGCCGCGACGGGCGTGCGAGAGCGCTCCGCTGCGCTCGCCGGCTCCTACGGCGGCAAGGTGCGGCAGACGTACGGTTCCGCGCTGTCGGGGTACGCGGCCGAAATGAGTGAGCATCAGGCACGCCGGGTCGCGGCCGACCCGCGCGTGGCGTTCGTGGAGCAGGACGGCGTGGACGAGATCACCGACACGCAGGCCGATCCTCCGTCGTGGGGGCTGGACCGGGCGGACCAGGCGAAGCTGCCGCTCGATCGGAACTACACCTACCCCAACAGCGCGGCGAATGTCACCGCCTACGTGATCGACACCGGTATCCGGATCTCACACAAACAGTTCGAGGGGCGGGCGAGTGTCGGATTCGACGCGGTAGGCGACGGCAACAACGGCCTCGACTGCAACGGACACGGGACACATGTCGCGGGCATCCTGGGCAGCCGTGACTACGGCATCGCCAAACAGGTCAAGCTGGTCTCGGTGCGGGTGATCGGCTGCGCCAACTCGGCAAGCACGTCGCAAGTGATCCAGGGCGTCGACTGGGTGACGGCACACGCGGTCCTGCCGGCCGTGGCCAACATGAGCATTCGCGGCAGCGTGAGCGCGGCCAAGGAGAAGGCCGTCCGCGCCTCGATCGCCGCCGGGGTCACCTATGTCGCGGGATCGGGCAACGACAGCGCGAATGCCTGCGACTACTCGCCCGGCCGACTTCCCGAAACGATCACGGTGCAGAGCTCCGACAAGTCGGACAGGCGGGCGTCGTTCTCGAACTACGGTAAATGCACGGATCTGTTCGCGCCCGGGACCGACATCGTCTCCACGTGGAACGACACCGACACCGACACCCTGACGGCGAGTGGGACATCCATGGCGACACCCCATGTCAGCGGCGCTGCGGCGATCTACCTGTCCGCGCACCCCACCGCGACGCCGGCCGAGGTACAGAAGGCGTTGATCGCGGCGGCCACGCCGGGCCGGATCGGCAACCCGGGCAGCGGGTCACCGAACCGGCTGCTGCGCGTCACCGAGTAGGACTTTGCCGACATAGTTGACCTCATGGGACGGCCCGGGCAGTCGACGTGCGGACACGACGGCGCTCGGGTCGTCCGGTGGCGCCGCGGGACCCGTGCCGAAAGCGGGCAAGGGACCACCTGGCACGTCGGCGGATTCGATCGTGTGCCGTCGGGTAGCCGGAGGTGGGAGGCGAATCATGAGTACGACCCACACCGAAGACCGACGGGTGAACGCCGTGCTGTCCGAGGCGGGAACCACGTATGCCGAGGAAGCGGGCATCCGTGTCGCGGACACGCCCGCACCGCTGTGGCAGTTGTTGGTGCTGAGCAACCTGACGGCCACCCGGATCAAGGCGTCGATCGCCGTCCACGCCGCTCGCGAACTGTTCGACGCGGGTGGCGGGACCCCCAAGGGCATGGCCGAACTGACCTGGCAGCAGCGGGTGGACGCGCTCGGGCGGGCGCATTATGTGCGCTACGACGAGAGCACCGCGACCCGGCTCGGCGAGTGCGCCGTCCTCGTCCGCGAACGCTACGGGGGCGACCTGCGCCGGCTTGCCGGCGACGCGGACAAGCAGCGGGACCGCGTCGAGGAACTGCTTCAGGCGTTCCCCGGTATCGGCCCGTCCGGCGCCCGTATCTTCTGCCGCGAGGCCCAGGGAATCTGGCCCTTCCTGCGCCCGGTCCTCGACCGGAAGGCGCTCGACGGCGCGGGCCGCGTCGGACTGCCGAAATCGTCCGAGGCTTTGGCCGAACTGGTCGACGGCGACGACTTGGCGCGATTCGCGGCGGCATTGGTGAGAGTCGAACTGGACAAGGACCTCGCGGGCCGGGTCGAGGCCGCGCCGTGACCGGCGTGTGGTGCGTGTGACCCCGGGCAGGGCGATCAGGCCGGACACCCGATGCCATGTTCGCCCCGCCCGTCGGAACGTGCGGGTGCGCGGCGAAGGACGGCGGCCTGCCCGGCGAGAAGGTCACTCGCTCATGGGGTCGCCGGTGCCCATGATGTCGATGTGGTCGGGATGGCCGGCCCCGATCCGGATGCCGACCACCAGGAAGCGGCCGCGTGTGCCGCAAGGGAGACACAGCCGTCCCTGGCCCGCCCGGTAGATCTCGTGCAGGTCGGGGCGGGCCGCCGGGCTCTTCGGGCGCAGCGTCGCCGACCAGCCGATCGGTGTCGCGTCCGGCCCCGGGTCGTAGAGGTGTTCGTCGTCCGCGTCCACGATCGCGTACACGCCGATCCGCCGTCCGCTCGGCAGGACCACGGTCGCCGAGCCCTCGTGATCCTTCATGGGTGCCAGTCTGGTCCGTCGCAGGTGGTTCGGCACGCGAAAAAGGGGCGTGTCGCACTTCGATTCTACGTCGCCCCGATTCGTCTCCAACTTCGTTCGTGGCAGCCGTCTTGCGGATTATCGGAAGGTCGGCCCCGGGTAGGGGCGGGTCGTGAGCGCTGCGACCGGGTGCGGTGCGGCGGCGTGAGGCTTCGGCGGGTCACGAGGGTCACGAGGGTCACGCGGGTCACACGGGTCACACGGGTCACACGGGTCACGAGGCGGCCGTGAGGCGTTCGCGTTGGGGGATGACGGTGTACTTGGAGTCGTGAGCCGAGGCCATGCCTGCGGCGAAGACGCCGAAGCGCGTGCACAGCGAGCCCGCGAGCAGTGCCGCGCCCGCTCTCGGTCAACGCCCGACACACCCGCAGGAACGACTCCACCGGCGCCCCGCAGGTCTCCTCGACGAACTCCGGCGTGTAGCGCGCGAAATGGCGCTTGAGGATCTGATGGACACAGCGCGGATGGGACAGCGTCTCATCGCGCGAGGCACTGGGGTGCGCCGGCCGACCACCCGAACCGTGCGATTCGGCGCGCCCGGCCTCGGCCACCGCCGGTCGATCCCGGCCCATGCGGTCGTCGTGGCGTGTGTCCCGCCCGGCCCGGATCGGGGGTGTACGCGACCCGCTTGCCCTCGTGCTCCCAATGCCACGTGTCGCGACGGGTGCGCACGACCCGTTCGGCGACCATGCCGAACGCGCCGCGGCGCCGCGCCCGAGCCGGTCGGCGCCGGTGACCTGGCGTCGGACCGGCCATTTCGCGCCACCACGTACGTGGGTCCACGTCGGCTCCTCGCCGGTTCCGGGGCAGCGGCGGGCATGCCCACGTGTGCCCCGGGCGGGGGAGCCGTCGTGGGTGTGGAAGGCGTACCGAGGTGGTGATCCGGGTCCGGACCTTGACCGAGGGGCTGTGGCCGGTGCGGGGAGATGGTTGACTGCGCCGCATGGTCCTCGCGCGCGTGTCTCCCGAACGCCCGGACGTGTCGACGGGCTGCTCCGCTCGCGGTGCCGGTCCGTGCTCCCTCGCCGGATGGGAGAGCCTGTCGTGAGTATCGGCCACTCGCCCGCGGAGCCCGGCCGTGTTTCGACGGCGGGGGATGCGCCTCCCTTCGATCCCGAACTGGGGGCGGCGTTGGCGGCCCTGGGGGAGGAGGCGAGGGAGCCGTTCACCCCGGGGAACCTCGCGGCCCGGCAGGAGCGGGACGCCGCGGTCCGGCCGAGGCCGACCGTGGCGGATCTCCGGGCCGAAGGCCGTTTCGAGGTGGAGGAGTTGCGGGTGCCGGGGGCATCGGACGGGCGGGAGGTCACACTCGTGAGCGCGCGGCCCGCGGGGATCGCCGGGCCGCTGCCGCTGCTGTACTACATGCACGGCGGCGGAATGATCATGGGTAACGCGTGGTCCGTACTTCCGCAGCTGCTTCGCGAATGGGCCCTCCCGCTGGAGTTGGCCGTCGTCTCCGTCGATTACCCGCTCGCCCCGCGGGCGCGGTACCCCGAACCCGTGGAGGACTGTTACGCCGGACTCGTCTGGGCGGCAGCGCACGCGCGTGCGCTGGGCATCGACGCGGACCGCGTGATCGTCGGCGGAAAGAGTGCCGGCGGCGGACTCGCCGCGGCGCTCGCTTTGATCACCCGTGATCGGGGCGGACCCACGCCGATCGGGCAATTGCTCCTGTGCCCGATGCTCGACGACCGCAACAGCACCTTCTCCAGCCACCAGATGGCCGGCGTCGACACCTGGGACCGCACCTCCAACACCACCGCGTGGCAGGCGCTGCTGGGCGACCGGTACGGCGCCGCGGACCTGTCGCCCTACGCGGCGCCCGCCCGCGCCACGGATCTGTCCGGACTACCCCCGGCCTACATCGAGGTCGGCTCGGCCGAGACCTTCAGGGATGAGGACGTGGCCTATGCCGCTGCCATCTGGCAGGCCGGCGGCCGAGCCGAACTGCATGTATGGCCAGGGGCGTTCCACGGCTTCGACACCTTCGCACCACACGCGGCGCTCAGCCGCGACGCCCGCGACGCCCGCTCCCGCTGGCTTCGGCGCATCCTCACCCGGTCCGACGTGAGCGACGCGTCCGGCTGCTGAGCGGATCGCGCCCGGCGGGCGCCCGACGTCCACCGCCCGCCGGTCGGTTGAGGTCCGGCGTGATGATGCGGGTATGGGTATATCCGAAGTTCGTTGCGATGTTCTGGTTGCCGGGGCGTATTTCGCCGATCTGATCTTCCGTGATCTGCCCCGTACGGTGGCTGCGGGGCGTGAGACGTTCGCGGGTGGGTTCGAGATGTTGCCCGGTGGCGCCTTCAACCCGGCGATGGCGCTGCATCGGCTGGGGGACGACGTGGTGTGGGCCACCGATTTCGGTGACGACGCGTTCAGCCGGCACGTCCTGGCCGGGGCCCGCGCCGCAGGGCTGGACGAGTCCGGATTCCGCCACCACCCGGGGCCCTTGCGCAGTGTCACGGTCGTGCTCTCGGATGCGGACGACCGGGCCATGGTCAGTTTTCAGGACCCGGTGACACCGCGCCCGGTGGAGGAACTGGTGCGTGTGCATCGGCCGAACATCCTCGTACTGCCCGAACTGCGGTATGGCCCGGGAGTCGTGGAGACGCTGCGTGCGGTGCGTGACGCGGGCACGCTGATCTTCATGGACTGCCAGGATGTCCCGGTGACGCTGGAGACGGCGACCGTGCGCGAAGTCCTGGCCCATGTGGACGTCTTCGCGCCCAACATCGACGAGGCACTGAGCCTCACGGGGGTCGCCACGGCGGACGAGGCGGCGACGTTGCTGGGCGAACTGGTGGGCACGGTCGTGATCAAGCGTGGCGAACAGGGTGCGTTCGCGCTGCGGGCCGGGGCCCGGTTCACCGTTCCCGCCGTCCCGGTCCGTGTGGTGGACACCACCGGGTCCGGCGATTGCTTCAACGCCGGATTCGTACACGGTGTTCTCGCCGAGTGGGATCTGCCCCGATGCCTCGCGGCGGCGGTGGCCTGTGGATCGGCGGCCGCCACGGCGCCGGGGTCGGGCGGGGCTCTGGATGCCGGTGAACTGCCCGCGTGGCTTGCGATGGTCGGGCCCGTGTCGTCGACCTGAGCAGCGCATCCGCGCGATGCGCCGCGCATATCACCTTTCGTAGTCGCGAGACTGCCCACGGTTCCCCGCGCGTGTTAGCGTTCGCTGTCGTCGATCGACCGCGCTCTCCGGCCCATCGGGCGGAGGGCGTTCGCGTGCGGCGACCCGCACCCGCTCGTGGGTGAGGTGTTCGGGGCATGCGAATCCGGTCGGTCGGGGGTATGCGGTGAGAGTTCTGGTCACCGATCTGGACGGCACGTTGCTGGGCGGCACGGACGCCGAACGCCTGCGGCTGCATGGGATCTTGTCGCGTCATCCGGAGATCACGGTGGTTTTCGCAACCGGCCGCGGTCTGGCCTCGGTGCGCGGGGTGCTCGCCGATCCGCTCGTGCCCAGGCCGCGGTGGATCGTCGCCGACGTGGGAGCCAGCGTGGCCGACGGCAGGGACCTGAGCACGGTCACGGACGTGCAGTCCCGGTTGCGCGAGGGCTGGCCCGGTGCGGCCCGGGTGCGCGACGCGCTCTCCGGATTCCCCGGCCTGACGTACCAGCACGGGGTGGCGCAGGACGGACGGTGTTCCTTCCACCTGAGTCCGCAGGACCTCACCGGCGAACTCGTTTCCGCGGTCGCCGCGTTGGGGTGCTCGTGGGCCTACTCGGCCGATCGGTACCTCGACGTGCTGCCACCCGGGGCGAGCAAGGGTGCCGCGGTGGAGGCCCTGGCCCGCGCGCAGGGTTGGGTAGTTGCGGATCTGTTGGTCGCCGGCGACTCGCTCAACGACCTGTCGATGTTCGCGATCGGCGCGCACGGTGTGGTGGTCGGTGGCGCCGAGCCCGCCCTCGATCGGGCGGTGGCCGGGGACGAGAGGGTGTACCGCACCGAGCATCACGGCGCGGCGGGCGTCGTCGCCGGATTACGCGACCTGGGCTGGGTGGAGCCGGAACACGCGTTGGTCGTGGGCTATCACCGGCCGCCCCGGGTGTGGACATCGACGGGTTGGCGCGCTCCGACCAGCCCGAACGGAATCCTGCCGACGCTGTGTGCCGTTCTGGGCACCGCACGCGGGGCCGACCACGAGGCGGACCGCCATGTCCCGCCCCTGTGGGTCGCGGGATCGGTGGTCGACGACGACCTGCCCGGTCCGGACGGCGGGGAGCACGACCTTCGGCCTGCTTTGTCGCTGCAACGGTTCGATTCCGCCGCATGGTCCGCGTACTTTCACCGAGCCTGCAAGGAGACGTTGTGGCCGGCTCTGATGTCGCAGCCGGAACGCATGCGCTTCGACCGCGCGGCCTGGATCGAATACCGAACCGTGAACCGCCGCTTCGCCGAACACATCGCGGAGCGAGCCGCCGAGCGGGCGACCATTTGGCTGCACGACTACAACCTGTGGCTCGTGCCCGGACTGCTGCGCGCCTCGCGGCCCGATCTGCGGGTGGGTTTGTTTCACCACACGCCGTTTCCTCCGGTCCCGGTCTTCGATGCGCTGCCGGTCGCGGCCGAGGTGCGGACGTCCCTGACGGCGCTGGACTGGGCCGGTTTCCAGACCGAGGGATTCGCCGCCAACTTCCGGGCCACGTTGGGCGGGAACGGCTCGGCGCCGCGGGTGGGCGTGCATCCGCTGGGCGTGGACCGCGAGGCCATCGATACGATGGTCCGGGCCCGAGGGCCTCACGCGCCATCCGCCGCGGGGCATCTGGTGCTTTCGGTCGAGCGCCTGGACTACGTGAAGGCCCCCGAGCGCAAGGTCGCCGCCGTCGCCGCACTCCTGGCAGCCGACCCGGCCCTGCACGGCCGCCTTCGGTTCCGACTCGTCTGCCCGCCACCCGAACCCGGTATCACCGCCTACGATTCGACCCGCGTCGCCCTCGAACAGGGCATCGCCGACGTGAACGAGCGGTTCGGCACGGCGACTTGGCGACCGGTCGAATACCTCCCGCGCAACCTCTCGTTCGTCGAGGTCCTGGACGAGTATCTCGCCGCGGACGTGTTCTGGGTGACGTCGCTACAGGACGGCATGAACCTCACCGCCAAGGAGTTCGTGGCGGCACAGTCGGCCGCGGGCGGCTCCGGGGTGCTGGTGCTGTCGCGCTATGCCGGAGCAGCGGAGGAACTCGGCGGCGGCGCGCTGTTGACGGATCCGCGCTCGCCGGCCGACCTCGTGCGGGCTCTGCGGCGGGCGCTGCGGATGCCCCGACGCGAACGACGTGCCCGGATGATTCGTCTGTCCACGGCCCTCGGGCACGAGCACCCTCGACACTGGGCGGCCGGGATCATCGCCGCCATCGAGGGCGACCCCGATCCGGGCATCTCACCCGTCGAGGCGTCGGTCCGGCCGGACCACCGTCGGTGCCTCGCATCGCGGCCCGGTGGGTGCGGGCCGCGGTGATCAGCGCGCGGTACGGCGGCTATGCCGTGGGCTTTTCCGGGAAATCGCCGGTGGGGAGGCCGAGGAGAACGCGGATGCGGTAGGGGAGATCCGTGTCCGTGTCCGAGTCCGTGTCTTCGTTCAACGCCTGCATGGCGCGAACGAACTGGTTGACGTTCTTCGCGTCGACGACCTTGAGCCACCCGGGTCGGAGGGCCATGTTCGAGCGCGCGAGCGCGTCCGCGAGCGGGGCGACGTCGGCCGGCCACGGGGTCGCGGCGAGTTGACGGGACTCCTCGTCCTCGGCGGCGAGCCGGGCGGCGACGAGGCCGCGCAGTTCGGTCCACGGGCGGCGGTTTTCGACCGCCGCGCCGAGTGCGTTCACGGCCCGGTTTCGGCCCGCCGCGATCTGCTGGTACCGCCGGGCGGCCTCGGCGCGTGTCAGCGTGGCGCCCGTCCGCGGCGGCAGGGTGAAGGGGGTCGCCGCGGAGCCGGTGGGGGCGGCCGAGGACGCGGTGGATCGGGGGCGGGCATCGGCCGCGACGTCGGCCGCGACCGAACAGCCGGTGGCGGAGGCGGACATCACGGCTGCGGTCGCGAGAGCGGCGAGCACGGTACGGCGATAGTCGGTCACGAGGACGTGAGCATAGGACCTGCCCGTCCGGGCGTCGTGGGCAGGGCCACGGTCGGTGCCGAGGCGCCGGGCCGGGAGCGGATTCGGCGGAACAGTGGTGCCTCGTCCTGTGCAACTCTGGTCCGTACGAATCGGGTTCCATGGAGAACAGAGGGGTGTCATGACTGCCGGCACGAGACTCGAACGGCGCATCCGACGCGACTTCCCCGAACCGGGTTCCGCACCGGAGATTCTGCGCCTGCTCGACGCACTCGCGGAGGCTGCGGGTCATGACCGGGAGGCCTTGCGCAGCGAGCGCGTCCGAGCCGCGATCGTCCTGCTCGCCGAAGGCGACATCGCCAAGTTCCGCCGAGCCGTCGAACTCGCGAAGGCGGACTGGCGCGACCTGCTCGTCGACGCGGAACTCGCCGATGCGCACTGGCCCGACCGGCTCGACAGCGAACTCGGCCCCGAGGTCCGGTAGCCGTCCGAGAAGGAGAGCAGCACCTGCGACTTCCCGGAGAAGCGGCGCATCCACCCGAACCGCGCTCCCGATCGGTGGGTCGGCGTCGAGAGGTCCACTCGACCCGACGGCTCAGCGCTGGATTCTCGGCCCCGAGCCCGTCGACCCACGCACGATGAGTTCGGGCCGGAAGACGAACTCCGACCTGGGCGCCGGGATCCCGGCCAACTCGTCGAAGAGCGCGCGGACCGCCGCCAGTCCGATGGCCTGCACCGGTTGGCGGATGGTGGTCAACGGCGGGTCGGTGTACGCGATGAACGGCGAGTCGTCGAAGCCGATCACCGAGACGTCGTGCGGTACCGAGAGGCCGCGCTCGCGAATCGTGGTGATCGCGCCCAGAGCCATCACGTCGCTTCCGCACACCAGGGCGGTGGCGTTTCGGTCGAGCAGCGTTCGGGCGCCGGCGGCACCACCCTCGAAGGAGAAGATGGTGTTCTCCAGGAGTGCGTCCTTCTCGTCGGTGCCCAGGAGTTCGGCCATGGTCCGCAGGAAGCCCTCGGCCTTGCGGATGACCGGCACGAATCGGCGCGGACCGGACAGCAGACCTATTCTCTCGTGCCCGAGCTCGACGAGATGGCTGACCGCGAGCCGCATCGCGAGCCGGTCGTCGGTGGAGAGGAAGGGCGCGTCCACGCCCTCCGCGTAGCCGTTGATCATCACCATCGGCACGTTCTCGCCCGACAACTTCGTGTAGCGCTCGATACCCGCGGTGGTGTCGGCGTGCATGCCGGAGACGAAGATGATTCCGGAGACCCCACGCTCGATGAGCAGGTGGGTGAATTCGTCCTCGGTCGCCCCGCCGGGGGTCTGCGTGCACAACACGGGGGTGAACTCGCGCTGGGTCAGCGCGCTTTCGATGACCTGCGCGAAGGCGGGGAAGATCGGGTTGTCGAGCTCGGGTGTGATCAGGCCCACGAGCCCGGCGCTGCGGCGGCGCAACCGGGTCGGCCGCTCGTAGCCGAGCAGGTCCAAGGCGGCCAGGACGACCCGCCGGGTGGCCGCGGACACGCCGGGCTTCCCGTTGAGGACACGGCTGACCGTGGCCTCGCTCACACCTGCCTGAGCAGCGATGTCGGAAAGCCTGGCGGTCATGGGAGATGACTCTAGTTGACCTGACGAAGGGAAAGTCATGGCGGGGAAATCCTCCTGCTGCGACGCAGGTGACGGGCCGTCAGCACAGTGCGGGACGAAGGGCGGCACGGACTGTGCCGTCGGTGACCGGAAGCGACGCGGCGCCCCCGGACGGTCATCTCGTGGTCGGAAAGGGTGCGGTCGGCCGGCGACGCGCCGGCCCGAAAAGGCGGGTCGACCCGCCGATGTCACCGTCGGCGGCGCCGTGCCCACACACGGCGCCGCCGGGCGGTTGGTGGGTCACTTCGCGGTCCGTCCCCACCACACCGCGGTGTTCGCCGGCAGCACTACGCCGCCCGCCTCGGCCGCGACCAGCGGCGCACCGGCGAGGAGTTGCCGGCCGTACGAGGGGATGGTCACCGGTGCGTCACCGAAGTTGACCACGCACACGAACTCGGCGCCGCGCTCGAAGGCGAGGCAGCCGTGTGGCGCGTCGATCCAGCGTAGTGTCCCGCCACCCAGCCCCGGCAGGTCGCGGCGCAGGCGCAGGGCTTCCCGGTACAGCTCCAGCATCGAGCCGGGTCGGTCCCACTGCGCCC
Organism: Embleya scabrispora DSM 41855; assembly: GCF_000372745.1. Lineage (GTDB taxonomy): Bacteria > Actinomycetota > Actinomycetes > Streptomycetales > Streptomycetaceae > Embleya > Embleya scabrispora. The sequence continues at coordinate 113,616 of NZ_KB889561.1, read as the reverse complement.
GCACACTCAGTTCCCGCCAGTCGGCGGGTACCGGTAGCCAACTGTGGCGCGACCCGGGCGGGCCGAAGCCGAACGGCGCCTCGGCGCCGTCCCAAGGGATCGGCACCCGGCAGCCGTCGCGGCCGCGGTCGGTGTGCCCGGACCGTTCCCACTGCGGATCCTGGAGCACCTCGTCGGGCAGGTCGGTGACTTCGGGAAGGCCGAGTTCCTCGCCCTGGTAGAGGTAGGCGGAGCCGGGCAGCGCGAGGGTGAGCAGCACCGCGGCGCGGGCGCGAGCCTGCCCGCGTGTACCGCCGCCGTACCGGGTGACGTGGCGTTGCACGTCGTGGTTGGAGAGCACCCACGTGGCGGGCGCGCCGACGTCCGCGACCGCGGCGAGCGAATCGTCGACGACCGCGCGGAAGGCCGGAGCCGACCAATCGGTGCCCAGGTAGTGGAAGTTGAAGGCTTGGTGCAACTCGTCCGGGCGCAGGTACAGCGCGAGCCGCCCGGCGTCGGGCACCCACGCCTCGGCCACTGCCACCCGATCGCCGGGGTAGGTGTCGAGCAGGGCCCGCCATTCGCGGTAGATCTCGTGTACCTCGTCGCGGTCGAAATAGGGCAGGGCCTGTGTGCCGAGGAGGGAGATCTGCCGGTCGTGCCCGATGTCGGCGAGCGTGGGCTCCTTGAACATGCCGTGTGCGACGTCGATCCGGAAGCCGTCCACGCCCAGGTTGAGCCAGAAGGCGAGGATGTCCAGGAACTCGGCCCGGACCTCGGGGTGGTGCCAGTTGAGGTCGGGCTGTTCGGGGGCGAACAGGTGCAGATACCAGGAGCCGTCCGGCAGTCGCGTCCAAGCCGGTCCACCGAAGACGGATTCCCAGTCGTTGGGCGGCAGTTCGCCGTCCCGGCCGCGGCCGTCGCGGAACATGTAGCGCTCGCGCGCGGCGTCGCCCGGTGCGGCGGCGAGTGCCTCGCGGAACCAGGCGTGGTGATCGGAGGTGTGGTTGGGCACGATGTCGACGATCACCCGCAGGCCCAACGCGTGTGCCTCGCGCACCAGGGCATCGATGTCACCGAGCGTGCCCAGGGTCGGGTCGACCGCTCGGTAGTCGGCGACGTCGTAACCGCCGTCGGCCATCGGCGACGCGTAGAAGGGGGTGATCCACAGCGCGTCCACGCCCAGGTCGCGCAGGTAGGGCAGCCGGGTGCGGATGCCCAGCAGGTCGCCCACGCCGTCGCCGTTGCCGTCGGCGAAACTGCGCACATACACCTGGTAGATGACCGCGTCCCGCCACCAGGGCCCGGGGCTTTCCCGGGTCTGCGGGGGCTCGGGGAGGGTCAGGGGGAGGTTCATGGCTGTCCTGTCGTCCTGTCGTACGGTCGGCTGTCGGCTGTCGGCTGTCGGCTGGCGATGCGATGCGAGGGGCGTGGGCGCGCGGCCGGTTCCGAGGCCCGAGGCCCGAGAACCGGTCCCGGGTCAGGACTTGGTCCCGCCCGCGGTGAGCCCGGAGACGAGGTGGCGCTGCACGAAGAAGAAGACCAGTGCCGCGGGGATGGTGATGAGCACCGAAGCCGCGGTCATCAGGCCCCACTCGCTCTTGAACTGGCCCACCCAGGTGCCCAGTCCGACCGCCAGGGTGTAGTGCTTGCGGTCGTTCATGAAGGTCGTCGCATAGGCGACCTCGCCCCACGCGGTGAGGAAGCTGTAGAACGCGGTCACCGCGAGGCCGGGCCGGGCCAGCGGCATGACGAGCCGCCAGAACGTGCCGAACGGGGTCAGTCCGTCGACCCGTCCGGCCTCGTCGATCTCGCGCGGGATCGTGTCGAAGTAACCCTTGAGCATCCACGCGCAGAACGGCACGGCCACCGTGCAGTAGGCCAGGATCAGGCTGCCGTAGGTGTTGATCAGGTGCAGCTTCGACATGATCGTGTACATCGGCACGATGAGCACGGCCACCGGGAACATCTGCACGACCAGGAAGGCCCACATCAGCGGTTTGTGGCCGGGGAATCGCATCCGGGAGAGGGCGTAGCCGGCGCTCGCGGCGATGAACACGCCGAGCACCGTGGTGCCCAGTGCGACGACGACCGAGTTGCCGAACCAGCGCACGAACGAGCCGTCGGAGAGCACGTCGCGGTAGTTGCCCAGGGACAACCCCGCGAAGCTGCCGGGCTTTTGCCAGTCGTCGCCCGGCTTGAGCGAGGTCAGCGCGATCCACAGGACCGGGAAGATCGCGATCGCGCTCGCGACCAGGAGGGTGGCGTGCAGGGCGATCGAGGCGAGCGGGCCGCGTTCGCCGCGGCGCCGTCCGCGTGGCCGCGTGGTGGTTCGTCGGGCGGGGGTGGGGGTTTCGGTCGGGGCCGGGTGGGGTGTGGTGGTCGTGGTCATGCCGTCTCCTGCCCCTTGCGGTCGAGCGTGCGGCGGTAGGCGGTCGCGAACAGGATGAGCATCGACAGGATGATCGCCCCGTAGGTGGCCGCCCCGGCGTAGTCGCGAATGTTGGCGAACCCGAGCTTGTAGGCGAAGGTCACCAGGATCTCGGTGGAGCCGAACGGTCCGCCCTCGGTGACCAGATAGATGACGGCGAACTGGTTGAACGTCCAGATCACGCCGAGCAGGATGATCGTCGCGCTGATCGGGCGCAGGCCGGGCATGGTCACGTAGCGGAAGCGCTGCCAGGGGGTGGCCCCGTCCATCTCGGCGGCTTCGTACTGCTCCTTCGGGATCGCCTGGAGGCCGCCGAGGATCGCCACCATGTTGAAGGGTGCGCCGATCCAGACGTTGACCATGATCACGGCGATCTTGGCCGTGGTCGGCTGCCCGAGCCAGTCGACCGGGTCCATGCCCGCGCCGCCGAGGATCGAGTTGATCACGCCGTTGTCCTTGTTGAGCATCAGCCGCCACGCGAACGCGGAGACGAACGCCGGTACCGCCCACGGGACCACGAGCATGATCCGGTACATCCCGCTGAAGCGGACCTTGCGGTTCAGCAGCACCGCGAGTCCCAGACCGAGCGTGTAGTGCAGGACGACGCAGGAGACCGTCCAGATCAACGTCCATTGCAGCTTCGGGTAGAAGTTGCCGTCGCTGCCCGAGAGTACGTCGCGGTAGTTCTTCAGCCCCACCCACTCGTAGGTGGCCGGGATGTGGTTGACCCCGATCGTGCGGCCCATGTTGGCCTCGTTGATGTCGGTCAACGAGTAGTAGAGCCCGCGGACGAGCGGGTAGCCCACCAGCACACCCAGGACCAGGACGACCGGGAGCACCATGGCCCAGGCGTACCAGTGCGAGTCGTAGGACCTGCGCAGCCGGCGCAGAATCCGGCGGAAGCGGCCCGCGGCGGGTTTGCGCGGTGTCGTGCCTTCGGGGACGGAGGGCGACCCGGGGGACTCCGGTGCCTCGATGGTGGTGGTCATGATGGGCCTGCCTCATAGCCTGCGCCCGCATCGTCCATGGTCCTGACCAAGCGTCAGTAACGGTGCGGTGCTTGGGGGTTGGGGCGGGTGGACCCGGGAATCGGCACCGGGCCCACCCGTTCGACGTACGCGACCCGCCGGACGGACGCGGCGGTCGGGAGCCTCCTCGAACCCGGCGCGGGTGTGAGGAGACGCCGGGCCGTTACTTGAAGTCGGGCAGGATGCCCCGTGCCGCCTTGGCGACTTCGTCGAGGCCGGCCTTGGTCGAGATCTGACCGCTGTAGATCTTTTCCATGGTCGTGTCCATCGGGTCGAACAGGTCGCTCGCGCGCGCCAGGGGCGGGCCGGGCACCGCGGTGTCGAGCGCGGCGCGGAAGGCGGTGACGGTGGGATCGGAGGAGACCGTCCCCATCGAGTAGGCCTCGGCGCGGGTGGGCAGCACGTGGTTCTTCTCCGCGGTGAACGCCTGGTTCTCCGGCCGGGTGAGGAACTCGACGAACAGGTAGGAAGCGTCGAGGTTCTTCGAGCCCGCGTAGACGACCAGATTGTGGCCGCCGGTGGGCGAGCCCGCCTTGCCGGAGCTGCCGGCGGGGACCGGTGCGATGCCCAGGTTGGCCTTGTCCGCGAACGCCGGACCCTTGAGGTCGTCGGCGATCGACCAGGGGCCGTTGATCATCATGGCCAGCTTGCCCTCCTTGAACATGGCCTGCATGTTCGAGTAGGCGTCCTTGGTCACGTCGGTCACCGCCGCGCCGGAGTCGATCAGGTCCTTGCCGACGCCTATGGCCTTTTGCGCCCTGTCGTCGTTGACGGTGATCTTCTTCGCCTGCACGTCGACCAGCCCACCGCCCTCGCCGTAGATGAGCGGGAGCGCGTAGAAGCCCTGCGGCTTCATGAATACGCCCGCGTTCCCGGTCTTGGCCTTGACCGCGAGCCCCGCGGTCTTGACCTCGTCCCAGGTGGTGGGCGGCTTGGTGATGCCGGCCTTCGCGAGAAGCTCCTTGTTGTACAGCAGCGCGAGGGTGTCCGTCACGAGCGGGACACCGTAGGTCTTCTGCTTGTACTGGGTGCTCGCGAAGGAACTGGGCAGGAAGCCCTCCCGACGGTTCAACGCGGGCGTGCCGTCGAGCGGCTGGAGGTATCCCAGCTCGGCGAAGGCCGGGTTCCAGCCGACGTCGGCGCGAAGCACGTCCGGCGCGCCGGTGCCGCCCTGGGCCGCGGTCTTGAACTTGTCCCGGGCGTCGTCGAACGGGACGTTCTCGTACTTGATCTTGACCTTGGGGTATGCCGCCTCGAACTTGGCTATCAGTTCCTTGTAGGCGGGCGCCTCGCTGGTGGAGTCGGAGGTGTCCCACCAGGTCACGGTGCCGGACACCGCTGCCGGGTCCTTGGCCGCCGCGGGCTGTCCGCCCTTGGCGCCGCCGTCGTCACCGCCACATGCGGTGAGGGTGAGCGTGAGCGCCGCGGCTGCGGCCGCCGCGGAAATGCTCCGTCGCATCTGCACTCCTCGGGAATGGGTCCGACCACTGGGGGCTTCGGACCGTCCGTTGACCGGGGCGGCCACCGGACTGCGGGAAGGAACGTAGCAACGGGAAGCCCTTCAGTGGAAGAGCTTGCAAGAGATTTCCGCAATACTTTGCGGATCCTCGCCGCTCGACTGTGTCGATCGTGGGCGTGAGGGTGCGACCGCCTCGATGCGGCGGCGATCCCCGACGGTGACCGGGCGATGCGGGGCAGAGGTGACCCGCGGTGATTCCGTTTTGTCCCCAACTGCGCCCGACTTCAGGTGAACGGCCGTACGGTTCCCGCATCTTGACGTGGCATCAGGTCGCCTCTGGGTTCACATCGGCTTGCAAGAAGTTTCAGCAAGAGATCGGGTGCGGATTGCGGGCTTCGTCGATCGGCGAGTTCCGGTCGGCCCGGGAGCTCGTTTCCGGGGCGGTGGTTCGTCGTGCGTCGAAGTGCGTCGAAAGGCGATCCGGACCAATGCCGGAAATGGGATGAATACGGCAAAGACTTCTAATATTCGCAATGTCGACAGGGTGGCGCGGGCCGCCGATGTCTACGCGACGAGATACGGCGCGGTTCGCGGACACCGACGCGTTGCGGACGTCGTCGCCGTCCTCGGCATCCCGTACGCCGCTCCGCCCTTCGGCGCCGACCGGTTTCGTGAACCCCGTGCTCCGGCGTCGTGGACCGGGATCCGGGACGGTGCACGCTTCGGCCCGACAGCCCCGCACAGGTCTCGGGGACTGGGCAGCGCTCCCGTCGGCCCGTTGCGACAGGAGTTGCAGGGCATGTCGAATGAGCGTCTCCTGGACATGTACCAGACCCTCCGGATCGAGCGGACCCACGTCGTTCGGTGGGCGCTGCGGGAACCGGCCCGGAGCCGGGGACCGCGTTGCCGCCGGTCCCGCCGGGAGACCCCGATGCGGGGTGGCTGTCGCGACTGCGGTCCACACGTTTCCGCCGGGGTCCACGCGCCTCCGGCGGGCCGATGTGCCATGAGGCTGCTCGACCCGAGGCAGCTGCGCGCTTTGGGAGACGCTCTGATGGATCATCAGGACATGGCCGCGGCCGCCGAGCCGGCCGCCCTCGCACGATATGTCGCGGATCTGCCCGTACCGGCGCCGATGCACGGCCCCGTGGAGAGCGTTCGCGAGGAGGAATTCGAGGGCCATCGGATAGTCGTCAGGACCAGGTACGAGATCACCGTGGACGACCGGCCGGTTACCGCCCACCTGATGGTGTCGAACAACGGCGAGGTGCACTGTCACGCCTTGCCGGCGTACCAGTTCCTCTCCGCCGTGGACACCGTGAAGGCGCTCATCCAGTACTTCCCGGACGAATTCCCACCCGGCGGCGGAGGCCATGGCGGTCCGGCGGAACCCGGGGGGCACGAAGGGCACGAGGGGCACGAGCACGAGGGCCACGGGCACGGGCCGAATCACTCGGGAGGCGGCTGAGATGGCGATCGTACGCAGGAACGTCCTCACCAACCTGGCCGACCGCGACGCGTACATACGCGGAGTCAATCTCCTCAAGCAGGAGAACACGACGCTGCAGACGACCGCCTTCGGGATTCCCGGCCCCGCCGTGCCGGTCCGTACGTACGACCTGTTCGTGATCTGGCATCACCGGGCCATGATCACTCCCGTGCCGCCGACCGGGAACTGGATGGTCCGCAACGGTGCCCATCGAGGGCCGGTGTTCCTGCCGTGGCACCGCGTCATGCTGGCCTACCTGGAGGCCAACATTCAGCGGGTCCTCAACGACTTCGGCTTCGCTCTCCCGTACTGGGACTGGTCCCTCGACGGTTCCCTCCCCAACCCGGCGGGCCAGTTGATCTGGACGAAGGACTGGATGGGTGATGGGGGCGATCCGATCTCCTGCGGGCCGTTCGTCTTCAATTCCGCCGATCCGAAAAGTTTCCGGGTCCGCATCGAAACCGACAGTTCGCTACGGCTCGTCCAGGCGAACTGTGGGCTGCGCCGGGGCCTGGGGATCCTTCCTCCTGCGGGAACGGCGGACTCGGCCACCCTTCCGAACGCCCTCGACGTGGGCGCCGCCTTCAACACGCTGCCGTTCCTCGGCGGCGATCCCGATCTGGCCACATACGACTTCCCTCCCTGGGACGCGTCGTCGAGAGGGTTTCGCAACCGGCTGGAGGGGTTCATCGGGACCGGACTGCACAACCAGGTCCACCGCTGGGTCGGCGGCGACATGGGTCCGGCCTCGTCCCCGAACGATCCGATCTTCTACCTGCACCACTGCAATGTGGACCGGATCTGGGAAGGCTGGATGCAGCGCAACGGCCGGTCCTACCTTCCGCCCATGACGGCCTCGAGCGACCTGCTGGGCCACCGGATCGACGACCCGATCGTGACCCCACTGGGCCCGGGCGCACCGGGCGGCACGCCCCGGCTGACCCTCGACTTCACTTCCAAGTACACCTACGACATCGTCCCGTGACCGCGGGCGAGCCCGCCCGGCGCGACGGGCAGCGGGTCGTCGAGCGGGAACCGCGGTCGGGCCAGGCGGATGAAGCCGATCGGCTCGATGCGGGTCACGGCCTGGTTCCCGCGTTGTCGACGTGGTCGAACCAGTCCCCGTGGAATCCGAAGGGCACCCGCACGGGCAGGTGCACGGCGGCGACCGGTTCGAGCGTCTCGGCGTCGTGCACCGCCAGGTCGCTGGTGTCGGTGGTGGCGTCGTGGACGTAACCCAGGAGCCACCCCGCGCCCCCGGCGCGGTCGTTCGCGGCGACGAAGGCGAACTCGTCCGGGGTGCGGCCCGGTCCGAACACGTGCGCCGTGGAAGTGCCGCGGGCCAGGTCGTACCGCACGAGTTCGTTCGCGGTGACGATGTGGCCGAACCGCGAGTCGTGTCCGGCGAGTCGGTCGTCGATGCGGGGGAAATCCCCCAGGCGGTCGTCGAGTTGCGCCTCGTCGACGGTTCCCGTGGTGAGATCGATCGTCCACCGCCACAGCGTGGCCTTGGGCGCGAGCGCGGAGGAGTCCGCGGCTTCGGCCATGCGCATCACGTGCAGCACGATGCGATCGCCGTCGTCGTGGGCGTTGAGTGCGTGGAAGACGTAGCAGGGCTCGATCTCGAACCACCGCATGTCGCCGTGCGGGTCGTCGCGCCGCAACACCCCCAGGCGCGCGCCGTAGGACGGGTCCCAGGCGTAGGGCATGGTTCCCTCGCGCAGCCGATCCATGCTGAACACGATCGGCAGGTCCATGAACACCACGTGCCCGGTGGTCAGGTGGAAGTCGTGCATCATCGTCCGCCCGGGCACATCGACCCCGCGACTCAGCGTCAGGTTCCCGGCCGCGTCGGCGCGGTGGTAGGTGACGTATGGCGGTCGCATCGCGCCGTATCCGAAGAAATGCAGCTCGCCGGTGTCCGGACAGGTCTTGGGGTGCGCGGTCATCGCGGTACGCAGCCGGCCGGCGAAGTCGTGACAGCCGACCGTGTCGAGGTCCTCGGTCACCTCGTACGGGTAGGAGCTCTCCACCAGTGCGAACAGCCGCTTCGCATGCCGCACGATGTGGGTGTTGGCCAAGCCGACGGTCAGGTCCCGGGTGCCGTCGGGGCGGGTCATCGGCCGGTCGGGGGTGCGGACCCAGCGGTTGCGGTACCAGAGCGCGGAGCCACCCTCCAGGCGTACGCCGTGCAGCATGCCGTCGCCGAGGAACCAGTGCGGGGACCGGCCCGAGCGGGGGTTGGGTCCGTTGCGCACGTAGGTCCCGGCCAGTTCGGCGGGCAACCTGCCGCTCACCACGAGACCGGTCTCGGTCCGCTCGCTGTCCACCGGGGCGTAGTTGCCGGTGAGATGTGCGTCGGTCATCTCGTGTCCCCCGAGATCCTGCCGATCATCCGATGCGAGGCGACCACCTCGCGCGCCCATTCTGCTCCCGGTGCGTCATTCGCCGCGCTCGGTTTTCCGGCCCGCGACCGCGGCGGGCGGCCGGGGCGGCCGAACTCAACCGGGATCGTGCCGGGAGTCGATCACCGGATCGAGTGGAACGCCATCGTTCACGAAATGCCATTCTCCCGCGGGCATCGCTGTGATGATGTGGGTGCCCACGTCCACGTCCACGTCCAGGGAGGCCACCGTGTCCGGAACGCCGCAGCAGATCTTCGAACGGTACGTCTACGCCGGCACCGTGACCCGCAATGCCGACGCCCTTGCCGAGAGTTTCACCGAGGACGGCGTCCTGGAGGCACCGCTCATGCCTGCCGGCGCCGCCTTCCCCAGGCGCCTGGTGGGTCGCGAGGAGATCCGCGCCGCCATGGCGGCGTACTACGAGCAACCGGTGAAGGACGACCGTTCGCCGAACTTCGAGAAGTCCGGGTACGTACTGCACACCACCTCCGACCCCGACGTGTTCATCGCCGAGATCGACACGGTCTTCGACGGGGACGGAAAGGACACGCCCGTCTCGCTGGTGCAGATCTTCCGCATCCGCGACGGCAGGATCGCCCGACTGCGTGACTACTTCGCGCCGGAGCTGATGAGCTGAGGACGTCACCGTCCCGAAGCCGAGTGGCCGGTGTCGAGGGTGGCGCGGGCGCGTTCTTTTCGAGCCGGGTGGGTCGAGCGAGCGGAGTGGCCGGTCGCGGCCCGTGACAAGGCGGCCCCGCGACGGGCGTGGTGTTCATGTCGGCGTTACGCGCTTGTGGTCACGTGCTCATATGGTCCTGCGACGGTAGCCATGATTGCGAGTTGTACAGACAACTTTGCGCACTCTCTGAGACCGAGGAGACGCCCATGGCTACCACCCTGGACATCGGCGGCCTGCCCGCCGTGTGGCTGCGGGACAACTGCCCCTGCCCGTTGTGTCGCGACCCGAGTACCGGGCAGAAGCTCTTCCAGATCACCGACCTCCCGCTCGACCCGGTCGCCGCCGAGGTTCACGAGCGGGGGTCCGACGTGGAGGTCGTGTGGGCGCCGGATGGGCACCGATCCGTATACGCGCGCGCGTGGTTCGATGCGCCCGGCGAGCCGGACCCCAGGAGCGAGGACGGCAAGTCGTTGTGGACGGCCGCGGAACCGGACGCCCCACGCCGCGAGTTCGCTTGGAGCGACTACACGCGCGACCCGGTGCCGGCATTGACGGCGGTGCAACGATTCGGACTCGCGCTGCTGCGCGGCGTCCCGTGCGTGGAGGAGCAAGTCCTGGCGGTGGCGGGGACGTTCGGTTTCGTGCGCGAGACGAACTACGGCCGACTCTTCGACGTCCGGGTTGAGGACCGGCCCAACAACCTCGCCTTCACCTCGGCCCGGATCACCCCGCACACCGACAACCCCTATCGGGATCCGGTACCCACCGTGCAACTCCTGCACTGCCTGGTCAACGAGGCCACTGGCGGCGACTCCGGCTTCGTCGACGGGTTTCGCGCCGCCGCGCTGCTGCGCGCCGAACGACCGGACGCGTTTCGGGTGTTGGTCGGCACGCCGGTGCCGTTCGAGTTTCGGGACGCGCGCACCCGACTGCGGGCGCACCGGCCGATCATCGGTGCGGACGACGCCGGTCGCGTTCGCGAGGTGCGCTTCAACAACCGCTCGATGGGCACGCTGCGGCTCCCGGCCGACGAACTCGCCGACTTCTACGCGGCCTACCGAGCCTTCGCCGAGGTGTTGGCCCGGCCCGAGTTGATGTTGACCCGGCGGCTGAAGCCGGGCGATTGCGTGGTCTTCGACAACACCCGGGTCCTGCACGCGCGCACCGCGTTCGACGGTGCGGGCAGGCGGCACCTGCAAGGGTGCTACGCCGATCTGGACGGCCTCGCCGGCACGTTGGATGTACTCGACCGCAGGACCGGAGACGCGTCATGACGGAACGCCGAGAGATCGACACGGCCATCCTCGACGAACTCGCCGACCTGTTCGCCGACCAGGGCGCGGGCGAATACCTCGGCGAGGCGGTCACGATGGCCGAACACATGTTGCAGGCCGGGGCGATCGCCCAGGCCGAGGGCGCGCCCGAGCACCTGATCGCGGCCGCACTGCTGCACGACATAGGGCACTTCCACGGGCCACTGACCGGCCGCGACCTGATGACGGGCGAGGACAACCGGCACAGCCACACCGGCGCGGACCGGCTCGCCGAGCGGTTCGGTCCCGAGGTGACCGAGCCGATCCGGCTGCACGTGGCGGCGAAGCGCTACCTGTGCGCCACCGAGGCGGGCTACGCGGCACGTCTGTCGGACGCGTCCGTGTACACGCTCGGTGTCCAGGGCGGCCCGATGGGCGAGGTCGAGGCACGGGAGTTCGCGGACGGGCCGTACGCGGCCGACGCGGTGCGGGTGCGGCGCTGGGACGAGGCGGCCAAGGACGCCGACGCGTCGGTCCCGGACTTCGCCCACTTCCGGCCGTTGCTCACCCGGCTGCTGCTGCCGTGAGGCGTCGGCCCGGCGTGCCTGCCCGCAAGCGCCGACCGGGCCGATCTTCCACCGCCGGGCCGTCCACCGCCGACCCGACCGCCGACCCGACCGCCGACCCGACCGCCGGGCCGCCCGTCCCGGGTCGACCGTAGACCGCCGGCCCGGTCAGCCCCGGCGGCGGGACAGCGCCGTCGTGGCCACCGAGTTGTGCACCGTGAAGGCCACGGTGCCCGGGAGGTAACGGTCCTGCGACCACTCCACGGGCACGCCCGTCGGGTCCGTCGTGCGGCGCCGTTCGCGCAGCAGCGACGTGCCCGGCGGGCATCCCAGCAGCCGGGCGTCCTCCGCGTCGGCCGGCCACTGATCGATCGTGTGGTCGGCGTCGGTGAACAACACGCCGAGTTCCTCCAGGGGCTCGGTGTGCGAGACCGCGTCGATCGGGAAGCCCCGCACCAGCGCTCCGATCCGCTCGGGGTAGACCGTGCGCTCGATCATCACCGGCACCCGCGAGAGCGTGCGCAGCCGCAACACCCGGTACACCGACGACCCCGGCTCCAGGCCCAACTGCGCGCACTCGCCCGGATCGCCGGGCGCCGGCTCCACCGTCACGGTCCGCCCGCCGGGCTCCTCGCCGATCGAGCGGGCCCAGCGGGTGAAGCTGAGCAGTTCGGCGAAACTCTGCGTCCGGGCGGCGCCCAGGACCACCCGGCGGGTGCCGCGTCGGGACGTGACCATCCCGTCCGCGCGCAGCACCGCGAGCGCCTGGCGCACCGTGCCGCGGGAGACGCCGTAACGCAGCGCGAGGTCGCCCTCGGCGGGCAGACGGCCGCCGGAGCCGTATCTGCCGGTCGTGATCGCCTCCCGCAGATCGGCCGCGACCTGCCGGTACCGCGCCTCGCCCTGAACCCCCATCGCCACCCCCCGAATTTCCATTGCCGGGACGTCCGACCGTGGCGACCCTACCCGTTCGTCGAGAGCCTGCCGGGCCGCACGCCCATTTCCCGGGAACCTCGCACGCCCGTGCGGCTGCGTTCACGTTGCGGACATCGACGTCGGGCGTACTGGACCAAGTTGTACAGCCAACTCCGGCACACCATTCGAAGCTCCAGGAGACTCCCCGTGACAGTGCTCCGCGTTCGTGCGACCGGACTGGTCGCCGGCCTTGCCGTGGCCGCGCTCACCCTGAGCGCGTGCGGCTCGGCATCCGACAAGTCGTCCGCAGCCGGCACCCCCGCCGCGCCGGGTGCGCCCGCCGGGGCCAAGGACGCGGCGTCGGCCACGTCCGTCCAGGACTTCGGCGGCATGGAGGCGCTGGTGGCCGCCGCCAAGAAGGAGGGCAGGCTCAACGCGATCGCGCTGCCCCGCGACTGGGCCAACTACGGTGCGCTGATCGACGCCTTCCAGGCGAAGTACGGCATCAAGGTCGAGGTCGAGAACCCCGACGGCTCGTCCCAGGACGAGATCAACGCGGTGACCCAGCGCAAGGGCCAGGACCGCTCGCCCGACGTGGTGGACCTGGGCAACGCGTTCGCGCTCAGCGCCGCGAAGCAGGACCTGCTCGCGCCGTACAAGGTCGCCGCGTTCGACAAGATCCCCGAGCCGCAGAAGGACGCCCAGGGCCGCTGGTTCAACGACTACGGCGGCTACATCTCGATCGGCTGCGACGCCGCGCGGATCAAGGAGTGCCCCAAGACGTTCGCCGACCTGCTCAAGCCGCAGTACAAGGGCCAGGTCGCGCTCAACGGCAACCCGACCAAGTCCGGCTCGGCGTTCGGCGGCGTGTACGCGGCGGCCCTCGCGGGCGGCGGCTCGTTCGACAACATCCAGCCCGGCCTGGACTTCTTCGGCAAGCTCAAGAAGAACGGCAACTACAACCCGGTCGAGTCGACCCCGGCCACCGTGCAAAAGGGCGAGACGCCGATCAGCATCGACTGGGACTACCTCAACGCGGGTTACGCGGACGAGTTCAAGTCCAAGGGCGTCGACTGGCAGGTGAACATCCCCGCCGACGGCGTCTACGCGCAGTACTACTCGCAGGCGATCGTGAAGTGGGCACCGCACCCGGCCGCCGCGCGCCTGTGGCAGGAATTCCTGTACAGCCCCGAGGGCCAGAACCTGTGGCTCAAGGGCTACGCCCGCCCGGCCCTGATGGGTGCGATGAAGGAAGCCGGCACGCTGGACGCCGGGTTCGCGGCGAAGCTGCCCGCGGTGCCGGGCGCCGGCGCCCCGGTCTTCCCGACTCCGGACCAGGTCGACAAGGCCAAGAAGGTCCTCACCGGTGGCTGGGCCCAGGCAGTCGCCGGATGAGCACCGACCTCTCCGACGTCGGCGCGCCCGCCGCGGTCCGGATCGCGCCTGCGCTCGCCTCGGGCGAGCGGGGCGCGGTCCGGCCCCGGCGACGGCGCGTGCCGCACTGGCTCGGCGTCGCGCCGTTGTTGCTGTTCGCGGCCGTGGTCTTCGGCGTACCGACGGTCGCGATGGTCTTCGGCGCCTTCACCACACCAGCCACCGCCCCCGACGGCGTACAGGCCACCGGCGCCAACATGTCCGCGTCCCTGCAAGGCGCGTACCTGACCGCGCTGATCGGCAGCGTGAAGCTGTCCGCGGTCACGGCGCTGATCGCCACCGGATGTGCGCTCCCGATCGCCCACACCGTGGTGACCTCTCGCTTTCGCCTCGTTCGCGAGGCCGTGCTGACCGCCTCCGGCGTACTCGCCAACTTCGGCGGGGTCGCGCTCGCATTCGCCTTCGTGGCGACGCTCGGCAACGCCGGCGTGGTGACCGGCAGGTTCGACCTGACCGAGCACGGCTGGAGCCTCTACAGCTTCACCGGACTGTCCGTGGTCTACCTCTACTTCCTGATTCCGCTCATGGTGCTCATCCTGACCCCCTCCCTCGAAGGACTGCGCAAGCAGTGGCGCGAGGCGGCGCGCAACAACGGGGCCAACGCGTTCCGCTACTGGGTGCACGTCGCGCTGCCGATCCTGACCCCCGCACTGCTCGGCGGCTTCGTGCTGCTCTTCGGCTCGGCGTTCGCGGCCTACGCGACGGCCGCTGCCATGGTCGGCAGTTCCGTGCCGTTGGTGACGATGCAGATCGCCGACGCGCTGTCCGGCAACGTCCTGGTCGACCAGGGCAACGTGGCGCTCGCGCTCAGCCTGGACATGGTCGTGGTGGCCGGCCTGGTCACCGCCGTTCATCTGCCCCTTCAGCGCAGGAGCGCCCGATGGCTCGACTAGCCATGGCGGTAACCGCATTGCGCGGCCGGATCCGCTGGTCGCGAGGCGTCGTCCTGCTGATCGCCGGGACGTACTTCCTGCTGCCGATGGTGTGCTCGGTGGTCTTCAGCATCGACGTGCCCGGCCAGGGCGTCACCTTCGACGCGTACACCGGGATCCTGGGGGCCGACGGCTTCCTCGACAGCCTCACGCTCACCCTCGAACTGGCCGCCGCCACCGTGGTATCGGTCTTGCTGCTGCTGGTGCCCGCGCTGATCACCGTGCGGTTGACCGCGCCGCGACTGCGCTGGGTGATCGAGGTGGTGTGCTCACTGCCGCTGGTGGTACCCGCCATCGCGCTGGTCGCCGGTATCGGCACGGTGCTGCGCTGGGGGCCCGACCACCTGGCCGACACCCCGTTGTACGACACGTTCATCGCCATCCAGGACCCGGACTTCCCCGTCGTGCTCGTGCTCGCGTACACGCTGATGGCGCTGCCGCTGGCGTATCGCACGCTCGACGGCGGGCTCGCCGCGATCGACCTGAAGGTGCTGGTCGAGGCAGCGCGCGCGTGTGGCGCGAACTGGCCGCGCGCGGTGCTCCAGGTGGTCCTGCCGAACCTGCGCGGCGCGCTGCTCAACACCGCGTTCCTGACCCTCGCGCTCGTGCTCGGCGAGTACACCGTGGCCGCGATCCTGGGCTACCGCCCGTTCGCCGTGTGGATCGTCGGCATCGGCGGCTCGCAGGCCGAGATGTCCGTCGCGGTGTCGGTGATCGGCCTGCTCGTCACCTGGGTGCTGCTGCTCGCACTCGCCACCGCCGGCCGGCCGCGCAGCGCCCGGACGAAAACCACTGCGGAGACCTCGTGACCATGACGTTCGACCAACCGAAGACCCGCACCGAGAACCAAACGCGGACCGGTGCCACCGTCGAATTTCGGGGCCTACAACGCTCGTTCGGCAACGTGCGGGCCCTGGCCGGGCTGAACCTGACGGTCGGTCGGGGTGAACTCGTCGCGCTCCTGGGACCCTCCGGATGCGGCAAGACCACCGCACTGCGGGTGGTCGCGGGCTTCGAGCAGCCCGACGCGGGTGAAGTGCTCGTCGACGGCCAGGACATCACCCGCGTCCCGGCGCATCGACGCGACGCGGGCATGGTCTTCCAGTCGTACAGCCTGTTCCCGCATCTGAGCGCGCTGGACAACGTCGCCTTCGGCCTGCGGATGCGGGGCGTGGGTCGCGCCGAGCGACGCGCCCGCGCCGGTGAACTCCTGGACCTGGTCGGCCTGCCGGACCAGGCCGACCGGTATCCGCACCAACTCTCCGGCGGCCAGCAACAGCGGATCGCGCTGGCCCGGGCGCTGGCGCTGCGTCCGCGGGTCCTGCTGCTCGACGAGCCGCTGTCCGCGCTGGACGCGCGCGTGCGGCTGTCCCTTCGGGACGAAATCAGGCGCCTCCAGCAGGAGTTGGGCATCACCACGCTGTTCGTGACGCACGACCAGGAGGAGGCGCTCTCGCTCGCCGACCGGGTCGCGGTGATGAACGCGGGCCGGCTCGAACAGTGCGCACCGCCGGCGCAGTTGTACGCCCGTCCCGCGACCGCGTTCGTAGCCGAGTTCGTCGGTGTGATGAGCCGCATCCCCGCCCGGGCCGACGGTGCGACGGTGCACGTCCTCGGCCGCACCCTGCCGATCGACGGCGACCCGGCGCACGGCGACGTGGACGTGCTGCTGCGGCCGGAATCGATCGAGGTGGTGGCCGCGGCGGACGGCTCGGCGCAGGTGCTCGGCGCGGCCTTCCTGGGCGCGATCACCCGCCTGAGCGTGCGCTCGGCCGCCGGAACAACGGTCAAGGTCGACGTACCCTCGCCCGCGGCCACCACACTGCCCGTGGGCTCCCACGTGGAACTTGCCCTACCGGACCGGCCGGTACTGGTCGCGCCCCGCAAGGAACAGGCGCGAGCGTAGGGGTCGACCGGGTCCGTTCGCGCGGACCCGACCGGGGACTTCGTCGCCGTGCAGGCCGCGAGCCCCGGCGGCCTGTACGGCCGCGACACCCCCGCCCGACGGGCGGGAAGTACCACAATCGGGGTACCACGTCTGGGGTAGGATGGGTGGGGTGAATCAGGATCGACGGGACCGTCTGCGCGATGCGGCCATCGAGGTGTTGGCGGAGTTCGGTGGGCGTGGTCTGACCCACCGGGCGGTGGACGCCGGTGCGGATGTGCCGCTCGGTACCACCAAGAATTACTTCCCGACCAGGGACGCGCTGCTGCGCGCGGTCGCGGAACGATGTGTGGAGCTCTACCACGATCTGCCCGGTCCGGTGCCGGGACCGGTACCCGGGGATCGCGAAAGCCTGGTGGTCATGCTGCGCACGCTCCTGGAGAACGTGGCGGGACCCGGTCGATCCCGAATGCTGGCATACCTGGAGCTTCAGTCCGAGGCCGCGCGCAAGCCGTGGCTGGCGGCCATTCTGGATGCCATCGCGGCTGCGGACTTCGCAGACTTCGAACAGGCCCAGCGGGCCGCCCGGTTGACGGTCACCCCGCATCGGGCCGCGGCCGTGACGCTGGCCTTGCACGCCGCCATTCCACACCTGCTGACCGGCGGTCCGAACACCCTGGCCGCGAGCGGACTGGACGACCTCGACCGGTTCGTCCGCGATCTCTTGGACACGGTGTACGAGCAAGCCGCGCCTCGAGTGGTCGCCGAGACTGCCCGATAGAGCACCTCGCGCAACCACTGTGCGGGCGCCGCCTGTTCCGCGCTCACCGCCGGCGCGAGTTCGCTCGGACCCGTCTCGGCGAACCGACGGTCCGGCCGGGCCGGCATCGTTGTCACCGTGAGCAGGCAACTTGCGTGCGCGTACCCACGGTTGTCGATCGGCGGTGGGTCAGGTGGTACCCGGGAAAGGGGTTTTCCATGGCAAAGTCGTTGCGAGTCGCGATCATCGGTGCCGGCGGGATCGGCGGCTACTTCGGTGGCCGTCTGGCAGCCGCCGGGCATGACGTCACCTTCGTCGCGCGAGGTGAACATCTGAAGGCCCTGCGGCGCGAGGGCCTGTCCGTGGACAGTGTGGCCGGCAGCTTCACCGTCGCACCGGCGCAAGCCACCGACGACACCCGCGAGATCGGCGAGGTCGACTTCGTGATGCTGTGCGTCAAGACCTGGCAACTACCCCCGGCCATCCCGGCTTTGGCGCCCCTCATCGGTGCCGACACGGCGGTCGTCACCGTGCAGAACGGCGTCGAGGCCCCCGAGCAGGTCGCGCGGACGATCGGCCGGCACGCGGTCCTGCCCGGCAGCGTGAAGATCTTCGCGAATTTGGAGGGGCCCGGGCGCGTACGCCATGTCGGCGGCCCGGCCGCACTGACCTTCGCGGAATGGGACAACCGGCCGACACAACGAGTGGAGCGGCTGCGTGCCGCACTCGACACCGCCGGAACGACCGCGGTGATATCCGCGGACATCTGGGCCGAGTTGTGGGCGAAGTTCTTGTTCGTCGTGCCGTTCGGCGGTCTCGGTACCGCCACCGACGCCCCCATCGGAGTACTGCGCTCTCGCGAAGGCACACGAGGTCTGCTCATCGACGCCATGCGCGAGATTCAGCAGGTGGCACAGGCGATGGACGTCGCGTTGCCCGAGGACATCCTGGACTCGACGATGGCGTTCATAGACCGACAGCCCGCCACCGGCACATCCTCGTTGCAGCGCGACATCGCCTCCGGCCACCGATCCGAACTCGAGGCATGGACCGGCGCGGTGGTACGCCTGGGCGAGCGAACCGGCATCGCGACACCCGTCAACAATCTCCTGTACGAGGTGGCAGGCGTACGCGCATCCCGAGCCGAGGAATCGCGCGAAACCACCGGTTGACCCGAAGCCGTCCGGTCCCGGGTACGGGCCGGACGCGGGTGCGCGGACAGCGGCGCCGGCTACGGCGCCTCGGGCATGACGTTGTCGAAATCACCCCGGGCGTGGTACCACAGATGTGGTGGCTCTGATGGCGACGACGATCCCGGGGTGGTCCTGTGCCGGTTGGATATCTCGTGACGGTGGCGTCCGTCTCCGTCGCCACCGTGCTCGCGCTGGCGCCGCTGCGCCGACCGGGGCTGCCGGCGAACCTGAGTTTTCGCCTCACCCTCGTCCTCAACGAGGTGCCATTCCTCTGCATCTGCTGGCTTCTGTTGTGCACGGCGTGGGCCTTTTCGCAGGGGGACGTGCGGTCGGTCGTCGGTTGGGCGACGGTCGGGACGGCGGCGCTGACCGCGGCCGGCCTCGTGGTGATCGCCCGGAACGGGATGCGGGCGGGCCCGGTGGTGGAGCGAGCATTGGCCGATGCGCTGGGCCCGGACCGGCGCACCCGCTTCGCCTCCGAGGCGGTCGCGGGGCCGCGCCGCCGCCTTCCACTCGGGCGCATCCTGCTCGGGCCGTTCCTTCGCCGTCGCCGCGACGTCGAGCGGACGGCGAACATCGAGTACGGCGACGCGGGCCGGAGAAACCTGCTCGACGTGTACCACCATCGATCCCGCCCCTCGGGCGGCCCTGTGCTGATCCACCTGCATGGAGGGGCATACGACCGGGGCAGAAAGAACAGCCAGTCACTGCCGTTGATCTACCGGCTCGCGAGCCAGGGTTGGGTGTGCGTCAGCGCGAACTACCGCCTGCGGCCCGACGCGCGGCACCCGGACCACCTCGTCGACCTCAAGAAGGTGATCGCCTGGGTGCGCGAGCACGGCCACGAGTACGGCGCCGATCCGTCGCAGCTGTTCGCGTCCGGCAGTTCGGCCGGGGCGCACCTGGCCGCACTGGCCGCCCTGACACCCAACGACCCGGCCTTCCAACCCGGTTTCGAGGACGTCGACACCACGGTCACCGCCGCCGTCTGCCTCAACGGTTACTACGGCGACTACTACGGCCAGGGCCCCGAGTCCTCGCCACTGGCGTACATCGATGCCGACGCGCCGCCCTTCTTCATCGCGCACGGCGACCACGACACGGTGGTACCCGTGGACGCCGCCCGGCGCTTCGCCGACGCGCTGCGCGAGGTCTCGGCCAACCCGGTCGTCTACGCCGAACTCCCCGGTGCCCAGCACGCGTTCGACCTGTTCCGCTCGTTCCGCTTCGAGCGGGTCGTCGATGCGATCGAAACCTTCGCCGCCCGGATCGACACACGCGAGAGCGCGGCCGAGGCGGGGTCCGGACAGCCCTGACCCGGGCGAACGATGGCGAGGACGCCCGGCGGGTCCCGGCGGTGCGCGGGCCGGGCTGCCGCGGTGGCCGGTCGTCGACCGGGCGGCGAGCGGCGATCGGGCGGCGAACGTCAGTCCGTGACCAGGTCCATGCGGAGGAACTCGGTGATGCGGAACAGCTTCGGTGGGCGTGCCACGTCGTCGGAAAGCGCCTGAAACGCCTCGACTTCCCCGATGAGGCGGGGGGCGGCGAGTCGCACGTCCTTCCCGCCGACCCGGAGCCGTGCACCGTCGGCTGCCAGGACGTTTCGCACCCAGTCCGAGTTCGATCCGTAGACCAGAACGAACAGATAGCCGTTGTCGACGGGATGCGCGTCGAGCGGCGTTCGGTACGTCGTGCCGGAGGCGCGACCGATGTGGGTCAGCACCGGCCACTTTCCGCCCGCGACCGCACGTGGGTTGAACACTCGCTTGTTCACATGCCCCCACCACCTCGGCATCGGCATCGGCATCTCCTTCTCTTGCCCCCGGTAGGGCGGGCGCGTCGTGGGCCTGACCTCACGTTTGTCGACCTCCGGGTTCGTCACGATCCGAAGGACTTACGCTCGTAAGGCTGACTTACGCATGTAAGCTTGTCAAGACGCCCGCCCGCACCCAGGAGCCGTCGTGCCACCGTCCCCGCCGCCACCACCGCCGTCACGGCAGTCGCCGCCGTCTCGGCAACCGCTCAGCACGGAGCGCGTGCTGGCAGCCGCGATCCGGGTCGCCGATGATGGCGGAGTGCCGGCGATCACGATGCGAAAGGTGGCGCAGGAGCTGGGCGTCGAGGCGATGTCGCTCTACCACCACGTACCCAACAAGGACGCGATCCTCGACGGCGTGGTCGACATGGTGTTCGCGGCGATCGAGTTGCCCGAAGCCGGGTGCGACGACTGGCGGGACGCGATTCGTGCCCGTGCCTTCTCCGCGCGCGCGGTTCTGTCGCGGCACAGCTGGGCCCTCGGCCTGATGGATTCCCGCCGCGACCCCGGGCCCGCGACGCTGCGCCACCACGACGCCGTCCTCGGCGTCCTTCGGGAGGCGGGGTTCACGCTGCCGATGGCGGCGCACGCCGTCTCGCTCATCGACAGTTACGTGGGCGGGTATGTCCTCCAGGAGGCGAACCTGCCGGCGACGACGCCGGACGATGTCGAGCAGGTGGCCGGCGGCATCCTCGCGCACCTGCCGGCGGACGAACTGCCGTACCTCACGGAGATGATCGCCGACCACGCCCTACAGCCGGGCTACGACCACACGAGCGAGTTCGGCTACGGCCTGGACCTGATCCTGGACGCGCTCGAAGCCCGCCGGGGGTAGGGCCGCGCGCCGACGGCGCCGGCCGCATCCGGGGTCGGAGGCAACAGCCGGGAGCTGCAACGGCTTTGGCGTCGGAGGCGCCGAGAGATCTCGGCCGCGTGAGCACGTGCCGGCCTGCGCGACGGGTGGTGCGGGTGGGGCGAGCGGTACCGGACGTGGTGCGCGAGGCGTGTGTTTTGTCCACCGCTGTGGGCGGTTGGTTCACGGCCGACCGTGTTCGCGCCCCGTGCTTCGATGCGCCGTTGACCCCCCGTCGACCAGCGCCGGACCATGGCCGTCCACGTCCCTGATCACCGTCGGCGGCGCACGGCACCCGTGCGCCGCCGACCTGCCGACGAAAGGCTCAGCGTGTACGCCTCCTCCGGCATCGACCTGTTCGACGAGGCCACCCTCGCGGATCCCTATCCGGCCTATGCCCGTCTGCGCGAACTCGGCTCGGTCGTCCGCCTGGAGGCGCACGGCGTCTGGGCGCTGCCCCGCCACGCGAGCGTCGCCACCGCTCTGCGGGACCCGGCGACGTACTCCAGCGAACGCGCTCTCGCCCTGACCGACCCGGTCAACGAACGCCTCCTGGCAGGCACCGTGGTGGGCACGGACGGTGCCGCCCACGCACGGCTGCGCCGCGTTCTCTCACGGCAACTCGCGCCCCGGGCCCTGAAATCCCTCACCCTCGACCTGCACGAGCACGCTCGCGCCCTGGTCGAGGCTCTCCCGCACGACGGTGGCTTCGATGCCGTTGCCGACCTGGCGGCCCCCTTCGTCGCGGGCATCGTCATGCGCCTGATGGGCCTGCCCGACCGGGACCGCGCCCTGCTCCTGGATCTCGCCGACGCGACGTTCGACACGTTCGGCCCGGACAACGCACGCACCCGAGCCGGGTTACCGCACGCCGAGGAGATGTTCGGCTATCTCGCCCGGGTCGCCACGCGGGACACGATCGCGGCCGACAGTTGGCTCGGCGCCATCCACACCGCGGCCGACCACGGCGACATCGACGAGTCCCAGGCCGTGCCGCTCATGCTCTCCTACACCGTCGCCGGGATGGACACCACCATCCACGCCATCACCTCGGCTCTACACCTGTTGGCCCACACCGATCAGTGGGCACCGATCCGCGATCGTGCCGTCCCCACCGACGCGGTCCTGGCCGAGGCCCTACGGATGGAAGCCCCCATCCAGTTCTTCGGTCGACGCACCACCCGTGACGTCCACATCGGCGACACGGTGGTACCGGCCGGCGAACAGGTGCTCCTGCTCTACGGCTCCGCGGGCCGCGACCGTGACAGGTGGGGACCCGATGCCGACACGTTCGACATCACCCGCGACAGCCGCGACCACCTCGCGCTCGGGTCGGGAATCCACCAGTGCGCCGGGAATCACCTCGCGACCCTGGAATTCGACGCCGTCCTCACCGCCCTGGCCAGGCGCTTTCGCAGCCTGGCCCCGAGCCCCGGCCAAGCCCCCACCCGGCGCCCGCACAACATCCTGCGTGGCTGGCACACACTGCCCCTCGTCGCGGCATGAATCCACGACGCGCACAGTCCTCGGCGGCAGCCGGCTACGCGTACGGGCCGGTGCCGACGCTGTCGACGGCGGCTTCGCCGAAGGCGGCCGCGAGCGCCTTGGCGATCACGGCGGACAGTTCGGTCCGCCCGTCGTCCTCGACCCAGCGCACCAACGCCGTGTGCATGGCGGCAAGGCACGCGCTTGCCGCCACTTGGGCGCGGAACACCGTGTCGGGGTCGGTCGTGTCGCACCCGAGGGCGTCGACGATGGCCTGCTGAAGGACGTAGTGGTTGTCCAGATGCCTGGCCCGCAGAGCCTGCGTCGAGATCATCAGCCGCAGGCGGGCGAGCAGGAACTCCTCGCTCGCCGACGGGCCTTGCCCGCGGTCGCGGCCGGTCAAGGTCGCGGCGGAGTCGACGAGTGCGTTGCCGATGCGGCGTATCGGAGGCTGTGCGGCGGGCTGCGCGGCGATCCGCTCGGCGACCAACGCGCCGTACTCGTCGACGAGCACGAGGTCTTCCTTCGTGGGGAAATGCCGATACACGGTCATGGGCGACATGCCCGCGGCCTCGGCGACGTCGACCACGGTCGTGGCGTCGTAGCCGTGTTCGGTGAAGAGCCTCACCGCGTGCGCCTGGACCGTGCGCTGGGTCTCGGCGCGCCGTCGTGCTCGCAGTTTTGAGGGCTGATCGGGCATGTGATAGACCCTACCTGAGTGATAGCAGCTACCAGATTGGTAGTAACTAACATCGGGGTTGGCATGACTGATGATCTGACCGGCAGGACGGCCCTGGTCACCGGGGCATCGCGCGGCATCGGGCAGGCGATCGCGACCCGACTGGCGTCGCACGGGGCAGTGGTCGTCGTGCACTTCGGCACGGACGAGGACGGTGCGAGGGCGACGGTCGAAGAGATCGAACGCGCCGGCGGCGTTGCGCTCGCCGTCGGGGCGAAGCTGGGTGTGGACGACGACGTCGAGACCCTCTTCGCGGGAGTGGAGGCCGGCCTGGCCGGACGCCCGCTCGACATCCTCGTCAACAACGCGGCGGCCGGGCCCGCCGGCCCGCTCGGAGCCACGACACGGGCGCAGTTCGACCACCTGTTCGCGGTGAACGTGCGAGCGCCGTACTTCATCATCGAGCGGGCGCTGCCCATGCTCCGCGACGGTGGCCGGATCGTCTCGATCTCGTCCGTGGCGACGCGGATGGCCAGCCCGAGCCAGACATCCTTCGCCATGACCAAGGCCGCGGTCGAGACGATGAGCCGGACCTTGGCCAACCAGCTCGGAGTCAGAGGAATCACGGTGAACGCGGTGGCGCCCGGCGCCACCCGAACGGCGACCAACGGATCGTTCTTCGAAGTGCCGGGCCTGACCGACCTCATCACCGACGCGACGGCGCTCGACCGGCTGGGCGCCCCCGAAGACGTCGCCGACGTCGTCGCGTTCCTCGCCTCGGACGCCGCGCGTTGGATCACCGGCCACGTCATCGACGCAAGCGGTGGCCTGTTCCTCGGCCCACGCGCCTGACCTCAAGCGGTGTGGGCGGGTCGTCGGGGTCGGGCGGCGGAGGCGGATCGGCAAGGACGCGGAAGCCGCCTCGGGGCGGGGCCGGCTTCCGCGGTGCCGTCGTGCAGGGCCACCCGTTCGCGCATGCCCAACAGGCCGTAGCCGCTTCCTTGCCCGCCGGGCGACGGCGCGCCGCCCTTGCCCGCCGAGCACCTCGACCATGACGCGGTCGGGGAGGTGGCTCACTCGTACGGCCCCCCGTGCGTCGCCCGCGTATTCGCGGGTGTTGGTCAGGGCCCCCGAACGATCCGGTACACGGTCGGCCCCGCGGTGGGCGGCGGTGGTCGCCGCTCGCCGATCCCCTGACGATTCGCCGCCGTTCCCGGGTGACCGCGCGCTCCGCGGGCAGCCGACGCAACAGGGCGCGCTGTTGCCTCCATCCGGCCGTGCCGCCCCCCACAATCACCGGCGCCGTCGTGGGCGGGTCGGCGAGGGCCGAATCCGCCGGTGTGGTGCGGCCTGCGCGGCTACATGCTCAAGTTCTGGTTAGAAGATATCACGCAAGCACTTGACGCTAGCCATTCACGAGCGTTACAACTTATAACGAACGGCAGGGCGGCTAAGCGCCCGGGCGGTGCGGCACCCCGAAGTCCGCACGTCCGACGACAGGTGCGGCACCGCACCCGCCTCCGCCGGGGCGAAGAGCCGCCGCTCAGCCGAGACCCGCGCCGGCTCCCCGATGGCGATTTCGGCTGCTTCACATCGTTTTCACCGCAGGAACGCAAAGGAGACAGCGCGTGTTTGAACGCATGGCCGAACTGGCGATTCGCCGGTCCAGGCTGGTACTGGTCGTCGCCGCCATCGCCGTGGCCCTCATGGGTGCCGCAGGCGCCGGTGCGTTCGGCAAATTGATGGGAGGCGGCTACGACGACCCGGCCTCGCAGTCCACCCGGGCCGCGGAGGTCATCGACAAGAAGTTCGGCGGGGAGACGAACCTGATCCTGCTGGTCCGCGCCCCGCAGGGCGGCATCGACGACCCGGCCGCCAAGCAGAACGGCCGGGCCCTGGTCGCCGACCTCAAGAACGAGCAGAGCCTCGACAACGTGATCTCGTACTGGGACACGGACAACCCCGCCCTGCGCTCCAAGGACGGCCGGGAGGCCATGGTGCTCGCCCATGTGAAGGGTGACGACACCAAACGGGACGAGAACGCCAAGAAGCTCATCGACGCCTACACGGGGTCGTACAAGGACGCTCTCGAGGTCCAGGCCGGAGGCGGCGCCGCCGTCAACAGCGACATGGGCACCCAGTCGGGCAAGGATCTGGTCCTGGCCGAGGCCATCGCCGTGCCACTGACCCTTCTGCTGCTCCTGGTCGTCTTCGGCAACGTGGTCGCGGCCCTGCTGCCACTGATCATCGGAATCATCGCCATCGCGGGTACGTTCGCCGAGCTCTTCGTCCTCGGCAGCGTCACCGACGTCTCCATTTTCGCGACCAACCTGACCACGGCCCTGGGCCTGGGGTTGGGCATCGACTACGCCCTGCTGATGGTCAGCCGATTCCGGGAACAACTCTCGGCGGGGGCGAGCGTGGACGACGCCGTCCGGCAGACGGTGAACACCGCGGGCCGCACCGTCGCGTTCTCCGCGGCGACGGTGGCGGCGGCACTGGGCGCGCTCCTGGTGTTCCCGCAGTACTTCCTCCGCTCGTTCGGCTATGCCGGAGTCGGTGTGGTCGCCATCGCAGCCTTCAGCACCCTGTTCGTGATGCCGGCCCTGTTCGTGGTCCTGGGGCACCGGGTCAACAGCGGACGGATGCCGTGGGCGAAGCAGGGGCGCTCCGCCTCCCGGGCGCCGCTGTGGGGACGACTGGCCCGCATCGTCATGCGGCGGCCCGCGCTCACCGCGCTGCCCGTGCTCGCGGTACTGCTGTTCGCGGCGAGCCCGCTGCTGGGCATCACCCTGGGCACGCCGGACGAACGCGTGCTGCCGGAGAGCGCGCAGAGCCGGCAGGTCTCCACGGAATTGCGCAAGAACTTCGACGGCAACGACGCCGCGGCCATCCACATCGTCATCGACAAGGCAGTGGGCGAGGCCCCGTTGGACGCGTACGCGGCCCGACTCTCCAAGCTCGACGGCGTCGTCCGCGTCGAGGCGGGCACGGGGACCTACATCGATGGGCGCTCCACCACTCCCGGACCCGGCAACGCCGCTCTCGGCCGCCCCGACGCGCAGCGGATCGACGTGGTGAGCGCCGTGGCACCGAAGTCGGACAAGGGCCAGAGCCTGGTGAAGGCGGTGCGGGCGGCCACACCGCCCGCCGGGACACACCCGCTCGTGGGTGGAACCGGCGCCGAACTGGTCGACTCCAAGGACTCCATCGGCAGCCGGATCCCCCTCGCCGCGGCCCTGGTCGCGCTCACCACCTTCCTCCTCCTGTTCCTGTTCACCGGCAGTGTCGTGCAGCCGCTGCGTGCCCTGGTCCTGAACATGATCAGCCTGGGAGCGACCCTCGGCGTCATGACGTGGATCTTCCAGGACGGCCACCTCGCCTCATTGCTCGGCTTCACACCGCAGCCGATGGACACCTCGATGACGATGCTGATGTTCTGCATCGCCTTCGGCCTCTCGATGGACTACGAGGTGTTCGTCACCAGCCGGATCAAGGAACTGCACGACCAGGGCGAGGACACCGAATCCGCCGTGGCCAACGGCCTCGGGCACACGGGACGCATCGTCAGCGCGGCGGCCTGCCTGCTCGCGGTGAGCTTCTTCGCCTTCGGAACGGCCGAGCTCAGCTTCATGCAGATGTTCGGCCTGGGCAGCGGACTGGCCATCCTCATCGACGCCATCGCCGTCCGCGGCATCCTCGTTCCCGCCGCGATGCGCCTGCTCGGCCGCTCGGCCTGGTACGCGCCGCGCCCGCTGCGCAAGTTCCACGATCGATTCGGCCTCAGCGAAGGCGGCCCCCGGCCGGCGACCGCCGTCGCCGAGTCGCCGTACGCGCGGAACGCGACGGGAGCCTGACCCCGCGGTACCGCCCCGCCGCCGTGCCCGCCTCCGCTGTTCCGGAGGCGGGCACGGCGGCGTGTGGTGCCCGGCGTTCGGTCAGGGGCGGTGGGTCAGGAAGGCGCGCAGCGCGGCGATCAGAGCCGGCGGGTTGTCTTCCTGGACGTTGTGTCCCGCGTTCGGTACGACCACGAGTCGCCCGTCCGGAATGCGCCCGACCAGGTGTTCGGCGGTGGCCTGGGGGAGTACCTTGCTGCGTCCGCCGCGTACCAGCAGAACCGGCACGCCGGTCAGCCGAGCGGCCAGCCGATCCATGGCGGCGAGAATGGTGGGGAAGTCGGGAGGACGCGGATCGCCCTTCGGGACCCAACCGCCGTCGGGCGTACGGCGAAAGAGTGTGCCCACGCGGTAGGCGACACCCGTACGGTGGGCGCGCGGATTGACCCGCATCGCGGCCTCGACCACCGTCTCGAGATCCCGCACCGGACCGAGCCCGGTCATGAACGCCCGCATCCGCCGGGTGCTTTCGAAGTCCACGCCGGGTGCGACGTCGACGAGCGCCAGCCGCTCCACCCGGTCGGGCCGCGAATCGGCGACGTGGGCCGCGACCACGCCGCCGAGCGACATGCCGACCAGATGGAACCGGTCGAAGCCGAGGTGGTCGGCCGCGGCGACGACGTCGGCCGCCATGGTGTCGATGCGGTAGTCGTCGGACCAGTCGCTGTCGCCGTGACCACGCAGATCCGGCGCGACCAGTCGGGCCGCGCCGCGCAGGCCCAGGCAGACGAAATCCCAGGTGTGCGCGGTCAACCCGCCGCCGTGCAGCAGGAGTACCGGAAATCTTGTCCCGCCCCAGTCGAATCCGTGCAACCGGCAGCCCGCACGGGAGAAGCGGAACTCGTCGGGCGGCGTCGGATCGTGGATCGTGACTCCGAGGGTCGTCGCCAACTCGGTCATCGCCGAGACCGTGGAACGCCCGTACACAGGGCCTCCTTCTCCGTGCCCCGCCCCTTACCTTGGCTACTCAAGGTAAGGGGATTACCTTGAGCGGTCAAGGTAGAATCGGCGCGTGGCTACCCGAGTGCGACGCAACCCCGAGGACGCCAGGCGGATGATCCTCGAAGCGGCGGGCAAGCTGCTCGCCGCGGGCGGCCCGGCCGCCGTGCAGGTGCGCGCCGTCGCCGCCGAGGTCGGGGTGTCCGATGCCGCGATCAACCACCACTTCGGCACGCGTGCACAACTCCTGGAGTCGCTGCTGCGATTCGGCGGGGCCAAGCTGAAGGCGGAACTGCACGCCGTGCTGGAAGCCTGGACCGACGGCCCGAACGACCCCGCCGACCTGGTGCGCGCGCTGGCCGCGCTGTACGCCGACGGTTATGCCGAACTGGCGCTCGCGCTGCATCGGTCCGGCCGGCGGGATACCGGCAGCGGACTGCTCGACGAGGTGGTGGAGCGGCTGCACGCCCGGGCGCGGCGGCACTGCGCGGCCACCGGACGCACGCCGCCGACACGCGAGGCGCTCCGGCTGACGGTGGCCGCATTGCATCAAGCCGTTGCGACGGATCCCCTGTTCGGCGATGAATTCCGCCGGAGCGTCGGGCTCGACACGGCCGCACGGGAGCACATGCTCGATTGGTGGATCGAGGTCCTGCGCACGACCGTCGCCGGACGGAACCCCCACCCGGATCCGGGGCCCGAGGGCGGCTGAGTATGGCGACACGCGGATCCGGGGTCCGCGGGCGGTCCGCCGGGTCGTTCTGTTATTTTTGGACGCTGCCCGATCGGCGATGGCCGACCGACGTCGTTGTGATCGACCGCCGGGGATCGGGCCCGAATCAGGACAGGACGCCGTGTGAAGTCTCTTTCGAACGGTGCGGCCACGGCGGGTGGGCTGCTCCGGGCAAGTCGGCACGCCGTTCTGGAGGACCTTCCGGGGTTGATCGCCGAGTACGCCCGACCGCAAGGCTTTGCGCGCCCGCTGATCTACCTCGTGGACGTGCAACAACAACTGCTGCGCCTGCTTCCGGGCCGCGACGCGGACGAGGGGGTCGGGGACGAGGCGCCCGAGGCGGAGTTGCGAGTGGACGCCACGCTGGCCGGCCGGGCGTTCCAGAGCGCCGAGCCCGTGGAGTCCCCGACCGGCGCGGACGATGACGACGAGCCCCGGGAAGCGCGGACGAGGCGTCTGTGGTTGCCCCTGGCGGACGGGGCCGAACGCCTGGGTGTGCTGGGTCTGGAGACGGACGACGTCGACGACGGCGCCGTGGACCGGGCGCTGGACCTGGCCCTGTTGGTGGGGCTGCTCCTGGTGAGCAAACGCGCGTACAGCGACTCCTACGAGCGCCTGGTCCGCACCCGTCCGATGGGCCTCGCCGCCGAGATGCAGTGGACCCTGATGCCGCCGGGCTCCTTCGCCGGTGAACAGGCCACCGTCAGCGCGGCCTTGGAACCCGCGTACGAGATGGGCGGCGATGCGTACGAGTACGCGGTCGACGGCGACACCGCGCACCTGGCCGTCTTCGACGCGATGGGCCACGACACCTCCGCCGGCCTCACCGTGGCTCTCGCGCTGGCCGGCTGCCGCAGCAGCCGCCGCCACGGGGTGGGCCTGGTGCGGACGAGCGAGGCGATCGAGGCCGCCCTCCTGGAACAGTTCGGCCGCAGTCGCTACGCCACCGCGATCATCGCCGAACTCGACCTGCTCACCGGCCTGTTGACCTGGGTCAACCGCGGCCACCACCCACCGGTCCTGGTCCGCAACGGACAGTGGGTCGCCACGCTGGAACGCCCGCCCGCCCACCCGATGGGTACGGACATGGGCCTGCCCGTCGCGCTGTACGAGGAACAGCTCGAACCCGGCGACTGGCTCCTGCTCTACACCGACGGCGTCACCGAGGCACGCAACCCGCAAAGTGAGGTCTTCGGGCTCGACCGGTTCGTGGACTTCGTCATCCGCCACATAGCCGATGGCCTCCCCGCGCCCGAGACCCTGCGCCGACTGATCCGCGCGCTCCGCGAATACCACCAGGACCAGCTCCAGGACGACGCCACCATCCTGCTCCTGCAATGGCACGGCGGCGCCCACACCTGATCCGACCCCGAGCCGGAGGTCTCCTGCTCAGGCGGCCGAGGGCCGAGCCGCGGTGAGGACGTTCACGAGCATCAGGCCCGCCCCCGGTCGGCGCGTGTGCCGCAGGCGCCGCGCCGTGGCGGGCAGGCCCACGCGCAGCGCCGTACCGACCGCGCCGACCCGTCGCCACACCTCCGCCGCCGGTAGGCCCACCGGGACCCGGCGGCGGGCCGCCATCGGACCAGCTCGCCACCGCGACCGGAGGATCGCTCGGATCGCGGAGACCGTCCCATCGGGATCCGATCGCCGCGCAAGGTGCGAAGCGAGGGGGGAGAAGGCGTCGATGTCGGCCCAGACGGTCTTGCCCGCCCGGCGCGTCCGAACGCCCCAGCCGGTCGTGATGGTGTCGAGGATGTGCAGCCCGAAGCCACCCTCGTGGTTCGGCCCGGTATCGCGCCGGGTCGGCATTCGAGGGTCGGTGTCGGCGACGGACAGCCGCACCCCGCGCCTGGTCCGACGCAGGGTCAGGACCACCTCACCGTCGGTGTGCAACTGTGCGTTGGTCAACAGCTCCGACACGACCAGGACGGCAGACGCGACGCGATCCTCGTCCCAGCCCCAGTCGGCGAGGGTGCTCCGCACCGCGCTCCGGGCCTGCCCGGAAGCACCGGTCCGTCGTGGCACGCGCCACCGGACGAGGGAACGACGAAGGCGAGACATGACCCTCCTCAGGGGTACGGGCTCCTCGGGGGTACGAGGGCGACGGCGGACGGTACTTCGGGTCGAATCGGGCGGATGAACCACCGGGACGGATACCTCGGCCACGTTCTCGTCCGGACGGTCCACGAGCGCGCGACGCGCCTGCGGGCATGCCATGAATCCCCTGGGGCGGGGCCGTGACGTGCCCACTTCTCCGGAGTCGGCGATCCTTTCCGTCGAGGCCGACGCCGTCGTGCCCGCACATCTGCCCCCCGACCCGCGCCTCAAGCGTCACCCATCCGAATGGATCGGCTCGAAACGCATCGGCGCACGCGCCGCGCGACCGGGGGCGGTCGTTCCGTGCCCGGACCGCCCGGGGTGGGCCCGCCGCGATCCGGCGCGCCCACCTCGGCCGTCACCGCGCCGACCGGGCCGCCGCCGGCTCCTCGGCACCGGCCGGATCCCCGTACGCGCGGCCGCGACCGGCCGGTCTCAGCCGCGCATCCAGGCCTGGTTCCAGGTGCCATGGCAGGCATACAGGCGGACCGCCGCGCCGTCCCCGGCGTTGTTGTTCCAGAGATCGACGCACATGTTGGCGGTCTTCGTGTAGATGGTGTTGCCGCGCAACGCGAACTGCTGGGCGGGGTTTCCACTGCAGTACGCGAGTTGCACCACGGTGCCGCTCGCGGTGGAGCCCCACGCCGCGTCCATGCACAGGCCCTTGGTGCGGATCGTGCCGTCCGATCGGATATCCCACGTCTGGTTCACGTCACCGTTGCACGACCACAGGATCAGCGGCGTGCCGTCGGAACCCGCCGACCCGCTCAGGCACTTTCCGGAGGCCGGATTACGCAGGGGGTTGCCCGGGGCGTTCGGGCGCGGCGGCTGAGCGGGTGGGGGTGCCGCGACCTTGGGCTGCGCTGCGACGGTCTCGGCCGGCGCACGAGGCGTCGACCGGGGCGCTTGCGGCTTCGTCGCGGGCAGCCCGGCGGCAGGCGGTCGTTCCGCGGCGGGCGCCTCGGGGCCGGCCGCGGGTGGGGTCGCCCCGGCGCCCGTCGGCGACTCTCCGGGCGGAGAACCGGGTGATCCGGGCGATCCGGGGGACCCAGGCGCCCCGGGTACCCCAGGGGCCCCGGGCGCCCCGGGCAACCCGGAAGACCCGGGCGCCCCGGGCGGCCCGGCCACCCCGGCCCCACCGGGCGACGCACCCCCCGGCGCCCCCGCGGCCGCGGCGGCGACCGTCCGGCCGCCCGCCGCATCGCCCCCCGCTCCGTTCGGGGTCAGGGCCACGGCCAGCGTCGTGACGGCGGCGATGCCCGCGGCCGAGCCGAGGGACACCCACACCCGACGCCCCGGCAGCAGACCGCGTCGGGGCCGGGCCGGGCGGCGAGCGTACGCCTGCGCCAACGAGGGCGCGGGTGAACCGACGTGCGCGCCGGGTTCGTTGGGTTCGGACACGGGCTCTCCTCCATGGGCACGACAGCTGACGACGCGGGGTGCGCCGTCAGTCGGAGCCGACCAATCGCGGCAGGTCCAGTTCGTCGAGGACGACGAGCTGCCGCGCGTCGGGCGTATCGATCTCGGCCATACGCATGGCCTGGCGTTCGGTCATCTGCTGGAACACCTGACGCGCGGTGCGGCCGTTGCCGAACTGCGCGCCACGCGGCATCCGGGCGAACAACTCGCCGAGCGCCTTGCGCGCCGGGACGCTGAGTTCATAGCGGTGCCGGCCCGCGTGGTGCTCGACGATGCGCACCAGGTCCTCGGCCGAGTAGTCGTCGAACAGCAGGCTGCGGGTGAAACGCGAGGACAGACCCGGGTTCGACGCGATGAACCGCTCCATTTCGCCGGGGTATCCGGCGACGATCACGACGACTTCGTCACGGTGGTCCTCCATGAGCTTGACGAGCGTCGCGACGGCCTCGCCGCCGAAGTCGTTCGCCACGCCGGCGGGCACGAGGGCGTACGCCTCGTCGATGAACAGCACGCCGCCGCGGGCGCGGTTGAACGACTCGGTCGTCTTGGGGCCGGTGTGCCCGACGTATTCGCCGACCAGTGCGCTGCGGTCGACCTCGACCAGATGGCCGCGTTCGAGCAGCCCGAGGGCCTTGAGCAGTCGTCCGTACAGGCGCGCGATGGTGGTCTTGCCGGTGCCCGGGTTGCCCGCGAAGACCAGGTGGCGGCTCAGCGGCGGCGCGGGCAGGCCGGCCTCCTGCCGCATGCGGACCGTCTGCATCAGTTTGACCATGCCGCCGACGTCGCGCTTCACGCCGCCGAGGCCCACGAGTTCGTCGAGTTCGGCGAGCAGGTCGTCCAGGGTCTCCGGGGGTGGCGGGGCCTCGCCCAGTTCGGCCAGGTCGACCGCCGCCGGTGCGGCGGGGGCGGGCGTCCCGCCCGCCGGGGCGACCCCGCCGCCCGGGGCCGGCGCCGCGGGTCGTCGTGGTGTGTGGGGGGAGTCCTGCGACTGGTCGGGCAGGGACGAGGTGTCGACCCGGACCGACACGCAGTCCTCGAATACCGGGCGGGCGCCGTCGGCCCAGCCGACGTCCCGCGCGCAGTCGAAGACCCGGCAACCGACCAACTTCGGCTCGGCGTCGCGGCCGATGTGCAGGGCGGGGTAGGCGCACGCCGACAGGTCGCTGTGTTCGATCAGCCCACCTGCGCCCTCGCCGAACAGGATGCCGTTCTTCCCGGTCCCGTCCACCCGGATGCCGCGCACCGTCGGCTCGGCGTCGCGGTCCAGCACCAATCCGCTGCCGGCGACCGCGAAGATGCCGCCGCCGTCCATGCGCAGCCGGGCGCCGGACCCGACGCTGATCCCCGCGCTGCCCGTCTCGGCGATCCTGGTCGCGTACAGCGTGGCGACCGCGTCGACGCCGATCTCGACGCCGGTCCGGCGGGGCCGGCTCACCACACACTCGCGCAGTTCGCACTCGGTGGACGAGCGCAGCCGCACCCCTGTCTCGCCGCCCTCGACGCGTGAGGCGTGCATGGTCAGCCGGCCCTCGTCGGCCACGTGCACGCCGCACATGCCGGCGCCCGAGACGGTGGTGTCCACGACCTCCGCTTCGGCGCCCCCCACCACTGCGAGGCCGTGTTCCTCGCTCGCGTCGAGCCGGCAACCGCCGAGCCGGGCCCGGGCGTGCTCGCCGACGTGCACCGCGGTGAATCCGGTGCGGGCGACCAGCGACGCGGTCACCGTCACCTTGGATACGCCGAGCGCGACGACGCCGTTGGCGGCCGGTGCGTCGATCCGGCAGCCGTGTGCGACGAGCCGCGCGGCGCCACCTGCGGCGATCGCCGCGGCCTTGGCGTCGGTGATCCGGCAGTCGTGAAGCTGTACGCGGGCCTCGTGTTCGGCCTGCACGCCGCTGCGTCCCGCGTTGCGGATCCGGCAGTCGAGGAGGCGGAGTTCGCCGCGGTCCTCGACCAGGACGCCGTTGCGTCCGGCGCGGTCGAGGGTGCTGTCCAGGGCGAACAACCGGGCGTCGCCGCGTACCCGCAGTGCCGAGCCGGAGGTGTCGCGTACGCGCAATCGGTCGGCGATCAGCACCGCGTGGTCGGAGAGCGCCACGCCGATGCCGTCGATCGTCTCCAGGAGCGTGTCCTCGACCCGGGCCCGGGCATCGCCCGCCAGGACCAGCGCGCCGTGTCGAGCCCCGTGCAGCCGGCTGCGGCGGATCACCAGGACGCCGCCGCCGGTCGGGTCGCCCAGGTCGGCCTCCAGGGTGTCGGCGAACCCGAGCGCGGCATTGCGCGCGGCACCGGCCGCGCTCGTCGAGCCGACCACGTCCACCCGGCCCTGGTCGAGTTCGCACCCGGTCAGCGTCAGGCCCGCCGCGTCCTCCACCCGCACCACCGGCTCGGCCGGGTCGGCGCCGCGCAGGACGAGCCCGCGGACCAGGCAGTCGGGGGCGGCGACGGTCAGGGCGATGCCGGTGGGCGCGCGCAGTACGACGGTGCCCGCGCCGTTCTCCGCGCGCAGGACCACGCGCCGCTCCAGGCGCAGGTTCTCCGGGTACTCGCCGGGGGCGATCAGGATCTCGGCGCCGGCGGGTGCGGCGGCGAGCGCGGCCCCGATGGTGCGCCGGCTCCTGCGGCTCGCGGGGTCGACGTGGATTGCCGCGGTGCTCATCCGGTACCCGTTCCCGATCCTGGCAGTAGGTTGTCGGACGACGTCCCGTCGGGCACGTGACCGATCAAGCGCACGGTCGCGGGGCTGAGCACCAGCAGGCCGAAGAGCTTCTCGACCATCTTGCCCAGGCCGCCGATCACGAAGATGTCCATCGGACCCTGGCGGTGGACCCATCGACTGCCGAGCGAGTGCTGGACCAGGGCCCGGAGCGCGCCCACCGAGACGGTGCCGAGGACCCCGCCCACCATGGACGCGAGGCCGGCCAACGCGGCGTCGCCGCCGGTGAGTTTGATGATCGCGCCGTCGGCGCCGCGGACCCCGAAGATCGCGGCCTGGGACGCGCCGCTGACGAACCCGGCCACCGAGCCGGTGCCCAGGCCCAGGGCGAACTCGTAGGTGCCGCCGCGCCAGCGGACCGGGCGTTCGTTGGCCCCCCACTCGGTGGGCCAACTGTCGTCGTTGGGCCGCCAACTCCCCGGCTGCCCGTAGTCGATGTTGGACCAGTGCACCTTCCAGCCGCCCCGGTTGGCCGCCATGTGGGCCGCCGAGACGGTGCCCTTGGTCATCGAACTCAACGCGGCGCCGAACGCGGCGCGTCCGACGTCGATCATGCTCAACCCGCCGCCGGAGAGCGTACGCACCATGGAGAGCACCACGAGGTTCACGGTGAAGTCGAGCAGGAACTCGTGGGACATGTCGATGCCGATGGACTGGATCGCCCGAAGCGCGAACGGCTCCGGGACCACCTCGCCGTCCACGGACGGGCCGTAGCCCCAGCGGTTCGGCTCGCGGTAGGTGCGGTTCAGGCCGCGGTATTCGTTGGCGAGGCCGGTGAAGTGGGTCTCGCGACCGATGATGACACCGCCGTTGGCGTCGTACTCGTGGATGTAGCCGGGGATCGTGCGCTCGTTGATGACGGTGATCCCGTCGATGTCGTAGCGCCGCGCGTGCTTGTTGAAGTTGTTGATCTCCAGGAACGTGCCGTCCGGGAGCCGGATCTTCGCCTGCGCGACGAGGCCCTGATCGGACTCCTGCCACAGGTGCCGGTTGAACTCCGTGGTGAGGGTGGGGCGGAAGTCGCGGACCCGGAACGGGCTGTCGGTGAAGAAGTCCCGGAAGGAGTTGGTGTACCTGCGCGCCGGGATCTCCTGGACGACCTGGTTGTCCAGGCCGGCGATCCGGTCGGACCACCGGGCGCCCTTGGCCCAGCCGGGGAGCGGGTTGCCGTGCTTGTCGAACCAGTGCCGGATACGATCGCCGGCACCGTTGCCGAAGCCCATCGCGTTGTTGTCAGCGTCCAGCTTGTTCCAGTGCCAGACCTCGTTGCCCGCGGCGTCGACACCGCGCCAACCCTGGACGCTCAGGCCCTCGCCGAGTTGTCGGTGGTCGCGGATGAGGTTGCCGGCCGCGTCGAAGTCCTGGAACGACTCGCGGTCGAAGTGCCACGGTGTGATCTGCCGTTCGAACGCGGTGATGCGCTTGCCGCCGATGGTCGGATCGAGCGCGTCGTGCCACCGGAACTCGCGCGGATTGCGGCCCATGGTGCCGATGATGTCGACGTGTCCCGTCCCGTCTGGGGTGGGGAAGACGTCCGAGCGGGAGACGACCATGCCGTGGTGGTCGTACCGGATCCAGTTGCCGGCGTGGGCGTCGATCAGGCCGCGGGTGTTCGGCCCCGTGCCGCCGGCGGCGCCTTCGGTCGGCCTGGGCCGGTAGTCGATGAACGTGCCGTCGGAGAGGCCGGTGCGCACCACCGTCCACTGCTTGGTGCCGGGAGTGTACCAGTCGCCGTCGTCCACGTCGTCGGTGATCCGGTCCTGCCAGGTGATCTGCCGCTCGCCCGTGCCCGGGGTGACGGCGAAGTCGCCCTCGTGGAACGTGCGATGGCCCTGGAGGCCGCCGACGCCCTCGGACCACGGGAGGTAGCCCGCGCGGTGGGCCACCGGCGCTCCGGCGACGTCGGGCAGCCGGACGTCACCGACGGTGAGGGTGCCGCCGTTGTGCAGGGGGCGGGTCTCGCGGACGATCTCGCCGGTGTGCGCGACGTCGATCACCGTCTTGTTGTTGGTGATGAACTGTACGCCGTGCCCCTCCGGACCGCCGCCCGCCGGCTCCTGCTTCCAGGTCCCCACCCGCAGCCGGCTGTCCTGGGCCAGCCACGGGTGCCGGCTGAGGTCGGCGGCGCGGAACTCGCCGCTGAACATGTTGCGGAAGAACACCGGGGGCCGCTGCTCGGCGAAGCGTTCGAACTTGAGGAAGTCGCCGTTGTGCAGGGTCTTTCCGAGCCCGTTGATGTTGCCGTCGGCGTGGCGGGAGACCCAGTCGCGGGTGGGGACGCCGCCCGGTCCCAGTTCGACCTGGTGATAGCGGCGCACGTCGTGCAGGCCGAATTGGAAGCGGCCGAACTTCTTCTGGACGGTGACGATCTCGTTGGTGATCGGGTGGTGCATGGTGTCGGTCCAGCCGCGTCCGGGACCGGAACTCCAGTGCCGGTCGCCGGACGCGATCGCCCGGAAGTCGGCGTCGAACCGCACCCACTTGGTGTCGGCGGCGAACCCCTGGGTCGCCGGCATGTGGCGCAGGTCGGCCAGTACGTGCCCGCCGTCCGCGCTGAGTTGGAAGTGTCGGACCCGGACGTCGACGCCGAAGACGTTCTTGACGTCGAACCAGCTGCGGGTGCTCTCGCCCCAGTGCCGGGTGCCGTGGTGGATCAGGTTGCCCTCCGGGCCGAACTCGGCCCAGGTGCCGCGCTGGTTCAGCAGCCCGAAGGTGCCCAGCGTGGCGGACGAGTGGTGGGCGTCGAGGATGTTGCCGTCGGGCAGGGTACGGCGTTCGAACACGGTCACCTTGAGGTGGCTGATCAGGTGCACCCGGCCGGCGTCGGCGCCGGTGAGGTCGAGCGTGCCGCCCTCGAACCACTTCCGGGTCGCCGGTCCCGCGACGGGCACGCCGTGCGCGTCGGTGCGCACCAGCGTCCACGTGGCCTCGCCGCCCGCCGGATACGTGAGTTCGAAGTGCCGGTTCGGGTCGATGCCGCCCCGGGCGCCGACGACGTCGATGCGCTGGAACTCCAACCGGCCGCCCGCGTCGAACCGTTGGAACTCGCCGGTGCGCATCCCGATGCCGTCGACCCGGTAGCCACCGCCCGGTTGCGCGGTCGCCCGCAGGCCCGGGAGCGGGTCGAGGTGGCCGTCCAGGACGCGCAGGTCGCCCGTCGAGATGTTCAGGAAACGGGTGTGCGCGGGGTCGCCGATCCGCGCGTCCGACAGGCCGATCATGTCGAACCGGTGGGTCCCGGCGCCGTCGTCCACCCGGAACACGGTGATCTCGCCGTCCCCGTGCGTCACCGCGCGCGACGTCACGTGCAAGTCGAGGTTGCCGGTCCGGCCGAACAGGCGGAACTCGCCGTCGGCGCCGGCGACATGGAACCCGCCGCCGGGACGGGTGCGCACGGTGGTGTCCGCGATGTCGGCGAGGGCGTCGTCGACCAGGGTGTGTGCGCCGCCGGGGTGTACGCGGATGAGTTGGGGCAGTTCGGCGCCTCGGGTGCCGGTCAGGCGCAGCACCTGGAATTCGAACGCGCCGGTACCGGAGAAGCCCCGCAACATTCCGGTTTCCATGTCGGTGAGCCGGAGCGTGCCGTCGGGCCGGCCGACCACCGTGATCCCGAGGTTGCGCCCGTCCGGGCCCTTGGCCAGCGCCGCCGGACCGGGCGCCGGTGCCCCCGTGACCGGGGCCGGGGTGAAGACGAACTCGCGCGTGGGGGCGCCGTCGGCCCCGCGCAGGCCGACCACGTCGAAGCGGTGCGCGCCGCGCATGTCGACGATGATGTGGTCGGTGCCGTCGCCGACCCGGAAGCCGCCGCCCGGCATCCCCGTCTGACGCACGACGCGCGTGTTCGGAACGGCGGCGAGGTTCCCGTCGACGAGCGTGCCGGTCCGACCGTCGAAGCGCACGAACCGGCCGTCGAACGGGCCGCCGGTCAGGTGGGTCGCGTCGTAGCGGTGCGCGCCGTCGAGACCATGCGCGGCGAACGATCCCTCGGGGTCGGTGAGTCGCAGCTCGCCGCCGACGCGGGTGACGGTGAGGTGCGTGTCGGGCACGCCGGCCCGGTTGTTCGGGTGCGGCACGGGGACGTCGGGCGTGCCCACCGGGGTGTGCACGAAACGGCCGGTCGCCGCGCCGGCGGCGGTCAGCTCCAGCACGTCGTGCGTATGCGCGCCCGCGTTGTTCACCACGATCGTGCCGTCGGGGTGATGCACGAGGTATCCGCCGCCGTGCTGCGGGGTGACGTCGGTGTTCGGCACGATCCTGCCGTCGCCGTGCGCGAGTCGCGGCACTCCGCCGGCGGTGTCGGGCAGCCGGATGAAGCCGCCGGGCGCGCCGCCACCGGTCAGCGGCAGGGCGTTGTGCGAGTACCCGCCCCCCGGGGTGTGCACCTGCACCACGTGGGGCTGCCCGCTCGTGCCGGTGACGTGGAACGTGTTGTCGACGGTGTCCACGTTCGCGGTCGTGGACGGCGCGCCGTCGCCCGCGCGCAGGTGCGGCAGTGGGTTCGGCCCCCCGACCGGGGTGAAGACGTGCAGACCCGTCCCGGTGCCGTCGGGGGTGGTGAGGGTCACCACGTCGTGTGCGCGGGCGCCGCGGGCATCGACGTGGAATTGGCCGCCGGGGTGCCGGATCCGGAACTCGTTGCCGATCTGGCGGATGACGTCCGTGTCGGGCACCGGCCTGCCGTCGGCGTGGGCGATCTGCGCCGTGCCGACGTGCGGTGAGCGGATGTGGCCGCCGGCCAGGCCCAGGCGGTCGATGCCGGTCAGCGGCAGCGAGTTGTGCGAGAACCGGCCGTCCGCGCCGAAGACCCGCACGGTCGGGCCGGTGCCGGTCGGGACGACGTGGAACATGCCGTTGGCGTGCTCCGGCACGGACACGACGCCGAGTGTCCCGGTGGCGTCGACACCGACGAGGGTGCGGGCGCCGACGCCGTTCGGTGTCAGTACGTGCAGCGCCAGTGGGTGGCCGTTGGAGCCGATCAGGCGCAAGCCGCTGCCCGACGGTGTACCGGTCGCCGGGTCGTAGAGGTGGAAGCCGCCGGGCGAGGGGACGACGATGCCCGCGTCGTTGATCCGCACGGGCGGCCCGTCCGGCCCGAGGATGTTGCCCTCGTCGTCGAAGTGGGTGACGCCGAGGGTTCGATTGTCCGGATCGACATGGATCGCGACGAGGGTGTCGTCGTGCTCGCCGCCGGTGAGGGTGATCCGCCGCTCGATGCGGTCCGGTCGCCCGCCCTCGGCCGATACGTCGAAGTCCCAGCGGCGGACCTCGACGTTCGGTATGACGTTCTGCTCGACCCGCACGATGGTGTTCCCGTCCGGGCCGGTCAGGCGCGAGGGGTTCAGGTGCGGTGCACCCGCGCCGCCGCCGGTGATCCGGATGCCCTCGATGCCGCCGCCGTCGCCGACGCGGTATTCGAGGTGTGTGCCGGACAGCCCCGGGATGTCGACGACGCGCTGCCCCGGGCCGGCGCCGGCCGGCAGGGTCGACCCGGTGGCCGTGGTGTGCGGGAGCTGCGGGGTGGGGAGCGTGGTCAGTTCGATGGCCTGCCCGGGGACGGGGCCGGTGACATGGGTGTCGATGATCTGGTCGTCGAGGAGCCGATGATTGTTCGCGGCGCTCAGCTCGTAGTCCCAGCGGTGCGTGCCGCCGTCCCCGAGGGCCCGTTCGATCCGCAGCACCTCCTGGTCGCCGACGGTGATGTGGGTCGCGGAGATGTCGGTGCGACCACCGGGGTCGATGTGGACGTCGACGGTGCGGCCGGCCTGCGTGCTCGGCAGGACCCGTACCTCGACGCCGTTCAGGCCGGGGATGGTGCCGAACGTGTGCGCGAAGTCGTAGTGCGCGCCCTGCATCATGAACACGGTGAGGTTGTTGGTCGCCCCGCTCGCCGGGACGAAATGGGCGCCGCTGGTGAGGCCGCCGGGCACGGCCGGCACGCCCGGCAGGCCGCCCGGCGCCGGGTGGCCGGGCACCACCATGCCCGACGACGGGCCGCCGAGGAGCACCCGGCTGCCGTTGAGGTCGATGTGCGTGCCGGTGCCGCCGAGGCTCTGGACACCCTTGACGTCGACCGGGTTCGCGCCGTGCCCGACGAGCGAGGTCTGGCCGTCGACGCCGGCGCGCAGCGTGCCCGGGTTGGGCGTGTTCACGTCGGCCATGTGGATCGGTGCGCCGGTGTGGGGAGTCGTCAGGTGCGTCACCGCGGGCACGCCGCCGACGTTCGGGGTCGCGAGGTGTCCGAGGCCGCCGAGGCCGGACGCCGAAGGGGTGGCGATGTGGCCGGTGTTCGGTACCGCGCCGACGTTGGGCGTCTGGATGTGCGAGGTGAGCGGGAGGGAGCCGACGCCCGAGACGTTGACGTGCGGCAGCGCCGGGGTGGACACGTCCGGCATCGCGACGTGGCCCGGCTGCGGGACGGCGACGGTGCCGAGACCGTCCAGTCCGGTGTGCGTATTCGCGTTGGTCGTGGGCAGGTCGTGGACCAGCGCGCTCGATCCCGGCAGGCCGAGTTCGATCTTGTTGGTCGCGCCGGCGCCGACGGTGTCCAGGTTCGGGATGCTGATGTGTCCGAGGGCGGGCGGCAGCGCGTGGACGCCGGTCGCGCCGAGGCCGGTGATCCCGGGCGGGACGGAGAGATTCCCGATGAGGTGCGTGGACCCCAGTCCGGTGAACGAGAACGACGGGATGTCGGCGATCTTGGCCCCGAACCCGGTGAGCGGCGCCATCCCGGCCAGCCCGCCCATGTTGTCGAGGAAGG
Source organism: Embleya scabrispora DSM 41855 (assembly GCF_000372745.1). Taxonomy (GTDB): domain Bacteria; phylum Actinomycetota; class Actinomycetes; order Streptomycetales; family Streptomycetaceae; genus Embleya; species Embleya scabrispora. The sequence goes on along the minus strand of NZ_KB889561.1, from coordinate 71,818 downwards.
TGCCCAGGCCGGGGAAGTTGCCGGCGTGGAAGCCGGTGCCGAAGGTGCCCAGGGACGGCACGTTGATCACGTCGAAGTGGCCGAACCCGTTGGTGAACTTCGTGGACATCGGCGGCATGTCGAACCTGCCGCCGAGCGGGCCCATGTGCACGGGGTCGAACGTGCCGAGATGCATATTGGGCAGCTTGACCAGTTCGCCGCCGTGGCCGAACGCGTTGAACCCGGCGTTGACGCCGGCGGAGATCTTGGAACCCGCACCGATGAACTTGCCGTCGATGAAGGCGCCGTAGCGGTACATGCCGAGGATGCCGCGGTCGATGAAGCCGATCCGGAAGGCCAGCCCGAGGCCCTTCCCCATCTCGTCGGCGGCCACCGGCAGGAACAGCCGCAGCCCCTTGAAGCCGCTCAGGCCGTTCGCGATCGAGGCACCGAGACCCTTGAACGCGTTGAGGGTGGTGATCACGCTGCGCAGGCCGAAGAACGTCTTGGCGCCGGCCATGTTGATCACGGTGAGTTCGGTGCCGAGCGGAAAGAACCGGATGCCGCCGGCCAGTTTCCCGAAACCGGGCCCCAGGCCCGAAATGGGACCCAGTTTGAGCCCCTGCGCGCCGCCCCTGATCCACGCACCCGCCGCGGCCACCGCGTCGTCGATGCCCAACCCGACCCGGCCGAACAGGCCGAACGAGTTGGCGCCGCCGGTGAAGAAGTTCTTGGTGCCCGTGATTCCGCGTCCGCCGACACCCTTGATGCCGCTCCACAGCGCGCCCAGGTGCAGACCCTTGGTGGTGGGCGCGATCATGCCCAGGATGCCCAACACGAGCTGCGTGACGCTCGCCTTGCCGTGCGCGAAGTCGATCGCGGTCTTGATCAGGAGCGCGACGTTGAGGGCGATGCTGAGCAGCGCGAGCGGTCCGCCGACGAAGATCGCGGGAATGGCCAGGATCATCGCGATCCAGCCGAGCGCCTTCCAGAACTCCTCGCACTCGTCCACGGGGGAGGCGATGGACTGGCCGGCGGCGATCATCTTGCGCGCGGCGGTGTCGGCCGCGGTCGACAGGATGGACTTGGCGTCCTCGGCGGTGGCCTTGTGCGCGGCCCGGCCCTCCTTGTCGTCCTCGGACAGCGCGGCGGCGGCGGACAACGCGGTGTCCGCGCGGTGTTGCTCGTGGCGCATGACGCCGACGTAGACGGTCAGGGCGCTGCGGACGTCCTCGTGGGCCTTGCGGAACGTGGAGATGTAGTTGCGCAGCTTGCCGTCGATCACGCCGCGCAGGGCTTCCGCCGTCTTGCCGACGAAGACGGCGCTCGAGGTGTTCTTGACCTCGGTCAGACCGTTGTCGATGTCCCTCGACAGTTCGACGAACGCGAGCGCCGCGGCGATCACCCGGTCGATCCGGTCGGCGTCGCCGGGAGTCGGATCATTGTCGAGGCCGAGCGCACTCCAGTCCCCGGGACGAGCCATCGAAGCGCCTCTCTCGCTCGATTCGTGCAACCACGGCGCTCTTTTGTACGCGCCTTCGGCTCACCGGGTTCATTCTTGCTCGCGACAATCCCGATTGAACCCTCGACGGTTGCCACGCGTACAGAAATGGGAGCGGTTCCGCAGCGAGGGCGCACCACGCGAGTCGGGCGAGGGACAGGAGGTCCGAATGGTTGATTTCGCCATCGACTACACCAACCTGCACGAGATCAACGCGAAGCTGAGAACCCTTGCGAAGCAGGCCGATTCGGGCTCCGGTGGGGCGTTTCGCGAGTTGGGTGAGGCGGGCGCCGCCGAACGCCGGGCCGCGCTGGGCACCTCCGGACTCTCGACCGCGTTCAACAGCTTCTACCACCACTCGAAGTCCCGTACCGCCAAGGCCAAAGAGGGCCTGAACAAGCTCGCCGACTCCTTCAAGGCGGTCTCCGATCTCTTCTTCGACCACGACTCGCGGATCTCCGGCACGGCGGGTGTGATCACCACCGGTCTGGGCCTCGACAAATGGCTCAGCACCAAGGCCACGCACGACAAATGGGTCGCGGACAAGGCCAAGTGGGACGCCTACCTGGCCTCGATCGGTGCCACCCAATACTTTCGGGACCATCCGAACGAGAGCATCCGGCACGTGTGCCACGATCCGGAGGCGCCCGCGTGGTGTGCCGCCTGGATCGCCAAGGGCGAGGACAGCGCACCCCCCAAGCCCGGCGACGAGCCCCCCAAGCCCGATGACAAGCCGCCGACTTCGTACCACCACCAGGACGAGAACGGCACGATCGACGTCACCGTCGAGTTGGACAAGAACAACAACATCGTCAAGGAGACGTCGAAGATCACCAACCCGGAGGGGCAGTCCTACGAGTCGACGACGACCTACAAGGGCCCCCCGGAATGGGTCGACGACGTACCGGGTGCCGGCAAGGACGGCAAGCCGGGCCGGATCGACGCCCGCGACTACTCCACCGTCACCAAGTACGGCGACGGCACCACGAGTACGTCCGACTACACCATCAACACGGACGGCACCGGCACCATGGTCTCGCACGCCGGGGACAAGACCGAGCACTACATCCGCGACGGACCCAAGGGCGAGTGGAGGCGCGACCCCAAATTCGCCGACGCCGACGCCGGTTCCGGCAAAAAGGGTCACCCGGACCGCGACGTGGGCAAGCCCCCACCCGGAGGTCGCGTCAACTGATCGGCGCTCCGCGCCCGTCCCCACCGGTTCCGTTCCCGTTTTCGAGGAGATTCGTCATGGCCGCGAACATCAAGCTCACCTACGCCGAGATCACCCGGGTGTCCAATCTGTTGGACAACAGCGTCGAACACACGCTTGTGCCCCGGATGAAGGAGGCCAAGACCGAGGTCGACAACCTGCTGACCACCAATCTCGTGCTCACCAAGGCCAGTCCCGCGCTCCAGGCGCAGTACGACAAGTTCAGCACCGCGCTCACCGCCGCGACCGAGAGCATCAAGGGCTACGCGCAGCAGTTCCGGCAGATCATGCAGTCGGTCCAGGACATGGACAAGGACATCGCCGACAAGGTGCACTCCTCCCAGTAGCGGTCCGCCCACGCCTCTCCACCCGACAACCCACCCCTTCGGAGGATTCGATGGCCGACGTCCATATCGATTACGACGAAATCCGCAGCACGGCCACGCGGATGGGTACCAAGCTGACCGACATCTCCAATGAACTCAGGGACCTGGAGACCCAGGTCGGGAACCTGCTCCACGACGGCCTGGTGTTCGAGAAGGCCAGCCCCGCCCTGCAGGAGGCGTATCGCACCTTCAACGAGCAGATGAAGTCCTCGGCGGCGAACATCTCCGCCTACGCCAAGAATTTCACGGACATCGCCGACTCGCTCGGCAGCTCCGACACCAAGCTGATGGGCGACATCAATGCCGCCGTCGCGAAGATGAAGGCCGACGCGGCGGCCCACAAGTAGTCGGCGATCCCACCCCGTGTGGACGCCCGGGGCCGGTCGTCACCCTCCCGTCGCCGCAAGGGCGGAGACGCGAAGGTGACGACCGGCCCCGGCACTCCCGTCAGCCGTCCAGAACCGTGAGCGGCACCTGGACCGCGATCGCCGCGCCCGAGTCGCCCGCGGTCCAGCCCCGGCCCGGACTCAGTGGTGTGCGCACCTGCTCGGCCGACAGCCGGACCCCGATCAGGTCCGCCTCGCCGAGCGACTTGGGCCCGAGCAGCAGGCCGCGCCGCGAGCGCCGGGCCATGCCGACCCAGCCCAGCGAACTCATCGACTCGGCCAACCCCGCCAACAGCAGCCCCTGACCGTGGTCGCGGCCGGAAGTCGCGATCCGGCGCAGCACCGAGTCGGCGGCGCAGGCCAGCATCAGATCGGCGTCGTCCACCACGACCACCACCGGGTGGTCCCGCACCGCGCTCAACGCCTCCGTCAGCACCTCCGGCTCCGGATCGGGGTCGGTGAGCACCTGCGCCAAGCCGTGCGCGGCGAGCTTGCGCAACTGTGAATCGCGCGGGGTGAGAACGACCAGCCGGGTGCCGCCCATCAGCAGCGACACACACATCGCGGCCAGCGCCGTGGTGCGCCCGCTGCGCGGCGGTCCGGCGACCATGAACGACCCGCCGCCGCCCGCGAAGTCGTAGCCCAGCGGCTCGACCGCGTCGCCACCCACGCCGAGCAGCGCCCAGAACGGCTTGCGCAGAGGTTGCGGCACCCGATCGTGCGCCTCCTGGAAGCCGATCAGCGTCGGCATCTCGTTGATCCGGAACGGCCTTCGTACGTCGGGCACGTTGCTGTCGCGGATGGTCGCCCGCCGACCCAACTCCCGCATCGCCTCGGCCTGGTCGCTCTGGTCGCTCGCCGACGTGTCCTCCCCGTCGACGGCGCCCGCGGCGACGGCCGACTCGGAGATCGAGGGCAACAACGCGATCTGCGCCTCGATCGCCCCCGGCGCGAGCCAGCCCCGGCCCGGGGCCACCAGCGCCGGAATGCTGTCGCGGGGCATGCCGATGAGCGTGTAGTCGCCCGGGTCGGTCTGACGCAACAGCAGCCGATGGTCGTTGTGCGCGGCGAGTCGCCCGCCGAGCAACAGCCGTTCCGATGTGGCGATGACATGGATTCCCGCCCCCTGGCCCTCGCGCAACAACCGCACGAAGTCGGCGTACAGCCGGCCGCCGTCGTAGTCGTCGAGCATGGTGCTCAGCGCGTCCCAGCCGTCCACCATGAGCACCATGTGCGCCGGCCGGCGGTCCTTGTCCACCTTGCTCCGCACCTCGGTGATGTCCGCGCAGTCCTGCTGCGCGATCAGCCGCTGCCGGAGGGTGAGTTCGGCGGACAGCCGGTTGATCAGCCGCTCCATGCGCTCCGCGTCGTGACGCGAGACGACCGCGCCGCAGTGCGGCAGCGCCTCCAGCACGTTCAGGCCCCCGCCGGCCGAGTCGATCGCGTAGATGTGCAGGTCGGAGCAGGCGATGGTGAGCGCCGCGGCGCCCGCGACGGTGCGCAGCACCTGGGTGCGGCCCGAACGCGGTGCGCCGATGACGTACAGGTGCCCGAAGTTCGCGAAGTCGATCGCAGCCGGCCGCCGGGCCTGCAGGTGCGGGATGTCGAGCAGGGCGTAGGGGACCACCGGCAGTGCGCCGGGTGCCGGCTCCGGGATGGCCGGCAACTCGTCCAGCCGCATGCGGCCGTCCATCGGCGGGAGCCAGGGACTGGGCTGCGGCCGGAAGTCGGGCAGCCGGTCCGCCGCTTCGCGCAAGGCGTCCACCAGGGCGCGCAGGTCCGTCGGCCGTTCCTCGGCTTGCGCCGTCATCCGGTCCTGGTACGGGTCGAAGTGCGACTCCGGTCCCGGCTCCAAGTCGGCGTCGGCGTCGGCTTCGGAGAGGTCGATCGGGCGGCCGAGGCGCTGCCAGCCGAGTCGGATCCCGCGTACCCGCCGGGGCGCGGCGACCTCGGCGACCGAACTCGGGACCGCACCGGGGCGTTCCGCGCCGACGAAAGCGGTCTGGAACGGCGTGGGCGCGCCCTCGCCGCGGCGGACCAGGGCCCGTCCCGGGTTGTTGGGCGAGATCCCGGCGGCCTCGATGCCGTCGATGATGTCCTGGCTCTCCGAGCGGTCGGTCACCCGCAGTGCCATGCGCAGGTTGGTGTTGGCCTTGATCTCGTTGCTGACCGAGCCGCCCGGCCGCTGGGTGGCCAGCAGCAGATGCAGGCCCAGTGAACGGCCGCGCTGGGCAAGGCTGATCAACCCGGGTACGAAGTCGGGTAGTTCGCGGACCAGGGTGGCGAACTCGTCGATGACCAGGAGGAGACGGGGCAGCGGAGGCAGGCGTGGGTCACGCGCGCGCTTGATCCGATACTCGGTGTGGTCCTTGGCCTCGACCTCGTTCAGGACCGTCTCGCGGCGGCGCAGTTCGGCGTCCAGCGAGGCCAGTGCCCGCTTGACCAGGTGTCCGTCGAGGTCGGTGATCATGCCGAGCGTGTGCGGCAGTTCGGCACATTCGCGAAACGCGCTGCCGCCCTTGTAGTCGACCAGCACGAAGGTCAGCTCGTCCGGCCGGTTGACCGCGGCCAGCGACGCGATCATGGTCTGGAGCAGTTCGGACTTGCCGGAGCCCGTGGTGCCGCCGATCAGGCCGTGCGGCCCGTCGCGCACCAGGTCCAGGCGCAGCACACCCTCGTATCCGCTGCCCAGGACGAATGTGGTGGACGCCGGGCGGCGCGCCCATGTGCGAAGCAGCGCGTCCGCGTCCGGCGGTTCCTGGCCGATCAGCGGCAACAGCGCGACCTCGGACGGCAGTCCGGAGTCGCTCTCCACGGTGACGTCCCGCACCGGCGCGACGGCGCGCGCGACCTCCTCGCACCAGGCGGGGTCGACCAGGTCGGCCCGGATGCCCTTCACCTCCGGTACATGGGACGCCTTCAGGTCGAGCCGGCCGCCGTTGGCCGTCACCACCGCCGTGCATTCCTCCGGCAACAGGTGTTCGCGTTCCTCGAGGCACAGACTGAACACGCGGACGGCCGGGCCGTTGGTCAACACGTCGATCATGCCCGGCACATCGCGCAGCCGGCGGGCGCCGTCCAGGATCACCAGGACGTCGGGTTCGCGCTGCAGGGTGGGGCCGAGGGCCGATTGCGCGGAGTCCAGGCGGGTCTGGACGTCGGAGATCAGCTCGTTGACCCGATGCGCGGTGCTCTCCGGGTCGGTGCCCAGGGCCACCACCGCAGCGCCCGCCCGACCCGGGCGCAGATGCGGCAGCCACCGTACCCACTGCCAGGCGTCGGCGTGCGCGTCCTCGGTGAGCACGACGATGCGCACGTCACGCGGGCTGTGCAGGACGGCGGTCTGGATCACCGCCCAACTCGCGATCCGACGCGCGATCTCCCCCGGGGCGCCGATCCCGACCACCCCGAAACCGGTCATCTCGACTCCGAACGGCACGTCCGCAAGCCGCCAGTTGACGTTTCGGTAGTGGCTCTCGCGCGCCTGGTCGTCGATGCTCTTGAGGGATGCGCGGGTGAGTGTGCCGAGTCGGATGGTCATGTGGTCGGAGTCGCGCCGGCGGCGCTGCCACAGCCCCAGGCCCGGTCCGGTCGCGGTCAGCAACACCGCCGCCGGATCCGGGAACGTCGTGTTGCGCAGCCCGCGTTCGTCCACGGTCGCGCGGCGCATCTCCGCTTCCAACGCCGACCGGCGGATGCGGTAGACCCGCTTCGCCTCCTGGTATTCCCGGCGCCCGGTGCGTTTGCCGGAAACCCAGTTGCCGATCGCCATCAGCGGCGTGAAGAGCACGAAGACGACGAAGAACAGACTCCGGAACAGGAACATCATCGCCAGGCCCATCAGCAGCGGGGCGATCATCATCAGGAAGGGGAACGGCCGCTTGCTGTTGTCCGTCGGCGGACCCATCATCCGGATCGTTTCGCCGTCCAGGTGCGGCGCGATGCGCGGCGGCCGGTTGTACTCGACGCCCAGCCCGTCCGCCGCCGGGCGTACCGCCGCCTCGGGTTCGTCCGGCGGGCCCAGGCGCAGGAGATGCTCACCGAGCGAGAGGTCGGCGTACGTCGGCCAGGGCAGTGAGCCGTCGTCGGGCGGCGGGAGGTAGCCGATCGGCGGCAATGGCGGTGCGACGGGCAGTCCGTCCGGACCCGGCGGCGGGGGTGCGGTGGAATGCCCGCCGGGGCCGCCCTCCTGCGCCCCGGCCGGCTCCTCGGCGGTGAGCGGCGTACCCGTGATCGGATCGACGGGCGGCGGCGGTGTGAGGCTGCGCAGTCCGCATCGGTCCGCGTCCGCGTCCTCCGGAAGGCCGACCGTGACCGACGCGTTCGTGCCGACGGTGATCCACGTGCCCTGCGCGGGTGCGTCGCCGCCGTCCAGACGCAACGCGCACGCGCGGTCCGTGCCGACCTCGTGACGCCCCGGGCCGAGCCGCCACACCCGGCCCGCCCCGGGGCCCGATACGTGCCGCACGGTCACGAGCACCGGATCGACCCCGGGTGGTCGCCACGCGCGCGTCGCGGTCTCGGTCGGCGCGGGGCGGTCAAGCCCGATCAACGCCCCGGCGCGGATGCCGCTCGCGCCCACGCGCACGTCGGGATTGAGCCGTCGATCCCCCAGGAACAGATCGGCGGCACCCAGCACTGAGCCGAGATCGGCGACGGTCGCCGACTCGGGGATGTCGAGCAGGTGATCGGCGCGGCGGCTCTGCGGATCGACGGTGGTGACGGCGAGATTCACGGGCATGCAACTCTCTCGCGGGGAGGGGAGGCGGCGAGACGACGAAGGCGGGGAAGGAGCGTGGGGCGGGTCGGGAGAACCGGGTCGGGGCATCGGGCGGGGACGGTCGGCAAGCCACTCGGGGCCGGGCCTACGACCGCGAACCCGGCGACGACGGCTCGGGGCCGGGGGGCGGATCGGCCGCGGGCCCGGTGCCGGCCGCGGGCCCCGAGCCGTCGATCGGCTCCGGGTCCGAGGTCGGTCCGCGTCGGGCCGACACGGCGGGTGCGCGGGGCTCGTGGTGTTCCGACGCCGTCGCCGCGCTCGACGTCCGGGAGGAGGGCCGGGGCACCGGTTCGCCGTCGGACGGAACCGGCTCGCGGTCCGCGTCGACGGCACGCGACCCGGTGCGCGCGGTACGCGCCGACGGTCCGGACGCGCCCGGAGCGGCCGACCGGCCCGACGACCGCGCCGGCGGGTCGGCGACCGCAGAACGAGCCGAGACCGCCGGCGCCGTGGTTCCCGCCGGTTCCGGCGTCGCCGCCGGTTCCGCCGTTCCCGCCTGCGTCCGCGCCGCTCGCGGCTCCGGAGCCGCGGTCGTGTGCTTCTCCTCGGCGAACCACTCGGCGTCGCCCGCCCCGGGCCGGGAAACCGGCGCGGGCACAGGCGGGAGCACCGGCGGAATGGTGGGCAGCACGTCGGCGAGCGCCGCACCGAGCGCGTTGCACCAGACCACCAAGGGAGTGCCCGGTACGGCGACCCGACCGTGCACGTCGGTCAGCAGCGTCCGTACATGGCCGCGCCCCGGGCCGCCGAGCACCAGGCGCAGCGAGGGCGAATCACCCGGTGGCTCGGCGAGTTCGGGGGGCAGCGGGTCCGGTGGTTCCGGGGTGACCAGGAACGTGGGCAGGCCCAGTCGAGGCGGCTTGGCGCGGGCGTTTCGGTACGCGTCCCGTACCGGCAATCCCGGTACGTCGCGGTGCACGCCGTCCGCGACCACGACCTGCCCACCCGGCAACCGGGCGTCCAACTGCGCCGCGACGGCCTGGAACAGGGCCGGCCCCGACCGCGGATCGCCCTGTACGCACACCATCGGCGGGCCGACCACGAGGTCGAGGAATACGCAGTCCCGGTCGCGCTCGCCCAGGGCCACCACGACCGGTCTGGTCCCGTCGGCGTCCGGCGTGACCGACGGCAACTCCGCCCTGGCGGCGGTCCACGCCCAAGCATCGTCCGGCACCGGCCGCCAAGGGCCCGAAGGCGGCGGCATGTCGGCGGCGGCGAACAGCACGGTCACCGTGTGGTCGCCGACCAGGGCGGCATACGGCTGACCGGGAGCCGCGGCGAACTTCGCGGCGACCAGGGCACGTTCCGCGTCCCGCCAGGTCACGCTCGCGCCCAACCGCCGGGCCAGAAGCCGCACCGAGCGCCGATACCGCAGCCAGGCCCGTACCGGAGCGGTGAACGCGTACACGGTCAGGGCGATTTCCCGACACAGCCGGCGCCAGGCGGCTTTCCACCCGCCGAGTCGCATCGCGACGAAGCGGATGATCAGGAAGAACACCAGGGCGGCGGCCGCGATGCCGCCCCAGCGGAGAATCGCGTCGCGATGGTTCGCGAAGAAGTCGAGCGGATCGGTGTTCCTCATGTGCCGGGCAACCCTCTCCATCGAACGCCCATCGGGAGCACCCGGTCGCGGTGCCGCGCCCTCGACGCGACACACCGGGAACGAGGTCCCGGGTGATCATTCCGCACTGCGCTCCTCCAGAGCCTGGCGCAGGGCGCGGATCGCGTAGTGGGTACGGGACTTCACCGTTCCGACCGGTATACCCAGGATCTCGGCGGCCTGCTTGAGGTCGCGGTCGCGCAGCACCGTCTCGGCCAGTATTTCGCGATGTGCCCGGGTCAGTGCGGGCAGCGCGTCGGCCACGGCCATCTTCCAGAGCAGAGGCTCCCAGGGATCCTCGGCCGGTAAGAACTCCAGCGGTTCGGGGCCGCACTCCTGCGGCCGGGCACGGCGCGCGCGACGGTCGTCCATGACGATCCGGCGCGCCACCGTCGCCAGCCACGGCATGAGATCGGACGTGTCCGCGGCGATGCTGCCCCCGTGGCGCCACGCGCGCAGCATGGTCTCCTGGACGACGTCCTCGGCCCACGGTCGATCCCCGCCGGTGAGCTTGAGGCAAAAGGACAACAGAGGCGCGGAATAGCGCCGATAAACCAATTCGGTGAGTTTCGCGAGTTCCGCGAGTTTGGTGTCGTATGTCGAGCGTGTCTGATTGCCGGTATCATGATCACGGGTACAGAAGGACGTCACGGCCTTGGCCTCTCGCTTCCCCCCGATGTGTCGGCTCGGACCGCGAACGATAACTACGCCGCGCGACGAGTCCGTTGGATCTGCGCTTAATTTGAGGATTCCGTGTCCACCGCTTGCCGGAGGCGCGAGTATCCGCCCACAAAACGCCGCCCGATTCTGGATTCGTCCGGGTATCGATGAATTGATGGGTCGGTGGTCGAACCGCGACGAGATCGTTTACCGCTTCGCGGAGAGATATCGGTTGGCGGTGGGTCGCCGGCGCCGGTCGGTGTGGGTCGGGCGCCCGAGGGCAGAAGGACAACCACACGGAGCCCGCGCGAGGTCCGGGCGCGACGAAGGACCGAGAAAAAAAGGGGCACCCCGTGGCAGGAACGACGGATCCTCGACAGGAACTCCTGCACGGCCTGACCGTCGACCGGAGCCGGGCGGAGGCGCCCGTGCTGTTGGACGGTTCGGGCCGGCCGATCGCCACGTGGCGGGAGAACTACCCCTACGACCGCAAACTGGGCCGGTCCGCCTACGACCGCGAGAAGCGGTTGCTGCAGATCGAGTTGCTCAAGCTGCAGCGGTGGGTCAAGGAAACGGGGCAGCGTCTGGTCGTCGTCTTCGAGGGTCGCGACGCCGCGGGCAAAGGCGGCACCATCAAGCGGTTCACCGAGTTCCTCAATCCGCGCGGCGCCCGCGTGGTCGCGCTGGACAAGCCGACCGAGCGAGAGCAGACCCAGTGGTATTTCCAGCGTTACGCGGCGCAACTGCCGGCGGCCGGCGAGATCGTTTTGTTCGACCGGTCCTGGTACAACCGGGCCGGTGTGGAGCGTGTGCTGGGCTTTTGTACCGACGACGAGTACCGACGTTTCCTACGCCAGGCTCCGGCGTTCGAACGCATGCTCGTGGACGACGGTATTCACCTGACCAAGTTCTGGTTCTCCGTCTCCCGCACCGAGCAGCGCACCCGCTTCGCGATCCGCCGGATCGATCCGGTGCGGCAATGGAAACTCTCCGCCACGGACCTGGCGTCTCTCGATCAGTGGGACGCCTACACCGAGGCCAAGGTCGCCATGTTCCGCGCGACGGACACCGAGCAGGCACCGTGGACGGTGGTCAAGACCAACGACAAACGCCGCGGCCGGTTGGAGGCCATCCGCTCCGTACTCGCCCGGCACGACTACTCCGGCAAGGATCCCGACGTCGTCGGTGTTCCCGACCCGCTGATCGTGGGCGCTGCCCAAACGCTCCTCGAGGTCGGCGAGGACGACCAGGACCTGTCGCCCACGCCACTGGCCGGCGAGGCCCACGGCCGGGGCTCCCATCCGAACGAGGCCCACGGCCGGGGTTCCCATCCCGGCGCGGAGTCCCACCCCGCACCGCACACGGCGGCCGACCGCGAGCGGTGATCGACATCCGCCCTCGCGGCCGGCGACTTCGTGTCAGCGGTCGCGGGTGACGGCAAGCGCGACCTCCGTCCAGTGCTGCGCGGATACGTCCTGATAGACCCCGCGCACCGTCAGTAGTTGACCGCGGCTGTCCAGGACGGGTTCGGCGATGACCCGGATGCGTCTGATCACGCCGTCGGAACGCTCCAGACGGAAGGCGACGGTGGCGTTGCGGTGGTGGTGGAGCAGGGTGCGCAGGAAGCGGTCGAGGGCGGCGCCGTCGTCGGAGTGGGCGTGCTGCGGCAGGTCCCGCAGGGGGACGGGGGCGGCGGTGTGGGGGAGTCCGTGCAAAGCGAACAGGGATTCGCTCCAGGTGATTCGGCCGGTGAGCGCGTTTTCCTCGAATCCCCCTATGCGGCCCAGGCGTTGGGCGTGGTGCAGGAGTTTCGCCAGGCGTGTGCTCTCGTCTTCGACGCGCCAGATGAGCAGGACGGCGTCGCCTTGCCGGCTCGCGGCCACGTCGGCGGTCGCGTCCAGCGGTACCTGGTCGACGAGCGCGGTCAAGGTCGCGCGTTCGGCGCGATAGGGCTCCCCGGTGGCGTAGACGCGTTCGACGATGTCGTAGAGGCCGCCGGCGCCGGCGGCCGGCGGGTACGCCTCCAGGAAGAGCGAATTCGTGACGAGCCCTTGGGGGCGTCCGGCGGGGTCGACGAAGCGTCGGTTGACGTGGTGGATGCGGAAGTCGGCGAGCCGTCCCTGCTCGTCGAGATGGGGGACCAGGACCAGGGCGGAGTCGCGGAGGCAGTCGGCGATGTCCACCGGTTCGACGGGCCCGGAGTCGGTGGCCGCGCGGGCCGGGGTATGGATCTCCATCGTGTGGGCGCTCAGTTCCGCGAGGGTTTCGATCTGGCGTCGCACGCACGCGGGTTGTGCCGGGAGGGCGTGCGGCCAACAGATCTCCAGGACGCCGTGGACGCGGCCCCGGTGCCGGCCGGCGTGGCGGCGCGAGCGCCCGCGAGGTGGTGGCGGCCGATGGAGGGGATGCCGGCCTCGCACAGCGCGGGGATCCAGACCCAGTCCAGGTCGGCCAGGGCCTGGCGGGCCACGGTCGCGACGCCGGGCGGGACGTGACGCCATGCGCAGTCGCTCGACGGTCGCGGCCAACCGGCCCGTCGCGGAGATCGATTGCCACAGCCGGTATCGGGTCGGTGTGGCGCCGTCCGGCTCCTGTGGCTCGGCTTCGAGCGGGGCAGGCACGGAAGGCTCCGGCGCGTCGGATGCCGCGCGGTGCGGGTCGGTGCTCATCGTGGGCTCGGCTCGTCGTGGGCGGATGTCACCGTGTCAGCCGGGCGAAACCGTCTCACGGCGCGAGGTGGCGGTGCAGGACGGCGAGCAGATCCTCGGTGTCCACGGGCTTAGGGAACACGGCGCCCTGCTCTGCAACACCGATACCGGAGCCCCCTGTGGGAGCGGACCCCTGAGGAATACCGGTTTTCGCACGGAACGCCCCGGCGCCGGCCGCTCCTTCGGGTGACGCCCCGCGTCGATCGCCACGCCCTGATCGAAGCGATCACGGACCCGGCTTCCCGGTGGTCCCCTGGGCGGGGCCGGGTTCGTCGCGGGTTGTGCTCGGCGTTCCGTGGCGAGTCCGGGTCCCGATCGGCCGCCGCGGACCGATTCGTCCGGCCTGGCCGGCACTGGTACACGCCCTTTCGGTCCTCGGTGATCGCACGCTCGACACGGCCATTCGCCAACCATCCGGATGCGGTGGGTGTCGTGTCGTGTTTCGCTGATCAGAAGTGTCCGGGTCTGTCGTGCGCGGGGACGCGCGGGATGTGCGTGGTCGCGGCCCGTCGTTCGAGTCGCGGGCCCCTCGCCCGTCCGGGCGTCGCGGGTCCGTGGCCCGTTCTCGCGTCGAGGTCTCGAGAAAGGACCGACGGTGCAAATCTCGGGGATTGTGGGCGCCCTGGTCCTGGTGGGGTTGGGCATCTCGATGCCGTCGTGTGGCGCACAGGCTCGGGCCGTGCCCCCACCCCCGCCCCCGCCGCCCCCGCCCTCCTACAGTTGCTGCACGGCGCCGCCGACCACGCCCCCCGAGTCGTCGACTCCTCCTCCCCGTAGCAGCCCACCCCCTTCCCGAGGCCCGTCGCGCACCCCCGTCCCCGGGGCGCGTCCGGTTCTCGTGCTGACGCCCGCCGGGGGAGGCGCCGGCACGACGGTGACGGTCGTCGGCTCGGGCTTCGTGGCCTGTGCTCGCGGCTACCGCGTCGACATCTACTGGGACGGTGCCGGCATCGCGCCCTTTACCGTGCCCGTCGCCCCGAATGGCGGATTCAGTGCCCGACTGGTGGTCCCGAAGGGTGTGTCGAAGGGAAGCCACGAGGTTTCGGCGCGATGCGGCACGGCCGATCGTGCCGACGCCTCCTTCGAGGTGTCGGCCGGGGCCCGACCGGGATCACCACCGGTGCCCGGGTCTCCGTCGCGACCTACCGGGACCCGATCCCCGTCGTCGTCCGCCGCGGTGGTCGACACCGGAACCGGCGCCGGGGCAGGCACGGGATGGGTGATCGGGATGCTGGCGGTCGGCGGCTTCCTGGCGGTCGCGCTGGCCGGCTACGTGGGCTTCTTCCGCCACCGGCAGCGGGGGCCCCGTTGGACCCGCCGACATGTTCGCGCCGTCATGCGGGGCCTCGCGACGGAGGGGGTGCAGGACGTCGAGCAGATGCGCGGGCCGAGCCCGACGGTGCGCCTGGAACCTCGTTCCGACCCCGGTCGACAGACCATCGAGGAGGTGGACCCGTGACTGCCGATGTGGCGCAGCCCGCGTCCGTACGCGAATTGTTGTTCGGTGACGACAGTGAGGTGGCCGCGGCAAGTCTCGTGGACGCGGCTCGTGAGCACGAGGTGGCCGCGATGCTCGGGCGTGGGTCCCGGAGCCTGACCGGCGCCGCGGGTCAGACCGTCGAGCGTGAGGTCGCCTCGATGGTCAACAACTTCCTGAGCCTGGATCTGCTCGATCTGGCGGCGGCCGGATGGGCGAAACACGCCGCGATGGTCGAGGCCGCGCGGCGTACCCGTGCGGCTCCGGAGACCGAGGAGGTCGTCGCTCTGGCGACCCACCGGATCACGTCCACCCACCGTCCCTGCGTCGATCTGACGGTTGACGGCGCCCGGGTCGGGAGCCTGGAGATCTGCCTCACCGTCGCCTTCGACATCGAGGGGATGCTCGCCGTCATCCGCCGGGCCCACTTGACGTCGCTGCGGTGCGGCACCTGCACGACCACCGGCACTCTGGCAATGCAGCAGGCAGTGGTGGCCAGCCGCCGCTGCTCTTTGGACCTGCCCGGCGCCATGCAACTCAGGTCCGGCATCGCCCTCCTCCCCGCGGCGCAGGACCCGACTCCGCCACAGGCACCGCCTGGGCAGGCATAGCCGGCGACGGCTTCCCCGGGCAGGCATGGTGGCCGCGCTCCTCGCCCGTGATCGACTCGCCGGCGGCGGCGGCGAGGGTTCGTCACCCGGATGGTCGTGCTCGCGAAAGCAGTTCGCGGACCTTCCCCTTCCTTGGCAGCGCCCGGTTCGGGCCGCCGCTTCGCGCGAGAGCCGATGACGGATGACCCGACCGGATGCCCTTACGCCCGGCGCGCTCGTGCGGTTGGATGAGACCCACGTGTCCGGATCAGCCGAAGGGAGCGCCTGTTGGCCTCGCCACGAACTCGCCTCGCCCGTCGCAACTTGCTCACCGTCGGGGCTGCGACGGCACTGGGCCTCGTACTTCCGGCGAGCACGAGCGCGGGTGCGAGTGCCTTCGCGGCGGCGCGCGAGGAGGGGATCCTTCGGCGGCTGGGCCGACTAGAGGAGCAACACGGCGCGCGGCTCGGGGTGTTCGGCTTCGATCCGGCCACCGGGCGGTACGTGGGTTACCGGGAGCAGGAGCGTTTCCCGATCTGTTCGGTGTTCAAGACCGTGCTCGTCGCGGCCGTCCTGCGGGACCTGGATCGGAACGGCGAATTTCTCGCCGAGCGTATCCACTACACCGAGCAGGACGTCACGCGTTCCGGCTACGCGCCGATCACCGGCCGACCCGAGAACCGCGCACACGGCATGACGGTGGCCGACCTGTGTGCGGCGGCCATCACCCACAGCGACAACACCGCGGCCAACCTGCTGCTCCGTGCGCTCGGCGGCCCGGCGGGCGAGGCCGCCGGCCCGCATGCGGTCACCCGGTTCTGCCGCTCCGTCGGCGACCCGGTGACCCGCCTGGACCGTGTGGAACCGGACCTGAACTCGGCCGAACCCGGGCGTGACACCGACACCACCAGTGCCCGGGCCATCGCCGGTACCTACGCCCGACTCACTCTCGGCACCGCCCTGGCCCCCGCGGATCGTGCCCGCCTCGGCGGATGGCTGCTGGCCAACACCACCGGCGGCAACCGCATCCGCGCGGGCCTGCCCTCCGACTGGAGCGTCGCCGACAAGACCGGCACCGGCGCCTACGGCACCACGAACGACGTGGCCATCACCCGCCCACCCGGCCGCGGCCCGCTCGTCCTGGCCGTACTCTCCACCACATCCGACGCCCACGCACCCGCCGACGAACCCCTCCTCGCCGAGGCGGCCGCCCTTGTCGCGGCACACCTCGCCTGACTTCGATCGACCACCACCACACTCGAACCTTGTGCGCTGCCCGTCGGATGCGTGTCCCTCGGGTACGAGTCCGCCAGGCGGCTCTCGCGACCTTGTTCGGCCGGCGGGTCGGCGGCGATGGCGTCCTCGGCCTGTGTCATGTCGGCGTGGCAGGTGAGCGCGGCGCGTCGCAGGTCGGGCTCGGCTCGGGTTCGGGGGTCGCCGGTCTCGCTCAGGCGCGGTTGTCCACGCTTGGCACGACGGAGGCGGTGTCCGGGCGCGGACCGCGTGTGCGGTCGGTGGACAAGAGCCCGGCCAGGGACGCGGTGACGAGCGCGAGTAGGAGGACCAGGAGCAGGGCCAGGCGAAGGGTGACGTGGGTGGCCAGGAAGCCGATGAGCGGCGGCCCGGCGAGGAAGGCCAGGTAGCCGGTGGTGGAGACGGTGGCGACCGCCGGACCCGGGGCGCCGGGAAACTGCCGGCCGACGCCGCCGACCACGAGCGGGAACGAGCACGCGATGCCCAGACCGACGGCTGCGAACGCCGGTACCACCAGCCATGGGATGGGCGCCGCGATCGCGACCGCGGCGGCGGCCCCGCTCACCAGCGCGCCGAAGCGCACCATGGAAACGGGGCCGAAACGCGCGGCCGCGCGGTCACCGGTGAGCCGCCCGACCATCATGGCCAGTGCGAACACCACGTAGCCCGCGCCCGACACCCCGGGCTGCGCGTGCACCGCATCCGCGAGGTACACCGTGCCCCAGCCGGTGATCACACCCTCGATGAGCAGCACGGACAGCCCGACCGCGAATACCCGTTCGGCCTGCGGATCGCCCGCCGCCCGGGGCCCACCAGCAGCAGGTGCGCGCCGAAGTCCGGATCGACGTGGTCGGTGAACGCCTCGATCACGCCCGGGATGTCCTTGACCCGGTCCCAACGACTCACCTGCGTCACCAGCGGTGTACCCACCGGCAACGGCTCGGCGCCGCGATCGATCCGAGCCGGAGGGCGAGGGAGCAACTCGGGGAAGGCATCGCCGGCGTCCGGCTCGGTGCCGGCGGGACTCGGCTGCCGGAAGACGCCGATGCGTGCCATCAAGCGCGACGCGTCCACGGCGGGATGCAGCGGCAGATTCTTCGGTGCCGGCGGATTGATGGACGGCGGCAGGACGCGGATCGCCACGTCGGGCAGCCCCGCGGGCAACGCTCCGTCGTACGACGCGATGAAACCGTGCGCGGCGGACAGGTATCGACGCAGGAAGTGCCATGCGGGGCCCGCGGGTTCGGTGTGCAGAGGCGTGCCGATGTGACACTGCCACAACACCACGCACCCGGCTTCACGCAGGTACGGGATCAGGCCGGCCGTCTGGTGATCGTGCAGGACGACCACGCTGCGCCGACCCATGGCGCCGAGCAGCCGCTGCGCGGCGGCGCGGGTCACCTGTTGGTACAGGGCGCGTCCGTTCTCCGGGTCCGGCGGGTCCTCGTGTTCGTTGGCGGTCACCCCGCACAACCGGTAGTAGAGCGCCTTGGTGAAGGCGCGGAACGCTCGGTTGCCCTCGATCGTGGCCCATCGGGTGTCGATACCCTCACCGCGCAGGTGGGGCAGGGTGGTGCGGAGCAGTTCGGCGACCCCACCGCGCGTCGGATTGTCACTGACGTGCCACACCTCACGCCCGCCGAGGCGCGTGCGGGCCTCGCGCAGCGCGTCGCGTACTTCGGCCAACCGGGTTGCTCCGACGAGGTGTTCGAGGCAGGACAGGGGTGTCGCCGGCAGCAGCACCTCCGGGAGCGGAGAGGTCGGTCCGGGCGGCGGCGTGGGTGAGGCTTGGCCGCGAGGCCGGCTCGGAGTCGGGGTCGGGGTCGGGGCCGGGATCGGGGCCGGAGTCCGGTGGGTCCTCGGTGTGACGACCTTTGTGCGACGGCCGCCGGAGCCGGAATGGGGCGGCCCGTGCGGGTATCCGGTGTGGTTCATTGCGGGTGCCTTGCTGTGCGTGGAGGAAAGTGGCGGTGGGGTGACGGATGCGAGATGGCCGGCGGCCATGCGCCTCCCGATATGCGGTGCGGGGTTCGGCCTCGGCCTCGGAACCGGGCCGACCACGACGCCTGCCACTCACGATCGGCCCCTCGTTGTCCCGGGCGCCTGAGTCCGCTGTCCCCGACCGGTCCCGCTTTCGCCCGCGAGGCGGACGGAGCGCTCCGCACCCGCCGGCGCGTCAGTGCGCTGTCACCAAAAGGCCGTCGTGGGGGCGTCGGCGCGCGAGGCGGCGCCCGCGCGCCCGCGGGGTGGAACCGCGATGAAGTGGGCGAGGAAAGCGGATCGGAGAAGCGATTCGCCACACCCTCGACCCGAGCCGGAGTCGGCGGTGGCCGGCCGCTGCGGGATACCGGGCGTCGCTCGGATTGCCGTCCGCGCCGGGAACGAGCACGATGTGGCTGCCGGTGTGCCCGCCGGACCCGCTGGGAACCTCTCACCCGTCGGCCGGTGGATGCCAACCGCGGAAGCCGCGGACGTAAGGACGAAGGAAGGAGCGTGTCGCCGTGAAATGGCGAATCCAGCCGCCCGCCCGGAAAGTCCGGGAGCCCGGGCGGCGGTTCCGGAAGGAACGAGATGTCCCGTACGGACAGGACGAAGCCGCTGTGGGTACGCCATGCGGCGCACCACCCCCGGCCGGTCCACGATCACCGCTACGGCGCCTGTGACCTGCCGCCGCACCCGACGGAGGAGGACCCGGACACCCGCTGCCGATGGGAAGACCCCGGCATGCTGCTGTCCGGCCGCACGTGCTGTGCGGGTTGCACCGTGCGCTCCTGCGTCAAGGAGCGGCAGCAGATGGCCAAGGCGGCCAACCGCAAGGAACGCTACGCGGGCCGGCGCGAGGCTCGCGGAGGCGGGATCGATCCGGCATGGGACCGGTGACCGCCGGCGGCCCTCACGTCGAATGAGCCGGCGCGAAAATCCGGGAGACGGGAGCAGCGAGAGCCGGGCGCGGCCCGCCGAAGCCGCCTCGTCACTTCCCTACCGAGGCGAAGATCGAAGGCGGCGTCGGGGGTGGCGGGCGGGGAGGCATTCGTGGCCGTTCACAAGCCTTCCGGATGACGGGAAAGCCATTGGGGGTGTGTGGCCTCGAGCGCGTCGCGTTCCGTCGGGCTTCGGGCGATCACGTCGAAGCCGCCGTCGTACGGATGCACCAGCCAGTCGAGCCCGATCGGAGCGAGGATGACGCCCGACGTCTCGTCGTCGGCGACGGAGCGCAGCAGCGGATCGAGAGCGGCCGGTGTGTTGGGCATGCTGCCCGCGTACAGGTGCGCATCGGCATCGGCTGGATCGCCCGAGCGCACGCTCCGCCAGTACGTGCCCGGGGCAAGTGTCGCCAACTCCCGTGACTGATCCGCCGGTTCGACGCGGTCGTCCCACGCGCAGGTGGCGACCACCAGGCGCGGCGGCGCGCCCAGGTCGGCGAGTACCGTGTGTTGCCGTTCGAGCAACACCCGGTACTCGCTGTCGTTTCGCGCGTAGCGCCGGGAGTCGGGCAGGCTGTGAAAGCGCACCCACCTGTCGGGGAACGCCCTTTTCAACAGGTGACCGAGTGGCGGGCACCCGCCCCAGTGTGTCCGCCAATCGGCGGACAATCGGGCGAGGTCGACATACCCGTCGGCGTGGCCTGGGCTCGCGCCTCTCCCCACGGTTGCTCCTCCTCACGAGACCGGCGATGCGTCGCACCCAACCGTCCCACTCCGGCGCCCCGACCGGCGATCCTCCCCGGCCGGCTGACCACGGTGGTCGGCCGGATCCGACGTCCTGCGATCGCGGCAGGGCCGCCCCGAGGCGTCCTACAACGACCAACTGCCCGAGTTCGTCGTGACGGCCGACAACGGCCCCGCGCCGGAGGACGAGGCGGTGCTCGCCGAATCGGTCGGAATCGCGCTCCTCGTCGTCCTCGAATCGCTTGGGCCCAACGGACGGCCGGCGTTCGTGCTGCACGATCTGTTCGCACCGCCGGGGCAGTCGCCGACAGGAAACAACGGAAACTCCCGACTACGCGACGCGGGCCGCCCACCCTCGCCAGGGCACGACCACGGGGCGCGGCTGGGCCTGCGCTTGGTCACACCGCCATGGCTGCCGGCCGCCATCGGGCTCGCAGGGCCGGTCGGCCGCCCACACACCACCGTTGCCGGGCGCCCGGTCGGCGGCTGCGCACCCGAGCCACCCCGCCCCCGGGCCACCGCAATCCCAACCCCCACGCCCAAGGCGCCGCAAACCCGAAGGTCCGCGGCGCCCTGCCCCCCATCCGGCTCCCCCACCGGAGGTCAGCGCGTGATCGTGCTCCGTCCCAGGGTCAGGCCCAGGCACGTCACGATCAGCCACGCCGGCATCGTCAACGCCGGCAGTCCGGGTACCGCCATGGCGACCATCGCCACGATCGGCGGCGCGGCGAACAGCACGCTCACCCAACCGATCCAGCGCGAGACGGTGCGTTCGCGCAACGCCATCCACGCCACGGCGCACGCCGCGACGAGCACGCCCAGCCAGCCGATATAGCCGCCGAAGTCGTTGAGCACGAAGTAGACGAGCCTGCCCTGGTCGTCGAACGAGGACGATTCGGAAGCGCCGTGGCCGTAGATCGCGAACGCGCCCTTCCAGCCGTATCCCAGGGCCAGCGCGCCGGCCGCGGCGGTGAGCCCCCCGCTCACCACACGCGCCGCCGTACTGCCCGGCACCCTCGGCTCGACGCGCCGACGCCACGAGGCGGCCAACAACAGGAGCAGACCCACCGTCAGATACCCGGCGTAGAAGCCGATCCGCGCCTTCGTCGGGTCCACCTCGGCGATCATCGCGGCCGTCATCGTCTCCTTGTCCTCGGCCACGTGCAGGTCGGTGACCAGGGTCGCGACGATGCCCAGCGCTCCCGCCGCAGCGCCGACCAAAGGCCACAGGGCGCGCCGGTGCGGGATGTCCTCGGCCACGGATTCGCTCGTGGTGGGCGGCAGTGGATCGGTGTATGTCATCGGTTCCCCCCGAATCGTCGTGCGCTGACGAGGAACACCGTCCCGCGCCCGGCGTCCCGGGCACGAGGGACGGCCGCCCCCGGTTGCCGGGCACCGGTTTCGGGCGCCGCGGCCGGTGCGAGAGCATGACGCCCGTGACCACAACGTCCGAAGTCGCCTTCCTCGGGCACGCACCCGCCTGGGTGCGGAACCTGCCCGACCGGACGCTCGTACGCATCGCCTGCGCCCTCGCCGGGATCGCGGTGGCCTGCTGCGCCGCCGTGCCGCCCACGCACGCCTGGGTGTCGGCGCGCGCCGACGTCACGCCGCTCTACTGGTCCGACCTGGTCCTGGGCGCCGTCTGGCCGGTGCTCGGCGCGTTCGTCGTGCGGGGGCGGCCGCGCAATCCGGTCGGCTGGCTCTTGGTCGCGCCCGTGACGATCGGGCCGTACCTGCTGCTCGCCCTGTACGGTGCCGCCTCCGCTCTGGGCGCCGTCGATCCCCTTCCGGGGGCTCGGGCCGCCGCGTGGGTCGGCTCGTGGGGGTTCTGCCTGTACTTCTTCGTCGTGCCGCTGCTCCTGCTGCTGTTCCCCGACGGCCGCCTGCCGTCGACGCGGTGGCGGCCGATCGCGTACACGCTGGTCACGATCGCGACGGTGACCATGCTCGCGGCCATGGTGCGCCCCGGGCGCCTCGACGTCTCGGACCACGTCGACAACCCGCTCGGGATCCCGGGAGGCGAGTGGATCCGCTACGTCGTGCTGGTGGGCGCGTTCACCACGCTGTTGCCGGGCACGGTGGTCGGCGCCTGCGCCGTACTCGTGCGCAGCCGGCGGGTGGTGGGCGTGCGCCGCACCCAGTTGCAGTGGCTGCTGCTCGGCAGCGTGGTCCTGGCCGCCGGGCTGTGTCTGGCGCCGCTCACGGTGCACGACAGTGTGCTCAGCGACGTGGTGATGGGCGTCGCGCTGTCCGCGCCCGCCCTCGGCATCGCCATCGCGATGTTGCGACACCGCATGTTCGACGTGGAGTTCGTGCTCAACCGCACGATCGTCTACGTCGTGCTGAGCGCGCTCACGGCCGGTCTGTACGCGGCGATCGTGCTCGGCATCGGTAGCGTCGCGCCGGGTTCGCCGACCGGCGTGCTCGCGGTGGCGGTGCTCGCGCTGGTCGCCGCGTCCGGACGCGGAGCGGTGCAGGCCGCGGTGGATCATTGGTTGTTCGGCCATCGGCACGACCCGTACGCCGTGGTCGCGCGGGTCGGTCGGCACGTGGCACCGGCGTCCGAACCGGCCGAGGCGTTGCAGCGCCTCGTGGACGCGCTCGCCCGGGCGCTGCGGTTGCCGTACGTGGCCTTCCACGGCGACGTGTCCGCCTCCGCCGGCGCGCCCGTCGCGGGGTGGCGGACGGTGCCCGCGTACGCGCTCGGGCAGCGGCTGGGCGAACTGCGCGTGGGGCTGCGGCGACCGGACGAGCGGTGGACGCCCGAGGAACAGTCCGCCGTCGAGGAGGTCGCGGCGCGCGCGGCGACCCTCGCCTACGCCGCGGGGCTGGTCGCCGACGTCGCGGACAGCCGGGCGCGCATCGTCACCGCGCGCGAGGAGGAGCGTCGCCGGATCCGGGCCGACCTGCACGACGGTGTCGGGCCCGTACTCGCCGGCACCGCGCACCAACTCGACGCCCTGGCCCGCAGGTTGGCGGCGCGTGGGGACGAGGATCTGGCCGAGCGCGCCCGCGCGGTGCGGGATCGGCTGCGCCAGGCGGTGGCCGACGTGCGCAACGTCGTGCACGGGCTGCGTCCGCCCATCCTCGATCAGCTCGGCCTGGCCGGGGCGTTGCGCGACCTGGTCGCGGGCTACGAGACGCCGCACTGCGCCGCCTCGATCGGGTCCGGGCTGGAGGGGTTGCCCGCCGCGGTGGAGGTCGCCGCCTACGCGATAGCCGCCGAGGCGATCTCCAATGCGATCCGGCACAGTGCGGCCGGGGAACTGCGATTGGGCGCGGGAATTCGCCCGGATGGGACATTGGTGGTGGAGATCAGGGACAACGGATGCGGGGTGCCCGCGCGACCGCACGCGGGGGTGGGCCTGCGGAGCATGGGCGAACGAGCGGTCGAGGTCGGTGGCAGGCTGGACATCCGCCCGGCCAAGGGCGGCGGCACCATCGTGCGGGCGGAGCTGCCGGCGTGAGCGCGGTACGGGTGCTGATCGTGGACGACCACCCGGTGTTCCGCGCCGGCATGGCGGCGATCCTGGAGGACTTCGACGACATCCTGACGATCGGTCAGGCCCGGGACGGCGCCGAGGCGTTGGAGCGGGTCGCCGCGCTCGATCCGGACGTCGTCCTGATGGACCTGCGGATGCCCGGCGTCGGCGGTCTGGAGGCGACGGCCCGTATCGGTACCGGGTTTCCGCGCACGGCGGTGATCGTGCTGACCATGGACGAGGACGACGACACGGTGTTCGCCGCACTGCGTGCCGGGGCTCGCGGGTATCTCCTGAAGGAGGCCGACGGAGACGACATCCGCCGCGCCCTGCTGGGCGTGGCCCGCGGCGAGGCGGTGTTCGGTCCGCGGATCGCGCAACGCGTCCTGTCCTTCTTCGCCGGCACGTCGAGCACCGCGCGCGGCGCCGGCCCCTTTCCCCAACTCACCGACCGGGAACGGGAGATCCTCGATCTGCTGGCCCGCGGCCTGCCCAACTCCGCGATCGCGACCCGGTTGGTGCTGTCCGAGAAGACGATTCGCAACCGCGTCGCCGACGTCCTCGCCAAACTCCGCGCCCGCACCCGCGCCGAGGCGGTCGCACTGGCCCGGGACGCGGGTCTGGGGGAGGGGCCGGCATAGCGTCGCCTGGTCCCGGCCCGGGTGGTCGGCCCGGACTCGATCCGCCCGGGACGGATTCGCTCGGGACCGATTCGCCCGGCTCGGTCCCGACCCGCCTGGTTCCGACCCGCTCGCTCCCGGCTCGGGCGGTTCCGAGCCGACCGCACCCGGCCCGAACTCTCCCGAGCCGCATCTTCCCGATCCGCTCGGCCCGGCCCGGGCGGATCGGGACGGTCCGGCTCGGGCCGGTCGGGCCCATGCGAATGCCACGTCGCCGACGAAGGCACCCCCTAGGTCTTCGCCTTCACCCGCAGCACGTTCGCGCCCGCGATCAGGCCGAAGGACAGCGCCGTCACCACGCCGAACGAGGCCACCAGCGACGTCGCGTGTGCCAACCCGCCGATCAGCGACGGAGCGATCAGGCCCGAGGTGTAGGTGACCGTCGCGACGCCCGCGATGGCCTGGCTCGCGTTGGGGCCGCTGCGCGCCGCCGCCGCGAAGGCCAGCGGGACGACGACCGCGATGCCCAGGCCGAGCAG
The DNA here is from genome assembly GCF_000372745.1 of Embleya scabrispora DSM 41855. Taxonomy (GTDB): domain Bacteria; phylum Actinomycetota; class Actinomycetes; order Streptomycetales; family Streptomycetaceae; genus Embleya; species Embleya scabrispora. The sequence goes on along the minus strand of NZ_KB889561.1, from coordinate 46,975 downwards.
GCCGAAGCCCGCCATCGCGAACGCCGGGGCCGGCGCGGTGACCACCAACAGGCCGCCCGCCGTGGCCAGTACGCCCCCGGCGCGCACCGTGCCGACCGGGCCGAACCGGTCCACGACCGCGTCGCCCGCGAACCGCGCCACCGCCATCATCAGCGCGAACGCCGTGGTGGTCGCCGCCGCCAGGCCCGCCGACGTGCCGAGTTCGTCCTTCAGGTAGACCGCCGACCAGTCCAGGCTCGCACCCTCCCCGAACACCGCGCAGAAGCCGACGATGCCGATCAGCAGCGCCGACTTCGGCGGCAGCGCGAAGCGCGGCGGGGCTTCCTGGTCCGGATCCGGCGACACGTCCAGCACACCGCGCGTGGCCGACAGGCCGAGCAGCAGCAACACCAGGGCGGCGCCCAGGTGGTGGAGCCGCGCGTCGAGGTCCAAGTGCGCGGCGAGGGTGCCGACGGCGGAGCCGATCAGCACCCCCAGGCTCCACATGCCGTGCAGGCCCGACATGATCGACCGACCCAGCCGGTTCTCGGTCTCCACGCCGAGCGCGTTCATCGCGACGTCCGGCATTCCGGCCGACGCGCCGAACACGAACAGCGTCACGCACAGCACGACCAGGTTCGGCGCCGACGACGGCAACGCGAGCGCCAGTGTCCACAGCGACAGCAGGATCCGCAGCGCGAAGCGCGCGCCGAGCCGGTGGCTGATCGCCGCGGCGAGCGGCATCGCGAGTGACGCGCCGATCGCCGGGAATGCCAGCGCGATGCCCAACTGCCCCGGGCCGATGCCCGCGTGGTCCCGGATCCACGGCACGCGGGTGGCGAAGTTGCCGATCACCGCGCCGTGCACGGCGAACACCGCCGCGATGGCCCAGCGCGCGCGGATGACACGCGCCCGCTCCGCGAGACCCTCGACGTCGCCGGGGTCGGTCCCGGGCGCGGCGGCCGGGGCCGGCGCGGGGACGGCCCCGGCCGTTCCGCCGTCCGTCACCGTCGCCCCTCCGTACCGCGAGCGCCGTCCGCATCACGGTTGTTCGCGGCGGCACGCTCGGTGGCCTGCCAGACGACATCGCCCCTGTAGCGCGGCCCCCGGCGCCGCCGGGCCGCCCGCGCGCGCGGATCGAAGGCATCCGTGATGCCGGGCCTCGGGGTGACGGCGGTGACGCCGGTGGGACCGCCGATGCCCATTTCCCGCCCCGGGCCACAGCGGACCGCCTGAATGGCACCGACGATGCCGGCCGCCTGAATCGCTTCAAAAGACATGAAACCCTCCCTGGGTCGCCGGCTCCGCCTCCCCGCCGGCCGACGCTAAACTATCAGGGAGCCTTCCTGAAAGAAATATCTGCGAGGATCGACCCCATGCCTCCTGCCTCTCCCAGCACCGCCCGAGCCCACAACGACCGGCTCGCCCTGCGGCTTCTCCAGCAGCAGGGCCCGCTGACGGCGGGGCAGCTCAAGGCGCTCACCGGACTGTCCCGCCCGACCGTCGCCGACCTCGTCGAACGTCTGCAGGGTTCGGGTCTCATCCACGACGTCGGCGAGTCCGCGACCGGCCGGCGGGGCCCCAACGCACGGCTGTACGGGATCGTCGCCGACATGGCACACCTGGCCGCGCTCGACGTCCGTACCGAGACCGTCAGCGTCGTGATCGCCGACCTCCTCGGCACCCGCCTCGGCGACGCCGTCGCGCCCATCGACATCAGCGGCGGCATCCAGGCGGCCGTCGACCAGACCACCGCCCTCGTCGAACGCGCCGCACGCGACGCCGGTGCCACCCGCCTGCACAGCATCGGCATCGGCGCGCCGGGCCTGATCGACCCCGGCACCGGCGAACTGCGCCAGGCACCGAGCCTCCCCGCCTGGCACCGCAGCCTCGCCGGCGCCCTCGAGGACCGCCTGCGCGCCACCGTCCACGTGGAGAACGAGACCAACCTCGCCGCCCTGGCCGAACGCCGTCTCGGCGTCGCCCGCGAGTACGAGACGTTCGTGCTCATGTGGCTCGCCAACGGCATCGGCGCGGCCGTCATCCTCGACGGAAAACTGCGCCGCGGCGCATCCGGTGGCGCCGGCGAGCTCGGCTTCCTGCCGGTCCCCGGCACCGACGGCCTGCCCTCGCGCGACGGCTGCGACGGAGGCTTCCACTCGCTGGTCGGCAACCCCGCGGTATGCGAACTCGCCGAACGGCACGGGCTCGGCCACCTCATCCCGACCATCCACACCCCGCACGGCGAGCCGATCGAGCCGCTCGGCGCCACCGTCGTCCGCGCCGCCCACGACGCCGGCCCCGCGGGCTCCGCATTCCTCGACGAGTTCGCCGGACGCCTCGCCCTCGGCGTCTGCGCCGTCACCGCCGTCCTGGACCCCGGCTGCGTCGTCCTCGCCGGCGAACTCGGCCACGCCGGCGGCGACGACCTCGCCGAACGCGTCCAGGCCAAGGTTGCCGCGCTCTCCCCGGTCGACACCGTCGTCCGCGCGACCACCCTCGGCGGCTCCGCCGTCCTCCAAGGCGCCCTCTTCGCCGCCCAACAGGCCGCCCAGGACGCGCTGTTCCCCTCCGGCAACTGAACGCGCCCGCCGACCCCGACCCGTCGGAAGTCGCCGCCTCCCGGGCCTGATGCGAGCACCGGGACACCATTCGCGCCACGTTGCCCCCGAATCCGTCATCGCCGAAACGACGCCGCCCGACTGCACCGCGTTGTTCCCGAATCCGCCGCAGTTCCAGGACTGGGTGAGCGGCTGCGCGTCACCCACCGCGTCGATCGCCCGCACAGTCAGTACATGGGCGCCGACGGTGGCCGGCCGGCTCGCACTCCAACCCCGCCAGGCCCACCGATGTTCGTCTTCCGGGGCGAGGTCCGCCGCACTCCAGGTACCCCCGTCATCCGCGCTCACCTCGACCCGGGCAACCGTTCCGAACCCGGACCATGCCCTCCCCTCCAACAGCACCGGGCCGGGCCGCACCACCCGAGCCCTCGACATGAAGTCCGGAAACCCGGGCGGAATCATCAACGCCCTCGGGGCCATCCGCGTCACCGGCTCACCCGGCTCGTCCCGCTCCCGGCGATACCGATATGCCACCGCCTGCCGGAAGCCCGCGAACGGCTCGGCGACCAGCGTGATCTCCCGCAGCCATTTCACCTGCGCCATCCCGTACCACCCCGGCACCACCAAGCGCAGCGGGCAGCCGTGTTGCGGGGGCAGCGGCGCCCCGTTCATGTCGTACGCCACCGACACCTCCGGCTCCGGATCGCTCGCGGTGCATACCGCCGTCGGCGGACTGCGCCGGTAGTCCTGCTCGACGCCGCGCTCCACGCCGTGGTCGGCCCCGCCGAAGACCGCCTCGACGGCATCGGGTTCCACTCCGGCCTCGGCAAGCAGCGGGCGCAGCGGCACCCCGGTCCACTCGGCGGTGCCCACCGCCTCGACCAGCCACGGCTGACTGATCGGCCGAGGCGTCAGTCGCGCCCGGCCGTTGCCCGCGTACTCCATCGTCACGCGATGGGTGACGGCCGGGAAGGACCGCAGCGTCCGTATGTCCAGGGTCAGCGGTGTCCGTACCCGACCACCCACCACGAGGCGCCAGTCGTTGATCCGGGCGGTGGGGATGTCGTAGTGGATGAGCAGGTAATGCAGTCCGGGCGGGGTCACATCGTGGCGCAGAGCCTCCAACGGCAGGCCGTGGTTACGCGTCGCGAGCGCCAATTCCTCCGGACTGATGCCCTCGTCGGGACCGGCGAGCGTCCCGGGGGGCTGATGTCGCCCATGCCATGGCTCATTGATCCATGGCGCGCTCCGGCCCGAGTCCGGGCATCCGCTGCGAAACCGCGCGACTCGCGGATCGGCGGGCGGATCCGCGGTGAGTCGGAAGGGCCGGAAGAGCCGGTCGACGCGGCCGGGGGATCGGCCCCGGGCGGCACCGGCCGACCCGTGAGCTCGCGACAACATCGACACCCGCGCTCAATGTCCGTGCGCAGGTCCGTCCGCGCCGGAGGTCGGTCGGCCGAGGAACCAGTCGCGGGCCAGGTCGGCCACCGCGTCGAGGGTGCCCGGTTCCTCGAACAGGTGGCTCGCGCCGGGGACGACCTCGAGGCGGCTCTCGCAGCGGAGGAAGGTACGCGCGCGGTTGTTGAGTTCCAGTACCACGTGGTCGTTGCCGCCGACGATGAGCAGGGTCCGGGCCGTGACGGCGGGCAGCCGGCCTTCCGCCAGGTCGGGCCTGCCGCCTCGGGAGACGACCGCTCCCACGTCGTCACCGAGTTCGGCCGCCGCCCACAGCGCGGCGGCGGCGCCGGTGCTCGCTCCGAAGTAGTCCACCGCCCGCCCCCGGGTCTCGGGGCGCTCCCGGAGCCCGTGTGTGACGTCGATCAGGCGCCGGGCCAACAGTTCGATGTCGAAGACGTTGGATCGGGCGTCTCCCTCGCTCTCGGTGAGGAGATCGAACAACAACGTGCCCAGGCCGGCTCGATTCAGCGCGGTCGCCACGAAGCGGTTGCGCGGGCTGTGGCGACTGCTGCCGCTGCCGTGCGCGAAGACGACGATGCGTTCGGCTCCCGCGGGCACGATCAGGTGTCCCGGAAGCCGCACGGTTCCGGCCGGCAGCTCGATGTCCGTGTGCGTGGGCACGGATCCCGCAGACCGCGTCGATCCGTTGCCCGCGCCCGCGCCCGGTTCCGCCCTCGTTTGCGCCTCCGGCGACGACTCCGATCGGCGAGCGAGGGCTCGGTCGAGGCGCTCGACGACCTCCTCGTCGGTGGTCTGGGAGAAGTCCGCGTAGAACTGCCCCACCGCCATGAAACCGACGGGCTTGTGCAGGCAGACCACCTCGTCGGCGTCCGGATCCACTCCCTCACCCCAGCCGGCCGGCGCCACCGGTACGGCCAGCACCACGCGCGCCGCACCTCGATCTCGGACGGCACGGCAGGCCGCGCGGGCGGTTGATCCGGTCGCGATGCCGTCGTCGACGACCACGACGGTCCGGCCGCCGAGTTCCAACGGTGGTCGTTCGCCCCGGTAGCGGCGGGCACGGCGTTCCAACAGCTCCCGTTCCCGCCGTTCGATCTCCGCCAATTCGGCTTGGGAGACACCCGAGGCTTGCACCACGTGGTCGTTGAGGACGATGACTCCCTCTTCGGCGACGGCGCCCATTCCCAGTTCCGGTTGGAACGGAACGCCCAGTTTCCGCACCAGGCACACGTCCAGCGGGGCGCGGAGCGCGTCGGCCACCTCGGCGGCCACCGGAACTCCTCCTCGGGCCAGGCCGAGCACGATCACGTCTTGGCCCTCCAAGGGCGCCAGGCGCTCGGCCAGCTTTTGTCCCGCGTCGACACGATCGGTGAAGAGCACGACTTCTTCCCCTTCCGGGCGCGACCTGTCTCATCCGGCCGCCCGGGACACCGACCGACCCGGGAACGGGCGGGCCACGATACGGGCGGGCCACGGAATTCGGCCGCCGCGCACACCGGCTCCCATCGGCGTAACCGCCCGGCCCCGAACGGGCGGGCGGCGGGGGACCGACTGCCGAAGCAGCGGAGAGCCGTCAGCCGAATCCGCCTCTCCCCTCCCTTCGATTCTCCGACGCCCACGGCCTGAGCGCCCGCCGTCCCCGCACGCCGTCCCCGCACGCCGTCCCCGCACGCCCCTCCGCTACGAGGCCGGCACTGGGACTCGACGACCCAATGGACGGTAGGACCGACGGTCGGCGCCGGGTCGGGAAGGGCACTGCCCCATGCCATTCCCGACCCGGCCGGGCCAGGCTCACCGCCGTGGCCACGTGGCCAATGGCAGGCCCGCCCCCGTATCCGGGGTGGTTGACGGGTTCTCGCGGGCGGCGGCGAGCCTGCCGGGTCGGTCGGTTTACGGTGATGTGGGCTCCGCGGCGGGGCGCTTGCCTCGTGCGGGTTGGGTGGGATCTTTCAACAGTTCGGCCAACAGCACGAGGTCGCCCACGGGTCGCGTCATGGCCACCTCCCGCAATACGTCGTCGGCGGCCGTTTTCGAACAGTCCCGCAGGAGTGCGAAGATCCGGGCGACGTCCGGGATCGGCCGATGTGCCGCCGCCAGACGCAACAAGCTTTCCGCCGCGTCTTCCGCCGGCGTCTGTGCGGTGTCGTCGGAGGGTTCCCCGACCGGGTTGTCCGACGTGCCCGCCGCCGGTGACACAGGTGTGTCCGGTGCCGGGTGCGCGCGGGGCGCGGAACGGGAGGCGGGCGACGCCGAGGTGAGCAGCGAAGGCGCCGGATCCCATTTCGGGCGGGCCGCGGGCGAGGCGGCTCGCGGGGGATGGGTGGGTGCCCCCGGCGGGGTCGCCCACGTTTCGAGACGTGCGGTCGGAGCGGCGGGCTCGTGATGCGCCGGCGCCGCGGTCTCGTGATGTGTCGGCGTCGCAAACTCGTGATGCGCCGGCGCCGCGGGTTCGTGCTGCGTCGGCGTCGGCGGTGAGGGATCGGATGTGAGGGCCACGACAGTCTCCCTAAATGTGGAACACGGCCGGATCGCGCCCGTACTTGACACGCCCCGGCCGCCGGACGACGGCGTATACCCGCACCGACGACCGTTCAGACGCACCGGGATCGCCACCCCGACATTCCGCACGACCCCGATGGTCTTCGCCTGTCGAGAAGCGTGCGGGGCGCGGGGCGTTCCGCAGGGGACCGCCTCGCGCGTGTACACGGATACGCGAAGCGGGCCATCTCGTCGTCGAGGAGATGGCCCGCCCGTTGCACCGCGCCTTGCCGCGAGGGCGGCACGCTGTGCGCGTACGTGAGGCGGACCGCCTCCTCATGGTCGAGGAGGCGGCCCGCCCGCCGTACCGCGTCCGGCCGAGACGGCGGCACGGTGTGACTGTGTGTGACGTGCCACCGGTGGCACGCCTGCCCGGGTCGGCATGTGCACCGACCCGGGGTGGTGGCCGGCTCAGGTCGCCGAACCGCCGGCGGCCGTGATGGTGCCGACGAGGGAGCCGACCAGGTCGAGCAGGCTCTTGGCGAGCGAGTTCACCAGGGTCGGGACGTCGGCGACGTCGCTGCCGGTCCTGTCGGCCGTCGGGGTGACCGGCTTGGTGTCCGGGTTGGTGATCGCCGCGGCCAGTGCCTCGGCGTTCGAGACGACCGTGGACACCGCCTGGCTCAGGGTGACCGAAGGCGCCGCCGAGGTGGTGGAAGTGGAGGTCTTGTCCGCCGGAGCCTTGGCAAGCAGGTCCTTGCCCGCGGTCTGTACGGCCGCCAGCCGCTCCCTGACCTTGGAGGTGTCCGCGGTGGCTCCCTCACGCGGTTGCGCCACCGCCAGCAGGTCGGCGGACGCCTTGGCCAGCGTTCCCATCGATCCGAGCTGTTCGATCTGCCTCGTCGCGGCCTCCATCGAGGGCGCGGCGGGCTGTGCCGGAGACGCGACGCGAACGCCGGCAACCGTCGGGGATCCGCCGACCTCCCCGATGGCGACCGCAGTGCCGGCTCCGGCCGCGAGCGCGGCGCTGGTCAGAATGGCGACAATCCGAGTCTTGCGCATGACAAACAGGCCTTCCATCGAATGAACGGGGGTGCCCTACCACCGTCACCCGACGCATGACTTTGCGCAATCGGAAGATTACGCAGGGTGTCATCGCGGGTGTGCGGGGACGCCGCCGCCACCGACACGAACATCCCCGGCCGCCCCATGACCGGCGGCACCCGCGAGGTGGCCGGCTTTCCAAGGCGGGAACCCACCGGTGTCACCGGTTGCGGTCGCCGCCCGAACTCCCCGTCGGGGGGCGGTGGTCGGCGTGCGGACGGGTGTGGGACGAGCCACCCGCCGTGAAGCCGTACGGCGTCGAACCGCCCGAGTGTGAAGCACAGTTGCACGACGGTGAGCGCGGATCCCCGCTTCCGGACGGGACCACCGCAACCGCCGTTGTCACCCATCTCCATACCCGCGCCCGAAAACTCCCTCCTCGCCGCGACTTGCCGACCAGGGGATGCCGGTCGGCCGGATGGGGCGAGGGCGGTCGACGCACGCTCGGACCACGGGCGCCCAGGAGGCCACGGCCCGCCTCACGCGTGTGGTGGTGGGAGCCGAAGAGGGCCGGATCACTGACGCGAGAGGTCGGCCTTTCCCTCCGGAGTCGGACGACGGTCGTCGCCCGGCTCGGAGGTGGCTGCCAGGTCGTCCGGGATGCGGCCCGCCTCGGCGAGGAGGGAGCCGGTCAGGGCCGTCATGACGGGCCCGGATTTGGCCGCGCGGGGAAGGCGCTCGGCGAGTACCGCGTGCAGTTCCCCCGCGCGGGCCAGTTCCCTGCGAAGGTGTCGTACTCGGGCGCCGTGCGCGTCCGCCTCGTCGGCCGGCACCGGCAGGCCGCCGGTGCCAGCCGCGACCGCGCGTCCGTACTCCCGCACGGCACGCCCGAGCACATCGAGGAACTCCGCGTAGGGTGCGAGGGTTTCGCCGTCGGGGGTCAGGTCGGCTCCATCCCGGCGCGCGGCGTCGCGGATCGTCCTGGTGATCGCGATCGTGCGTGTCACCAGGGCCTCCAGAGCCGGGATGCAGCCGTGATCGAGCTCGGGTACCGGACCGTGCCGGCGGATGCGCGGGTTCATCCGGACGCTCTCCCGCGCGTGTTCGGTGGCGGAGCGCAAATCCTCCCATCGGCGAAACGCCCGCAGCGCCCTGCGGTATCGGGCTTCCGCCGCCGCCGTGTCCCATCCGTCGCGCAGCCCGTCGGCGGCGTCCGCCAGGATCTCGGCGATCTCGTCCGCGACGGCCAGTGCGGCCCGTCGACTGTCCCGCAGGTGTACCGGCGGCCAGAGCAGGAAGTTCACCCCGAGCCCGATCGCCGCGCCGAGCAGCGCCTCGCCCAGCCGATGCCCCACGGTCGCGGTGGTGACCGGCCCGTACGACAGTACGAACAGCGCGCTGGTCGAGCTGTACATGCCCTGCTCGCCGAACCGCCGCCAGTTCCCCAGCAGCATCGTGATCGGCAACACGGCGGCCATGGCCCCGATCGTGCTTCCGAGGGCGACCCACGCCAACGCGGCGATCAGCGTTCCGAAGGCCATCGAGACCATGATCTGCGGCGCCTGCGCCACCGAGCGATACACCGTCGCCTGGACGAGCAGGATCGCCACCCACGGTGCCATGATCGCCATCGGCGCCTGCAGCCACCACCCTGCCACCGCCCAGCTGAGCATGGCGGCGAGCGCCGCCTTGGCGGACTGCACGACGAGATCACGCTCACGCCCGGGGCTCTTCCAGGCCCGTGACGCGGAGCGCCCGATGCCTCGAAACTCGGTCCCGACCAACCTCGGGACACCACGAATTCGCCCGATCCAAGAATCTTCAGACATGGGACGAGCCTGTCCGGCCGAGCCGTGTACACACGCCGAGCCGGCGTGACGCGCACCGGTGATGGCAACGGCCGACCGGCGAAACAGGCGGCGTGTACGGCACGGCGTGCTGCGGAGCCGTTGGCTCGGCCTCGACAACAGCCGACATCGAGACGTGTTGGCGGTCCGTTGAAGGAGTATGCCCGGCCGTCGCCGCGCCCGGGGCCGAACCGGCGCTTGTCTGCCGACCGGGTGCCGCGGCCTGCGCCTTCCTCGGGCCCCGAGTTCGTGCCGGGAGGGCCGGCTGCGGGGAAATGGGCTGTAGGTGAGGAGATGGGGGATCTATCGTGCGGGGATGCGCGTGGTGGCGGGGGAGTTGGTGGGGCTGACCGAGGTCGGCTATCGGCGGGCGCGGGCCGGGGGTGGGAGCGAGGGGGCGCGGCTGCCGGTGGGGCGGCTGCGGGTGGATCGGGTGCCGTCCGGGTGCGATGCGGTGTTGGTCGTCGGTGACCTCCAGGGGGTTGCGCCCTCGCCGTGGGGTGGGCCGCCGGTGTTGTTGGGCGTCGCGTTGGCCGACTATCTGACGGTATGGGCCGAGGAGGGGTCGGCGCCGCCGCCGGAGCGGGTGGGCGTGGTGTTGGCCGGTGACCTGTACGCGGCGCCGGCGGCGGATCGACGCGGGGTCGGCGGCGCGGTCCGGGACGTGTGGTGGGCGTTCGCGGCGGCCGGCTGTCCGTTCGTGGTCGGCGTGGCCGGCAATCACGACCTGGTGTCGGCGGCGGAATTGGCCGAGGCCGGTGGGCACGTGAGGCTGCTCGACGGAGACTGCGTGGACCTGGGCGGAGTCCGCTTCGGTGGGGTGGGCCGGATCATCGGCGACCCGGCCCGACCCGGCCGCCGCGCCGAGCGCGCCCAGATCGACCTCCTCGGCCGCGTGCTGGGAGAGGACCCTTCGGTGCTGATCCTGCACGAGGGACCCGCCGGCCCGGACGCCGACGACCGGCCGGGCCGGGCCGAAATCGGCGTCCGGCTCCGGCTCCGGCCACCCGCCCTGACCGTCTGCGGACACGTGCACTGGAACGCCCCTGTCTGCGCATCCATGGATGGACACGTCCTCAACGTCGACGCCCGCGCCGTACTACTGACGCCTTGAAAGGTGCCGAGACCGATGAGACCGACTCGCCGCCGGCGACGCTCGCCCGCGTTGTCACGGGCGTTCGACGGCGTCGACCTCGGTGGGGTGAGCCGCGAGAGTGACGGAGGTCGTCGAAGTGGATGCGGCGGTGGCCGGCGTTGCGGAGGATCGTGGTGATGCGCCGGACGGGGGCGAGCCGCCCGTCCGGCGCTCGGTGGCGGGGACGATCAGGGGTGCACCGTCCAGTGGTGGTTCTGCGCGGCTCGGGTGAAGGCAAGCGACGGGCACAGGAAGTCGCTGCCGCGCGGGTTGGTACTGGTCCAGGGCGAGTCGGTGGAGGTCGCGAGCTGCCACGCGCCGCCCCTGCGGAGCTTGATGTCGGCGCTGTCGAAGGCTGTACTGCGCGCCTCGGTGCAGAAATAGCCCTTGCCGGTGGCGGGGTTGACCGTCGCGTAGATCTCGAAGATGTCCCAGCCGTGGTCGAGTGAGCTCTGGTCGGTGCCGGACGAGCGGAACAGCAACTCCCAGACCTGCGTGCGGTGGTTGTACAGATAGGACGACCAGGAGTTGCCCGAGGTGGCGTCCTTGGTCAACTGCACGCTGTAGGACGTGACTCCGTTGGCGGTGGTGGTGTACTTCGCCAGGAAGTCGGCATTCACCTTGAGGGTCTTGGCGGGGCCGCTCGTGCCGCACCAGTCCCACGCCCATATCTCGGCGCCCTGGCTCCAGTACGCGGTGACCACCTCCATGCACGAGTTCTGCGCCTTGGTGGTCGGGGCGTAGGTGAAGTTCTGCGAGTTGGTGACCCGGTACGACGGATCCACGCTGTGCGTCGCGGTGATGCCGTCATGGGTGCCCGGCTGCGGGAAGACGCCCCAGAAGTTGTGTGTCGGCGCGAGGCTCGCGTCCGCGCCGGTCGCCGCGGCGTCGCTCGGCGTGCCGGCGGAGTCGCCGGAAAGCGTCGCGCGCAGCTTGGCACGCTGCTCGACGAAGGCATGAACGGCCGCGTCACGCCCGGGAGTCGGTGCGTCGGACGCGTTCTGCGAAACGATCCCCCGATGTGGCGCGGTGGGCGAGGGGACGGCGTCGGACCGCTGCGCGCCCGTCGCGCCGGCGGGGCCGGCAGGTCCCAGTGCGACGAGGGCGACGAGAGTGGCGACCCAGGCGGTTATCAGGCCGATGGGTAAGGGGCGGCGATGTTTACGGGCGCGGCGGGACATGTGTCTCCTCGGGTGGGCGGAGGTGGCGTGGAACCGGAGGACGGGCGCCGCCGCGGGATCCGAACCAACCACCGTCGAGCGGGACGTTCTCGTACAGCTCCGGTCGGACGGCATCAAAGTAGCCGGTGGTCCCGTTCCCGGGGTAATCACATCTGCCTATAGCACCACAAGAGCAGGAGGCCACACGGCTGTTCGTGCGCGCGGCGGTTGGCGGCGCGCCGACAGCCGCATCTCCCGGCATGGATCGACTTGTTCGGCCGGGGGCCGATTGCCGGCCGGTGGGAGGAAGGGGAGCGCACAGGTGGACCGGTAGGGAGGCTTCCGGTCGTCGCCGGAGGCGATGCGACCCGAAACGGCCGTAACAGCGAAATATGGGCGGGGAACGATGAGGGAGTACGGGGGCGCGACGACGAGTGGAACGACCCACCCCGGCGGCGGGCTTGGGGCTCGCCCTCGGGCCGGGGCGAGCCGCCTGCGCCGGCCCCGCACTGGGGCTACCCGCCGGCGCGGCCAACTTCGCCGGGCCCGCCACGGCCCGGTTGCAGCGCCTGAACCGCAGGATCGGCCCGATCGCGGTCGCCAAGCGGGTCTTTCGCCCCTCCCGCCCGGGTCGCGTGCAGGACGCGGTGGCGCGCCGGTGTCGGTGCCGATCGTGTCGTTCTACGAGGCCCGAGGCCTGCGCCGATACGACGGACCGGCCCTGCGCGGCGCACTCCTGCGGTAGCCGTACGTCAGCCGCATTTCGGCGGCGTGGGTGTCGGTCGCCTCGGTGTGGGCCACCCCGGCCGGGAGCTTGCGCACTCCGACGCGCTGGAGCACGGCGAACTCAGCGCGCGGGCCCCGCACTTCCAGACCTGGATGTCGCGTACCCATACCTCACCCCGACCGGACCGGTGCACGGGGCGGGGCCGGGCCTGGCCGGGCCCACCGAATCTCCGCCGGCCTGCCGCGCGCGGATTGCCGCGAGGCCGGCGCCCGGCGAGGTGCTCGGCGCGGTACAAAAGTCCAAGTCCGGCCGATGCTTTGTCCGTGGACCCGCCGGGAGGCGGGTGGGCACACTCGGGGTCAAGAGCGAAGAGCGATACCCGCAATGAAGTGCGGCCCGATGTGCACCGTGGCGGCACGCCCCTCCTTGCGGGTGTCCCGTGCTCCCGCACTCCCGGACCGCTCCCAGGGCCTGGCTCCGTGCCGGCGGAGGGCAGGGAATGTGTCCGCGCCCCACCACCCCCACGACTGTGCGTTGTCGCAGAAGGAGTGCCCATGCCCCTGCCCTACCCACGACCGAGGCGGAAACCGGGAGCGGTTTCCGCCTCCGCCGCACTGGTGTCCGCGCTCGTGCTCGCGCTGACCGGCATCGCACCGGTTCCGGCCTCGGCGCCGCCGCCGGCCGCCACGTACACCGTCACCGTGGGCTCCCCGGTGCGGTACACGCATCCGACGGACACCCCGGCCTCGACGTTCGTCGACAAGGACGGCACCTTCTACTTCCAACAGTCCGCCGCGCTGTACGGCGCCGACGACGTGCGCTACTGGGACTTCTTCACCGGCACCGACTTCGACACCGCCACCAGGTCGAGCGCGATCAGCGACGCCGTGAACCCCGCCGACTCCCGGGACCGCAACAACGACACCACCTCGCGCTGCAACAACAGTCCGACCGGTGTCGAGGCGACGTACGCGCCTTCCGGATCGGGCTACTCGCAGCGCAACTACTGTGATCTGTCCGGGGTTTGGGTCGACCCGGACACCGGTGACTGGTACGGCCTGGTGCACAACGAGTTCACGCCCCAGCCGTTCGGCGACGGCATCCACTACGACGCGATCGACTACGCGGTCTCCAAGGATCAGGGCCGGACGTGGACCATCAAGGACCATGTGATCACCTCACCGTGGAGCACCAAGCGCGGTGACACCGCCCAGTTCCCGAACCAGACGTACAACTACGGCAACGGCGACCAGCGGCTGTTCGTCGACACCGCCTCCGGCTACTTCTACGTCTACTACGGTTCGCGGATCGTGGCGAAGGGTGGTAACTGGGAGGACAGTCTCGCGCACGTGGCGCGCGCGCCGATCGCACAGAAGATGGCGCCCGGTTCGTGGCAGAAGTGGTACGGCGGTGCCTGGTCGCAGCCGGGCGTGGGCGGCCGGGAGAGCAACACGGTGCCGGTGGACAGCGCCGGCCAGAGCGGCTGGACGCCCATCGCCAACGACTACAATCCTGCCAACAGCGGCTCGGTGAGCCGGCAGATCGCGGCCGGGAAACTCCCGTCGAAATCGCCGCTGTTCGTCATGAACATCACCTATAACGCCTACCTCGGGCTCTATCTCGGCACCCCCGAGGCCGTCGGCCCCGCTGCCCCGCAGCAGCTGTACGTCACCGACGACCTGGCCACCCAGAAGTGGCATCTGATCGGCGACACCGGCAGCTACGCCAACCGGTCCTGGTACCGGTGGTTCCTCGACGGCGCGAACCGGACCAACTCGACGATCGTCGGCCGGACGTTCCGCTCCTACTGCGCGTTCGAGTGCCAGAACAACGCCTCCGGCGAATACGTCGACCTCACCATTGCCTCCTCCAAGCCCGCCGCGCCGCCGGTGGACGTCAGCAAGGCGTACCGGATCAGCGGCGCGGGCGGCCGGGCGCTGGCCCAGATCTCCGGCACGTCGGCGACCACCTCGGTGGCCTCCACCACCGCGAACGCCTTGGAATCCTGGGTGTTCACCGCCAACGGTGACGGTTCCTACCGGATCGCCAACGCCGCCACCGGCCACCTCCTGGGCGTCGACTCGACCACGAAGGCCGGGCGCGCTTGGGGCGCCAAGCCCACCGCCGTCGCGGCCGGTTCGGGCGGGCCCACCGTCGGACAGCAGTGGTTCGTCGTCGCGACCAAGAATTCCGACAACACGGCCACCGGCACCTTCCGCCTGGTCAACCGCTACAGCGGCCTGGTCATCGGCCTGTCCGGCGAGTCCGGGCGGCTCGCCGAGACGACCCCGACCCGCAGTTGGAGCGACACCACCAACAGCCCGGCCGGAGGTCTTCGCGGCGCGGGTGAACAGACCCTGACCCTGACCGCGAGCGGGTCGGCTCCGGGGGATCCGGTGGAGGGCACCCACACCCTGGTGGCCTCGGGCAAGGCCCTCGACGACCCGAACGGCTCCACCGCCGAGGGCACCCAGCTCATCACCTGGGCCCCCAACGGCGGTACCAACCAGAACTGGATCCTCACCCGCCAGTCCGACGGCAGCTATCGGATCGCGAACGGCCACTCGCAGCTGTGCGCGGACGTCGCCGACCACTCCACCGCACCCGGCGGCAAGGTCATCCAGTGGGCCTGTGGCAGCGGCAGCAACCAGCGGTGGCTGTTCACCCGCCGCTCCGACGGGAGTTACACGATCAAGTCCCAACTCAGCGGTCTGCTGCTGACCACCGCCGCCGGTACGGACGGGGCCATGGTCACCCAGCAGCCGGACACGGGCTCGGCACTCCAGCACTGGACCATCGGCTGATCCTCCGTCGACTCCTGACGCGCCCGCGTCGGCACGCCGATGGGTGATCGGGAAGCCCGCACGGGCCCGCCCTCCGCCTCGTATGGACGGAGGGCGGGCCCGCGGGGCAGGGAGCGCGCCCGATACCTGCCCACCGGGAAGCGTTCCGGACCGAACGCCGGCATCGGCACAGCGAAGCGCGAGGCGGGCACCGGGAGAGTCACCGACGTCCACGCCGACAGCACCAGCGCCGAGCGTGGCCCCGTCGTGTCTTCCGGAGCAGGCTTGGGGACATCCGTTGGCCGGGAGCGGGGTTCGTCCCCGTAGGGTCGGCGGATGGCGAAGTATTTCGATGTGCACCCCGAGAACCCCCAGCCGCGCACCATTGGCAGTGTGGTCGACCTGATCCGCTCCGGATCGCTCGTCGCGTACCCGACGGATTCCTGTTTCGCGCTGGGATGCCGATTGGGCAACCGTGACGGCATCGGCCGGATCCGGACGATCCGCAACCTCGACGACCGGCACCACTTCACCCTGGTGTGCGAGAGCTTCGCTCAACTGGGCCGGTTCGTATACCTGGACAACGACGTGTTCCGTGCCATCAAGGCATCGACACCCGGTCCCTACACCTTCATCCTCCGCGCCACGTCCGAGGTGCCGAAGCAACTGTTGCACCCGAAGAAGAAGACGGTCGGCGTCCGGATTCCCGACCACGTCGTCACCCGGGCCCTGCTCGCCGAACTCGGTGAGCCGATCCTGTCCAGCACGCTGCTCCTGCCCGGCGAGGACGAGCCGCTGACACAGGGCTGGGAGATCAAGGAACGGCTCGACCACGTGGTGGACGCCGTGGTGGACTCGGGCGACTGCGGCACCCGGCCGACCACGGTCATCGACTTCTCCGGCGACGAGGCCGAGATCGTACGCCGTGGAGCGGGCGACACCGCGCGGTTCGAGTAGCGGACTGGTCAGGGGGCGAAGACGCCGGCGCCCGGGTCGAGCCGCCGACCCGGGCGCCCGGCCGTTCGAGGCCCGCCCACCGCCGTGCACCGCGATCGCCGCCCCATCGGCGGCGCATGCCTGCAACATCGGTTGCAACCCCCGGGGTCGGCGGGAAGGCCGTGGCGGGCAGGAAGGCGTCTCAGGGCGACGCTTCGTAGCAGGTGGCGGTCGCGGCGGCGCGATTGCGCAGGGAGGTGCGCAACCACTGCGGGGCCAGGGCCTCCGCGTTCGTGGCGAGCTGCCACAGCGCCCATTCGGCGTGTCTGGGATCCTGGAAGGTCACCTCCAGCCGCAACCAGCCGTCCGCGTCGGCTTCTTCGGCGCGGACGGCCAGCGCGGTGCCCACCAACTCCTCGCGTCGTGCCGGGTTCACCCGTACCAGCACAACGACCTGCTCGCCGCCGGTGCGGAACCGCGTGCTGCGTTCCTGCCAGGCCCGGTCCAGATCGACCCGCTCCGGTCGCTGTGCCGGTTCGGCGAGTTCCTCGGCGGCCGACACCCGGGACAGCCGGTAGGTGCGGTCCGCGCCGGCCCTGGTGGCCAGCAGGTAGCCCTGGTCGCGCACGGTGACCAGGCCGATCGGGTCCACCGTGCGCCACTTCGCGCTCTGGTCCGCGGCCGCGTAGCGGATGCGCAACCTGTGTCCGGCGAGCACCGCGCGCCGGACCTCGGCCACGACGGCGTCGGGCACCTCATCGGCGGCCGACCGACGTGAGAGGAGGTCGATCTCCGGGTCGATGAGCAATCGCCGCACCGCGCCGGCCGCCGTGGCCCGATCGCTCTCCGGGAGCGCGTCGACCACCTTGCGCATGGCCGAAGCGAGCGCCGAGCCCAGACCGAACGCCTGCGCGCCGCGCCGCGATCCGGCGACCAGCAGGGCGAGTGCCTCGTCGTGGTTCAACCCGGTGAGCTCGGTCTGGAAACCCGGCAGCAACACGAAACCGCCGTGCCGCCCGCGTTCGGCGTAGACCGGGACGCCGGCCGCGGACAGCGCCTCGATGTCACGCAGCACGGTGCGAGTGGACACCTCCAACTCGCGCGCCAGCGCGCCCGCGGACAACCGACCGTGCTGCCGCAGCAGCAACACCAGCGATACCAACCGATCCGCGCGCACACGAAAACTCTACGGGAATACACGACACAGGATGTCGTGATTCGTTGACAGGCTTACCAGGCACCACAAAACCCCACCACACACGAGAGGTGACCCGCCATGGCACACGCCATCGTCAACCCGGACGGTCTGCACGACCCGACCCCGTTCGGCTACAGCCACACCGCCACCGTCCCCGCGGGCACGGAACTGGTGCTCGTCGCGGGCCAGTACGCGTCGGGCCCGGACGGCGCGGTCGTCTCGGCCGACTTCACCGAACAGGTGAAGCAGACGTTCCGCAACATCGAAGTCGCTCTGGCCGCCCATGGACTCGACCTCAGCCACGTCGCCCAACTCAGGACGTACGTGGTCGACCACGACGTCACCAAGCTGGGACCGATCGCCGAGGCCGTGCAGAAGGGCTGGGGTACGAAACCCCCCACGCAAACCCTCATCGGTGTCGCGAGTCTGGCCGCGCCCGACGTGTTGTTCGAGGTCGAGGCCCTCGCCGCCCGACCCTGACCCGGCGCCGCCCGTACCCGGGCTGTTCGACCCGACGGGGGGTTGGCCGGCCCCCTGTGACCAGGACCGTGTTCGTACCGCGGACCTCGGTTCGAGCAGCCCGGGCGGGCTGCGGCGTCCGGTGGGAGGGTCCGAGACTCCGGATCATGATCCCGGGAACGCCGGACCGGCGAAGCTCATCCGCGCCGCTCCGATAACATCATCCGACTCACGACGATCACCCGAGCGCCCTCCTTCACCAGAAATCCATGCAAACCGGCGCGAAGGGTGATCATTTACTGAAATCCAACAAAGCGGCCAAGTAATTGATATCCATAATAGTGCGGACTTTTTCGCGAACAAGTCGTAGAACCACGACCGCCGTGCGGTGTCGGTCGCGGGTGATCCTGTGGGCCGCAGGGGGTGTGGCGGCCCTCGGATTTCTCGTCACCTTGGAGATCGTCGCACGTCGCCACGGCCTGCCGGGGCCGATCACCAATCAGGCGCGAGAGGTGATATTCGCTCCCAGCTCGGGGCCGCTGTTGTACGCCGGCCTGGCGTTGACGATGGTGGTGCTCACCTGGCGGCAGCGGTTCATCGCGGCCGGCGCCGCGATCGCCATCGACGTCGCCATCTGGCCGGTGCGGTGGATGGTCGACGCCCGGATGAACTTCGGCAACGGCGCGTTGTGGGTGATCCTGGGCTGTGCGGTCATCGCCGTCACGCGCCGCACCGGCCGGGAACGTGTTCTGCTGTTGAAGGGCGTCGGGCTGGGACTGCTGCTGGTGGCAGGCCACAAGACAGGCGACACCTGGCTGCACATCACGTCGCTCACCCGCCCGGCTGTGCTCGACCAGTACGTGGCAACCGCCGATCACGCGCTGGGTGACCCGTCGTGGATGGTCGGCCGAATGGTGGAGGCCACCGGCCCGACCGGCGCCCACGTCCTCGGCGGCGTCTACGGTCAGCTGCCGCTGGCGGCGGCCATCATCGCGCTGTACCAACTACGCAACGTGGCGGTCGAGCGCCGCTTCCCGAGCCATCACCTGGTGCGCACCTTCCTGGTCATCGGTCTGCTCGGACCAAGCATCTACATGATCTTCCCCGTGGTCGGACCGGTCTTCGCCTACGGCACCGACGGCGGGCAATGGGCGGTGGGCAACCTGTGGCCGGACACCCTGCCGCCGATCGGCACCCCGCACCCCATACGGTTCGACGAGATCACCCCCCGCAACTGCATGCCCAGCCTGCACACGGCGTGGGCCACCACGCTCTTCATCCATTCCCGCAGGGGCTCGTGGTTCTTCCGATTCGCGGGAACCTTCTGGTTGATCGGCACGCTCACGGCCACCCTGGGATTCGGCTACCACTACGGCGTTGATCTCGTGGCCGGTGTGGTGTTCGCGCTCACCATCGAGGCGGCGATGCGCTCGTTCGGCCGTGGCTGGGACCGGCCGGGAGTCCGACTGGTCATCTACGGCGCGACGGTTTTCGCGGTGCTCCTGGTGTCGTACCGCTATCTGCCGACGGAGATGGCCGGACATCCGTGGGTGTTCGGACCACTGCTCATTCTGGCGATGACCTCGGTCATCGCCTGCTACGTGCGGACCACCAGACTGTGGGACCCCAAGGCGGCGCCGGCGGAGCACTCGGAATCGCAACTCCTGCCGGCGTGATCGCCGTGCGCCCACGCCCGTTCGAACCGGCCCTGCCGGAAGAGCCGATCGGGGTCGTCCGTGGCGGCGAGCGCCGGGGACGTGGAACCCGGCAGTCAGGGCCTCGGCCGCCGCCTGCTTGGCGGCCAACGCGTCCGAGGGCCGTGAGACCTCGACCTCGTTGGGTGCCTTCGGATCGGCCGTGGCCCCGAGCACCGCGCGCACCTGCTCGACCCAGTGGGCGGCGCACCCTCGACCACGGATCCGTGTTCCGGTCAGGGGCGGGTGTCCGCGGTCGGCATTCCCGGCGTTCTGCCGTCCAGGACCGGTCGGTTCGGCATCGAGGTGCGCGGCACTTCGAAGCGCGCGAGCCGGATGTACGGGGCGAGGCATTCCGGCGGGGCCTTGCGATCGGGGAGGCGCACGTCGAGCCTGAGGCGGTTCCGGTCCGCGTACAGCCGGGCGCCCTCGGGGTCGAGGCAGCCTGCCTCGACGGTCACGGAGACCACGACGTTGTGGGCGAAGTCGGTCGCGGGGGTGGGCTCCGGCGGGCGTTTGCTCGGGTTGCCGGCGAACACGCCTGCCAGGACGTTCGCGTCCTGGGCTGCCGATTCGGCGACGGCGAAGACCTTGGGGAGGCCGCGGGCGTCGGTGAACGAGATGGTTCGGGTGTCGAGGCGGCCGTCGGCGGGGATGGTGGGGGACCGGGTGCCCGGGGGTGTGGTGCTCGATGGGGTGGCGCCCGGGGTGACCGGTGTTCCTGCGGGGGCGGCGGGTGAGGTGAGCGAAGCGGTGACCGGTGCGGTGACCGGTATGTCGGATGCCGTTCGGATCGGTCCTCCTGCCGCGGGCTTGTCGTCGTCACCGCGGGTGAGCAGGAGCCACAGTCCGACCGCGATGCAGACGGCGGCGATCAGTGCGGCGGTGACGACGCGGATCGTCCGTGTGGCGGGTGGTCGTGCGTTCGACTCGGCCATGGTGATGTGACGTCGGGGCCCGATGTCCGGTTCCCCGCGTCGACAACCGGCGGGGCACGCTTCCGGTTCGCAGTCGACGTGGTCGTACCACCGGTGTCTCTCGGTGCGCGCCCTTGCCGCTCGCCGCCTGCCTGCCGACGGCGTGGCCGGCAGGCGGACGCAAGCGCGGGAGGCCCGTCCGGGGTCCGGACGGGCCTCCCGCGCTTGTACGCCCTGATCGGGAGGTTCCCGGGGTCAGGAGGCGGACGACGGTGCGACGGCGCCTGTCGGGGTCCCGGCCGCGACGCTCGGCTCCGCACCCGGGGCGCGGCGCCGGCGAACGAGGGAGGTGATCAGGACGACGGCGGCGGCCAGCAGGGAGAGCAGCATCTGCTTGCGGCCGGCGTCGTCGTACAGCATGTAGCCGATCACGAAGAGCAGGAATGCCGCGGTGCCGTAGGTCACGTACGGGAAGCCCCACATCTTCACGGTCAACTTCTCGGGCGCCTCGCGCTCCAGGATGCGGCGCATGCGCAGCTGGGTGAGGCAGATCGACAGCCAGATGAACAGGGCGATGGCGCCGGACGAGTTCAGCAGGAAGTCGAAGACGGTGTCCGGCGAGGTGTAGTTGAAGATCACCGCGACGAAGCCGAAGACCACCGAGGCCAGGACGGCATTGCGCGGGACACCACTACGGCTGACGGCGCCGAAGGCCCGCGGCGCGTCGCCGCGCTTGGCCAGCGAGAACGCCATGCGCGACGCGCTGTACAGGCCCGAGTTGAAGCACGAGAGCACCGCGGTGAGCACGATGACGTTCATGATCTGGCCGGCGGCCGGGATGTTCAGGTGGTCCAGGACCGCCACGTACGAGCTCGCGCCGACGGCGCTGGAATCCCACGGCATCAGGGTGACCACGATGAGGATGGAGCCCAGGTAGAACAGCGCGATCCGCCAGATCACGCTGTTGGTGGCGCGGGTGACCGCGCGTCGCGGGTCCTTGGACTCGCCCGCCGCGAGGGTGACGATCTCGCTGCCCATGAAGGAGAACGCGACGAGCAGCATGCCGGAGAGAATCTGGCCCCATCCGTTCGGCAGGAAACCGCCGTGGCCGGTGAGGTTGGTCAGGCCGACCGGGTCGGTGTCCGGCAGCACGCCGAAGATCGCCAGCCCGCCGATCACCAGGAACGCCGCGATCGCGACGACCTTGATGCCCGCGAACCAGAACTCGAACTCGCCGTACGAGCCCACCGAGATCAGGTTGGTCCCGGTCAGCAGCACCATCACCGCGAGGGTGAAGGCCCACTGCGGCACGGCGCCCACCCAACCGTGCAGGATCGCGCCGCCGGCGGTGGCCTCCACCGCGAGTACGACGACCCAGAAGAACCAGTACAGCCAGCCGACCGTGAACCCCGCCCAGCGGCCGAAGGCTCGGTCGGCGTACGAGGAGAAGGAGCCGCTCGTCGGGTTGGCCGCCGACATCTCGCCGAGCATCCGCATGACGAAGACGATCATCAGGCCGGTGAGGGCGTAGGAGATCAGGATGCCCGGACCGACCTTGTTGACGCCCGACCCCGAGCCCACGAAGAGGCCGGCCCCGATCACGCCGCCGATGGCGATCATCGACAGGTGGCGGTTCTTCAGTCCGCCGCTGAGGCCCTGCCCAGCGGGAGACGACGCCTCGATCACGTTCGGGGGTGCGGTCTTCCGATGTTCGGGGACCTGCGTTGACATGCGGTAGCTCCTCGCCTGGGGGGCGTTTGTGGTTCGCGAATGCGAGAACGGGATGCGCGATACGGATCCCGACGGCCGACGGCGATGTGCGCGACGTCACCAGCCCGGAGGAAGTTATGTCGTCTTTGGTCCGTTGAACAATGCATTCATCCTCTGATGAGACTTATGACACACTACGTGGAGTGATCGGTAGGTCACGGCGGCTGCGCCGAGGCGGGATCACCGACAGCCGTAGTCGGCCCAATTGTCGGTACCGGTGCCGTGGAACTGTTCCGGAAGCAGTCGACCGGGTCGTCGATGAAGGCCTTGGCGCCCAGTCCGACGGCGACGGCGGTGGCGCGGGTCAGGGTGCGCGTCGTACCGGAGGCCAAACGGCTGCTCTTGCACACCGAGTTGCCCGCCGGCGCCATTGGAGACCGGCTGGGCTTCCCGGACTCCTCGGTCTTCACCAAGTTCTTCCGCCATCGCGCGGGCGAGACACCGGCAGCCTCCCGTGCCCGTGCCCGTGCCCGTGCCCGTGCCCGTGCCCGTGCCCGTGCCCGCGGCACCGGGACGTAGCGGCGCGAGCTCGCCGAGGGGGGCGACGTTGCGGCCGGAGCGCTGCGCCCGGTCCGACACTTGTCCGCCGGACGTCTTGAATTCCGCAACTTTCGTCCCCCCACCGTGGATGATCGGCTTGTCGGGCGTCCTGCAAGCCCGACCCGAGCACGGATTCGAGGGAGTGGACATGGCGGATCGGCAGTCCGGCACCGTGAAGTGGTTCAACGACGAGAAGGGATACGGTTTCATCACCCCCGAAAGCGGTCCGGACCTCTTCGTGCACTTCAGGGCGATCCAGGGGGACGGTTTCAAGAGCCTCAAGGAAGGTCAGCAGGTGAGCTTCGTCGCGGTGCAGGGTCAGAAGGGCATGCAGGCGGACGAGGTCTTCGCGGAGGGCTGAGCCCGCCCGGTCGGGTTCCTCCGGTCGACCGGCTCGATGCGCCTGGTGGCGAGGCCGGATGTCGGGAACCGAGCCGCCCGGTCTGCGTGGACGGTGACGACCGCCTCACGACCTTCCTCGATGACGTCGCACGGACGAGGTCGTGGTGGTCGTTCAGCGGGCGCGTTCCCATCCTCGCCGGGGAGCCCGCGAGCCCAGCTGCGTGTCGCGGCTGCGGTGGACGATGTACGGGCGAGTGACGTACCCCAGCGGAGCGGTGAGCATGTGGACCAGCCGGGTGCAGGGCCGGACGGCGAACAGCGCCAGTGCGCTGAGCGCGTGGAGCCGGAACAGCAGGGGCACGCCGGTCATCGGCGCGGGGTCGGGCCGCAGGTGGAAGATCGACCGGAACCAGGGGGAGATGGTGGTCCGATAGTCGTAACCGTCGCCGACGATGTTGGCGGACACGGTGGCTGCCAGGCCCGGCATGTGGCCGGCGGGCCGGCCGGGAACAGCGATGACACCGATGCTGCGACGCGGTTCAGGCCATGAGCAATCGGAGGCCGAGATCTGCCGCGTCGAGGTCGGCGAGGTCGCTGTTGTGCTCGGCCCACCGGCCGGATTCGAGGTCGTCGCCGAGGCTTCGTACCGCCCGCTGCTCGGCCTCCGGCCCGACCCTCGTCCACACCGACATCGCACGGCGCACGTGATCCTCCAGATACGCCCCCGGTCGGCGCCAGTACGCCTCGAACAGGCCGTCAGCGCAGTCCCACGGGATGAGCACCGGTTCCGCGCGGGCGCCGATCGCGTCGGCCATCCCGGCAAGCGAGGGAAATTCCGCGAGGACGGCGGCGAACTCGGGCAGGTAGTCGCGGGTAAGCCAGAACCGGTCCGGCCATCCGGGCTCGTCGGTGTCGAACGTGAGCACCACCACGCGGCGGGCCACGCGCCGCATCTCGCGCAGCCCCGCCATCGGGTCTCCCCAGTGGTGAACGGTGGAGACGGCCATCGCGACGTCGAAGGAGTCGTCCTCGAACGGCAGGCTCTCCGCGGCGGCGGCCACGCACGGCGCCGAGCCGGCGGGCCGCTGCGCCCGCATGACCGCCGATGGCTCCACCGCGATCACGTCGCGATCGGCAGGCTCGTAGGAGCCGGTGCCGGCCCCGACGTTCAGCACCGTCTGCGCGTCCCCGAGCGCGTCCCAGATCTGCGCGGCGATCTGCGGCTCGGTACGCCGTGTCGCGGTGTAGGCGCCGCCGATCGTGTCGTACAGCCGTGCACCGAGCATCTCCAGTTGTTCCTCCGGTGTCACCTTCAATCCCTTCGCTCGTGCCTCGAGTTCCCGGTCGATGGCCGTCACCATGGCGTCGGCGCGATCACGCCGCTCCAGCAGCAGGCCGCGCAGTCGGCGCAGGTGCGCGATTGCGTCGGTGGACGGGTCGCCGACCAGTTCGGCGACCTCCCGCAGCCCGAAGCCCAACCGTCGGTAGGCCAGCACCTCCCGCAGCCGCTCGACGTCGCCTGCCGAATAGGCCCGGTAGCCGGCCACGGTCCGCGCCGACGGCCGAACGAGTCCGATCTCGTCATAGTGATGCAGCGTGCGGACGCTCACGCCGGCCAGCTCTGCCACACGTCCCACGGTCCAGTGATTCTCCACGGCACCGACTATGCGGCCTGACGCCACGTGAGGGTCAAGAGCCTCACTCACGGCAGCAACAGCCGAACGCCAAGCACCGATCCGGGGCGACTCCGGCAAGCCGGAGCGATGGTCCGGTGCAGCGAAACCTGTGCTGGATACCCACTACGAGACCGGACCCGGCCCAACGGGCACGGCTCGTCGACATCCGCCGCAATCTCGGCGCAGGCGTCGTCGAGGCCCACCAGGAAGGCCGGTTCGGCGAGGTCGAGGACTCCACGTCGGCCTCGCCCAAGCCATGATGAAGGCGACAAAGGATCGAGGTCGGTGCCCGGATGGAGGCAGCAGTGAAGTGCCCTGACATGTCGCGCGGTGCGCGTTTCGCCACGCATGGCGCCGTTTCCACATCGCTGGCCCGGTGCAGTGACGGCGCGCTGCGCGAACTGCTGGACAAGGCGGAGCCGATCGGTTCCGGTATCGGCGGGAAGTCGGCTCTGTTGGAAGTCGCCGGAACCCCGGTCTTCGTGAAGCGTGTGCCCCTCACCGATGTGGAGATGCGACCGGAGAGCGTGCGGTCCACGGCGAACTTGTTCGCGCTGCCCGTGTTTTGCCAGTACGGCATCGGCGGGCCGAGCTTCGGGGCCTGGCGGGAACTCGCCGTGCACACCATGACGACGAACTGGGTGCTCGCAGGCGAGTACGAGGGCTTTCCGCTGATGTATCACTGGCGAGTGCTGCCGGATTCGACGCCTCTGCCCGAGGAACTGGCCGACGTCGAACGGGCCGTCGCCTACTGGGGCGGCGGATCAGCGGTGCGCCGCCGGATCGAGGCTCTCGAGCAGTCCTCCGCGAGCGTCGCACTGTTTCTGGAGTACATACCGCAGAACCTGCATCAGTGGCTGGGCCGGCAGATGCACGCCGGCGACGAGGCCGCCGACCGGGCCTGCGGCATGGTGCGGAGAGACCTGGCAGCGGGAACGACGTTCATGAACGGCCGCGGCCTTCTGCACTTCGACGCCCACTTCGAGAACATCCTGACCGACGGCAAGCGCCTCTACTTCGCGGACTACGGCCTTGCTGTCTCCTCCCGATTCGAGCTCTCGTGGGAGGAGGCCGGCTTCTTCGACCGGCATCGGACCTATGACCGTTGCTACTCGATCACCTACCTGGTGAACTGGCTGGTCACGGCCCTTTACGGGCATGGGAGAGACGACCGGGAGGCGCGGGTTCGAGCGTATGCCCGAGGCGAGCGCCCCACGGGAATCCCGGAGGCGGCCGCGGCGATCATCGCCCGCCACGCGCCGCTCACCGCAGTGATGGCGGACTTCTTTCGCGAACTCCGGCACGAGAGCAGGGAGACCGCGTATCCGCTGGAGGAGATCCGTCGGATCGGTGGGATGTTCGGCTCGTCGATCGGCTGAAGGGCAGCAGGCGTATTCGTGCCGCCACCCGTGTCGGGTGCGCCGGACCGGCTCGCCGGACCGGCGGCGGGTCGAGGTACACCGCCGGCAGCCCGAATCGCGGCGCGGCGCCACCGAAGAGCCTGAGTCGGTGGCGGGTGACCCGGGCTTCGTTCAGCTTGATGTCTCGGGGAGGTGCATGACGTAGTGCCACTGTCCGTCCTGCAGTCCGGTGTACCGCAGGTCCGGCAACGCCGCGTACAGCGCCTTGCGCGCGGCCTGGTTTCCGACCTGGATCTGGGCGTGCAACACACGCACCGTGGCCGCCTGGGCCAGCGACGCGACTTCCTTGACCAACCGCGTGCCGAGACCGTTTCCCTGATACCGGTCGCAGACCAGGGCGGCGAGGTCGGCGTGGTGGGGATCGCTGTTCAGTCCGTACTCCGCCCAGCCCACGATGCGGCCCCTGCTCTCGGCCACGTACGCGTTCCAAGTGCTTCGCGCCCAGCCTTCGGCGATCCCGGCCGGGTACCAGTCGGGGATTGTGCTGCACGGCACGCCGAATCGCCGGGCGAGTGCGTTCTGCGAGATGCCGGAGACGGCCCGGCCGAGCTTGTCGATATCGTCCGCGCGCCACGAGCGCAGGTGCACGGTGTCGGACGCGACCACGGTGGTCACGGTGATCAGCTCCGGGTGCGGCCGGTGATGCCGTAGGCCGTGGCGGCTGACCCGGCGGCGGTGGCGGCGATGAACCACCAGGCGTGTTGGAAGGTGTGCGCCGGATCGTGCGCGGTGCCGGCCGTGCCCAGGACGGCGACCAGGATGGCGACGCCGAGGACGTAGCCGAGCTGGCGGCTGGTGTTGACCACGGCGCTGCCGGTGGCGGCCTGGGCGGCGGGCAGTTGGACGGTGGCCTGGGAGAGCATGACGGGCATGGCCAGGCCGATGCCGACGCCGATGACGAGCCAGCCCGGCAGGATCTGCGTCGCGTACCGGGTATCGGGGGACGCGCCGGCGGCCAGCAGCAGGGCACCGCAGGCGAACAGCAGGTTCCCCGCCGCCACCAGGGCTCCGGCCGAAAGCCGTGTGGCCAAGCGCCGGCCGACGGCCGCGAACAGCGGCACCATCAGCGGGCCCGGGGCAATGGCCAAGCCGGTGACCAGGGTGGAGTAGCCGCCGGGGCCTTGCAGCCACAGCACCACGGACGGGAAGACCGCGCCGAAGGCGGTGCAGAACATCAGTACCGTGATGTTGGCCCAGACGAACGTCGGTGTTCGGAACAGGGCCGGATCCACGACCGGTGCCGGGTGGCTGAGTATTCGAACGACGAACACCGCGATGCCGACGGCGGCGACGGCGAAGGTGCCGACAGTCGCCGCCCCGGTCCATGTCCACTCCTGGCCCTTGACCAGGCCCAGCGAGACCGCGCCGAAGGCGACGACCAGCGCCGCGGTGCCGAGCGGGTCCGGCATGCGCACGGCCGAGGCGTCACGCAGGTCGGGGAGCACATGGTGGGCGACCGCGAACGCCGCCACGCCGACCGGGATGTTGATCAGGAACACCCAGCGCCAGGACAGCTCCACCAGGCCGCCGCCGACCACCGGGCCGACCGCGGCCGCGAACGAACTGGTGGTGGCCCAGATCCTGACCGCTCCGGCCCGGCGTTCGGTCGGCAGCACGGTGAGCAGCAGCCCGAGGCTCGCCGGGGTGAGCATGGCCGCGCCGACCGCCTGTACCCCGCGGAAGAACACCAGCCACCACAGCTGGGGCGCCAAGGAACAGGCGGCGCTCGCAACGGTGAACAAGGCCAGTCCGGCGAGGAACGCCGGTTTGCGGCCGTACCGGTCGGCGAGGCGTCCGGCCGGGACCAGCAGCGCCGCGTAGACGATGGCATAGGCGTTGAGGACCCAGCTGAGGTCCGCGAGCGGCGCGTCGAAATCGGCGCCGATGTCGTTGAAGGCGACGTTGACCACGAACACGTCGAGCATCGCCACGAACGCCGCGGAGCACACGACGAACGTGATCACCGACGGTCTGCCGGGGTCCGGTCGCACGCCCTCGGTGGATGGTGTGGTCTGCGTGGCCATGGGAATCCCCTTGCGATCTGTACCGGATGTCCGGTCGAAGGCAGCGCTCCGCCTCCCACTCCGGGATCGGGAAGCTGGCTGACTATCCGTGAGTATAGGTAGCCAGGGTCTGGCTATACAAGGATCAAGTTGCGGCGGGTACCATGGACTCCATGCCGGTTGTCATGGAAGGTGCGCTTGCCGATCTCGGCGCGTGGAAGACCGACCACTGCTCGCTGGTCAAGGCGCTGGAGGTGGTCGGAACCCGCTCCGCGCTGCTGATCCTGCGCGAGGCCTGCTACGGCACGACCCGGTTCAGCGGCTTCGCCGGCCGTATCGGCATCACCGACCGCGCCGCCGCCCAGCAGCTGCGGCGCCTGACCGAGGCCGGCCTGCTCGCCAAGCGTCCCTACCGGGAGGACGGCGGTCGCACCCGCGACGAGTACGTGCTCACCGACATGGGCCGCGACCTGTTCCCGGTGATCGTGGCCCTGATGCAGTGGGGCGACAAGCACCTGCAGGACGGCACGGCGCCGCTGCACTACGTCGACCACGAAACCGGTGTCCCGGTCCACGTCGAACTGCGCAGCGAAGCCGGAGACGTGCTCGACCTGGAACAGGTCGGCGTCCGGAGGAATCCCGCATGGCGGGCACCGAAACAGGCGCAACAACCGGACACGGCTTCCTGACCGACGTCGTCGTCATCCGTATCGTCATCCCTGAGGCTTCGCCATCTTCGAACGTGCTGGTCAGAGACGACTGGCCTGGCGGGCTATCGGGGGCTCGTGCCGGCGGCGGGCGGCAGTCCGGCGTGTGGATCGTCCGGCGGTGAGGTCTTTGCGGATTCCGCTCTGTCGCTGTCTGTCTCGCTCCTGCGCTCCGGCTCATGGTGGATCCCGATGTGCCGAGGAAGATCGTCGTGCGCCGCGCCGAGCCGGGCGAGTTGGAGGAACAGCTGGTCGAGCAGCTTCCCTGTCTTCGGACTTCCCGGCCGGTCACCTGGGGTCACCCGGGTCGGGTGCGTGGTTTCGGTGGTGCCGGTTCGGACCTGCTTCGCAATGCCACCGAGTTCAAGGCGGGTCGGACGGCAGGGTGTGCGGGGCGGCGAGGTTCGTCGGTGCGTTCGGTGGTCGGGATCGACGACTCGGCCGGTCCCGGCCCTCGTTCGAGCCGTTCGCGGTCGGTTCGATACGGCGTCTCGCGGCCGGTCGTCGGCGGCCTGAGACTTCGAAGGGGCGAACGGCCGGTTCCGACAGGAAGATTCGCCGGAACGGCCGTTCGCCCCGCCGTGTTCCGCCCGGCCTCGGGTGCCGGGCAGGCAAGCCACGTTGCCTGAGCCGTGCCCGGACCCGGCTTCCTCCCCGTCTCGCCGGGTCCGGTTCCACGCCGTGGGGACCCGTCAGAAGCCCGCCCGGTGCCAGGGCCCCCAGATGGCGATACTCATGCCCGACTTGGACTGGATGTTGACGTACAGGGTGTGCCCGTCCGGGCCGAAGGTCGCGCCCGCGAACTCGGCGCCCGGGTCGCCGGTGACCGGTTCCATCCTCGACAGGTCGAAGACGCGGCCGTCCGCGGTCAGGCCGCGCAGGAAGTTGTCCCCGTCGCCGTCCTCGCACAGCACGAGCGTGCCACGCGGGCTGACGGTGACGTTGTCCGGAAGGTCGAGCTTCGTCGCGGTCGGCGATTCGTACACGAGCCGAAGGCGCCGTGTGACGGTGTTGTACGCCCACACCTGTCCACGCCCGTCGCCGAACCCGTCGGGCGCCGCTTCGCCGGGCGCGGTCGCGCCGCCCTGCGTGGAGACGAAATAGACGACGCCACGCTGGTGGTACGCGCCTTCCAGTCGCGAGAAAAGCGCAGCGCCCTGGGCCCGACCCTGGTTCCCGACGGCCTGAACGGCCTGGTCGTTGGTGGTGCCCGGGGCGAACGTGGGGTCGGGTTCGTCGATGTCGACCCAGGTCACGTCGTACGCCGCACCGGGACGCTGCGCCGCCGACAGGTCGATCCCGGGACGTCCTCGCACCGCGAGCATCTGGAGTCGGCCGCCGTCGCGCAACCGACCGCCGACCCAGGGGCTGACGGGTGGCAGGTATCGGTAGAAGCCGGACGCGAAGCCGAAGTTGTCCTCGGTCAGGTACACCGCGCCGCTGATCGGATCGAACGCCGCCGACTCGTGGGCGAATCGGCCGGCGCTGCGGATCGGCACCCGCGTCGAGACGCCGTCGGTCGGCACCTCGAACAGGTAGCCGTGCTTGCGCGTGAGCTTCTTGTTGTCGGCACCGGTGAAGTCGTTGCCGACATCGGGACCGTTGACGGTCTCCTCGCAGGTGAGCCACGACCCCCACGGCATGGGACCGCCCGAGCAGTTCATCTGGGTGCCGTTGAGGCTGACACGCGACGACTGCACGGTGCCGTACCGGTCGACCACGACGGTGGTGGTGCCGCCGCCCGTCGCCGGGTCGTAGGCGTGCGCCACGTCGCCGAAGGCGCCCACCGGACCGTTCACTTCGTGATTGCGGACGAGAACGGTCGTGCCGCGGCGCCCGCGGAAGGCGGCCATGCCGTCGTGCTTGCCGGGGGTCGGGCTGCCGTCGGTGAGCGGGGAGCCGGCCGGGGTGAAGGAACGGTAGCGAAAGCCCTCGGGCAGGTGCAGCCGTACCGCGCCGTCGCGTTCGTCGGGGACCGGCAGGAGCGGGCCGTATCCGCCGCTTCCGGGACGTCCGCGGTCGGTGCTCGGGCCGGCGGCTCCCGGGGTGGCGTGCGCGGCGCTCGCGACGAGGCCCTGGAAGGGTCCGCCGACGGCGGCGGCGCCGGCCGCGATCACGGCGCCACGGGACAGGAAACGACGACGGTCCACAGGCGTACAACCTCCTCGACGGCCCGTCGGGCGGCCGGGTGGACGAACGAATGCCGAAACGCTACTCGCGTAGAGTGAGTGTCGCCAGACCCCGCGCGAACGTTCTCGTCAACGACGGGAGCCCGGTGCGCAGATGCGCCGGCGCGACGAACTCGTGCGGTCCGCTTCAGGTCACAGGTGCATCCCCGCGCTCCGCGGTCCGCGGTCGGCAGAGGTAGAACAGCTCGGGGTCGCCCTCGTCGAGGCCGTGCACAAGGCCGACCGGACTCCATCCGGCGCGTCGGAGCAGTCGCTGCATCGGCTGGTTGGAGACGTTGGTCGAGGTGAAGAGCTTCGGGGTTGTGCACGAGGCGGCCACGGCGTCCAGCAACCGATGGCCGACTCCTCTGCCGCGGGCCGCCGGGGCCACCATCAGCATCGTGACGAAGCCCTGTTCGAAGAACGTGTGCTCGACCACGCAATAGCCAAGCAGGCCGGACGCGTCCTCCGCTACGACCACCAGACCCTGCCGGCACCACTTTCGGATGCTCGCCTGCCGCTCGATGTCACCTTCGGCCGCGACCGTGTCGATCCCGACCAGCGCGTCCGACTCCGACTCACTCGCGCGGCGCACACCGATCTCGCCGAGGTTCACTGCGACGTCCATGAGCCCATGCTGTCAGGTCGCACCGGAAGCCCGTCCTGCTCCGGGCCCCTGCCGCGGACCGCCCCACGCCTGCCGTACCACCTGCCACAGGCCGTCCCGACCTGCGTGCATTGCCGACGTTGTGTCGAGCGCTGCGCCGCCCGTGAGGTCCGGGAGATCACTACCGGCGGCCCCTGGCGTCGACCGGGAAGGGGTCTGGTTCGATGTAGGGCCGATTCCGTTGCCCGTCCGGGGGTGCCTGATCCTGAACACGTCGCTCGCGGAGGCCCTGTCCGTCGTCTTGCTGTCGGCAGTCCTGGCCTGTGCGGTGGTGCGCCCGTGGGGCCGGTCGGAGGCGGTCGTGGCGCTGCCGGCCGCCGCCGTGGTGATCGGCACCGGGGCGATCTCACTGGAGCACGCCCGCGCCGAGGCGGAGCGGCTGGGGCCGGTGATCGGGTTCCTGGCCGCCGTGCTCGTGCTTGCCCAACTGTGCGACGACGAGGGGCTGTTCCGAGCCTGCGGGGTGTGGATGGCCCGCACCGCGACGGGGCGGCCGCGACGGCTGCTGGTGCAGGTCTTCGCCGTCGCGTCGGCGATCACAGCGGTACTGAGCCTGGACGCCACGGTGGTGCTGCTCACCCCCGTGGTGTTCGCCACCGCCGCGCGGCTGGGGACCCGCCCCAAGCCGCACGTGTACGCCTGCACCCATCTGTCGAACACGGCCTCACTGCTATTGCCGGTGTCCAACCTGACCAACCTGCTGGCGTTCGCGGCAAGCGGGCTCGGCTTCACCCGCTTCGTCGCGCTGATGACGCTGCCGTGGCTGGTTGCGATCACGGTCGAGTACATGGTCTTCCGGCGGTTCTTCGCCACCGACCTGGATGCCGGCGCGCAGGCGCCGCCCGCCGCCGAGGCACCCGAGCTGCCGGCGTTCGTCCTGGTGGTGGTCGCCTGCACGCTGGCCGGCTTCGTCCTGACCTCCGCGCTCGGGATGAACCCGGCCTGGGCGGCCCTGGCCGGCGCGGCGGTCCTCGCCGGCCGTGCCTTGGCCCAGGGCCGCACCACCCCCACCGCGATCGTCCGTGCCGCGAGCGTCCCCTTTCTCGCCTTCGTCCTCGCCCTGGGCATCGTGGTCCGCGCGGTGGTCGACAACGGCCTCGCCGACGTGCTCGGCCACTTGGTCCCCGCGGGCACCGCGCTGCCCGCCCTTCTCGCCGTCGCCGCGCTGGCCGCAGTGCTCGCGAACGTCATCAACAACCTGCCCGCCGTCCTGGTGCTGCTGCCACTGACCGCGCCCGCCGGCCCCGGCGCCGTGCTCGCCGTACTGCTCGGGGTGAACATCGGGCCCAACCTCACCTACGCCGGGTCGCTGGCCACCCTGCTGTGGCGCCGGATCGTGCGCGAGCACGACACTGACGTGGACATCAAGGAGTTCACCCGGCTCGGACTGCTCACCGTGCCTGCCGCCCTCGTCGGGGCGGTGACGGCACTGTGGGTCTCGCTGCTCGCCCTGGGAGGCTGACCCCGTGACCGTGATCGCCTGGATCGTCGAAGGCACCTGGCCCGCCTGCGTGGACGCCGCACGCGAACACGTGCCCGAGGGTGCCGACATCACGTTGCTCCACGTCACCGGCCATGACGTCCCGGGTGCCGCGCACGGGGCATACGCCGGGCTGCTCGGCCGCGGCCACCGCGACCGCGACCCCGGCACCCGCCTGGAGCATCTGGGGGCCGCCTCCGCCCGGCAACTCCTTCGAGCCGCCGCCGAGCATCTGGGCCGTCCCTGTACGCAGTCGGAGAGATCCGGGCGGATCGAGCGGGAGGTCGTCGCCGCCGCCGAAGGCGCCGACCTGCTCATCCTGGCGCGCGACGGCGACCGCACCCACCTCGGACCGAAGAGCCTCGGTCCCGGCAGCCGGTTCGTCGTCGACCACGCCCCCTGCCCCGTCCTGCTGGTCTGGCCCGAGGCCGCACCCGGCCTCGCCGGCATCCCACCGCCGCCTCCCGACCCACCGCCCCACCGGTAGGCCGCGGGCGGCAGGCCACGGTGCGGATGTAGGCCACCCTCCCGGCATGGCCCTTCCCCTCCACCCTGAGGAGGCGGGCGACCCGCTCGTCGGCGCTGTGCCCTCGGCGTGGGCCGGGACGTTGCTCCGTTCGCGGGGCGCCCGATGGCGCGCGTCAGGTGCCCTTCCGGGCCCGCGCGGCGTGGGTCGTGGTGAAGGCCAGGAGCAATGCGGCGGTCCGCGGGGGATCCTCCAGGATGGGGGTGTGTCCGGACCCGGGCAGCAGTTCGACGATCGCGCCCGGGACGGCGTGGTAGTCGGCGGCCGACGCGGGGCGCCATCGGCGGTCTTGGTCGCCGAAGATCACCTGGAGCGGCTTGCCGAGGGTCTTCAGTCGATCGGGGAGCGTCTGTTGCTCCAGATAGGCGCGGGACGCCTGCATGGACGCGGTGAACGCGTGATGGGTCATGTCGCGCACGTCGTCGACGAGCTCTTGCGGGATCCGGAAGCCCGGACGAAAGCCCGTGCCGGCGAATAGCCGGACCTGCTCATCGGTCGGCGGCCACTGCGCGGGGCCGATGGCGGCGGATTCCGGTGCGACGAAGGCGTCCAGGCCGGGACCGGTGTCGACGAGCGAGAGCGCGGTCACCAGGTCGGGGCGTTGTTCGGCGAGGGCGGTGGCGGCATAGCCACCGCTGGAATGGCCGACGACGACGGCGTGCTCGACGCCGAGCCGGTCCAGTGCCGCGCCGACCGTGCGGCCCTGCTCGGTGGTCTCATAGCGGCGGTCGGCCGGTTCGGACGACCGGCCGTGGCCGAGCAGATCGATCCGGATGATGTGATGGGCCGCGGTCAGCAGCGGAACGAGCTGGTCCCACGAGCGGGTCGAGGAGGCCGACCCGTGGATGAGGACCAGCGCGGGGGCGTTTCGGGAGCCGTCCCGGCGGACGTACATGTCGCCGTTCCCCAGGTGCAGGAGCGAGTCTTCGGTGGTCGCGGCGCCGCCGCCGACCTGCGGTTGATCGTCGGGGAGAGTCATGGGCTCACTGTCGCCGCCGGGGCGTGCCGGTGGATTGCACAAATGTTCCGTCCCCGCCCCCGCATACCATGTGACGATGCGGTCGACTGCGGGTGCGGGCGAGGATCCGGCTGCGTGGGACGTGGCACGTCCACGCCGGGCCGGCCGGACGGCCGGTGTGGACATGGCCGGGTTCAGTGTTCCCGGCCCGCTCGTGGGCGGCTTGCGGGTGGTTCCGCATCCGGCCGTGATGCTGGTCCTGGAGTTCGGGGCGACACCGTCCGTCGTCGAGGACGGCGCCGGGCGGCGGCATCGGGGAAGTGTCGTCGCCGGGCCCGGGTTCGGGCGCGGAGGCGCGGTCCGGGCGTGGGGCGAACACGTCGAGTGCGTGCAGGTCCGCCTGTCGCCGGTGGTGGCGCGCACGGTCCTGGGCGTCGGCCCGGCCGATCTGGACGGCGCCCTGGTGACCCTGGAGGACCTGTGGGGCCGAGAGGCGTCACGAATTCGCGGGCAACTGGCCGAAGTCCGCTCGTGGGAGGGCCGCTTCGCGTTCACGGAGCAGTTGCTCGCCCGCCGATCCGAGGTGCGATCGCCGGTGGATCCGGAGGTGGCCTGGGCCTGGCACCGGATCGTGGTCGAGCGTGGCCTGGTCCGGATCGATCGACTGGCGGCCGAACTCGGATGGAGCCGCAAGCGCCTGTGGGCCCGGTTCCGGTCGCAGATCGGCATGCCTCCCAAGCGCGCCGCGAAACTGGTCCGCTTCGACCATGCGGTGCACCGCCTGGTCGCGGGTGACGCCACAGCCCGAGTCGCGGCCGACAGCGGCTACA
Source organism: Embleya scabrispora DSM 41855 (assembly GCF_000372745.1). Lineage (GTDB taxonomy): Bacteria > Actinomycetota > Actinomycetes > Streptomycetales > Streptomycetaceae > Embleya > Embleya scabrispora. Next base: position 11,550 of record NZ_KB889561.1, on the reverse strand, counting down.
CCGACCAGTCCCACCTGCATCGGGATGTCACGGCGTACACCGGACTGACCCCGGCGGCCGTGGTCGGCGAGCCGTTTCTGACGGTTGACGACGTCGCTTGGCCGATCAGGGAACTCCCGGCCAGGACCCACGTTTTCGGCGCGCGGCCGCGGACACACGCGGGGCCTCCCGGGAGGGTTCGTCTTCCCGGAGGCCCCACCTGTCCACCGGAGTTCCGTCGGTCCGCACCGGCACGGTGACCAGGGTGCTCGGCACCCGCGTCTCCTGGCCGCGCGGTCCGTCCGCCGCGATGTCGTCGTGCGGCACGATGTCGATCGTGTGGGAAGCGGTGCCCCTCCGCACGCGGACTCGACCACGGGATCGCCGTCGACGCGGAAGCGGGCGCTGCGCCGGAGGGACCGGGCCGACGCCGCGTGCGGCGGATCGGTCGCGGGGGCGACGCCCGCGCCGTCGAACAGCGCGACCCTGACGCCCAGTTGCTCCTCCAGCCAGGCAAGCGCTCGCTCGGGCGTGGTCTCTGTGGCCGTGATCAACCGGGCCAACGACGCCAGAGTCGCCGGGGCGGTCAGCTGTACCTGTCGCGTCCGTTCTCGTCTGCCGGCGATCTCCGGGCCGTAGTACCACACAGCCGGGCGCGGGGTGCGCGGCGCCGGGCCGTCGGTACGGGGCCGCACAGTGACGTGTTTCGCCGGGCGACGGTCGGAGCTTCGGAGGGTGGTGTGCGATGCCATGGTCCGGCTCGGCGATGGGGTGTCCGGTCACATGTTGCCGTGCCGGCGGCGCGCCCAGGGTTCCCGGCAGCCGGATGCCAGTCGGGGCAGCCGTCGGCGATGATGTGGTCGGCGGCGTACTGCCGTCGGATTCCCGGAGCGGCGGTGACGACGAGCTTGCCGTTCCAGTCGTCGGGGAGGCGCAGCACGAACTGCGCGTCGTGGTTCCGGCCGTGGTGCGGGTTCAGGTGCGTCTCGGCGGGGAAGTAGCCGTCGATCCACAGCCCCGACACCGGCTCCGGCCGGGGGTTCCGGACGCGTGCAGGTGCTCCCAGTCCGCGAGGACGGTGTGCCCTGTGACGGCGGTGCCGACGGTGGTCAGGTCATCCAGCCACACGGCACGTTGGTGTTCGGCTTCCGGCACGCGGACCGGTGCGCCGGCTTCGACGCCCACAGCGCGCGATGCGCCGCCTTCCGTGGTGTCCGCCATGGGCGGCTCGTTCCGAGACCGGTGAGATACGCCCGCACCGTCCCGGGGCGTCGTGTATCCGCACGACGGTATGGCGGTACCCGACCCCGTCCATGGTGCCGGGCCTCATGCGATGTCGCCCGGGCATGGTCTCGGACCACACCGGCCGGCGAAGTCACGCCTTGGCCGAGTCCTCCTGCTCGGGGACCGGTGCCACGGCGGCGCGCCGGGACAGCCGCCCTTCCAGCGCGGCAAGGACCGCACCCGCCGAAAGCACCAGGGCCCCCGCGGTCTGTACGGCGTCGAAGGATTCCCCCAGAAACAGTGTGCCGCACACGATGTTGACCACCGGGACGGTGAACATCATCAACGAGGCGGAGGCGGGCCCCACGGCTCCCACCCCCCGGTAGTAGAGGAGATTGGCGACGGCGGCCGCGCCCAGTGCCAGGTAGACCGCGTCCAGCCAGACGCCCGGCGGCAACTCGCTCCACTCCACGCTCGGGATTTCGGGCGCGGCGATCACGCCCAGCAGCAGCGCCCCCGCGCACGTCGCGTAGGTGGTGGCGCGCAGCGGATCGATGCCGGCCAACACCCGAGGGCCGGCAAGCGTATAGGCAGCCCAGCACACCGCGCTGAGGAGGAACAGCGCGTCTCCGGCAAGGCGCGACGGGTTCCCGTGCGCACTGCCGCTTGCCCCGAGAAAGAACACCACGGCCCCGGCCAGACCCAGCGCGAGGCCGCCCAGCCGTGCCCTCGACGCCCGCTCCCGCCCGGTGACCAGCAGAAGGAAACTGGTGATCACAGGACTCATCACGGGAATGAGGATGCCCGCGTCCAGAGAGGGCGCGAGCGAGAGCCCCCAGAAAAAGAAGCCGTTGTAGGCGAAGACCCCCAGGACGCCCGCCATGGCGGCGCGCCGGCCGGTGTGCGGTGATGTCTTCGCCTGCCGGTCGCCGAAGAGCACCACCGCCACCAGGAGGGCCAGAGCGGCGCCCCCGAACCGCAGCAGGGCGGCCACCGAGTGCGGTACGTGTTCCACCACCGACTTGGAGCCGGAGAAGGCGCCTCCCCACAGCACCATGGTGATCGACAGCAAAAGGTACGGGCTGTGCAAGCCCCTCTTCCGTGACATGGGCCGACTCTGACGGTTGTGGCCCGTGGGGGTCTTGAACGCTGGTGCGCCGCGCTCATAATGCGTCCATGACAACGGCCGACAGCTGGGTTCGCTACTGGCGCGACGGCGCACGCCCCGTGGAAGCCATGCACGCGCACTTCCTCGATCACGTCTACCCGCCACACAGCCACGACACGTACTCGTTCGGCATCACCGACGCCGGCGCCCAGCGGTTTCGCTGCCGGGGCGCCGCCCACACCAGCGGTGCCGGGATGGTGATGGCCTTCAATCCGGATGACGTCCACGACGGCCGAGCCGCGGCCGAGTCGGGGTATCAGTACCGCATCGTCCACATCGGGCCATCCGTCGTGCGCGAAGTGATCACCGACGTCACCGACGGACGCTCCAGCGCCCTGCCCCTGTTCCCACGCCCCGTGTTGAGCGACCACGCGCTCGCCGACGCCCTCGCCCGTCTGCACGCCGCGCTGGTCGGCACCGCGGATCCGTTGGTACGCGATGAACGCCTGACCGCGGCTGTCACCGCCATGACCCGCCGTGGCGCGTCCTCCACGGCACCTCCTGTGCGCGCCCGGACACCGACCGACCGAGCGCGCCGCCAAGCGGCCCACCGAGCCCGGTCACTCCTGGACGATGGCTACCTCGAACCGATACCCGCCGAGCAACTGGCGGAGGCCGCCGGATGCAGCCGGTTCGCCCTCTACCGTTGCTTCCGCGCCGAATTCGGCTTCGCGCCGAGCGACTACCAGCGACAACTGCGCCTGCGTCACGCGCGTTCCCTGCTCGAGGCCGGCGCCGCGCCCGCCGACGCCGCGGCGGTCACCGGCTTCGCCGACCAGGCGCACTTCGGCCGCTGGTTCCAGCGTGTGTACGGCGTCACGCCCGGCGTGTTCCGCCGTGCCTGAGTACCGAACGCCATCACGGGGCGCCGGCGAAGGCGGCCCGGGGGCAGTGGTCGCCGGGGTCAGGCCGGGCCGCGCAGCATGGGGAGCAGGACCTCGTCGACGACCGACACCACGAATTCGTCGGTGAGTTCCGTCGGGGCGCTCAGGTTTTGATAGGCGATCATGGCGGGACCGACGCGCGCGGTGAGGGGGGTCGCGGATCCGGGGCGGGTGTCGCCGCGTTCTTCCGCCGCGCGCAGGGTCTCCAGGATCAGGCGCCGGGTCGGCTCGGAGATGCGTTCGCGCATCATCGCGTGTACGCCCTCTGACTGCTGCTTGACCGTCTGCAGTGCCGTGTCGGCGGTGATCGCGCAGGCACCGCGCAGGAAGCGCAGGATCGCGATCAGGTCGGATCGCAGGTCACCGGCGAGCGGGATGTCGTCGGCGGACGGGAGTCGGTCGCGCAGCGCGTCGACGAGCAAGGCGTCCTTGTCGGGCCAGCGCCGGTACAGCGGGGCCTTGCCGGTCCGCGCGGCGGCGGCGACGCCGTCCATCGTCAGGCCCGCGTAGCCGACCTCGCGCAGCTGCTCGAAGGTCGCCTGGTAGATGGCCTGTTGGAGTTCGCGGCCGCGCCGTCGGGTGGGCGGTGCGGCGGCGTGGCGCGGTTCTCCGGTGCGGGATTCCAACGCGGTCACCTTTCTCGTCTGCGGACTCCAGTATCCCCAACGGCTTGTAAGAGACTGTCGAGTCTCCTAGAGTGAATTTAGGAGACCAGTGGGTCTCTTAAATTCCCTTGTCCTGACCTTTGGAGGTCAGCCATGCCTTCTTCCGCCGCGGCCGGCGCACCCCAGGCGTCCTCATCCGAGGAGCCGACCGGGTCCTTGCCCGGGTCTTCGCCTCCGACGTCGGCCGTCGGAGCTTCCGGCGGCCCCTCCGGACCCGGAATCCGGGGGGCCGGCCTCGTACTCGCGGTCATCACCGGTTCGATGCTGCTCATCGGCATCGACGTCACCGTGGTGAACCTCGCGCTGCCCGACATGGGCTCCGCACTCGACCTCTCGCCGACCGCGTCATCGTGGGTGCTCAACGCGTACACGCTCGCCTTCGGCGGCCTGCTCCTGCTCGGCGGGCGGCTCGGGGACGCGTTCGGGCGCCGCCGGACGTTCATCGCCGGTGTCCTCCTGTTCACCACCGCCTCGCTGCTCGCGGGCCTCGCACCGTGGGCCTGGTGGCTGATCGGCGCCCGTGTCCTGCAAGGCGTCGGCGGCGCGCTCGTCGGCCCCAGCACGATGGCCCTCATCGTCAGCACCTTCGAAGGACCCGCACGGGCGCGCGCCCTGTCGTGGTACTCGGCGGTACTCGGCGGCGGCGCGTCCGTCGGCCTCATCCTCGGCGGCGTGCTTACCGAACTCGTCTCGTGGCGCTGGGTCTTTCTGATCAACGTGCCACTCGGCGCGCTGCTCGCCGCACTCGCCATGCGCGTCGTCCGCGAGCCGAAGCGGTCCGCCCCGACCGTCCGCCCACGTTTCGACCTCGCCGGCGCGCTGGCCGGCACCGCCGGAATCACCGCCCTGGTGTACGCCTTCATCCGCGCGGCGTCCGACGGCTGGCACGACGGCCGCACCGTCGCGGGCCTCGTCGCCGCAGCCGTTCTCCTGCCCGCGTTCCGGCTGGTCGAGCGGCGCGCCGCCGAGCCCGTCCTGCCGCTGCGCCTGGCCGTGTCCGGCACCCTTGCCCGGGTACTGCCCATCGTCGGGCTCTATGCGGCCGCGATGTTCAGCGTGCTCTTCCTGCTCGGCCAATACTTCCAGGAAGGGCGGGGCTTCAGCCCGATCAAGAGCGGCCTGGCCTTCCTGCCCCTGATGGCCGCGCAGTTCACGATGGCCAGGCTCGCGCCCGCGGTGACCCGGCGGGTGGGCACCGCGTGGCCGGTGGCGGTCGGCGCGGTCGCCTGCACCACCGGGCTCGTGTGGCTTGCCCGCCTCGGGGACGCCACCGGGTACCCGACGGGCATCCTCGGACCGGTGATACTCATCGGAGCGGGCGCCGGAATCGCCATGACGCCGCTGAACATCTACGGCCTGTCGGGCGTCGCGGCGCACGAATCAGGCGCGGCGTCGGGCCTGTTGCAGACCACCCAGTGGATGGGCGGCACGCTGGGGCTGGCGGTGTGGGTGACCGTGTTCGGCGCCGCGACCCGCGGGGCGTCCCCCACGCAGAGCGCCGAGCACGTCCTCACGCACGGCATCGCGACCGCGTTCGGCGCCGCCGCGATCAGCGCGGGGCTCGCCGCCGCCGCTGCCCTCACCCTCTTCCGCCCCGCGCGCCTGCCGCAACCGGGTGAGACGACGCGCGTGCCGGCACGGTGAGTCCGAGATGTCGCCCGTCGACAGTGGTGGTCGGGCGGCATGATCGGCGACATCGGGGCAACACTTCGAGGACACCATGCCGGTCACTCGAGGTCGGATGGGCCGAGACCGAATCGGCTGTTCGAGCGGCCGTGGCTCGTTCGTTCGGTCGAGACAGGAGAGCTTCGATGACGCTCGCGCGCGGAGAATGGATACCCGACGGAACGCCCGGAACGGTGTTCGGAGTTGCCATTCTCGTCTTCATCCTCGGGATGTTCGCCTTCGGGTTGTGGAGCAAGAACAGAAAGCGCAACTGACGGACCGACGCCGACGGGAACGCCTCGCCGCACACGGGTTTCCCGAAGGGCTCCGCCGCCTCGGCCTCCTCCTCACCGGCGTCAACGACCGCGACGATCCCGGGTGTGCGGGTGGCCGTGGATCCGGCCGTTGTCGATTTGCTGAAGTTGTTCGTCGGAGTCTCGACCGTGCAGCAGTGGTTCGCGGCGGTCCCAGGTGGAGGCGATCTTGAAGACGGCCGCTTCGATGTGCTTGACCGACTCCGCCATGTCATCGCTGTACAGGGCCACGTCGCCGGCGTCGTAGACCTTCAGGTCCTGCAGGGCGTCGACCCGAAGTGCCAGGCTCGGCCTCGATCCGGCCTGTGGCAGGTAACACGCCTGGCGGATGGCGGACGGGCCGAACCGTGCGCCGGAGCGGTAGGAGGTGCCGCCGTCGAGCGGGGCCCGAGGACCACGATGTCGGCGTCGGCGTAGGTGGCCGGGGCGTCGAGGTCGCACGCCGGAACCCCGAGGAAGGTGATCGGGGGGCCGAACATGGTGACGGGAGGGTTCTGCATGGGTGCCTGTCGAGGATGTGCAGGGACGATGTGCTGTCACGAGTCGGTGATGGAAGCGTTCCGGTGGATCCTGCGGAGCACGTCGTGATGCCCCGGAGCCGGATCGGGGCGTCTCCTCGGAGACACCCCGCGTCGCGAATTCTCGGCGCGTCCTCCGAGAGTGAGTGAGGGTACGACCGGCCTCGGAAGTCCGTTCCGGACTTGGGTACCGTCAACGACGGGTCCCGGGAGCAGCCGCGGCATGGTCCAACGTCCAGTGGCCTGGCAGACCGAGTACCCCGGGCGCAGGGTCGCCGAACTGCGCTCCGCCGGACGGTGTCGTCCGGTGGGGTCGCGATTTGCACACAACTGTGGATTCCTACTCACTCATCCACCTGCGCACGGCATCCGCTACCGCCACCGTGTCGGGGTGTTCTTCGCCCAGCAGCCGCTCGCGGTCGGCCGGCACTCGCTCCTCCAGGGCGATGGCTTCGTCGGTCCGCCGCCCCGGCCGGCGGTACGAGGCGGCCAGGTTCGCCCGCGCCCTCAGCGTGTCGGGGTGCGCAGGGGGCGTCCTCGTTGATCATGTACGCGGCGGCGTGTGCCAGGGCAGCGGTAGCAGGCTCAACTCCCGTGCCACTCACGGGAGTTCCTCATCGAGGAGGTGGGCGTGTGCGGCGTGGGTGGGGCGCTCGCGCAGACTCGGCGGGTGGTGAGTACTGTCCACTCGAAGTTGCCGTGCTCACCGCGACCGGCCTGGTCGCCTTGGCCGCGTCGGCCGCGCACGCGGTTCAGCCCGGTCGTACCACTGCCTACGTCACCGACCGCCCCAGCGGGAACGTGCCCGGGTCCATCTACGCCACCAACACCGTCACCACCGCCGCCACCGGGGTGAACAGTCCCAGGCAACTGTCCCTGCACACCGTTCCCACGCCCGAGGCCACCGGCCTCACGCCGAACAGCGGCCCGACCGCGGGCACTACCGTCGTGACGATCACCGGCACGGACCCCCCGGTTGTCGATGTCATCGGTGTTGAGCGGCCTCGCCGGCCCCGCCGGTCGAGGTGGCGGAGGGCTGGGGGACGTTCACGACCAGGGCGAGGATCGTGTCGATGACGCCGCCCATGTCCACCGTGGGGTCGATCAGCCACTGGTACTGGATGCCGTCGGCGGCGGCGAGGGCCAGGCGGGCGACGGCGGCCGAGTCGATGTCGGGGCGGACGCGGCCCTGGCGTTGCAGGTCGGCGAGGCCGTCGCGCAGGCCCGCGACGATGTCGGCGGAGCGGATCTCGAAGAATTCGCGGGCGGGGTGTTCCGGGAAGCCGGCCGCGGCGGCGAGGCTCACGTACAGGCGGATCAGCCCGGGGACGTCGCCGTTGCGGCGCAGGGTGTCGGCCATCGGGGTGAGCGGATCGTCGAACCGATCCCGGGAGATCTTCTCGGCGGCGACGCGGTCGCGTTCGGCCAGGACCCAGATCAGCAGGCCCTCGCGTGATCCGAAGTAGTGCAGGACGCCGGCCTGGGACATGCCCATGCGGTCGGCGATCTCCTTGATCAGCGCGCCCTTCTCGCCCAGGGTGGCGAAGACGTCGAGTGCCACTTCGAGGATCTGGTTGCGGCGCGCGACCCCCTTGGCGTAACGGCCGCGCGGCTTGCGGATGTTCGCGCGGCGTTCCTCAGGTTCCATGTCCGAAAAGCTAGTCGAGTTCGGTAATTTGCGTCCAGGCTTCCCGGCGGTTCGGCCGACGTAGCTCGCTCGGCCGCCCGGATTCATGAACTGCGGTCGGCGGGGGCCTTTATGACGATGCATCATGCCGCGGCGGAAGGGATGACCGTCCCCGCCGGAATGATCGTCCAGGCGGTCACCGGCAACTCGTCGTCCACCGAGGTCACCAACCGGACCACCACGCCGCTCCACCTGACGGACACGAGCTCCCCCGCGTCCGACACGCACCGGTACGGCACTTCATCCGCGGGAGGACCTACACCCCGGCTTCGGCCCCGCCGCGGGGAGTAGGGCGCGTGGTGGTGGGTACGTTCCGCCCATATCGGTTGGGGGCGTAGCACCCACGCTCCCCGCCACGGGGGTTCGGGGGTGGGCGATGACATGGGGAACGACGCCCGACGCGCGATCGAGCGATGACGATCCCGAACTCGCGCGCATGATCCGGATGGCGGTGATCGTCCGCAGGGTGCTGCTGCTGGGGTCGGCCGGCGCGGCGTTCGCCGTCTGGCGGCTCGTCGAGCCCAACCCGTGGAACCTGGACGTCCTCGACGAGGGAATCCTCTCCAGTAGGCCCGTCTTGGCCACCCTCGGCTGGTGCCTGATCGCGACCGAGATCGTGGCGACCTCCCGTAGCTTCCTGCTCCGCGTCTGCGCTCTGGCTCTCGCGATCCTGAGTGGAGTGATGGTGGGCTTCATCCTGGTCGCATACGCCGTCCTCGCGTCCTTGGTTCCCTCCGGCAGGTCGACCGAAGAGGTCGTGGCGGTGTCGCCGGACGGTCGGATCCGGGCGGTACGGCTGGATTACGACGACGGCGACGTGCGCCACGCGAGGTACGGCCTGGAGATTCGCATGGAGAAGGGACTCGATCGCAGTACGCGGATTCTGGACGGATGCCACAGGGATCGGGGCACGATTGCCAACACGCGGTTCATCGGCAACCGTGCCCTGGAGTACGACCCGCCGCAGGGGCCGCCGGTGCGTGTGCGCTTCGACCGGAACGTGAAGGCCGAACGCCGAATATGCCCGTGACGTGTGTGGCACGCCGCACGACCGGCGGCCCGCCTCGACGGGCCCACCGGCGCCCGGACGGACGCGGTCTTCCGCTCCGGCTCCGGCCGCCCGCACTGCCCGGACTGATCCGGACTGTCCACGCACCCTCGTGGCGCGGGTGACGCTCGGCCGGCATATCGCCCAACGACTGCTTCCTTCGGGCGAACAACGCCCGCCCGCCGATGAGTTTCACGGCGAAGCGCGGTCTCATCATGTGCAGACCACCGATCGACTCACCGAAGGACACCTTGATGTCGAAGCACGAACCCCGTACCGATCTCGACGCGCGCTACAGCGACCCCGCGGCGGTCGCCACCCCGTGGTCGGAGGCCGTCACTCGGCTCGCGACCGCACCGGTGTACTGGCTGACCACGGTGCGGCCCGAGGGGCGGCCGCACGTCACCCCGTTGTTGGGTGTCTGGCTCGACGACGCGTTGCACTTCTGTACAGGCGCCGAGGAGCGCAAGGCGCGCAACCTCGCCGCCAACGCGAACTGCGTCCTGACCACCGGCGACAACGCCCTGCACGAGGGCCTGGACCTGGTCGTCGAGGGCGAGGCGGCGCTGCTGACCGACCACGCGCGGCTGAGCCGGCTGGCCGACGCGTACCAGGGCAAGTACGGCCCGGAGTGGCACTTCGACGTGCGTGACGGGGCCTTTCAGGGCAAGGACGGCAACCGGGCGGCGGTCTACCGCGTCGCGCCGACGACCGTCTTCGGATTCGGCAAGGGCACCTTCACCCAGACCCGGTGGCGCTTCGACACCGCCTGACCCGAGACCGCGCCGGCGTGCGGCCACCTTCCGGCTCAGATCCAGGTGCTGAACCACATGCGATCCAGCCACGCACTTCGACCGATCGTCTCACCGGCGAGGATCGGGTAGAAGTAGAGGAAGTTCCAGGCGATCAGCGCGATGATCGCGACCACTCCGGCGGTGCCCCACGCGCGTCGCCGCTCGGTGGCCCCGGGTGGGCCGAGCAGTGCGCCGAGCATCATGGTCACCGCCAGGCACAGGAACGGTACGAAGGCGACGGCATAGAACAGGAAGATCGTGCGCTCTTGGAAGGCCAGCCAGGGCAGGTACGCCGCGCCCAGGCCGCACAGGATCGCGCCCGCGCGCCAGTCGCGGCGGCCGGCCCAGCGGAACAGCAGGTAGCCGGCCGCGATCACGCCGGTCCACCACAGCAGCGGTGTCCCGATGGCCAGTACGGTCTGGTAGCAGTCCTGCTCGGTGCACCCGGCCGCGCCCCGGTGCACGATTTCGTTGGAGTAGAGCACCGGCCGGCCGAGCACCGGCCAGCTCCACGGGTTCGACTGGTACTGGTGTGGGTCGTCCAGGTGAGTGTGGAACGACCACATCTCCGCGTGGTAGTGCCACAGGCTGCGCAGCGGCGCCGGCACCCACGACATGCCGAATTGGGGCAGTGGGATGCCGAACACCTCGTCCGGGGACAGCCCGGAGCGGTCGTCGGCCCAGTGCCGGAAGTAGCCGCCGTCGGTCATGAACCAGCCGGTCCAGGACCAGATGTAGATCGCCACCGCGATGGCGACGGTGGACAGGAACGCGAACAGCACGTCGTGCCGCAGNGNNGCGCGGTANGGCCGGCGCGCGCCGCACGCGCGNCGNGTGCCGGCGTCCCAGAGAACGGTCATGACGCCGAAGGCGGCGAGNACGTAGATGCCGCTCCACTTGGTGCCGCAGGCCATGCCCAGACAGATGCCGGCCACGATCCGCCACGGTCGCAACCCGAACTTCATCGAGGCCGCCCGTGCCGCGTCCGGGCCGGACTCGAACAACCGGGCCGCGATCCCTCTGGTGTCGTCGCGGTCGATCAGCAGACATCCGAACGCGGCCAGGATCCAGAACATCAGCACCAGGTCGAGCAGCGATGTGCGGCTCATCACGAAGTGCAGGCCGTCGAGCGCCATCAGCAGGCCCGCGACGCAGCCCAGCAGCGTCGAGCGGAACAGGCGGCGGCCGATCCGGCACAACATCAGCACCGACAGGGTGCCGAGCACCGCGAGCGCGAAGCGCCACCCGAACGGCGTCAGCCCGAAGAGTTGCTCGCCCAGCGCGATCGTCCACTTGCCGATCGGCGGGTGCACGATGTACGAGCCCTGGGTCTGCAGCGTGTCGGTCCGACCGGCCAGGATCTGGTCGTTGGCCTCCTTGGGCCAGGTGCCCTCGTAGCCGAGCTTGAGCAGCGACCAGCCGTCCTTGGCGTAGTACGTCTCGTCGAATATCACCGCCCGCGGCTTGCCCAGGTTCCAGAACCGGATGAAACCGGCCAGCAGCGTCACCAGGACGCACGGCAGCCAGCCGCCGCCGGTGTACGGGCTGTTGTCGGTGTACGAGGGCACCAATCGCTCGCGCAACGAGGTCGGCGGCCGGTCCCG